>JAVBUO010000014.1:0-4912 GCA_031555315.1 Acetobacteraceae bacterium
TTGCGGATCATCCCGGCGCGCAGCATCAACTGATGGCTGATGACTTCAGCGTCGGCAGGTGTCTCCTTCAGAGTGGAGAGCAGATATTGGCTAGTACGCATGTTGTTACGGTTCCATTTCGACGATTGGAACAGGCTGGCAGGCAGCCTGACACAAAAAAAGTGGTTTAGTTTACCAGTGTGGCAAAGATGCCAAAAGAGAGGAGACTAAAATTACTGCGGCTCCAGGGCAAACACTTCAAAGCCCGCCGCCGTTACGCGCCAGCGAACATTGAAATCAAGCAGCAGGACGGCGTAGGTTTTTCCAGCCTCTTCCTCTTTGCGATAGGCCGGGCGGGGATCTTGCGCCAGCACGTCGACGATAAATTCCCGCAGGCGAGGGTAGCGCTTTTCCAGCTGTAATAACTGGCTGGCCAACGCTTCAGTAAAATACACCGGCATATCAGCTTGAGGAGCCTGCTGAGCGTAACTGGCACGCGCATCCGGCAGGGCTTCGGCGAAGGGCAGATAAGGTTTGATATCTACCACCGGTGTACCATCGACCAGATCCAGCCCGCCAAGCTCAAGGATCACATGATCCTTCTGGCAACGAATGCCGCGAAGTTCGACAAGTGACATGCCGACAGGATTGGGACGGAAGGTGGAACGGGTCGCAAACACGCCCATTCTGGCGTTACCGCCAAGACGAGGCGGGCGCACAGTAGGACGCCAGCCGCCAGCCATGGTCTGATGAAAGATGAACAACACCCACAGGTGGCTAAACGCTTCCAGCCCGCGCACGGCATCAGCTTGATTATACGGAGCAATCAAGTGGAGTTCGCCGCCACAGCTTTTTACCAGCCCGGGCTGGCGCGGCACGGCAAACTTCTCTTTATAAGGGGAGCGGATGACGCCTATCTGCTCGAACTGGAATGCACTCATTTTGCCGAAACGTTAAGGGCAGAACCTACGCAAACAGCCTGACGGTAGCAGCCTGGCGTACCGCTGGTCACTTCACAGCTGTGCAGCAGAACAGCATTGGCCTTCATCTTCGAGGCATTGACCTGCATGCGTTTACGCGCAGTAGGGATGTTCGGTGGCGAGTCCTGATTGCTGGCCTGGCAAGAGTCGCCTGAAACTTCACCCAGATCGCGGAAAGGTTTACCCACTAAATCTTCAGCTTTGGTGTAGATTCTGACTGGCGCAGGGCGCGGAGCCTTCGGCTTTTCAGGTTCCACTTTAGGTGGGGTTGCAGTGCTTTTAACAGGTTCAACAGGAGATCTGCTTAGCATAGAACAGCCGCTCAGCATCAGTGCTAAAAGACAGATCGGTAAAGCACGCATAATATTTCCTCAATAAATAATCAAAACGTCAGATATTGAATCAGTTGCCTGCATAAATGACAAGACGGGCTTTCGCCCGTCCTGAATGATATTACACAAAGGTCAGATTACCAGCCTTTAACTGCACCACCGTTAAAGACTTTGTTTGCTTCCTGGTAAACTTCATCAGACTGGTATGCCTGGACGAATTTCTTCACGTTTTCTGCATCTTTGTTGTCTTCGCGAGAAACGACCAGGTTCACATACGGAGAGTCTTTATCTTCCACGAAGATACCGTCTTTCGCTGGGGTCAGACCAATCTGGCTAGCGTAAGTAGTGTTGATAACGGCCAGGGCGATCTGCGCGTCATCCAGAGAACGTGGCAGCTGTGGTGCTTCCAGCTCAACAATTTTCAGGTTTTTTGGATTCTCAGTCACGTCCAGAACGGTCGGCAGCAGGCCAACACCGTCTTTCAGTTTAATCAGGCCCACTTTCTGCAGCAGCAGCAGGGAACGGCCAAGGTTGGTTGGGTCGTTTGGTACCGCGACCTGGGAACCGTCCTGCAGCTCATCTAACGATTTAATTTTTTTGGAATAGCCCGCGATTGGGTAAACGAAGGTATTACCTACTGCCACCAGTTTATACCCACGATCTTTAATCTGCTGATCCAGGTACGGTTTGTGCTGGAAGGCGTTCGCGTCGATATCACCTTTGCTCAGCGCTTCGTTAGGCAGAACGTAATCGTTGAAGGTAACCAGCTCAACGTCGAGACCATATTTCTCTTTTGCCACTTTTACTGCCGTTTCAGCAACCTGCTGTTCCGCACCGACGATAACGCCCACTTTGATGTGGTTTGGATCTTTTTCGTCCTGGCCGCAGCCCACCAGTGCCAGAGAGCCGATCAGCGCGCCTACTGCAGCAAAGGTCTTCAATTTAAACGCCATGTTTTTATCCTTAACTCGTCGAGTTTGTGTTGTGTAACGTTATTTGTGCGTAACAGCCCGGACGATACGATCGCCAGAGAATTGAATGAGGTAAACCAGTACAACCAGTAAGACCAGTACGGTATTCATGACGGTGGCATTGTAACCAATGTAACCATACTGATAACCGATTTGACCCAAACCGCCTGCACCTACAGCACCGCCCATTGCAGAATACCCGACCAGGGTAATCAGTGTGATAGTTGCTGCATTGACCAGACCTGGTAGCGCTTCTGGCAGCAAAACTTTGCGTACAATCTGCATTGGCGTTGCGCCCATGGCGCGTGATGCTTCAATCAGGCCCGACGGGATCTCTAACAGCGCGTTTTCCACCATACGGGCGATAAACGGCGCAGCACCTACTGTCAGGGGAACGATGGCTGCCTGCAGGCCGATAGAGGTTCCCACAATAACGCGGGTGAATGGAATCATCCACACCAGCAGAATAATGAAGGGAATTGAACGGAAGATGTTCACCAGCGCTGAAAGCGTGCGATACAGTTTTGCGTTCTCAATAATTTGACCCGGGCGGGTGACATACAGCAGCACACCTACCGGCAGCCCGATGACAAAACCAAAAAAGCCGGATACAAAGGTCATCGCCAGCGTTTCCCATACGCCACGTGCCAGCAACCACATCATTGCCTCAGACATAACCCAGTACCTCTACTTTTACATGATGCTCTTGCAGCCAGGCGATAGCGGCTTGCGTGTCGTGTTGTGTGCCATGCATTTCGGTCAGCATGATGCCGAACTTAACGCCGCCAGCGTAGTCCATTTGCGCGCTAATAATGTTGTTATTCACGTTGAAACGACGAGCGGTTTCAGACAGCAGCGGAGCATCCACTGACTTGCCGGTAAACTCCATCCGCAGCATGGGTACACTGTCCGCTTCGGGCTGATTCTTCAGCCGTGCCAGATAGTCTTCCGGAATGTCCAGATGCAGGGTGGCCTGAATAAACTGTTGTGCCAGCGGTGTCTTCGGATGAGAGAACACTTCACTGACAGTGTCTTGTTCAATCAATTCACCATTGCTGATCACCGCTACGCAGTCGCAGATGCGTTTTACAACGTCCATCTCGTGCGTAATAAGGAGAATGGTCAGCCCCAGGCGACGGTTGATGTCTTTCAACAGTTCCAGAATTGAACGCGTCGTCGCAGGATCCAGTGCGCTGGTGGCTTCATCACACAGCAATACTTTTGGGTTGCTTGCCAGTGCACGGGCAATCGCTACGCGCTGTTTCTGTCCACCGGATAAGTTCGCCGGGAAGGTATCATGCTTATCGCTCAGACCAACCAGATCCAACAGTTCGGTGACGCGACGTTTGATTTCGTCTTTAGGCGTATTGTCCAGCTCCAGCGGCAGAGCGACATTGCCGAACACGGTGCGGGAAGAGAGCAAGTTAAAGTGCTGGAAGATCATGCCAATCTGGCGGCGTGCTTTCGTCAATTCCGTTTCGGAAAGGGTTGTCAGCTCCTGGCCATCAACCTGAACCTGACCATCAGTGGGACGTTCGAGCAGGTTAACGCAACGAATGAGCGTACTTTTACCTGCACCTGAGGCACCAATGACGCCATAAATCTGCCCAGCCGGAACATGCAGGCTAACGTTGTTCAACGCCTGAATGGTACGGTTCCCTTGCTGGAACACTTTGGTGATATTCGAAAGTTTAATCATTAGATTATTTTTATCGTATGTAAGTTAGCCGTGGCATTTTCTGCTGCCTTATACGGGCGATGACCGTCAACAAAATGGATGTTAAGGCATCCAGACGTCTAAATCAATCCAACTCTGCGCGATGAGCACTTTATTGCGCAGGGATTCATGAGATACTAATGAGACATCCCTTTTCAGGAGCAAACCGGTGGCACAATCAGTACCCGCAATTTTTCTCGATCGTGATGGCACGATTAATGTCGATCATGGCTACGTACATGAGATTGACGAATTTGAATTCATCGAGGGCGTTATTGAAGCCATGCGTGAATTAAAAGAGATGGGTTTTGCGCTGGTGGTGGTAACCAACCAGTCAGGCATCGCGCGCGGTAAATTCACCGAAACGCAATTTGAAACCTTAACTGAATGGATGGACTGGTCGCTGGCCGATCGTGGCGTTGACCTGGACGGTATCTATTATTGTCCTCATCATCCACAAGGAACAGTAGAAGAGTATCGTCAGACGTGTGATTGCCGTAAACCGCATCCGGGCATGTTCATCTCAGCACAAGAGTTCCTTCATATAGATATGAGTGCTTCATATATGGTGGGTGACAAACTTGAGGATATGCAGGCTGCTGCCGCTGCAGGTGTAACTCACAAAATTCTGGTACGTACCGGTAAACCCGTCACGGCAGAAGCTGAAAATGCAGCCGATTGGGTGATTAATAGCCTGGCGGAACTGCCGGAAACCATCAGAAAGCAGCAAAAATAGGCGTTATGGCGAAAAGGTGAGCGGTTGAAATAAAATTGTCGTTTTCCGCTTGTCACCGCTCGAGAACTCCCTATAATGCGCCTCCATCGACACGGCAGATGTGAATCACTTCACACAAACAGCCGGGTCGGTTGAAGAGAAAAGCGAAAATAATCGCTTGACTCTGAAAGAGGAAAGCGTAATATACGCCACCTCGC
>JAVBUO010000052.1:0-8782 GCA_031555315.1 Acetobacteraceae bacterium
CGGCCAAAAGTGCCATCAATATAGATGCCATCAGGACGAATATTCAGGCCGTTGACGGCCTCATCCAGTAGCACCGTCGTATGTTTATAATTTTCCATCATATTTATAGAGACAAATCCTGCAATCGTTCCGACATAGTTGCGGAATCAGACTGCTCAGCGTCGATATCTTCCTTGACCCGTTGATACCAGGCCGTTTCATCCCACAGTTCAAACTTATTGAACTGTCCGACCAGCATCACTTCTTTTGTCAGACCGGCGTGTTGCCGCAGCACCGGGGCGATCAACAATCGGCCCGCGCTGTCCATCTGACATTCACTGGCATGACCCAACAACAACCGCTGCACGCGGCGTTCCTGCGGGTTCATGCTCGACAGTCGAGACAGCTTTTGCTCAATGATTTCCCATTCAGGCAAGGGGTAAAGCAGCAGGCAGGCGTGGTTGATGTCAATGGTGCAGACCATTTGACCTGAAGCGCTCTCGTTCAGTTGATCGCGATATCGGGTTGGTACCGATAACCGCCCTTTGCTGTCGAGATTGACTAACGTCGCTCCACGGAACATGCCAGTCTCACCCCTCCTCACCACTTTAACCCACAAATTCCCACTTAAAGGAGTTTACGGAGCGATGGAAAAGCTTGTCAAGCCAGGACTTCCGCGACGCCAGTCTAAATGCATCTGATTTCCGAATGTATCCTGACCCGGTTATTAACTGCGCAACCGGCGAGGCAAATTAACGTGATGAATATTTGTAAGAAAAAACCCGAATATAGATATCCGCGTTAAAAATAACTCACCTCATCGCAGGGAAATATAAAGTGTCAGTTTGCGACGCGGGCGGCATTTTAAGCCATATTGCCGGGGGATAACAGCGCCAGTTGCAATGCGGGCGCCAGGCGCCTGTCAGGCAGGTGCGCTCAATGAAACCAGAGGTGAAAAAATGGCTGTTAATTCAGCATTGGGGATCAGTTATGTAACAAAATAATACAATTCACATCATTAATGACAATTAAATAAACATGAAACCCAATTTTAAATAGCGATGGGAATTAAAAAGATTAGCAGGCAATGATTTTTAAGGAATTATCTTAAAAAGAGTATGGGAATTAATCGGGTGATTAAGCGTGTGAAATTCAGGGCAGCATTGACTGCCCTGAGACCCTTACGAACGGCTTAACACACCGCGACGGTAAAGGTTACGGCGGATCCGTGTCAGACCTGGTTTTGGCTTACGCGGCTCATCAAGGCTCGCCAGCACAATCTCCAGCACCCGTTCAGCCACGTCGCGATGACGCTGTGCCACAGCCAGCACCGGGCATTGCAGGAAATCGAGCAGTTCATGATCGCCAAAGGTGGCAATCGCCAGATCCGAAGGCAGTTTGCCCTCACGACGTAACGTTACGTCCATCACCCCTTGCAACAGCGCAAACGAAGTGGTGAACAACGCCTGAGGCATAGGATGGGTTTCCAGCCACTTCTCAAACAGCTGTGCCGAGGCTTCACGCTCGTAACTGTTGGCATAGAGGAAATCCACTTCGCGGGGATCGTCTTTCCAGGCAGTGCGGAAACCTTGCTCACGCAGGAAGCTCACGGAAAGCTCAGGCAATGCGCCTAAATAAAGGACATTCTCAGCCGGGAAAGTACGCAGTTCCGCCGCCAGCATTTCGGCATCTTCCTGATCGGCACCCACGACACTGGTGAAATGCTCGCGATCTAACGCACGGTCGAGAGCGACAATCGGAAATGAATCATTCGCCCAGCGCTGATAGAACGGATGCTCAGGGGGTAACGAGGTCGACACGATAATGGCATCAACCTGGCGCTGCAGCAGGTGCTCAATGCAACGCATTTCATTATCGGGCTGGTCTTCCGAGCAGGCGATCAGCAGCTGGTAACCGCGCTGGCGCGCCTGGCGCTCGAGGTAGTTTGCGATGCGGGTATAGCTGGTGTTTTCCAGATCCGGGATCACCAGTCCGATTGAACGGGTGCGTCCGGCGCGCAAGCCTGCCGCTACGGCATTCGGATGGTAGTTATGTTCACGAACCACTGCCATGACTTTCTCAACGGTCTTATCGCTGACGCGATACTGCTTCGCTTTACCATTGATCACATAGCTTGCCGTGGTTCGTGACACGCCGGCTAGCCTGGCGATTTCATCCAGTTTCACAATTGCCCCTTAAAAATAATAAAAGAGTCCATGACCTTGTCAGGGTTATGGCTAATTCTTGTAACATCTAATCGCAGAATAGCCCGAGCAGCAACCGCTTTTATCGGAGTTATGGCATCGGTATACAAAAAAAAGCCCGGTCATTCACACCGGGCAAGAGAGAGGCGAACTTTTCGTCCTTAACGCATCACTTTGTCGCCGCGGGAGAGCCCCACGACACCCGAGCGCGCCACTTCGACAATTTTTGCCACATCCCGCACCGAGGCGAGAAATGCATCCAGTTTATCGCTGGTGCCAGCCAGTTGAACCGTATAAATAGACGGGGTGACGTCGATGATCTGCCCACGGAAAATATCCGCGTTACGCTTCACCTCTTCACGCCCATAACCAGTGGCCTGAATTTTTACCAGCATGATCTCACGTTCAACGTAAGCGCCCTGCCCCAACTCGCTGACGCGCAGGACATCGACCAGTTTGTGCAGTTGCTTCTCGATCTGCTCCAGCACCTTGGCGTCACCCACCGTCTGGATGGTCATGCGGGAGAGCGTCGGGTCGTCAGTCGGGGCAACCGTCAGACTTTCAATGTTGTAGCCGCGCTGTGCAAAGAGCCCAATCACGCGTGACAGCGCACCGGACTCGTTTTCCAGTAATACAGATAATATCCGGCGCATATCAGGTTCTCTCCGTTTTGCTTAACCACATTTCATCCATACCGCCGCCGCGAATATGCATCGGATAAACATGTTCTGTTCCATCTACCACGACATCGACAAAGACAAGGCGGTTATTTTTGACGTGCTCCAGCGCTTCGCTGAGCTTCACCTCCAGCTCTGCCGGATCGCTGATGCGTATACCAATATGACCATAGGCTTCAGCCAGACGGACAAAATCAGGTAGCGACTCCATGTAAGATTGCGAATGGCGGCCGGAATAGATCATGTCCTGCCACTGCTTCACCATCCCCAGATAGCCGTTATTCAGATTGAGCACCAGCACAGGCAGGTCGTACTGCAGCGCGGTGGACAACTCCTGAATGTTCATCTGAATACTGCCATCTCCCGTCACACAGACCACCGTTTCATTCGGTAACGCCAGCTTAACCCCCAGCGCGGCCGGCAGGCCAAAGCCCATGGTGCCCAGACCACCGGAGTTAATCCAATGACGCGGCTTATCAAACGGGTAATAGAGTGCGGCAAACATCTGATGCTGACCGACGTCCGATGTCACGTAAGCATCGCCTTTGGTCAGTCGCCAGATAGTTTCAATAACAGCCTGCGGCTTGATGCTTTCGCTTTGGGTGTCGTATTTCAGGCACTGGCGCGCTCGCCACTGTTCAATTTGCAGCCACCAGTCACGGATATCATCCAGCGGCTGAACCGAATTTTCCTGCGCCAGCAGTTCCAGCATCTGTTCCAGTACCAGACGCGCATCACCCACAATAGGCACATCCGCCGGGACAGTTTTAGAAATAGAGGTGGGATCGATATCAATGTGCAGCACAGTGGCATCAGGACAATATTTTGCCAGGTTATTGGTGGTGCGATCGTCAAAGCGCACGCCCACGGCAAAAATGACATCGGAGTGGTGCATCGTCATGTTGGCTTCATAAGTACCGTGCATGCCGAGCATACCCAGTGCCTGACGATGGGTTGCCGGGAATGCCCCGAGACCCATCAGCGAAGAGGCCACCGGAAGATTCAGCTTTTCGATGAGTTCGCGCAACTGGGTTTCGCAGGCAGAGTTCACCGCCCCACCGCCAACGTACACCACCGGTTTTTTAGCGGTGACCAGGGTCTGCAAAGCGCGTTTAATCTGGCCTTTATGCCCTTGCGTCGTTGGGTTATAGGAACGCATGCTGACCGACTCCGGCCAGACGTACGGCAACTTATTCGCCGGGTTCAGAATATCTTTTGGCAAATCAACCACCACCGGGCCCGGGCGCCCGCTTGCCGCCAGCCAGAAGGCTTTTTTCAGCACACCGGGGATATCTTCCGTCTGCTTGACCAGGAAGCTGTGTTTTACCACCGGCCGGGAGATACCGACCATGTCGCACTCCTGGAAGGCATCGTAGCCAATCAGCGATGTCGCGACCTGACCAGAAAGCACCACCATCGGAATGGAATCCATATACGCGGTGGCAATGCCCGTGATGGCGTTCGTCGCCCCCGGACCGGATGTCACCAGCACGACGCCGACTTCCCCCGTTGCACGTGCCAGCCCGTCGGCCATATGGACGGCAGCTTGCTCATGACGCACCAGGACGTGATCGATACCGCCTACGGTATGTAGTGCATCGTAAATATCGAGGACTGCGCCCCCGGGATAACCGAATACTTGCTTCACGCCCTGATCGATTAACGATCGGACGACCATTTCGGCGCCAGACAACATCTCCATGATTTGCCTCCAGGCATATCGTTTCAGACAGGCAGGAAAAACGGGCACTGCGCCGTCTGTTTTTTATTGTGCAGAGTGACAGTTACCATAACCGCTCGCCGAAAGGCAGGCAATTAGCAAACCTGCTCTGGCGCATAAACCAGAAAGAAGAAATATGAGGTATTAATATTTGTTATGGATAAATCGACTACGATAACGAGAAGGATTGAGCATTCATCATTTAAAAAGGGGGAGGCACAGTAATTCATGCATTTTTACTGCCCAAAAGCGAGGGCAAAAAAAATCTCAACAGAATAAAATTTCGGTAATAAAAAGAAACTCAGGATAAATAACAATAATCATGAAATTTATCCTGATAGTGATTAGCGGCTGCAGACGCTCACCAGCAACTCTTCCATCCACTGATGGCCTTTATCCCGCCCTGCCGCTTCATGCCAGGAAAGGTAACAGGTACGTGAGTTTAGGTTTAAAGGCAGTGTCTGGATCCGCAGATTCAGGGGCTCGGCGAATTCCTCAACCAGCCAGCGTGGCGCAATCGCAACCAGATGAGTTTGCGAGACAACATTTAATACACTGACCATCGCATTTCCCTGATAAGCCACACATGCCTGTTTATCCGGCGTGTCATACCATGGCTGGCTGAAGGATGCGTAGCGATCCAGCGCAACCACCGCATGTTGCTCACGATAAATATCGTTCTCCAGCAAGGTACCATTCAGGCGTGGGTGTGTTTTGCTGGTGACCAGCA
Organism: Acetobacteraceae bacterium; assembly: GCA_031555315.1. Classification (GTDB taxonomy): domain Bacteria; phylum Pseudomonadota; class Alphaproteobacteria; order Acetobacterales; family Acetobacteraceae; genus JAVBJV01. The sequence goes on from JAVBUO010000052.1 coordinate 5,311, forward strand.
CCATTTCATCTTTGAATAACGGCACACAGGAAAATTCAGGCCGACGAAACTCTTCATAACCAATAACAAATTCGGTTTCCTGATAGCGTAATTGATGCTCTGTGTTCTGGTTAAGGGATGACTTGAATACCAGCTGAATATTTGGCGCAACCTGCTCCACTTTATTATAAATAAGCGAGGTCAGGTAATTATCCAGCGGGCTGCAAACGCATAAATGAAAAATACGCTCGCTGCTGCTGGAGTCAAAACCCGAACCTGGCAGTTCGTTCTGTACTAACTGCAATGCCTGGCGCACCGATGCAAACAGCTGAAACGCACGGGCAGTCGGTTGGATCCCGCGACCATAGCGAACAAATAATTCGTCATTAAACATAACCTTAAGCCTTGCCACAGCATTACTGACAGCTGGCTGAGACATTCCCAGAGACTGGGCGGCACGGGTGATATTTTGCTCCTGCATCACCGCATCAAAGACCGTTAACAGGTTCAGATCTACCGTACGAAGCTGTGGTTTTGCCCCGTCAATAGCAGGCGTTTTTTCAATTTTTTCTTCAGACATATCCTGCTCCACTGTCACGCTAAACTCCCTTTGCTCGTGTGTAATAATAATTTTAAAAAATATGATTTATCACGCATATAAAACAAGCTAAAGAGAAATGTTACAAATTAGGAATATATAAATACCCGTCAACGGTGACAGGAGTCCGGTATAAGACAAGAGAACATGTTTAGAAAAGATAAAAACATATCAATTAGTTTATATGTCGAATGAAAACATAAATACCGCAAATAAACAATATGGCCTTTAGTTAACGCCAGTTTAAGTTTTAATTAATTATTAACAGTAAGTTAGTTTAAACCCCTAACATTTCATTATCACTATAATCACCTTCCGGTACGCTACGGCCAAAGCATCAGGGTAACTTAATGAAAGTTAACGAATTCAAAAACAGCCGTTATTGTTTCAAAAGTTTAAACAATTGCAATCAAGTATATTCAAATAATTCCGCTGATGAATCTACTGTCATAATTCAGATAAACAAAATCGTCAGGAAGGGAAAAACCAGCACAATAAGCTAATTTCACATTCCCTGCCCAACGGCCCAAATGGCCGTTTTCACCCCCCAGGGGTTGACATCAATCCGCGTATCCAGTACCACTAAAAGCATATCTACTTTATCTGGGGCTCGATTCATGATTCGCACCATTCGTTTCACCGGTCTACTACTACTAAACGCATCCACTGTGCGCGGTAGACTGGCGGGCGAAATTCAGCGTTGAATCGTTCCTCTGGTTAAGACAAAAAACCCGCGCCACTGCGCGGGTTTTTTTATGCTCGTAGCAAGGCGCCCAAATACAGACAAGGACCTAACCCATGAGCCAGCAAGTCATTATTTTCGATACCACCTTACGTGATGGTGAACAGGCATTACAGGCGAGCCTGAGCGTTAAAGAGAAATTGCAGATTGCTCTGGCCCTTGAACGTATGGGCGTAGACGTAATGGAAGTGGGCTTCCCGGTCTCTTCTCCTGGTGATTTTGAATCCGTACAGACAATTGCTCGTACCATCAAAAACAGCCGGGTGTGCGGGCTGGCGCGCTGCGTTGAGAAAGATATCGATGTTGCCGCTGAGTCATTGAAAGTCGCCGAAGCTTTCCGTATCCATACCTTTATTGCCACCTCGCCGATGCATATCGCCACCAAGCTGCGCAGCACCCTGGATGAGGTTATCGAGCGCTCCATTTATATGGTTAAGCGCGCACGTAATTACACCGATGACGTTGAGTTCTCCTGTGAAGATGCAGGCCGTACCCCAATTGAAGATTTGGCCCGTGTGGTTGAAGCAGCAATCCGCGCCGGTGCGACCACCATCAACATCCCGGATACCGTCGGCTACACTATGCCGTTCGAATTCTCCAACATCATCACCGGGCTGTATGAGCGTGTACCGAATATCGATAAAGCGATTATCTCCGTGCATACCCATGACGATTTAGGACTGGCTGTTGGTAACGCCATTGCCGCCGTCCATGCGGGTGCGCGTCAGGTTGAAGGCGCGATGAACGGTATCGGTGAGCGCGCGGGTAACTGTTCGCTGGAAGAAGTGATCATGGCGATCAAAGTCCGTAAAGACATCATGGACGTACACACCCGCATTAATCACCACGAAATCTGGCGCACCAGCCAGACCGTCAGCCAGATTTGCAACATGCCGGTTCCGGCGAACAAAGCCATTGTCGGCACTGGCGCCTTCGCCCACTCTTCCGGTATCCACCAGGATGGCGTACTGAAGAACCGCGAAAACTACGAAATCATGACCCCGGAATCCATCGGTCTGAATCAGGTGCAGTTGAACCTGACCTCCCGCTCTGGCCGTGCGGCAGTAAAACACCGTATGGAAGAGATGGGTTATAAAGATGATGAGTACAACATGGATCATCTGTACGACGCCTTCCTGAAGCTGGCCGATAAAAAAGGTCAGGTCTTTGATTACGATCTGGAAGCCCTGGCGTTCATCAACAAGCAGCAGGAAGAGCCAGAACATTTCCGTCTGGATTACTTCAGCGTGCAGTCGGGTTCAAGCGATATCGCCACTGCCTCCGTCAAACTGGCCTGCGGCGATGAAGTGAAAGCCGAAGCGGCTAATGGTAACGGTCCGGTCGATGCCATTTACCAGGCGATTAACCGCATCACCGATTACGACGTAGAGCTGATTAAATATGGTCTGAGCGCCAAAGGTCAGGGCAAAGATGCCCTTGGTCAGGTGGATATCGTGGTCAACTATAATGGCCGCCGTTTCCATGGCATCGGTCTGGCGACCGATATTGTCGAGTCCTCTGCTAAAGCGATGGTTCACGTCCTGAATAACATCTGGCGCGCCGCTGAAGTAGAAAAAGAGTTGCAACGCAAAGCTCAGAATAAAGAGAACAATAAGGAAACCGTGTAATGTCGAAGAATTACCATATTGCTGTGTTGCCGGGTGACGGAATTGGCCCGGAAGTTATGGCACAGGCGCTGAAAGTTCTGGAAGCTATCCGCACTCGTTTTGCGATGAAAATTACCACCAGCCACTATGATGTGGGTGGGATCGCCATCGATAACCACGGTACGCCGTTGCCGCAGGCAACGGTGACCGGCTGTGAGAACGCCGACGCCGTCCTGTTTGGTTCCGTGGGTGGCCCGAAATGGGAACACCTGCCGCCGGCAGAGCAACCTGAGCGTGGTGCACTGCTGCCGTTGCGTAAACACTTCAAGCTGTTCAGCAACCTGCGTCCGGCTAAGCTGTACCAGGGTCTGGAAGAGTTTGGCCCGCTGCGCGCCGATATCGCAGCAAACGGCTTCGATATTCTGTGCGTACGTGAACTGACCGGCGGCATCTACTTCGGTCAGCCAAAAGGCCGTGAAGGCAGCGGTCAGCACGAAAAAGCGTTTGATACTGAGGTTTATCACCGTTTTGAAATCGAACGTATCG
>JAVBUO010000012.1:0-37555 GCA_031555315.1 Acetobacteraceae bacterium
GGCGGCGCGCTGCGGCCTTGCGCAAGCCGTGCGGGGATAACCCCTCACGGTTTCCTGCCGCCTGACACCAGTCGCGAAATCGATTGTAGAATGCGGTGCTGCTGGCAAATGGCTTGCTGTGCGCAGTCAGCAGGTAGGCCGGGCGGCGCACATCGATGCCGGCGATCTCGCGCGCCAAGGCGGGGTGGACCGGGATCAGCAGACGCGCGCCGGTTTTTCCCTGACGTACGGTCAGTGCACCGCCGGTCACATCGCGCGGAGCCATGCGGATCACGTCACTGCGGCGCTGGCCGGTATAGAGCAGCAGTGCAAACGCGAGTCGCGCCATGCTGCCGGTCGGCCAATGAAGCTCATACTGGGCGATGTCGGCCTCGGTCCAGGTCGGGATGCCGTCCGTCACGATACGCAATCGGCGGACGCCCGCAGTCGGGTCGGCCGCGAGCAGGTTGATGTCCACCGCATAGCGCAGCAGCAACCGCAAGACGCGCAGCAGGTGATTGGCCGCGTTCGGCGTATCTGCACGCCGTTCCATCAGCCGGCGGATGTGGTGCGGCTGCAAAGCGGCGATCATCTTGTCGCCGTGCTCACGCCGCAGGCGTTCGACGATGCGGCGGTAGGTGATCTGCGTCGAGGCGCGCAGCAGCTTATAGCCGGATGATTGATACCATACCTCGGCCAGTGCATGCAGCGTGCCGGGTTGCGATCGTATCGCCTCTGTCGGCGCCGGGCCGTCTGTCATCGCGATTGCGGCATTGTAGGACCGAATGAATTCGGCGGTGCCCGGTATGCCTGCCAGCGCTACGGCCGGCCAGCCCGGCCGGCGCAGATAGGCGCGACGCTTGCCGTAGCGGTCCTTGTAGATATTGACATACTGCAATCGCACGATCGCGGCTGCGGCCATCAGATGTCGTCCCAGTCGCTTTCAGGTGTGGTGGTGCGTGTGATGCCGGCCTGCCGGTCGAGCCATGCATCGAGCACGTCGCGCAGCCATACGTCGCGGCCGCGGGTGATGCGCGTCGGGGCGGGCATGCTGCCCTGCTTCGCGCCGGCACGCAGCGTGGTGACGGATACGCCGAGATAGGCAGCCGCCAGATCCGCGCCGAGGCCGCGCGGCCAGTCCGGTAGACGGTTAGGCGTGCGTGCGGTCATTCCTGCCTATCCCCGGATTCTTCGCCGGTGACCAGCGTGATGATGGTGCGCACCTCGGAGACGTCGGTATCGAAGCCTGCGGCTGCCAGGCGGTCGAGGATTGCGCCGTTGCGCTGTTCCAGTTCGCGGATGCCGAACTGGATGTTGCCCCAGGTCTGCGCCGCTACCTCGGCCAGGCGGATGCTGGGCCCGGTGATCTCGGACCCGCCGCGGCTGTAGCTGTAGAGCGCGGATTCCGCGAGGGTGGGGCGCGTGCACGCCTGCAGGATGCGGTCCATGGCGGCGATCTGCTCGCGCGGGAACTTTTTGGCGATGACCATCGCCGCCTGCACCTCGGCGATTTCGCGCTGCTGCCCGGCATCGGCCAGCGCGTTGGAAGACGGACGCACGACCGTGCCGTTGCCGAAGGGATTGGCCGTCTGGGTGATCTGGTTCATCGTGGTTCAGTCCTTGAGCAGGAAAGTGCGGGATGGGGTGCCGGGCCGTGTGAACGCCGCGTGCAGATCCGGATGTGCGGCGGCGAAGGACTTCGCATCGAACAGCTTCCGCCCCTTGGCGAGCTTCCACGTCGCCAGCGTGACGCCGTTCGCGACCAGCGTGTCGCCCGCCTCGCCCAGCGCTTTCATGATGGCGGCCCGCTCGGCTGTCGCGCGTTCTTCCAGCGTGGCGATCTGCCGGCGCAGGTCGTGCAGGTTTTGCACCGCAGCGATGGCGTTCGCGTCCGCCTCGACGTTCCCGGAAGCGGCGGAACGGCCGAAACGGTGCTGCGCTTCGGCCATGGTCAGGGGTTCGGGCGGGCGGCGTTCGACGACGCGGCGCCAGAATGCGGCCTCGGCTTCGATCATCGCGCTTTGCAGAACCGGGTCGGCCGGGACCACGTAGATCCGGAAATCGCTGCCGCCGATCAGCACCGCCACGTCGGCGACCGGCAGGCCGGTGACGGCCATGTAGTGCTGGACCTGCAGGGCGTAGTGGTCCGGGATCTGCGCGCTGCCCGCCTCGCCCCAGCCGGTGGCCTGCCCGGCCGTCTTGATCTCCAGCACGCGATCGCCGGCGGCGATGCCGTCGAGGTTGGCCAGCATGTAGTCGTGGTCCGGATGCCGGAGCGCGGTGTCAGGGACGACGATGTCGCGCCCGGTCTGATCCGCATAGACCTGCCGGACGACGGGTTCGAGCCGGCGCCCCCAGAACATGCGGTCGTTGTCCGGCTGCGGGGCGAGCGCGCCGGTCTTTTCCTGATAGACCTGATACGCGGTCTTGAACTTCGACAGGCCGAGGATCGCCGCGACGTCCGAACCGCCGATGCCGCGACGCCGGGCCTCGTGCCATGCGGGTGGGTGCGCCGTCATGGCTGCGCGCCCTTGCTCAGGGCACAGATGCGCAGTGCCGAGGCAACGGACCGGTCGCCGCGGTGGGTGGCGATATTGTCGACCAGACGCGACAGCGTGAGGCCATGACCGGCGGCCATTGCCTCCAGCGCCGCCCAGAATTCGGGTTCCAGCGCCACGGATGTGCGTTTGCCGGCCAGTGTGAAGGATTTCTTGAACAGGGATCGCATGCTGTTTTTACCGGATGAAGAGGATGAAGGCGGCGTGGGCCAGAACGGCGGCGAGCGTGGAGAACGCCGCCAGATCGAGGGCGAGAGAGGCGCCATGCCGCAGACGGTTGCGCGCGCGGGTGATACGGCGGCGGGTACGGATGGTCATGGCGCACCCTTTCCGAACAGGACGCTGTGCGGTTCGCCGCGGGCTTCGCGGCGTGTTGCGAGGGCGAGCGCGATATCGGCCCCCAGCGCCCGGTCCTGGTCGGGGTTGTGCGGCGACCGGAGTTCGGCGGCGATACCGGCGAGCGTCGCGGCTTTGGTGGCGGTGCGGAATGCGTCCGCAGCAATGGCCTGGGCGGGGTGTTCGATGTCGCCGGTCATTCTTCGTCGCCTTTTTCGTCGGGCTGGGCGGCGTTGCCGTCCGCGATGGCGGCGGCATGGGCGAGGGATCGCGCCATGGTGCACAGGGCGCGCCGGTCGGCATCGCTGCTCAGCGAGCGGAAGTTGCGTGTCAGTTCCAGACACATGCGTTCGTGCGATCTGTCCGGATGATCGTCGGGCGGGGCCGCCGGCAGGTCCGTGAAAAGCGATCCGGCCGTCACGCCGAGCGTCTGGGCGATCTGCTGCAGGCGGCCGGCCGAGATGCGGTTGAGGCCGCGTTCGTACTTGTTGAACTGCTGGTAGGAGACGCCGATTCTTTGCGCCATCTGCTGCTGGGTCAGGCCGCGCACGATCCGGTGTTCGCGGATGCGCGCGCCGACATGGCGGTCGGTCATGCTGATACGGGTGGGGCTGTGCAGGTGGGTCATGGCGTCACCAGCATTGCGATTGCCGCCACCAGCAAGACGGTGGCGAGGAGGGCGAGGGCCGCTTCGGCCAGCATCTGGCGGATGAGGCGACGCCGGCGGCGGCGGCTGATTGCGGCGATGCCGGCCATGATCTGACGGCCGGTGAGGGTGGTGCCGAAGGGGCCGAGGATGCGTTCCCTGTCGCGCGCCCGGGAGGCACAAACCGCGTTGTGGCCTGGATTTCCCGTTTCGGCATTCACGAACGATGCCCATGCGCCCGGCAGACCTGCGGCGCCGGGCACAAAGCGGATGTCGGTGATGATGCTCACGATCACAGCCCCCAGTGCGTGCCGTACTGCCGGCGCTGCCAGCAGATGCTTTCCGGCGGGTGCCGCTCGGCCTCGGCTTGCGCGATCGCGCGCATGGCGGTGTGCAGGCCGGGCTCGACTTCATCCGACAGGGCCATGGCGGCAGCGGCAAGCGCGTCTTCCGCGTCGCCGCTCAGCCCACGGGTGCGGGCCAGTGCGTCGAGCTGGTTCCCGGCTTCGCGGAGCGTGAAAAGCGCGCGGGCGAACACAGCGCGGTCTTCGATATCGGGCAGGTGCCTGGCGATCTGGCGCACGGCGAATGCGGTGGCGGCGGCGGTGGGCTGCATGGCGTTCTCCTATTTGTACGAAAATTACGCACAAATAGGAGATAAAATCAACCGAAATTTTCGCACATTAAATCAGGATTCTTTGCCTTGCCTTTTTTGTGCCTCAGGATACCGTTTTCGGATGAGCTACCGGATGCTTGAACAGTTATGATGCGTGCACCAGTTTTCTCCGAAAATCCCTGGCTTTCTCTGGTCTCCACCCGTTTGGCGGAGATTGCGCCCTCTGCGCAGCTTTATGATTGGTTACGGGAGAATGCGGGGGCTCCCCCCGCACCGAGGCTTCACAACCCGGTCAACCATGAAGCGAATCTGACTGGCAGCGTCGTGCAGGCGTTGCTGCAACGTGGCGATCCGCTGATCGATCTGGGCGTGGCGTCTTTCGTGGATGATGAAGAATCTCTGCTGCAGCTTTGGGATCGAGGCGACAAGACGTTGCGGCTGGCGATTGCGGGAAATCGCTATCGGAAGGAATTCGCCGGGCTGCGCCAGGAAGATCTTGTGCATCCGGATAATTGGGAAGTCATGGCCGCTGCGCTGTGGAACCCTTCCATGTCTTCGGAAGCGCTGGCGGATGTGTTGCTGAGGAAGTCACCATTCGACAAGGGAACAGAAGATGAATGGAGACGGTGGTGCGGTTGGGTTGCAGGGTCCCCGGTCATCAGGATCGATCCGAAGGCAGAGGAAAATTACTGGTGGGATGAGGAGAAAAAGTGGGCAGAAACAGACGAGGGGTATTTTGACGATTACATGGGGCCTGTTCACCTGCGGCAGGTATTCAAGGCTGCCGGGATGCTGTTGCACCGGCTTGAGCCGACACAGGAAAATGCCGAGATGCTGTGCCATTTGCATAGCCGTCTTTCGGTGGTTGAGCCCCCCATTGAGGAGTACAGTGATGGCTGCGCTTTAAACGGGCCACAGGAAAATGACGGAAAGGCGAAACGCAAAGCCACGCTGGCGTTCTTCACGGCAATGTTGAAAAAGTGGGAACCTCCGGAAGGTATCACGGAAAGACACCCATGGAATAAACTCTATAGCCGGATTGGGGGGATGGCTGAGGGGATGGGGCTCCTGGTGTCCAGCGACGATCAAAGAACTCTGAAACTGTGTGAGCCTTCTGCCCAGAAGGACGAGCCGCACACATCGAAATGGCCCACATTGGTCACTTTGCTTATTGCCGGCGCATTGGCTGGCAGTGTAGGCGTTTTGCTGAATTTCTTCATCAGGTCAGGTCCGCGCTGACTGCTTCCGCGCCTGGTTAGTCTTCGTAGAAGTCGTCGAAGTGACTTCTTCGCCTTTCTATATTGCGCTGAGCCTGCCGTTTGACTTCCATGTAAAAGTTATAGGTCACGCTGCCGCGCGGTAGACGTTTCAGGATGATGGAAGATTTTCTGTCCAGATAAGCATCTGTTGGGTCTGGTTCACCGGTAGACCCGGAGCGGGTGATTGCCAGCCCAGAAGCAAAACCAAAACTTTCAACCCGCCTTGCGAGAGTGTTGTCTGAGGTGCCGGTTTTCCTGTCTGCGTCTGTCGCGAGATCGAGCAGCATGCAAAAAAAAGCAGGGCGCTTTACAGCGAAGAGCTCTCCGGCTTTGCAGAGAGCATAAACTGCCAGCTTGAGATCGTCTTGATCCCCTTTGGCAATGCGGTGCTTCAGAAATCTGATGAACCGTGGGTGCTCCAGCGGAAACAGTGCGGCCAGAAATTTGGAAAATACCCATTCCTGTTCTCTTCGTTCCAGCGTTCGGTGCGCCTGATCGAAGAGAGCTGAAAGCATGTGCTCGGCATCTGGATGTGCAGTGAACGGGGATGGGGTATTGCGTTTGATGGCGTGCAGTTCAGGCAGGGATAAGTGGTGTTTTTCAAGACCGGCCGTTAGCTGGTACTCAAGGCGCTGCTTCAAAAAACCCAACGTAGCGGACGGGTGTGCATGAAGGCATTGGGTCAGGAATTCCGCGACATTCCAGCTATTTTGATGATGTGACAAGTCGTCGGACTGTGAAAGCTTTTGCAGGACAGATTCTGCCTGCTCTGCACTCATTTCATCTGGTTTGGGCAGCCACATAAGATATAAATGCAAGGCTTCGCCTGCGCTTTGCAAGTTGGCACCGAGTAGAAGTTCTGTTGCAAAATCAGGGTGAGAATTCTTGTTGCGAAAAGCTGCGTGGGCAGTATTCCATAATATGGACTTGTCATTGCAGGTGGAAAGATGCCGCAGGATGGATCTGTCGAGGTCTGTAATGGCCGGTAATGAGGTGTCTCCATAAGCCGCGGCCAATACGGTCAGATTTTTCTTTGTGCGGCGTTTAAAAAGTCGTTCCGCTATTTTCTGACCGCAGGCATGCATGTGCCTCAACGAAAAACGCAGTGTTTGCGCAGCAAGATCTTCATGTGTTGATCTCGGATAGGCCGCGAATAAAGAAAAAATCAGGGAGGTATCTGCCTGCAGCAAAGTGTGCAGGAATGTGAAATCAATGTGATCGTTCTGCCTGGATGTTTCCCCATACTGACGCAAGGATAGGGCGCGCAGATTTGTCAGGATGGACACAGTGCGTAGAAGACTGGACGGAAGATCGGGAACTTCCCTTAAGCAGCGTTTCGCGAGATTTTGAAAAATCTGAACCTGCTTACGCCGTTGTTTTTTCAAATCAGGATATTCCAGATCTTGGAAATATGTATCCAGATATTTGCCGCGGAAAGCCAGCATGAGAATGGCTTCTAGTGATTTTTCTGTGTGCGCGAGGATCTTTTTTGCGGGCAGTGCTGCGGGGTCTTTTGTGCGTCGTGCGTGCCGTGCAGCCGCGAAAGCCAGCGTCGACAAAACCAAGGGCGATAGGGGAGCAGCACGGATAATCTTGAGGATCTCTTCAAAAAGCCAGGCAAACTCGTGTGACCATGCTGCGTGTGCCTCTTCGGTTGCGCTGTCGTAAAGCGGATGATGCACGGCATCAGCGATAGCTTGAGCCGCCAGATACGCGCGTTTCCAGTCGGCATGATTCAGTAGAGATAGGCAAGCCTGCAGTGCTTGGCGGCGAATCTGTTTGATGAAGTCTACGGGGATAAAAAAAGGAAGGAAGTGCGCGCCGGACTCAGTCCAATATCCACTGACGCCTTCGGTTTTCAACAGATTTTTCAGTATATCCAGCGGTGTGACATCGTGCTGCCAACAGGCATCGTCGCCCATCTTCTGGATTGAAAAGGCAGCAACTTGTTCGAGGTATGTTGTGCTTTTCCATCGATCGATAAAAACAGGTTCGGCAAAATCGGCTAGCACCTGAATGGGCTTGGGGAGGGAGCCGTTTCGTTTGTCCAGACGATACCCTGTTTGCCACAGGTAAGAACAGGACACCTGCAAATAGCGCGGATCCGCCGGAACGACATTTTCGATGATTTTCGCAGCCAGATCGCGGGTGTTGCTGTCTTGCACTGACATGCGTCGTGCAAAATTGAAAGCACGTTCAGGCATGTAGTGGGCGATACGCTTTACAGCCTTGCCGTGATGAATTGGATCCAGCCGATTCCAGATATGGTCGGGGAGTGTGGAATACTCGACTTCTCCCTGTTGGCGCCGCCAATCCATGCGACACAGGTTGAGCAAGAAGTTTGAAAGAAGGCGAGACTGGCTGGAGCCATATGGGGCTGGAGAGAGTATTCCGAACACTTTGTCTGCAAAACCGCTGGGTTCTCCTCTTCGCGTCAGGCAGCAAGATTCGATGAGAAGGTCGGCGATCGTGTCTGGAGCGAGGCTAAGGCGGTTGCCGTTTCGATAAAGGTATCCATCCTTTTCAAGCAAATCGAGCGTTTCTGAAATTTGATATTCCTGTAAACCAGTGATCTCGGCCAAAGTGGCGCAATGATTCTGTTTGATGGGCTGTAACGCAGACACTAAATCCAGTATAGGGCGAGCGTTTGCCGTTCGTTGATTCAAGTGCTCCAGATACATGTCCAGAAGGCGCGCTGAGATATCCTGTACAAATCCTTCCTGTGAAATAAGAAACTCCGGATGGGTACCCGAGGCGGACAGGGTTTTGGCACCCAGAACTGTAAGCAGCGGGCAATGGCGTGTGGCTTTGGCAAGCGCGGGAGCATATTCTGTGGAAACACCGTAGGTGCCGAGCGCAGCCTCTGCGAGCGTAATCATCTGCAGTTCCGTGAGCATATCCAGCTCGCACGTGTAAATATCTTCCCTGGGGAAGGAACGTGTTTGTTGGCTGATGAGATGCTTGCCGTAGGGGCGTAGCGCCAGAATTAAACAGGTTTGATTGCAAGGGCGAGCAGCGTAGTCAGCCAAAGCGAGCAGATCTTCTGCGGTGCGGTTATGCGCATCATCGCAGATCAGCACTTTGGGGCCTGAGCCAAGGTCGGCGAGAGATGCAGGGGTTAGTGGATGCGCAGATAGAAACCAGACCGGTTTCCGCTGTACGGCCAAACTATCAGCTATCGTTCTGAGTAACCGTGTTTTTCCGTTTCCGCCCGGAGCGATAATCTGAACACAACGTGGAGATGGTGCAGCAATTGCCGTCAGCAGAGCTTCGACGGCTGCATCACGCCCGACGAGATCCCAGTGATGTGAGAAGGGGCGTCGTGAATCAAGAAAGCCGTTGAAAAAGGCGTCTGGGGATTGCCAGGGGCTCGGGCCAGGCCTGCCTAGCAGGGACATGTACTGACCGGGAAAAAATATACGGAGCAGTTGTTCTTGTTGAATGACGGGCAGAGTATGAATTTTGCGTGTGATGTCCTCCGAATCCCAGACCTGCCAGGGAGGGGCGATGCGAATTTCGTCGCGTACCTTGGGAGTGGCCACACAGGACAGCAGGAGGATGCGGGTTCCGGCAGTGCGCGTATATGCGGTGACAACGCCACGCACGTTCGCAGGAGAAAAGTTTTTGTATCTTTTGCACTGGATATCGTACTGAACACCGTCTTCTAAGGTGACTTCAATATCGATACCGTGCTGCTTGTCGCCGGAACTGCCATACCGATTGACCTGTGCCTTGGGATAAAGGTAGCCCATGAGGGCCGCGCAAAACCGCTCGAAATCGGTTTCACTCAGGTTTCCTACAGGCCAGGTGGGCAGTGGTGATGGGCTTGGTGAGGTGGGTAGCATGAGATGCTCTTATACTCTCACGACTTCAGTCAGCGTGAGAGCCCATTCTAATTGTCGGAACTGACCAGCTTTACATTCAATGGGGGTGGGAGCCGATCGTCTCATTACGTGACTTACGGCCTGCGTTTTTGGTATACGATTTTGGGGGGAAGGCCATCTGCCACGATTTCTGGATACTTTTGGCACATTGGCCAGCCTACGCGAAAACAAGATTGTAGGTTGGAAGATGGGGCCAAAAGAACCGATTTTAGATGCCTGCTGTGTGCCTGAGTTTTGCCAGTTACAGGTATGTCCGTGCATCACCCCTTGCGGGCGGGTGATTTCTTCGTTGATTTCTGTGCCTGAGTCAGATTCCACTGTGCCTGATCGTATTTGCTCAGGCGGTCAGTCTCTCCGAACAGAATGAAGTCCGATGGGACATTAAGGCGCAAGATGGCTTCTATCAGCATCCAGAGAGGGAACTGAACTCCGCCGCTTTCATATGCTTTTAGCTGTTCTGCCGAACAGCCCAGGGTTTTGGCAAAGATGGCCGGGTCCGAGTCGCCAATGCGTAATATCCGGACCCAGCGAAGGCGAGAACCCAGAGCGCGCAGGAGGTCGCGTTGAGAGATCGTCATCTGTGGGGCTGTGGGAGGGGCGGCCGGCGTAGTGGTGGCAGCCTTTAGGCCGCTGAGCGCCAGAACGTCTTCGCGGGTGATGGGCGGGGATCCGAGGCCCGTCAGAACCGGGATGAGTTTTTCGGTTAACTCGACGGGAAGATAGCGTTTTTTGTAGGTAGCTCTTTCGTAGGACGAGTAGGTCGAAACCGGCTGTTCGAGGGCAGCAGCCAGTTCGCGAATGGTAAAACCGGCTCGCTCTCGTAAAGATTTCAAAGCGTGTGTGACTGATTCGGTCATCGCTCTATATGTGCGGAAAAGTCGCACTGCGTCTGTCTGAAAATTTCGTTTGATTTTCTTGCTGGTTGTCCGTAAATTTCGGACATGACGCCTGCAGAAAACATCATTTTGAAGTTCAACGGCACGCGGAATGCCGCACGCATTCTCAAGTTGCCGGTTTCAACCATCCAAAGTTGGAAAAGTGTAGGGGTGATTCCTGCACGCAAAATGCTGCTGGTCATGCAGGCTGCGCGATCCGCCGGCATATCGCTATTTCCCGAAGATTTCTTTGGCCATCCGGCCGCGTTGCGTCCTGACGAAGCGCACTGTGAAGGAGGCCGAGAGACATGTCTGTCCGCACGAATGGACAAGGATGGCGCGGGATGAGCGCAACGCTGATGCATGCCTTGCAGCAGGTGGGCAGCGCGAAGGTGCTGGCCCGGCTGGCGGAGGTGTCGCCGAAGACCGCGCAACGCTGGCAGAGCGGGGAAACCCAGCCCGATGCGGGGACGATGCTGCTGCTGATGCGCCGCAGCCGCCACGTGGCCGATGCGGTGCTGCGCGCCGTGGGGCTGAACGACCTGCTGATGGACGTCGAGGAGGCGCGGCTGGTGGCGGATCTGGCCCGGCTGCGCGCCCGGCGCACACGGCGCGAGGCGAACCGATGCTGCGACTGATCCGGCGGAAATGGGCGCTGCTGCGGCTGGGCATGTGGATGCGCATCGCCGCTTTCGCCGAAGACCGGATCGAGGTGCTGCAGGCGCGCCTGCAACATCTGAGATCGCAACTTTCACAACCGAAGGAGAGCTGGGATGGCGGATGAACAGGCCGTAGCGAACGTGACGCCGGGCACGTTTCTGGAATTCTACCGCGAGGTTTCGGGCAAGAAGCGCGCGCTGGAAGAGGCGCAGGGCGGTTACCGCGCCGCCCTGAAACGCGCCAAGGCGGCGGGGATCGATCAGGCCGCCCTGACGCAGGCGATGCAGATGGCGCGCCAGGACACCGCACAGGTCGAACTGCATTATCGCAACGTGAACCGGTATCTGTCGTGGCTGGGATCGCCGCTCGGCACGCAGGGGGCGCTGTTCGGGGCGCACGACGACGTGCAGCCGACCGAAAAGGCCACCCAGGAACAGCGCGAATGGGACGCCGAGGATGCCGGGTATCTGGCAGGCAAGGGCGGCGAGCCGGTCGACAACTGCCCGCATGTGGCGGGTTCGCCGTTTCAGGTGAAATGGCTGGAAGGCTGGCACAAGGGCCAGGCGGTGCTGGTCGAGCAGCTGGGTTCCGACGGCACGCTGCGCAAGGGGCGCAGGAAGAAGGCGAACAATCCGGAAGACCGGCCGGCGGCATGATCCTCGCGCTCGATCTCGCCACGCACACGGGCTGGGCGGTGGGCCCCCGGGGGCGGCGCGCCGCTGCGTCCGGCGTGCTGAAGCTGCCGGCGCCGGTCAGCTGGGGCGCACCGATGTGCGCGCTGATCGACTGGGCGGCGGACACCTGCACGGTGTTCGACGTGGCCGAGATCTGGCTGGAAGCGGCGATGCCGGCGTCGCGGCAGGTGAACGACCGTTCGGCGCGGCTGGCGTTCTATCTGGCCGGGGCGATGCACACGTTCGGCTACCGGCGCGACGTGCCGATCCGCGAGGCACATGCGGCGACGGTGCGTGCCCGCGTGGTCGGCAACGGCCGGGCGAAGAAGGACGACGTCGCCGCGTGGTGCCGGGCGCAGGGCTATGCGCCGGCCGATCACAACGCCGCCGATGCGCTGGCGCTGCACGGTTTTGCCGCCGGGTTCGGCTGTGCGCGGAGCGCGGCATGACGGACGTGCAGCCCGCCCGCGAGAAGGACGATTTCTACCGCACGCCGGAAGCCTGCACGCGGGCGCTGCTGGGCGTCGAACGCTTCGGTCCGCTGGTCTGGGAACCGGCGTGTGGGGATGGCGCGATTTCGGCAGTGATCGAGGGGTGGGCGGGCATCCGCAAAGTGCTGAGCACCGATCTGGTCGACCATGGCTATGGTCGTGCCGGTGTGGATTTCCTGTCGGAGCGCCGTCTGCCGGAACCGCACTGCGACATCGTCACCAACCCGCCGTTCAGGCTGGCGGATGAATTCGCCTTGCACGCACTGGCGCTGGGCGCGCGCAAGGTGGCGCTGCTGGGGCGGACGGCATGGCTGGAAGGCGCGGCGCGTTACAGACGCCTGTGGAGCGTGCATCCGCCCAGTCGCATCTGGCAGTTCTGCAAGCGCCAGACCTTGTGGCGCGGCGATCGGGAATCGCCCGGCAAGGGCGGCACGACGGCGTATGCCTGGTTCGTGTGGGATCGCAGCCATGCGATGGGCGGCACGCAACTGGGATGGCTGCCATGAGCGCCGCCCTGCAGCCGGACCATGGTCGACGGATGGATCGGCGCGTGCGCTGGCACGGCGAGCGGCAGCGCGCATTCCTGCTGCTGTGGGCCGATGCGGAACAGGGCATCGGGCAGATTGCGGCGCGGTTCGGAATCACTTTGCCGTCCATCGTCCAGCATGCGAAGCGCTGCGGTCTGTGGCCGCGTTTCGGGGAGGCGGGGAAGGTTCGACCCGCTCCGGAAGCCCCGGAGAAGAAACCTGTTCCACAAGGGGCAGGCCCGACATTGCCGCCGCTGGCATGTCTGGCCGGTCAGAAACCGGCGCGCCGGGCACCGGTGGTGACCGGTCCGTCGTCCACCTGCCGTTTTCCCGTGGCCGGCACCGGCGCAGACGGAAGGGGGCATGCGTTCTGCGATGCGCCTTCTGCGCCCGGGCGGTCGTGGTGCGAACGCCATCTGGCGCGGGTCTTCGTGCGCCAGCCGGACGGGGAGCGGGCCTGATGGGTGCGCGGTCAATCCGCCCGGGGTTCGAAGGTGGCGCGGGCGCGGGCGATGTCGCCCAGCGCGCGGGCGATGTCGTTCGGCACATGCGCCATGAACACGGGATCGTCCCGGCCTTCATCCAGACAGGCATCGAGGTACATGACGGTCTTTTCTTTGGTTTTCAGGTAACCGGCCGTGTCGTAGGGTGTGAAGACGACGGGTTTCACGATGGTTCAGTCGATGGGCTTCATCGTTACAAGGTGCAGCACTGCGCCTTCGGCGATATCCGCTTGCACGTCGGGATCTTTCATCAGCGCGGCGTAGAGACAGGGCTGGGGGACGGGGAAATCGCTTTCGGTCGACACATCCAGATAACCGAACAATGCGTCGGCCGCCAGCACAAGCGCTTCTTCGAAGCTGTCGCCCATGCTGGTGCAGCCGGGCAGGTCCGGAAAAGCAACACCCCAGGCGTAGTGATCGCCAGGCGGATGCAGCAGGGCGAAGTAAGTGTCGTTCATCCGGACCTGCGATCAGGCGGCTTGGGGAGCTTTGGGCCTGCGCGCACTTTTACGCGCGTGCGGCTTGCCGGGGGTATCCGGCGTACGCGGGCGGAACGTGACGTCCAGACCCAGCGCATGCGCGACCTTCTGCACCGTGGCGAAGCTGGGATTGCCCTCGCCGGAGAACGCCTTGTAGAGCCCTTCGCGGGTCAGGCCGGTGTCGCGCGCCAGCTGGCTCATGTTGCGCGCACGCGCCACATTGCCCAGAGCGGCCAGCATCAGCGCCGGGTCGTTTTCTTCGGCACAGGCTTTCAGGTATCGGGCGATGTCTTCCTCGGTCTTCAGATAGTCAGCCGTGTCGTAGCGGCTGAAGGTGATTTTTTCTTTGGCCATGTGTCAGTCCTTCCATTCCGCTGCGATGGTTTTGGCGCGGGCGATGTCGCGCCGCTGGGTGGATTTATCGCCGCCGCACAACAGCACGATCAGCACCGCGCCGCGCTGCATGAAATACAGCCGGTAGCCCGGCCCGTAGTTGATCCGCATTTCCGAAACGCCTTCGCCGACCGGGGCCACATCGCCCAGATTGCCGAGCGCGGCGCGGTCGATGCGGATCGTGATCCTGTCGCGTGCGTTCGCGTCGCGCAGGGCAGTGAACCAGTTTTCGAACACGTTGGTTTTGATGATCTCGACCACGTGAGAACCATAGTTCACATATGTGGGCATGTCAACCACGGTTCACATACCGGTTATTGCCTCCACCAACCATGCCGGCACCGGCTTAAGCGTAGGAGCGCGCCATGAGCGAGAAGATGCGCTGGTTCAAATTCTGGCCTGCCGACTGGCAGAGCGACGAGGGGCTGCGCCAGTGTTCGCTGGCGGCACGCGGCCTGTGGATCGAGTGCATCGGGTTGATGCACCGCGCCACGCCGTACGGGCATCTGGTCATCCGCGGCCGTGTGCCGACCGCGCGCCAGCTCGCTGCGATCGTCAGTGCGCCGGAGCGCGAGGTCGAGAAGCTGCTGGCCGAACTGGAGGGCGCCGGGGTGTTCGAGCGTACGGAGGATGGGGCGATCTATTCGCGGCGCATGGTACGCGATGCGGCGAAGTCCGAAGAAGGGCGGAAAGCGGTTGCGAAGCGGAAAGATCGCGACGGACCTGCAAGGCCCCCTGGCAGGTCCCCTATAAGGTCACCTGACAGGGACCCTACAAGGGGAGTGCAGGCAGACCTGCAAGGTCACCTGGAAGGGACCCTGCAAGGGGGGCTACAAGGGCCCCTTGCAGTACTAGAAGCAGAGGCAGAAGAAGAGGAAGAAAGAACCTCCCTTCGGTCGGTTGCAAAGAAAGCCGCATCGCGCGACCTGACGCCCGGCGGCACCGCGTCGCTTGCGGTGCCGCCCGACGCCGCAGGGCGTGGCGCGCGGCTTCCCGATGGCTGGCAGCCCGGCCCGGAGCTTTGCGCCTTTGCCCGCAACCTCGACCTGGACCCGCCGCTGATTGCCGACAAATTCTGCGATTACTGGCGCGCCAGGCCCGGTGCGGCCGGCCGCAAGACCGACTGGTCGGCGACCTGGCGCAACTGGTGCCGGAGCGAGGCCGAGCGCCGGGGGCCGGGCAACCGGTCGGCGCCGGCCGCGCGGTCCGGCGCTGCGTGGATGGCGCCGATGTTCGGCGATCTGACGCCCGGCGACGGGACAGGCGCGCCGGTCGTCGATGCGCAGGCGGAAGAGATTTTCGGGTGAGCGCCGCGGTCGAAACCACGACAACCGCGGCGTTGCCCGTCGTGCCGCGCTCACCGCCGATGCCGCCCGCATTGCGGGCAGCGATGCGGCAGGCGCAGAACCCGAACCCGGCCGCACCGTTCCCGCCGCCGAGCGTGCGCGTGCAGGAACAGGCCAGAGCGGTGTTGCGCCAGATCGAGGCGGGGCAGGTTCCGGTATCGCCGCGCGTGATGGCGATGTGGCTGGCGCGCATCAACATGGTGGTGCGCAATCCGCTGCCGCAGCAGGAATTCAGCGTCCGCGCCCGGGCCTTCGCCGACCTGCTGGCCGATCTGCCGGCGGCGGTGTTCACCGAACGGACGCTGCGCGAGGTGGTGCGCACGGCCCAATTCTTTCCCTCGGTTGCCGATGTGCGCGTGGTGCTCGACCCGGCGGCGTGGGTGCACAGGGCTCCGCTCTACGCCCTGCGCCAGATCGCCCATGCGACGCCCGCACCGGAACCGCGCGGCGAACGCAGCGCAGCGGAAGTCGCTGCGGTACGCACGGCGGTGGCGCAGATCGGAACGGTTTTCGCCGAGATTGCGGCGAACAGGGAAAGGCAGGCGGCCCGACGCGACACCGTCTGCCGCGGGACGTGAACCGAAAGGAGATGAAGCGATGAACGAGACGATCAAGTCCCGGACCGTCAGCGTGCGGGCGATCGACAACGGGTATGTGGTGCGCACCGAAACCTGGTCGGGCGACGGGACGTATGCGTGCCGGGAGGTGTTTACCGACACCAGGCCCGATCTGCGTCTGCCCCAGGCGGCCTGAGCGACGCCCCCGGCACAGGGGGGAACAACAGCCTGCGCGCGGCCATCCGGTCGATGAAAAAGAAATAGCGGCGCAACGGATTGAGGTTTTTCCAAAATGGCCAACGGAAAAGCAGGACGCCCGCTGGGCAGGAAGGATTCGGCGCCACGCCGGCGGGTGCGGCCTTTCGTCGAGGCGCTGAACCTTTCGATCAACCGCGCGCTGGCCAAAGGCCCCGACAGGGGGCGCAAGGCGCTGGCGGTGATCGCCGACCGGCTGGTGGCCGAGGCGGTGAAGGGCGAAGCCTGGGCGATCCGCGAGATTGCCGACCGGCTCGACGGGCGGCCGGCGGTGCAGATCAATCACGCCAATGCCGAGGGCGAGGAACTGCCGAGCGGCATCGCAGTGGTGTTCGTGCCGTCCGCACAGGATGGGGAGAGCGTGGCGCAGTGACCCAGGTGGCGGCTGAATTCCCGGAAAAGCTGCAATGCCTGTTCCAGCCGAAACGCTACAAGGTGTTTTACGGCGGGCGCGGGGCGGCGAAGTCGTGGGGGATGGCGCGGGCGCTGCTGGTGATCGGCGCGTCGCGGCCGGTGCGGGTGCTGTGTGCGCGCGAGTTCCAGAATTCGATCACCGAGTCCGTGCACGAACTGCTGAAGCAGCAGATCGGCGCGCTGGGGCTGGGCGGGTTCTACGATGTCCAGAACACCAGGATCACCGGCGCGAACGGCACCGAATTCGTGTTCGCCGGGCTGCGCAAGAACATCAATTCGCTGAAGTCCTACGAAGGGATCGACATCGCCTGGGTCGAGGAAGCGGCGAACGTTTCGAAAAAGAGCTGGGACACGCTGATTCCCACCATCCGCAGGGATCGCGCCGAGATCTGGGTGTCGTTCAACCCGGAACTGGAGACCGACGAGACTTTTGCGCGGTTCGTGAAGACCCCGCCGGCGGATGCGTTCGTGGTGCCGATCTCGTGGCGGGACAATCCGTGGTTCCCCGACGTGCTGCGCCGGGAAATGACCGCGATGAAGGAACGCGATCCCGATGCCTGGCTGAACGTCTGGGAAGGGCATTGTGCGCAGACGCTGGCGGGCGCGGTGTATGCGAAGGAGCTGCGCGCCACCGTCGAGGCGGGGCGGCGCACGCAGGTGCCGTACGATCCGGGCAAGCCGGTCTCGACCTTCTGGGATCTGGGGCGGTCGGACCACACGGCGGTCTGGTTCGCGCAGATCGTCGGGTTCGAGCGGCGGATCATCGATTACTACGAGGCGACCCGGCACGCGATCGGCCATTACATCAAGCTGCTGCAGGACCGGCCCTATACCTATCACACGCACTGGCTGCCGCACGATGCCGCGCACAAGACGATCGTGCATCCGCTGTCGATCGAAGGGCAGATGCGGGCGGTGGGCATGCCGGTGCGGATCGTGCCGAAGATCGGCATCGAGGACGGGATCAACGCGGCGCGAACCATCTTCCCGACCTGCGTGTTCGACGAGGAGCGCACCCAGGACGGCTGGCAGTGCCTGACGCATTATCGCTACGACGTGAAGAACGACGGCAGGGTCAGCCGTGCGCCGCTGCACGACTGGGCGTCGCACGGGGCGGATGCGTTCCGGATGATGGCGGTGGCGTTGCAGGAAGCGCGCCCGAAGACGCTGGGGAAACCGAAGCTGCAACCCTATGCCGGGCCGGTGTCCGGCCCATCCTGGATGATGTGAGGTGTTCGGATGAGTGAAACGACGACGTTCACGCCGCAGGGCGCGGGGCTGGACCCGGCGCAGTTTCTGCCGATCGCGACGCCGGCGCCGGCAGCGCCCGCGGACGTATCGGTGCGGGACACGCGCGAGGAGACGGAGACGGTCTCGAAGCGGCGGGCGGAAAAGATCCTGCAAGAGGCGAAGGACCGCTTCAAACTGTGTCAGGACTGGGAGGCCGTGGCGCGCCAGCGCGGGCTCGACGACCTGAAATTCGTCGAGGCGGATGCGGAGAACGGCTATCAGTGGCCGGCCGAGATCCGCCGCGCGCGCGATGTCGACAAGCGCCCGTCGCTGACCATCAACAAGGCGCGCCAGCACTGCCTGCTGGTGCTGAACGAATGCCGGCAGAACAAGCCCGCGGTGAAGATCCGCGCCACCGGCGGCGGGGCGACGGCGGCCTCGGCGCAGGTGTTCGAAGGGATCGTCCGGCACATCGAATACCAGTCGAACGCGGCGAACGCGTACGACACGGCCAGCGAATTCCAGATCAAGATCGGCATCGGCTACTGGCGCGTGGTGACCGATTACGAGGCGGCGGATTCGTTCAATCAGGAGATTTTCATCCGCCGGGTCCACGATCCGTTCTCGGTCTATCTCGACCCCGATATCGCCGAGATGGACGGCAGCGATGCGCGGTTCGCATTCGTGTTCGAGGATATCCCGGTCGACGCGTTCGAACGTCTGCACCCGGACCTGAAGGACGATGTCGGGCGGACGGCGTTGCAGGCATCGGACGACTGGACGGATTCGAAGTATGTGCGGGTCGCCGAATACTGGCGGCGGGTGGAGAAGCGCGAGGAACTGCTGTCGATCGCCGATCCCGCCACCGGGCAGCGCATATCGGTGCTGGCGCGCGATCTGACCGGCGCGCTGGTGACCGAGCTGAAAGCCGATCCGCAGACCCGCACGCGCACGACGACGACGGACGAGGTCGAGTGGTATCTGATCGCCGGATCGCGCGTGGTCGAGATGAAGCGCTGGCCGGGGCGGTATATCCCGATCGTGCGGGTGGTGGGCGAGGAAACGGTCATCGAGCGCACGCTGGACCGCAAGGGCCATGCCCGGGCGCTGAAGGATCCGCAGCGGATCTACAATTACTGGTCGTCGGGCGCGGTGGAGAACGTGGCGTTGCAGTCGAAGACGCCGTATGTCGGCACGGCGGCGGCGTTCGAGGGCTACGAGACGTATTACCAGACCGCCAATCTGGTCAACCACGCGTTCCTGCCGTTCAACGCCTACGACGACAACGGCCAGAAGCTGGACCCGCCGGTGCGCCAGGCGCCGGTGCAACTGCCCGAGGCGTATCTGCACGGGTTGCAGATCTCCAGCCGCGAGATGATGGCGGTGTCCGGGCAGTACGAAGCGGCGCTGGGCGAGCGCGGCGACGAACGCACCGGTGTGGCGTTGCAGGAACGCCAGCGCACCGGGGCGCGGGCGACCTATCACTACGTCGACAATCTGGCCACGGCGATCCGCTTTACCGGCAAGATCCTGCTCGATCTGATCCCGAAGATCTACGACACGCCGCGCGTGCTGCGGATCCTGTCGGAAGACGGGAAGGAAAGCCATATCGAGATCGATCCGGCGCAGAAAGCGCCGCTGGCCGAGGGCATGCCGCAGCAGGCTGCGCCCATGTCGCCCACGATGTCGCCGGTGGCGAAGGCGGCGACGCGCATCTTCAACCCCGCGATCGGCAAGTACGAGGTGCAGGCCGAGGTCGGGCCGAATTTCGCGACGCGCCGGCAGGAGGCGTTCGCGGCGTTCGGGCAGATCATCGCGCAGCGACCGGAACTGGTGGCGGTGATCGGCGATCTGCTGCTGAAAGGCGGCGACTTCCCGATGGCGGACGAGGCGGCGGAACGGCTGCGCCGCATGGTGCCGCCGATGGCGCTGGGCGAGGGACCGCCGCCGGAAGTGGCCGAGCTGCAGCAGCAGGTCGAGAACCTGAAATCCAGCCTGACCGCGGCGTTGCAGGCGCTGTCCGACAAGGCGGACGAACAGCGGCTGGATGCGGACAACGTGGCGGTCGATGCGTTCAAGGCGGAGACCGAGCGGCTGAAGGCGTTCCTCGACGCCATGGACCCGACGGCGCTGGCCGTGATGGTGCGAAAGACCGTGCACGATGCGCTGACCGGCGTGACGGTGCAAACGGCCAGTCGGGCGGAGGCCGGGCTGGCGGCGATCGACCGGGGACCGCTGGCCCGGCCGCTGGGCGATCCGGACGAGGAGGCGCCGCGCGATATCGACAGGCTGGACGACCCGACGCCGGTGCACGAACTGGCGACGTCCGGCGATGGCGGACGGGTGACGCTGCCGGACCCCGCGGCGCCGGAGAAGTTCATGAACGTTCAGACGCATCTGTAGGGAGGACGATATGGCACGGCAGGTCCATGCGCATGTGCTGGTGGTGCGGACCGCGCGCGAGATCGCAGCGGCGGTCTACGAGGAGCTGGCGAAGAACGATTCCTGGTATGCGGCGAACCCGGACCGGGCGGATTTCGTCGCGCGTACGCACGGCGCGCTGATCGCCCAGGCGCGCCAGGCGCTGGCCGGCATGCTGCGCAGCCTGACGGTGGACGAGGGGCAGAAAGAGCTGATCGCCGAGGCGCTGCTGCGCGACAGCACGCTGCGGGGCGGGCGCGATGTGAACAACAGGGTGGCAACGCACTGAACGGTGTAAACGGTAGAATCCGACAGGAGAAGACATGAGCGGGACGCAGGAAGAACAGGCGACACGGGACACGCAGGACACGCAGACCTCGGACCACAAGGTGCAGGGCGTGCCCGACGGGCAGGACGCCGCGGCGCAGGCGGCTGCCGGCGCGGCAGAGGATACGGCGGAGGGCGGGGAGAAGAAGGAGAAACCCTGGTTCCAGAAGCGTATCGACGAACTGACCGCCGAAAAATGGACGGCGCGGCGCGAGAAGGAGGCGGCGGAAGAGCGCGCCCGCGAAGCCGAAGCGCGGGCCGAACTTCTGTCCATGGGCAGGAAGGAGGGGGAAAAGGATACCTCGCCTGCGGACCACAAGCCCCTGTCGGAAAGTCCCCTGTCGGAGCGCCCCCTGTCGGAAAGCGATCTCGATGCGCTGGCCGAACGCAAGGCGGAAGAGAAACTGCGCGCCGCGACGTTCAATCAGGCCTGCAACGACGTGTACGAGGCCGGGAAGAAGGAATTTGCGGATTTCGACGGCGTGCTGGGCAATTTCCGTGACATCGGCGGCCTGTCGCCCGCGCTGGTGGAAACCGCGATCGAGACCGGCGCGGCGCACAAGGTGCTGTATGCGCTGGGGCAGGACCGCGACGAGGCATACCGGATCATGCGCCTGTCGCCGGTGAAGATGGCGATGGAGCTGACGAAGCTGGCGGCGAAGGCGGCCCAGCCTCCGGCCGCCGCGCCGGTCTCGAAAGCACCGGAACCGATCCGCCCGGTGCGCGGGGCGAGCAATGCCGATGTCGACCCCGAAAAGCTGAGCACCGCCGACTGGATGAAGTGGCGCGAGGAGCAGCTACAGGCGCGGCGGGCGTAAACGCATTCTGGCGGCCGTCTGGTGAGCCGTATGGCGGCACGGCTCTGCGCTTCCGGTGCTCACGGACGGAGTAATTCCAAGTTAGACACGAAGTGTCTGACGATTCGGGAATTACGACCAGATCATAGAACGTGGAACACGATCGTGTTCCACGCCCGCTGCGCGCCGGTTCTCGATCCGCACCACCATACGACTCACCAGAACACGTTTCCGACGGCCGTTGAAAAAGAAAAGTACTTACGCGCCGGGATGTGCTTAGAGACTGTTCGAGAATGCCGCTCCGCTCGTGGTCCGGGAAAGACGACAGTGCAGCCTGCTTAGAGTTTCAGCTTGGCATCGGGCACCAGGCAACACCGCGAAGATGTTCCAGTTCTTCGGCGCGGTCTTGTGCAACCGGTACCAGAAAACTCCAGGAGGCAGAGCTTATGCCCAACCAGCTTCTTACCATAAACCAGATCACCCGCGAGGCGGTGCGCCTGTGGAAGAACACCAACGCGTTCCTGCAGAACATCGACACGCAGTATGACGATTCCTTCGCGAATACGGGTGCGAAGATCGGCACCAGCCTGCGTATCCGCCTGCCGAACGATTACGTCGTGCGCACCGGCGCAGCCGCCCAGGTGCAGGACACCGCCGAACCCAGCACGTCGCTGGTGGTGGCGACCCAGAAGGGCGTGGATGTCAGCTTCTCGTCCGCCGATCGCACCTTGTCGCTGGACGATTATTCCAGGCGCGTGCTGGCCCCGGCGGTGAACAACATCGCGGGTGCGGTGGCCGCCGACATCATGCAGGGTGCCGAAGGCGGGATCTGCAACTATGTCGCCAATACCGATACGGGCGGCGTGATCCAGAGTCCGACGGCGTCGACCTTCCTGCAGGCGGGGGCGCTGCTGGACATCAATTCGGCGCCGCTGGGCGAACGCAAGGTGATCAACGATCCGTTCACCGAGGCGCGCATGCTGGCGTCGCTGGCCGGGCTGTTCAACCCTGCGCCGTCGATTTCGCGTCAGTACACCACCGGGCAGATGCAGCAGGCGCTGGGCTTCGACTGGATGAAGGATCAGACCGTCATCAAGCACACGACCGGGGCATTCGCCAGCGGCACGGTGAGCGGCGCGAGCCAGACGGGCACGACGCTGGTGATGACGGCGATCACCGGCACGCTGAACGCCGGCGACATCATCACCATCGCCGGCGTGTTCGGGGTGGACCGGATCACCAAGAAGAGCACCGGCCAGCTGCGTCAGTTCGTGGTGACGGCGCATGTGCCGGCGGGTGCGACCTCGGTGCCGATCTATCCGGCGATCGTGCCGCCGGTGGACGGGAACCCGGTGCAGTACCAGACGGTGACGGCGTCTCCGGCCAACGACGCGGCGGTGGTGCCGGTGACGGCGGCCAATTCCAGCTATCGCAAGTCGTTCGTGTTCACGCCGGAAGCGGTGACGATGGCGACCGCCGATCTGGAACTGCCGAAGGGCGTGCACGAGGCAGCGCGCGAGAATTACGACGGCGTTTCGATGCGCATGGTCACCGCCTACAACGTGTCGAGCGACCAGTTCATCACGCGTCTCGATATCCTGTACGGCTATGTGTGGGTCCGTCCGGAATGGGCCTGCATCGTGGCCGACGCGCTGTAACCCCCCGCTGTTGTGCGGCCCCGATGCGGGCCGTGCGGCGGTTTTCTCTGGCAGCAGGAAGGAGACGGCGATGTCGGGCAACACGCTTTTCGCGCATCTGGATTTCCCGAAGTATGAATTCCACGAATACCCGAAATGGGTGAAGACGCCGGCCGGCGCGGAGGTGATCGTCCACACGGCGGCGGAACAGGCCGAGGTTACCGGCGTGGCCGCAGCGGAGGTGCGGTCCGAGGTGGCGGACGATGCGGATACAGCCGTCGAGGCGGCGGTGGAAACCGCCGAAACGCCGGATGCCGATGCGGCAGATAGCGCACCGGACGGTGCGACGGACGAACCGGAAGCGAAAACCGCCCGGCGCAAGCGGGCGCGGGACTGACGCATGACGACGCCGCTCGACATCATCCAGATGGCGTTGAAGGACGCCGGCGCGCTGGGCGTCGGCCAGACGCCGCTGGCCGAGGACGTGGACGACGCGTTCCTGCGGCTGAACTGGATGGTTTCGACCTGGGCGCGCAAGCGCTGGCTGATCTGGCATCTGGTAGACGTGGCCTGTCTGTGCACCGGCCGGCAGAGCTACACGGTGGGGCCGGGCGGCGATTTCAGCCTGCCCAGCCGCCCGAGCCGGCTGGAAGCGGCGTTCGTGCGCCAGAACCCCGGTACGGCGCACAGGAACAACCCGCCGGTCGAGGTGATTCCGGACGCATCGCCGTTCGTCTACGTGGCGCCCGAGAACGGCAGCGTGCTGGTGTCCGGCCCGATCGAAGCGCTGTTCGTGTCGCGGGTGTCGGGCAATTCGGAATGGCAGGTGGCGGCGTCGCCGGTGGCGGTCGTCGCCGGCGATGCGGTGCAGGTGGTGTATACCGCCACACCGGCGATGATGTTCACGCCCGCGCTCGGCAGCGACGTGGCGGGCGATATTCCGCGCAACGCGGTGGATATGCCGCTGGAAATCCTGCAGTCGCGCGAGGATTACAACCGCCTGGCGGTCAAGGCGCTGTCGTCGTTTCCGAACGCGGTGTTCTACGACGCGGCGTTTCCGATGGCACGGGTGTGGCCGTACCCGGTACCGCAGACCGCGACCTGTGAACTGCACCTGACCTTCAAGGAACAGCTGCCGCAGTTCGTGGCGCTGACGCAGGAGATCCGGCTGCCGCCCGAATACATGGCGGCGCTGCATTACAATCTGGCGCTGCGGCTGCGCGCCGCATATCAGCTGCCGATCCCGCAGGCGGATCTGCTGGTAGGTCTTGCCGCCGATGCGCTGAACACCATCCGGGGTGCGAATGCGCAGATCGGGCGGCTGCGTGTGCCCGCCGGTCTGCTGAGCGCGGGCGGGATCTACAACCCCCATGCCGACAGGGTGCAGTGATGATCGCCATCGCCGAGATGCGGGAGGGGCTGCATGGCGAAGATCGCGCTTAACGGCGGGGCCTATACCGCGCGCAGCGTGATCGCCAATGCGCAGCGCTGCATCAACCTGTATCCGGAAAAGAACCCCGAAGATGCGGCGGCGGAATACACGCATTACCCGACGCCCGGGCTGGTGACGCTGACGGCGGCGCCGAATGCGGCGCCGGTGCGTGGCCTGTATACGGCGACGAACGGCAGGCTGTACGCGGTCGTCGGGCGGCGGGTGTTTTACGTGGATGCGGACTGGGGGCTGCATCAGGTCGGGCAGCTCGACATCGATGCGGCGACGCCGGTGCGGATGAAGGACAACGCCGAAACGCTGGTGATCGTCGACGGCACGCATGTGGGTTACATGCTGGATCTGGCGAGCCAGACGTTCCGGGTGATCGACAGCGAGGCGTTCTACGGCGCCGCGACGGTCGATTATCTGGATTCGTTCCTGCTGTTCAACCGGCCGGGCACCAGGCAGTTCTACTGCACGCTGTCGAACAACACGGTGTTCGATCCGCTGTATTACGCGCAGAAGACGTCGGCACCGGACAATCTGGCCGCTTTGCTGGTCAAGAAGCGCGAGCTGTGGCTGATCGGCGAGCGCACCACCGAGGTCTGGTACAACGCGGGCGGGGCGGCGTTTCCGTTCGCGTCGATGCCGGGGACGTTCATCGAACACGGCACCTGTGCGCCGTATTCGGTGGCGAAGGACGGTGCCACCGTGATCTGGCTGACGCGCAACGAGCGCGGGCAGGCGGTGGTGATGCGGGCGGTGGGATACGATCCGCAGAAGGTGTCCACCTATGCGCTGGAAGCCGAGTGGGACGGTTACGCGACGGTGAGCGACGCCACCGCGTATATGTATCTGAGCGGCGGACACGTGTTCTACGTGCTGACCTTCCCGACGGCGGACAAGACCTGGGTTTACGACTGCGTCGAGAATCTGTGGCACCAGCGCGCCTGGATGGACGCCGGCGGCGATCTGCACCGCCATCGTTCGAACTGTCATGCGTTCGCCTATGGCCAGCATGTGGTGGGCGATTTCCAGAACGGGCGGCTCTATCGGCTGGACGACAACGTGTATCTCGATTCCGGCGCTTCGATCCTGCGGCTGCGGTCGTTCCCGCACATGGGCAGCGAAGCGAAACGCGTGGTCTACAACCAGTTCATCGCCGATATGGAGGTCGGCACGGCGGGGCTGCTGCTGGCGGACCCGAAGGTGCAGCTGCGCTGGTCGGACACCCGCGGGCAGAGCTGGGGCGAGCCCGTACAGCAGACGGTGGGCAGGACCGGCGCATATCTGACCACGGTGCAGTGGCGCAGGCTGGGGCTGGCGCGCGACAGGGTGTTCGAGCTGTCGTGGTCGCAGCCGTATCGCACCGCGCTGAACGGCGCCTATGTCGACGTGGCGGTGTGCGGCACATGAGCGGGACCGTGCAGCCGGCATACCGGCAAGGTTTCCCCGAGATCGGCGCGATGATCGTCGATCCGCGCACCGGCCTGCTGACCCAGCCGTGGATGCAGTTTTTCGTCGCGCTGTGGAACCGCACCGGCGGGGCGGCGGGCGGCAGCATCGTCGACATCGAACAGGCCGTGGCGGCGATCCCGGGGCTGGCGATGGACGGGCCGACCGACGATGCGCTTTCGCCGGCCGGTATGTCGGCAGCATCGGCGCTGGCGGCGATGATGTTTTCGGAAACGGGAGGGGACGCCATGCAGGCGGGCAGCGATGATGCATGCGATACGGCGGTGCTGAAAGCCATAGCCACGGCGATCGAGGATGGCGGTGGTGTGGGCGCCGGCGCCGGGGCGGATACGGCAGGTCATCCGGGTTACGTCCCGGGCAGGTTCTATCCGGTTTTCGATGGCAACGTGTCGGCCTCGGGGGCGGTTTCGGCTGCGGACACGCTGTATCTCTATCCGTTCCGGATCTTTCGCGATGTCGCCATGACCGCGTGGTTCTTTCGGGTGGTCACCGCCGGCAGTGCGGACAGCGCGGGGAAATTCGGGATCTGGAGAAACGACGGCGGCGCGCCTGCCGGGTTTCCGGTCGCCGTCGACGACGCCGGGGTGCCAACCGCCAGCACCGGGGTGAAGAACGTGGCGTTCCCGGGCCTGCCCCTGACCCTGCCGAAGGGGTGGTACTGGGCGGGGGCGAAGTTCACCGGGGCCACCCGGCCGGTATGCACGAACATTCCGGGTAACGCGCTTCTGGCCGCTTCGCGCATCGGCGGGTCGAGCGCGGGCAACGCGGTGCTGAACGGCGCGACGAACCAGATGCCCGGGCTTTCCATGGCGCATGCCTATGCACTTCCCATGCCGGACCTGACGGGGGCGGCGCTGGGCGATGTCGCGATCGCGGCGGCGGGCATTCCGGTCATGGGTTTCGGGGTTCAGTAAGGAGCAGACACGATGGCCATTCAGGCAGCAATTCTTTGTCCGACATCGCCACTCGGCAGCACGCTGGCACCGGTTTACACCACGCCCGCCCAGGCGCAGGCGCTGGTCAAACGCGCGGTGTTCACCAACACCAGCGCGGCGACGGTGGTGATCACCGTGCATCGCGTGGCAAGCGGCGGGGCGCCGGGCGCCGGCACGCAGGTGATCTCGGGCCACAGGCTGACGGCGAACGAGGCGTACACCGCGCCCGAGCTTTCCAACATGGTGCTGAACGGAAACGACGCGCTGCATGCGGTGTGCGATGCGGCGAACGCGGTGAACGTGACGATCAGCGGCTTCACGATGTGAGGATCCTGCGCCGATGCTGACGTTTCAGGCAGAGCGGTTTGCGGATGCGGCGGACGAGATCAGGGCGCTGGTCGGTGAGCACTGGCGCGAGGTGACGTCGTACCCCGAAGAACGCCCGCTGGATGTCGACTGGGAACGGTTCCACACGCTGGACGATGCCGGAATGCTGATGACGCTGACCGCGCGCACGCAGGCGGGCGAACTGGTCGGCTACGTCGTGCATCTGATCTACCGCTCGCTGCATTATCGCTATGTGCTGATGGCGTCCGACGATGCGCATTTCCTGAAGCGCGAATACCGCAAGGGCAACGCCGGCATGCGGATGATCCGTGCGGCCGAGGCGGAACTGATCCGGCGCGGGGTGGGATCGATCACCTGGCACAGCAAGACGCGGGCCGACATCGACAGACAAAAACTGTTCGAACGGCTGGGATACCACGCCCACGAACGCCTGTTCATCAAGCACGTGCGGGGGAGCTGAGCATATGGGATTTTCGGCAGTCGGCCTGGCATCGGCGGTGGGGGGCGTGGCATCGTCCGTCATCGGATCGAAGGCGTCGAAGAAAGCCGCCTCGGCACAGCAGCAGGCAGCGCAGACCGCATCCGGCACGCAGATGGACATGTTCAACCGTGTCCGTTCCGATCTGGCGCCGTATATGGCGGCGGGGCAGATCGGCAGCAACCGGCTGCTGGAACTGATCGCCAGCCCGGATTTCAACAAAGGTTATGCACAATACACGCCGTATGCGGATTTCGTGCCGG
Source organism: Acetobacteraceae bacterium (assembly GCA_031555315.1). Classification (GTDB taxonomy): domain Bacteria; phylum Pseudomonadota; class Alphaproteobacteria; order Acetobacterales; family Acetobacteraceae; genus JAVBJV01. Next base: position 27,797 of record JAVBUO010000012.1, read on the forward strand.
TGACGGCGGAAAATCTGGAAGCGACGCCCGGCTATCAGTTCACCCGCGACCAGGGCATGCGGGCGACGATGAACAGTGCGTCGGCCAGCGGGCTGACGGGGTCCGGCGCACAGGCGCGCGGCATTGCCGATTACGTGACCGGGCTGGCGCAGAACACCTACAACCAGCAGGTCCAGAACCGGATCGCCGAATACAATGCGGGACTGTCCGGTCATGTGCAGAACTACATGACCGGGTTCAACGCGTATCAGTCGGGCATCCAGAACGCCTACAACCGCCTGCTGGGGGTTGCGCAGCTCGGGCAGAACAGCGCGGCGCAGCAGGCCAATCTGGGCACGCAGACGGCGCAGACGATCGGCGGCAACCAGATGGCGGCGGGGAACGCGGCGGCGTCGGGCTATATCGGGGCGGCCAACGCGCTGTCGGGCGGCCTGAACACCGCACTGGGCGGACTTTCCAACGCCTATCTGATGAACAGCCTGATGAGCCAGTACGGCAATCCGAACCAGGGTCTGCCGCAGCAGAACCTGTGGACGGCCGCGGCGTCGAGCTGAGGGAGGGGAAGCGCAAATGTCCGGTACACTCGATCCCGGCATCGCCCGCGGGTTCAACCCGGGAACGCAGCAGGGCAACCCGCTGCAGCAGTTCGGTCAGGTCGTGCAGACCGCCGGCAGCCTGGCGCAGTTGCGGCGCGAGAACGAGATGTCCGGCGCACGGCGAGCGATCGGCAACGCCTTGCAGAACGCGATGAACCCGGCGACCGGCGAGGTCGATCACCGCGCGTTCAGTGCGGCGATCGCCGGCAATCCGATGGCGGGGTTCATGGCGCCGCAGGCGCTGGCACAGGCGCGCGCCCTGCAGCAGGGCGGCCTGCAGGTGGAACAGGCCCAGGCGGCGCTGGGCATGCAGCGCCTGAACAATCTGCGTCTGTCGCTGGTCGATCTGGCCGGCAACCCCGACGTGACGCGCGAAGACATCGTCAGCCAGGTCGGCAATTTCATGCGGATGCCGGAAAGCGAGCGCCCGTTCTCGGCGCAGGCGGCGGCATCCGCACTGGCATCGCTGCCGCGCGATCCGGAGGGCGTGCGGCGCTGGCTGATGGGGCAGATCGCGACGACGGATCGGGGGATTGCGGCGCTGAGTGCGCATCTGCCGCGCCCGCAGGCGGTGCAGACCGGCGGCGCTACGCAGTTCGTCGACATGAATCCGCTGACCAACCCGAACGTCACCGATACAAGGATTCCGAACCAACCGGGCGTGGCGGAGCGCAACCAGTTTGTGCAGCGTTACAATCCGCAGACGCAGCGCATGGAACTGGTGCCGCGCCAGGAAGCCGGGCCGATGGTCAGCGGGGTGGGCACGCCGGCCGAAGGCACGGTTCCCGGTGCAGGAACGCTGCCGGAAGCACCGCGCGCGCCGCGAGGGCAGGACCGTCCGGTCTCGGGGCTGGGGTCCGGGCGCTATGGCGGCGATCGGGCGCACGAGCCGCGTAGCGGCGCCATTCCCGCCGGACCGTCGCTCGGCGAGGCGACGGCGGCGGAGCTGACCGCGCAGCGCAGTGCGGAACAGGGTGTGGAGTTGCAGCGTCAGGCCGATCAGGTGCCGACGATCCGCGCCACGCTGGGCAACATGCAGGGGCTGCTGCGCGACTTCAGCACCGGGCCGGGCGCGGCATGGACGCGCGAGGCGGTGAATGCGTGGAACCGTGTCGCGCCGTCGGCGATGCAGATCCGCCAGGAAGGCACCGCGGCGCAGGAAGAGTTCGTGAAACTGTCCGCCCAGCTGGCGCAGCAGCAGTTCCAGGCACTGGGCGGCACGGGCACCAACGCGCAGCTTGAATCGACGATGCGGACCAGTCCGCACGAAGCGCTGTCGCGGATGGGGAACCAGTCGATCATCGCGCTGCTGCAGGGCAACGCCGATGCGATCGCCGCGAAGAACGCCGCCTGGCAGGCATGGCAGGCGCAGAACGGACCGGGCACGTATGGACAGTTCTCGGCATCGTTCAACCGCGATTTCGACCCGCGCGTGTTCCAGGCCATGCATATGTCGAGCGCCGACCGGCACCGCATGGTGGGCGAGATGAGCGCGCAGGAGCGCGAACGGTTCAACCGGCATTTCCGCACCGCGGTGGAGCGCGGCTGGATCCGCCTGCCGCAGGCGCGGAGCACACAGGCGCCCCCCGCAGCAGGAGCGCCGCGCGATGCCCGGTGACGATTACGGCGATCTGATCGAGGCCGCCGCGCGGCGTTACGATGTCGACCCGAACCTGATCCGTTCGGTCATGCATGTCGAGAGCCGCGGCAATCCGGCGGCACATAACCGCGAAACGAACGCGCGCGGGCTGATGCAGCTGATCCCGGACACGGCGCGCCGGCTGGGCGTGAACGATCCGCACGATCCGGCGCAGGCGATTCCGGCGGCGGCGCGGCTGCTGGCGGAAAACCTCGGGCGTTACGGCAACGCCGAAGAGGCGGTTCTTGCCTATCATGGCGGTACCGACCGTGCGAACTGGGGACCGCGCACGCGCCGCTATCTGCAACTGGTGACGGACCGTTACGGGCAGGTGGCGGCGCCGCGCGAGGCGGCGCCCGAGGCAGACGCAGCTTCGCCGGCGGCGGCTCCAGTCCCGCCCGAAATGTCGCCTGTATCCGCAACCGCTGCGGTGCCGGCCCGCGCCGAGATCCCGTCGCGGGATGCGATAGACGATTTCCTGATGGGGACGCCGCAGGCGCCGGCATTCGGGCAGGGGCAGGGCGATGCGATCGACCGGTTCCTGATGGGGACGGGCGATGGAACCGCGGGGGCGGCGACCCCCGGCGTTCCGGCACCGCCGCAGCGTTCCGCGGAAGCACAGGGCGCGACGTTCGCCGGCCGGATGGGACGGGGATTCCTGCGTGGCGTGCACGATGTGGTGGACACGCCGGCGGAATGGCTGGCCGGTGCGGCAGAATGGTCGGGCCTGACGGATGCGCTGAAGAACAGCATGCTGGGTCGCGCGATCGAAACCGCCGGTCTGCCGATCAGTACCGCCCGGCAGACGGAGGAGATGAACCGGCAGGGGCGGCAGGATTTTATCCGCGATTACGGGGACAGCGGGGCGGCTCTGCTCGGGCGGGTCGGCGGCAACATCGCGGCAACGGCACCGATCCTGCGCGCCGGTGGTGCAGTCTTGCGCGGGGCCGGTGCCATCGGCGAAGCGGTGGCGCCGGGGCTTGCCAATGTCGTGGCGCCGGCGGCGCGGGCGATTTCCGGGGCGGTGACGCCGTCCAACCCGCTGCTGCGGTTCGGCGCACGCGCGGCGCGTGGTGCGGCGGAAGGGGGCGCCGCTGCCGGACTGATGCTGGATCCGGACCGCGATGCGGCGGATCAGATCGGTTTCGGGGCGGCGCTGGGCGGGGCTGCGAATGCGGCGATCGTGCCGGCATTACGGTCGGGCGCCAATGCGCTGCGCGGCTTCATGGCGCCGGGGGTCAACCCGCAGATCGCACGTCTGGCGCAGCGGGCGGAAGCGCTGGGGATTCCGATCCGGGGCAGCCAGATCTCGGACAGTCCGGTGGTGCGCTGGGTCGATAATACGCTGGACGGGATTCCGGGGAGTGGGCAACTGGCGCGCAATGCCACGCAGCGGGCAGCATTCACGCGCGCGGTTTCGAACAGCATCGGCGAGAATACGGACAATATCACCGGCGACGTTCTGCGATCGGCTTCACGTCGGATCGGCGGCGTCATGGACGATGTCGCCGCGAAAACGACGATGACGGTCGACGATGCATTCATCAACCGGCTGGCAGACATCGAACAGACACTGTTGCGCGACCCGCTGCCGGAAGGATCGCTGCGTTCGCTGCAAACGCAGTTGGACGATGCGTTGAGAGTCGCATCGTCGGGCGAGATCACCGGCCGGGCGTATCAGGCCTTTACCCGTGCAGGTACGCCGCTGAGCCGTGCGCGGCGAAGCCAGGACCCCAACGTCCGGTACTTCGCCAACAGCCTGCGCGATGCGTTCGACGATCTGCTGGAACGGTCCGCGCCGGAAGATCTGGTCGGCAGACTGCGTGGGGCGCGGCAGCAGTGGCGAGCGATGGTCAACGTGGTGGAACCGTTGGTCGAAGGAAAACCTGTCGGACAGATCGAACCATCGGCGCTGATGAACCGGGTGCGTGCTGCATATCCGGATTACCTGCGGTTTGGCGCCGGCGGAACACCGTTGGGTGACCTGGCGCAGATCGGCACGCAGTTCATGCCGCGTACGCCGAATTCCGGCACGGCGCAGCGGATTGCCATCGGGGCGGGAGCGGCCAATCTGGGATTGTCGATGGCCGATCCGTCGCTGCTGCTCACCGGGCTTGGCGCGACGGCCGGTGCGGCCGGTGCGTCGCGGCTTATCGGGTCCGCGCTGGCCAGCAACGCATATCGCAACGCGTTGCTCGGCCAGGGCAATGTGGGTGCCGCCATGCGTCTGATGGGCCGCGGCGGCAGACAGGTCAACCGGCTGCTGCAAGCTGGCGGCGTGCCCGGGATCGTTTCTGCCGGTCGGCAGGACTGGGACCGTGGCAGTCCGCGCCGCCGGGCGGAGGCGCGCTGATGTCGCAGTTCGACACGCGCGGCGGCAATCAGGTCGCCAACGGGCGCCAGCAGTTCATCGACGGCAACGGCCGTCCGCTGGTCGGCGGGCGTGTGTATCACTACCTGCCCAACACGCTGGTCGCGGCGCCGACTTTTCAGGACCCCGAACTGACGCAGCAGAACACGCACCCGATCATCCTCGATGCGGCCGGCATGGCGACGATCCATACCGACGAGAACCAGCTGCGCCAGATCCTGCGCGACCGGTTCGGCAACACGATCTGGGACAAGCCGACCGGCATCGGCGTCGATCTGTCGGGCGTTGCGGTGAACCTGCCGCATATCGCCGCGCTGCGTGCCAACGTCAACGCGTATCCGATGGTTTATGTGAAGGGCTACCGGGCGGCGGGCGATGGCGGCGAGGGGGTGTTCTATCTGAACCCGGCCGACACCACCACGGCGGATGACGGCGGGACGGTGATCGTCGATGCGGACGGACGGCGGTACTGCCGCAACGTCGAGAAGGATGTCAGCCAGGTCTCGGCGAAGTGGTGGGGCGCGGTCGGGGATTCGCTGAGCGACGACACGCAGGCGCTGCAACGCTGCTTCGATTACGCGGCCGATAACGCGCGCGTGGCCTTCGTTCCGTCGGGCACGTTCTATTGCACGGCGGGGCTGGTGCTGGGCGGCGGGGCGGTGGGGATCGTCATGGACGGGCAGATCCTGTCGCAGGGCGGGGCGTGGGCGGCGCTGACGCTGGGGGATGGCGGCGTTGCACGCAACTGGAACAAGCGGTACGGCCCGGTGCGCGTGGCGCGGCGCGCGACGTCGGCCTGGGACGACGAGGCCGATGTCGGCGTGCGGGTCTACAACTGCGACGCGTGCACGGTGAACGTGCAGCAGGCGGAAGGTTTTACCATCGGCGTGCAGACGGTGGGCGATGCGCGCGGGTTCGAAGACACCAGCGTGACGCTGGGCCGCATCGTCGATAACAGATACGGCCTCGACGTGCGGTGCGAGACCGCCGAGGGCTGGAACAATTCCGTGCGCTATTTCGGCGGACATTTTGCGTGTTCGTCGTCCGGCGGGGCCGGGCTGGCGCGCTACGGGGTGCGGTTCTCGGCGGCGGAAGACGCATATGGCCGGCACAACGCGCATGCGTTCTACGGACCGGCCTTCGAGCTGCAACGCGGCGGCACGCCGGGCACGGTCGAGGCGATTCCGTTCCTGTTCACGGCGGGCGACGAGCGCGGCGTGCATGGCGATCGCATCCGCATGGAGGCGTGCAGCCCGTACGTGGCGCGGGCGGACGTGAACGTCAACGACTGTTCGTTCAACGTGATCTACACCGGCACCTATGCCTTCGCGGGCGACAAGGTGCTGTACGGGGCGGATGTGTCGCGCAGCGGGATCAGCGTGTTCGCCACGCACCAGGCGCAGGCGGCCCAGGCGACGCCGCGCCTGTTCGCCGATGCATCGAACCTGCGGGCGCGCGTCCATCGCGACACCAGCGTGACGGAATCCGGTATCGGTGCGACGGGCGCCATCGGGTTCGAGCAGATGGGGGTTCTGTCCGGTGCGCCGAACACGGCGATCACCGGCCTGGACGACGGGATCTTCGCCGGTCTGACATTCGTTTCGGGGAGCGGTGCCACGCTGTTGCAGGCCGATGCAGTGGGGCTGACGACGTCGCGCGCCGTGGTGTTCGTGGTCGACACCGCGCGCTGCAAGGAGATTTTCGTCGCGGCAGAGGGCGAACACCTGCGGCTGGTGGTGCAGCAGTATGACGCGAACGAAGCCATCCTCGGGGAAGAGTACCCGATCCGCGTTTCCAACATGAACGTGCTGCCGAACTTCACCGCCGCGGGGGCCACACCGCCATACCCGCCGATGTGGTGGGAGGGGAATGTCGACCTCGACCATCCGCTGGAGATCGTGGTGGACGGTTCGGTGATGCAGTCCGTCCCCGATGTGAACCGCCTGCAGCGTGTGCAGGTGAACGATGCCACGCGCTATGCGGCGATCGGCGTGCGGGGCGGGCAGGCGGGTGCGGTGCTGCGCTCGCTGCGGCTGTATTGCGACGCGCTGCAGTCTCCGCCGCTGATCTATGGCGGCGGGCGTGCCTGGGGGCAGCACGAACGCGGGCTGGCGATCCCGAACGTCGATCTGCCGTATATCGCGCCCGGCGGCCGGCACATCATGACGGTGGCGTTCCCGAACCTGCGCCACGGCGACGAGGTGACCGCCGCCTTCGCGCGCGACGGCGGGGCCAGCGGCATGACCGGGTATCTGCGCATCACGGCGAGCGCGAATACCGCCGACACGGCGATCGTGACCATCGAAAACGTACATGGAGACCTTGCGATCGATATGACCGTCGGCACGCTGTACGTGCAGGCGCGCAAGGCCCGGATCTGACGGTGCAGGAGACGGGATGGGCATGCCGCACGGACAGAGAGAGTTTCTCGAGCTGGGGATTGCGGGCCTGCTCGGCCTGATCGGGCGGTTGCTGTTTCTGGCGCGTGCGGACCGACGCCGGTTCGGCTGGGGATTGTTGTGGGAAATCCCGATCGCCATCGGCATGGGGGCGATCGGCAAGGGGCTGGCGGTGTGGTTCGGCCTGACGGCGTTCCCCGAAACGGCGGTGATCATCAGCGTGGCATACGTGGGGCCGCGGTTCATCGATGCGCTGCTTGACGTGGCGCTGCGCCGGCTGAGCGCCTGCGGTGTGGTGAAAGGAACGGACGATGATCCGGCACGTGAATGACGACACGATCGCGCTGATCAAACAGTGGGAGGGCCTGCGGTTGCAGGCGTATCGCGATCCGGTCGGCATCTGGACGATCGGTTACGGGCACACGCGCGACGTGCAGCCCGGCCGGACGATCACCGAGGCCGAGGCCGAGCGACTGCTGCGCGCCGATCTGGCGGAGGCCGAGGCTGTTGTCGCCGGCAGTGTGACGGTGCCGCTGTCCGATCACCGGTTCGGGGCGCTGGTCAGCCTGGTCTACAACATCGGCGCCGGGGCGTTCGCCGGCAGCACGCTGCTGCGCAGGCTGAACGCCGGTGATTACGACGCGGTGCCCGGCGAGCTGCAACGCTGGGTCTACGCCGGGGGACGCAAGCTGACCGGTCTGGTCAACCGCCGCGCGGCCGAGAGTGCGCTGTGGGTGCGCGGCATGCATGTGAGCAGTGCCTGCATCGAAGCCGCCCCGCCGCCACCGGTGCCGGTGCGTACCACCGACACGGGCAAGGCGGCGCAGCAGGTGGGGGGAATCGGTCTGATCGCCGTGGTGACGCAGGCGGTGGTCGACGCCAGCCCGGCGCTGGCTGCGCTGAAAAGCATCGCCCCCTGGCTGGCCGCCGCGGCGGTGATTGCCGCTATCGCCTACGTCCTGGTCCAGCGCGCCCGTCGGGCCCGGGCCGAGGGGCAGGGCTGATGTGGAGCTGGATTACCAGCCGCACGACGGCGGTCGGTGCGGCCGTGCTGGCGGGGTTGGCGCTGATTGCGGTGCTGCTGACCGGGGCGCGTAGGGCGGGGCGGGATGCGGTGCGGGCTGAATCGTTGGAACGAATGATGGAGGCGAAAAATGCGGCAGATCGTGCAGGTGCTGCTTTTCGTGCCGATGGCGCTGAGCGCCGGCTGCGCGACGGCGATTTCTGAGCCCGTGTGTCTGGCCGTGGTGCCGTACAGCCGCGCCGATCAGGCGAGGGCGGCGGACGAGCTGGCCGCGCTGCCGGCTGATGCGGTGCTGCGCCGATTCGTCGAGGATTATGGGGAGTTGCGGGCACGGGTGCGGGCGGTGTGTTGGTAATGGGGAGGGCAGCTGCATAAATTTTTCACTTTCTGCTTGCATGTTATTTCGTGCATGCATATGCTTGCACGAAATAACATGCAAGCAGGTTAAAGGCGATGGATCAGAAGAACCCGAAGAAAGTCGCCGCGGCGTTCGCGCGGGCGGGCAGTCTTACCGCAAAAGAACGAAGTGCCATTGCCAGACGGGCCGCCTTAGCGCGTCACGGGCTGCCGCAGGCGGTTGCCGAGGGCGTAATCATTATAGGCGAACTTCGAATTTCCTGCGCTGTCCTCGACGACGAGGACAATACTCGGGTGCTGACGCAAGAGGGGTTCCTGACCGCAATCGGCCGCGCGGGGAAAGCAAAAGGCGGTGAAGGAGCCAGCGTCGATGGGCTGCCAGCCTTTTTGAGGGCGAGCAATCTAAAAGAATTTATTTCCAAAGACTTGATAGCGTCGACAATTCCCGTTGAATTTGTGCCTCTCAGGGGGCCTGGATATCAGGGGCGAGCCTTTGGATATCCGGCAAGATTGCTGCCCAGTGTTTGTTGGGTCTATCAGGACGCCTTGGTTGCTCAGAAACTGCTTCCTAATCAGCGTCACATTGGTGAGGCTTGCAAGTTCTTCCTGAAGGCTCTTACCAACCACGCGATAGACGATCTGGTGGATATTGCCACCGGATTCGAAGATATGCGTAAGCGACGAGCCATCGACAAGATTATTGAAAAGTACGTCGATAAAGCTGCACAACCATGGGTGAGAATTTTCGAACTCGACTTTTACCGTCACATATTTAGGTTAAATGGGTGGGAGTTTAATCCAGAAACAACCGCCCGACCTGGGGTTATCGGAAGGTGGACGAACGACATTTATGACCGTCTGGCTCCTGGCGTTAGGCACGCTTTGCATGAAAGGGTTCGGCGTAATTCGAAGGGACGCCCAACTCAGCAATTAAATAGATATTTGACGCCCGAAAATGGACGGCCAGAAATGAGGCGGCTGCTTGAAGGGGTTGTCCTCCTCATGCGCATGAGTAAAACCTGGGACGATTTCAAACAAAAGCTAGACGAGTTCTACCCGCGCTTTGACGAAACGATGCAATTGCCCTTCACAACGGGTGTGTATCGGCTTTCTGGCCCTTCAACCTCTTAATGGGAAAGAGCAGTCTTCTTACGATCAGGACCCATAAACTGTTTACACGACAACGCGTCGTGTGATTCGTATTTCCCCCTGTGATTGGTGGGGATACGGTAATGCCCGGAGAATTCTGGCTGAGCGATGCGCAATGGGAGCGTTTACGCCCGTTACTGCCGAACAAGCCGCGTGGTGTTCCGCGCGTGGATGACCGTCGGGTGATCAGCGGGATTGTGCATGTACTGCTGTCCGGCTGTCGC
>JAVBUO010000054.1:0-32213 GCA_031555315.1 Acetobacteraceae bacterium
CGGAACCGGCTGGTGCCGGCATCAGGGGAGACAGGTCGCCGCGCATGTTAACCATCGGCTAACCATAGCATGGTCATGTCTGTCCACATGCGTGACAGCAGGGGTTGACGTGTCCACCCTCACCAAGGTTTCCCTCGACATCTCGGTCGTTCTCGGCAGTACCATCATGCCGATTCACCAGGTCCTCAGGCTCGGCCGCGGCGCCATCATCGAACTCGATGCGGCGGAGGACGACGAAGTCCAGATTCTCGCCAACAACCTGCCGGTGGCCAAGGGGATCGTGGTCGTCAGCGGCAACAGGATCGCGGTCGAGGTCAAGGAGATGCTGCCGCGGGCGACCGACGCGCGGTAAGGCGGGCCGCCCGCCACGGCGATGCTGACAGGTGTTCAGGGGAATCGGGTGAAGGACTTTAAGCCGCGATGAGGCTTGCGAGGTAGTCGTCGTCCCATCCTGCGGTTTTGAGGCGTAGGCGGACGGAGTCGCGGCCTGGGGCCCTGCGGGCGAGATTTTTGGCCATGTGCTTCAGGGTGACGAAGTTTTCCGGGGCTTGGTCTTTTCGGATCCGGCATTCGTCATCCCGGAAGGTCATGTCCATGACCCAGTGCAGAGAGTTCTCGACCGCCCAGTGGTCGCGCACCATTGGGCCGAGCTTGTCGGCACGCGCCCGGGCCGAGGTGATGTAATAGCGCGTCTCGGGTTCGATTTTGGCGCCGGTCTGGCGTTCGCTGTCGACGATGATGAGGCCCTGGAGGCCGGGCCAATCGTGGCGCTGCTGCAGCCAGCCGACATCATGGATGACGGTGACATGGCGGCTTTCGATCCGGCCGTGATCACCATCGACGGTCTCATTGAAGCTGATGGTCGTGTCGGAAAAGTTCTTCGCTTTCTGCTCCGTGACGAACTCTTCGACATCCTCGCGCAGGGTGCCCTGGTTGCCCTTGAGAGCCAGGATGTAGTCGGCTTTCTTGCTGATGATCTTGTCGGCGATGGCACGCTGACACCCCATCGCATCGATGGTGATGACAGCTCCCTCGATCGACAGCATGTCGAGCAAGGCCGGAATGGCGACGATCTCGTTCGACTTGTCGTCGACCTTGGTCTGGGCCAGCACCAGGCGCTGGCGCGCCGCAAAGGCCGAGACCATGTGAATGGCCTCCTTCGTCCGCGACCGCGAGCGGCGCGAGGTCTTGCCGTCGATGGCGATCAGTTCGGCCGGTGTTTGCGTCAATGCCGCCACCCAGGCCACGAAGCAGCGCCGAAACGCGGCCGCATCGAGCGAGGCGAAGATGTCGCCCAGGTGATCGTGGCTGGGGGTTCCGTTGGCGAAGGGGCGAAAACGGCGCAGCAAATCCAGCTTCTTGTGGCCGAACCGGGCGATGTCCGTGAAGCCTTCCGCTCCCGCCAGGACAGCCAACAACGCCAGCAGCAATACCTCGTCCAACGGATAACTCACTTTCCAGGCTTGGCGATGGTCCGGGATGTCCTTGAAATGATTCAGAAAAACCGTCGTCTCGAAAACCGCAGCCGTCGCCCCGGAAAATACCGTCCCCATACCAATCTCCATTCTCGAATCAATGGAGACCGACAGATTCAGACCTTCCGATCTTTGTCACCGCCATTCTTCACCCGATCGCCCTGACGCTGCCGGTGTTGTGGACAAACGCGACGCCGCCGGTTACGTACGGCAAAACCGTTCCGAACGAATAGCCCGCGCGGCCACGGATGGTCGCGAACCACTCGGTTTTGCTTTCAGACGAGTAGGTGGGGCCTTCGACACTCGCAATGTAGCTGTCGTTCCCCTTGTTGTCCGCCCACGCGAAATCGCCCTCGATCCCCAGGACGACGCGATTGCTGAACTCGTAATTGTACCCGACCTGAACGCCGCCGGTGAACGACCCGTTCAGGTCAAAGCTGCGATCCAGCCCCGCGAAGGTCCCGGCATTGAGACCCGGTACGTTGCTGGTCAATACGCCGTTGGTCGTCATCCAACTGTTGCTGGTATCCGCTTTGCCCCATGAGCCGCCAACATGGCCGCCGAGGTAAATCCCTGTCCAATTCGCAGAAGGCACGACGACCTGTGCGGCCGGTGCTTTATACGCAATATCTGCCGCTGAAGCCGACGAGGCCAAGGCAATTACGCCAACGGTCGCCACGATCAGACGCATTTGAACCCCCTTGTATCCCCCTTATGGTATTGCATTGTACAATAAACCACGTTCTATTTGCGGCAGCAAGGCACAACGATACCAAATTTGAAATTTTTTAAACCTTTGATAAAGATCACTAATTTCAATGATTCACAACAACACTCCGTTACGCCGACAGAGAAATCTTGAGGGTTCTGTGGGGCCGCGGTGGCAGCGCGGTCCGCGGGCACGGACGCGACCTCACAAAAGCCGGATTGACCGAAGCCGCGGGAGGGCTGACGCCACTGGTGAAGTGGCATGATCGCCAGGCACAGCACGCCGCCCGGACCTCGCATGCGGCGAGACCCAGGGGCATCGGCGTCCCGGAACGCTGCGCGTTCCGGGCTGTTGCCCGTTGAAACGAAAAGTGTTGGGTTTCGCGAAGAGCTCAACCCAACCTACGTGCTTGCAAGGGCTTTCCTGCCGGCGGCGTGACCACGCCCACGAACCAGAAAGGTGTCGGGTTTCGCGAAGGGCTCACGCCGACCTACCGGTTCCGACCGGTCCCGGCTTTTGTCATCTCGTAGCTCTGGTCGACCAGCGCATAGATGTCCTTGTCCGCGACCGATCCGTCGAGCAGGACGGTGATCCAGTGCGCCTTGTTCATATGGTATCCGGGAAAAATGCGCTTGCGGTCGACGAGTTGGTCGATCAGCACCGGATCGCATTTCACATCCAGGATATCGACGGGTTCATTGCCGCCGATGCCGAGCTTGCGTTTCGACACGATCAGCAGGGCTGCGTACCACTTCTGGTTGCCCCGATGCCGCAGGATGGCGTTGTCGGGAAACCGGGCCCACAGGAATTCGGGCTCGGTTCCGTACCGGCTTTTCACATATTTCAGGACTTTGGCGATGCCCGGACCGTCGAACGCCATTGCGTCCTCCCGATAGCGCCACCGACAGCCCCGGACGCGACCCGACCGAGGCGGCGGCCGCGACGAACCGCCCGGCGCGCTACGCGTCCGCGCCGTCGGCGCCCGGCACCTCCCGCACCGCGCCGCGCGCCGCACTGGTGGTGAGCGCCGCATAGGCCCGCAGCGCCGCCGAGACCTTCCGCTGGCGCGCAACCGGCTGCCACGCCTTCGACCCACGCGCCTCGACCGCCGCGCGACGGCGGGCGAATTCGGGTTCCGGCACTTCGAGCTGAAGCGACCGGTTCGGAATATCGATCGCGATCCGGTCGCCGTCCTCGACCAGGGCGATGGTTCCGCCTTCGGCCGCCTCGGGTGACACGTGGCCGATCGACAGTCCCGATGTGCCGCCGGAAAAGCGGCCGTCGGTGATCAGCGCGCAGGCCTTCCCCAGTCCCTTCGATTTGAGATAGCTGGTCGGATAGAGCATCTCCTGCATGCCGGGACCGCCGCGCGGCCCTTCGTAGCGGATCACCACGACATCGCCGGCCTGGACCTTTCCGCCCAAGATGCCGTCGACGGCCGCGTCCTGGCTTTCGAACACCCGGGCCGGGCCCGAGAAGGTCAGGACGCTGGCGTCGACCCCGGCGGTCTTGACGATGCAGCCGTCGCCGGCGAGGTTGCCGAACAGGACTGCCAGCCCGCCGTCCTTGCTGAACGCATGGGCGACGTCGCGGATCACGCCGCCTTGGCGGTCGAGATCGAGAGCGTCGAAACGCTTGTCCTGGCTGAACGCGGCGGTGCTCGGCACCCCGCCGGGACCGGCGCGATAAAAGATCTTCACCGCCTCGCTGCGGGTGCGGCCGACATCCCAATGATCGAGCGCCGCGCCCAGGGTGGGGTTGTGCACGGTGGCGACGTTGCGGGCGATCAGGCCGGCCCGGTCGAGCTCGCCGAGGATCGCCATGATGCCGCCGGCGCGGTGCACATCCTCGACATGCACGTCCGGCACCGACGGCGACACCTTGCACAGCACCGGAACCCGGCGCGACAGCCGGTAGATGTCCCGCATGGTGAAGTCGACCTTGCCCTCGTGGGCGGCGGCGAGCAGGTGCAGGACCGTGTTGGTCGAGCCGCCCATCGCGATATCGAGGGTCATCGCGTTCTCGAACGCCTGGAAGGTCGCGATGCTGCGCGGCAGCACCGACGCGTCACCCTGTTCGTAGTATCGTTTCGCCAGATCGACGATCAGGTGTCCGGCTTCGACGAACAGCCGCCGGCGGTCCGCATGGGTCGCCACCACCGTGCCGTTGCCCGGCAGCGCCAGGCCGAGCGCCTCGGTGAGGCAGTTCATCGAATTGGCGGTGAACATGCCCGAACACGAGCCGCAGGTCGGACACGCGGAGCGCTCCATCACCTGCACGTCCGCGTCGCTCACCCGCGGGTCCGCCGCCGCCACCATGGCGTCGATCAGGTCGACCGCCTGGGTCTTGCCTTGGAGCGTCACCTTGCCGGCCTCCATCGGGCCGCCGGAGACGAAGACGGCCGGGATGTTGAGCCGCAACGCCGCCATCATCATGCCGGGGGTGATCTTGTCGCAATTGGAGATGCACACCAGGGCGTCGGCGCAATGGGCGTTGGCCATGTACTCGACGCTGTCGGCGATCAGTTCGCGCGACGGCAGGCTGTACAGCATGCCGTCGTGCCCCATGGCGATGCCGTCGTCGATCGCGATGGTGTCGAACTCCTTGGCGACCCCGCCGGCCTTTTCGATCTCGCGGGCGACCAGCTGGCCGAGATCCTTGAGATGAACGTGTCCGGGGACGAACTGGGTGAAGGAATTGGCGACCGCGATGATCGGCTTGCCGAAATCCGCGTCGGTCATGCCGGTGGCGCGCCACAGGCCGCGCGCGCCCGCCATGTTGCGGCCGTGCGTTGATGTGCGGGAACGATAATGCGGCATGGCGGGATGACCTTCGTACGGCTGATCTGGTTGGTGTTCTGGCAACGCGGAGCGTCGGGCACACAGTCTAGCCCGAAACGCCCCGTCGCCGTGAGCGGCGATACTAACCGCCAAGGCGCGCCAGGCAACCCCGCCGGAGAGAGAAAGCGGCATGTTTATATGCGCAAAATACATGACAGCATGCATAATATTGCTAGATACCGAGAATATTTGCATGAATCGTGCGAATTCCGCATGTCGGGTTTGTTCAAGACACACCACCTGCATGCCGTTACGCTGGCGGCATTCCTCGAACCTGCGGAGCCGTCATGCAGCTGGGTTATACCATCCTCTACGTCACCGACGTCGCCAAGGCGCTCGCCTTCTATCGCGATGCCTTCGGCCTGAAGATCAAATTCCTGCACGAGAGCGGTGATTTCGGCGAACTGGAGACCGGCGCGACCACGCTGGCGTTCTCGTCGCGCACGCTGATGGCCGCACTGGGCAAGAACCCCAAACCCGCCGACCCACATGCGCCAAGCAGCGAGATCGCCTTCACCACGAACGATGTCGCCACCGCTGTGAACAAGGCCACAGCCGCCGGTGCGACGCTGATCCAAAAGCCCGAGCAGATGCCATGGGGGCAGACCGTCGCCTATGTCGCCGATCCGGACGGTTTTCTGGTCGAGATCTGCACGCCCGTCACGGGCTAGAGCATCCTCACGTAATCGGATGATGCCACCCGATCACGATCTGCTCTCATCACCCCGCGGTACGCGCCCGCAGGCCAGACCCGCCAGTGCCAACAGCACAGCGGCAAGGCCATAGAGCCAGACGGAGGGCATCACCGGCAGCAGCAGCCCTGCTGCCAGCGGCCCTGCCCCGGCGCCGATATCGCGCCACACGGCGCGTGCCGCCAGCGCCTGCACGCGCTGCGCCCCCGGTGAACGTTTGGCGACGATCGGCGGCAGCAGCGGCAATTGCAGCGCGCGCAGCACCACGATGGCCGCGGCACACGGCCACAGCAGGCCTGCCCCGAAGCCAACCAGCGCCACGCAGGTCAGCAGCGTGAGCACCACCAGCAGCCGTTCCGCCCCGAAGCGTTCGGCCAGCGCGCCGCCCAGCGGGCTGAGGGCGATTTCACCCGCATAACGCAATGCCATCAACAGCCCGGCAGCCATCACCGCACCGCCCGGCAGAAGGTCGCGTGCCATATACGACAGGCCGATGATGAACAGCCCGTCCAGCGTAAAACCTTCCAGAAACGACCAGATATCCAGGCTGCCCGGCGGCCGCACCCGGCGGCGTTGCAACGGCACCAGATGCGGTTCGACGGGCAGCCCGCGCACCACCGGCAGAGCGGCCAGCGCGATCACCGCCAACGCGAAGAAGACGACGCGCGGCCCGAAATGCTCGGCCGCCAGCGCTCCGATCGGCAATGCGATGGCTGGCCCCAGCGCGATCAACGCGCGCGAACGCCCCGACCGGCGCGAAGCGCCTTCGGCCAGCGCCGTCGCCATCGTTTGCGTGGACAGGTTGAGCGCCGCGAACGACAACCCCCACAACAGCCGTAACGGCAGCAGCAGCCACAGGCCCGAGAACAGACCATAGCCCACGGCACAGACCGCGGCGGCGATCACCGCCAGCCCGCAGGTCAGCGCATCGCCACGCCGCGCATAGAAACGCTGCACATAACCATAGCCCGCGATACGGATGATCCGGTTCGCCGCCAGCAGCACGCCGGCTTCCAGCAGCGAGACACCGAACTCGGCCGCGAACATCGGCAGCAGCAAATACAACAGCGTATCGCACGGCAGCGCCCCCGCCAGCGCCAGCGCGGCATTGCGGGAGTGGCGGTCTGCACGCTGCGCTTCGGTCTCGGCCATCGTGTCGCTGCGCCTCGATCTGAACAAGCAACGATTCTTAATCACGCTTCATGGGCGGGTCCAGCCCGCGCGATCAGCCGTAGCCCGGGTGCTTGACCATCGACAGTAAATCGGGCCGCGCACGGAACCGTGCGGGAGATACGCCGAACCACTTTCCGAACGCGCGGGTCATATGCGCCTGATCGGCAAAGCGACACAGGGCGGCGATCTCGGCCAGCGGCATGGTCGAGGACAGCGCCGCCGCCGCACGCCGGACACGGGCCAGCGCTTTCCAGAAACCCGGCGTTTTGCCGGTATGGCGCATGAGCAGCCGCTCCAGACTGCGTTCCGGCACACCGCTGCTGCGCGCCGCCGCAGCGACACTTCCAGCCTCGGCCACATGCGCCAGTGCTTCGGCAATGCGTGCGTCCCGATGCACGAATTGCCTGATCAGGGAACGCACCTGTTGCGGGCTGTCATCTTCACATAAGGTTTGCAGCAGCGGTGCGGTATCGATCGTCACGCCGGGGAAAAACCGAAAACCGAGAAAGTGCTCCCCGGCTTTCGTCGCGACGACATCGGTATGATCATCAAGATCGGTGACGAACCATGCTCCACGTCCTTCGGGACCGATCCGCAGGATCAGATCCCGGCAACCATCCGGCAGCACTATTGTCCGTGTCGCTGCGCCTGTCGTGTGAGCCCATGTATCGAGCACGACATCCGCCATTATTGTGCAACACCCAGACGCCTTAGACCTTCCAGCGCCGCATTCCGTACCTGCGGATCGTTCTGCGCCGCGGCCAGACGATACCAAGCTGCCGCTTGCGTAGTATCCTTCGAAACGCCGCGGCCGAACTCATACATCAGACCGAGATTGAGCTGCGCCCTGGCAAACCCCTGCTCGGCCGCCTTGCGATACCATTCAACCGCCTGCGCATCGTCTCGCGGAACGCCAAGCCCACGCGCATACATCGCACCGAGATTGTTCTGCGCCCCGGCATCCCCCTGCTCGACGGCCTTGCGACACCATATAACCGCCTGCACATAATCTTGTGGAACACCGCGGCCAGATAAATACATCACACCGAGATTGTTCTGCGCGCCGGCATGCCCCTGCTCGGCAGCCTTGCGATACCACGCAACCGCCTGCACATCGTCTTGCGGAACGCCGCGACCAGACGCATACATCAGACCGAGATTTGTCTGTGCCCTGGCATCCTCCTGCTCGGCGGCCTTGCGATACCACGCAGCCGCTTGCACATCGTCTTGCGGAACGCCACGGCCAGACTCATACAACGCACCGAGATTGTTCTGCGCGCCGGCATGCCCCTGCTCGGCCGCCTTGCGATACCATCCAACCGCCTGCGCATCGTCTCGCGGAACACCGAGCCCACGCGCATACATCGCACCGAGATAGGACTGTGCTGCTACATTTCCCCGCTCGGCCAATGGGCGCAATAACCGGAGCGCCTCGCTATAGTTTTGCTGCTGATACGCGGTCTCGCCATTTCTGAGATCAGCGTCGGCATTCTCTGCGTAAGCACCTGCGCCCAAGCCAAGCACAACACAAATGGCGACTGCCGCTAAAATCATTCTCAACATAAATCTATCCCGCATGAAATCTGGTGAATTTGTGCGGGAAGGTTATCATGAAAATAATGTCATGCAAAATGACAAGCCCATCCTCGGGCCGCTTTCCAACCAACACCTATGCACCGGTTTAGCCCGGAGCCATACGGCCCCGAGCGGGCGGGCCTCAGGCGATACGCGCCATCGCCGCGTCCAGCCGTGCCATTTCGGCCTGAAACGCCACCAGACGTTCGCGGTTTTCCTCCACCACTTCCGGCTTGGCACGCGCCACGAAATCGGCGTTGCCGAGCTTGGCCGCCGTCTTCTGCGCCTCGGCTTCGACCTTCGCGCGCTCCTTGCCCAGGCGCTGACGCTCGGCGTCCAGATCGATCACCCCGGCCAGCGGCAGGATGATGGTCGCCTCGCCCAGCACCGCCTGCGCGACGCCCTTGGGGATATCGCCGCTCAGGCTCTGCACGTCGGTGGCGCGGGCCAGACGGCGGATCGGGTCGATCCATGCCTGCGCGCGTGCCATGCTGTCGGCAGACGCATCCTTCAACAGGATCGGCGTGGTGATGCTGGGCGCGATGTTCATTTCGGCGCGCACCGTGCGCACCTCGGAAATCAGCGCCACCACCCAGTCGAGTTCGGCGCGCGCCGCATCCCCCCCCGGCACATCCGCCGCATCGGGCCAGTGCGCATGGATCAGCGAACCCTGCGGACCGTAACCGAATTTTTCCCACAGTTCTTCGGTCAGGAACGGCATCGCCGGGTGCAGCAGGCGCAGGATGATGCCCAGCACATGCGCCGCCGTCGCCTTCACTTCCGCTGCCTCCGGCCCGGCCATGGCGGGTTTCGCCAGTTCCAGGAACCAGTCGCAGAACGTGTTCCAGACGAAGCGATATCCGGCTGTCGCGTAACCGTCGAAGCGGAAATTCTCCAGCGCGTCGTTGGCTTCCGCCACCGCGCTGTTCGCCGCATCCAGAATCCAGCGGCACAGCGGCAGCTTCACGCCGGTCGGATCGAAACCCGCCACCGGCGCAATGCCGTTCATCTCGGCGAAGCGGCACGCATTCCACAGCTTGGTGGTGAACGCGCGATAACTCTCGACGCGCGCCTTGCCCAGCTTGATGTCGCGCCCGCCGGTCGACAGCGCGCAGATGGTGAAGCGCAGCGCATCGGCACCATAAGCGTCGATCAGTTCCAGAGGATCGATCACGTTCCCCTTCGACTTCGACATCTTCTGGCCCTTCTCGTCGCGCACCAGGCCGTGGATGACCACGGTGCGGAACGGTGCCTTCTTCATGAAGTGCAGGCCCATCATCATCATCCGGGCGACCCAGAAGAAGATGATGTCAAACCCGGTCACCAGCACGCTGGTCGGGTAGTATTTGTCCAGATATTCGGTCTGCTCCGGCCAACCCATGGTCGAGAACGGCCACAGCGCAGACGAGAACCACGTGTCCAGCACGTCTTCATCACGCGTCAGCACTTCATCGCGCCCGTATTTCGCATGGGCGGCGGCTTTGGCGTCCTCTTCGCTTTCAGCGACGAACACTTCGCCATCCGGGCCATACCAGGCCGGGATCTGATGCCCCCACCATAGCTGGCGCGAAATGCACCACGGCTGGATGTCGCGCATCCAGGCGAAGAACGTGTTCTCCCACTGTTTGGGGGTGAACACCGTCTCGCCCTTCTCGACCGCTTCGATGGCGGGCTGGGCCAGTGTTTTCGCGTCGCAATACCACTGCACGGTCAGGCGCGGCTCGATCGGCACGCCGGACCGATCACCGTGCGGGATCTGGCTGGTGTGCGGTTCGATCTTTTCCAGCAGCTCGCGTTCTTCCAGCGCGGCGACAATCGCCTTGCGCGCGGCAAAACGTTCCATCCCGGCCAGAGACCGCACGAACGCCATATCGGCGATACCCGGCACATCGCGCAACTCGGCGTCGATCTCGGTCAGCGTGACGTTGGCTTCCTTGTCCAGCATCGACGGCTGCGTCAGGTTATGACGCTTGCCGACTTCAAAGTCGTTGAAGTCGTGCGCGGGGGTGATCTTCACTGCACCGGTGCCTTTTTCCGGATCGGAATATGCATCGGCGACAATCGGAATACGCCGCCCGGTCAGCGGCAGGATCACATACTTGCCAACCAGATCGCGGAAGCGCTCGTCTTCCGGATGCACGGCCACCGCCGTATCGGCCAGCATGGTTTCGGGGCGCGTGGTCGCCACGGTGATGAAACGTCCGGCCTCGCCCTCAACCGGGTAGCGGATATACCAGAGCGAACCTTTGGTTTCGCGGGTCTCGACCTCAAGATCGGAAATCGCGGTTTGAAACTTCGGATCCCAGTTCACCAGCCGCGTATCGCGATAGATCAGCCCTTCGCGGTACAGCGTCACGAACACACGGCGCACGGCGTCCGACAGGCCGGCATCCATGGTGAAGCGTTCGCGGCTCCAGTCCAGACTGGCGCCCAGACGGCGCAACTGGCGGGTGATCGTGCCGCCGGATTCTTCCTTCCACGCCCAGACGTGATTCAGAAACGCCTCGCGCCCGATGGCGCGGCGATCCAGCCCCTTGGCGGCCAGATTGCGTTCCACCACCATCTGCGTGGCGATGCCCGCATGGTCGGTGCCCGGCTGCCAAAGCACGTCGTCACCGCGCATGCGCCGCCAGCGCACCAGCACGTCTTGCAACGTGTTGTCCAGCGCGTGGCCCATATGCAGCGAGCCGGTGACGTTCGGCGGCGGAATGACGACGCTGAACGCCCGGTTGCCCTTGCCGGCCGCTCCGACGGGGGCCGCAAACGCGCTGCTTTCTTCCCACTGCTTGTAGATCCGGGTTTCGAAATCCTGAGGCGAAAGTGTCTTGTCCAGCATCGGGCCACATCCAGAAACGACAACGCCCCCTTGCGGGGGCGTCGGTTATAGCAAGGAAACGCCGTCCGTCTATCAGGTCGAGGCGCGTGCGATCACGCGTTCGATTTCCGAACGTACCAGACGTTCCACGATCTGCGGCAGATACTGGTCCATCCACTGCTGCACGACCGGGCGGATTTCCTCGCGGACCAGATCCTCGATCGTCGGGCCGTCGCGGAAGACCGGCGTGGCACGCTGGGCGGACAGCGCCTGCACCAGCGAACTGATCGACGCTGCAGCCGCAGATGCAGTACCTGTACTGACAAGGCTATCCGGATTTTTGGTCGTTGCAAATGCGGTCACTTCGTTAACCTTTTCATCTTTGCTGTGCAGAGGCGAAACTACCATCATTGACGCATCCAGCGTCAATGGGCCGGCTGCTTTTTCGTTGCTGGCCATATGCGGAGCCGGTGCCGGCTGCTGCACCTGTCGCATCGGCGCAGGAGAAACGGCGGGGGCAGGGGCAGGTGCCGGCTGGCTCGCCGCCAGACTGCTGGGTGCGGCGGCCGCCGACGGCGGGAAAACCGGCGCTGGCGTCGAGGTGTCGTCTTCACTCAAGATGCGTCGGATCGATGCAAGAATATCTTCCATCGACTGGTCCGCAGCAGCTCCAGAGCCAGCTCCATCGAGCTTTTTTTGTGTTCCGCTCACATCAATCCCTATTTGAAAGGTCGCCCGTACCGAACCAGCGGTTCCGCACGGCATTGTAATAAGCACGATCATCGTAAAGTTGAACGTTCAACCGCAGATCCCGCGCCGTCAATCGACCCACCGAAGCTGCGAGAGAATAAGAGGCTGTCACCGTATTCGCAAGCGCTCTGACGAGAGCGACGCGCGCATTTAATAATTCTTGTTCCTGATTCAGAACGTCCAACGTTGTCCGGCTACCGACCAGCGCTTCACGCTGCACCCCGTCCAGTGCGACTTCCGCCGCCCGGATCTGCGCCCGCGTGCTGGCCACGGTCGCCTTGGCGGCCAGATAAGTCTCCCACGAAGCGGTGGCCTGCGCCAGCGCCTGACGGCGCACGTCGTCCAGCGACATGCGGGCCTGCTGGGCCTGTTGGCGCGCCTGCCGCACGGCGGCATGCTCCGCACCGCCCTGATACAGGGGAACGGACAGATTGACCGTCGCCTGGCTGCCGGTCGTGCGGGTCCCCGGCGAGGACGAATTGTCGTTCCGGAACGTACTGGCCTGCAACGACAGCTGAGGCATCAGCGCCCCGAACTGCAGATCCACATTGTCGCGCGCCGTCGCCTCGTCAAAACGCGCCGCCACAACGGTCGGGTTATTCTGCGACGCCGTTGCGATCTGCTGGGCGGTGGTCTGCGGAATGGCCAGCGGCTGCGGCGCGGCCAGCCGGCCGGGTTCGCTCCCCATCAGGCGCACATAGGTCGCCGCCGATGTCTGCAGGTTCCCCTGCGCGGTCGCCAGATCGGCCTGGGCGCCGGACAGGCGCGCCTCGGCCTGCGCGACGTCGGTCCGGGTGATTTCGCCGACGCGGAACCGGTCGTTGGTCGCCTGCAGCTGACGCTGCAGAACCGTCACGTTGTTCTCGTTCAGTTCCACGACCTGCTGGTCGCGGATCACATTAACATATGCCTCCACAGCGCTAAGCAGCACCTGCTGCTCCGACGCCAGCAGACGCGCGCGCTCTGCCAGAACCTGGTTTTCGGCCTGTGCCGTCGCCGCGCGGGTGCGTCCACCGCTGTAAAGCGGCTGCGAAACGGTGGCCGACCCCGACAGCGGGTTGCGTTCGTCGTCCGAGCGCGCCCCCGGAACACGGGTCAGACGCGACGTCCCGTCTGCGTGCCCGGCGGCCCCCTGCAGCACGACCGTCGGGCGCCAGCCGGACAATGCCTGCGGCACGTTCTCGTCCACCGCGCGCAGCTTGGCGCGCGCCGCCTGCAAGGCCGGGTTCGAGGTGTAGGCACCGGCAAGCGCTTCCTGCAACGTCTGGGCCTGGGATACCCCCGGCAGAACCAGCCCGCTGCCGACAATCATTACACCTGCCGCAACACGCACGAACGTCGACTTCAGCGAAACCATCTCCGTCTCCTTGAGCATCCGTGCTTTTGCCTCAATCCGTTTCTGGCCGTTCTGCAAAAACCCTGTCATCAATCGCATATTTTCCGCCATTCTGGCCAGTTGGATAAAAACATATAAAAGAAATCGCAAAAGACGTGTCGGCACAACTCAAAAAGCAAATTCGGCTTCGGGGGCGAACTCCGGCAGCGACGGTGTTGCCGCCTCGAACGCGGAAATCAGGGTTCTGGCATCGCCTTCACGCTGAATCAACACCCCCTGCCCGCGCCGCCCGTCTTGCGCCATCACGGCGGCAATGCGCCCCTTGTGCTTCAACTGCACGAACAGCGGTTCGGGAATCCCGGGCACGGCACCTTCGATCAGGATCAGATCGTACGGCGCATTCCCCAGCCAGCCGTCCTTCAGCGGCCCTTCCACCAGATGCACCGACGCAGGCAAGGCACGCCGCGCCTGTGCGGCAAGTTGCGGGCAGCTTTCCAGGGCCGTCACCTGCAGGCCGCACATGGCCAGCAGCGCGGCCCCGTAGCCGGTGTTCGCGCCGATCACCAGCGCCTTTTCACCGGCCACCGGCGCCGCCAGCTGCACCAGCCGCGCCAGGACCAGCGGTTCGGTCATGAAACGTCCCTGCCCCAGCGGCACATCCTCGTCCACATAGGCCATAGCGGTAAGCGGTGGCGGCAAAAATGTCTCGCGCGGCAAGGTGCGCATCGCATCGAGGATACGCCGGTCCGTTACGTCGTTGGGAGTGATCTGCCCGTGAATCATCTTCTGGCGGGCCGTTACAAAGTCGTTCATCGCTCGATCCACGCGTCCGTCGCTGACATTCATAGCAGGTTATAGAGTCCCCGGCAGATTACACCAAGTACTTGTGTTATAGAATTCAGATTCCACTGTTTTTTATGCCGTTTTCCATTAACGGGCTTGACCGGCGGGGTATGCCGCATGATAACGCGCCTCCGCATGGCACCGGTCCGGTGGCAGAGTGGTGATGCAGAGGACTGCAAATCCTTGTATGCCGGTTCGATTCCGGCCCGGACCTCCAGCCTGTGCGGAAATCTGGCGGCGCCTGTCAACAGCCTGTTGCATTTGCAAAAGCGGCTAGTTATACAGCCGCCTCACTGTTCCCGGATAGCTCAGTCGGTAGAGCAAGCGACTGTTAATCGCTGGGTCGTAGGTTCGAGTCCTACTCCGGGAGCCATTGATCCCTTTTTGTGAAATCTGGTGCCTCGGCATGCCGCCGTAGAAGGCTTACGGGCCTTACCTGCGCTTGGGTGTGTGCTGTCTCGCACCCCCGTGTGATATCCCAATATAGTCAAGCGAATGAGTCTCGTTGACCCGCAAAAACAGCAACCTCGAGTCACTGTCGTCAAGCCATTGCATCACCCGGATTCTTCTGGCGACAAAGGCGTTAGTGCGCTGATCCAGGCGACGACCTGCAGACCGGTCGTGAACGTCTCCGTATCTATAGGAAAGGGGCCGAGCGAGACCGGTCCATCCGCTTTATCTATGAAGTCTCTGTCTGCTTTGCTCCAAGTGGCGTCGAGTGCAAGGTCTTTGGCAAGCAGGATAGCCGTCGGGAGAAGCGGAAACGCACCGTCGTTTGCATCCAAAAGCCCGGAAGAACAGAAACCGCGCGGCTGCTGGGGCAGATGCCAGCCGCTTACCCGGAACAGCATCTGATACAGCCAGGGGCGACGCAGCGTCACCAGCAGGCACTTCATGCGAAGCGTGCGCAGCTTTGTCTCACGGTCCAGATCCCGTCCTGGTTCGTTGCCACGCAGAAGACGCAACGAAGCTCCACCGCCGATAATGGTATAGGGACTATCGGCACTGCCCTCCTCGCCGAGGTCGATGTCGAGTTCCTGGAAGTGGTTGAGAGGGTTGTACCAGTCGCTCGGCTCGGCATAAACGGGCCGCCATTCCCCTGGTGTTCCATCCATGTTGTGGAAATAGATTTCGGCAAATCGTTTACGGCCGTCTGCAAGCACTCCGGCTGCCATGCTTTTGGCACCGTCGGCCACTGCGCCATTGAGAATCATGCCGTAGACATCCTCGGTCGAAGTGCCTTGCGTCGTGAAATACGTCGAGACGTTCGGCAATGGGTCGACCAGATTGCGGAAAGCGAACAGAGGCCGGAGATCGCCGTTCGGATTGTCGTTCGACCGGGCATTCGCAAACCGGTCTGGATTCAGAACCGCCGGCAAGGGTATGAACTGCAACACAGGTTTGGAGGACGCCGCGAACATTGCGGCGTCCCGCTTCTCAGACGGGGGAACCGGAAGTGCCTGTGCAATCGTGTCGAGTAACTTCACACCCGCTTCCCCTCAGCTGTGGCATGACGGGGCGATCGATGCCCCGGCAGGAAAAACGCCGTTATGGCGCGGCTCGCGGCGGACTTGCCGGCACAACGGTGCTGATCCATGCGACCACCTGCAGCCCCGGAAAAACAAGCGATCCGCCATCGAACTTCGCCTGAAATTCTTCCTTGCTCGAGGAATACCCGTAGCTTCCGCTCAAGCTGAAAGGCCCCCAGCCGGCGGAGATCTTGCTTTGAACGGAGTCGCTCACGAATTTCTTGTCCTGCTCCGAAAAATCGGCGGTGATTCTCACGTTTTTGGCGAGCACAAGGCCCGTCGGGATAAGTGGGATCGCGCCGGCCGGAGCTGCCGGATTTCCGTTGGAAAGGCCGTTGGGGTCATAACCGCTCACCCACCACCCTTTCATCCCGAACAGCAACGGGTTGAACCAGGGACGCATGATGTTCACTGCCACAAGCTCGGCTTCGAGTTGCAGCTTCTGTGCGTCCATATGCTGGCGTCTGTCTTCGTGTTTGCCCGAGACCCCGCCTGATGCATGGAACAGCCCATACATGCCGCTGGCCTCCGCTGCATAACTGTGCGCCGTGCTGCTTTCCGTCTTGTTCAGATAGTCGCTCGAGAACTTCAATTTGATTCCGGACGTTTCCGTCCAGTTCGTCGGCAACGCATAGGAGGGCAGCCATGGCCGACCGCCCGGTGTCGCGGGTGGCAGTCTGTATTCATCACTGCAGGCTTGCCGCGCCTGTTCGATGGCGTGACGTACGGCATTGTTGATCGTGGAGGCAAGCGCCGCCTGGGCTTCCTCGACTTCCGCCTTGCCCGCACGATTCCAGGCATTCCAGGTCTGGTTCACCAGATTCTGCAACATTGGCGCGGCTGCATTCCAGTCGCGCTGATCCTTTATGGTTTCCAGATTATAGCTGTTGTAGGCGGTCCGGTACCCGCTAACCGCGGCAATATAGGCCGCTCGTGCCTCATCGTAGGCGAGGACGATCGCGCTGGGGTCGGTCCGGTTTTTGGTGCCGCCACCCATCACCGGCACCTTCACCACGGTATTTAGGAAATCGTAGGCAGCCCTATAGATTCTCTGCTGCGATTCACTGGGTTTTGAGTCTGTATTCGCATTGCTCAGGATACCCGTTAATACATCGGACAATCTGTTACCGCTGTCCGACCACAACGCGCCCGGCCTGGGCAACATATCGACCATGTTGGAATACGCTTCGGCTGTGGCCTGGCTGCCGTTCGGGTTTACCGGACTCAACATGTTCTCGAAATCTTTTGGATTGAGAACGGAATTCTTCGCCATTTGAAAATAAACATTCTTTGGG
This sequence comes from Acetobacteraceae bacterium, assembly GCA_031555315.1. Lineage (GTDB taxonomy): Bacteria > Pseudomonadota > Alphaproteobacteria > Acetobacterales > Acetobacteraceae > JAVBJV01. Next base: position 17,033 of record JAVBUO010000054.1, read on the forward strand.
AATGCTGAACTTTTTCCATCTGGAGAATACGTTACTGCATCGTGCAGGCGATCATACAAGCTGGAAAGAACTTTGCCTTCCTGTTCCGGGGTCATTTTTGCCTCCTTGTCTTTATTTTATTCTATTTTGGGGAATTTTTCTGTTTTTTACAGAAAACGAATTGTTTATTGCCCCTTTCATTCATGTTATTTAGTGTATTCTATTTTTATTTCTCAAAACAGCCAGACGGAATGCAAACCATTGCGCCCAAATGACCGCTTGCGAAAATAAATTATCATTGACCGATAGGGTATCTACTAACGATACTTATTCGGAATGAATATGTCAACTAAAAATATACTTTATGGATGATTCTTTAAACATTTCGCTCTTGTGAAATGAAGGGCGAAATTACCGCCGCTCAAACACGTCAACACCGCCGCATCTTGAGGGTTTCTGGCCATCCGTGGCGGGGGCTATCTGGCAAGGGCCATATTAAATCGATCCCCTTAACCCAGCCCCCCTTCCTCCAGAAAACAGCTATCCCGCAGTTCCCGCCTGACTGAGCTTTGCGTATTCCCGGGCGAGGAAATCCAGCAGCGCGCGCACCGACGGCAGCAGCCCGCGGCGCGAGGGAAACACGGCATGCACGATCCCGGCGCGCGGCGCCCAGCCGGGCAGCACGTTGATCAGCCGCCCCTGCGCCAGATCGTCCCCCGCCAGCAGGGCCGGCAATTGCACGACACCAATTCCGGACAGCACGGCGAAACGCAGCGCCGCCAGGTCCTCGGTCACCAGCCGCGGCGTGTGACGAACCGCAGCACTGGCCCCCTCGGGCCCGAACAGCGTCCATTCGTGCCGCGCCTGCGGCGGCCCCCATGACAGGCTCGGCAGCGCACCAAGAGCCGCGAGCGTCAGCGGCTGCGAGACCCCTTCCAGAAAACCGGGGCTGGCCACCAGATACTGGGGGCTGTCGGCCAGCACCTTCATCACCAGATCGCTTTCCTCGAGCGGCGGAAACCGCACCCGGATCGCGATGTCGACCCCCTCGCGGATCAGGTCGATGCGGCGACTGGTGCTTTCCAGATGCACCTCGACCTTCGGGCATTCGGCCATGAAACGCGCGATCATCGCGCCGACCTGCGCATAGACCAGCGCGGGCGGACAACTGATCCGCACCACCCCCTGCGGCTTGGCCCGTACCCGGTCGATCGCCTCCTGCGCGGCTTCGGCCTCGACCAGCATGGCGACGCAATGGCCGTAATACTCCCGCCCGATTTCGGTAATCGCAAAGCGCCGGGTCGAACGCTGAACCAGCCGCACCCCCAGGCGTTCCTCGAGCAGACCGATCCGCCGGCTGAGCCGGGAACGCGGCATGCCCAGCATGCGCGCCGCTGCAGCAAAACCATTTTGTTCCACAATGTGAACAAAATAATATAAGTCATTGAGATCCTGCATGACCCACCACTGTCCTATTTATAGGACATTATAGCCGATATCTGTCGTCTACTCACGTATTTGTCTCGTTCTTATCTTTTGCATCACGCGCCCCTTCGGGCGTCAGTCAAGGAAACATGTCATGAGAAAAATTCTCGGGGTCTTCAGCGGTCCCAGACCGCATTGGGTCGGCGACGGTTTTCCCGTCCGCTCCCTGTTCTCGCACGACAGTCACGGCCAGTATGTCAGCCCGTTCCTGCTGCTCGACTATGCCGGGCCGGTGGATTTCGCGCCGGCCGCACGGCCGCGCGGCGTCGGCGTTCATCCGCATCGCGGTTTCGAAACCGTCACCATCGTCTACCGCGGCGAGGTCGATCACCGCGATTCGTCGGGCAACGGCGGACGGATCGGCCCGGGCGACGTGCAGTGGATGACCGCCGGCAGCGGCATCCTGCACGAGGAGTTTCATTCCGAAGCCTTCACCCGCCAGGGCGGCTCGCTCGAAATGGTTCAGCTCTGGGTCAATCTGCCGGCCCGGAACAAAGGGGCGGCCCCGGCCTATCAGACGCTGCTCGACCGTAACATTCCCGTCGTCGAACTGCCGGACGGCGCCGGCACCCTGCGGGTGATCTCCGGCAGCTACCAGGACCGCAAGGGACCGGCGCACACTTTCACGCCGATCAACATGTGGGATCTGCGCCTGAACCAGGGCGGCAGCATGACGTTCGATGTGCCTGAAGGTCACACACTCGCGGCCGTGGTGCTGAAAGGCACCGTCCTCGTCAACGGCGATGCCGTCGCGCGCGAGGCGCAGTCCGTTCTTTTCGAGCGCGACGGCAACGGTGTGAGCATCGAGGCCAACGGCGATGCGACGGTGCTGGTCCTGAGCGGCGAACCGATCGACGAACCCGTCGCCATGCACGGCCCCTTCGTCATGAACACCGCCGACGAGATCCGCCAGGCGATCACCGACTTCAAGGCCGGACGCTTCGGCGCCATCCCGGCCATGAAAGCCTCGTGAAACCCGGGGCGGTCCGCCCCTGCCGCACCGGACCGTCCGCTTCCCTTCATCGCGGTTAACCGAACACTTAACAGCAAACACGCTTTCAGGAGCACGAAATGTCCAAGTCCTATACCCGCCTCGACAAGAACAACGCCGCCGTCCTGCTGGTCGACCATCAGGCGGGCCTGCTTTCCCTCGTACGCGACATCGACCCCGATCGCTTCAAAAACAATGTACTGGCGCTCGCCGATCTGGCCAGATACTTCAAGCTGCCGACCATCCTCACCACCAGTTTCGAAGATGGTCCGAACGGGCCGCTGGTACCCGAGCTCAAGCAGATCTTCCCCGACGCGCCCTATATCGCACGGCCAGGCCAGATCAACGCCTGGGATAACGCGGATTTCGTGAAGGCCATCAAGGCGACCGGCAAGAAACAGCTCATCATCGCCGGCGTGGTGACCGAAGTCTGCGTCGCCTTCCCGGCACTGTCCGCGATCGAAGAAGGTTTCGATGTGTTCGTCGTCACCGATGCTTCGGGCACCTTCAACGAAATCACCCGCCATTCCGCCTGGAACCGCATGGCCGAGGCCGGAGCTCAACTGATGACCTGGTTCGGCGTTGCCTGCGAACTGCATCGCGACTGGCGCAATGACATCGAGGGACTTGGTACGCTGTTCTCGAACCATATCCCCGACTATCGCAACCTGATCACCGCCTACACCACGATGAAGGCATCGCACTAAGGCGGATCGTGATCAGGTTGAACCGCCCGGTTACGTGAAACTGACCGCCAGACAAAGACTCTATGCCTTCGCGTCTTCAACAGGCAACCAAAAGAGAAAACCATGTCCCACTTCGCCAATATCGCCAACCTCGCCGGCGGCAAGCCGGCGCTTGATCCCGACGACGCGGTCATGCCGATGGACACCGCAGCCGTAGCCTCTGAACTGCAGAAGACCTGGAACCGGCCCGACGCTCAGGACTGGGCGGAAGTCTACACGATGATCTTCCCGCCCTACCGCCTGCTGATCGAAAGCCACGCCAAGGCGCAGGAGGTGGCGACCACACACGAACTGCTCGATTCCCAAAGAAGCTGACGCCCGGGTCCGCCGGGGTTCATCACCAGCGGCCCCCGGCCCCTCTGCTGCCCCGGTATCGCGCAGGGTCATTGCGCTGGTACCGGGGCGACATTATACGTGAGCTCCCCATTCCATCCGAAATGTGCCTCTGCCGCACAGATCAGGCAGCACTTCAAAAACCAGGGACAGTCATGGTCGTCACCACTATCAGAAACGTCGCTGGCGGAACGCTGCGGCCTGCGGATATCGCGTGTCCGCTCTGCACGGCCAAAGGCGGGCTGGAGATGCGCTTCACCCGCCCCGAGATCAGCAATCTGGTGCTCGCGATCCAAAAGCCGTGTGACGACGCGACGGTGCATTGCAATACCTGCGGTCACGATGTTCCAGCGGACCGCTGGGGTGGTCCGTTGCTGGCTTTCTTCAATGCGCATTCCGAAGATTTCGGCGCCCGCTCGTCGTTTCGGGTGACCTGGTTCACCAAAATTGTACTGACAGCGTTGCTGCTGGCCATCGCGTGGTGGAGTTACGATACCTGGCAGAGCAATTCGTCGGGAGGGCAGGCCTATCAGACGAGCACCGCCACCATTCAGCGCGCCACGCAGGATCCACGGCCCGGCATGATCTGGCTGGTCGATTACACCCGACCGGAGGATATCAGCCCGCAGAGTGCAACGTCGACCAAATGGTTCGCGCTGGTCGAGAAAGCGGAAGGCGACACGGTGACGATCCGTCTGCACCGTCTGCCGCCGCCCGACGGGCTGCAGCGTTTCGCGCGCACCATCCCGCGGCTCGCGGAGGCGGACTTTACCGGCCCGCAGATCGTGCTGCGCCGCCTGAACAGCAGAAGCGGCGATGCCGTGTTCCGGGTTCTCGGCGGGGTCGAGACCGCAGCACACCACCCAAACCTGTTCGTCTACCGGATCGTGCAAGAATAGCCTTCGTCAGTCCTCGCCCGACAGGCACCAGAAGAGCACACAGCCGGCCAGCAACGCCACGGCCAGCGCGCCGATCGCGCCCGCCACCCCCAGATAACCGGCAGCCAGCCCCGATGCCGGCAACAGCAACGCTGTGCCGGCAAAAAACGCCAGATTGACCGCCGCCAGCGCGCGGCCGGTTTCCTCGGGTGTGGTTCGCGCGCGCGCGATCGCGAACAGCAACGGATGGGTGGTGACGCCAAGCCCGAATGCGAACAGCAATGCCGCATCCACATAGGCCGGCATCTGCACGCAAGCCAGCAGCGCGAACAACAGCAGCGCCGAAGCGACGTGCCCGCCCATCACCAACAGACGCCGGTTGCCGAAACGCCGGTCGGCGATGCCGGTGAAAGCCGGACCGGCGATCAGCGCCAGGGTCAGGATCAGCAGGATGTTGCCGGTCTCGACCCGCGACAGATGCTTGATGTCCATCAGCCACGGCCCGCCCCACAGGCCGCGCACGCCGATGATCGCCGCCAGCGACACGAACGCCAGAACGATCGGCGCGCGCAGGCCGCGCGAACCCAGCAGCCGCACCACGTCGCGCGCATCGCTCGCCAAGGTGCGGTCCGGATGCGGAGTGGGACGCACACCACGCACGAACAGAAACTCCAGCACCAGCACCAGCGCGCCGAACGCCGCCCCCGCATAGAATCCGGCCCGCCAGCCCGCGACCTCGATCAGCCAGGCGAGCGGACTGGCCGAGATCAGCATGCCGGTGTTGCCCAGCCCGAGGATCAGCCCGCTCCACAGACCGAACTGCGCAGCGGCCATGTGCGACGACGCATAGGCCATCGGCGCGATCAGCATGCCCGAAAACCCGAGCCCCATCACGACCTGCGCCGCCGCCATACTCCACGGTCCGCCGGCCAGCCCGGCCATCAGCGAACCGATCGACGCCACGCTGATCAGCACCATCGCCACCGGCCGCACGCCGAACCGGTCCAGCGCCACCCCGACCGGGATCTGCCCGAGCGCAAAAGCGAAATGAAACAGCCCGGTGATGCTGGCGATACTCTCGGCCGCCACGCCGAGGTCGCGCGCCAGCAGATCGGTGGCGAGTGCCGGCAGAGTGCGCATCGCGTTCGACAGCGCGTGTCCGCAGGTCAGCGCCAGCAGGGCTATGGCCAGACCGCGCATGATGTTCAGTTACGGAACATCTTGCCGGGATTGAGGATGCCTTTCGGGTCGAACGTCGTTTTGATCGAGCGCATCACCGCCAGGGTTTCCGCCCCGTGTTCCTGTTCCAGGAATTCGCGCTTGCCGACTCCGACCCCATGTTCGCCCGAACACGATCCGCCCAGCGCCAGCGCGCGTGCGACGATCTTCTTGTCCAGCGCCCAGGCGCGTTCGATCCCGCCGTCTTCAGGCGGCACCATGATCAGGGTGTGGAAGTTGCCGTCGCCGACATGGCCGACCATCGGCGCCAGCAGCCCCGATTCCGCGATGTCCTGTTCGACGCCGGTGATCAGTTCGGTCAGGCGCGAGATCGGCACGATCGCATCGGTGGTGAAGGTGCTGAAACCCGGGCACAGCGCGCGGCTGGCGAAATACGCATCGTGGCGCGCCCGCCACAGCCGGTTGCGTTCCTCGGGGTCCGCCGTCCATTTGAAGCCGTGGCCGCCGCAGTCCTTGGCGATTTCCTCGGCCTGCCGTGCCTGTTCCTGCACCGCCGCCGGACCACCATGGAATTCGAAGAACAGTGTCGGTGCAAAGCGCAGATTCTGGCCTTCGAGCTTTGAGAACTTGATGCTGGCTTCCATCTGGATCGCATCCAGAAATTCGATCCGCGCCACCGGAATCCCCACCTGGATCACCGCGGTCGAAGTCTCGATCGCCGCCGCCACACTGTCGAACTGGCAGATCGCCGCGGTGGCCGCCTCGGGGATGCCCGACAGCCGCAACTGGATTTCGGTGATGATCCCCAGCGTGCCCTCGCTGCCGATGAACAGCCGGGTCAGGTCGTAACCGGTCGAGGATTTGCGCGTCCGTCCGCCCGTGGTGATGATGCGTCCGTCGGCCATCACCACCGTCAGGCCGGTGACGGTCTCGCGCATCGTGCCGTAGCGCACCGCGGCAGTGCCCGAGGCGCGGGTCGCGCACATGCCGCCGATCGTTGCGTTGGCGCCCGGATCGACCGGAAAGAACAGCCCCTGATCGCGCAGATATTCGTTCAGCTCGATACGCGTCACCCCGGCCTGCACGCGGCAGTCGAGGTCCGCCTGGTTGACCGAAAGCACCTTGTTCATGCGGGTCATGTCCAGACTGATACCGCCACGCACCGGCGTGACGTGCCCTTCCAGACTCGACCCCGCGCCGAACGCCACCACCGGCACGCCATGCGTGTTGCACAGCGTCATCAGGCGCGCGATTTCCTCGGTGGTTTCGGCGAACACCACGGCATCGGGCAGCACATGCGGCTGGAAGTCCTCGCCGTGGCTGTGCTGATCGCGCAGGGCGGTGTTGGTGGTGATCCGGTCCCCCAGGAATTCGCGGGCGGCGGAAATCACAATATCGGCATGAGTGCTCATCTTCGGATCTTTCAGTCGTCCCGCGACAGCGGACAGGTCAGGCAGTGCGGACCGCCGCCGCCCTGGGTGAACAGGGACAGGTCCGGGGCCAGCACCGTCAGCCCTTCGGCGCGCAGCATCGCATTCACGCGCGTATTGGCCGCCGTGGAGATCACACGATCCCGCCCCAGTGACAAGACGTTGCAGCCCAACCGCATGGTTTCCGCGTACGAAACGTCCAGGCAACGTATGCCGTGCCCGGTCAGCCAGGTGACGAACCCGGCGTCCAGCGCCTCGGTGCAGGCCAGCGCCAGGCCGGGGGCGGCCATGCAGAACAGCACGTCCAGATGCAGGAAATGGTCGTCGAACATCTCGCAGCGCACCTCCCACCCCTCGGCCTGCAACCAGGCGGCCAGTTGTGCCGCCCCGGCCTCGCTGGTGCGCCCCGTGGACATGCCGATCGCGGCCAGCCCGGGGCGGATCAGATGCACATCGCCGCCCTCGAGCGTTCCGGCCGAACACAGGCGCCAGAACGGCGTGCCGCAACCGGTATGAAAGGCCAGTACGGAGGCATATTCGCCGCGCCGCTGCGGGCGTTCCATCTGGGCGAGCAGCGGCCCCCACGGCGTCGTCACCGATGAATCGCGCGTGAACACCATGCAGGGCAGGTGCGCCTCGGCCGGCATGAAATGCGTGGTCACGCCGGCTTCATGCAGAATGGCAACGAAGCCGCGATGCTGGCGGCGCAATTGCTCCGCGTCGGGCTGACCTCCGCCCGCCAGAGCGCGGCGCACGATACTGTTGATCGGCAACCAGCGATAATGATCGGGCGCGGCCAGAAGCACGCTGCGCAGGACGCCGGTCTCGGAAGCCACACCGATCTTCATGACATCTTCTACCCGGTTGACGCATTGACGCTCCGTCGCTGCGATTTTAGCGTTTCCCCCCGAAACATACTCCGGGGGGAACAACCATGTCGAACAAGCTGAAAAAGCACTGGAAGGCCGGCAAGGCGGCGATCAACGGCTGGCTGGCGATCCCCAGCGGCTTCTCGGCCGAGGTGATGGCGCAGGCCGGCTGGGACAGCGTGACGGTCGACATGCAGCACGGCGTGCAGGACTATCAGTCGATGCTCGCCTGCTTTCAGGGTATCCAGCCGCACGGCAACACGCCGCTGGTGCGCGTGCCCTGGAACGAACCGGGCATCATCGGCAAGGTGCTGGACGCCGGCGCACAGGGCGTGATCTGTCCGATGGTCAACACCAAGGAAGAAGCGCAGGCACTGGTCAGCGCCTGCCGCTATCCGCCGAAAGGCACGCGCAGCTTCGGCCCGATCCGCGCCGGCATCTATGGCGAGGGCGGCGACTACTTCAAGGACGCCGACAAGAACACGCTGATCATCCCGATGATCGAAACCCGCCAGGCGATCAAAAACCTCGATGCGATCCTCGACGTGCCTGGCGTCGACGCGGTCTATATCGGCCCGTCGGATCTGGGGCTTTCATACGGGCTGGTTCCCAAGCTGGACCGCGACGAGCCCGAGATCCTCAAGCTCTACGAAAAGATCCTGAAGGCGACGGACAAGCGCGGCCAGCATGCCGGCATTCATAACGGCACCGCGGAATACGCCGCAAAGATGATCAAGATGGGCTTCAGGCTGGTCACCATCGCCAACGACAGCGGCCTGATGCTGCAGGCCGCCCGCGCCGCGATCAAGACCGCGCGCGCCTGATTGCCCGCGCCTGACTGATTGCACGGCGCTATACGGGCGCTGACGAGAACCAGACGTTTCTGTAAACGGCGACCGCTGTATCGTCGGGCGCCGCCTCGGAACGCAGCCGGACTGACCGCACCGTGAAAGCGCCGTCCGTATCGGTGGCGCGCTGGCATTCCAGCGGGTCCGAGGCGCCGATGCACGGGATGAACCGCGTCATCATCAGCGGGCGGGCCGAAAACCCGCGCGCGCGGCGGGTTACCAGCAGGGTCACGCCGGAATGGATGCCCAACGTCCACGGAAAGATCAGCCGCCCGCCGTCGCGCAGCGCCGCCAGCCAGGAGAGCGGCGGCGCCACGACGCCGGCGTTCACGTAGATCAGGTCGGACGGGGGCAGAGGCAGCCGGCTCGCATCGCCGTGGACGACCTTCACATTCCCGAACGGTTCCAGGTTCCGGGCCGCCATGGCCGCCAGTGCGTCATCGATCTCGAACGCCTCGACGCGGCCACCGGGCAGCACCAGCAGCGACAGGATCGCCGTGTAATATCCGCCCCCGGCGCCGATATGGCAGACCGTCTCGCCGCCGGCCGGTGCCGCTGCGCCGATCCACGCGGCGTGCAGCGCCGGTTCGCCGTTGTTGATCCCGCGCGCCGCATCCAGCGCCACCAGAACGTTCTGATACAGATGCACCGGATCGGCCGAAGGCGTTTCGACATACCCGCTGCCGGTGCTGATCTTCCACGGCCCCGGCGGCAGAAACGCCTCGCGCCGCACCAGCGCGAACACCCGCTCGAGCCGCGGGTCGGCGGAATTGCTCGCTGCCATCATCATCCGCGCATACAAACGGCGCGCATCCTCGGAAGCGGTTTCATCCATCGGCTTGCCCCTCGTTCCGCAACGAATCGATCCGGGCCCGCCGGGTCATGCCCGGCCGGATTCGTTTTTTGAAACTGCGTTACTTTACCGCAATCAGCAACATGTCGAGGATCGCCTGCGGCCCTCCGGGACTCGTCGAAATACCTGGCCTTTTCAGGTTTCATGCCAGCAACCGTAGCTAACCGCCTGGTAAGGCCGGAAGATTTTTTCCAGCCGACACGGTGTCAATATAATAAATGAGGTAGTCAAATGGGCAGGTCAGCCACTATATATAGGTTCCGTCCTGCATCCGATTCGGAGTTGCGCCGTGAACCATCAGCCCCGCCAAGCATGGCTGCATCTTGACCCGGTCTACGCCCGCCCGGCGCGTGATTACACGCCCGGAATGGGACAGGCCGTAGCCGATCGCACCATCAACCGCACCACCGAAGTGCGGTTCGACCCGCCGCAGACCGTGCAGTTCGTGCTGAAGGTGAATCATCACGACTCGCTCGACGCGCAGGTCGCCGCCTGGGCCGCCAGCGAGGGCTGGATGCATCATGGCCTGTACACCGTGGACGACGAAATCGGCTCGGACCTGTACGGCACGCTGACGGTGACCGGACGCAAGCACAGCGAACGCTGGGCCGATGTGGCCGAGCGCGTGTCACTGGGTTCGGCCCTGCTGGAACCGCGCCCCGGGCGGCGCGATGCCGAACGCGAGTCGCTGCGCAACCATCTGCGCCAGGCGACGGTGCTGATGTCGGGCCGGCATCTGCAGCACGGCGACGAAAGCCAGCCGACCCGCAACATGGAAGTGTTCACCAACTGCGCCACCTCGGCCAGCAGCTTCCTGCTGTTCCTGCTGCTGCTGAACGGGTCCGGCGTCGGCCGCGCCTATGACGACGCGATGATGGCGGTCGACTGGGCCGGGCAGATGCCCACCGTGGTGCCGGTGCTCGACTGGTCGCACGCCGACGTGCGGGCCGGCCATGTAACCGGTTACCCAACCCGTGCCGAGGCCGAACACATCTACGCCCACCGCAAGGTCAACGTGTTCGAAGTGCCCGACAGCCGCGAAGGCTGGGCGCAGGCGGTCGAAGTGGTCGAGCGCATGGCGTATGAAAAGCGCCGCGACGAGGTCATCGTTCTGGACTTTACGCAGGTCCGCCCGAAAGGCGCGCCGATCGCCGGCATGCAGGGCCGTCCGGCCAGCGGGCCGGGGCCGTTCATGGCGGCGATGTCGCGCGTCGCGGGCGTGCGCGACACCGGCATGGCGCCGTGGCGCGCCGCGCTGTACGTGGACCATTATCTGGCCGAATGCGTGCTGGTCGGCGGCGCGCGCCGCGCCGCGCGGATGAGCACCAAGACCTGGCGCGACCCCTCGGCTGCCGAATTCGTCGCGGTGAAACGCGGCGGGTTCCTGTGGTCGTCGAACAATTCGCTGACCGTGGACGCCGAATTCTGGGCGCTGGCCAAACGTGAAGACGCCGATGCCGGCTGGACCGACGCACAGCGCGCGCTGTGGCAGCATGCGCGCCATGTGTTCGACGATTCGGTGCGCGCCGCCTATCACGACCAGACAGGCGAACCCGGCTTCATCAACCAGGACATGCTGGTTGCCAACGATGCGGGATTGGACGCCTATCTGGAATCGGGCCGGTTCTGCGGGTCGAACAAGTTCCAGCCGGACGACGCCACGGTGCCGCTGTTGAAGGATCTGGCCCGGCGCGCCGCCGCGGCGCCCTTCCGCCAGATCACCAATCCATGCGGCGAGATCAGCCTGTTCATGCTGGGCGGTTACTGTGTGGTCGGCGACGTGGTCCCCTATCACGCCGAGGACGACGACGAGGCCGAGGACGCCTTCCGCACCGCGACGCGCGCGCTGATGCGCACCAACCTGATGGACTGCCTGTATTCACCCGAAACCCGGCGCACCAACCGCATCGGGGTGGGCATCACCGGGCTGCACGAATACGCATTGTCGCGCTTCGGCTTCGGCTTCCGCGATCTGCTGGACGAACAGCAGGCCGCGCCGTTCTGGAACATGATGGCCCGCTTCCGCCGCGCGATCGAGGAAGAATCCGTCACCTACGCCGCCGAACTGGGGCTGGTGGCACCGCACACCGTGTCCACCGTGAAGCCCGCCGGCACCACCAGCAAGCTGTTCGGCCTGACCGAGGGTGTGCACCTGCCGTCGATGCGCGAATATCTGCGCTGGGTGCAGTTCCGCGACGACGATCCGCTGGTGAACGATTACACCGCCCGCGGCTATCCGGTCCGCCGGCTGGCGTCGTACTCCAACACGACCGTGGTCGGCTTCCCGACCCGTCCGGAAATCGTCCGCCTGGCCGAGGAACTCGGCCTGACCGACAAGCTGGTCACCGCCAGCGAAGCCACCCCTGCCGAACAGTTCCGCTTTCTGGAACTGCTGGAAAAATACTGGATCCGTGGCGTCGATACAGCAGGCCAGCCGCTGGCGAAGGATACCGGCAACCAGGTGTCCTATACGTTGAAATACGACCCGCAGACGGTCGATTTCGGCGCGTTCCGCCAGGTCGTGCTGGATCAGCAGTCGCGGGTGCGCTGCTGCAGCGTGATGCCGCAGACCGACACCACGGCCTATGAATATCAGCCGGAAGAACCGATCACCAAGGCGCGCTACGAACAGATCGCCGCGGCGATCGAAGCGGCAGGACGCGCGGTGCGCGAGGAAGTCTCGCGCGATCACGTCGACTGCGCGTCGGGCGCCTGCCCGATCGACTTCCGCGAAGAAACGCCCGCTGAACAGGCTGCCTGACTTCGCGTTAGGCATAAAATCTCTCCGCCAAGCCCCGCATGTCCGACGGCATGTGGGGCTTGTCTCTTGTGGGGTAATCCGCTCTGATGCGCCCACAAACCGATATCAATAACCGGAGGGGGAGACTTTATGCTTCGTCGCACACTGCAAGCGATATCTGCCGTTCTTTTTCTGGCGCTGCCCGCCACGGCCGCAGAATTTCCGGACCGCACCATCACGCTGATCGTCCCCTACGCCGCAGGCGGCCCGACCGACGTGGTGGCCCGGCTGCTGGGCGAGTCCATGGGCCGCGATCTGCATCAGAACATCGTGGTTGAAAACGTGACCGGCGCCGGCGGCACGCTGGGTTCGACCCGTGTCGCCCAGGCGCGGCCCGACGGCTATACGATCCTGCTGCACCACATCAACATGGCGACGACGCCGACGCTGTATCGCCGGCTGCCCTACGATCCGGTCAACGCGTTCGAACCGGTCGGGCTGGTCACCCCCGTGCCGATGACGATCCTCGGCCGGCGCGACCTGCCGGCCAACACGTTCGCCGAACTGGTGGAATGGCTGCGCGCCAACGGTGAACGGGCGAACCTGGCCGACGCCGGACTGGGCGCGGCCAGCCAGCTCTGCGGCACGCTGCTGCAGCACAGCATCGGCACGCGCGTCACCACGGTGCCGTTCCGCGGCACGGCGCCGGCGATGCAGGAACTGCTGGCCGGACGCGTCGACGTGCTGTGCGACCAGACCACACAGACGCTGGAATACATCCGCAACGGATCGGTGAAGGTGTTCGCCGTGACCACCCCCGAACGGCTGAGCGTGCTGCCCGACGTCCCGACCACCGCGGAAGGCGGCATGCCGAGCGTGCAGGTAATGATCTGGCACGGCCTGTATGCGCCGCACGCCACGCCACGCCCGGTCGTCGAGCGGTTGAGCCGCGCCCTGCAGGCGGCGCTGCGCGACCCGCGCATCATCCAGCGCTTTGCGGACATGGGCACAGTGCCGGAGCCCCAGGACCGCGCTACGCCCGATGCGCACAAAGCGTTCTGGGCGGCCGAGATCGACCGCTGGCGGCCGATTCTGCAGGCGGCAGGCCAGTACGCCGACTGACCGGCTGACAGTCCGACGGATATCGGGGGCCGTTCGGGGAAACCTGAACGGCCCCTCTTGCTCTTCCGACGCGGGGCTTTTAGGTTCCGCCCTCCGGCATGGAGAGATGGCCGAGTGGCTTAAGGCGCACGCTTGGAAAGCGTGTGTACGCGCAAGCGTACCGTGGGTTCGAATCCCACTCTCTCCGCCAGGAAGCGTTTCATATCATTTCAAAACGTTTTATTCCACTCAACAACACACTGATAAACAACGCAATATGCGCCGTTGATGTTGCGGAACATTCCATTCCGTTATATTCCAAGCCGCTGTAATGTGTGAGTATAATTCATTCTTTCAACGGCTTGCATGTGAGTAGAATCTCACTTGGGAGAAATAGACAGAGATTTCTCAAGGGATTTTGTTTCTGATGTTTCCACTACCCTGAGTATTGACCCGTAACTCCGTGTTACTTAGGGCTATCCCCATTCAAAATGTGAGCCAGCTCTACACGCATCAGGTGCGTGCTCGTCCGAAAGGAAATACCCGTGGCCAAAAGGCTTGTTGAAATGGCGATCGCTTACGATTTCGACGGCACATTGGCAGACGGCAATATGCAGGAACATCAGTTTCTACCCAAGATCGGTGTGAAAGCCGATGATTTCTGGGCAGATGCCAAAAGCCTGACACAGAAACAGCAGGCTGATGAAGTGCTGGTCTATATGAATTTGATGCTAAAGAAAGCCGCTGCTGCCGACGTCCCGGTGCGCAAAGATGACTTCAGGAAATACGGAAAGACCATCCAACTGTTCGACGGCGTTGAAAACTGGTTCGATCGTATCACTACCTATGGGAAAACCCAAAGTGTACGCGTCAAACACTACCTTATCTCGTCCGGAAATGAGGAAATTTTTGCAGGAACGCCGATCGCATCCAAATTCGAACGGGTCTATGCGTCAAAGTTTATGTTCGATCAGAACGGTGTCGCCGTTTGGCCCGCGCTCGCCGTCAACTACACCACGAAGACACAGTATTTGTTCCGGATCAACAAAGGCGCATTTGATCTGAGTGATAACAGTAAGGTCAACCAGTTCATCGAGAAACATAAAAGACCCGTCCCTTTCGAGAACATGGTCTTCATCGGTGATGGCTCGACCGACATCCCTTGCTTTCGCTTAGTTAAGGAACAAGGGGGGCTTTCCGTCGCCGTGTACAAGCCCCGTGCTAAAGGGGCACGGGAAAAGGCTGCCGGATATGTCCAGGACGGCAGAGTCCATTGCATCGCACCTGCCATCTACACAGAGGGTAGCTACATTGACAAAATCATCAAGGCCAACATCGATGCCGTCGCTGCGCGCTCGGAACTTCTGGAAGTGCTTTCAAAGAGCGCATAATAATTCCCCACCTTAAGTCAATACATTTACGCCTGTGGCCTTGGGGGGACACCGCCTATGTTGCTGATACTGGACGAACCGACCAATCACCTTGATCTGGACGGTATCGCCGCATTGGAAGCCGCGCTCAATGCCTACGATCAGGACCCATAAACTGTTTACACGATAACGCGTCGTGTGATTCGTATTTCCCCCTGTGATTGGTGGGGATACGGTGATGCCCGGAGAATTCTGGCTGAGCGATGCGCAATGGGAGCGTTTACGCCCGTTACTGCCGAACAAGCCGCGTGGTGTTCCGCGCGTGGATGACCGTCGGGTGATCAGCGGGATTGTGCATGTACTGCTGTCCGGCTGTCGC
>JAVBUO010000006.1:0-42643 GCA_031555315.1 Acetobacteraceae bacterium
TCGGGTCGCAGGCCTGTTCGCTGGCGCAGCCGGCAAGACCGGCCACCGCCACTGCCGCCAGAACGGCGGTCTTTCCCATGCGGATCATGCGCTCGGCACCACAAGCAGCGCCCGCGCCAGGGCATTGGCCGCCGCCCCCATTTCACCGCGCGACGCATTCACCTGACCGGCCGACGCGTTCAGCGCCCCGGCGCCGGTCTGGTTACCCACCGTGCCCATCGCGGTGCTGGTACGTCCGGCCCCGGCCTGCAGCTTGTTCATCGCATCCAGATCGCGGCGATACACGTCGGTCTGCTGGCGGAACTGCGCCGCAGTGAGCTGCCCGGCGCGGTAACGTGCGTCGAGCTGGGCGATATGCTGCTCGGCCTGCGCCGTCACCGCGCGCGCGCTCTGCGCATAGCTCTGGAACTTGGCGGCGTCGGCGTTGGCGCGCTGGATCGAGCCGCGCAGCGCAGCCTCCGCATTCGCCTGCATCTCCGCATTGTCGGCAACGGCATGGCCGGCGCGATAACCAACCGCGCCGCCCGCAAGTGCGGCGGCCAGCGCGGCGCGCGTATTACCGCCACTGATCAGATAAGTGGCCAGACCGGTCAACGCCGCACCAATCACGGTACCCTCGATCACCGTCCATGTCCGGGCGCTGGTCGGCGAGTAATCGGGATTGTCCCATTCGCTGATGTCCGCCCGCAGCGCCCGTTGCGACGGCGACAGGTTGCTGTCGGTCATGTTGCAGGCCACGGCCAGGAACATCGTGCAGATCAGCACCGACAGCAGGCGGAACGTTTTGCGGAAATTCGAACGCTGCGGAGTATTCGAATAAAGCGGAATAATAGACGAGTTCATTAAGACATCTCCATAAAAACAGTTAAAAACTGACTCCCAGAGATGCTGCTGACTCAAGCCTCAGGGAGGGGGCATAAGCCCCAAACCGCACAAAACCAGTAAGTTGCGCAGGAAGTCCCTAGCATCGAGTCAAAAAAATTGCTCTACAAAAAATGACAAAAAATCAATAAATCAGATTAAATCTTGCTGCGATCACGAAACCATTCGGGCAGGTTTTTCCGGAATGTCGGCTGTCCATGGCCAGTGGGCGGCGCAGCGGTCGCCGTGTTGCCGCCCGCCGCCACCGGACGTTCGGCAAAGCGCCCGTGCTGGATCAGCCGGTCGTAGAGCACCAGCGCCCCGGCCACCGCCAGATTGAGCGAAAATCGCGTCGGAATGCGCACCACGTGCGCGCACCGTTCCAGCATCGCCTGTGTCAGCCCGCCACGTTCGGCTCCCAGCACATAGGCCGCCGATGTCGGGTGGCGGAACGACGGCAGGTCGGCGGCATCCTCGGTGATCTCGACCCCGACCAGCGCGCAGCGTTCGGGCAGCAGCAAGTCGGCCGGCGTATCGAAGCGATAGACCGGCACATGGGCGGGTGTGTCAGCGGTATCGGCGCGTCGGCCGTCGCGGGCCGAAAACCCGGCCCCGACCGAAAACGCGAACGCCGCGTCGAACGCATGCGCGGTGCGCAGCAATGCGCCGAAATTGGCCGGTTTGCTGATCCCCTCGGCGCCGATGCCGAAGAAACCGCGGGATCTGGTGGGCTGCATGGACCGCCCATACCGGTTTTTCCCCAGCGGGGGAACGGCTTCATTTTCCCCCGAACCCCTTCTACATAGGGACCATGAACGACACAGCCCGCCCCGATGCCACCGACCGGCGCGTCGCCGCCCAGTACGAGGCGTATCCGTATCCGATGCGCGACCCGAAGGACGAGGCGAAGCGCCTGATCGCCGGCAGCCCCAGCAACCTGGCCGAAATCGATTACTGGGTGTTCGGCGCCAACCGTTCCGCCGCGCAGCCGCTGAACGTGCTGATCGCCGGCGGCGGCACCGGCGATGCGACGATCATGCTCGCCCAGCAGATGGCCGACGCGGGGCGCGCCGGCACCATCACCTATCTCGACCGGTCGTCCGCGGCGCGCGAGATCGCTCAGGCACGTGCCGCGGCGCGCGGCCTGACCAACATCGTCTGGGAGGACCGCTCGCTGCTCGACCTGCCCGGCTCGGGGCTGGGGCCGTTCGACTACATCGACTGCTGCGGTGTGCTGCACCACCTGCCCGATCCCGGGCGCGGCGTGCGCGCGCTGTCATCGGTGCTGGCGCGCCAGGGCGGCATGGGGCTGATGGTCTACGCGCCGCACGGCCGCACCGGGGTGTACATGGTGCAGGACGCGCTACGCCTGCTCGCCCCGCCGGCGGAAGATCTGTCCGAACGCGTCGCCACGGCGCGCCGAGTGCTGAAGCAGTTACCGCCGACCAACTGGTTCACACAGAACCCGTTCCTCTCGGACCACACGCGCGGCGGCGATGCCGGGCTGTACGACCTGCTGCTGCACGAACGCGACCGCGCCTTCACGGCGTCGCAACTGGCCGAACTGCTCGACGACAACGGGATCGAGATCGGCTGCTGGCTCGACCCGATGCGTTATGCGCCCGAGACCTATCTGGCCGACCCGAAGCTGCGCACCCGCGCCGCCGCGCTCGACCCGCTGGCGCGCGCCGCGCTGGCCGAGGCGCTGGCCGGCAACATGGGTGTGCACGTCGTCTACTGCACCCGCAAGGGCGCGGCGGCGGCGCGGCGCGATCACACCGCGCCCGATTCCGTCCCGCTGATCCGCGGGCTGTCGCCGGAGCAGGCCGTGCAGTCGATCCAGGCGAACGGATCGATCGGCGTGATGTTCGACGGCATCCGCACCACGCTGGCGCTGCCGCGCCTGGCCGCCGCGATTCTGAAACTGGTCGACGGCACACGCACGCTGGGCGAGATCCGCGCCACGCTGCTGGAACGCGGCATCGCCGCAGACGCGTTCGACCGCGACTGGCCCTTGCTGTGGACGGCGCTGAACGCGCTGAACCGGCTGCTGCTGAAACCGCCTGTCTGAACGCATGCGCAGCGCCATCGTGATCTTCGGCGCTGCCGTCAGACCGGGTGGCGTACCCTCGCGCACCCTGCGCCGGCGGGTCGAGGCGGCGCTGGCTTTCGGACGCACCCAGGAACAGCCGCTGTATGTGCCGACCGGCGGGCTGGGGAAATATCCGCCCGCCGAGGCCGACGCGATGGCGGAGCTGCTGATGCAGGCCGGCGTGCCCGACAGCGCGATCCTGCGCGAGCGCACCGCGCACGACACAATGTCGTCGGTTTATGCGGTACGCGCGCTGCTGCGCGGCCACGACGGCCCGGTCTATGCTGCGACTTCGGCCTATCACATGGCGCGCTGCGTGATGCTGCTGCGTCTGGCAGGCGTTCCGGCCCGCGCCGCCCCCACCCTGCACCAGCCGTTGTACGACACCGCCTACTGGTGGCTGCGTGAAATCCCCGCCATCCCTTATGACCTGCTGCTGATTCTGTGGGGCAGGTTCAGAGGCGGCAATCAGGCCGGCAGATGAGAAACGCACCGCTGCCACCCGCCGTGTTCCTGCCTTTCGACCGCAGCCCGCCGGACATGCAAACCTGTCTGGGCCGGGTCTACGATGTATTTTCCCATCACGCCATCGTGTGGAACTGGTGCCCGCAGTGTTTCGGGCCGGCATGGGAACAGCGCATGCACGCGCACCCCGACATCCGCACCGCGCCGCGTTCGGCGTTCGAGATGATCTATTTCGAGCATCCCGACTGCTCCGGCGGTGCTGCGACCTTCCTGCACTGGCTGCCGCGCGGGCTGGAACTGTCGTTCTTCGATCACCGCCTGACGCCCGACTTCACCGCGCAGATGTTCCGGCTCGGCCTGCTGGCATGGCCCGAAGACGAGACCGCGGCGCTGCGCCAGTTCTTCTGCCGGGCCGCCGTGAACTGGTTCACGCATGGCGACCACGCGCCGCTGGAGATCACCGGCGCGCAGAACGTCGGACTACGTCTGGCAGGGGGATTGCTGGCGCTTGGGATCGAAGCCGGCGCAATCGGCACATGGCTGGCCGAAAGCGGCACGCCGGCGGCCCGGAGAACGCTGCTCGACGTGCTGCGAACGGAACAGATCCTCGAGGCGAGCTACATCGCCCTTGCCGACCCTGAACTGAAAACCCTGTTCGATGAAGCCCGCGCCGCTCTGGAGCGTTGCACACGCGACGCTTTTCACACCTGCGTGACCCGCGCCCTGCTGACCCAAGAATGGCAAGCCGACACGATCCGTGAAGCGGAACTGCTGATCGGCACCAGCGATCCGATTCAAAGCAGCGCGCAAAGAGCGGCGGACGAAGCCGCGATCGCCAAAGCCATGGCCGCCGATATCAAGACCGGAGCGTCGTAAAACCCCCGACCCACGCCATCAAAAGATTGCCCAAGACTGTGTTCTGGTGAGTCGTATGGTGGTGCTTTCGATGGTGTTTTCTGGGAACCGGCGCGCAGCGGGTGCGAAACGCGGCTGTGTTTCGCACTCTGTTATCTGGTCGTAATCCCCCAGTCGTCAGACACTCCGTGTCTGACTTGGGATTACTCCGTCCGTGAGCACCAAAAGCGCAGGGAAGTGCCGCCAGACGGCCGCCAGAACGCAGTATCGGGTAATCTTTAGGTTTCTTCGTCGTCGGAGGATGTCTCGACTTCGATCTCGCCTTCCAGGTCGTCGCCCTCTTCCATGTCGGACGTATCTTCCAACACCGAATCGTCGTCGTCGCCCAGATCCTCGACCTCGATGTCGGCGCTGTCCGCATCGGTATCGGCGGCCGAAGTCTCTTTCTTCTTCTTCACATCGGCTGCGGCGGCGGTGCG
The DNA here is from genome assembly GCA_031555315.1 of Acetobacteraceae bacterium. Taxonomy (GTDB): domain Bacteria; phylum Pseudomonadota; class Alphaproteobacteria; order Acetobacterales; family Acetobacteraceae; genus JAVBJV01. The sequence continues at coordinate 4,753 of JAVBUO010000006.1, forward strand.
GCGCACGCGCGGCTGTTCAACCGGCTGTTCGGTTTCGCAGCGCGGGCACACGGCCGGGGCCTTCATCAGGTCGTAGAAGCGTGCGCCGCAGGCAACACAGGTCCGCTTGGTACCGAGTTCTGGCTTTACCATGTCCGTCCTTTGGAAGACGTGAATTCAGGCTGGCGCGATTGCCGCATTCCACCGCGCCTGTCAAACGGAACCTCTACGATGAACGTTCCACCGCCCCGGGTTGGGGCGTTTCGCACGCGTTACGGGCATGGATTTTCCCCCTGACGCCCCATCCCCGGTATGGTAGAGGCCCTTCATGGAGACACCGCCCCCCCGCCCGTTACGGGCCCGACGCCCCCAGAATCCGTTGTCCGGCACGTTTTCGGTGCCTGGGGACAAGTCGATCAGCCACCGGGCGCTGATGTTCGGCGCGCTGGCGGTGGGCGAGACCCGCATCACCGGGCTGCTGGAAGGCGAGGACGTGCTGCGCACCGCCGCCGCCATGCGGGCGCTGGGTGCACACGTGGTGCAGACGGCCCCTGGCGCATGGACGGTGGCCGGGCGCGGTATCGGCGGCATCGTCGAACCGGATAACGTGCTCGACATGGGCAATTCCGGCACCGCGGCGCGGCTGCTGGCCGGCATTCTGGCTTCGCACCCGATTTTCAGCGTGCTGAGCGGCGATGCCAGCCTGCACCGCCGCCCGATGCAGCGGGTGACGGAACCGCTGGCCCGTTGCGGCGCCACGTTCCTCGGCCGCGCCGGCGGGCGCATGCCGCTGGCCATCCAGGGCACCGGCGACGCGCTGCCGATCGAATACCGCCTGCCGGTCGCCTCGGCGCAGGTCAAATCCGCCATTCTGCTGGCCGGGCTGAACGCGCGCGGTGTCACCCGCGTCGAGGAACCCGAGGCCACCCGCGACCACAGCGAGAACATGCTACGCCATTTCGGCGCCGATGTACGGGTGGAAATCGCCGGGACGGGCCGGGTGATCGAACTGGCCGGGCAGCCGGAACTGCGCGCCGCCCCGGTCAGCGTGCCCGCCGACCCGTCCTCCGCCGCCTTTCCGATGGTCGCGGCGCTGATCGTGCCGGGCTCGGTCCTGCACCTGCCCGGCGTCGGGCTGAACCCGCTGCGCACCGGCCTGTTCACCTCGCTGCGCGAGATGGGGGCCGAGATCGCCATCATCAATCTCCGCACCGAGGGCGGCGAAGCGGTCGGCGACATGACCGTACGCCATTCCGCGCTGCGCGGCGCCGACATTCCGGCCGAACGCGCGCCGGCGATGATCGACGAATACATGATCCTGTCGGTGGCCGCCGCCTATGCCAGCGGCGTCACGCGCATGCGCGGCCTGGCCGAACTGCGCGTCAAGGAGAGCGACCGTCTGGCCGCCACGGCGGCGCTGCTCGCCGCCAACGGGGTGAAGGTGGAGATCGACGGCGACGACATGATCGTCCACGGCACCGGTGCCCCGCCGGCCGGCGGAGGGCTGGTGAAAACCCACATGGACCACAGGATCGCCATGAGCGCCCTGGTTTTTGGCTTGGCGAGCGCCGCACCGGTCTGTATTGACGACAGCTCGTTCATCGAAACCTCGTTTCCGCATTTCGTTTCGCTGATGAACGCCGCGACGAACGATCCTTCCGCGATCGCGCCCCCCGCAGAAGCACCCCGGGGCTAGACGGACCTATCCGACGACGGCCAGACTATCGTGCCGGACCTAGAAGCATGGAGCCCGCAGATACATGAAGCCCGTTATCGCCATTGATGGACCAGCCGCCTCGGGCAAGGGAACTCTGGCACGCCGTCTGGCCGAAGCGCTGAACCTTCCCTATCTGGACACCGGCCTTCTGTACCGCGCCGTCGGGCGGCGCCTGCTGGACACCCGGACCGACCTGACCGATGCCACCGCGGCCGAGGCCGCGGCCAAAGCGCTGGTGGTGGAAGATCTGGCCCGCAGCAATCTGCGCGCCCCCGAGGTCGACATGGCCGCCAGCACTGTCGCCGCCGTTCCCGGCGTGCGCAGCGCGCTGCTCGATTTTCAGCGGAATTTCGCCGCCGACCTCGGCGGGGTGATCGACGGGCGCGACATCGGCACGGTAATCTTCCCCGCCGCCAGCGTGAAACTGTTCGTGACCGCCAGCCCCGAGGAACGTGCCTCGCGCCGCTGCGCCGAGCTCAAGGGGCAGGGAATCGCCGCCGACTACACGCGGGTGCTGGCCGATATCCGTGCCCGCGACACCCAGGACGCCACCCGCGCCGTGGCGCCGCTGCGCCCGGCCAAGGACGCGATCCTGCTCGACACCACCCTGATGAACGCCGAGGAAGCACTGGAAACCGCGCTGGAGATCGTGCGCGAACGCCTCTCCACCGCCTCACCTTCCTGAGAGAATTTCATGACCGCTTTGATCGCCTGGCTGCTGGCCGGCGTGCTGACCGGTGTGGCCGGGCTGCACGTCTATTGGGGGCTGGGCGGGGTCTGGCCGGGCACCGACCGGCGGGACCTGGTGCGCCGGGTGATCGGCCATCCGCAGGTGCCCGAGATGCCGGGCCTGGCGCTGACCCTGAGCGTTGCCGCGGCGATCGCCCTGACCGCGCTCTGGCCGCTGCTGCTGGCCGGCCTGCTGCCCTTGGCACTGCCCCGCTGGCTGGTGTTCTGGGGTGGCGCTGGAATTGCAGCAGTTTTCCTGCTGCGCGGCCTGGCCGGGGCCAGCGGCCTGATGCGCCGGGTCTACACGATCGAACCCTTCGCGACCCTGAACCAGCGTTACTATTCGCCGCTCTGCCTGCTGCTCGGGCTGGGGTATCTTCTGTTGCTGGCACAGGCGGGCGCATAACCGCACCAGCGCTTCCCGTGCCGGGCGTTTTTGCACCAGCCATCCGCAAAAGCCTTGCGAACGCTTGACTCGGCCGTAATGGCAGGCGTAAGCCTCGGCTGTCTGCGCGGCATCGGGCCATGCAGATTTCCGTAAATCAGACCTGCCGTCCCCGGCGGGTAAGTCGTGTGCCGGAATTCCCGGGGCGCGCATTCCCGACAGGCATTGTCCGGCATACCCGACCCGGATCCGCCGTGTCCCATCAGGATACCTGTACTACATGGCTTCTACCGCCGCTCCCTCGCGCAAGCACGAGGATTTTTCCGCCCTTCTCGATGAAATGATGGGCGAAGATGCTGCCTTCGACGGTTCCGTCGTCACCGGCCGCGTGGTCCGCCTGACCGACGAATTCGCCATCGTCGATGTCGGCTTAAAGAGCGAGGGCCGCGTCGCCCTCAAGGAATTCGGCGCCCCCGGCGCCAAGCCGGAAGTGAAGCCCGGCGACGTCATCGAACTGTTCGTCGAACGCTATGAAGACCGCGACGGCTCGATCGTGCTGTCGCGCGAAAAGGCGCGCCGCGAAGAAGCGTGGTCGACGCTGGAAAAATCCTTCGAAGCCAACCAGCGCGTCAACGGCACGATCTTCGGCCGTGTGAAGGGCGGCTTCACGGTCGATCTGGGCGGCGCGGTGGCGTTCCTGCCCGGCAGCCAGGTCGATATCCGCCCGGTGCGCGACGTCGCCCCGCTGATGGGCGTGCCGCAGCCGTTCCAGATCCTGAAGATGGACCGCACCCGCGGCAACATCGTGGTCTCGCGCCGTGCGGTGCTGGAAGAAACGCGCGCCGAACAGCGCAGCGAACTGATCCAGGGCCTGCAGGAAGGCCAGATCCTCGACGGCGTGGTGAAGAACATCACCGATTACGGCGCATTCGTCGATCTGGGCGGCGTGGACGGCCTGCTGCACGTCACCGACATCGCCTGGAAGCGCATCAACCACCCCAGCGAGGCGCTGACCATCGGCCAGCACGTGAAGGTGCAGGTGATCCGCTTCAATTCCGACACCCAGCGCATCAGCCTGGGCATGAAGCAGCTGGAAACCGACCCGTGGGAAGGCGTCGACCTGAAGTATCCGGTCAGCGCGCGTTACTCGGGCCGCGTGACCAACATCACCGACTACGGCGCGTTCGTGGAACTGGAACCGGGCGTCGAAGGTCTGGTGCACGTGTCCGAAATGTCGTGGACCAAGAAGAACGTGCATCCGGGCAAGATCGTCTCGACCAGCCAGGAAGTCGACGTCATGGTGCTCGATGTGGACGCGTCCAAGCGCCGCATCAGCCTGGGCATCAAGCAGGTCCAGCGCAACCCGTGGGAACAGTTCGCCGAAGAACATCCCGCCGGCAGCGAGATCGAAGGCGAAATTCGCAACATCACCGAATTCGGCCTGTTCATCGGGCTGACGGGCGACATCGACGGCATGGTGCACATGTCCGACATCTCGTGGGATGAAGCGGGCGAAGCCGCGATGGCCAAGTACAACAAGGGCGACGTCGTGAAGGCGAAGGTCCTTGATGTGGACGTCGAGAAGGAACGCATCAGCCTGGGCATCAAGCAGCTGGCGTCCGACCCGGCCGCCGCCGTGCTCGATCGCGTCAAGAAGGGCGAGATCGTGACCTGCGTGGTCACCGCGGTGCAGTCGAACGGCATCGAGGTGAAGATCGACGACATGCTGACCGGCTTCATCCGCCGCGCCGAACTGTCGCGCGACAAGGCGGACCAGCGGCCGGACCGCTTCGCCATCGGCGAGAAGGTCGATGCGAAGGTGACCGCGGTGGACCGCGCCGCGCGCAAGCTGAGCCTGACCATCAAAGGCAAGGAAATGGACGAGGACAAGCAGGCGATGGCGGATTACGGCTCGGCCGACTCCGGCGCCTCGCTGGGCGACATTCTGGGCGCGGCGATCCGCCGCCGCAGCCAGGCCGCCGCCGAGATCTTCGACAAGAAGGACGACTGAACCGTCCGGCTTGCCAGCGTAAGAAACCGCCCGGTTCGCAGGAACCGGGCGGTTTTCTTTTGGCGGACGGAGCGTTAGAGAAATCCATCGCAAGACCGAGGATATCTCACCTATGACCACCCGCCTGAAACCCGGCGTCGTGACCGGCGCCGATTACCGCACCCTGGTGCAGGCCTGCAAAACCGGCGGCTATGCACTGCCCGCCGTGAACGTAACCAGCACCAGCACCATCAACGCGGTGATGGAAGCCGCGGCGGAAGCGAAGTCGGACGTCATCGTGCAGCTGTCCAATGGCGGCGCGCGGTTTTATGCCGGCGAAGGCATGCCGGATTCCGCCGCCGCGCGCGTGCTGGGCGCCGTGTCGGCGGCGCGGCATGTGCATCTGCTGGCGCAGCATTACGGCATCTGCGTGGTGCTGCACACCGACCATGCGAACAAGAAACTGATCCCGTGGGTGAATGCGCTGATCGATCACAGCGAAGCCGAATTCAAGGCGGCCGGCCGGGCGCTGTACTCGTCGCACATGCTGGACCTGTCGGAAGAACCGATCGCGGAAAACCTCGCCGCATGCGCGACGATGCTCAAGCGCCTCGCCCCGCTGGGGATGAGCCTCGAGATCGAACTCGGCGTCACCGGCGGTGAAGAAGACGGCGTTGGTGCCGATGTCGAAGCGACCGATAATGCGCGGCTGTATACACAGCCGGAAGATGTGGCGCTGGCCTACAAGACCTTGTCGCCGCTGGGGCATTTCTCGGTTGCCGCATCGTTCGGCAACGTGCATGGCGTGTATGCGCCGGGCAATGTGAAGCTGCGTCCGGAAATCCTGCGGGCATCGCAGGCGCTGGTGCAGAAGCTGCACAATACCGGCGCCAATCCGCTGGATCTGGTGTTCCACGGCGGCTCCGGTTCGGATCAGGCCGATATCACCCGCGCGATTCGGTATGGCGTGTTCAAGATGAACATCGACACCGACACACAGTTCGCTTTTTCCGCCCCGGTCGGCGCATTCGTCGAACAGAACCCGAGAGCGTTCAAGTATCAGATCGATCCGCAGACCAACGCGCCTTACAAGAAGCTCTACGATCCCCGCAAATGGCTGCGCCTGGGCGAGCGCGGCATGGCCGAGCGGGTCAAGCAGGCCTGTGCCGATCTGGGTTCGGCCGGCAAGTCGATCGCAGTTACCTGAACGATTCACAAAAAAACCGCCCGGATCTGTGGTCCGGGCGGTTTCTTGGATGTGTGCATCAAATCCGCACACGCTCCAGCGGCCCGATATTGTTGCCGGGTTTGAGTGAATTTTTTGCAAAAAAACCACACTTTCCCAAAAACCCTGATTTCTGAACGGGTTAAGCTTGACGGACGGTCCCCGGGTCTGGCAGCGTCGTGTTCTTAAATACCGAGGATCTTGCGGAACCATGACAAGGTCAGAACTGATTGCCGAACTGGCTGCCGCCAACCCGCACCTGATGTCGCGCGACATAGAACTGATCGTCGCGACCATCTTCGAGGAAATCGCCAACGCTCTGGCGCAGGGCAGCCGGGTCGAATTGCGCGGCTTCGGCGCCTTTACCGTCAAGAACCGCGACGCCCGCACCGGACGCAACCCGCGCACCGGCGCATCGGTGGAAGTGAACAAAAAATCGGTCCCATTCTTCAAGATGGGCAAGGAACTGCGCGAACGCATCAACCGTAACGGTTCCGGCGGGCATGAATGAGCATGCTGCGCTGGATCATAGGCCTTCCCTGCCTGTTCCTGCTGGTTCTGTTCGCGCTGTCGAACCCGATGCCGGTACCGCTGACATTGTGGCCGTTCGACATCCGTATTGAGGTGCCGCTGTCGCTGGCCATGCTGTGCGCGATGGCGGCCGCCTTCCTGCTGGGCGCGTTGCTCGTCTGGATCAACACCTTCCCCGTCCGCCGCCGCGCCCGGCGCGCCGAACAGGCCGTGCGGCAGATGGAAGCCGAGGCCGAAACCTATCAAACCTATCAGCGGTGACGTTTTCTACCCGCGCTCACGCCAAGCAAAACACGCACGTCGCGTGGGTGGTTTGTGCCAGCTGATCCGCTAGAGCAGATCGTGATCGGGTGGAATCACCCGGTCACGTGAAGATGCTCGGCAGACAAAGACCGAGAGTATTTCCCGTGAACCAGAGTAAACGGGAAATGCTCTAGTGGCGCCGGTGTCCCGGTGCCACATTCCGTCATCCCGCCAGAGCCGGATAATCGGTATATCCGGCCGCATTGCCGCCGTAGAACGTCTCCCGGTTCGGCTCGTTCAGCGGCGCGACGCGGCGCAGACGTTCGACCAGATCCGGATTGGAAATGAAATCGCGCCCGAAAGCGATCAGATCGGCGCGCTTCTCCGCCAGGGCCGCGCCCGCCATCGCGTGCGTATAGCCGTTGTTGGCGATATATGCGCCGCGGAAGCGCTGGCGCAGCGCCGCGTAATCGAACGGCGCGATATCGCGCGGTCCACCGGTCGCCCCTTCGACAACATGGATAAAGGCCAGATTGCGTTTGTCGAGCTGTTCGACCAGATGATCGAACACCGGCTGCGGGTCGGCATCGCTGATGCCGTTGATAGGCGCAACCGGCGACAGACGAATGCCGACGCGCCCGGGCGGCAGTTCCTCCAGCACGGCGTCGGCGACTTCCAGGGCGAAACGCACACGGTTCTCGATACTGCCACCATAGGCATCGGTGCGCTGATTGGCAGTGGTCTTCAGAAACTGGTCGATCAGATAGCCGTTGGCGCCGTGGATCTCGACGCCGTCGAACCCGGCCTCGCGCGCGCAGCGCGTGGCGTGACGATAATCGCGCATAATGGCGGCGATCTCGGCCGCCGTCAGTTCGCGCGGCATCGATGTGTCGGCAAAGCCGGTGTCGATGAAGATCTTGGTTTCGGCACGAATGGCCGAGGGTGCGACCGGTGCCTGTCCGCCCGGCTGCAGCGCGGTGTGCGACACGCGCCCCACATGCCAGAGCTGGGCAACGATCTTCCCGCCCGCACGATGCACGGCATCGGTCACCTCGCGCCAGCCGCGCACCTGTTCGGGCGTATAGATGCCGGGCGTCCACGCATAGCCCTGCCCCTGCTGCGAGATCTGCGTGCCCTCGGTAACGATCAGCCCGGCGCTGGCGCGCTGGCGATAATATTCGGCCATCAGCGCATTGGCCGCATCGGTGCCGTGCGTCGCCCGGTTACGGGTCAGCGGCGCCATCACGACGCGGTTGGCGAGGCTGATCTCGCCGAGTTGGAATGGTTCGAACAAAAGCGATGCGGCGGATACAGCGGTCATGTTGAAGCCTTTGTGTTAATTGTTGTTTAAAGGTTGGAACCGCTGATCCGGGAATCAAGTCAGCACGACCGCACCACCCGCATATCAGGTATCCGCACAGAACGGCGTGCCCTTGCTCAGCAGACGATCAACCCTCTCGCCGGAACACCCAGTAAAACGGCACCCGCCCTTCGCGCAGCGCTTTCGCTTCGTAGCGCGTCGGGTACCAGTCGGGCGGGCGTTCCTGCATGCACGACACGCGGGTGAACAGCGTCTGCGCGCCCATCACTTCCTCCACCCAGGCCTGATACACCGGATGGTCGGATGCGATGCGCCATTCCGCGCCGGGCTTCAGCAGCCGGGCCATCGCTTCAACATTCGACGGATATACGAAGCGCCGCTTGGCGTGCCGCGCTTTCGGCCACGGGTCGGGGAACATCAGATAGGCGCGGTCCAGCGCGCCGGCGGGCAGCGCTTGCAGCAGCGCGCGGGCGTCCGTCGGCCACAGTTTCAGATTGCCGGGCAATGCGCCCGTCGCTTCCTCGCCCTCGGCCACCAGGGCAGAGAGCAGCGAGCACAGACCGTTCTCGAACACCTCACTGGCGATCAGGCCGACCTGCGGGTTGGCAGCGATCAGCGCGCGGGCGTGTTCGCCGCCTCCGAAGCCGATCTCGAGCCACACCTGTTCGACAGGCGAAGAAAAAGCCGCGCGCGGATTGACGGTCTGTTCGTCCGTCAGCCGCAGGCGCGGCAAAGTGACATCGAGCAAAAGCTGCTGGCGTGTCCGCAGCGGGTGGCCACGCCGGCGTCCGTAAAGCCTGTCCGGCTGGATCTTCATCGTCACCGGACAGGCACTCCGCTCAGCGGCCGAACGCGGACTTCAGCTGCGGCACCAGATCGGTGCGTTCCCAGGTGAAGGTGCCCTTGTCGGCATCGGGCGCGCGGCCGAAATGGCCGTAGGCCGAGGTCGGCGCGTAGATCGGACGGTTCATGTGCAGGTGCTCGCGAATGCCGCGCGGCGTCAGGTTGACCAGTTCGCGCAGCACCTTGCCCAGCTTCGCCTCGTCGACGTCCTTGCCGGTGTTGTGCAGGTCGACATACAGCGACAACGGGTGCGACACGCCGATCGCGTAGGAAAGCTGCAGCGTGCAGCGATCGGCCAGACCGGCCGCCACCACGTTCTTGGCCAGATAACGGCAGACATAGGCGGCCGAGCGGTCCACCTTGGTGGGATCCTTGCCGCTGAACGCGCCGCCGCCATGCGGGGCCGCGCCGCCGTAGGTGTCGACGATGATCTTGCGCCCGGTCAGCCCGCAGTCGCCGTCCGGGCCGCCGATCACGAAGTTGCCGGTCGGGTTCACGTAGAATTCGTCTTCCGGGCACATCCAACCCTTGGGCAGCGTGTCGGTGGCGATCTGCCACAGGCGGCGCTTCAGGTCGGCCTGGTTCAGCCCCGCGTCGTGCTGATGCGAGATGACGATCGAGGTCGCGCCGACCGGCACGCCGTCGACATAACGCAGCGTGACCTGCGACTTGGCGTCGGGCTGCAGGCCCTCGCCCAGCTTGTCCTTATTGCGGCGCATTTCGCTCAGCCGGCGCAGCAGCAGATGCGAATAGAAGATCGGCGCCGGCATCAGTTCCGGCGTTTCGCGGCAGGCATAGCCGAACATGATGCCCTGGTCGCCCGCGCCTTCGTCCTTGTTGCCGGCCGCGTCCACGCCGATGGCGATGTCGGCCGACTGCGCGTGCAGATGGCATTCGATCTTCGCGTTCCTCCAGGAGAAACCTTCCTGATCGTAGCCGATGTCCTGCACCGCCATGCGGGCCAGATGGGCCAGATATTCGGCAGTGATGTGTTCGGGCCCGCGCACTTCACCGGCCAGCACGATGCGGTTGGTGGTGACCAGGGTCTCGCACGCCACGCGGGCGTAAGGGTCGGCGGCCAGATACGCATCGACGACGGTGTCGCTGATCCGGTCGGCTACTTTATCGGGGTGGCCTTCCGAAACCGATTCGGAAGTAAAAAGGAACTCGCCCTTGTCGCGCATGGCGTGATTCGGCCTCTTGTCGCGTGGGGTGGTCCGGCAGGCCCGGCCGCCACCCCGGCGCACGCGGCAGGGGCGCGCGCTGTGTGACGGAAACCCCCCACGGGGTCAAGGTTTTGCCCCGGAAAAAGCGTGGGTTACCGCACCCCCAGCACATCGCGCATGTTGTAAAGACCGGGCGGCCTGCCCGCCAGCCAGCGGGCCGCCTGTACCGCGCCGGTTGCGAAAACCCGCCGGTCGAAAGCGCGATGGGTCAGCGCGATATGTTCCGTTGCGCTGGCGAACAGCAGCGTGTGCTCGCCTACCACCTGCCCGCCGCGCAGAGCGGCAAAGCCGATCGCACCGGGCTTGCGCGCACCGGGATGACCGTCACGTCCCGATTCGCGCACGTCCTCCAGTATCACGCCACGCCCTTTCGCCACCGCCCGGCCCAGCCCGATGGCGGTGCCCGATGGCGCATCGACCTTCTGGCGATGATGCATCTCGACGATTTCGGCATCGTATTGTGCTGACGGCAGCACTGCCCCCATCTGTTCGGCCAGCGCCAGCACCAGATTGACGCCCGGCGCAAAACTCGACGCATAAACGATCGCGATGCGCTGCGATGCGCGTTCCAGCGCCGCCTCGTCGGCCAGGGAAAGGCCGGACGTGCCGATCACCAGCGGCTTGCCCGCCGCCTCGACCGCCACGATGTGCCCCGCTGCCGCCGCGGCGTTGGTGAAGTCGACCACCACATCGGACACCGTGAGCAGGGCTTTGATGTCGGAGAACAGCGGAATCCCCGATGGCGGCGTTTCGTGCCGTTCGGCGTGGATGACCCCGCCGGCCACCTGTTCTCCGGCTGCCTGGACCTCTTCCACCAGCAGCTCGCCCATCCGTCCCCCGATGCCGGGAATTCCAATGCGAAGCGCCATCTGCGTTGTTCCATACAAAGCCCGTGTTCCGTCCTGTCTACACAACCAGCCGCTTCGGCTCAACGCATGGGGTTGCGCCCTCTGCTGGACAAATATCACCACTAAGTGGAATTATTTTTGCCATTTTCAGACGACAGGCGTAGTATGTTTACAGAGTATGCCAATCCGGATGAGAACTATCTTGAGTTACCCACGCAACCCTGACGGCCATCTATATGGGCAACATTGCCACGTGGAGAGTATGCGCGGGAATCCCTATAGAATACACTTCAATTGTTCTTTTCTATCTCCGAAGAAATTATGTATGACCAGCAATATCTTCGGTAATTTGAAACATTTAATAATTTTTATACTGTCTTTTTTGTTTTTTGCTTTCTCCGTACCGAACGCGGTGGCCCAGCAACCGCACCTTGCCGATGTTCTGTCCCGGACCTCACCCGCCAGTCTGTTCGACGGTGCCACGCGATTCGGCCCGCCGCAGGGCACACCACCGATCACGCCGGTTTATCGCGACCAGGCGTTGCTGGGATACGCATATCTGAATACCGATTTCACCAATGCGGTCGGCTATTCCGGCAAGCCGATCCACATGCTGGTGGCGATCGACCCGCAGGGCGTGGTGCGCGCCGTGAAGCTGGTCGCACATTCGGAGCCGATCGTGCTGATCGGCATTCCCGAAAAACAGGTCGCCGATTCGATGAACGCGCTGATCGGGCGCGACATGGCGGCGGTCTCCCGCGGCCAGGAACGCCCGCCGCAGGTCGATATCGTCAGCGGCGCCACGGTAACCGTGCTGGTGATGGGCGACAGCGTCGTGCGTTCGGCGGTCCGGCTGATCCGCAGCGGCCGTCTGTCGCCCGACGGCGCCGCCCCTGCCGCGCAGACGCCGCACGTGACGCGCAGCATCGACATGCAGCGCAGCGAACGCCGCAGTTGGGCCGATCTGGTCGGTGACGGGTCGATCCGCCGGCTGAGCCTGACGGTGGGCGAAGTCTCGCGCGCCTATGCCGCAACCGGACAGCCGGGCAGCGCGATCGCCGCCGAGCGGCCCGAGACCGACAACCCGGACGACGTCTTCATCAATATGTATGTCGCCCCGGTCAGCGTGCCGACCATCGGCCGCAGCCTGCTGGGCGACGACGGCTACCGGCGTCTGCGCGAACGGATCGGGCCGGACCAGCAGGCGATCGTCATCGCCGGCGAAGGCGCGTATTCGTTCAAGGGCTCGGGATATGTGCGCGGCGGCATCTTCGATCGCATCGAACTGCTGCAGGACGGTTCCGGCCTGCGTTTTCACGATCACAGCCACACCCGTCTGGGCGCGCTGGAGGCCGACGGCGCGCCGCGTTTCCCGGAAATCGCGCTGTTCGTCGTCCCCACGTCCTTCACGTTCGACCTGACCAGCCCGTGGCAGATTCAGCTGCTGGTGCAGCGCGCGATCAGCGCGCGCGACAAGGCGTTCCTGACCTACGATCTGGAATACACGCTGCCGGAACAGTATCTGGTGCCGCTGCCGCCCGCCGCGGCGACACCCGCCGCCACAACACAGCCCGCCGCCGACGACATGATGGAATCGTTCGGCAAACCGGTGTGGCAGATGGCCTGGGAGATGAAGACCGGTTCGGTGATCGCCACCGGCATCGCTCTGCTGATCCTGACCGCGATCTTTTTCTTCCAGGACATGCTGGTCAAATACCCGCGCACGTTCCGCTGGATACGCCGCCTTTATCTGGTGTTCGCGCTGGTCTGGCTGGGCTGGATCGCCAACACCCAGCTTTCGGTCGTCAACGTGTTCGCGTTCACCAACGCGCTGCTCACCCAGTTCAAGTGGGAAACTTTCCTCGCCGACCCGCTGGTGTTCATCCTGTGGTGTTCGGTTGCCGCCAGCCTGCTGTTCTGGGGACGCGGCGCGTTCTGCGGCTGGCTGTGCCCGTTCGGCGCGTTGCAGGAGCTGCTGAACAATCTCGCCAAAGCCGTGAAGATCCCGCAGGTGCGCGTGCCCTGGGGACTGCACGAACGGTTGTGGCCGGTGAAATACATTCTGTTCATGGCGCTGTTCGGCCTGTCGATCTACGACATCGCGCTGGCCGAGCACTACGCCGAAATAGAACCGTTCAAAACCTCGATCATCCTGAAATTCGCGCGCGAATGGCCGTTCGTGGTCTACGCGCTGGCCCTGCTGGCGCTGGGACTGGTGATCGAACGGTTCTTCTGCCGCTATCTGTGTCCGCTGGGCGCCGCGCTGGCCATCCCCGGCCGGTTGCGCATGTTCGAATGGCTGAAGCGCTGGCCCGAATGCGGCTCGCCCTGCCAGCGCTGCGCGAACGACTGCCCTGTGCAGTCGATCCATCCCGAAGGGCACATCAACGTCAATGAATGCATCTACTGCATGAATTGTCAGGAACTGTATCACGACGAACATCGCTGCCCGCCCATGATCCAGAAGCGTCTGCTGCGCGAGCGCCGGAAAAAACTGGCGCAGCCGGCCGAATACCCGGACGCGTCCGCGGGCGGCGGCAAACCGGTCATCACCCGGAACGGAAAACCCATCGGTGCGGCCCATGCAACCCCACCGATGCCATTGCCGGGAACCTAGTGCGAAGGAGGCACTGACGATGAAGCACGACGACGAACAGATCAGCGTAGGGAGGCGCGGCATTCTGGGGTCCGCCGCCACCGTGGCAGTTGCCGGTGCGGCCGCCGGTGCCGCGGGCACGGCCGGGGTCGTGGCGATGGGGCGCAGCCCCGTTTCACCCGCCAACGCCCAGACAGCAGCCCCCGGGCACGGCAGCGCCGACGTCAAGCCCGGCGACCTCGACGAATACTATGTGTTCTTCTCGAGCGGGCAGACCGGCGAGATGCGCATCGTCGGCCTGCCCTCGATGCGCGAACTGATGCGCGTGCCGGTGTTCAACCGCTGCAGCGCGACGGGCTGGGGGCAGACCAACGAAAGCCTGAAGGTTCTGACCGAAAACCTGCTGCCACAGTCCAAGGATCTGCTGGCCAAGCGCGGCCTGCGCACCTACATGAACGGCGACCTGCACCACCCGCACATGTCGTTCACCGACGGCACGTACGACGGCCGTTACCTGTACATGAACGACAAGGCCAACACGCGCGTGGCCCGCGTGCGCGGCGACGTGATGAAGTGCGACAAGATCGTCCAGATCCCGAACGCGCACGCGATTCACGGCCTGCGCGTGCAGAAATACCCGCGCACCGGCTATGTGTTCGCCAACGGTGAAGAGCGCGTGCCGCTGCAGAACGACGGCAGCACGATGGCGGACCGGTCCACGTACCGTTCGATCTTCACGGCGCTGAACGGCGACACGATGGAAATCGCCTGGCAGGTGATCGTCGACGGCAACCTCGACAACACCGACGCCGACTTCCAGGGCAAGTATGCGTTTTCGACCTGCTACAATTCGGAAGAAGGCGTGACGCTGGAAGAAATGATGGCGAACGACCAGGACTGGGTCGTCGTTTTCAACCTGAAGCGCATCGAAGAAGCGATCGCCAAGGGCAACTTCCAGACCATCAACGGCGTCAAAGTGGTCGACGGACGCAAGGGCTCGCCGTTAACGCGCTATATCCCGGTGGCCAACAGCCCGCACGGGATCAACACCGCGCCCGACGGCATTCACGTGGTGGCCAACGGCAAGCTGTCGCCGACCGTCACGGTGTTCGACGTGCGCAAGTTCGACGACATGTTCGACGACAAGATCAGGCCGCGCGATGTCGTGGTCGCCGAACCGGAACTGGGCCTCGGCCCGCTTCACACCGCGTTCGACGGCAAGGGCAACGCCTACACCACGCTGTTCATCGACAGCCAGGTCTGTAAATGGAACATCGACAAGGCACTGCGCGCCTTCAAGGGTGAACGGGTCGATCCGATCATCCAGAAGCTCGACGTGCATTACCAGCCGGGCCACAACCACTCGTCGATGGGCCAGACCAAGGAAGCCGACGGCAAATGGCTGCTGTCGCTGAACAAGTTCTCGAAGGACCGGTTCCTGAACGTCGGCCCGCTGAAACCCGAAAACGATCAGCTGATCGACATTTCGGGCGACCGCATGGTCCTCGTCCACGACAGCCCGAGCTTCGCGGAACCGCACGATGCGCTGATCGTCCACCGCTCGAAGGTAAACCCGGTCAGCATCTGGAAACGCGACGACCCGGTGTTCGCCGATGCGGTCAAGCAGGCCGCGACCGACGGTGTGAAGCTGGAACAGGATTCCAAGGTCGTCCGCGACGGCAACAAGGTGCGCGTCTACATGACCACCACAGCGCCGAAATTCGGCCTGGATCACTTCGAGGTGAACCAGGGTGACGAGGTGACGGTGATCATCACCAACATCGACAGCACCGAGGACCTGACGCACGGCTTTTGCATCGTCAACTATGGCGTGGCGATGGAAGTGGCGCCGCAGGCAACGGCATCGGTCACCTTCACGGCCGACAACCCGGGCCTGTACTGGTACTACTGCAACTGGTTCTGCCATGCGATGCACATGGAAATGTCGGGTCGCATGATGGTCAAACCGCGCGGCGCATAAACGTGCACCGCAGATCTGGCATGACCGGACTGGTGCCGGCGGTGATCCTCACCGCCGGCATGTTCGCTTTTTCAGCGCCTGTGTACGCAATTACACGCGACCTGAATCCAAACGACAACCTGCAGACCGCGATCGACGAGGCCGCGGCGGGCGACGTGTTGCGCCTCGCCCCCGGCACCTATCAGGGCCCGTTCCTGATCCACCGCCCCGTCGCTATCGAAGGCAATGGCACCGGTGTTTTTCTGCGCGGCAACGGCGAAGGCAGCGCCATCACCATCACGGCCGAGAATGCGGCGGTGCGCGGCGTGACCATCGAAGGATCCGGCCGCGATGCATTCAAAATGGATTCCGGCGTTTTCCTGATGCGCAGCGCCGCCGGCGCCGTGCTGGAAAACAATATTTTTCGCGATAACCTGTTCGGTGTTTACGTCTACGGCACCCCCAACGCGCTGATCCGGCATAACGCCATCATCGGCATCAGCGAAGGCCGCGTGAGCGAGGCAGGCAACGGCGTCTCGCTGTGGAACGCGCCGGGCACCGTGATCGCCGACAACGATTTCCGCTACGGCCGCGACGGCATCTTCACCACCACCAGCCACCAGAACATCTTCCGCGGCAACCGCTTCCGCGACGTGCGCTTCGCCGTGCATTACATGTACACGAACGACAGCGAAGTCAGCGACAACATCTCGATCGGCAACGGCATCGGCTATGCGATCATGCATTCCGACCGGCTGATCGTCCGCAACAACATCTCGGACGGCGACCGTGACCATGGCCTGCTGTTCAACTACGCCAACCGCTCGACGATCAGCGGCAACCTGGTGCGCGGCCATCTGCAGTCGGCCGAACGCTGGCTGTCGGTCAACATGCAGTCGGGCGGCGAGCACGGCGTGCCCGCCCCGGACACCGAGACAACCGGCGACATGCGCATCGCCCCCGGAAAATGTGTGTTCATCTACAACGCCAATGGTAACCTCTTCCGCGACAACTGGTTTCAGGGCTGCGAGATCGGTGTTCACTTCACCGCCGGGTCCGAAGGCAACACGCTGACCGGCAATGCGTTCATCAACAACCGCACGCAGGTGAAATATGTCGGCCGGCGCTTTCTGGAATGGTCCGAAGACGGCCGCGGCAATTACTGGAGCGACAACACCGCCTTCGACCTGAACGGCGACGGCATCGCCGACACCGCCTATCGCCCGAACAGTCTGGCGGACCGCGTGCTGTGGAGCACGCCGCAGGCCAAGGTGCTGATGAACAGCCCGGCCGTACAGATCATCCGCTGGTCGCAGTCGCAGTTTCCGGCGCTCGACCCCGGCGGTGTGGTCGACAGCCACCCGTTGATCACCCCGCCCCCGCAGCCCGCCATGCCCCCCCTTCCCACGACGCCCCTGAGCGAGGTTTCCCCATGACGGCGATCATCGAACTGAACGGCGTCGGCAAACGGTTCGGTACGGTCGATGCAGTGCGCGACGTGTCGTTCGCGCTGCCGACCGGCGAGGCGGTGGCACTGGTCGGTCATAATGGCGCCGGCAAGACCACGCTGATGAAGATCATGCTGGGGCTGATCCGCCCCAGCGCGGGCAGCGTGCAGGTGCTGGGTGAAAACCCGGCATCGGGACAGTTCGCGGCGCGCACGCGGCTGGGCTATCTGCCCGAGACCGTGTCGTTCAACGCCGCCTTGACCGGGCGCGAAACCATAGCCTTCTACGCCGCGCTGAAACGCCAGCCTGTCGCGCGTGCGTACAAACTGCTCGATCGCGTCGGGCTGGACGCCGCGGCGAACCGGCGCGTCGGCACGTATTCCAAGGGCATGCGCCAGCGCCTCGGCCTGGCGCAGGCGCTGCTCGGCGAACCGCGGGTATTGCTGCTCGACGAACCGACCACCGGCCTCGACCCCGCCCTGCGGCAGAGCTTTTACGACACCGTGCGCGAACTGCGCGATGCCGGGGCGGTCGTGCTGTTATCCTCGCATGCACTGACCGAACTGGAAGAACGCGCCGATCGCGTCGTCATCATGAACCGCGGCCGCATGGTCGCCAACGGCACGCTGGGCGAGCTGCGCAACATCGCCCGCCTGCCGGTGCGCATCCGCGTGACGACCGAAAATACGCCGGTCCTGCCGGCCTGGATCGCGCGCACCGAGCGCATCGGCGCGAACACCGTCGAATTCAGCGTCGATCACGAAAACAGGCTGGCCGCACTGCGCAGCGTGATGACCGAGATTCCCGGCCTGCGCGATCTGGACATGATCCCGCCAACGCTCGACGATCTGTATGCACATTTCCTGCTCCATCAGGACACCTCATCATGACCAACATCCTGATCATCGCCCGCAAGGAAATTCAGGAGGGCCTGCGCAACCGCTGGGTCCTGGCAACCACGCTGCTGCTGGCGACGCTGGCGCTGACGCTGACCTTTCTTGGCAGTGCACCGACCGGCACGGTGGCGGTGCGGGCGCTCGACGTGGTGATCGTCAGCCTGTCGAGCCTGACCATTTTTCTGGTACCGCTGATCGCGTTGCTGATTTCGCACGACGCCATCGTCGGCGAGATGGAGCGCGGCACGATGCTGCTGCTGCTCAGTTACCCGATCGGGCGCTGGCAGATCGTGCTGGGGAAGTTTCTGGGTCACAGCGCCATTCTGGGTTTCGCGACGCTGATCGGCTACGGCGCAGCGGCGTTGGCGCTGGCCCTGACCGGCGTGACGATCGCCCAGGAAAGCTGGCTGGCATTCGGGGCGATGATCGGCTCGTCGATCGTGCTGGGCGCGGTGTTCGTGGCGATCGGCTATCTGATCAGCGCACTGTCCTCGGCGCGCGGCATGGCGGCGGGGATCGCGGTCGGCGTGTGGCTGGTGTTCGTCCTGATCTACGACATGGCGCTGCTGGGCATTCTGGTCGCCGATCAGGGCGAGACCGTTTCGGGCCCGGTCCTCAACGCGCTGCTGCTGCTCAACCCGACCGATGCGTACCGGCTGCTCAACCTCAGCAGTTTCGCCAATGTCAGCCAGTTCTCGGGCATGGCGGGGCTGGCCGGGCAGACGGGCATGTCGGGGACGATGCTGCTCGGCGCGCTGCTCGCCTGGATCGCGGTGCCGCTGCTGCTGGCCGCCGGCATCTTCACGCGAAAGGAAATATGATGTTACGGCGATCCTTCCTCGCCCTGCCGGTGCTGCTCGCCGCAGGCTGCCGCAAGCGTCGCGATACCGCCGAAATGCCGCCGCCGCGCGCCCTGACCGCGGACGCGATCGGCAATTACTGCGGCATGAACGTGCTGGAACATCCCGGCCCCAAAGGGCAGATCATCCTGTCCAGCAGCCTCGATCCGATATGGTTCTCGTCGGCGCGCGACGTGTTCGCCTTCACCATGCTGCCCGAAGAGGCGAAAGACATTCTGGCGATCTACGTGTCCGACATGGGTAAGGCCGAAAGCTGGGAAAACCCGGGCGCGACCAACTGGATCGACGCGCGCAAGGCGTTCTACGTGATCGAGAGCCGCAGACGCGGCGGCATGGGCTCCGCCGAGACCATCCCGTTTTCGGACAGAGACACGGCCGAAGCATTCGTCAGACAGAATGGCGGGCGCATCGTGACGTTCGATACCGTTCCGCAGGATTATGTATTGGGCAGTTGAGATCATGACCACATCACGCCGCCGTTTCATCACCATCAGCGCCGCTGCAACGGGCACGGCGTTGCTGCCCGCACACCGCGCCGCCGCCGATACGCCGCAGCCCTTCACCTGGCACGGCATGGCGCTGGGCGCGGTGACCACCATCCGCCTGCATCATCCCGACCGCGCCTTCGCCGAACGGCTGACCGCACAGGCAAGCGCCGAGATGCGCCGGCTGGAGGCGATGTTCAGCCTGTACCGCGACGACAGTCTGCTGGTGCGCCTCAACCGGCAGGGCATGCTCGAAGCGCCGCCCGTCGAATTCGTGCAGTTATTGCGTGAAAGCTGTGCATACGCCGCCCTGACCGACGGCGCGTTCGACCCCACGGTGCAGGTGCTGTGGGATCTGTATGCGGGCCACTTCGGCACCCCCGGCGCCGATCCCGCCGGACCGGACGAGGCGCGCATCGCCGCCGCGCGCGCACTGGTGGATTATCGCCAGCTGCGCGTCAGCGCCGATCGCGTGGCGTTCGCGCAACCCGGCATGAAGCTGACA
Source organism: Acetobacteraceae bacterium (assembly GCA_031555315.1). Lineage (GTDB taxonomy): Bacteria > Pseudomonadota > Alphaproteobacteria > Acetobacterales > Acetobacteraceae > JAVBJV01. Next base: position 24,540 of record JAVBUO010000006.1, read on the forward strand.
TTGAACGGCATCGCGCAGGGCTTCATCACCGACCGCATCGTCGATCTGTTCCGCCGCAACGGCATCACCCAGAGTCTGGTGGATATGGGCGAGGTCTATGCGATCGGCGCACATCCCGACCACACGCCCTGGCAGGCCGGCATCGCCGACCCCACCGCCCCGGCGCGCACCGCGATGGTGGTGAAACTGCGCGATCAGGGGCTTTCCACCTCGGCGGGCTACGGAGCCCGTTTCGACGCCGCCGGGCGCTTTCACCACCTGTTCGACCCGACCACCGGCCGGCCGGCCGGGCGCTATGCGGGGGTGTCGGCACTCATGCGCAACGCGACGATCGCCGATGCGTTCTCGACCGCGCTCAGCGCCATGCCCGTCGAACGGATCGCGAATGTTCTGCACCGCGCCGGCGGCGGCACCGTCTACGTCTTCCCGCATCAGGGCGACGCGATAACGATCACGGCTTGACCCGAGACGAAACCAGGCACCATCGCACCGCGCTGATCGCGGCGCATCCGGCGGATTGCACCGTTTGATCTTCGGCACCATGTTGTTCCGGAACCGATGGAACCATCGCCATGAACGACAGCCGCCTTACCACCGCCGAAGACCTGCGCGCCCAGGCCGGACCGGTCGCCCCGCTGGTCGCGGCCAAGGTGCTGCACACCCTCGATGTGCATGCCACGCGATTCATCGCGCTCTCGCCGTTCGTGGTCATCGCCAGTTCCGGCCCCGGCGGGGCGGATGCCAGCCCGCGCGGCGATGCGCCGGGGTTCGTGCGCGTGCTCGGCCCCGCCACCCTGCTGATCCCCGACCGCCCCGGCAACCGCCGCCTCGACAGTTACCTCAACCTGATCGACAACCCGCAGATCGGCCTGCTGTTCCTGGTCCCCGGCATCGACGAAACCCTGCGCGTGAACGGCGCGGCACAGATCACCACCGATGCCGGACTGCTCGCCCCCTGCGCGATAAATGGCCGTGTCCCGTTACGCGGCCTTGTCGTGCGAATCGGCGAGGTGTTTTTTCATTGCGGCAAGGCGCTGATCCGCAGCGCGCTGTGGAATGCGGACAGACACGTCCCGCGCACTGATTTTCCGTCTCTGGGCCGCATCGTCGCCGATCAGACCGGCATCGTCGATGCCGATACCGCCGACCGCAACCTCGCCGAATCCTACACACACCGTCTGTATTGACCTATACGTTACACATGGCGCCGCCCGCTCCGTTCTGGAAGACCAAGACCCTGGCCGAGATGACCGCCGCCGAGTGGGAATCCCTGTGCGACGGGTGCGGCCGCTGCTGTCTGCACAAGCTGCGCGAGGACGATGGCAGTCTGTCGTTCACCAACGTCGCCTGCCGGCTGCTGGACTGCGAAACCGGCCTGTGCCGCCGTTATAAAACCCGCCGCCGCTTCGTGCCCGACTGCGTGCAGTTAACGCCCGAAACGCTGGGCGAGATCGACTGGCTGCCGCCCTCGTGCGCCTATCGCCGGCTGGCCGAAGGCAAGGATCTGCCCGCCTGGCACCCGCTGCTGACCGGCACGCACGACAGCGTGCTGGCCGCCGGCGCATCGGTGTGCAGGCGCGCAATCTCGGAACACACGGCGGGACCGCTGGAACATCACATCGTCGACTGGCCGGCCCGCATGCCGCGCCGCCGGGCCACGAAAGAGCAGTAATTGAAACCTTTCCGCATTACCCGCAGATTTTTCGCCGCCGGAATTTTCGGCAGCGCGGCTTCCGGCGCCTATGCCGGCGTGGTCGAACCGGGGTTGCGGCTGGTGACCACCACCTACCGCCCCACCCTGCGCGGCTGGCCAGGGCCGGCGCCGCGTATCGCCGCGCTGGCCGATCTGCACGCCGGCGCGCCCTATATGAAACTGTCGCGGATCGAGGCGATCATCGCGGCGACCAACGCACTGCAACCGGATCTCGTCGTTCTGCTGGGCGATTTCTGCGCCTCGCACCGCCTCGTCACCGCGCCCGTTCCGATCGCCGACATCGCCCGCGCCCATGCGGCCCTGCGCGCACCGCTGGGGGTGTTCGCGATCGCCGGCAATCACGACTGGTGGGACGACCACACCGCCCAGCGCAGCCGGCGCGGCCCACCCGCCATGATGCGCGCGCTGGGCGATGCCGGTATTCACGTCCTGACCAACCAGGCCGTGCGCCTGAACCATCGGGGCGCGGCCTTCTGGCTGGCCGGCCTCGACGACCAGCTGGCGTTTCCGCTGGGGCGCGGGCGGTTCAAGGGGTGCGACGACCTGCCAGGCACGCTGGCCCGTGTCACGGACAATGCGCCGATCATTCTGCTTGCCCACGAACCGAACATCTTCAAACGCGTGCCCGAGCGCGTCGCGCTGACGCTGTGCGGGCACACGCATGGGGGACAGGTGCGGATCCTCGGGTATTCGCCGGTCACGCCGTCTTCCAGCGGTAACCAGTATGCCTATGGCCATATCGTCGAACATGGGCGGCAGATGATCGTCTCGGGCGGGCTGGGGTGCAGCATTGCTCCGATCCGGTTCGGCGTGCCGCCGGAAATCGTGCTGGTCGAACCGATGGCGCAAACCGCATCCGAGCGGCTGGCGTAACGGTCCGCGCCCGCATAATATCCCGGCATCGCCGCCGATGCCCGGCCGGACAAGGAAACCTACCATGATGAAAAACGCGCTCTATGGCGGGGTGAACGCCGCCGTGCTGACCGGGATGAACGCCGATCTGTCGCCCAACCTCGCGCGCATGGCCGCCCACTGCAACTGGCTGCTGGCCAACGGCTGCAACGGGCTGGGCATTCTGGGCACCACGGGCGAGGCCAATTCGATGGGCGTGTCCGAACGGCTGGCGATCATGGAAGGACTGGCCGAACGCGGCGTGCCCGCGGCACGGCTGATGCCCGGCACCGGCACGCCGGCGCTGACCGACACCGTATTGCTGACGAAGAAGGCGAAAGAGATCGGCTGTCGCGGCGTGCTGGTACTGCCGCCGTTCTTTTACAAGAACCCGTCCGACGACGGGCTGTTCGCGTATTTCAGCGAGGTGGTGAACCGCGTCGGCGATGGGATCGCAATCTACCTGTATCACTTCCCGCAGCAATCGGCGGTGCCGTTCAGCCACGCGCTGATCGAGCGGCTGATCACCGCTTTCCCCGGCACCATCCGCGGCGTCAAGGACAGCAGCGGCGATCTGGCGAACATGCTGGCAATGATCGAGAAATTCGCCGGTCGCGGGTTCGAGGTCTATTCGGGCGACGATTCGCTGTTCCGCACCGTGCTGCAAAAAGGCGGCGCCGGCTGCATCACCGCGGCGGCCAACGTGAATTGCAGCGCGGGCCGCATCGTCTATGCGAACCCCGACGCCCCGGCCGCCGATGCCGCGCACGACATTCTGTGCGCGACGCGCAAGGCGGTGACGCAGTTCAATCTGATCGCCAGCCTGCGCGCGCTGGTGGCGCGCAACACGGGTGACAAAGCCTGGCTGAATCTGCGCCCGCCGCACCTGCCGCTGAGCCCGGAACAGGAAAAGTCGCTGTTCGCGGCGTTCGACACATCGGGCGTCGCGCTGGCAAAAGCCGCATGACACGCTGAACCGCGTAGCGGAGCGGATGCATCCGTCCCGCTATGCGGTGCAACACATCAACGTTTTACCTGCCACGCATCGACGCCAGCATTTCGGGATTCCAACCGGCCCTGATGCCGTGCGTAAAGTCGAAATTTATCCCCGCCTCGGACGACGGCGGCGGCAACGGCGCCGGCACCCACATCGCGGGAACGGTTTCCTCCTCGGGTTCGGACATCAGCGCCATCACCACATGCGGTATCACGGCCGAGATCGCCAGAATGAACAGAATGGCAGCGCATGACGGCACCGGGTCTGAGAAAAAATCTGGACGCATATCGTTAAAACCTCTCGGTTCATTTTAGGTATGCGCGGTTACTCATTGCTGAATCGTCTGGATAAATCGCCCCGGATCGGTTAGGCAGACGGTATGAGCAGAACGCCGCCCCAGCAGACAGACCCTGACGGCACGGGCGTTTTCGTCCCCGTCGTCTGGCGGCGGCACAAAACGGCGCGCAACACGAACCTGCGGATCGACCCGCGTGCCGGCACCGTCGTCGTCACGTTGCCGCTGCGCGGCACACGCCACAGCGGACTGGCGCTGCTGCGCGAACATGCCACATGGGTGCGCGCGCGCCTCGCCGCATTGCCGCAGAGTGTTCCCTTCGCGAACGGCGTGCACATCCCGGTCTGCGACATCCCGCACGAAATCCGGCACATGGGGGCGAAGGCCCCGACCCGCATGCTGCCCGGCGTGATCGAAGTGGGCGGCGACCGTGCCTTCCTGGCGCGGCGCGTCGCCGACCTGCTGCGTCATGAAGCGCAGATCCGTCTGGGCAGCATCGCGCAGCACAAGGCGTCGGCCGGGCAGATAAAACCGCGACGCGTCACCGTGAAGGATACCCGCAGCCGCTGGGGATCATGCGCGCCGGATCGCACGCTGGCGTTCTCGTGGCGGCTGCTGATGGCGCCCGATTACGTGCAGGACTACGTCGTCGCGCACGAGGTCGCGCATCTGCAGCACATGAATCACAGCCCGCGTTTCTGGAAGCTGGCGGAAACGCTGTCGCCGCATCGCAGCCGCGCCGATACCTGGCTGGAACGCGAAGGCCCGCGCCTGATGCGCTACGGCGTCTAAAGCATTTCCCGTTTACTCTGGTTCACGGGAAATGCTCTCGGTCTTTGTCTGCCGAGCATCTTCACGTGACCGGGTGATCCCACCCGATCACGATCTGCTCTAAGAGACCGCACCGATATATTCGGTGCATCGGCACGCCGATATGCTCTAGTCTCTCGATACCACGCGCCTGCCCATTGCGCTGCACGACTGTGACTTCCAGGGGAGCATGAACGTGAAAGCCATCGCCTTTACCCATTCGCTGCCGGCCAGCGACCCCAATGCCCTGGTCGAAATCACCCTGCCCGATCCGGTGCCGCACGGGCACGATCTGCTGGTCGAGATCCGCGCGATCTCGGTCAACCCGGTCGACACCAAGGTGCGCCGCGCCGACGACCCGGTGGGCGAAGCACATGTCCTGGGCTGGGATGCAGCGGGCGTCGTGCGCGCCACCGGCGCCGAAGCCAGCCTGTTCCGCCCTGGCGATCATGTGTTCTATGCCGGATCCTTCATTCGCCCCGGCGCCAATGCCGAACTGCATCTGGTCGACGAACGTCTGGTCGGGCGCAAGCCGAAGACCCTGTCCTTCGCCGAAGCCGCCGCCCTGCCGCTGACCACACTGACCGCGTGGGAGGCGCTGTTCGAACGCCTGCAGATCCCGCAGGGCAGCACCGCGACGCGCGATGCCGCCATTCTGATCATCGGCGGCGCGGGCGGAGTCGGCTCGATCGCCATCCAGCTCGCCCGGCATCTGACCGGCCTGCGCGTCATCGCCACGGCGTCGCGCCCCGCCACACAGGACTGGTGCCGCAAATTCGGCGCGCACGAGGTGATCGACCATGCCGGCGACATCCCCGCCCAGATGAAGGCCCTGGGGCTGACGGAGGTGCCGTATGTGTTTTCCACCAACACCACCCATCACAACTGGAAAGCCATCGCCCAGGTCATCGCCCCCTATGGTCGCATCGCGCTGATCGAGGCCAGTGCGCTTATCGACCCGCGCGATGTGATGCGCAAATCGGCGAGCATTCACTGGGAATGGATGTTCACCGCCTCGGTGTCGGGCCTGCTGGGCAACGCGTCGCAACATCGCATCCTGAACGAAGCCGCCCGCCTGATCGACACCGGCCTGCTGCGCACCACGATGAGCGAATCGTTCGGACGGATCAGCGCCCACAACCTGCGCCGCGCACATGAAGCGATCGAAACCGGCAACGTAAAAGGCAAGATCGTGCTCGAAGGATTCTAGAGCAGATCGTGATCGGGTGAGATCACCCGGTCACGCGAAGATGCTCTAAGGGTCGCCACCCGCTCTACGTCAGTGCTGTCACGAAGGCGAGAGTTCGAGCTGGTCGTGATGTTCGTCGACGTCGGCGGCCGGCAGATTGACGAGCGGTACATCGACCATGAATATCGAACCGCGCCCGGGTGTGCTGCGCAGATGCGCGCGCGCGCCGATGCGCGGCGCCAGACGCGAGACGATGCCAAGCCCCAGGCCGATCCCGTCCTGTCCGGGCGTGACCTGATGAAATTCCCGGAACACCTCCGTCTGATGCTCTTTAGGAACGCCGATGCCGGTATCGGCCACCATGATCCGTGCCATATCGCCCGCACGTTTCACGCCGATCAGAATTCTGCCCCGTTCGGTATACTTCACCGCATTGTCGGCAAAATTTTGCACGATCGTGGTCAGGATGGCTGGGTCGGTCAGCACCGTCAGGCTGCTCGGCATCAGCGTGAAATCCACCCCCTTGGCATTGGCGCGCACTTCCGTTTCCATCGCCACGGTTTCCAGCACGTGCATGACCGAAACCTGATAGATGTCGGGTTCCGGCATGCTGCCGGTTTCCAGCGCGGTGGCCGACATCAGCTGCGTAATCGCATGCGCCAGATCGTCCAGACTGTTCTGCGCCGCCAACAGAACCTTGCCGTCCACTTGCTCTTCGGGCAGGCCTTTCAGCTGATCCAGCAGAATCTGCAGAACCTGCAGCTTGTGGCGTTTGTCGTGCGCGACGGCCGCCATCATGTGGGCCTTTTCGGCCGATAGCTGCGCCAGCGCCGCATTCCGCGCCGCCACCGTATCGGCCATTTCATTGAACGCTTGCCCGAGCTTTACGATCTCGGTCGCGCCACGTGCCGTGGCGGCGCGCGCCGACTGATCCCCATTGCTCCAGCGTTCGATCACCGACGTCAGCCGCCGCAACGGTTTTCGCACCACGATATGCGTTCCCAGCAAGGTCAGAAACAGCGTCAGCAGCGCGGTGGCAATTCCCCCGAACAGCGACTGACGCATGGCCGCCTGCACCGGTTGCAGAACCTGCTCGGCATCTGCCGATGCCATGATCACCGTCCCAGTCACGCCTGGGACCGCTATATATGACATGATCCGCTCAACTCCGGTCGGATCGATGGCCTCTCTCACGCCGACAGCCGAACTGCGTATCAACGCTTGCGTTGCCGGTAAAATTTTCTGCCCAACCCGCCCTGCAATCGACGGGTACTGGAAAAGGACCGTGTCGTCGCTGCCGACAACCGTCACCCTGATGTCATGGCTCCAGGGCACCTGATCGAGCCGTTGGTTGAACCACTCGAAATCGAACTCGGCCAGGGCAACGCCGATGACCTGGGATGTGATATTGGAAAAATCATACGCGATGATCGGATGCATCAGACGCAATGTCATCTTGCCATCCACCGGAGAAAGCTGCGATGCACCATATACGAAAGACCGGGTCTCGACCGCCCGGTGCAGCAGCTCCATTTCAACCGATGTCAAGGCAGAGTGGGGAGCAGGGTTGGAACAAGCGATGGTCCCGTCCCTGCGCACGAAAGCCACGTTTCTGATCCCCTCCAACCCGGCGATCATCACTTCGTAGCTTACACTGCAGATCTCATTTTCATTGGCTATCGTCGTCAGAAATCGGCGCGCCGCGGTAAATGTATGCTCGTGCGCAACGGCCGCCAATAGCGCGCGCACCTGAATGTCCCTGAAGGCCCGCCGGCGCGTCGTTTCAATCAGATCGGCGCCTGCAAACAACAACACGGCCAGCAGCGGCATGGCGGCGACGCAGACCATGACCAGAATGCGGGTCCGGAGCTGCACGGCTACCCCTCTATGGTTACGATCAGCCAATCATAATCCCTGATACGCCCGAAGGTAAGCCTGTAGAACGATAAAATCCCGATATCCGCAATAACGTGGCGGCCGGTCTTGCGCGTGCGCCCGCATCGAATTCCGCGCTGGCACGCCGGCACCATACGCGGCATATGATAGGTCCAATGTCCCGTCCCCCGCCTTCACGCCGCACCACGTCCCGTCTGGCCGCGCCCACCCGCCCCACCCGTTCGCGGTCTTCATACCGGGCAAAGCGTTCCCCTGCCCGCAAAGCCGCCCGCCGCCCGCGCCGCTGGCTGAAACGGCTGCTGGCCTGGGCGCTCATCTTGCTGATCTGGGTCAGCGTCGGCATCGGCGGCGTACTCCTGTGGTTCGCGCGCGATTTGCCACGCCCCGAAGCGGCGCTGGATGCCTCGCGGCGGCCATCGCTGACCCTGATGGACATGTCGGGCCGCCCCTTTGCCACGTTCGGCGATCTGGTCGGCGAGCCGATGCGCCTGGCGGATCTGCCGGCCTTCGTGCCCGCCGCCGCCATCGCCATCGAAGACCGGCGGTTTCGCAGCCATTTCGGGCTGGACCCGATCGGCATCCTGCGCGCCATCTGGATCAACCTGTCGTCCGGACGACTGCGCCAGGGCGGATCGACCATCACCCAGCAGGTCGCCAAGACCCTGTTCCTGACCAACGAACGCACCTTCCGGCGCAAGGTGCAGGAATTCATGCTGACCCTCTGGCTGGAGCACCAGTTCAGCAAGGACGAGATCCTCGAGATCTGGCTGAACCGCGTTTACCTCGGCGCGGGCACCTGGGGGATCGATGCCGCGGCGCGACAGTATTTCGGCATTTCCGCCCGGCAGTTGAACCTGTGGCAGGCGGCGATGCTCGCCGGTCTGCCGCAGGCGCCGTCGCGCTTCAACCCGCGGGCCGACGCCGAAGCCGCGACCCGGCGCACGCGCGAGGTTCTGGCCGCCATGGTCCGCGACGAGGTCATCACCGAAGCCGCCGCGCGCCAGGCCATCGCCGACATTCGCCTGCCGCCGCGCCCCGCTGGCGACACCGGCTGGTATGCCGACTGGGCGGCAGAGCAGGCCGCCGACCTGATTCCTGCGAACAGCGATGCGGTGCTGACCACCGCGCTAGACCTGCGGCTCCAGCGCGTGGTGGAAAGCAGGCTCGATGCGCTGCTGGCCGGGGCCGGGGCATCGGCACGCGTCGGCCAGGGCGCCGTGGTGGTGCTGGACGCCGGAACCGGCGCCGTGCGCGCCATCGCCGGCGGGCGTGATTACCGCGCCGGCGCCTTCAACCGGGCCATCACGGCGCGGCGCCAGCCCGGATCGGCCTTCAAGCCGTTCGTCTGGCTGGCCGCCCTGGAAACCGGGCTGCTTCCGGACGACAGTGTGCTCGACGCGCCGATCAACATCAGCGGCTGGCGACCGCAGAATTACGAGGGCCGCATGCGCGGCGAGGTGACGCTTGAAGAAGCCCTCGCCTACAGCCTGAACACCGCGGCCGTGCGGCTGGAAATGGAAGCGGGCGGACCGCGCGCGGTGATCGATGTCGCACGGCGCATGGGACTGACAGGCACACTGCCGCAGGACGCCACACTGGCGCTGGGTACCGGCGAGGTCAGATTGATCGAACTGGCCAGCGCCTATGCCGCGTTCTTCAACGGCGGTCAGACCACCACACCGTGGGCGATCGCCGCGGGCCGGGTCGATGGCCGCCCGCTCAACATTCCCGCCCCACGCCCCGTGCGCGTCATCAAACCCGCGCAGGCCGCCATGATGGCGCGCATGCTGAACGCCGTGGTGCGTTACGGCACCGGGCGCGCCGCCGCGGTGCGCGGCCAGGCGATCGGCGGCAAGACCGGCACCACACAGGAAAACCGCGACGCATGGTTCATCGGCTGGACCGGCGCCGGGTCGCCGGGCGGGCACATCATCGCCGTCTGGCTGGGCAACGACGACAACGCGCCGATGAACAACGTCACCGGCGGCACACTGCCGGCGCGGCTGTTCCACGACATCGCAGGAGAAATCCGCTGACCATGCCAGACCGCACCGCCCTGCCGCAGCCGTATTTCGCCCCGCGCACCGAAGACCTGATCGCCATGGCGGAAGCCGCGCTGGCCAGCATCCCCGCGCATCTGGCCGAACATGTGCGCGGCACGGCGATCCTGGTCGAGGACGTGGCCGACGACGCCATTCTGCGCGACATGGACATCGACGACCCGCTCGATCTGACCGGGATCTACATGCCGGCCGGCAATACGCCGCACCACCCGACCACGATCCTGCTGTTTCGCGTGCCGATCCTGGTCGAATGGATCGAAACCGGCGTGGATCTGCATGCGCTGGTGCACAATGTGGTGATTCACGAAATCGCCCATCACTTCGGCTTCAGCGACGACGACATCCACTTCCTGGAAAGCTGATTCCCGAAAAGCCGGCGCAAAAAACCGGCCGCAACGCAGCCGGTTTTCCCAATGGCGAAAAGTCGCTCAGAGATTGTTCGAGACTGCGCTGGCGTGAGTCGTATGATGGTGCGGATCGAGAACCGGCGCGCAGCGGGCGTCTGCCCGTGAGCATCGGAAGTGCAGAACCGTGCCGTCAGACGGCCACGCCAGTAGCGGTATCGAACAATCTCTCTCAGTGGCCGCGATGCTGGGCAGGCGCGCCGTGCGGCTGGGCCGCCCCCGGCGCTTCGACGGTCAATTCGACCTGCACGTTGCCGGCGCGCTCGAAACGCAGCGTCATCGGAACGCTCTGCCCCTGCTGGAACTGCTGCTTGGTGCCGAGGAACATGATGTGCAGCCCGCCCGGTGCCAGCGACACCGTACCGCCCGGCGGAATCTCGATCGCCTGCACGGGACGCATCTGCATCACGTTGTTCTCCATGCGGCTCTCGTGCATTTCCATCTTGTCCGCAGCAGCGCTTTCAACACCAAGCAAACGGTCCGCCGTCCGTCCCTTGTTGTGGATGGTCATGAAGCCGCCTGCATTCGCGCCGGCACGCGCATTGGCGCGGGTCCACGGACCGCCGATCTGGATATCGCCCGCCGTGTAGTCGCGCGCGAACGCCAGCGAGGTCAGCGGAAGAAGGGAAGCCGCCGTGAACAGCGCGGCGCGGCGTGTAATGTTCATGTTCTGTATGTCCTGACTGTCGAGGGGGGGGGAAATTCCATGAAGCCCGGCATCTGGCGTTCCGGGCACGTCGTTCGGTATCGCAAGCCGGGGACGACCGCTCCTGCCGAAGCCGGCCGTCCCCTGTGGAGAGCAGCTTGGTTCAGACAAGTGGGGGGGCTCGTGGCTGAAACCTGCCCCGGATCAGCACTTTTTCGGACGCCTGCGGCACATAGGACGGGAAGGAGGACTCGCCATAAAATACCGGTACGGCCAAAATCGTGGATCGGGGAACATCCGCTGCGGACAGCGATTGGCAGACCGGACAATACAGCATGCCCGCAACGACTTGCGGCTGCGTGCCATCGTCCGGATCCGCTGCGTCGCCACCCGACGAACAGAGTTCCAGCCGAAGCGCCAGAACGTCGCGCTGCATCAGAAGGTCCCGCTGCATCATCAGGCAGTGCGCCAGCGCCGCATTCCATTGCAGCAACAGCAGACCGACCAGAAGCGGGGTGACATAACGGCGCATCACGACGGAATCGTCTCATAGTTTCACGGGAAATACCAGTATATACGATGCGGCGAGGGATATTGTGTCGCCGTCAAAACGGCGCGGCGGACACAACTCGTCAAAACGGCGCGGCGGACACAGCTCGTCAAAACGGCGCGGCGGACACAGCCGTCGCGCCGGCATCGTCCAACGCATAATCGACCTCGGCCCGGTAAACAGGCGCCTCCTTGCCCAGGTGCGACGAAAACAGCGTGAAATGCGCGACCGTCACCGGTGGAACACGGAACAGGTTGTGCGCCTGCACAAAGGTCGCCAGCCGCGCCTCGGACACCTCGTCGGACAGGCGCGCAATGCTGACATGCGGCGCAAAACGGCGGCGTTCCGGCTCCAGGCCGATGCGCTGCAGGGCGGTTTCTATTTTGCTTTGCAAACGTTCCAGCGCGGCGCTGCGCGCCACCCCGACCCACAGCGTGTGCGCCCGCCCGCCTTTGGCGAACACCCCGACGCCGGTCAGCGTCAGTTCGAAGGCGCAGCCGCGCAGGCCGGCCAGCGCGTCGTCGATCTCCTGCGCCTGCCAGGGCTGCACATGGCCGATGAACCGCAACGTCAGATGGTAATTGTCGCTCGGCGCCCAGCGCGCGCCGGGCACCCCGCCGGCCAGCCCGGCCAACCGCGTCCGCAAGGCAGATGGAAGACCGATCCCGACAAACAACCGCATTACCGCCGCACCCGTTCCAGCAGAGCCATCACCCGCGGCAGGATTCTGGCGACCACCCGGCGCACGCCCGCAGCGTTCGGATGAATATGATCGCTTTGATTCAGTTCCGCCACACCCGCAACGCCTTCCAGAAAGAACGGGTCGTATAAAACACCCGGTTGCGCACCCAACCTGTCGAATACCGCGCGAAAGTCGCGTTGATAATCGCTTCCCAGGTTCGGCGGCGCGTACATGCCGCTGAGCAGCACGGGTATGTCGCGCGCCGCCAGATCGCGCAGAATCGCCGCCAGCGCCGTCTCGGTCTGCGCCGGTGCCAGACCGCGCAGGCCGTCATTGCCGCCCAGTTCGACCAGCACGGCGTCCGCCCCCTCGCCCAGCGCCCAGCCGAGCCGCGCCGCACCGCCCGCGCTGGTGTCGCCCGACACGCCGGCATTGATCACCACCACGTCCTTACCCTCGGCGCGCAGTGCGGCCTGCAATTGCGGCACGAACCCGTCGCTTTCCGCCAGCCCGTAGCCGGCGGTCAGCGAATCGCCCAGCACCAGCAGGCGCAGCGGCGCGGCCTGCAATGATCCTGTTACAAACAGGCCGATATAAACAATGACCGCAATTCGCTTCAGGTGCTGATATGGTACGTACATGAACGATATCTCTCTGCAGGCTGGCACGCCTGCCATTCTCGTGCGGGATCTGCATCTGACCGTGCCGAGCGACGGCGGGCAGGTCAACATCCTGCGCGGGGTGGATCTGTCGGTGCGGACGGGTGAGGCGGTCAGCATCGTCGGGCCGTCGGGGTCCGGCAAGACCAGCCTGTTGATGATTCTGGCCGGGCTCGAACGCGCCACCTCGGGCTATGTGCAGGTCGCCGGCCGCGATCTGACCGCCATGAGCGAGGATGCGTTGGCGCAGCTGCGGCGCGAGAAGGTCGGCATCGTGTTCCAGGCGTTTCACCTGCTGCCGACCATGACGGCGCTCGAGAACGTTGCCGTGCCGCTGGAATTCACCGGGGTTCCCGACGCCTTCGCACGCGCCGAGGCGGCGTTGCGCGATGTCGGCCTCGGGCACCGGTTGAAGCATTATCCCGCGCAACTTTCGGGTGGCGAACAACAGCGCGTGGCGCTGGCCCGCGCCTTCGCGCCGAACCCGGCGCTGCTGCTGGCCGACGAACCGACCGGCAATCTGGATCAGGCGAACGGTGCGCTGGTAATGGACCTGTTGTTCGGCCTGCAGCGCAGCCACAACACCACATTGCTGCTGATCACCCACGATCCCGCACTGGCGGCGCGCTGCGCACGGCAGATCCGCATGCAGGATGGACAAATTCAAAACGGGCAGATCCAGACACAGGATGAAACCGCATGGCAGCCGGGCTGACCATTTCCGCCTGGCGGCTGGCGCGGCGCGAACTGCGCGGCGGACTGCGCGGCCTGCGCGTGGTGCTCGCCTGTCTGGCACTGGGGGTGGCGGCGATCGCCACGGTGGGCGGCCTGCGCGCCAGCATCACCGAAGCGATCCATGCCGACGGCCGGCGCATTCTGGGCGGCGATCTGGAAATCCGCACCGGCCAGCGCCCGCTGCCCGGCACGGCGCGCGCCTGGATCGCCACGCGCGGCGGACGGATCAGCGAGATCGTCACCATGCGCAGCATGCTGATCGCGGAAAACGGCGCGCGGCTGCTGGTCGAACTGAAAGCCGTCGACGCCGCGTGGCCGCTGGTCGGCACGGCGGCCCCGGTGCGGAGCGGCACGCTGCTGGTCGACCCGCTGGTGCTGCAACAATTGAATATCCAACCCGGCGCTGCGGTGCGACTGGGCGATGCGGTGTTCCACGTCGCCGGCGCGATCGCCGATGAACCCGACAAAGCGTCGGGATTCGCGCTGTTCGGCCCGCGCGTGCTGGCGGCGCTGGGCGACCTGCCGGCGACCCATCTGCTGCAACCCGGCGCGCTGCTGAATTACGACACCCGCATCGTGTTCCCACCCGGCACCGACATCGCGGCGATGCAGGACGGCATCCAGCGCGACTTCGCCAGCGAGGGCTGGCGGGTGCGCGATGCGCAGAACGCCGCCCCCGGCGTGGCACGCTTCATCGACAACACCACGTTGTTCATGACGCTGGCGGGGCTGACCAGCCTGCTGGTCGGCGGCATCGGCGTGGCGAACGGGGTGCGCGCCTGGACGCAGGCGCGGGCGCGCAGCATCGCCACCTTGCGCTGTCTGGGTGCACCGCGCGCGGTGCTGTTCGCCTCGGGCCTGATGCAAATCGGGCTGCTGTCCACCGCAGGGATCGTGGCCGGCGCGGCGCTCGGCATTGCCGCGCCCTATGCGATCGGCGGCGCGATCGCCGACCTGCTGCCGGTAGCACCGCAGGTCGGCTTCTATCCGCGCCCCGTGCTGCTGGCGATGCTCTACGGCGTGCTGACGACGGCAATCTTTGCGCTGTGGCCGCTGGCGCGCGCCGCCGATATCCCCGGCGCGGCATTGTTTCGCGATACGATCCTGCCGGCCCGCACCCGCCCGCGCATCGGGCTGGTGCTGACGATTGCGGTTCTGACCAGCGTGCTGGCCGGGCTGATCGTGTTCACCGCGTACGAACGCCGCTTCGCGCTGATGTTCTGTGCGGGCGCGGCGGTGACGCTGCTGCTCTACCGGGGCGCGGCCTGGGGGGTGATGGCGCTGGCACGGCGCTGCCATGCGGCACGCAGCCCGGTCTGGCGGCTGGCACTCGCCAATCTGCATCGGCCCGGCGCCGCGACGCCAACCCTGCTGCTGTCGCTCGGCATGGGGCTGGCAACGCTGGCCGGCATGACGCTGATCCAGGGCAGCGTGTCCACCACCGTCGACGAACAGATGCCGCGCAGCGCGCCGTCGTTCTTCTTCATCGACATCCAGACCGCGCAGGCCGACGCGTTCGACGCGCTGATCACAGCCACCCCCGGCGCACGCGATCTGCACCGCGTGCCCAGCCTGCGGGCGCGGATCGTGGCGGTGAACGGCACACCGGCCGAACGGTTGCAGGTCGCCCCCGACAGCGCCTGGGCGCTGCGCGGCGACCGTGGCCTGACTTATGCTGCCACGCCACCCGACGGTACGCGCATCGTGGCAGGGGAATGGTGGCCGGCCGACTACCGCGGCCCGCCGCTGGTCTCGTTCGATGTCAATCTGGCCAAAGGCTGGGGCGTCGGGCTGGGCGACACCATCACCGTCAACGTGCTGGGGCGGAATATCGAGATGCGCATCGCCTCGCTGCGCGACATCGCCTGGCGTTCGTTAGGGATGAATTTCGCGCTGGTCGCCAGTCCGGGATTTCTGGAAGCCGCGCCGCACACCTTCATCGCCACGGTCAGCGTGCCGCCGGAACAGGAAGCCGCACTGCTGCGCCGGGTGACCGATGCGTTCGGCAACGTCTCGGGCATCCGGGTACGCGATGCGCTGGACACCGTGCAGAAACTGTTCGGCCAGATCAGCACCGCACTGGGACTGACGGGACTGGTCGCGCTGATCTCGGGCGTTCTGGTGCTGGCCAGCGCGATCGCGGCGGGCCAGCGGCGGCGCATCCGCGACGCCGTGGTGCTGAAGACGCTGGGCGTGCCGCACGACGCCATCCGCCGGGTATTTCTGGTCGAATTCGGTATTCTGGGGCTGGCGTCCGGTGTGCTCGCCGCGCTGATCGGCAGTGCCACCGCCTGGGCCGTAACGGTATACGTAATGACGGCCGAGTGGGTATTTCTACCTGAGCGATTGGTTTTTATCCTGCTGGTTTGCACGGGTTTCGTATTATTGACGGGCTGGATCGGCACAGCGCGGGCGCTGGGCGCGCCGGCGGCGCCATTCTTGCGAAACGAATGAAATATACTGTTCCACAGCAGATACATGTGTCCGGTTTCGCTTGATTCCTGCGCAGGAATACACAATCTATAACCCCAGCGGGCGAGGTGCCCGCACAGAGGAGAACGAGAAGATATGGCTTTCAGTCCCGAATCACGCTGGACGCAGGGTGCGCCCGCCACGACCGTCGATGCCGCGGTGGTGGATGAGGGGCTGCGCGCCTATATGCTGCGCGTCTACAACTGGATGGCCTCCGGCCTGGTGCTGACCGGCCTCATGGCGGTGCTGGTGGCCAACACCGGTCTGATCGACCTGTTCTACAGCAAGCAGATTCTAGCCAGCGGACGCATGGTGATCGGCCCGACGATGCTGGGCTACATCGCCATGTTCGCGCCACTGGCCTTCGTGCTGGTGCTGTCGTTCGGCGTCAACAAGCTGTCGACCACGGCGGCGCAGGCGCTGTTCTGGGCGTTCGCGGCGGTGATGGGCATTTCGATGTCCAACATCTTCCTGATCTATACCGGCGCGTCGATCGCCAGCACGTTCTTCGTGA
Source organism: Acetobacteraceae bacterium (assembly GCA_031555315.1). Taxonomy (GTDB): domain Bacteria; phylum Pseudomonadota; class Alphaproteobacteria; order Acetobacterales; family Acetobacteraceae; genus JAVBJV01. The sequence goes on from JAVBUO010000006.1 coordinate 41,057, forward strand.
CGGCCGGCACCTTCGCGGCGATGAGCATCATCGGCTACACCACGAAGCGCGACCTGACCAAGATGGGCAGCTTCCTGCTGATGGGGCTGATCGGGCTGATCCTCGCCTCGGTGGTCAACATCTTCATGCAGTCGTCGGCGATGTCGTGGGTGATCAGCGCGGCCGGTGTGCTGATCTTCGTCGGCCTGATCGCCTATGACACGCAGCGCATCAAGGCCGACTACATCGGCGAAATCCAGCACGCCGGCATGGACGCCGCCGCCAAGCGCAGCGTCTACGACGCCCTGTCGCTGTATCTGGATTTCATCAACCTGTTCATGTACCTGCTGCGGTTCATGGGCCGGCGCGAGTGATCCGCCGCCTTCACACCCCACAATGACCAGAAAAACCCCGGCAGATGCCGGGGTTTTTTTGTGACCGTGCCATCCATGATGGACGCTTGCTGATTTCCCGAAGCCGAAGACCTGCCATCAGCCCAGACAAACTGAAAAGCGCTCCGAAGAGGCTCAAGCTTCGAAGCGCCTTGTTATTTTAGTAAATTTTACTGTACTTACAGTATAATGTCACCTAAAAAGCAACCGCAATGCACTTTTTGCATTCCTGGAAATCGATTCCTGATTAACGGAGCCGCGTTTAGTGACGGCAGTCTTCACATTATGTACCACCTCGCCCCAGAGATCGTCCCACCCGGCACCGGACACCGCGGCGGCTTCCATTTCTTCAAAAGTAAGCTCTGCGATCTTCATATTATTTGTATCAGGCATAATATTTTTCCTTATATCAGTTTAGACATGACCATACACAAAGTAATATTATATTTTTGCGCGGCCCATCCTGTGGGAAACTATCAATGCTCACGGCAAATTTCAAATTAAATACTCACTATTAGTGATAAAAATAATTTTTATTTTGTTTTTATTCTTATTTATATTTAATTTAATAAATTTTATATTTTATAAATATTTATATGATTATATTCCGAATTTGCATCTCTTAATTCAGCGCTTCCCCTTCATGCAACCTGATCCTATGAACCCCACAATAATACATGAATACCGCGGATAATTATTTGCTATAAGGAACGTTCCGTTACCGGGCGATCAATACCGAGATCAGATAAAGCCCCGATATTTCGCCCCCCCCCCTCTCCTCTTGAGTTTTTGATTGCCGAACCTCGGGAACCTGCATCGGCGTCTGGACTTCGACCTTGAGGTGGCGGGCGCTTCGGTGAAGGGCCGCGCGGACACCTATCTGCTGACGGCCTACATGACGCGCCAGTCGGATGCGGGCTGGTATGTCGATGCGATCATGGGTACGGGTCTGCTCAACGGCGCCATGCATACTACGATCAGGACCCATAAACTGTTTACACGACAACGCGTCGTGTGATTCGTATTTCCCCCTGTGATTGGTGGGGATACGGTAATGCCCGGAGAATTCTGGCTGAGTGATGCGCAATGGGAGCGTTTACGCCCGTTACTGCCGAACAAGCCGCGTGGTGTTCCGCGCGTGGATGACCGTCGGGTGATCAGCGGGATTGTGCATGTACTGCTGTCCGGCTGTCGCTGGCGCGATGCGCCTGCGGTG
>JAVBUO010000007.1:0-96834 GCA_031555315.1 Acetobacteraceae bacterium
GGTGAAGAACCTTGCGACGCAGACGGCGAAGGCGACCGAGGAGATTGCCGGTCAGATCCAGGCGATGCAGAACGCGACGGATGCGGCCGTGGGTGCGATCGAGGGGATCGGCCAGACGATCGTGCGGATGAACGAGATCAGCGGTTCGATAGCTGCATCCGTCGAACAGCAGGGTGCGGCGACCAGCGAGATTGCGCGGAACGTGCAGGAAGCTGCGACCGGGACGTTGCAGGTATCGGCGAATATCATCGGTGTGTCGCAGGCTGCACACAACACCGGGACCAGTTCGGAACAGGTCCTGGAGGCGGCGCGGACATTGGGTGGACAGTCCGACACGCTGAAGTCGGTCGTGCAGAAATTCCTCGACGACGTGCAGGCCGCCTGATCTGTTGTAATGGAGTACAGGGCGTGGTGCTGGTGCACCCGCCCTGTATTTTTACATTTACCGGCCGGTCAGCGGGTTGCGGACATCCTGCCCGAGGGCAGTCAGGACCGCGCTGCGGAATTCCCGGCGATACAGAACGACGACCACCCACAAACTGGTGGTGATCAGCGCCAGCGGGTGGATGAACCAGCCCAGCGCGGCCATTCCGAAATAATAGCTGCGGATACCGCTGTTGAAATGCAGCGCGCCGCGGTTAGCGACACGTGCGGCGACCCTGGCATCGTTTTCTTTCTCTTCGCCCGCATTGCTATGGGCGACCGCACCGATCACGGTCGAGGCATAATTGAACTGCCGCAGAGACCAGGTGAATTTGAAAAAAGCGTAGATGAACACGAAAATCAGCAGCCCGATCTGTATTTCGTAACGCCCGGGGCTGGAGGGCGCCGTAAAAGGTAGCGCGGCAACCACACCGAGCGCCCGGTCCCCAGCCCCCAGCATGGCCACCAGTCCGGCGAGGAGAAAGATGGTGGTAGTGGCGAAAAACTGTACGCTGCGCATGATATTGCCGATGATCGCGGCATCGAAAATACGGGTGTCACGTTCGGTCATGCGCATCAACCAGCGTTCACGCCACATGTTCATGGTGGCAATCACGCTGCGGCGATGAATGTGCCGCATATGATCCACGACCCGGCTGTACCCGAACATGGATAAAAGAAAAACGAGAAGTGCGCAGATATCCATAGTGTTGAGCGGGTGCAGATTCATATTTGGTCGAATGCCTCGATGATGTTGCGTCGTAACCAGACCTCCGCCGGGTCCGAATCGGCCGTGGCGCGCCAGGCCATGCGGTGATGCCCGGTAGGTAACGGCAGTGGCGGGTCTTCAATGCGCAGGTGCGGTCCCATTGCGGCAAGGTCGCGGGCGACATAGGACGAGACTGTGGCCAGCATGTCGGTTCCGGTCAGCACGGAAGGCAGGATGGTGAAGCTCGGCAGTCCCAGGATCACGCGTCGCGTCAGGCCCGCTTCGGCCAGGGCGCGATCGACGACGCCAACCATGTCGCCTTTGTGGGTGACCAGTATGTGCGGTCGGGCGGCGTATTCGGCCAGAGTCAGTTTGCCGGGCGTGCCATCGGCACGAAGAACCTGCCAGCCGTGATGACTGAGGGACCGCACTTTGGCTGTGGCGGGCAGGTCGTCTAGGTAGCCGACGGCGGTCGATATCTCGCCTGAGGAGAGCATGGCGGCGGCGCTGCGAAAACTAAGCTGGTAGACGACCAGCGTGCAGTGCGGCGCGCTGGTGTGCAGTTTTGTCATCAGCCGGGGCAACAGGAACATGGCGACATCGTCCGGCATGCCGATCCGGAATTCGCGCGCATCGCTGGCCGGATCGAACGGGATCGATGTGGTCAGGGCCGCGGCGATGGCCTGCAGCGCGGGCCCCAGATTTTCCCATAATTCCAGCGCATGGGCGGTCGGTTCGATCTCGCGCCCCGAACGGACGAACAGCTCGTCCTGAAACAGGTCGCGCAGGCGCGCCAGCGCGGCTGAAGTCGCCGACTGACTTAGGAAAATTTTCTGACTTGCGCGGGTGACCGAACGTTCACGCATCAGGGCCGCAAATACGGTCAGCAGGTTCAGGTCGGCCCGGCGGAGGTCGGCGGTATTCATGTGGTTAATCTGCCGCCTGGCTTGAGGATTGAAAAGGGAAATACAGCGCAATCTCCGGATGGTCCGGATGTGCCGTCAGGCTACAGTGTCGTGCGTGAAAGGAGGGCGTCATGCCGGATACAGCATTTGCCCTGACCGGGGCCCTGGCGTCGAGCGAGGAGGAAACCCGCTGGCAGCAGGTCGTCCAGCGGGTTCCGGGAGACTTTTATTATGGCGTGACGACGGTTGGTGTGTTCTGTCGTCCGGGGTGCCCGTCACGGCGCCCCTTGCGCAAGAACGTCCGGTTTTTCGATTCCATCGTGCAGGCCGAGGCGGCCGGATTTCGGGCCTGTAAGCGTTGCGATCCGAAAGGGGCGCGTCTGGCATTGGCGCACGCGGCCGTCGCGGCGGCCTGTGCCCAGATCGCCGAGGCCGACACGATGCCCGGTCTCGATGTTCTGGCGGCCAGAGCCGGATATTCGAAGTTCCATTTCCTACGCATGTTCAAAAATATCATGGGCGTGACGCCGCGCAGCTATGCCGAGAACGTGCGGGCAAAACGCCTGCAGGCGGCGCTGATGCAGGGCGCGCGCGTAGCCGATGCGGTGAACGACGCCGGTTTTGGTTCGGAGAGTCGTGTATACGAAGATACACGTAAACATCTGGGCATGACACCTGGTGCGGCACGACGCGGTGGCAAGGGGGAAACCATCCGTACGGCATTTACTGACTGCCCGTTCGGGCGTCTGCTGGTCGGGATGACGGAACGTGGCGTCTGTTTCATCGGCTTTGCCGAGCCTGACGATGTGTTGATGGGCGATTTGCGGCGGCGGTTTTTTGCGGCACAGATCGTCGAGGATACGCAGGGATTGGGCGAAACGCTCGGGCGTATCGTCAGCTTTATCGAAGAGCCCAAGGCGGCGCTGGATCTACCGCTGGATCTGCGCGGCACGGTGTTCCAGAAGCGCGTCTGGGATGCGCTGCGGGCAATTCCGGTTGGGGAAACGTGCACCTACGGAGAGCTGGCGGCGAAAATGGGTATGCCGCGCGCGGTACGCGCCGTGGCGCGTTCCTGCGCGGTCAATCCAGTGTCGCTGGCCGTTCCCTGCCACCGTATCGTCGGCAGTAGCGGCGACCTGACCGGGTATCGGTGGGGTATACCGCGCAAAAAAACGCTCCTGGAAAAAGAGCAAATGGCACGACGGCATAAAACCGAACCAGATCATTGATTTACGAAATTGAAACGGATGGTGCATAGGATAAAGGGACAAAAAAATATGCAGTTCTCGTAACTGTCCATTCCGATATGTGGTGGTGTTCCCGTGATCAGATTATTTTCATCTTCCGAAATGCAGGCAAAACTCGACGCACTGGACAAGTCCCAGGCGGTGATCGAGTTCAACATGGATGGCACGGTCGTTACCGCGAACCGGAATTTTCTGAACGCGCTCGGCTATACGCTGGATGAAATCCGCGGCAAGAATCATTCGATATTTGTCGACCCCGCTTATCGCGACAGTGCGGAATATCGTCAGTTCTGGTCGGTACTGCGGCGCGGGGAATTTCAGGCGGCCGAGTACAAACGCATCGGCAAGGGCGGGCGCGAGGTCTGGATCCAGGCCAGCTACAACCCGCTGCTGGGGCGCGACAAAAAACCTTTCAAGGTTGTCAAATTCGCAACCGACATCACGGAACAGAAGCTGCGCGCCGCGGATTACGAAGGGCAGATCAACGCCATTAACAAGGCGCTGGCGGTAATCGAGTTCAAACTGGACGGCACGGTCATTACCGCGAATCAGAATTTTCTGAACGCGCTTGGCTATACGCTGGATGAAATCCGCAACAAGAACCATTCGATGTTCGTGGAAACCGCTTACCGCGACAGCGTTGATTATCGCCGGTTCTGGGATGCTTTGCGGCGTGGGGAATTCCAGGCGGCCGAGTACAAGCGCATCGGCAAGGGCGGGCGCGAGGTCTGGATCCAGGCTAGCTACAACCCCGTTTACGATGCCAGCGGCAGGCTGGCCAAAGTGGTGAAGTTCGCGACCGATATTACGGAACAGGTGAAAGAACGCCAGCGTCGCGTCACCGTGCAGCAGCAGATCGACATCGAACTGGGCGAGATCACCGATGCGGTGTCGGAAGCCAGCCGGCAGACGGCGGATGCCGCGGAAGCGGCGACGCAGACATCGGCGAACGTGCAGGCGGTTGCCAGCGGCGCCGAAGAAATGGCGGCGTCGGTGGGCGAGATCACGCGTCAGGTCGGCTATGCACTGGAAATTTCCGGCAAGGCGGTCGAGCAGGCGAACAGAACCAACGATACGGTGGCGGGCCTGAACGAGGCAGCCGGAAAGATCGGCACGATCATCGAACTGATCAACACGATCGCCAGCCAGACCAACCTGCTGGCGCTGAACGCGACGATCGAGGCGGCGCGCGCCGGTGAAGCGGGCAAAGGATTCGCCGTCGTGGCATCTGAAGTGAAAAACCTGGCCATCCAGACCGCCAAGGCGACGGAAGAAATCGGTGCACAGATCGAGGCGGTGCAGGAAAACACCAACGAAGCGATGTCGGCGATCAACTCGATCACCGAAACGATCACCCAGATCAACAGCATCTCGACCAGCATTTCCGCAGCGGTGGAAGAACAGTCTACGGTAACGCGGGAAATGTCGTCCAACATGCAGGTGGCGGCGGAAGGCGTGACACGGGTGACGCTGAACATGAACGCGATCGCCGGAACGACCGAACACGTCAACCAGGCGACGCAGAAAGTGCGGGACGCTTCACGCTCCGTTGCGTGAGTTGTCGCTCGATCCTGATGAAACGGCGCCGGTGTGAACCGGCGCCGTTTTTATTTGACGATCGCAACCCGTAGCGAATTGGTGGTGCCTGGTATGCCGAACGGAAAACCCGCCGTGACGACGATTTCGTCGCCGGATTTGGCGAACCCCTCCTGTTGTGCGGCACGCAGTGCCCTGGCGACGATCTCGGTCATCGACGTCAGCTCCGGCACGACCAGCGGATGCACCCCCCAGACCACCGCCATGCGGCGTGCGGTGGCGATATGCGCCGTCATCGCCATGATCGGCACGTCCGGGCGCTCGCGCGCGACACGCAGCGTGGTCGAACCGGTCGATGTGAACGTCGCGATCGCCTCGGCGTCGATCGTGTGGGCGACCTGCCGAGCAGCGGCGGCGATGGCGCCGGCGGACGATTTTTCGGGCGCCGGGCGTTTGGCGTCGGTCAGTTCGCGCCAGTAGGAGTCCTGTTCGACGCGCGCGACGATACGGTCCATCATGTTGACCGCCTCGTAAGGGAACTGACCGGCCGCGGTTTCGGCCGACAGCATCACGGCATCGGCGCCATCGAAGACGGCGGTCGCCACGTCGGACGCTTCGGCACGGGTGGGCGAGGGCGAGGTGATCATGCTCTCCAGCATCTGTGTCGCGACGACGACGGGTTTCCCCGCCTGGCGCGCCGCCTGCACGATGCGCTTCTGGGCCAGCGGCACTTCCTCGGGCGGCAGTTCCACCCCCAGATCGCCGCGTGCCACCATCACGCAGTCGGTCAGCGCCATGATGGCGTCGAGGTTCTCCAGTGCCTGCGGCTTTTCCATCTTCACCATGATCCAGGCACGGCCGTCGGCGATGGCTTTCGCTTCCGCCACGTCTTCCGGGCGCTGCACGAAGGACAGGCCGATATATTCGACTCCCTGTTCCAGCACGAAGGCCAGATCGGCGCGGTCCTTTTCCGTCAGCGCCGGGATCGGCAGCACGATGTCGGGCACGTTGACGCCCTTGCGGTCCGATAGCTGACCGCCGACCACGACATCGGTTTCCAAGTGATCGTTGCGCACCTTGCTGACCCGCAGACGCAGCTTGCCGTCGTCGAGCAGCAGGGTGGTGCCGATCTGCGCTGCGTGGATGATTTCCGGGTGCGGCAGGTTGACGCGCCGCGCGTCGCCCGATGTCGGGTTCAGATCGAGATGGAATTTCTGCCCGGTCTGCAGATGCACGCGCCCGCCCTGAAAGCGGCCGACGCGCAGTTTCGGCCCCTGTACGTCGGCCAGAATGCCGATCGGGCGGCCGGATCGGCGTTCCAGTTCGCGGATGATGGCAATGCGTGCCGCATGGTCTTCGTGGCTGCCATGGCTGAAATTCAGCCGGAACACATCTGCGCCGGCGTGAAACAGGCGCGAGATGACGTCGGTGCTGGAAGAAGCCGGGCCAAGTGTCGCGATAATCTTGGTGCGCCGGTGACGGTGCATGGGAATACGGCTTGCCATACGGTGTTGTAGCAGGCACCCGCCGGTAATTCACCCGCAAATACCGTCCTCGGCGCTAAGCGATCAGAATGGCCCTGAAATCGTTGACGTTGGTCAGTGTCGGCCCGGTGACGACCAGATCCTGCAATTGCGCGAACAAGCCCGTGGCATCGTGGCGCGCGAGTGCGTCGTCCAGTGTTCGCCCGGCGCTGCGTGCACGTGCGATCGTATCCGGCCCGATCAACGCGCCCGCGGCATCCTCGACGCCATCGATACCATCGGTGTCGATGGCGATCGCCCAGATACCCGGCGCGGCTTGCAACCCACGCGCCAAGCCGGCGAGAAATTCCGTGTTGCGCCCACCACGGCCGGGGGAGGGGATGCGCAGGGTCACGGTGGTTTCACCGCCCGACAGCAGCACCGCGGGGGCGGCGGCCGGCGTGCCGTAACGGCGCACGGACTGTGCAATGCCTGCCATGACGGCGCCGGCGTCGCGTGCTTCGCCTTCCAGCGCATCGCCGAGGAGCAGTGGCGTCAATCCCAGCGTGCGGGCGTGTTCGGCGGCGGCTTCCAGCGCCATGCGCGGTGTGGCGACCAACGTGAAGCTGTTGTGCCGCAGACGTGTGTCGTCGGGCTTTGGCGTTTCGTTGGCGGGATCGTTCAGCGCCTGTTGCACGGCGGCGGACGGGGTAATGCCGTAACGCGCCAGAATGGCGCGCGCATCGGCGCAACTGCTGGGGTCGGGGACGGTGGGGCCGGAGGCGATCACCTGCGGCGCATCGCCCGGCACATCGCTGATCGCCAGCGTGGCGACGCGGGCCGGCGCGGCGGCCAGCGCCAGACGCCCCCCCTTGAACGCCGACAGATGTTTGCGCACGGTGTTCATCTCGCCGATCGACGCGCCGCAAGCGAGCAGCGTGCGGTTGATTTCCTGCTTGTCGGCGAGTGTCAGACCCGGCGCGGGTTTGACCGCCAGCGCCGATCCGCCGCCCGAGACCAGCGCGATGACCAGATCGCTGGCGTTCAGTTTTTGCACCGCGGTCAGTAGCGCTGCAGCGCCTGTCTGGCTGTTGGCGTCGGGGACCGGGTGCGCCGCTTCGATCACGCGGATATGCCGCGTTGGCACCGCGTGGCCGTAGCGGGTGACGACCACGCCGGATAGCGGCGTGGGCCAGTGTGCCTCGAGCACCTGCGCCATCAGCGCCGCCGATTTTCCCAACCCGACGACGACGGTGCGTCCGCGCGGCGGGGCGGGCAGGTGGCGCGCCAGCACATGGCGCGGATCGGCCGCCCTGATCGCCGTATCGAACAGGCTGCGCAGCGCGGTGCGGGCGGAGGCGTCGGTCCAGGGCATGGCTTTATTCCGCAGGCTCCGCCGCTTCCGCCAGCCACGCGGTCAGCGCGGCAGGCGGGTTCAGACGGAAGGCGCGCAGCGTGTTTGCATGATCGGGCGGCATGACTTCGACATTGACGACCATATTCAGCCTGTTTTTCCCGGCGCCGAAAAGCCCCTCTGTGTCCAGAGTGCGCATCGCGGTCTCCATGACGTTCAGGCGTGCCTCGTACTCGGCCTCCCAGTCGGAATCGGCAAAGGTATGAAGATCGGGGAGCCGTTGGAACATTCGCCGGACGGTTCCGAAATATTCTTCCCAGCCGAAAGCGCAGTAAGGCGAATCAGCATACGACCATTTCAGCGTATCCCGGTCCTGCGGTTCGACGCAGCGTTCCAGCGCCTCGTGCGACCAGGCGGCGACGAACGGCGGCAGGGCCTCGCCGGTGGTGATCAGCGTGCAGTAGTAGAAATGCTCGCCGGTTTGGAACAGCTCGGCAAACGCTTGCCGCGCGGCATCTGCGATCGCGGCGGACAGTTCGGCGTCGGACGGGCGTTCCATAAAGGATTACCTATCTGGTGAGCGGTTTTTCCGCCTTCGGGCATTGAGTGCGCGCGGGCAGGAGGGTAAAAGCCCCGTTCCATTTTATCCACCCTGCCGAGGCTGCCAATGTCCGATGCGATGACCGAAGAGAAGATGGCGCATGAAACCCGCGATGTGGGCGGGGTTGCTGCTGATCGGCTGCGGTCGGTCGTCGAGCGCATCGAGCGGCTGGAGGAAGAACGCAAGGCGCTGGCCGGCGATATCCGCGATATCTATGCCGAGGCGAAATCGGCCGGGTTCGACGTGAAAGTGCTGCGCCAGCTGATCAAGATCCGTAAGCAGGAACCGAACGACGTCGAGGAGCAGGAGTCGCTGCTCGATGTCTATCGTCACGCGCTGGGTATGTAACGGCTGTTGCCGGGCGGCATGCTTTCCCCTTTTGGCCCGGGGAAACGCTGCCTATCCGGGTGTTCAAGGCGGACTGAGAGGTCAGTCGGCCTGATTCTTCGCCACGATGTTACGGAATCCGCCGGCGCCGCCTTTTTCCTGCGTGGCTTCCGGAGTTTCGGTATCGTTTTCCGCTGCCTGGGCATCGGCCTTTTCACCGTTGCGATAGGCGCGCAATTCGCGCTCGGTCGGTGAACGGAAGACCACTTCTCCCGCCTGATAAATCTCGAGCACCGGGATGTTGGTCGGCGGGTCGACCCGCACAGATGGCGAGATCACCGGAACCGCCGGTTTGGCGAAATCCTGCGCGACCTGCTGGGTCGCGGTTGTCTGCATGGTCTTGGTAATGGGCTTCTGGTCGTCCGTCTGCCTGATCGCGCGGGCCGTGGCGGATGGGGAAAAGTTGGATTCGCTAGGGAAAAAGCTCATGGCGCACCTCGCCTGCCAGTCGTTTAGGAGGCTCGATTAAACCAATGATTGGTTGATGATTCATGAAGCCGGGTGCATCAAACGTATTTGAACGCTTGATGCACCCGGTAGGTCAGGCGTGTTCTAGTTGGTTGATTTTTAGCCTTTTTTCGCTTCGCGCCGGCGGGCGTGCAGGATGAACTCGGTATATCCGTTCGGCTGCTTGCAGCCCTGGAACACCAGATCGCAGGCCGCCTTGAAGGCCGGGCCGTCGAAGCCGGGCGCCATCGGCACATACAGCGGGTCGTCAGCGTTCTGGCGATCCACCACTGCGGCCATGCGGCGCATGGTGTCCATCACCTCGGCCTCGCTCACCACGCCGTGGCGCAGCCAGTTGGCGATGTGCTGGGACGAGATGCGCAGCGTCGCGCGATCCTCCATCAGCCCGATATCGTGGATGTCCGGCACCTTGGAACAGCCGACGCCCTGATCCACCCAGCGCACCACGTAGCCCAGAATGCCCTGGGCATTGTTGTCGAGTTCGGCGCGGATCTCCTCGGGCGACCAGTTGGGGCGATCGGCCAGCGGCAGGGTGAGAATGTCACCGAGCCTGGCGGGCGGACGCGTCGCCAGTTCGGTCTGCCGGGCAGCGACGTCCACGTCGTGATAATGCAGCGCATGCAGCGTGGCGGCGGTGGGCGAGGGCACCCAGGCGGTGTTGGCGCCGGCGCGCGGGTGGCCGATCTTCTGGGCGAGCATATCGGCCATGTTGTCGGGGGCGGCCCACATACCCTTGCCGATCTGCGCTTTGCCGCGCAGACCGCAGGCCAGGCCCACATCCACGTTGTTGTCCTCGTACGCCTTGATCCACGCCGTGCCGCGCATGTCGTTCTTGCGGATCATCGGTCCGGCGACCATCGAGGTGTGGATCTCGTCACCCGTGCGATCGAGGAAGCCGGTGTTGATGAACACCACGCGCGACTTTGCTGCGTTGATACAGGCGGCGAGGTTCACCGTGGTGCGGCGCTCCTCGTCCATGATGCCCATCTTCAGCGTGTGGCGTGCCATGCCGAGCATGTCCTCGACACGGCCGAACAGTTCGTTCGCGAACGCCACCTCGTCCGGCCCGTGCATCTTGGGCTTGACGATATAGACCGATCCCGTGCGGCTGTTCATGCGCTTGCCGCGCAGGTCATGCAGCGCGATCAGCGCGGTGACGGCGGCATCCATGAAGGTTTCGGGGATGTCGTTTCCGTCGGCGTCGCGGATCACGTCGGTGTACATGTGATGGCCGACATTGCGCGTCAGCATCAGGCTGCGGCCGTGCAGTGTGATCGTGCCGTCCTTCGCCGCCGTCCACGTGCGGTCGGGGTTCAGGCTGCGCTGGACGGTGGCGTCGCCCTTTGGGAAGCTGGCGCTCAGCGTGCCCTGCATCAGGCCGAGCCAGTTGCGATAGACCAGAATCTTGTCCTCGGCATCGACCGCGGCGACGGAATCCTCGCAGTCGACGATCGTCGACAGGGCTGCTTCCAGCACGATGTCGGCGATGCCCGCCGGGTCGGTCTTGCCGATCGGGTGGGCGCGATCGATGCGAAGTTCGACATGCAGGCCGTTGTTGCGCAGCAGGATCGCGCTGGGGGCGTTCTCGGCGCCCGTGTAGCCGATGAACCCCGCGGCATCGTTCAGCCAGGTGCTGGTGCCGTCCTGCAGCGCGACCTGCAGCGCACCGCCCACCACGATATAGGCGACGGCGTCCATGTGCGAACCGTTGGCCAGCGGCAGCGCGTCGTCGAGGAAGGTGCGTGCCTGGGCGATCACCGCGGCGGCGCGTGCCGGGTTGAATTTTGCGCCGCGGGCGGTGTCGCCCGTATCGGCGATGGCGTCGGTTCCGTACAGCGCGTCGTACAGGCTGCCCCAGCGCGCATTGGCGGCGTTCAGCGCATAGCGCGCGTTGGTGACCGGAACCACCAGCTGCGGGCCGGCGATTCGGGCGATCTCGTCGTCGACGTTTTGGGTGTCGACGGCAAACGGAGCGGAGGCGGGGACGATATAGCCGATCTGGCGCAGAAACGCCTCGTAGGCGGCGGCGTCGTGGGGCTGGCCGCGCCGCTCCTGGTGCCAGGAATCGATCTGGGACTGAAACTTATCGCGCAGGTCCAGCAGGTCGCGGTTGCGCGGTGCCAAGTCGCGGACGATGGCGCCCAGACCGTTCCAGAATGCGTCGGTGGTAACGCCGGTCCCAGGCAGGGCCTCGGTATTGATAAAATCGTGCAGGTTTTTCGATACGGAAAGTCCGCCTGCTTGGATGCGTTCCATGAGTCAGCCTCGTTGATTATAGATACTCTTTGATCGATCCTTTCAGGAATCGGTGCAACTGGGAAGACACAACGTCCTGGAAAAACATCAGAAAGGGCACTGGCGGGTTGCCTGGCGGGGGCCGATCGCGCATGCTTTCCCCCCTTTTGTGAGAGAGGCTGAAGCTCATGCGTCTTGCGGTTCTGAAGGAACGCCGACTGGCCGAAACCCGCGTCGCCGCCACACCCGAGACTGTGAAAAAATTCATCGGTATGGGGCTGGACGTCGCGGTCGAAAGCGGGGCCGGCGCGCAGGCGGCCATTGCGGATGCGGATTATGCCGCCGCCGGTGCGCAGGTCTGCTCCGATGCGGCGTCCGCGCTGACGGGTGCCGGTATCGTGCTGAAGGTCGCCGCCCCGCTGGCGGCTGGCGAAGGCGCGGTGGACGAGGTGGCACTGTTGCCGCGCGATGCGCTGCTGCTGTGCATCGCCAATGCCGATGCGGCCCGCGCGGCGGAGTATGCATCGCGTGGTGTGAACGTTGTCGCAATGGAATGGCTGCCGCGCATCACGCGCGCGCAGTCGATGGACGTGTTGTCCTCGCAGGCGAACCTGGCCGGGTATCGCGCGGTGATCGAAGCTGCGGCGACGTTCGAACGCGGTTTTCCGATGATGATGACGGCGGCCGGCACGGTACCGCCGGCGCGCGTGTTCGTGGTCGGGGCCGGGGTGGCCGGGCTGCAGGCGATCGCCACGGCGCGTCGCCTGGGGGCGATCGTCTCGGCGACCGACGTGCGCCCCGCCGCGAAGGAAGAGATCAAGTCGCTGGGGGCCGCCTTCGTCGGCGTCGAGGACGAGGAAACCGCGGCTGCCCAGACCGCCGGCGGTTACGCGAAAGAGATGAGCGACGCATTCCGCCAGAAGCAGGCGGCGCTGATGGAAGAAACGCTGCGCAAGAACGATATCGTGATCTGCACGGCGCTGGTGATGGGCCGCAAGGCACCGGTCATCGTCACCCAGCCGATGGTCGACGCGATGAAGGCGGGCAGCGTGATCGTCGACATCGCGGCCGAGGCGGGCGGCAACTGCGCCGCCACCGTGCCGGGCGAGGCGACGACGACGGTGAACGGCGTGCGCGTTCTGGGATATCGTAACTGGGCCGGGCGCATTCCGGTGGCGTCGTCGGCGCTGTATGCGCGCAACCTGCTGACCTTCCTGTCCACCTTCTGGGACAAGGACGCCAAGGTACCGAAACTGCCCGCCGAGGATGACATCATCAAGGGTGCGCAGATCACGCGCGACGGCGCGGTGATCCATCCGAATTTTGCCCCCAAGGGAGAAGCAGCATGAATCCGGCTCAACTGGCAGAAGAAGCCACCCAGCTTGCGGATCGCATGCTGACGCTGGCCGCGCAGGCACGTTCGCTGGCGATGACCGCGCCGGTGGGCAGCATCGAACCGATCGTCTTCCTGATCGCGATTTTCCTGATGGCGTGCTTCGTCGGCTATTACGTGGTCTGGAACGTGACGCCGGCGCTGCATTCGCCGCTGATGGGCGTGACCAACGCGATCTCGTCGGTGATCATCGTCGGTGCGCTGTTGGCCACCGGCATGGCCGACAGCCCGCTGGCGCGCACCTTCGGCTTCATCGCGGCGCTGCTGGCCAGTGTGAATATTTTCGGCGGATTCATTGTCACGCAGCGCATGCTGGCGATGTTCAAGAAAAAGGCGAAGTAAGATGAACGCCAATATTGCTACACTCGCCTATCTGATTTCGGCGGTTCTGTTCGTTCTGGCGCTGCGCGGCCTGTCGAATCCGGAAACTGCGCGTCAGGGCAACCAGATGGGGATGGCCGGTATGGCGATCGCCATCGGCGTGACGCTGCTGCGCAGCGGCATGACATGGTCGGGTTTCGGGCTGATCCTGATCGCCGTGGTGATCGGCGGCGGGATCGGTACGGTGATCGCCCAGCGCATCAAGATGACGGCGCTGCCGCAGCTGGTCGCGGCGTTCCATTCGCTGGTCGGTCTGGCGGCGGTGATGGTGGCGGCCGCCGCGTTCTACGCGCCGGAATCGTTCGGCATCGGCACGGCGGATCATATCCATGGCGGATCGCTGGTGGAAATGTCGCTGGGGCTGGCGATCGGTGCGGTGACCTTCTCGGGCTCGCTGATCGCGTTCGCCAAGCTGCAGGCGCTGATGAGCGGCGCGCCGATCACCTTCGTGGGTCAGCATAAGCTGAACCTGCTGCTGGCGCTGCTGCTGGTGCTGCTGGTCGTTCTGTTCGTGGTGACCGGACATGCCGTGTTCTTCTGGCTGATCGCGCTGCTGGCGTTTGCGATTGGATTCCTGATTATCATCCCGATCGGCGGGGCCGATATGCCGGTCGTGGTGTCGATGCTGAACTCGTACTCCGGCTGGGCGGCGGCAGGGATCGGCTTCACACTGCAAAACGTGGCGCTGATCATCACCGGCGCGCTGGTCGGCGCTTCGGGTGCGATCCTGTCCTATATCATGTGCAAAGGCATGAACCGCAGCATTCTGAACGTGTTGCTGGGTGGCTTCGGCACCGATGCCGGCGCGGCGGGACCGGCAGGCGGCGCGGGCGGCGACCGCACGGTGAAGTCTGGCGCGGCCGACGATGCGGCGTTCATCATGAAGAATGCATCGAAGGTCATCATCGTGCCGGGTTACGGCATGGCGGTGGCGCAGGCGCAGCACGCACTGCGTGAAATGGCCGACACGCTGAAGAAGGAAGGGGTGGAAGTGAAATACGCCATCCATCCCGTGGCCGGGCGCATGCCGGGGCACATGAACGTGCTGCTGGCCGAAGCCAACGTGCCGTATGACGAAGTGTTCGAGCTGGAGGAGATCAACAACGAATTCAGCACGGCCGACGTCGTCTACGTGATCGGCGCGAACGACGTGACCAACCCGGCCGCCAAGACCGACCCGTCCTCGGCCATTTACGGCATGCCGATCCTCGACGTGGACAAGGCGAAGACGGTGCTGTTCGTTAAACGCTCGATGGCGTCGGGCTATGCGGGGGTCGAGAACGAGCTGTTCTTCCGGACGAACACCATGATGCTGTTCGGCGACGCGAAGAAGATGACGGAGGAAATCGTTCAAGCCCTCAACCACTGAGGCTTCGGACATCGCATAAAAAAGGGCGCCGTGCGGCGCCCTTTTTCATGCCGGCTGACGGGCGATGATTCTCATCATCATGCGGATCAGCGCCGGACTGTCGTCCATCTGCCCGGTCAGCAAACGGAACCAGACGAACCCCACCCACAGCGCCAGCCGGCCTTCGAGTTCGGTCTGCGGCAATGCGCCGCGTGCGACGGCGCGCTGGAACAGCGTGCGGCAGGGGGCAAGGCGTTCCGGCAGGAATTCGGTGCGCAGTTTTTCCTGCACCGCCACGCTGGCCTGCGCTTCCGCCACCAGTCCGCGAAAGGCGCTGCCTGCCGGGTTGCTGCGCCAGAACGCCCACAGGTCGGCGGTGTATTGGGTCAGGTCACCAACCAGATCGCCCAGATCGGGCAGCGCGATAACGGCGTCTTTTTCCGCCGTATAGATGGCGATGAACAGATCCGCCTTGGTCGGCCACCAGCGGTAGATGGTGGGCTTTCCGGCACCGGCACGGCGCGCGACCTCCTCGACCGAAAAACCAGCATAGCCGCGCTCGGCCAGCAACTGCCGCGCTGCCACCAGAATGGCGGCTTCGGCTTCGGGGTTGCGGCGCGCGCCGATCGAGGTGCGCCGGGCAGGGGGCGTGGGCATGGGTGCTTTCCGGTTCACAGTTGACATAACGGAACGTGTCGTATAGTTCAAGCATATAAGAACGATACGTTTCGTATATATAGAGGTTTATATGTCTGCTACCAACCCATCCCCGCCGCTGTCCGCCCGGCTTCGCTTTCTCGCCGTTCTGATGCTGGGGGCCTATGCCGTGCTGAATCTGCTGATGGGCGCGCTAACCCCTTGGGTCGGGCAATGGCCGTTTTATGCGGTTACCGCAGTGACGGTCCCGCCCATGGTGCTCGCCATGGTGTATGTCGTGATCCCGCTTGCCAGGCGGGCCTGAGCGGTGTTGCGCGCCGTCAACCCGCCGGGGCCGGGAATCCCGGGTATTTCGCAGGGCATGCTGATCGAAGGCGGCAACCTGCTGGTGCTGTCCGGCCATGTGCCGTTCGATGCGGCCGGAAGAATTCCGCGCGGGCTGGCCGCGCAGCTCGATCAGGTGTTCCGAAATCTGCGGGCGACGCTACAGGCGGCGGGGGCGGGGTTCGACACCGTCGCCCGGCTGACCATTTATGTGCGCGATTATCTGCCGGAGCAGTTGCCCGTCATCCGGGCGGTACGCGACCGGTGGATCGACACGGCCCACCCGCCGGCCAGCGCGCTGATCGGCGTCGCTGCACTGGCTCATCCGGATATGCTGGTCGAGGTTGATGCGCTTGCCGCTGTGCCCGGCAGCTCCTGGCAGTTCCCGTAAAAGAAAAAGGGCGCCAGCCGGCGCCCTTTGGAACGCGCGAGCGGTCAGCCCAGCTTTTCGTCGGCCTGCTGGCCCTTGTGATAGGTCTCGTAGACGATGACCTTCACGTCTTTCAGATCGCCCAGATACAACTGGACCAGCGGCTTCACGTCCGCCCATTCCAGCCCGCCGACCCCGGTCGCCAGGCGTGGCAGCGCGACGCTTGTGATGTCGTGCGCCTGAATGTGCTTGGCCAGTGCCTTCAGGGTCTGCCCCACCTGTTCCAGCGTTGCCTTGCCGGGTTTGCCCGTGCGGCCGTGCAGCATGCTCTGTGTCAGCAGGTTGACGATGTGAACCGGGGCATTGTTGCCGTTCTTGCCGGTCCAGGCCCAGATTTCGCCCGGATCTTTCGGGTGGGAGTGCGTGTAATGGCGATAGTCTTTAACCATCGCGGGCCAGCGTTCACGCAGCGCCAATGCCAGACCGCTATCAAAGTGGTCCTGAGGCGCTATTCCATGCGCAATGATTTGCGCCTTCGAGAGAAGAATATCGCCTTCAACTTCACGGATCATTGGAAAACCTTTCTACCAACACGGCGTCATGCGTGCACCGCACGACAATAGCAGAAAGGGCCGATGCGGTATAACCCACAACGTCAAGAATGATACGGGTTCTCTATAAATAGAGTGTTGAGTTGCCTCAACGGTCAGCCCTGTTTTCCGGCTGGAAACAGAAAAACCGCAGCATCAGGGCACGGGGCCCTGCCGCGGTCTTCGTGATTTCATGGTTCCCCCGGCGGCCAGGGGAGCAGGTCAGAAGCCTTCGCGCTCGAGGCGCTTGCGTTCTACCTTGCGGGCGCGGCGGATAGCTTCCGCACCTTCGCGCGCTTTGCGCTCGGACGGCTTTTCGAAGTGCCGGCGCAGCTTCATTTCGCGGAAAACACCTTCCCGCTGCAATTTCTTTTTCAGCGCTTTCAGCGCCTGGTCGACATTGTTATCGCGAACAAGAACCTGCACTTGGTTCCGTACTCCTGAACAGTGAAGGCGCCCAGCCGCCCGGGGCACACAAACGGGTACCGCGCCGGGAATCCGGCGCAGAGACAGGCGATATACACAGTCTTGCCGTCTACGCCAACGTTTAACTGCACATCCGGTGAAAAAATAGCTCCCCCTTTCGGAATTGGCTCGTCAAGCGTGAAACAAGGGCTTACCTGCATGGATATGTCCATTCTGAAGATCGCCCGTATGGGGCACCCGGTTCTGCTGGAGAAAGCCGCGCCGGTCGAAGACCCCGGTGCCCCCGAAATCCGCCGTCTGGTCGCCGATATGATCGAGACCATGGACGACGCCGTGGGGGCCGGGCTGGCGGCGCCGCAGGTGCATGTGCCGCTGCGCCTGTTCGTGTTCCGGGTCAGCGATGCGCGTTCCAGCGGCAGGCCGGGCGATGATCCGACCGCACCGATGGTGCTGATCAACCCGACCTACGAGCCGGTCGGCGACGAGGTGGAAAACGGCTGGGAGGGGTGTCTGTCGATTCCGGGCCTGCAGGGCGGCGTGCCGCGCTATGCGCGCATCCGCTATCGCGGCGTCGACTGCGACGGACAACGGATCGAGCGCGAGGTCAGCGGCTTTCATGCACGCGTCGTGCAGCACGAATACGACCATCTGGACGGTATTCTGTATCCAAGCCGCATGACGGATCATGCCTTGTTCGGATATACTGAGGAACTGCTACGCGCTGCCCGGCAGAAAGCCGCCGAGAAATAGGAAAAATGCCGATGTCTCCTCCGCTTCGATCGCCTGAACGGGATGCAGCCCTGTTGGCCGTGTTGCCTCATGTCGTCGAAGACGGCTGGTCGCCGCGCGCCCTGCGCAAAGCGCTGGCGGATATCGGCCGGAACCCGGCCGAAGCCGAGGCGCTGTTTCCGGATGGCGCGATCGATATGGTCGAAGTGTTCTGCGACCTGACGGACCGCTGGATGGAGGACGAGGCGCATGCGCTGGACCTGCCTTCCATGCGGGTGTCGCAGCGGGTGCGGGCGCTGGTGGCACTGCGTCTGCGGATCAACCGGCCGCACAAGGAGGCCGTGCGCCGGACCATGGCCGTCATGTCGCTGCCGTGCAATGCGGCACGCGCTGTGCGGATTGTCGGGCGTTCGACGGATGCCGTTTGGCGTGTCGCCGGCGATCAGGCGACGGATTTCTCCCGGTACAGCAAGCGGGCCATCCTGGCCGGCGTCTACGCCAGCACATTGCTGGCCTGGCTGCGCGATACCGGCGAGGACGACGCCGACACCCTGGCGTTTCTGGACCGCCGCTTGGCAGGGGTGGCACATCTGGGGAAAGTGCGTGCGCAGGCCGGTCAGGTTTTTACCCGTTTCCGACCGGCCTGAGCGGCAAATTCAGACTTCCAGCCATTCCTTGCGGACCGCGTCGTTGGCCTGGAATTCGGCGACGCTGCCCTCGAACACGATCTGTCCGTGCCCCATCACGTAAAGCCGGTGCGAGATGCGCAGCGCGATGGTCAGTTTCTGTTCGACCAGCAGGATCGAAACACCGCGCCGGGTGATCTCGGTCAGCAGGTCGCCCACCTGTTCGACGATCTTCGGGGCCAGACCTTCGGTCGGTTCGTCGATTAGCACCAGATCGGGGTCGCCCATCAGCGTGCGGCACATGGTGAGCATCTGTTGTTCGCCGCCCGACAGCGCGCCCGCCGGCACGTCGGCTCGTTCCTCCAGCCGGGGAAACAGGCGGAACATGTCCTCCATCGACCAGCGCCCGCCGCTCTGCCCGGATTGCCGCCCGAGGTCGAGATTCTGGCGCACCGTCAGCGTCGCGAACACCTGCCGGTCCTCGGGCACGTAGCCGATGCCGCGCTGCGCGACCTGGTGCGGTTGCAGTCCGGCGATGTTCTGCCCCTTGTAGACGATACTGCCGACCGGTGGTACCAGCCCCATGATCGCCTTGCAGGTGGTGGAGCGCCCCACGCCGTTGCGCCCCAGCAGGCTGACGATCTCGCCTTCGGCGACGTTCATGTTCACGCCGTGCAGCACGTGGCTCTTGCCGTAATAGGCGTGCAGATTATCGATCTTCAGCATCATGCGGCCTCCATCTGGCCCAGATAGGCTTCCTGTACGGCCGCATTGGCGCGAATGCGGTCCGGCGTGTCGGTGGCAATGATCTGCCCCGCGACCAGCACGGAAATCCGGTCCGCCAGGCCGAACACCACGCCCATGTCGTGCTCGACCATCAGCAACGTGCATCCCTCGGTCACGTCGCGGATCAGGCGCACCGCCTGTTCGGTTTCGGCGTGGCTCATCCCGGCGGTGGGTTCGTCGAGCAGGATGACCTGCGCACCGCCGGCGATCGTCATGCCAATCTCCAGCGCCCGCTGTTCGGCATAGGACAGCAGCCCCGCCTGCACGTCGCGCCGGTGCCGCAGGTTCAGGCGCTCCAGCCAGTGGCCGACTTCCTCGTTCAACTGCTTCTGGGTGCCGAGCAGTTTCCAGAATGAATAGCGGTAGTTGCGCGACCACAGCAGTGCACAGCGCAGGTTCTCGAACGTGTTCATCTTGTGGAACAGGCTGGTCACCTGAAAGCTGCGTGCCAGCCCGCGCCGGTTGATCTGATGCGGCTGCAACCCGGTGATGTTCTGTCCGTTCAGCAGGATGCGTCCGCCGGTCGGCGGCGTGCGTCCGCTGATCAGGTTGAACAGCGTGGTCTTGCCCGCGCCGTTGGGGCCGATCACCGCATGATGTTCGTTCGTCGCGACCTTGAGCGACAGATCCTGGATGATCTTCGTCAGTCCATAGCTTTTCTGCAGATCGCTGATGTCGAGTGCATAAGTGCTCATGCGCCACCTGCCTGTTCCGCCTGAATGCGCTGTGCTTCCGCCGCCTTCAGGTCGAGGTTGATGTCGTTCCAAACCGTCAGGGCCGAGCGGAACGAGAAGTACAGCCAGAAACTGCCAGTCAGGACCAGGGCGATGCCGGTTGCCCAGGGCAGGGCGGTGTACTGGTTCCAGGAGATCCACCACACACGGGTGATCCCGATGTTGGCGGTGTCGGTCAGTGCGTAGATCATCTCGGCCAGTATGATCGACCCGGCGAGCAGAATGCCGAGAGGAATACAGACCAGGATGTAAGGCACGATCAACTGTCTGATCCTGCCGAATCGCAGCACGGGAAGGTGCATGTCGATCACCCCGGCGATTCCACCCGGCATGAACAGCACGACCAGCAGGAAGGTCATGCCGAAATACAGCATCCATATGCCGGTGTGCAGGCTCAGCACACTCTGCAGCACGGTGACCAGCATGGCGCCCAGGATGGGACCGTAGAAGATGCCGATCCCGCCGATGGTAACCATCAGCAGAAACATGCTCGACTGATGCAGCCCGACGGATTCGGAATTCACCAGTTCCTGACTGATGGCGAACATTCCTCCGGCCATCCCGGCGAAGAAACCGGACAGCGTGAACTGATACAGCCGCACGCGGTTCGGGTCGTAGCCGAGGAACTGCGCGCGTTCGGCATTGTCGCGCACCGCATTGGTGATGCGCCCCAGCGGGGTCTGCGTTTGCAGCCACATCAGCAGTCCGGCAGCCAGCGCCCAGAACATCGCCAGATAGTAAACCTCGAGGTTCGAACCGTAGCTGAACGGCAGCAGGGTGACGGGCACCATGCGGTCGCCCGACACACCGGTCTCGCCGCCGAAGAATCCCTCCAGCATGAAGGCGGCGTTGAAGGCGAGTTCGCCGAGCCCCAGCGTGATCATCGCAAAGGCGGTGGCCGAGCGCCGCGTGGCGATCGACCCGAAGAGCAGCGCGAAAACCGCGCCGAACAGGGCGCCGGCCAGCGGCAGCAGTTCCAACGGGAAAAGCAGCTCGCCGTCGCCGATCGCCCGCATCACGTGGATGGCGAAAAAACCGCCCAGACCGAAGAACACCGCATGCCCGAAGCTCAGCATGCCGCCCTGGCCGAGCAGCATGTTGAACGACAGTGCGGCCATCACCATGATCCCGACCTGGATGAACAGCGACAGCGCGAAGTTGGTGCCGACACCGAACTGGCCGAGCAGCGCATCGATGAAGCCGAGTTGTATGGTAAAGGGCAGAAGCACCGTCCAGATGATGCCGGCTATGATCCAGAACGAGCCGCGCTGAAAGATGGCCTTCCCGGTTAGCGCCTCCTTGCGCGGCTGGAAGACGGTGACAGGTGTTTTGCTCATGTCAGCGGCTCCCCAACAGGCCGCGCGGGCGGAAGATCAGTATCAGGATCAGCAGCAGGAACGGCAGCAATGGCGCCATGCGGGCCACGCTCAGTTCCAGCACCTCTCCGAACCACCAGCCGTGCACGCTTTCGACCCCCAGTGTGCGCAACCCGTCGGCCAGCGAGACATCGACATGCACCGCCAGGCTCTGGATCAGCCCGATCAGCAGCGAGGCGATGAACGCGCCAGGCAGCGAGCCAAGCCCGCCCAGCACCACGACGACGAACACGATCGAGCCGAGCTGCAGCGCCATGCCCGGGTTGGTCGACAGATAGTTCCCGCCGATCACGCCGGCGAGGCCGGCCAATGCCGCGCCGCCGCCGAACACGAACATGAAGATACGCGGCACGTTATGGCCGAGCGCCCCCACCATATCCGGGTGCGTCAGTGCCGCCTGTACGATCAACCCGATGCGGGTGCGCACCAGCCCGTAGAACAGCCCCACGAACACGGCGGCGGACAGCACGAACATGAACACGCGATAGATCTGGATGTCCGCGCCGTACAGGGTGAAGGCCGGGCCGCTCATGCTGTCGGGGATGCGGTACGGGACGGGAAGTTTGCCCCAGATCATGCTGACCAGCTGCTCGATCACGAACGCCAGGGCGAACGTGAACAGCAGTTCAAGCAGATGGCCCTGGGCGTGCACGCGTCGCAATCCCTGACTTTCCACCAGCACCCCGATCCCGCCGACCAGCAGCGGCGCAAGGATCAACGCCGGCCAGAATCCCACCCACTGGCTGATCGAATAGGCGAGATATGCACCGATCATGTAGAAGCTGGCATGGGCAAAGTTCAGCACGCCCATCAGGCTGAGGATCACCGTCAGCCCGCTGGCCAGCAGGAACAGCAGCATGCCGTAGAGAACGCCATTCAGCAGCGAAACGCTGATCAGCTGCATCGCAACCACCTTTCAGTAAAGACGCGAGATATCAACGGCGCGTAAGCGCCGGTCTCAGCCGGGGACTTGCATTCTGCAACTGTTGGGGAGGCGCAGCTCCTCTGCCTTGAAGCGTTTGAATGTCCGCCAACCGCCGCCGATGCCCTCGGCTTCGAACCGGGTGCCGCGTTCGAGCCGGGCGACGAAAAGATCTGCCATACCCTGGTGGCTGGCGGTTTCGAATTTGTACAGCCCGGTCGGCGTTTCGATGCTGTTGTTCTGGAACGCGGTGGCGATTTTCACCATGTCCATCGAGCCAACCTCGTTGATGCTTTTGGCCAGCAGGTGGAGGAAGTTGGTATAGCCGCCCGCGCTGAGGTCCATGTTGTAGCGGCGGCGGAATTCGGTCGTGCGGTTGGTCAGTTCCTCGTTCTGCAATTCGGGACCAAGATTGTCGTGATGGGTCGAGGCGATGATCACGCGGTTGATCCCGACCGGGCCGATGGAGGCCGGAATGCCTACGGAAGATCCGTAGAATGTGTAATAGTCGACATCGAGCCCGGAACCGGCGCCCGCGCGGACCAGCAACGCCAGATCGGATCCCCAGTTGGCGCTGAACACCGCCTGTGCGCCGGACTGGTTGATCTTGGTCGTATAGGGCGAGAAATCCGTCACCCGGCCGAGCGGATGCAAGTCGCTGCCGACGATTTCGATGTCGGGGCGGAGTTCCTTGATCCTGGTTTGGAATTCCTCGGCGCAGGAACGCCCGAACGCGTAATCCTGGTTGACCAGATAGACTTTCTTGATCGCCGGATTTTCAGCCATGGTCCTGGTCAGCGCCTGGATTTTCATCGCCGAGCTGAGGTCGTACTGGAAGTGCCAGAAGCTGCACTTGGCATTGGTCAGAACCGGATCGACGGCGGCGACGTTAAGATAGATCACTTCCTGGCCGGGGTTGCGGCGGTTGTGCCGTTCGATCGCATCGACCAGCGCCAGCGCCACGTGCGTGCCGTTGCCCTGCGCGACGAAGCGGATTCCCTGGTCGATGGCGGCGCGCAACTGCTGCACGGATTCCTGAGCATTCGCCTTGCCGTCGAAAGCAGTGACCTCGAATTTGCGGCCGAGCACACCGCCGCTGGCGTTGACGCGATCGGCGCCGAACTGGGTATATTTGAACGTCGCATCTCCGGATGTACCCAGCATGCCGGACTGCGGGTCGATCGATGCGATGCGGATGGGATCGTTGGACTGGGCCAACCCGTGTCGCAGAATGGCGGCGCAAGCGGTTACTCCCCCTACGGCACCAACAAATGTACGCCTTTTCAACGCCATCGGCTTCTCTCCTTCAGGCATCATTGCGCGATGCCCGTTCTTTATTGTGAGGGGGGTATTCAGCATCCCCCCGATAAACCGGAGCGTGTGTGCGCCCCCCCTTGATGGAGGTAGTGTGCAATAACAATTCCCGCGAGGGAAGTACTATATATTGTACGCGTGGCGGTTCAGTGGTACAAAGCGGCGATTTCCTCGGCATAGGCTTTCAGAACCGCCGCGCGACGGATCTTCTGAGTCGCCGTCAACATGCCGTTGTCGACGGTGAAGCTGTTCGCCCGATGCCAGCGGCGAATGCGTTCGGTATTGGTGGTTTTCTGATTTACGTGTTCCACAGCCTTGGCCACGGCATCGTCGCCGTAGCCGGCATTCGGGACGATCAGGGCCGTCAGATGTGGACGTGAATCCCCGACGACCACAGCCTGCGAGATTGCCGGCAGCTGCATCAACAGACCTTCGATGCGCGATGGGCTGACCATATCGCCGCCCGAGGTCTTGATGATGTCGCGTTTGCGGTCGGTGATGCGCAGATAGCCGTCCTTGTCCAGCGTGCCGATATCGCCGGTGTGCAGCCAGCCGTCGCGAATCGCGGCGCGGGTGGCTTCGGCGTCGTTCCAGTAGCCGGACATCAGCAGATCGCCCTGGACGAGAACTTCACCGTCGTCCGCCAGCCGTACTTTTACGCCGCGGAGCGGTGTGCCGACGGTATCGATGCGGATTTTTCTGGGTGGATTGGCGCTGATGACGGGGCCGGCTTCGGTCTGGCCGTAGCCCTGCATGACCGGCAGGCCCAGCGCCAGGAAAAACCGTCCGACATCGGGGTCCAGCCGCCCGCCGCCGGACACGATCCCCTTCAGCCGCCCGCCGAAACGGTCGCGCACTTGCTGGCGCACCGCCCGGTCGAGGATCGGGTCGGCCAGCCATTCGAGAAAGGAACGGCGTTTACCGGTTTCGCGCTTCAGGCCGATTGCCAGGGCCATGTCGAACATTTTCTGCTGCCAGGCGGGCTGTTTGGCCAGGTTGTGCAGGATACGGGTGCGGGTCAGGTCGAGGATACGGGGGACCGAGGTCATCGCGGTCGGCCGGACCGTCAGCATGTCGGCGGCCAGATGTTCGGTGCCGCGCGCGTAGACGACTTCCGTGCCGATCGACGGGAAGAAGAACTGCCCGATCGTATGTTCATAGGAATGCGACAGCGGCAGAAAGGACAGATAGACCTCGCCGTCACTCAGCAGCGGTTGCAGCAGATGATAGGCCCCACGGCAGTTCGACAGCAGTGCGCGGTGCGGCAGCATGACGCCTTTCGGAGAACCGCCGGTGCCCGACGTATAGATCAGGCAGGCCAGCGCATCGCGGCTGATCTCGGCACATTCGGCCCGCAGCATGTCCGCATCGGCGGGGGGCGCACAGACCTCCTGCCAGGACAGAACCGGAACGTCGGCAGTTTCGCCAATAGGTTGCGCAACAATCAGCAGATCCAGACCGCTGGCCTGGGTTGCGCCGGCCAACACGCGCTGGGCCAGGGCGGCGTTCGAAACGAACGCCGCGCGCGCGCCGCTGTCGCGCAGCACATGGGCGAAGTCGTTGGTGGTATAGGTGGTGTATGTTGGGACCGAAACGGCGTGCATGGCCATGACGGCGGTACTGATGATCGGGAATTCGGGGCGGTTTTCCGATACGATGAGCACGCGATCGCCGGGCGAGACGCCGCGTGCCCGCAGGGTCGTTGCGCACGAGGCGACTTTCTGTGCGAAATCGCGCCAGTTCGTGCTGCGCCAGGCGCCATCCTGATAGTGGCGCAGCATGGCGCGGTTGCCCCACAACCGTGCGCGATCCAGCATCATCGTGGGCAGGTTCGGCCAGTCCAGGTAAGGAGGCAGGGCAGTCATATCTGTACAAATCCTCTTGCCGCAGCGGAACGGAAGAGGCATGACCCTTCAACACCCCTTCTTGTCTTCCCATATGGGCAGCACATGTCTGGCAAAGGCGCAATGCAAAAACAGCAGCAGAACAGTCTACCGGTCTGGGATCTGAGCGATCTGTACCCGTCTGCGGACAGCGGACTTCTGCTGGGCGACCTGGACCGTGCCGCCGCCGATGCGTCCGCTTTCGCCGCGCAATATACCGGAAAACTGGCGGCGCTGGACGGCGCGGCACTGGCCGGTGCGATCCGGCGGTACGAGCAGATCGAGGAAATTCTCGGGCGCGTGATGTCCTATGCGCAATTGATGTTCAGCGGCGATTCCACGGATTCCGTGATCGGCGGTTTCTATCAGACGATGCAGGAACGGGTGACGGTGATTTCCAGCGATCTGCTGTTCTTCACGCTGGAGCTGAACCGCATCGACGACGCGGTGCTGGACGCCAAATTGCGCGCGCCGGAACTGGCGCACTGGGCGCCATGGCTGCGCGATCTGCGCGTGTTCCGCCCGCACCAGTTGCCCGACGAGCTGGAAAAACTGCTGCACGAAAAGGAGGTGACCGGGCGTTCCGCCTGGTCGCGCCTGTTCGACGAGACCATCGCCAACATGCGCATCACGGTGGCGGGCGAAAGTCTGACGGTGTCCGCCGCATTGAACAAGCTGTCGGACCGCGACCGCGCGGTGCGCGAGGCGGCCGGCAAGGCGGTGGGGGCGGCGTTCGGCGATAACGTGAAGCTGTTTGCGCTGATCACCAACACACTGGCCAAGGACAAGGAGATCGTCGACGGCTGGCGCAAATATCCGCGCCCCGGGTCGTCGCGCAACCGCGCCAACATGGTCGAAGACGAGGTGGTCGATGCGCTGGTGGCGGCGGTGCGCGCCGATTATCCGCGCCTGTCGCACCGTTATTATAAACTGAAGGCGAAGTGGCTGGGGCTGGAAAAGCTGGAGCACTGGGACCGCAACGCCCCGCTGCCCGAAGATGCGGACCGGGAAATCCCCTGGCCCGAGGCTGTGTCGCGCGTGCTGGATGCCTATGGCAAGTTCAGTCCCGACCTGGCGGCGATCGGCAAACGGTTCTTCGACAATCCGTGGATCGATGCCGCGCTGCGCCCGGGTAAGGCGTCCGGCGCGTTCGCGCATCCGACGGTGCCGTCGGTGCATCCGTATTTACTGCAGAATTACCACGGCAAGGCGCGCGACGTGATGACGCTGGCGCACGAGCTGGGGCACGGCGTGCATCAGGTATTGGCGGCCGGGCAGGGGTATCTGCTGTCGTCGACGCCGTTGACTCTGGCGGAAACCGCGTCGGTGTTCGGCGAGATGCTGACCTTCCGCGCGCTGCTCGATGCCGAGACCGACCCGGCGCGCAAGCGCGCCATGCTGGCCGCCAAGGTCGAGGACATGCTGAACACCGTGGTCCGCCAGATCGCGTTCTATCAGTTCGAGACCCTGCTGCACGATGAACGCCGCAAGGGCGAGCTGCTGCCCGAACGGATCGGCGAGATCTGGATGCAGGTGCAGACCGAAAGTCTGGGGCCGGTCTTCAGTTTCACGCCGGAATACAAGGTGTTCTGGGCCTATATTCCGCATTTCATCCACTCGCCGTTCTACGTTTATGCCTACGCGTTCGGCGACTGTCTGGTGAACGCGCTGTATGGCGTGTTCCAGGGCGGGCATTCCGGATTCCAGGCCAAGTATCTCGACATGCTGAAGGCCGGCGGCAGCAAGCGGCACAAGGAACTGCTGGCCCCGTTCGGGCTGGATGCGTCGGACCCGGCGTTCTGGAAACGCGGGCTGGACGTGATTTCAGGTTTCATCGACGAGATCGAGGCGAGCTTTGACTGAAGACGAGACCACCCTGTTCGGCAGCATCCGCCGTTTTGCCCGCACTTCGACCGCGGTGGGCGGCATTGCCGCGCGCGTGGCGGGCGAGCGCTATCTGGGCATCAAGACCGACCGCGCCAGCCATGCCGAGGATCTGAAGGTGATTCTGGGCGGGCTGAAAGGCCCGCTGATGAAGGTGGCGCAGTTTCTGTCCTCGATCCCCGATGCGTTGCCGCCGGAATACGCGGCGGAACTGGCGCAGTTGCAGTCCAATGCGCCGGCGATGGGCTGGCCGTTCGTGCGCCGGCGGATGGCGGGCGAATTGGGGCCGGCCTGGCAGAGCAAGTTCGCCGATTTTGGGCAGGAAGCGGCCGCGGCGGCCTCGCTGGGGCAGGTGCACAAGGCAACGCTGCCCGATGGCCGCGTGGTGGCGTGCAAGCTGCAGTATCCGGACATGCCGAACACGGTCGAGGCCGACCTGCGGCAGATGAAGATGGCGATGTCGGTCTACAAGCGCATCGACAACGCGATCCAGCAGGAAGACATCTACGAGGAACTGGTCGAACGGCTGCGCGAGGAGCTGGATTACGCGCGCGAAGCCGCGCATGTGCGCCTGTACCGGCAGATGCTGGCGCACATTCCCGATGTGCATGTGCCCGAACCGATCGAGGGGTACTGCACGGGCCGCCTGCTGACGATGACGTGGCTCGAGGGGCAGCCGCTGATGAAATGGCTGGCGAGCGACCCGCCGCAGGAGGCCCGTAACCGGGTGGCGACGGCGCTGTTCCGTGCCTGGTATGTGCCGTTCTATCGCTACGGTGTGCTGCATGGCGATCCGCATCTGGGCAATTATCAGGTGCGCCCCGATGGCGGGCTGAACCTGCTGGATTTCGGCACGGTGCGGATTTTCCCGGCCCACACGATGCGTGGCGTACTGACTCTGTACGAAGCGATGCGCGACAAGGATGTCCCCAAAGCCCGGCAGGCGCACGAGATCGTGGGCTTTAAGGGGCTGAGCGACGAAGCCGTCGATGTGCTGAACCTCTGGGCGCGGTTCCTGTACGAGCCGTTCCTGGACGACCGGGTGCGCCCATTGCAGGAAAACGACGATCCGGAATACCGGCTGGAACTGGCCAACACGGTGCACGAAGGGCTGCGCCGGGTGGGCGGCGTGCGTCCGCCGCGCGAATTCGTGCTGCTCGACCGCAGCGCGCTGGGGCTGGGGGCGGCGTTCATGCATCTGCGCGCCGAACTGAACTGGCACCACCTGTTCGAGGAAGCCGCGGCCGATTTCGACGAGACCGCGTTCGATGCGCGCCAGAAGGCGGCGTTGGCCGCTGCCGGGGTTCCCGGCGCTAGCTGAGCCGCTGGTGCAGCACGCAGATCAGGGTGAACAGCCGCCTTGCGGTGTCGAAGTCCAGCCGGATCTTGTTTTCGAGGCGCTGCAGGAGCAGTTCGGCCCCTTCGTTGTGCAGGCCGCGCCGGCCCATGTCGATCGCCTGGATGCGGCTTTCGCGCCCGTCCTGCACGGCCAGGATGTGGCTGTCGACCAGCATCTGGTAGTCCTTGATCAGCCGCCGGAACGGGCCGAGCGCCAGAATGACGGCGGTTAGGGTCTCGTCGTCGAGGGCGCGGATATCGAACACCAGCCGTCCGTCCTGGATGGCCAGATGCAGCCGGTACTTGCCCGGCGCGAGAGCGGCTGGTTCGAACACGCTGTCGTCGAGCAGATCGGCAACGGCCTGCGCCCGGTCCGCTTCGAGAATCGGGGACAGCCGGGTCAGGGCTTCCCCGGTCAGCAGAATCTCGCCGATGCGCGCCTTGTTCGACATTTCAGCTTTCCGATTTTGCCAAACCGAAATGCAGCATCAGGCCGACCGTCGCCCCCTTGATCGGGCGGATGACCGCCAGAGACAGCACTGTGGTCAAGGGCAGGAAAATTGCCATGAGTATCCATAAAGAGGGTGTGAAACTGCGTTCGGTCCATAATAGCAGGGGAATGATAATGTGCCCGACCAGGAAGATGGTGAAATAGGGCGGCGCATCGTCGGCGCGGGCAGTGCCGAGCGGTGCATGGCAGGCGCTGCACAGCGGCACGACGCGCAGATAGCCGGAGAATATCCGTCCCTGTCCGCAGACCGGGCAGCGGTCGGCCAGTCCGCGCACGAGCTGGGTCGCAAGCGATGCCTGCGTACGTTCTGGAAGATCCCGGGTGGTGCCCTGCTGATGAGGATGCTGTTCCACAACTGCGTTTCCCTGTTGCGACGCAGCATGAAGGATCGGCCTTGCATAGGCAAGTCCCAGGTGATGCCCACCGTCCGGGAGGAGCGGAGCGTACCTAAATAATATAAGTGTACTTATATATTACGTCCTTATCGTGCGGTAAAACCTGTTGCAGACTCGCGGGGAAGAGTCAGATGGCTCTCTTATTTCAGGAGGAACGCATGAAGTTGCATGATGTCCGTGTATTTCCGTCCAGCAAGGCATTGGCGCGAGAGGACCAGCTGGCCTGGAAGATCGCCGGTGTGGCGGCCGACAAGGTGCCCGTCGAGAAAGATGTGCAGGAGATGATCATCAACCGGGTGATCGACAATGCATCCGTGGCGGTCGCCTCGGTCAACCGCACGCCGGTCGTCTCGGCGCGCGCGATGGCGCTGGGGCACATGCGCAAGAACGGCGCGACGGTGTTCGGCATGCCGGCCACAAAGACGGTGTCTCCCGAATGGGCGGCCTGGGCCAACGGCACGGCGGTGCGCGAGCTGGATATGCACGATACATTCCTGGCGGCGGACTATTCGCACCCGGGCGACAATATTCCTCCCATCCTTGCCGTTGCGCAGACGATGGAAAAATCGGGCAGGGACCTGATCCGTGGGATCGCCACCGGCTACGAGATCCATATCGATCTGGTGCGCGCCATCTGCCTGCACGCCCACAAGATCGACCACATCGCGCATCTGTGCCCGGCGCAGGCGGCGGGCATCGGCACGTTGCTGGGCCTGAAGCAGGAGGCGATCTACCAGGCCGTGCAGCAGGCGCTGCACGTATCGGTTACCACCCGCCAGTCGCGCAAGGGCGAGATTTCGTCGTGGAAAGCCTATGCGCCGGCGCACGCGGGCAAGCTGGCGATCGAGGCGGTGGACCGCTGCATGCGCGGCGAGGGTGCGCCCAGTCCGATCTACGAGGGCGAGGATTCGGTGATCGCCTGGATTCTGGACGGCAAGAACGCACACTATAAGGTACCGTTGCCCGGCCCGGGCGAGGCGAAGCGCGCGATCCTCGACAGCTATACCAAGGAACACAGCGCCGAATACCAGTCGCAGGCGCTGATCGATCTGGCATTCCGCATGCGCGGGCAGATCCGCAACTGGGATGATGTCGAGAAAATCGTCCTGCACACGTCGCACCACACGCATTACGTGATCGGCACCGGCGCGAACGACCCTCAGAAGATGGACCCGAAGGCCAGCCGCGAAACGCTGGATCACTCGATCATGTACATCTTCGCCGTCGCGCTGCAGGACGGGCGCTGGCACCATGTGGACAGCTATGCACCCCGGCGCGCCGGGCGGGCTGACACCGTGCGCCTGTGGCACAAGATCGAAACCCGCGAAGACCCGGAATGGACGCGCCGCTACCATTCGACCGATCCGGCCGAGAAGGCTTTCGGCGCGCGGGTCGAGATTTTCCTGAAGGACGGGACGACGCTCGAGGACGAAATGGCGGTGGCGAACGCCCATCCGCTGGGGGCCAAGCCGTTCGGCCGGAAGGATTACATCCGCAAATTCCAGATCATGACCGACGGAATCATCTCGTCGCGCGAGTCCAACCGCTTTCTCGAGGCGGTGCAGGATTTGCCGCGGTTGAAGGCCGGGGAACTGGGGGCGCTGAATGTGGCGCTGCCGGCGGGTGCTCTGAAAGAGGGGAAGAAGGGGATTTTCTGATCTTCGTGTCCCGCTGCGGGGCAGAGATGACATTCATGATTTGAGTGGGAGGGGTATATGAATATGAGCGAAGCGGTTCCGCATATCTCGAAAGGTCTGGTCGGCGTCTATGCCGACCGGAGCGCGGTTTCCAAGGTGATGGCGGAGACCAACAGCCTGACCTATCGCGGCTACGCGGTGCAGGATCTGGCCGAGGCCTGTTCGTTCGAAGAAGTGGCCTATCTGCTGTGGAATGGCGAATTGCCGGACCGCAAGCAGCTGAACGCGTTCCGCCGGGCCGAGGCGGCGGAGCGGGCGATTTCCGCCCGGTTGAAACGGGTGATCGCGGAATTTCCGAAAAAAGCGCATCCGATGGACACGCTTCGCACAGCGGTGTCGTTCATGGCGCTGGAGGACCCGGAAACGGCGGACAACTCGGATGCGGCAGCGCGGCGCAAGGCTGTGCGGCTGCTGGCCAAAATCCCGACCGCGATCGCAGCGGACTATCGGCTGCGGCACGGCAAGCGGCCGATCTCTCCGGACCCGAAGCTGAAGTTTTCGGAAAATTTCTTCCGGATGTGCTTCGGCAAGGTGCCTGCGAAGGAAGTCGTGAAGGCGTTCGACGTCAGTCTGATCCTGTACGCCGAACACGGGTTTAACGCGTCTACCTTTACAGCCCGGACCGTCACATCAACCCAGGCGGACATTCACTGTGCGGCGGTGGCGGGCATTTCCGCCCTGAAGGGACCGCTGCATGGCGGCGCGAACGAAGCCGTGATGCATATGCTGAAGGAAATCCGCACGCCCGAACGCGCCAAAACCTGGCTGGCTGATAAGTTCGATCACCGCGCGCTGGTCATGGGTTTTGGCCACCGGGTCTATAAAAATGGCGACAGCCGCGTGCCGACAATGACCAAGTATGCCCAGAAAATGGCGGAAGTCGTAGGAGATCGGCGGTGGATGGAGATCAGCCGCATCCTGGCGGCCGAGATGCTCGAGAAGAAGAACATCCACCCCAACCTCGATTTTCCGGCGGGGCCCGCCTACTACCTGATGGGGTTCGATATCCCGATGTTCACGCCGATCTTCGTCGCGTCGCGGATCACCGGGTGGGCGGCGCACGTCTTCGAGCAGGCGGCGGACAACCGGTTGATCCGTCCGTTGTCGGTCTATGACGGCGTTCCGCAACGCCCGGTTCCGCCGATGAAAAATCGTTGAACGCTTCGGCGGCACGGCTGATTTGATTGAGGTACATCAAATTTTCAGTGTGTCGTCTTCGTTTGAAGCAAGAAGACAATGCGGCGCGCGGTTTCACTGCGCGCCGCATTGTCTTCATATTTTTGTGGTGTTCACGTCACACATACACGCGATGTGAGAAGAAAATGCATCGAACGCACATATCGATGATCGCTTTTTGTTGACATGCATATTCATGCTGCGGATAGCGTTCATTTGTGCATGTGTTGTTGTTCTCGCGATTCGCACAGTGTCAATCTGAAGCGACCACGAACAGCGGCAGATGCCAAACTGGGAAGGTACGGTCGATGGACCGCAGTTTCGATCGGTGCAGACGTTTCAAGCGCACCGGACGGCAGGATGAAGAACGGAGAGTAAGGCGCGGCAATCGCGCTGCGACGCTCGCTGCTTCTTTCCTGTCTGCGGTTTCCACGCATACGGGGCGGGATGCCCGGTGTATGTGGCACAGTCTGCGTTCGCGCGGTGCGGTGCTGGCTTACAGTCCAAGTTTCACCGTCCGTGTTCGCTGTATGCAAGCGGACCGGATCAGTCGAGGAACCGGGTGCATCCCGCAGCCGTTTCCCCAGCAACCGCAGAGAGGGAGTTCCTGCAGGTGACCACTGAAATTGAAACCACTGAAGAACTGACCGCCCAGCCGATGGCTGTGCGCGCTGCCAAGAAGACGGCGAAGAAGGCTGCCAAGAAGACGGCAAAGAAGGCCACCAAGAAGACGGCAAAGAAGGCCGTGAAGAAGACGGCAAAGAAGGCCGCCAAGAAGACGGCGAAGAAGGCCGTGAAGAAGACGGCAAAGAAGGCCGCCAAGAAGACGGCGAAGAAGGCCGTGAAGAAGACGGCAAAGAAGGCCACCAAGAAGACGGCGAAGAAGGCCGTGAAGAAGACGGCGAAGAAGGCCACCAAGAAGGCCGTCAAGAAGACCGCACGCAAGACGGTGCGTCGCCCCCGCAAGGTCGCGCCTGTGACCACGCCGACCGAAGGCGCGATGTAAGCCTGTCCGGAACGGCGATATCCGCAAAAAGGGCACTGTCGTCAGTGCCCTTTTTTGCGTCAATCCTTGATAAGATGCCGGATCTGCTCTGACGTAAGCTGGCGCGGGGCCCGGTTGTGCAGCAGCAGATGCAGCCGGGCCGCTTCTTCTAGTTCCTCGGCGGTATACACGGCGTCGGGCAGGGTTCTGGCGCTCACCACAGGGCCGTGGTTGGCCAGTAGAACTGCCGTGGCGTGCTGGGCCTCGGCCTGAAGGACGGCTTCCATATCCGCATCCCCTGGCGGGTAATACGGCACGACCGGCAGATCGCGGCCGATTCGCATCACGAAATACGGAGTTAACGGCAGGATCGGGGCGGTCGTTCCCGGTTCGGCCAGACATGCAACCGCGGTGGCGTGCGTTGAATGCAGATGCACGACGGCGCCGGTGGCGGGGCGCGCGTGGTAGAACGCGCGGTGCATAAACACCTCTTTCGACGGTGGATCACCGGCGATGTGGCGGAATTCGCCATCGAGTTTCGAAAGGCGTTCAGGCATCAGTCTGCCGAGGCAGGAATTGGTCGGCGTGATCAGATAGCCGTCGGACAGCCGCACGCTGATGTTGCCGGCCGAGCCGACCGAATAGCCGCGCGTGAACAGGCTGGCGGCCAGTTCGCACAGTTCGGCCCGCAGGCTGGTTTCCGTGGGGCCGGTCATGCCAGTATTCCGAATGCCTGGCTGAAGAAATCACGCTCGCCGAAATTGCCGGATTTCAGGGCCAGCAGCAGGCCGTCGTCGTCTGCATCGCGCTGCGCGTGGGTCCATGGCACGCCGGCTGAAATCTCGGGGCCGATGCGCAGCGTGCGCACGCCCAACCGCGAGACCACGGCGCCCGACGTTTCTCCGCCGGCGATTACCAGCTTGCGCACGCCTTGGGCGACCAGTTGTTCGGCGATGCGTGCCAGCGCGGTTTCGACCAGCGCGCCGGCGGCGTCGCGGCCCAGTCGGCTCTGTAACGCCGCCACCTTTTCGGGGGCGGCAGATGCGGTGATGAGGATCGGCGTATCGCCCAGTCTGCCCCGCGCCCAGTCGAGCGCCTGCGCGACCAGTGTGCCGGCAACCGGTGTTGCCAGCGGGTCGAGCTCGAGCGTCGGCAGTTGCGTGCGGGCGGCGCCGATCTGAAACAGGGTGGCACGCGAACACGACCCGGCGAGAATCGCGCTGTGGCCTGCCAGACGCGGCAATGTGGCGGCGTTGGTTCGGGCGGGAAGCAGCCCCTTGCGGCGGAAATTTTCGGGCAAGCCCATGGCGACGCCGGATCCGCCGGTGATCAGCGGGTGATCGGCCGCCGCCGCGCCGATCGTCAGCAGATGGCCGTCGTTGAGAGCATCGACGATCGCATAGCGCCGCCCCTGTTCGACCAGTCTGGTCAAGGCGGCGCGAACGGCGCTTTCTCCCTGTTCGACAGTCGCATAGGGGATCAGTCCAACGCCATGTTCCGTTTGCCGGCCCAGCACGCGCACCAGATCGGGGTCGCGCATCGGCGTCAGCGGATGGTTTTCCATGCCGCTCTGGTGCAGCAGCGTGCTGCCGACGAACAAGTGTCCCTGATAGACGGTACGGCCATTGGCAGGGAAAGCGGGGCAGGCGATGGCCAGCGATCCGCCCAGCGTTTTCATCAGCATGTCGGCCACCGGGCCGATATTGCCGCGGTCGGTGGAATCGAAGGTCGAACAGTATTTGAAGAAAAACTGACGGCAGCCGGCCTGTCGCAGCCAGTCTAGCGCGGCCCGGCTGTCGGCGATGGCGTTTTCGGTCGGCGCGGTGCGAGACTTTAGGGCGATGACAATCGCGTCGGCATCCGGAGCGGCGGCGCCGGTGGCCGGCACGTCGATCAACTGCACGGCGCGCATGCCGTTTCTGACCAGCATCGCGGCGAGGTCGGTCGCGCCGGTAAAGTCGTCGGCAATGCAGCCGAGCAATGGAGACGGGCGGGTCATGCCGGATGCGCTGCCTGTTCCAGAACGGCGGCAAACCGGCGCGCCTGTTCGTCCCATCCGGGCAGGGCGGCGCCGGCGGCAAAAGCGGCGTCGGCCATGGCTCTGCGCAGCGCGGCGTCGAAGATCATGCGGCGGAGGGCTTTCGACAGTTCGGCGTGATCGCCGGGCTCGACGGTGATTCCGGCCGTGTCCGGCAACAGGCTGGCGGCGGCGCCGGCGCGCGTCGTGGCGACCGGCAGGCCACGTTTCAGAGCATTGGCGACAGCCATGCCGTGTCCCTCCCACTGCGAGGTCTGGACGAAAATATCGGCGCGGTCCCAGGCCTGCTCCAGCGCATCGCCCTGCAGTCTGCCGGCGAAATGCACGCGCGATGCGATTTTCAGCGTCTCGGCCAGGGTGGCGAGCATCCGCGCATAGGGCGGGTCGCGGTCCAATGCGCCGTTGATGGTCAGCGACCAGTCGAGATCGGGCAACCGCGCCAGCGCGCGCAGCAATGTGTCGTAATCCTTGTGCGGTGCAACGGTGCCGGTGGCCAGCAGCGCGGTGCCCGGT
Organism: Acetobacteraceae bacterium; assembly: GCA_031555315.1. Taxonomy (GTDB): domain Bacteria; phylum Pseudomonadota; class Alphaproteobacteria; order Acetobacterales; family Acetobacteraceae; genus JAVBJV01. The sequence goes on from JAVBUO010000007.1 coordinate 35,725, forward strand.
CCGCCCGATCCGTGCGCACGCGCCAGCGCGCCGATCCCCGGTTCGACCAGATGCACGCGTTGCGGCGCGACGGGAATGTCGGCCAGCAGCATATCGGCGATCGCCTGGCTGGGCGCGATGATGCAGGCCAGCCGCGGCAGGATGTCGCGTTCCATGGCGGCCAGCCGGATACGTGCCGCTTCGGGCAAGGCTCTGCGCTGGGAGATGGTCGGGTGCAACACTCCGACGGCGCGTTCCAGCTCAAGGCCCGCGCAGGCGGGCAGGCACGTGCTGTCGATGATGGCAAGCGCGCTGCCGATGCCGTTCCACGCGGCTTTGGCCGAGGCGAAGGCGCTGTCGTCTGGTAACGGATGGCGGCCGGCGATGCTGCGCACCTGAACATCATGCCCGGCCCGGCGCAGCGCGTCGATCATCTGCCGGTCGTAGGCAAGATTGCCGGATGTCGCGCCAGCCTGTTCCGGGATGAAAAAAACAGAAGCCACGCAGACCGTCCCCAATGTGAAAACCACTTTCGGGTCGATCTTTTCAGTATTGAACGGCTCTGACCAGTCCCCGTGGCGGGAAAACGGCTTTATGCCTTGGCCGACAGCGCGACCGGCGAACGCTGAACGGCAGAGGTAACTTTGCCGCGCCCGCCATAAACTGGTGCGATGGGGTCGCCTGCCGGCAGGGCCTGCGTGATGGATGCGACAAGATTCGACTGCACGCCGATGGCACGTTCCAGCAGGCGGCGGTTGTCCTGTCCCAGCGCGGTCAGACGTTCGTGAATGCGCTCCAGCTTCGTGCGATCGTCGTTTTCGGCCGTGGCGCCGGTGCGTATGGCGGCCTGATAGGCGGTGGAAAAGTTTTCCGTGGCGCGGTTCTTGGTGGCCAGAATCTCCGCGGCGGCCGGCATGTCGAGGGCCGCAAGCGCAACGTTTTCCTTCTCGAGAATCTGTACCAGCAGGTCGCCCGACATCAGTACGGCGTTGAGCATGGCTTTCTGCTGTTCGGTCTGGGGGGTCATCTTGATGTTCCGGGATTGCGCATGCTGCTGGCGGCGGTCACGGCGCTGTTCGCATTGTACTGGGCGGCGGCGGCGGTGGCCGAACGGATGGCGGATGCGCCGGGGTTCTGGATCTGCCGGTTGTCGCTGTCGCCGCTGGCGGTTTCGAGCGTGCTGACCTGCAGGCGGAGAATCTCCTGATAGACCGGCTCGGCGATACCAAGCCCGCCCGATCTGGCGATATCTTTGGCGATTTCATCCACCATCATCGGCCGCCAGGTCTGTTCGGCGGCGCCGCCGAAGAACGAGCTCTTCGAAAAATCGGCCGTCGCGAAAATCGGTTGCAGCATCTGCCCCAGCACCATGCTTTCGAACTGCACGGCGGTCTTGCGCGCCGCGGCGATCTGCTGGGGCGTCGCCTGGGATTCCAGATGGGTCGGCAGGATGCGCATTATCGTATCTCCAGGTCCGCCTGCAGCGCGCCGGCCGCCTTGATCGCCTGCAGGATCGAGATCATGTCGCGCGGGCCGACGCCCAGCGCATTCAGGCCGCGCACCAGTTCCTCGAGGGTGACGCTGTTGGGCAAGATCCCCATGCGGCGCTCGCTCTGATCGTCCACTTCCACGTTGGTACGCGGCACGGTGCGGGTCTCGCCGTTGCTGAATGGCGCCGGCTGGCTGACCTGCGGTGTTTCCGTCACCCGGATGGTCAGGTTGCCCTGTGCGATGGCGACGGTCGAAATCCGCACATTCGCCCCCATCACGATGGTGCCTGACGCTTCCTCGATGACTACACGGGCGATCATGTCGGGTTCCACGCGCAACTGCTCGATGCGGGCGAGGGTTTCGATGGGATCGCGGCCTTCCAGATTGAGCGAGACGGTGCGCGCATCGATTGAGCGCGCGATGCTGCCGCCGAGGTTGCGATTGATCGTGTCGGCGATACGGCGCGCCGTGGTGATGTCGGGGTTGCGCAGCCCGAGGCGCAGCCCCTGCTGCATGGCGAGCGAGTACGGAATTTCGCGTTCGACGATAGCGCCGTTGGCGATCCGCCCGGATGTCGGCACACCGCGGGTGACGCTCTGCGCGGCGCCGCGGGCGCTGATCGCGCTGGTCGTCATGGCGCCCTGAGCGACGGCGTAGACCTCGCCGTCGGCGCCCAGCAACGGGGTGACCAGCAGAGTGCCGCCCATCAGGTTGGTGGCGTCGCCCAGCGCCGAGACGGTAATGTCGATCCGGCTGCCCGCCTTGGAGAATGGCGGCAGGGTGGCAGTGACCATCACGGCGGCGATGTTCTTGGTTTCCAGCCGCTGTTCCTGGTCGCGGGTGTTCACACCCAGACGTTCCAGCATGCCGATCAGCGACTGACGGGTGAAGATGGCGGAAGACAGGCGGTCGCCCGTGCCGGGCAGGCCCACGACCAGCCCGTAACCGATCAACTGGTTGTCGCGCACCCCTTCGATATCGGCGATATCCTTGAGACGCACCTGCTCGGCCGCGGCCGGTAGCGGGCTCAGCGCGGGCAGCAGAGTCGAAAACAGCAGAAGAAGAGTGCGAATCAGTTGTTTCATTTGCAATTCAGCAATGTTTATCGCCGAACCTTTTGCTCTGCGTGTGAAGACGAAACTGCCTGAGCATGCCATCACAAGCTTAAGAGGATATGACCAGCCGGCCATTTTCACAGGATGTATTTTCGGGTGCGATGCGAAAAATACACGAAAATCTCATCATCCTGGTGATATCGTGCCCGTCGGCAGACGACAGGTGATACGATGTATGTACCCCAGATCGGCCCGGTGTCTCCGCCCAGCACCACCGCGCGTCCGAAGCGCGCCGAGGGAGAGGGGTTTGCCGCCGCGTTGCAGCGCGCCAATGCGCTGACTCCTGCTGTCGGGGCATCGGCGGTGGTAACCGCTGGGCTGCTGGGCCTGAGCGTCGAGGACGATCGTGAGGAACGCGATCGCCGGGCGCGTCAGCGCGCCGGCAAACTGTTGGCGGGTCTGTCGCGAATCCAGTTGGCGTTGCTGAACGGTCGAGTCGACGCAGCAATGATGACACAGCTGGCCGATCTGGCCGGTCTGGCCAACGAGGCGGATGATCCGGCGCTCAAAGGCTTAGTCGATAGCATCACACTGCGCGTAAAGGTAGAATTAGCGCGACTTTCTGCGGTATAACCTGAAACAAGTCTTGCGCCTCGTTTCGAGGTGGGTATACAGCCCGGGTGTGTAAGTGACCTCGTCAGAGGTCTGGTCAAGTTCGGGAAACGACGTTGATGATGATAACGCTGCCCCCCGATTACAAACCTTCGGATACCGAAGAGTTTATGAATCCGCTACATCTGGAGTATTTCCGGCAGAAACTGCTGCGCTGGCGTATGGACCTTCTGAGAGAAGCCGACGGCACGCTGGCCAGCCTGTCCGAAGGCGGGATCCACGAAGCCGACATCGCCGATCGTGCCAGTGTGGAATCCGACCGTGCTTTGGAACTTCGTACCCGGGATCGGGCCCGCAAGCTGATCGGCAAGATCGATCAGGCCCTGCAGCGCCTCGAGAACGGCAGTTACGGGTATTGCGAGGAAACTGGCGAACCGATTTCCCTGAAGCGTCTGGAAGCCCGGCCTGTGGCGACCCTGTCGATCGAGGCGCAGGAACGGCACGAGAAGATGGAAAAGGTCCACCGCGACGATTGAGTTGCGAGCTGGGTGGACGCTGGTAAAGATCAGCGCGGGCCGGCGATGATGATGGCCGCGCCGACGAGGCACACCACCGTACCAGTAATGTCCCAGCGATCGGGCCGGATGCCTTCGACGGCGATCAGCCATGTCAGTGACGCGGCAATGTAGATGCCGCCATATGCAACGTAGGCGCGGCCGGCGGCGGCGCTGTCCACCAGTGTCAGCAGGCAGGCGAACAGGATCAGGGAAACCGTCCCTGGAACGAGCCACCAGATGGACTTGCCGAGTCGCAGCCACGCCCAGAATGCGAAACATCCGGCGATCTCGGCGATGGCGGCACCGGCATAGGCAAGCACGGTCTGCATTCTGAAACTCCGCGTTTTGCTCATTGAGCGTGCGCTGCGATTTCCGGGTGGGTCGGATAAGCCTCAGCCTAGTATGCCGGCTCGCCCTGGATCGGGGTTTTCCCCTGAGCAACGATCATCGCGGTCACTTCGCCGATCGCGGCCTCGGCCCGGGCGATGTCGGTGCCTTTGGCGACGATCGCCACGCCGTTGCCTTCCTTGCGATAGAACGGGTACGACCCGATCGCTATCTCGGGATAACGCGCCTGTATTTCGCCGAGGGCGGCCGCGATGCTGCCCTCCATCAGGCCCAGCGCGTGCACGCTGCGCGATTCCACCGGCACGCCGCCGCGCAGGCCGGGGGCCAATGCTTCGAACATGGTCTGCATGATGCGCGGCACCCCGGCCATCACATGCACATTGCCGATGATGAAGCCGGGGGCGATCGACACCGCGTTGTCGATCAGCGTGGCGCCGCGCGGCATCGTGGCCATACGTTGGCGGGCGGGGTTGAAATCTCCGGGCTTGTAATGGCGCTCCAGCCGCGCCCAGGCTTCGGGATGCGGTTCCCACGGCACGCCGAAGGCGGCGGCGACACATTCGCTGGTGATGTCGTCGTGAGTCGGGCCGATACCGCCGGTTGTGAAGATGTAATCGAAGCGGGGGCGCACGTCGTTGACCGTGGCGACAATCACCTCGGGCATATCGGGGATGATGCGCACTTCACGCAGCGGAATGCCGAGCGCGCCAAGCCGTGTGGCCAGGTATTTGACGTTCACGTCCTGTGTGCGGCCCGAAAGCACTTCGTCGCCGATCACCAGGAGGCAGGCGGTGGGATTGTCCATGCACCGGAGCGTAAAGCGTGCCGGCGGGTTCGCCAACCATGAAACGCTATTGCGATGTTTCCCGGAGGAAAAACGGGGCGCGCGGTTGTTGCCGTGCGCCCCGCCAAACAACCTGTGTCAGAACGGCAGGATGATATCGAGGATCTGCTGCCCGTAGCGCGGGGTCTGCACATCGGTCAGCTGGCCGCGTCCGCCGTAGCTGATCCGCGCTTCGGCCATGCGGTCGTGACGGACGGTGTTGTCCGACCCCACGTCCTGCGGACGAATCACGCCCGAGACGATCAATTCGCGCAGTTCGGAATTGACACGCACTTCCTGACGCCCGGCGACGGCCAGATTGCCGTTCGGCAGCACCTGGGTGATGACACCCGCCACGCGCAGGGTGACGGTTTCGTTGCGGCGGATCTGGCCTGTGCCAGCGGATCCTCCGGAAGAGCTGGCCGACACCAGGCTGCTGGGGTTCACCGAGTTCGGCAGAATGTTTGTCAGACTGCTCTCAAGGCCCAGCATGTTGGGCAGCCCCATCGATTCTGTACCGTTGCGGGTGCGGGTGGATTCGTTCTTCATGTCGGCCGAATCGCCGATGTTCACCAGAACTGTCACGATATCGCCCACCTGCGCGGCGCGCTGATCGCGGAAGAACGCGCGCGAACCGGGGCGCCACAGGGAATTCGACGTCGCGGCGACTTCCTGCGGGCGCGGCATCGGCATCGACACCGGACGCCAGGCGGGATCTTCGGTTGGGTTTGCCGTCGGGGTCATCGTCGGCGGACGGCCGACCTCGGACAGGCGGGTCAGAGCGCCGCATCCGGCGAGCGGGAGAATGGCCAACAGAAAAAGAACACGTTTCATCGACATCAAGGATTTTCCTGGACTGAGTAGGGAGTATTCATGCGGGCCCGGCCCGGGCCGAGGACTTCCGCTTCGATTGTTTCGTGCGAGTTGGGGTTTTCGATCTGCACGGTTTCTCCGAGCGAGGCGGAGGTCAGCGCGCGGCCGCGCAACTGCAGGATCAGCCCGCCGTTCTGGATGGTCACGGTGACCGGCGTTCCCTTTTCGATGGTGGCGGGGCGGGCTGCGCTGGCCGTGGTGAACGGCTGGCCCGGCGAGATCGTGCGGCGCGTGGTCAGACCGACGGGCGGTTCGATGACGACGTCGGCCGGAAGGCGCGCCACGGGCAGGCGCGCCATGCGGATATCCGACGGTGCGATGGTGGTGCCGAGCGGCAGACGCCGTGTGGCGACCGGTACTTCCTGCGTGGCGATCACGCGGCCCGACAAAGGCAGACGCTGTGGCTGCATGCCCTCGGCCATGACGTTCAGAACTGCGCCGAAACGTCCGCTGATCGGATCCTGGCTGATCTGTTCCAGCGACAGCGTGGGCAGGACGCCGGCCGGTACCGTCGGCAGCACGAAAGCGGACAGTTCGATATCGGTGTCGGCCGGGTCGTCGTTGGCGCGGGTCAGTGCGGGGCGCAGGGCGTCGATCACTTCGTCGCGGGTCAGCGGGCGGCCCGGGCGGTCGATGACCGTGCGTTCACTGCCGCTGGCCGGGTGCCAGTCGATCCCGTGCAGCCGTGCGATATGTGCAAGCTGTTCCGCCCCGACCACGATCTGCGCGCCGGGGGCCGGCGCGGGGCCGACCAGATCGCCGGCGCGCGCGCCGGTGCCATCCCACAGATCGCCCACCCGTACCTGCCCGGATTCCAGCGTGGTGTGCGGACGCAGGGTCGGCACCGCCAGGGCGGGGGCCGTGCAGGCGATGAGGGCGATGAGGGCGCGGCGGAGCATGTTAGCGCAGCTTCGATATGGTCGAGAGCATTTCGTCACTGGTGCTGATCACGCGCGAGTTCATTTCATAGGCGCGCTGCGCGGTGATCAGGCTGGTGATCTCGGACACCACGTTGACGTTGGATGTTTCGAGGAACCCCTGCATCACGCTGCCGAAACCGGGACTGCCCGGATTGCCGCTGATCGCCTGACCCGAGGCCGGTGTTTCCAGCAGCAGGTTGTCGCCGATGGCTTCCAGCCCGACGTCGTTGGCGAAAACCGCCAACTGGATCTGCCCGACATTCTGCGGCACGGTCTGGCCGTCGATCTTGGCGAGGACCTCGCCATTGGGGTTGATCGTCACGTCTGTGGCGTTGTTGGGAATGGTGATCCCGGGCTGCACGACGTAACCGTCGGCGGTAACCAGTGTGCCTTCAGGGGAAATGCCCAGCGTACCGTCGCGCGTATAGGCAGTGTCGCCGGACGGCAGGGTGATCTGGAAGTATCCGTTGCCGCGGATGGCGATGTCGAAGCGGTTTTCCGTCTGCTGCAGGTTGCCCTGTTCGCTGATCCGGTAAACGGCTGCGGTGCGAACGCCGAGCCCGACCTGCGCGCCCGAAGGAACGATGGTGCCGGTATCGGAGCTGGTGGACCCGACACGGCGCAGATTCTGATAGATCAGATCCTGGAATTCGGCGCGACGGCGCTTGTAGCCGGTCGTCGACATGTTCGCGATATTGTTCGAGATCACTTCCACGTTGGTCTGCTGAGCCAACATGCCGGTGCCGGCGATATGAAGAGAGCGCATAAGTGTCTGTCCGTTTCTACAAGTCCGTTAGCGATATTCACTAAGCAAGATGCATGCCGGTTCAGCCGCGCCGGCGCAGGATTTTTTCCGCTATGCTCGAAAGGCGTTCGTTTTCCTTGTCGACGAACTGAACGGCCATTTCGAATTCGCGCTGTGCTTCGATCAGCTGGGTGATCTCGATGACCGGCTTCACGTTGCTTTCCTCGATCGCTCCCTGAATCAGCCGCGGGCGGTCGACCTGCACGGCTTCGGCGCCGTCTGCGCGGTAGTTGCGGCTGCCGTCGGCCCGCAGCATCATCAGGTTGTCGAAGGTGACGACGCGCAGTTTCCCGATATCGCCATTTTCGGTATTCACGGTGCCGTCAGGGGTAATGGTGATGTTGGCGGTGCCTTCGGGAATGGTGATCGGCTGCCCGCTGACGCCGAGGACCGGATTTCCGTCGACGTCGACGATCTGGCGGTCCTGATTCAACGAGAAATGGCCGGCCCGGGTGTAGCGTTCTCCGCTCGGTGTATCGATGGCGAAGAAATCGTTGCCGGTAATCGCGATATCGAGTGAGTTTCCGGTCTGCACGATGGGGCCGGATTCCGTATCGCGGTATGTTGCGCGGTCCTGTACGTACTGAAGCGGACGATCGCCGCGCGGTGCGGATGTGTTGTTCTGCGGCACGAGGTAGTCCGAGAACAGCATTCTTTCGGCGCGATAGGCGGGCGTGTTCATGTTTGCGATGTTATTGGCGCGCACATCGGTAGCGCGCTGCTGCGCCACAACGCGTGAAAGAGCGATCGTTAAAGAGTTTTCCATCGCAGGTTGCCTTCAGGTTCGACGGGGCCGAAACAGAGGAAACCATGCCTCGGATGTATTAAGATCTGGTGGATTTTTCCGGGGAAGCAAAATTTGCCTAGCTGCCGGGAACCGGGAAAGCAGCTGTTAATGTTCCGCGTGTATTGCAGAACGATACGCCGGAGCTTCCGGCAAGGCCGTTAGCAAAAGGCAAAATACATGAGCGAGGCAGCGGAAACCGAAACAGCGGAAGGCGCTCCTGCCGAAGTTGCCGCCAGTGGCGGCAAAGGCAGAAAGAAACTGTTGATTCTGATCAGCAGTGTCGCGCTGCTGTCGGTGATCGGTGCCGGCGCCTGGTTCAGCGGCTTGCTGCCGTTCTTCCAGAAAGCCGAACCGGTTGCGGCGGTGTCTGCGCCGGCTGCGTTGCCGGTGTTCGTCGATCTTCCGGAAGTCATCGTCAATCTAAATGCCGGCGGCCGGCGCGCGACATTCCTGAAGATGACCATGAAGCTTGAACTGGCGGCCGAGGATCAGGCCGCCGTACAGGCGTTGCTGCCGCGTGTGATGGATCTTGTGCAGACGTATCTGCGCGAGCTTCGCCCCGATGAATTGCGCGGGTCGATGGGAACGCACCGCCTGCGCGAGGAGCTTCTGTCGCGCATCAACATCGCGGTTGCACCTGCGCGCGTGCGCGATGTCCTGTTCGTGGAAATGCTTGTTCAGTAGGGCGCACCAAAATGGAATCCATCACCTGGATTATCGAAATAGCCGTTACCGCACTGCTGATTGTGGCCTTGTGGCGGGCAGCGCGGCTCGAGCGCGCGCTTTCGGTCCTGCGTCAGGATCGTTCGGCCCTCGAAGCTGCCGTCATGGCGTTCCAGGACAGCGCGGGCCTGGCCGAAGAAGGGGCGCGAAAACTGCGTAAAGCCGCGGATGACGCCGATGCCGGTCTCGTCGCGCGCCTGAAGATCGTCGACACGATGCATACGGAGCTGACATACTTGAGCGAACGCGGCGACGCACTGGCGGCGCAGCTCGAGGGGCTGATCCGTGCGTCGCGGCCGGCAATTGCGGCGTTTGATGAAGCGAACCGCGCCCGCACGGCGCTCGATGAAACAAATCGCGTGCGTTCTGCCGCAAGTGCGCCTGTTGCTCCCACGTTCACTACGGCACCGGTTTTTGCCGCACCGCCCGCGCCGCCATCGCCCAAGCCGGCGGCACGGCGCGATGAAGAACACGCGGCACCGCCACGCTTTGCCGCGACCAGAGAACGTGAACTCGAAATCCTGCGTGCATTGGGCCTGTCGAAATGAAGCCATCAGCAAAAACCTCAAAACCCGGCAAGACGATGAAGGCCGAAAAAACCAGGATGCGCCGGTCGCATATACTGCCGGTGGCCATTGCCGGGCTCTTGACGCTGATCGTCGCCAAGGGGGTCGAGGTAACGCGCATTTTCCCTGCACAACAGTTACGGACCGGGGTTGCGCTGGCATCCGCATCCACGCCGGCGCCGGCTGGCGCCACACCGGCCCCGGCACCGGCGGCGCCTCCATCCGCGCCGGCTGTGCCGACACCGCCGCCTGCGTCGCCAACCACGGCATCGCAGGATCCGGAATTACTCGAAGACCTGCGGGCGCGCCGTCTGCAGTTGGACCAGCGTGAGCAGGAGATCGCCGCGAAAGAGGCCGTTCTGTCCGCCATGGAACGGCGCATCACGGAACGTGTGGCCGAGCTCGATGCCTTGCGCCAGCGCCTCGAACAGGCGCAGCAGGTTGCGCAGCGGCGCGATGAACAGGCGTGGAGCGGACTGGTCAAAACGTACGAGGCGATGCGTCCGCGCGATGCGGCGAACATTTTCAACGAACTCGACATGTCGGTTCTGGTCGAGGTGTTGGACCGGATGAAGGAAACGCGTGCGGCGCCGGTTCTGGCCGTCATGCAGCCTGAACGCGCCCGTCAGGCGACGATGGAACTTGCACGCCGGCGGACATCTGCGTCCGTGCGCTGATCGGGGGTGCGGAATGCGCCTGTTACGGCTTTATGGTTTCGTCCTGACGGGAATGCTCGGGTGCATAGCGGCGGCTTTTGCCCAGCCGCAGCCGGGGCAGCCGCCGGCTGCGCAGGTGCAGGCCGCGCCGTCCGTGCCGCCACGGGTGCGCGCCGGCAGCCATAGCGGTTTTGGGCGGCTGGTCTTCGACTGGCCGCAGATGACCGAATATCAGATCACCGAATCCTCCGGCCGTGTGCTGATCGAGTTCGGTGTCGATGCGCTCATTCCATCGCTGCGCGGGCGCGGCCTGCCGCGCAATGTGCGTTCGGTGGCCGGTGGGGCGGGGACGGCCGCCATCACGCTGGCACCGGGGGCATCTTTCCGGCATTACCGGCTTGGCAATCGCATTGTGATCGATATTTCCGATCCTGTTTCCCAAGCGCCGGAAGGAAGACGTGCGGCGCGGACAAACGACCGTGCCGCAGCAGGCGTTGCACAGGAAGGAAATAACGCCATCGCGCAGGCAGACGCCGCGGCATCGTCCTCTGCGCGAACAACGTCCGCGCCGTCGGCGCCTGCGTCACCCACCACCGCGTCGCCGGAAACGGCATTATCGTCTTCCACACCGGACGCGCCCGTACCGTCGGCCTCTGCGCCACCCACTGCCGCGCCGCCGGAAACGGCATTACCATCTTCCGCACCGGCCGCGCCCGCGCCGCCGGCCTCTGCGCCACCCGCAGCTGCGCCGCCGGAAACCGCGCCATCGCCTTCCACACCGGGCGCGTCCGTGCCGTCGGCTTCTGCGCCACCCACTGCTGCGCCGTCGGAAACCGCGCCATCGCCCTCCACACCGACCGCGCCGACATCTTTGGCGCCATCGTTGCCGGCCGCCGCGTCGGCAGATGCTGCGACATCGCCTGCTGCGCAAACCGCGCCCGCCACATCACCGGCAGCCGCGCCGATGGAAACAGTGTCGTCACCATCCACACCGACAGCGTCGCCGCCAGCGCCGCCCGCCGTCACACCGGCGGAAACCGCACCATCGACGTCGGCGCAGACGACGCCTGTACCTTTAGCCCCAACGCCGCCAGCCGTTGCGCCGCCAGAAGCCGCATCCTCACAAGGCGCGCCCACACCATCGACTGAGCCGCCTGCGTCTGTCGCGCGGACGGAACCGGCGCCAACTCCCGCCGCGGAGGCATCGCCTGTGCCGCGGACGATGCGTTCACCGTCATCCGCGCCATCGCAGGAAACCCCGCCGCGCCAGTCCGCAACGTTGCCCCCGCCCTTGATCGTCAAGGCGGAGGACGACGGCGGCGCTGCCGTGTTTGAACGTGGTGGTGCATATTGGCTGGTATTTCCCGGCGGACGTCTGGATACCCCGGCAGCTTTGCCGCCGGGGGGGACGGTGCAAAACACGGGCGATACGCTGACCATCCGTCTGCCGCTTGGCAATTCTGGCGCTCCGAATATTTTGCGCACCCAGGCCGGATGGCGGATAGGCGGGACCGGGAACGCCCCAGCGCTGGCCGTTGCGCCACAGATCGATGTCCCCAGCGGCCGGTTGAACATTCCCGCTGTCGGTGCAAGTCGCGTCGTTGTGGTGGCCGACCCTGAAACGGGGGGAAACCTGTTGGTCGGGACGCTGCGGAACGCCGCCTCGGGCATATCGCTGCGGCGCGATTTCGCTCAGTTCTCGGTGCTGCCTTCGGCGCGCGGTGTCGTGGTGCTGGCGCTGTCGGACAATGTATCGATGCGGGTCGGCGGCAACGGCTTCGTGATCGGACCCGCCATGCCGGGCGACAATCGGCTGGCTCTGTCGCCCGAGGCCGAAGTCCCGGACGAGATTGCCGAAGCGACGCGCGTGATGGATCTGCCCCATGGCGAACTGGATGGATTGCTGGCGCAGTTGAAGAACCACCTCGCGGAGGCGGCGTCTGTTCCGCCGCTGGCCCGCGGGTCTTCGCGGCTGAATACGGCGCGCACGCTGCTTTCGCTGGGTCTGGGGGTGGAAGCGCAGGCGGTGATGCGGCTGCTGGCGTCCGAAGATCCGCATCTGGCGCAGACGCAGGAGGCACGGCTGATGTCCTCTGTCGCAGCCGTTCTGGCCGATCGCGTCGAGGACGCGGACGACCTGACCAAACCGGGGCTGGGGACAAGTGATGAAGTTGCCCTGTGGCAATCCTTGCGCGCCCTGCGGCTGGGTCAGAAACCGGCGGATGTCGCAACCGCCCTGCAGGCGGGAGCGCCGGTCATCCTGGCCTATCCGGATAACCTGCGCCGCCGTCTGGCGCCCGTCGTGGTCGAGGCGCTGATCGACGCAGGGCAACAGCCGCTGGCCCATAAGCTGCTGAGCAATATGCGGAACATGCCGGAACTGGGGCTGGCGCGGGCGATGGAAATGGAAGCCACGGGGGACATCGCCGGGGCTATGGCGGCGTACGACGCGCTGGTGCTGGGACGCGACCGGCTGAACAGCGTGCGGGCCTGGCGGCGTCTGGTGGAGCTGCGCCTGACATCGCGTGAAATTGGCCCGCGCGAGGCGGCCGACCAGCTCGAGATGCGGCTGGCCGCATGGCGCGGCGACGCCATCGAGCGCGACATCCGCGAGCGCATCGCCGAACTTCGCAGCCAGGCGGGTAATTTTCCGGCGGCGATCGCGATGCTGCGCGAAGCGATCGATGCATTTCCGGATGACGCGGCGATGCTGCGCGGCAAGCTGACGGCGGTGATGACGGCGATGGCTGCCGACGGGCAGGCCGACAGGATTCCGCCGATGGTGTTCGTCTCGACCATGGAGCGCAATGCCGATGCCCTGCCCAGCGGCGAAGCCGGAACCCGGCTGGCCAATATACTGGCGGACAAGCTGATTGCACTCGATCTGCCGGCGCGTGCCGCCGCCGTGCTGGACCAGATCATGCAGGGCAGCACCGACTCCGTCGAACGTGCGCGTCTGGGGGTCCGTCTGGCCGAGATCCAGATTCACGAGGGTGACGGTGCGGCAGCGCTGGCCGCGCTGGCCAAATCCGTTCCTCCGGCAGGGGTAAGTTTGCCGGAAGAGCTGCAGCAGACCCGGGCGCTGGCTTCGGCCAAGGCGGAACTGGCACGTGGCAACAGAGAGCGGGCGCTCGTCCTGCTGGCCGAACTGGGCGGGGATGCGGCGGACTCGTTGCGGGCGACCACCCTGGCGCAGATGGGCAACTGGAAGGAAGCCGGCGAAGTGCTGGCCGGGCTGGCGGCACGCACCATTCCGGCGTCCGGCACGCTGGATGAAAACGCCCGCCGCTTGCTGCTGCGCCAGGCGGTTGCGGCGGCGATGGCGGGTGATTCGGCTACGCTGCAGCAGTTGCGGGATCAGAATGGTTCGCGTTTTGCCGATGGCCCGCTGAGCGACATATTCCACGTGCTGACGGCAAAGGACATCAATTCTCTGGCGGACCTGCCGCGTCTGGCGCGGGAGATCGAGCTGGCGCGGGCCGCGCCGGACGCGCTGGGGGGCCTGCTGCAGCGGCCCTGAAAAGGGCGGTATGGTGTGGTTTTCGGGTGGCGTGGAATTTATTTTTTACGGTAATGCGGAATTCCTCTTGCAAGGGGGGGGAAGGCGCAGCATTTTCCGCGCCATTGGCCACGGGGCATCTGCCCGAAGGCCGTCTACTGGTTTGACAGGGGGACGCGATGAACGCTCTCGCCAAGCTGGGGATGGTCTCGGAATTTCCGAGCAAGAACCAGACGATCGCCGCTGCTGCTTCGACCATTGAAGAGCAGAAGGATTATTACGTCGAGAAAGATGGCGTCCGATTTGCCGGAACGCATCTTCTGATCGATCTGTGGGGCGCTTCGCGTCTGGATGAACCCGAGCATATCGATGCCTCGTTGCGCGAGTCCGCGATCAAGGCCGGGGCTACGATCCTGCACAGCCATTTTCACCACTTCCAGCCGAACGGCGGGGTGTCGGGCGTGGTGGTGCTGGCGGAAAGCCATATCTCGATTCACACCTGGCCTGAACGGAATTACGCCGCGATCGACGTATTCATGTGCGGCGCCTGCAACCCGTACGACACGCTGCCGATGATCAAGGACGCTTTCCGTCCCGATCATGTTCAGGTGGCGGAAAACCGGCGCGGTCTGGTCGTCTAATCACGCGTAGCGGTGAATGGTTGGGGCGCGGATCGTCAAGGTCCGCGCCTGCGTGTTTATGGGGCGTGATGTGATGAATGCAGACAACTGGCTGAGCGAAACCCTGTATCCGGGCTGGAGCCAGCGTTTTCTGGTCAAGCGTGAACTGGCGCGGGTGACGTCGCCGTTTCAGGACATCGTGGTGGTCGAGACGGACACACATGGCCGTGTGCTGATGCTGGACGGCATAACGCAGATCACCGAAGCCGATGAATTCACCTATCAGGAGATGATCGCCCATGTGCCGCTGCTCGCCCATGGCGATGCGAAAAGCGTGCTGATCATCGGGGCCGGCGACGGTGGTGTGCTGCGCCGTGTGCTGGAACATAAGACCGTGCAGCGTGCCGTGATGGTCGAGATCGACGGCGAGGTGATCCGGCTGGCCCGTGAATTTCTGCCGGATATCGCCGGGGATGCCTGGAACGACCCGCGTGCCCGGGTGATCGTCGGCGATGGGGTGGATTATGTGGCGAAAGCGGAGGATGCGTCGGTCGACGTGATCATCGTCGACAGCACCGACCCGGTCGGTGTGGGCGAGGCGCTGTTCACCGACGAATTCTACCGCAACTGCGCACGTATCCTGACCCCGCGCGGCGTGGTGGTGAACCAGTGCGGCGTGCCGTTCATGCAGGCCGACGAACTGCGCGTGACCAGTGCGCGGCGCGCGCGGTTTTTTCCGGATGTTTCGGCCTATGTGGTGGCGGTGCCGACCTATGTCGGCGGTTTCATGACGCTGGGCTGGGCCGCGAAAGTGCCGGGCCTGCGCGACGTGCCGGTGGACGAGATCGCGCGGCGCGCAGCGGCAGCGGGATTGTCGGGCCAGAAATACTGGAGCCCCGGCGTGCAGATGGCGTCTTTCCAGTTGCCGCCGTATATCGCGAAGGAAATCCCGGCAGTGTGACGGGCGATCGGCCGTATTTTCCGGTTGCATTATTTGAAAATATTCCTATAATACGCTGAGATCATGCTTTGTGCTGCCCGCATGGCAGGCTTTGCAGAGCGACACTCACAACCGCCCCTTCCGGGGCGGTTTTTTTATTGGATGAATTCGGATGCCGCATCACCAAAGAGAGTTCGTCGAGCTGGGCATCTCCGGTCTGATCGGGCTGCTCGGGCGTTTGCTGTTCCTGGCGCGCGTTGACCGGCGCCGCTTCGGCTGGGGATTGTTGTGGGAGATTCCCATCGCCATTGGCATGGGGGCGATCGGCAAGGGGGTGGCGGACTGGTTCAACCTGTCGCCGTTTCCGGAAATGGCGGTGATCGTCTGCGTTGCCTATGTCGGGCCGCGCTTCATCGATGCTGCGTTTGATATTGCAATCGAAAAAATACGCGTAACAATCGATAAATAAAGGAAAAACATGAGACGCATCGATGCTGAAAGCCTCGCGCTGATCAAGCGCTGGGAAGGATTGCGGCTGTCCGCCTATCAATGCGCGGCCGGTGTCTGGACGATCGGCTACGGCCATACGGCAGGCGTGAAGCCGGGCGACACGATCACCGAGGACGAGGCGTTGCGCCTGCTGCTGGCCGATTTGCGCGCAGCCGAGGAGACGGTCGAACGGCTGGTGCATGTGCCACTGACCGACAATCGCTTCGGGGCATTGACGTCGTTTGTATTCAACGTCGGGCAGGATGCGTTCGCGCGCTCGACCTTGCTGCGCAAGCTCAACGCCGGCGACTACGAAGCGGTGTCTGGGGAACTGGCGCGCTGGACCCGGGCCGGCGGACGCGTGGTGCAGGGGCTGGTGAACCGTCGTGCGGCGGAAAGCGGCTTGTGGGTGCGCGGCGCATTCGTGGCGTCCGGCCATGTCGGCGCCGCCCCGGTGCGCGTACCCGCTGGCCCGACGGTCGGCGCCGCTGGCGGCGTGCTGGCAACGGGGGTGATTGCCACGCTGGCCGAACATGCAGGCGCGCTGACACCATTGGTTGCCGCCCTGCGGGATATCCATCCCGCCGTTGCACTGGGGCTGATCGGTGTCGTGGCCGGCGCCGCGTTGATCTTCTGGCGGTCGGCGGGGCGCGCATGATGGCCTGGCTCACCACCCGCGCGGGCGGTTTGGCGTCGGCCGTATTGGCCGGATTGACGATACTGGCCCTTTTGCTCGGCCGGGCGCGCCGCAACGGATACGACGCGGCGCGGCTTGAAAACCTGGAAAGAACGATCGAGGTGAAAAATGCGGCAGATCGTGCTGGCGCTGCTTTTCGTGCCGATGGCGCTGAACGCCGGCTGCGCGACGGCACCTTCTGACCCTGCGTGTCTGGCGGTGGTGCCGTACAGCCGCGCCGACCAAGCGCGCGCGGCGGACGAGCTGGCCGCGCTACCTGCGGATGCCGTACTGCGCCGCTTCGTCGCGGATTACGGGGAACTGCGCGCCCAGATCCGTGGTGTTTGCAGCGTTGACTGATCACTTTCGCCGTCGGTGCGCGGCAGGGGCGGCGTAGAACGCCAGCACCGGCGCAATGACGGCCAGCCAGACCAGCCGCGCCTGATAGCGGTCGTGCAGGGCAGAAAGCGCCCCGGTCAGGATGGCGTTGCCGATCAGCGCCAGCAGGACGGCAGCACAGAACAGGCCGGCAGCGGTGTGCCACCGGCCGATCGCCATGACCAGCGTCGCCAGCAGTCCCAGCGCGGCGACCCAGGTATGGAGCGGCTTCAGGTCGTCCAGCAGATGCAGTTGCGCCGTGTTCTGCCGCGAGGCGCGAAAGGCGGCGTATTCGCGCGCCGGGAAATAGGTGGCGATGGCCTGCGATACGCTTTCGTCCTCGCGCACCGCTTCGGTGCCGTCGCCCGACTGAAAGCGCCAGAACTGCGCCCAGGCGTTGGCGGCCGAGGCACGCGCCTGCGTCCACGGTTCGGCGCGGATGGCGCCGGCGATGATCGCGCCGGCCTCTTCCGAGACCAGCTTCGGCCCGCCCGCCCGGTGCAGCGGGCTGTCCGGCTGCCACAGGAAATGGTCCGACGATGTGCGGATATCCGCCACATAGGGGCACAAACGGTACCCGGCCTCGGGGCAGGCGGATTGCAGATAGCGCAGGCCGGGCCCGTCGAAGATCACCCGGGCCAGTAGAAACACATTGCCGAACGGTGACAGCGCCGCCCGTCCATGCGCGGCGGCGTTCACCGCCACCCAGCCCGCCGCGGCCAGCAGGGCGGGCAGCAGCAGAACGGTTACGCGCAGCAGAGGCCAAGTATGCGCGTGCAGGCGCTGCAACACCGTCAGCACGATCAGCAGCCCCAGCGCCAGCGGCAGATGCGTGGTGTGCACGGCGATCGCCATCGTCGTCAGGAGGAACAGCCAGACTTTTTCCCAGCGGTGCAGCCGCTCCGGCGCCAGCATCAGCAGACAGAGGGCGATCACCAGCAAGGGTGTAAAAACGTCGGGGATCAATTGGCTTACCACCCACGGCGCATCGGTGCCGATGCACAGCGCCGCGATGATGCCCAGATACAGCCACGCGGGTGTATGCCCGGTCAGCGTGCGAACGGCCAGATACAGCAGATGCGCCGTCAGCAGGGCCTGCGCGGCGACGATCGGCCAGGTGCTCCACGCCATATGCAGCGGGCGGATCAGCAGGCTGTAGAAAGGCGGCCTGTCCCAGCCCACGTACCAGCGCAGCGCCTGGGTCAGATACGTGCCGGTATCCGCAAAGACCAGCGGATATCCGTTATAGAACGCGGGCCATGCCAGCAGCGCGGCGGCGAGGCAGATCAGCGGCAGCGGGAAGGAAGATGCGTGCATGTGCGCGAGCATCGCACATATGTTCCGGATTGGGAGCGGATTGCGCAAATTTCAAGAATGTTGCTACTGTCGCGGCATGTGCATAAAGAATTTTGTCCTGTCGGTAGCCCTTCTGGGCGCCGGGGCGACAGCGGCGATGGCGCAGGATGTTGCGGTCGCGCCCGGCGCGGCGTTTCCCAGCCGCATCGTCGTTCCTTCTGCGGCCAGCGCGGCCATGGAAACCCAGGAACCGGCCCGGATGCCGGCGCGGCACTGGGGCGCGGCCGAGGGCCTGCCGCGCGGATATGCCAGCCAGGAACGTCGCGGTCGTAGCGGGCTGGATTTTCTGTCCCGTCGCGATGTCGCGGCAGTGGGCGGAACGATCGCCGCGGCAGCCGCCTGGGTCGTCATGTCGGCGACCGAGGAAACCGGCAGCGGCGGTGGTGTTTCCGCCGCCAGCACGACACGCTGACCCGCAACCCGGAGGATCCCGCATGTCCACCCGTGAGGCCGCAATCGCGCGCGCGACCGGTTTTTTCGATAACGGCGGCTTCAGACAGCGCCTTGCCGAATGGATCGCGGTGCGCAGCACGTCGCAGGATCCGGGGCACGAGGCGGATCTGAAACGCTATCTGGGTGATGTCATTGCGCCGTGGTTGCGCACGATGGGTTTCACGACCGCGGTGCATGCCAATCCGGCGCCGGGGTTCGGCCCGATCCTGACCGCCGAACGCATGGAAGATGCGTCGCGGCCGACGGTGATCACCTATGGTCATGGCGACACGGTGCGTGGTCTGGAAGACCAGTGGCGCAAAGGCCTCGACCCATGGACGCTGACCGAGGAGGGCGATCTGTGGTACGGTCGCGGCAGCGCGGACAACAAAGGCCAGCACGCGATCGTGCTGTCGACGCTGGAACAGGTGATCGCGGCGCGCAACGGCAAGCTGGGCTTCAACGTGAAGCTGGTGCTGGAAACGGCGGAAGAGCGCGGCTCGCAGGGCCTCTACGCATTCGTGCGGCAGAACGCGGCGGCGTTGAAAGCCGATGTGCTGATCGCCAGCGACGGCCCGCGCGTGACGCCCGATCTGCCGACCATCGCGGTCGGCACGCGCGGCACGTATCACTTCGATCTGGTGGTCGATCTGCGTCCGGGCGGCGTGCATTCGGGGCATTGGGGCGGGCTGACCACCGATCCGGCGATCGTGCTGGCGCATGCGTTGGCGGCGATCTGCGACCGCAATGGAAAGATTCTGGTGCGCGACTGGCTGCCGAATGCCGTGCCGCCCGCTGTGCGCAAGGTGCTGGAAGGCTGCCCGGTCGGCGGCGGCGGCGAGGCGGCGACGATCGATGCGAACTGGGGCGAACCCGGCCTGAGCAGCGCCGAGAAGATCTACGGCTGGAACAGCTTCATCGTTCTGGCGATGGTCGCGGGCCGTCCGGAAAATCCGGTCAATGCGGTGGCGCCGCATGCGCGCGCGCATTGCCAGATCCGCTATACGGTCGACACCGATCCCGCCGTGTTTCTGCCCGCGCTGCGCAAGCATCTGGACGCCGAGGGCTTTCAGATCGTCAAGATCGAAAACGCCGGTCTGCGCATGCCGGCATCGCGCACCGACCCTGCGCATCCGTGGGTGCAGTGGGCGGCGCGCAGCATGGAAAAGACTCTGGACCGCAAGGTGCAGATCATTCCGAGTTCGTCCGGTGGGCTGCCCGGCGATGTGTTCGTGGACAATCTGCATGTGCCGCTGGTCTGGGTGCCGCATAGCTATAACGGCTGCAAGCAGCACGGGCCGGACGAGCATCTGCTGAAACCCGCGGCGCGCGAAGGGATCGCGGCCTATGCCGGGTTGTGGTGGGATCTCGGCGATCCGGCAACGGAATTGCCGGCATCGTGGCAGGGCTGAACTCTTCCGGATGACGGAACGGCAGGCGCAGAGCCCGCCGTTCGTAATGGTCCCGGTTATGCCCCGGTGCGATTAGGATAAAGGAAATAAGGGTAGGGGGTGGTGAAGATCGAGGGCAGCCCCGGATGGATCGTGAACGGGTAGTATGGATAGTAATATCCGCTACCGCTGACGGTGTTCAGTTCGGTTTCGCTCGGCTCTTCAAAACCAGAGATGTCTTGTTCTTTTGCCAGCATAAATTTGTTTTCAAAAAACTATGTCAAAGATGGGTGTCGCTTAGCCAACAGCGCGACACCGCGTTACCACTCTGCCCGAAAGCAGGAGGCAGCGGCGCAGTATATTGCCGTCGGTATCTCCGTGAAAAGAGACGTCGGGAAGAGATGCGCCCCCGATTCATTCCGGAAGTTTTTAGAACCAGCCACCGAGAGCATTTCCCGTTTACTCTGGTTCACGGGAAATGCTCTCGGTCTTTGTCTGCCGGACATCTTCACGTGACCGGGTGATCCCACCCGATCACGATCTGCTCTAGCCAGGCGGGCGCGGGGCTGCTTTGTTTGGGCCTGACTTGAAACGGCACAGGCAGATCTCATGGTTCAGACGTCCGGCACGTTCGTATTCACGCCACAGCGCATCGACCCGTCGCTGCCGAAACCGCGCATCAATCTGTTTTCCGACACCCAGACCAAACCGTCGCGTGCCATGAAAGAAGCGATGATGGCGGCGGAAGTCGGCGATGAACAGCACGGCGACGACCCCACCGTGAATGAACTGTGTGACCGCATGGCGGACATGTTCGGCAAGGAAGCCGCGGTGTTCATGCCGTCCGGCACGATGTGCAACCAGATCGCCATCCGCGTGCACTGCCGCCCGGGCGACGAGATCATCGCGCATCGCTCGGCGCATATTGCGACCAGCGAAGGTGGTGGCCCGTGGGCGAATGCCGGCGCGGCGATCTGCGCGCTGGACGGCCCGCGCGGCATGTTCACGCCCGAGGCGGTGCGCGAAGCGATCCGCCCGCCCGGCCGCTATGCCGCGCCGCAGACATTGCTCGAGGTCGAGCAGACCGCCAATCTGGGCGGCGGCGCGGTGTGGCCGCTGGCGCAGTTGAATGCGGTGGCGCGGGTGGCGCGCGATGCCGGTCTGGCCACGCATATGGACGGCGCACGGCTGATGAACGCCTGCGTGGCGAGTAACGTGCCGGTGAAGGACATGGTGGCGCCGTACGACAGCGTATGGCTGGACTTCACCAAGGGGATGGGGGCGCCGCTCGGCGCGGTGATGGTCGGTTCGCGCGCCTTCATCGACGCAAGCTGGCGCTGGAAGCAGCGTATGGGCGGATCGTTGCGTCAGGCGGGGCTGAGCGCTGCGGCGTGCATCTATGCGCTGGACCACAACATCGACCGTCTGGCCGAGGATCATGCGAACGCCAAAACTCTGGCCCGGCATCTGGCGCAGATTCCGGGCATGAAGGTGGTCGAACCCGATACGAATCTGGTGTTTTTCGAAACCGATGCGGCAGGCATGGCGCCCGCGGCGCTGGCCGATGTGCTGGCCCGCAAGGGGATCTGGATCAGCGTGCTGGGCAACATGGCGCGCGCCTGCACACATCTGGATGTGACGGCGGCGATGGTCGAGGAAGCGGCGGCGGAAATCCGCGCTGCGCTGGCACACGTCTAGAGTATTAGGAGCTGAGGCACGGTGTTCCGGCGGTTGAACGGCTGACGCAAAGCCGGATATCTTCGTGAGACTTTTGGGAGCCTGTTCGAAGAAACCGGACAAGGCGCCTTTAGCTGTTTTGTTCCTCTTGCTGACTGGCGAACATTGCGAAGGTTTCCGCTTCAGTCAGTTTTGTCGTCCGGTCGGCGAAATCGTAATAGTCGGGCTTTCTGTCGATGCATATCTGCTGCTCGAAGGTGATGCCGGAGATGTCGTCGAAAACGCCGACAGGCACTTCGTAATTCATTGTTTCTTTAATCCTGTAGAACAGGTGCGTGCCGCATTTGCCGCAGAAACCACGTTCGGCCCATGCGGAGGACTCGTAGACCGAGATATTTTCTTCGCCCTCGAACGCAATATCCGCGCCGCAGGAAAGCGCGAGAAACGGTCCGCCGCTGCCCCATTTCCGGCACATGCCGCAATGGCAGGCGTGCATCCGAGGATTGACCGTTTTTGCTTCGATTTCGACAGCACCGCAAAGGCACCGCCCCTTGGCGTGCGTGGTTTCGCTCATAGCTCTTCTTCCACTGCGTCTGAAGGGAAGAGACTATCGGACCATGCCGAAAAATGTCGAGAGGCAGCGCGACTATCCTCTGTCCCTGCCTATGTCCACGGGCGCCGCATCCCGATGGTTGATTGTGTCCTGACCCAGTACTTTGCAGGCCTGCAACATATTTTTCTGTCTGGGGAACACCTGGATTCTGGCCCGCTAGGGGGGGCAGGATCAGTGTGCTGGGCAACATGGCGCGGGCCTAGAACAGCTTCTCGCGCTTCATCGACGTCCAGGCGCCGTTGCCCATGATGATGTGATCGTGCAGCAGAATGTCCAGCGGCGTGCAGGCGCGCTGGATATCGCGGGTGGTCTGGATGTCGGCGGCGGACGGGGTCGGGTCGCCCGACGGGTGGTTGTGCACCAGAATCAGCGACGTGGCATGCAGGGCCAGCGCTTCCTTGACGATCTCGCGCGGGTAGGTGGGGGTATGGTTGATCGTCCCCTGGCCCAGCACCTTGTCGGCCAGCAGCCGGTTTTTGCTGTCCAGAAACAGCACGCGCAGCTGTTCGGTGCGTTCACGTGCCAGCGCGCCGGTCAGATAGGCGATCAGCGCGTCCCAGCTCGCCAGCACGGGGGTGTCGTGCAGGTCGGCCTGCAGCAGTCTGGTCGCCGCCGCCTGCACGGTTTTCAGCGATGCCGCGCCGGCTTCGCCGAGACCGTCGATCCCCAGCAGTTCGTTGACCGGCGCGGTGATGACTTTTGCGAAGCTGCCGAACCGCGTCAGCAGCGCCTTGGCGATCGTCTTGGTGTCACGCCGCGGCAGGGCGGTGAACAGGATCATCTCGATCAGTTCGTGCTCGGCCAGAGCGTTCGGGCCTGCGGTCAGCAACCGTTCGCGCACGCGGGCGCGGTGTCCGGCCGAACCCGCCGGCGCGGCGGGGCGGGGCTGCGGCGCGGGATTGTCCGCGAACAGGAAACCATTCTCGGGTATGGGGCGCGGACTATCTGTCATTGCGCTGCCGCCGTTTCCGCCTATGCCGTGTAGGGCGGTTTGGTATACCCGGCCGGAGAGAGGGTAAAGATCTCGCATCCCGTTTCGGTAACGCCGAGCATGTGTTCGAACTGCGCCGACAGGCTGCGGTCCCGGGTCACCGCGGTCCAGCCGTCGTCGAGGATTTTTACATCCGGGCGGCCGGCATTCACCATCGGCTCGATGGTGAAGAACATGCCCGGGCGCAGTTCCGCCCCATCACCCTTGCGGCCGAAATGCAGCACGTTCGGCGGTTCGTGGAATTTACGGCCGATGCCGTGGCCGCAGAAATCGCGCACCACCGTGTAACGGTGCGTTTCGACGTATTTCTGGATCGCCGCGCCGATATCGCCCAGATGCGCTCCCGGTTTGACCTCGGCCAGACCGAGCATCAGCGCTTCATAGGTGACGTCGATCAGCCGCGCCGCCTTGGTCGAGGGCGTGCCGGCCACATACATGCGGCTGGTGTCGCCGAACCAGCCGTTCAGGATGACGGTGACGTCGATGTTCAGGATGTCGCCGTCCTCCAGCACCCGTTCACCCGGAATGCCGTGACAGACGACATGGTTGATCGAGATACAGCAGGATTTCGGATAGCCGCGATAATTCAGCGTCGCCGGGACCGCGCCGTGCGCGGTCATGAAGTCATGGCAGACCTGATTGAGCGTCTCGGTCGTAACGCCCGGTTTCACGAACGCGGTCACATGGTCGAGCGTCGCGGCGGCCAGTTGCCCGGCAGCCCGCATGCCAGCGAAGTCTTCCGGGGCATACAGTCTGATCCGCCGGGCTTCTGCGACATTATCCATGCTTGTCAATCCATCCGCTATGAAAAGGTTTCAGGACCAAAATGCGCAACCCGGCGGCCAAGTGCAAGGGCCGAGGGGGCCTGGGGGGGGGTGTTGGCAGCTTTGCATGGCGGAATAGGTGTAATCGATGTAAATTTCGGCCATGCGGATTCTGCTGATCGAAGACGACAAGGCCACGGCCGATTATGTTACGCAAGGGTTGAAAGAAGCGGGGCACGTACTGGACGTGGCGCGCAACGGCAAGGACGGCCTGTTCATGGCTGCCAGCGAATCCTACGACGTGATCGTCAGCGACCGGATGCTGCCCGGCCCGGACGGGGTGACGATCGTGCGCACGTTACGTGCCTCCGGTATTGACACACCGATTCTGCTGCTGACGGCGCTGGCCGATGTCGAGCGCCGGGTCGAGGGGCTGGATGCCGGCGCCGACGATTATCTTGCCAAGCCATTCGCCTTCAGCGAATTGCGCGCCCGGATCGCGGCGCTGGCCCGCCGCCCGGCCGGCAGTATGGAAGCCAGCAGTCTGCGCGTCGCGGATATCGAAATGGACCTGCTGCGGCGCGTGGTGCGCCGGGGCGATAGGGTGATCGACCTGCAGCCGACGGAATGGCGGCTGCTGGAGTATTTCATGCGCCATCCGGGCGAGGTGCAGACCAAGACGATGCTGCTGGAAAAGGTCTGGGATTTCAATTTCGACCCCAGCACCAATATCGTCGAGGTGCATGTCAGCCGCCTGCGCAGGAAGATCGAATTCGAAGGAGCTCCGGCGCTGATCCAGACGGTGCGCGGCGCGGGGTACGTTTTTGGCACGGCTGGCTGAACTGTTCCGCAGCTTCGCGCTGCGCACCGCGCTGGCGGCGTCCGCCGTGGTGCTGGCGGTGACGGCGGCGGGGCTGGCGTTCGGCTACTGGCGCAGCGAGACCGTGCTGCACCAGAGTCTGGAAATCGCGATCCGCAGCGAGGCGGAGAAACTGCTGATCGTCTGGCGGCTGCGCGGCGCCACCGGACTGGCGGCCGAGGTGGCGCGCCATGGCGAACTGGTCCCCGGATCGGCGATGGTGGCGACGCTGCAGACGCTGGACGGGCGGTATATTTCGGGCGCGCGCCTGAACCTGCCCGCCCCGTTGCAGGGGGCCGACACGCTCGAAGATCGTGCCGCCGGGCAGTTGCGGGCGCTGGGGATCATCGTGCCGGGGGGGCTCAATCTGGTCGTCGCCGCACAGATGCGCGCGGTGCTGGATACGGCGTCGACATTGCTGCAGAGCCTGTTGCTGGCCGGCGCGGCGGCGCTGGTGATCGCGCCGCTGTTCGGCGTGTGGATGGCATGGCGGACGGAACGGCGATTGCGTGCGATTTCAGGCGCGGCATCGGCGATCATGGCAGGCGATCTGTCGCGGCGTCTGCCGGTCGGGCGCAGCGCGGATGAATTCGACCGGCTGGGCACGACGATCAATGCCATGCTGGCGCGCATCGAACAACTGATGGCGGGGCTGCGGCAGGTCACCGACGATATCGCGCACGATCTGCGCAGCCCGCTGGCACGATTGCGTCAGCGTCTGGAGCTGGCACAAACGCAGCCGCGCGAGACGGCCGCCGATGCGAAGACCTTTGCCGCTTCGATCGACGAACTGGATACGGTGCTGGACACTTTCGCAGCCTTGCTGCGGATCGCGCAGCTCGAGGCGCGTGCCGAAAGACCGGTGGCGCGGGTGAATCTGTCGACCCTGGTGCGCGATATGGCGGACATCTACACGGCGATGGCCGAGGATGTGGGGAAGACGCTGCATGTCGCGATCGCACCGGATGTGTGGATCGCCGGCGATGTGGCGCTGCTGCGCCAGATGCTGGCGAACCTGATCGAGAATGCACTGCATCATGGCGGCGGCAATATCCGCGTCACGCTGGAGCCGCCGGGCACACTGCGGGTCGCCGACGACGGCCCGGGTATCCCCGAGGAAGACCGCGCGCGCGTGCTGAAGCGTTTTGTGCGCCTGGACCGAAGCCGAGGCACGCCGGGCAGCGGCCTCGGCCTGGCGCTGATCGCGGCGATCGCGCGGTTGCACGGGGCCGAGCCGGTTCTGTCCGACGCCGCGCCGGGGTTATGCATCACGCTGCAATTCGAAGAGATGTCCGCGTTGGCAAATCCGGCTGCTTGAATTCCGGCCTTTTCGGCGGAAAACACTCGCTGACAAAATTGTCAGCTTTCGGTAGGCCTGTCTCCAGCTTGTTCTATTTACGGTGTGGAAACAGTCGAACCAGAGGAGTTTCCCGCAGTGACATTCAGACCGAAAACCCGCGCCGTTCTGTTGAGCGTTCTGCTTGGAAGCTCGGTTTTGGCGGGACTGCCGCAGGCGATCGCTGCGCCGCCCCTGGCGCCGACGGTCGTTCCCACACAGCCCAACGGTTTTTCCGATCTGGTGCGGCATGTGAAGGCGGCGGTGGTGACCATCACCAGCAGCGAGGTTCTGCCCAATGAAGGCGGCAATACGCTGTTCGGCCGTCCAGGGCCGTCGCGCGAGGAAGGCCGGCTGGTACGCGGGCTCGGTTCGGGGTTCATCATCGACGAGGCCGGGCACATCGTCACCAACAACCATGTGGTCGATGGCGCGCGCCGCATCACGGTAACACTCGACGACGGGCGCACATTGCCGGCGCGCGTGGTGGGCCGCGATCCGCGCACCGACATCGCGCTGCTGAAGATCGATGCCGGCGGCCCGTTGCCCTACGTGGCGCTGGGCGATTCCGACCGGGCCGAACCGGGCGACTGGGTGGTTGCGGTCGGCAATCCCTATGGCCTGGGCGGTACGGTGACGGCGGGCGTGGTGTCGGCGCGCGGGCGCAGCATCGGCCAGGGTCCGTATGACGATTTCATTCAGGTCGATGCGCCGATCAACCGCGGAAATTCCGGCGGACCGTTGTTTTCGCAGGACGGCAAGGTGATCGGCGTGAACACCGCGATCTTCAGCCCGAACGGCGGGTCGATCGGGATCGGTTTTGCCGTGCCGTCGAACATGGTTGCGAAAGTTGTCGCGCAGTTGCAGCAGAGCGGCAGGGTGGAGCGCGGTTTTCTCGGCGTGACGACGCAGCCGGTCGATCAGGCGATGGCCTCGGCGCTGCATCTGCCGCAGGCGGGCGGCGCGCTGGTCGCCGATGTCAGCGACAAGGGGCCGGCGGCGCTGGCGGGCATTCGCCCGGGTGATGTGATCACCAGCGTCAACGGCGCCACGATGAAGGATGCGCGCGATCTGGCGCGCGCCGTGGCCGATATCCGCCCCGGGCAGGCGACACGGATCGGCATCCTGCGCGACGGCCGCACCATGGAAGTGACCGCGACGGTGGTCGAACCGCCCGATGCGCAGCAGGCGAACGCTGGCGGAGAGGAAGCCAACAGTGGCCGTATCGGCGTGGCGCTGACGCCGCTGACCCCGCAGGTCCGCCGGGCTCTGGGACTGAGCGATACCCAGTCCGGCGCGGTGATCGGGCAGGTCGTGTCGGGGTCTCCGGCCGATGAAGCCGGATTGCGGGCCGGGGACCTGATCGTCGCGGTGGGCGCGAAGCCGGTGGCATCGCCGGACGATGCGGTGCGCGAGATCCGCGCGGCGATCGGCAATGGCGGCAGCGTCGCCTTGCGGGTGATGCGCGACGGGGCGGCGATTTTCGTGGCGGTCGACAGCAAAGCAGCCGGTTAGCCTCAGGAAACGGCTGCGACACGCGGGGCGGCGGGAGAGGACACCGCTGCCCCGCGCTTCTTTATGGCAGGTCAGGCAACCTCGTCGCGGCTGGCTTGCAGAAAGGCGTTCAGACTGTCCTCGATGGTGGCGCGCGAGATGTTGCGCACGATGAAAACGATGCGCGAGGTACGCGGATCGCCTTCGGGCCAGGCGTCGAGCAGCGCCGGCGGATGAAACAGATGCTGCACGCCGTGGATCACCACCGGGCGTGTTTCCGTGTCCAGATGCAGAATGCCTTTCACGCGCAGCAGGTCGGCGCCACGCGTGACGATCAGCATGTTGAGCCACGTGGACAGCCCCTGCCACGGCAACGGGTCTTCGAAGGTCAGACAGAACGAGTGGATCTGCGCATCGTGGCGTGACGGATCGTGATGATGCTCGCGGTGGTGGCCGTGATGATGATGGTGATGATCGCGTTCCTGCCACGCTTCGGCGTTCAGCCAGGCGCGCACATCGGCGCTTTTGGTGGCGGGGTCGAACGGCGTCGCGTCCAGCAGCGTCATCACGTCGTGGTGCTGTGCCTCGACCTGACGCGCGCCGGGGTTCAAGCGATACAGGCGCTCCTTCAGCGCGGCGACGGTTCCGGCGTCGGCCAGATCGGTCTTGGTCAGCACGATGCGGTCGGCCAGCGCAGCCTGTTTCACCGCCTCGGGCTGGGCGTCCAGCGTTGCCGCGCCGTTCACGGCATCGACGGCGGTGACCACGGTGTCCAGCCGGAAACGTTCGGGCAGCGTCGGGTCGCTGGCCAGCGTCTGCACGATCGGCACCGGGTCGGCGAGGCCGGTGGTTTCGATCACCACCCGGCGGATGCGCTGCCCGGCATCGATGCGCGCCGCCAGATCGCGCAGCGCCCGGCTGAGGTCGCCGCGCACGGTGCAGCACAGGCAGCCGGCGTTCAACAGCACGACCTCGTCGGACAGGGTTTCGACCAGCAGATGGTCCAGCGCGACCTCGCCGAATTCGTTGATCAGCACGGCGGTGTCGGTCAGTGCGGGGTCGCGCAGCAGTCGGTTCAGCAGGGTGGTTTTGCCCGCGCCCAGAAAGCCGGTCAGCACGGTGACGGGGATGTTGCTATCCATGGGCGTAGAGGTCTTTCGGGTCGTGCAACACGGCGCTGATCGCCACGGCTTCGCCGTTGCGCAGGGCGGTGAAGAAGCACGACCGCCGCCCGGTATGGCACGCAACGCCGGTCTGATCGACCAGCAGCAAAACCGTGTCGCCATCGCAGTCGATCCGGAAATCGACCAGCCGTTGCGTCTGCCCCGAGCTTTCACCCTTGCGCCACAGCGCCCGGCGGCTGCGCGAGTAATACACGGCGCGTCCGCTGCGCAGCGTTTCCAGCACTGCCTCGCGGTTCATCCAGGCCATCATCAGTACTTCGCCCGTATCGTATTGCTGGGCGACGGCGGGGATCAGTCCCTGCGCATCGAACTTCAGGAGCGCGGCGAAGGCTTCGGCAGCCGATGCGGCGGGTGGGGTCCAAGGAGAAGGGGTGGTGTTCATGGGGGGGAATATAAGCTATATTATAACATAGTTCAAAAGGTGGAGAGATGACGCAGCGCGAAGATATCGCCACGATGCTCGAACGGGCCGAGGCCTGTTGCGCTGCGCGTGCCGCCAAGCTGACGGCCTTGCGCCGCGATGTGCTGGAACTGATTCTGCGGGCCGGGCAGCCGGTCGGCGCGTATACACTGCTCGACCAGCTCAAGCAGCGCCGGACGGGCGCCGCACCGCCAACCGTGTACCGGGCGCTGGATTTTCTGCTGGAGCAGGGGCTGGTGCACAAGGTCGAGCGTCTGAATGCGTTCGTCGCGTGTCTGTGCGGCAACGTTCATGCGCATTGCGCGCATGGCCATGTGCATCCGGTGCAGTTCCTGATCTGCCGGCAGTGCAACGCCGTGACCGAACTCGACGATCACGACGTGCTGCACAGCATCGAAAAGGCGGCCGCCCGCAGCGGCTTCAGACCGGTCCGCGCGACGGTCGAGGTCGAGGGGATCTGCGCGGCCTGTGCGAAGGCCGCGGCATGAGTTACGCGCGGCGCAGGAACGCGAAGGCGCTTTCCAGATCGGCGATCAGGTCGGCGGTGTCTTCCAGCCCGATCTGAAAGCGGAT
Organism: Acetobacteraceae bacterium; assembly: GCA_031555315.1. Lineage (GTDB taxonomy): Bacteria > Pseudomonadota > Alphaproteobacteria > Acetobacterales > Acetobacteraceae > JAVBJV01. The sequence goes on from JAVBUO010000007.1 coordinate 65,613, forward strand.
GGTCGGGCCGCCCAGGGTGATCGGGGTGGCGGTGCGCGTGATGACCGGATTGGTCGGCAGCGCCAGACTTTCGTAACCACCCCACGATGCGCCGATCCCGAACAGTTTCAGGTTATCGACCATCGCCCAGACCGAGTCCTGGCTGAATTCGGGTTTGAAAGTCACCCCGAACAGACTGCAGGCACCGGTGAAGTCGCGCTTCCAGATCTCGTGCCCCGGCGCGCCGGGCAGGGCGGGGTGCAGCACGCGCAGCACTTCCGGGCGAGCGGCGAACCAGCGCGCCATTTCCATGCCGGCGGCTTCCTGCGCCTTCAGGCGCACGCCCATGGTGCGCGCGCCGCGCAGCGCCAGCCAGCAATCGTCGGGCGAGGCGTGATGTCCCTGCGCGGTGGCGCAGTTGCGGATGGTCTGCCAGTCGGCGTCGCTGTTGGTGGTGATGCTGCCCAGCACGATGTCCGAATGGCCGCCGACATATTTGGTCAGCGCCTGGATCGACACGTCGACGCCGTGTTTGAACGGCTGGAAGGTCTGGATGCCCCAGGTGTTGTCCATCAGCACCTTGGCGCCCGCCGCGTGCGCAATGCGGGCGATGGCCGGGATGTCCTGCATCTCGAACGTGTGCGAGCCGGGGCTTTCCGTGTAGACGACCTTGGTGTTCGGGCGGATCAGCGCGGCCAGGGCGGTCTCGCTGACCAGCGGGTCGTAGTATTCGACCTCTACGCCGAAACGCTGTAGCTCCGAATTCGCGAAGTTGCGCGCCGGTCCGTACACGCTGTCCGGGATCAGTACATGATCGCCGGCCGACAGATACGCCATCAGCGACACGGTGACCGCGGCCAGCCCGGTCGAGACGATCTGGCAGCGCGTGCCGCCCTCGATCGCGCAGATCACGTCTTCCAGCGCGTGGTGGTTGGGGCCGCCCATCGTGCCGTAGGTCAGCGCCTGATCGTATTTCAGCGCCGCAGCCTGTGCCCGGTGCGCGCAGGATTCGAACAGCACGGTCGAACCGCGATAGACCGGCAGGTTGACGAACCCGCGCGTGCGCACGCCCGGCCGGCCGGCATGCACGAGCTGCGTTCCAAGGCCGGGTGCGCGGTCGGAGAAGTGGTTGTCTTTGGGCATTCAGTCGGTCTCCACGGGCGTGTCGGGGCGGCCGCCCCATTCGGTCCAGGACCCGTCGTAAACGCGCCCTTGCGGCAGGCCGGCCAATGCCAGCCCGAGGGTGAGGATGCAGGCGGTTACCCCGGTCCCACAAGACGTGATCACAGGTTGATTTTTCTGCACCCCGGCTTGCGCAAAACGTGCGCGCAGAGCGGCGGGGTCGCGGAAGGTCTGATCGTCGTTCAGCAGATCGGTGTAGGGCACGTTCACGGCACCCGGCATGTGGCCGCCGCGCATGCCGGCGCGCGGTTCCGGCACGGCGCCGCTGAAGCGCCCGGCGGCGCGTGCATCGAGGATCAGCGCATCGCGCGCTGCGACGTGACGCAGCATGTCGCCGATGCCGGCGAGGCGCGCGGCGCGGAAGTCGGGGCGGAACGTTGCCGGCGCCGCGGCGCGTGCCGGGCCGCTTTCCACGGTGCGGTTTTCTTTCAGCCATTTCGGCAGGCCGCCGTCGAGCACGGCGGTATTGGCGTGGCCGAACAGTTCCATCATCCACCAGCCGCGCGCTGCGGAGGCCAGTCCTTTCTGGTCGTAGAACACCACGCGGCTGTCGTTGGAAACCCCCAGCGCGCCGATCATTTTCGCGAAGGCGCCTGCGGTGGGGACCATATGCGGCAGGTCGGTGTCCTGATCGGCGATCGCGTCGATGTCGAAGAACCGCGCGCCGGGAATGTGCGCTTTCAGGAATTCCGCCGCGCCGTCGCGGTTTTCGTTCGGCAGATATTTCGTGCAGTCGAACACCACGAGATCCGGCGTGCCCAGCGCGGAGGCCAGCCAGGCGGTGGAGACCAGCGGTGTATTCGTCGTTTTGCTCATGCGATCAGAGTCACCACCACGCGGCGGTTGGACTTCCCCTTGTTTTCGATTTTGGTGATCTCGACGCGGCCGATCTCGCCGGTGCGCGCCACATGCGTGCCGCCGCAGGGTTGGCGGTCGATGGGGGCGGTGTCATCGCCGATCGTCACCAGACGGATGCGGCCCGCGCCACGCGGTGGCTGTACGGACAGCGTGCGCACGATACCGGGATTGGCATCGAGTTCGGTATCGGTGATCCAGCTTTGCGAAACAGCGTGATCCTGGGCGATCAGCGCGTTCAGTTTTTCGGTCAGGGCTTCTTTGGTGGGCGGCGACGGCAGATCGAAATCCAGGCGCGATTTGTCGGCGCCGATCTGCCCGCCGGTCACGCCGGCGCCGGGGATCAGGCTGCACAACAGATGCAGTGACGTATGCATGCGCATCAGACGATGGCGCCGATCCCAGTCGAGAAGCATGTCCGTCTGCGCGCCGGGCGCGGGCAGGGGCGCGCTATCGGCGGGCACGTGGATCACCGTCTCGCCGTCGCCTTTGACGGTGGTGACGATCGGTATTTCGGTGCCATTACAGCGCAGTGTGCCGCAGTCGCCGGGCTGCCCGCCCGACTGCGGATAGAAGATCGTCCGGTCCAGCACGATCGCGCCGGGAACGGCCGAGACGACCTGCGCCGTTGCCTGCCGCAGATACGGATCGTCGCGGAACAGAAGCGTCGTCATGCGTTTCCTCTTTCAAAGACCGGCCCAACTCAAAGACCGGCCCATGCCTTGCGCAGTTCGGCACGTTTTGCCGCCAGCCACAAGAGCGCGACCAGAATCACCGCGTTGTTGAATCTGCCCGCCAGCGCATCGGCGATCGCCCGCTCGGCGGGGACGACGCGCACGCGGATGTTCTCGTTCTCTTCGGGCAGGCCGTGATGACCGGCAATCCCGTCGGCATCGGCGGCGGGGGCGCTAATGCAGGCGGCGAACAGCGTGACGTGTTCGTCGCAGCCGCCGGGCATCAGCATGAAATGGCTGATACGTTCGATGTGCGTGGCACTCAGCCCGGTTTCCTCGGCCAGTTCGCGGCGCGCGCAGGTCTCGGCATCTTCCCCTGCATCGGACAGGCCGGCGACCACTTCGGTGATGACAGGCGGAAAACCGGCGGTGAGGGCGGGCAGGCGGAACTGTTCGATCAGTACCACGCAATCGCTGACGGGATCGTAGGGCAGCACCGCCACCGCGCCGCCGCGCCGCCACAGCTCCCAGGTCAGGATGCCGGACATCGCGCCATCGAAGCGGCGATAACGAAAGCGGACTCTCTGCAATGCAAACCGCCCGTTCCACGGGGTTTCCATCGACAGAAGCTCCATATCCGGATGGCTGGGGATGGCGAGAGGCGCGTTTTTCACGAGGTGATTCCTGTTGGGCAAGTCAGCGGTATTATCTTGATAGTTTAATAACACAGAAAATATACGGATATGCGTTTTCGAAAACCCTGGACTGGATACGAAAAGAGTCGAAATTCTGTTGGGGCTGAGCCTGGTGATCGCGGCACGAAATGCCAGTGCGGCAGAAATGGCAGCCCGCCGCAAGGGGTGACTTGATTCGCCCGTGAACTGTCCTAGCCTGCGCGGGTGGGTAGGGGCGTGTGATTCTCGATGAGCGATTCCATCGATCTGGCGCGCGCGCGACGGCATGCGATTCTGTGCATTCTGGGCGCGTCGGCGGCGTTCGCGGCGGCGGCCGTCTGCGTGAAGGCGGTGGCCGGGCGCATCCCCGTGATGGAGATCGTGTTCTTTCGCAGCCTGTTCGTGATTCCCGCCCTGCTGCCGTCGCTGCTGGCGCTGGGCGGGCTGTCGGCGCTGCGCACCACGCGGCCATTCGGGCATCTGATGCGCACGGTGTTCGGGCTGATCGGCATGGGAACCGCGTTCTACGGATACGCCAACCTGCCGCTGGCGATGGTGACGGCGCTGGGCTTCGCGATGCCGCTGTTTCTGACCGTGCTGTCGGTCACGCTGCTGAAGGAAACCGTCGGCTGGCGGCGCATATCGGCGGTGCTGGTCGGGTTTGCCGGCATGCTGATCATGGTGCGGCCGTGGAATGCGTCGGCCGAAACCTCGCTCTGGGCCGCGATGGTGGTGGTGGTGGGGGTTTTCTTCTGGGCGCTGGCGATGGTCACCATTCGCAAGATGGGTGCGTCGGGCGAACGCAACGTGACGATCGTCATCTGGTTTTCGATCGGCGGCGCGCTTATCTCGGGCACCTGGGCGGCCTTCGAATGGGTGACGCCGGTGGGATGGGAATGGGTGTTCCTGATCGCCACCGGGGTGATCTCGGCGCTGGCACAGATGCTGATGACGGAAGCCTATCGTTCGGGCGAGACGACACTGGTCGCGCCCTTCGAATACGGGGCCATCCTTTACACGATGGCGTTCGGTTTCCTGATTTGGGGCGAGGTGCCCGAGATCTGGCATTTCGCCGGTACCGTGGTGCTGGTGCTGTCGGGCCTTTACATCTGGCACCGCGAGGTCGTGCTGAAGAAGGGGCAATAGCAAAAGGCGGGCCGTCCGGGCGGACGGCCCGCCCGGGCGGCCTGTGGCAGTGCATCAGGGCGTGATGGCGACTTTCAGCACACCGTCGCGCTGGTTGGCGAACAGATCGTAGGCGGCTTCGATCTGATCCAGTTTGAAACGGTGCGTGACCAGCCCGCCGAGATCGACGCGGCCCGACGAGACGACTTCCAGCATACGGCGCATGCGTTCCTTGCCGCCCGGGCACAGGGTGGTGCGGATGGTCTTGTCGCCCAGACCAGCGGCGAAAGCATCCAGCGGAACCTTCAGGTCGGTCGAATAGACGCCGAGGCTCGACAGCGTTCCGCCGGGGCGCACGACGCGCAGCGCGCCTTCGAACGTCGCCTGCGTGCCAAGCGATTCGATCGCCACATCCACGCCGCGTCCGTCGGTCAGGCGCATGATCGCTTCGACCGGATCTTCCTTCTTGAAATCGACGACGTGATCGGCGCCCATGCGTTTCGACATTTCCATGCGCGCCGGCACGGTATCGACGGTGATGATCCTCGTCGCACCCATCAATTTGGCGCCGGCCGTGGCGCACAGGCCGATCGGTCCCTGCGCGAAGATCGCTACCGTGTCGCCGATCCTGATTCCGCCGCTTTCAGCGCCCGAGAAACCGGTCGACATGATGTCGGGGCACATCAGCACCTGTTCGTCGGTCACGTTGTCGGCGATCGGGGCGAGGTTGGCCATCGCATCGGGCACGCGCAGATATTCGGCCTGGCAACCATCGATCGTGTTGCCGAATTTCCAGCCGCCGATCGCTTCCCAGCCGTGCTTGGTGCCCGCGCCGTCCTGCGATCCGCATCCGCACAGACAGGCATTGCTCCATCCCGAAGGGGTGATAGCCCCGGCGATGACACGCTGGCCTTCCTTGAATCCTTTGACCCCGGAGCCGAGGCGTTCGATCACGCCGACCGGTTCGTGCCCGACGGTCAGCCCCTTGGCGACGGGGTATTCGCCTTTCAGGATATGCACATCGGTGCCACAGATCGTCGTGGTGGTGATGCGCATCAGGGCATCGTTGGGTCCGATTTCGGGAATTGGTTTATCGTCGAGTACGATCCGCCCCTTGTCGACGAAAATGGCCGCCTTCATTTTCTTAGCCATACGTGCTGCCTTCCGGTTGGAAAAACCCCTCGGAGGCTGAATGGAAAAGCGGTGATCGCGTATTAAGTGGCATAACGTGCGGTTCCGCGGCTATCGGCGAAGCTCTGTGTTTCGGAGCAGCGCCGCTCCAGTTTCAACCCGAGTGTTTTTTGGTTTACTTGACCTCGGCATTCTAGCTCAAAAGGAGAATCTGTCACGCATTTCCGATACGGAAAGTGTGGCTGGCGACAGGTTTTACCGTGGCTGCCTACCGGAACTGTGCGGTGATTGTGTTATGGCAGATAGCATACAAACTGCGGTGTCCAGAATGTTGCGCGCGGCGGCCATGCTGGGCGTTTCGTCTTTTGGCGGATGCAGGGCGGCAAGCGATGGTGCGCAGGCACTACGCTGTGCCTGTGCGGCCTGCGGATCGGTGATCAGCGACAACAGGCGCGGTGTCAGTTTATCCGGGGTGCAGTCTCCCTGCAGCATTTCGGGCACCGCTTGATGACCGGCGATGATGTTCAGGATGCTGGCGTACGGTACCTTCAGCATGCGGCGTACCAGTATGGCGGTGATGGGATTCACACGATAACACACCAGCATCGGCACTCCTGCCAGTGCAAGCTCCAGCGTCGACGTGCCGGATTTCGTCAGCGCAGCGGAGGCGGCGGCGAAGGCGTCGTATTTTTCGGCGGGATCGTCGATCAGGATCGGCGGCACCGGCCAGTCGAAGGCGCGCACGGCCACCTGCACGGGCGCGGCAACGGGCACCACGGGCACCAGGCCGGGGATCTGCGCGGTCAGGCGGCGCACGGTTTCGCCGAACACCGGCAGAATGCGTTTGACTTCGCTGTGACGCGAGCCGGGCATGACGATCAGCAGCTTCTGGTTTGCAGACAGGTTGTGCTGCTGGCGGAACCGCATGCCGTCGCCGCGATCGGCGCCGCTTTCCAGCACCGGATGGCCGACGAAATGCGCCTCCAGCCCGTGCTGCGCGAAGAAGGCTGGTTCGAACGGCAGCAGGCAGAGCAGGCGGTCCCACAATCCCGGGTATTTCTTCACGCGGTTTTCGCGCCAGGCCCAGACCTGCGGCGCAACATAATGCACGCGCGGAATGCCGAGCGGTGCGATGCGCTTTAACAGGCGCAGTGTGAAGCCGGGGCTATCGATGGTGACGATGATATCCGGCTTTTGTGCGGCGATGTCGGCGACCGTTTCATCCAGCCGGCGCGCCAGCCGGCGCAGATTGGGCAGTATCTCGAGCAGGCCCATCAGAGCCAGCTCGCGCATGGGAAACAGCGAGGAAAACCCCAGCTCGCCCATGCGCGCGCCGCCAATTCCCGAAAATCTTGCATCGGGAAGCAAGGTGCGCAGAGCCGTGATCAATCGCGCCCCAAGCACATCGCCCGAGGATTCACCGGCGACCAGATAGATATGCGTCATCCGAAATTGTGAACGCTGGCCGGGGCCGGACCGTCCGGCCAGTCGAGGTGATTACGCACGGCACCGTTGATCCGCACCCCATCGATCGCACTGCTGTCGAGCATCGCATGCACCCACTGTCCGGCATCCATGGCGCCGCGCGCGATGATGCCGTCTTCTGGAAAACCCTGATCCACCGGACTGTAGACTGCGGCATAGCCGCGATTGTTGTCCAGAGTCGCGCTCCAGGGGGCTTGGCCGATCGTTGGGGAAACCGCGACATAGCACTGGTTTTCGATTGCGCGGGTGCGCGCGGCCAGGCTGACGCGATTGAAGCCATGCATTGTGTCGGTACAAGTCGGTACCAGAATCAGCCACGCCCCGGCATTGACCTGGGCGCGGACGAGATTCGGAAACTCGACGTCATAGCAGATGGCGATGCCGATCCTGCCCCATGGCGTGACGAAGACACCGGGGGCTTTCCCGGGCGACATGTTCCATTCTTCGGCTTCGAAGCGCGTCATCACCCGTTTTTCCTGCACCGCGACCCGGCCGTCCGGGGTGATCAGCGGCGCTATGTTGATGGTGTCTTCTCCGCGCGGCCAGGGCAGGGTGCCGGGGAGCAGCCATTTCTTGTGGCGCTGGGCGACGTTGCACATCATGCGCAGGATCTGCGGGGCGTGGGCGCGCATGGCGGCGAGTTCGCTGACCGCGTCGGGTTTGTTGCGGCCGGCCAGACCGTTGCCGAGTTCGACGACGGCGTATTCCGGCATCACCAGAAGTTCTGCTGGACCTGCCGCGGTGACCAGACGGTTTAGCTTGGCTCCATAATCGGCCAGGCTGGCGAGACGGTCGATCCTGTATTGTAACAGGGCGATATGGAGGCGCGTGGTGCTCATAATATGAAACGATGATATAGAAATGGTAATAATATGCAAAACTATAAATTTTTAATCCAGAAAAGCAGCTTATGGGCTATTTCTGCGGTATTTGTATATTCTCTCCAATTCATTACACAATATATATCAAAATGACAGCGATAGCCCCGGTTTGTCCAGAATTGTTGCAGGTCCTGTGCGTCCGCCGGGCGCCGCGGGTCGGCTGCATCGCGTTGCACGGCGCAGAAAGCGGTCGTTTTCGCGCCGAGTTGGCGGGCATGGGCTTCACGGGCGGCAAAAAAGGCAACGCCGATCCCGCGGCCGCGCCAGGCGGGTAGCAGAACGCTTTCTCCGAAATAGCAGATGCTGGAAATATCCATCCCCCGGTCACGGAAGGGGCGTGTGATGTCGTCAGTCTCGTGCGCCATCGGCAGGCAGGTGGAGGCGCCGACCGGTTCGCTGCCATCGAACGCGACCACGATGGCCGCGCCGGGACTTTGCGCATAACGGCGCAGATAGGCGGTTTCGTAGGCGTCGTCGCCGTCGTACAGATAAGGCCAGTCGCGAAACACCTGGATGCGCAATCGCGCCAATGCCGGTAACAGCGGTTGCAGTGCAGGGCCGGTTAGGGTCTTGATCTGAATCCCATCATTCTTCGACATAACTGTCATGCATAGGGACTTAGGCCGCGCATCGCAATCCGGTTGGACTTCATTCGGCGGGCCGGTATGGTTGCCGAACGAAACGCGGCGCGGACAATAACTGGGGGAAACCGACGAATGAGCCTGAAAGGCAAGGTTGCACTGGTGACGGGCTCGACATCCGGCATCGGTTTGGGGATTGCGCGTGTGCTGGCCGAGGCCGGGGCGGACATCGTGCTGAACGGGTTCGGCGATGCGGCCGAGATCGAGAAAATCCGCAGCGGCCTGATATCCGAATTTGGCGTGCGCGCGCATTATGTGGCAGCGGACATCTCGAAGGCCGACGCGTGCGCGCGCATGGTGGCGGATGCCGCGGCGGCGCTGGGCGGCGTCGATATTCTTGTCAACAACGCGGGCATTCAGTTCGTGGCGCCGATCGAGGAATTTCCGGTCGAACGCTGGGACGCCATCATCGCCATCAACCTGTCCGGCGCATTCTATGCGATGCGGGCTGCGCTGCCGGCGATGAAGAAAAAGGGCTGGGGGCGGGTGATCAACATCGCCTCGGCGCATGGTCTGGTTGCCTCGGCACAGAAGGCAGCCTATGTCGCGGCCAAGCACGGGATCGTCGGGTTGACCAAAGTCGCCGCCGTCGAGTGTGCCAATGATGGGGTGACGGTGAACGCGATCTGCCCCGGGTGGGTTCTGACGCCGCTGGTCGCCAGGCAGATCAAGGACCGCGCGGCAGCGAACGGCACCACCGAACAGGCCGAAACGATCGCGCTGCTGTCGGAAAAACAGCCGATGCATCAGTTCTCGACCCCCGAGGCGATCGGTGCGGCGGCATTGTATCTGTGCTCGGACGGCGCCGCGACGGTGACCGGTACGGCGCTGCCGGTCGATGGCGGGTGGACGGCGATCTGAGAGGTTGCGCGATAATGCGACTGGGGTGAGGCGTGCTGCTGGCGCGAGCTGTATGGCGGCACTTTCCTGCGCTTGCGGTACTCACGGACATCAGGTTTGCGGCGCGCCGGTGCTTGGCAAGCGCCACCATCCGGCTACGCCAGCGCTGCCCCGAACAGTCTTCGCGCGTTCCTGGTCGCTCTGCGCGGATGTGCCGGAGAGTTTCTTTGCCGGGGGAAAACCTGTATAGTGGTTCCCATGTTACCAATTATCCGCTGGGGCGCGACTGCGCTGGTTGTTGTCTTTGGTGTTCTCTGGGCCGTGATCTGGGTCGGGCGGAACGAAGGGGAAAGTAGCGGCGCATTTCTGAGCCGGATACTCGGGGCGTCGGTCAATACCGAAACGGAAAGCAGTGTCGGCATACAACTGCCACCGGGGGTGACGATCGGTGGGCCGTTCTCGCTGACCGACCACACCGGCAAGGCAGTGACCGACGCGACGTATCGCGGTAAGTGGATGCTGGTGTTTTTCGGCTTTACCTATTGCCCCGATGTGTGCCCGACCGAGTTGCAGAAAGTCGCGGCGGTGCTGGAAATGCTGGGCGATCGCGCCAGCCAGATCGCGCCGATTCTGATCTCGATCGACCCGGAACGCGACACGCCGGAAGCCATGGCGAACTATGTGCAGATATTCGATGACCGGCTGATCGGCCTGACCGGAACCCCCGAACAGATCGCCGAAGTCGCACGGGCCTATCGTGTTTATTATGCCAAGATCCAGCCGAGCGGCGATACACCGTACCTGATGGATCACTCGTCCTATCTGTATCTGATGGGGCCGGATGGCCGTGTGCAGGCCGTATTCCCGTATGCTGCAACGGCCGAGGACATTGCCGCCGGGGTGGCGGCGCGGATGGCACGCCAGTGATGAGTCCTTATACTTTTCAATGGGCTATAAAATATATAAACTATAAAATAGTTGCAATATACGGTGGTAGATCACAGTATCCGGATTTGACGAGAAGTGATTGAGGATTTGAGACAATGGACGAAAAAGCCGGTCGTAATCTGACTTCATCTGAAGAGCCTAAAAAGACAACTCAACGTTACAGCCGTCGTTTGTCCGACAAGATCCTGATTGCTTTTCATCATGCGTGCGATCAGGCCGACTACGAAGCTGCCGAGCAGTTGTTGCACATTTTGGAAATGATCCTGACTCGCCGCCCGGTGCATCCGGATACGAACCGGCGCAAGAACATGGACCGGCTGGTGGCGGCGCACGAACGCCTGTGGCATCTGCGCCACCCCGAAGTGAGCTAGGGATACCGGATCACGACTGTGGGCGCCGCAAAACAGTTGCACGCCGGTTACAGTGCGTGGCGAAGTGCCGGCAGCGTTTTGGGCGAGCGGTTCAGCAACCCTGCGGAGCGAGCAGGGCGGGAAAACGCCAAGCAGTTCCTGCGCGACAATCCGACGATAACCGCCGAAATCGAATTCACCATCCGCCAGAGCGCCGGCATTCTGTCGGACGTGCTGAGCGCCAGCTTGGCCGACGCGGAAGGAGAAGCCGGGGCGGCGGCATGAGTGAAGGCTGGCCCTTCGATCAGGCTGAAAACGTTGCCGCGTTGACCACACGCAGGTTCTGAGCGAAGGGCTGCCCGTCCTGCGTGTTGCCCATTCCTCGACGATCATTCGTGGGCCTTTACCTGCGGCATGACGAACGATGTCGATGATGGAGTGATCGCCAGCATGGGATGCATCGTCGGCCTCGCCCCGACGTTGAGGGAGATCGCCTCACTCCCTCCGGGATGGGGGCGTGCCGGGGGGTCGTTGGTGCCATCAATCAGACCCCGATTCGTTTCTATGCGGCGCTGCCGCTGAAACTAGCACTGCCGCTGGACGCATCTGTTGCGGCGGGCCTTTGACGCGTGCGCCTCCTACGAGGAAACCCGATATAAACCGGCAGAAACGCCACTGTGCATTCCAGCCTTTTTCTGTCTGGCCGGAACAGAAGATGCTGAGGGATGCATCATCGAAGGAATGGAAAATGACGACGCTCTCTGGCCGGCTCCTGCCGTGATGGCTAACCATGGGGAAAGTTTCCAGCTGTATGGAAACCCGCACGGCAGGATATCAAGCGGGGTATCCCGGAAACGGGAACATAAGATGTTCGTCTGCTTTCTGGCTCGTTTACGAGGTTACCGGCCTATAGTAAAAATTATGCATCGGTAGCGCAAAAAACTGGAGAATGGCTGAAAAATCCTGATGTTATTCACAACCGAAGAGATCTGTAGGGCGACGGATGAGAAAGCTGTATAAAATTGCCGTGGGTATTCCCACCTACAACAGACGGTATTTTGTCGAAGCGAACGCCAGATCCCTGGCACGGGTCAAAATACCGGATTTTTGTGATGTTCAGATAGTCGTCGCTGACGACGCCAGTACCGAGTATGACGCGGCGTATCTGGCGTCGATATACCCGGAAAACACCATTGTCGAAAGGCGGTCGGTGAATAGTGGTGGCGCGGATTATGCCATTTTCGACCTGGCCAGACGTTGTCTGGAATTAAATGCGGATGCGATCCTGATTCTCGATTCCGATCTCGTCATGAGCAAAAATCTCATTGAGAGAGGCCTGCCCCTTTTATCTGAAACGCATGGCTGCGTGTCACTGTTCAATACCTCGAATCATCCAATTGCGGAGGTGCTGGGCGCGTTGGTCGTCAAAGAGACGGTTGGCTCGGCGGGAACACTCTGGAAACGCGAACTGGCGCAGGAAATCGTGGATAACGTGCCCGCAGGGCCGAGTTGGGATTGGCGTTACAGCGAATATATCAACAAAACCGGCCGGAAGATCTATGTGTCCTCTGCGTCGCTTGTCCAGCATATCGGGTGCTGGAATGGCCAGAACAGCAGTGTGTTTTCAGGGGACTATGGCGCTGGTTTTTGCGACGAAGGCCCGGAAAATGCCTATGTGATTCTGGAAGCGGCAACTGCGGCAATCTCCGCCCTTGGGAACAAGGTCAAGGAACTGGAAACGAAACTTATAGAGCAGGAACGCTGGATAAGAATTCTTGAAAAGAATTCTGAGCAGGCAAATGCGCGCAATCTGCTGTTCCGGCTAAGAAGAAAATGGAAACATCTGATGGGGGTTTCGTAAGCCTTTGTGTATTGGCTTTCGGTTAGCCGATTTTCTCAGACATCGCAGTTCGGTTTTCATCCATCGGCCATCCGTCAGTCCAGTGCGCAGGCGTCTTCGAGAACGGCCCGTGCCGCATCCGTGAAGCCGACTGGCTCTTGGTGCAGCACGATACCGGGCAACAGCCGCAAGGGGCTGCGCTTGCCGCGGCTGGCCTGGAGGATCGTCAATTTCGCCTCCTTGTTCGTGTGTGGCCAGAGCGGGCGGATCTGCACCGCGCCGCAGTGCGCGGCGCTGAAAGCCGCCAGCGCCTGATCCAGGCGTGTGGCGGGCAGGATCAGGCTGATCGTTCCGTGGTGCCGCACGTTGCGTGCCAGAGCGGTGATCCATGTCGCAATCGTTCCGGCATCGGCGTGCTTGGACAGTTTGCGACGCAATATCGAAGAGGCCGCGCCGGTTTCCGTATGGTAGGGCGGGTTGGCGCATGCGTGATCGAACGGCGTGGATGCCTGAAACCGGGTGATATCCGCGCAGGTTGCGAGCAGCCCGGCACAGCCGTTGGCAGCGAAGTTGCGTTCGGCGAGGTCGGCCATGACCGGATCGCACTCGACCCCCAGCCCGGAAATGCGCGGCACCCGTGCGGCCAGACACAGCAATCCCGCGCCGGCCCCCGTTCCGGCTTCCAGCACGCGCTGCCCAGGCCGGGCGGGAATGCTCGCCGCCAGAAAGACCGGTTCGATACCGCTGCGAAATCCGTGCGCGGGCTGGGTATAGACGATACGCCCGCCGAGCAGCGTGCCGGTTGTCGTGTCTTCGGAGTGCATGTGTTTTGTATGGCGTGTTTTACGTGGCGGAACCAGTGGGGAACATTGACCGGCCAGAGGCATCCGCATATCACCATCTGGCCGCTTCTGGGGGTGAGAATATGACACAAGCCACAACCGATACGCCTGTCACTCCCGCCGATCCGACGTGCGAGGACGCGCTTTCGACCTTGCTGGATCTGCTGGCCGACGAACTGCAGGCGACGAACCGCACTATCGTTGCGCGCATGCAATCTCCTGTGGAACTGATCCCGCAGATCGCCTCGCATCTGGTGGCGGCGGGTGGTAAGCGGTTGCGTCCTCTGCTGACCTTGGCCGCAGCAAAACTGTGCGGGTATCACGGTCCGCGGCATGTGCGCCTGGCGGCGTGTGTCGAGTTCATCCATACCGCCACGCTGCTGCACGACGATGTCGTCGATGAAAGCGACCTGCGGCGCGGTCTGGCTTCGGCCAATGCGCTGTTCGGCAACAAGGCGAGCGTGCTGGTGGGGGATTTTCTGTTCTCGCGTGCCTTCGAGCTGATGGTCGAGGACGGCAATCTGCGCGTGTTGAAAATTCTTTCGCATGCTTCGTCGACGATCGCCGAGGGCGAAGTTCTGCAACTGGTGTTGCAGAACGACCTGGGGACGACCGAGATACAGTATCTGGAAATGATCGAGGGCAAGACTGCCGCGCTGTTCGAGGCGGCGACCCAGGTCGGTGCGATCGTCGCCGAGCAGGCGGACGAGCACGAACAGGCGCTGGCCGCCTATGGGCGTAATCTGGGAATTGCCTTCCAGTTGATCGACGATGCGCTGGATTATGCGGCCAGCCAGGCGAAGCTGGGCAAGACGGTCGGCGACGATTTCCGCGAGGGAAAGATCACGCTGCCGGTGATGCTCGCCTATCAGGCCGCCGACGAGACCGAGCGCGCTTTCTGGCAGCGCACGATCGAGCGCCAGGAACAGGAAGAGGGCGACCTCGAGACCGCGCTGGCGCTGATGGCCAAACACAACGTCATTGCGGGTACGGTCGAGAAAGCCCGGATGTATGGCGATATCGCCAAGCATGTGCTGGGCGGCTTTCCGGATGGCGCGCTGCGCCGGGCGATGATCGATGTGGTGGATTATACCCTGCGCCGGGCGCGTTGATCCTGGAGCGTAATATTCCGATACCAACGCGAAGCGTATCGCTGTATGAATCTGTGATGTGACCTCTGCTGCGCCCTGTGTAGCGGACAAATGGCTCGCGTCGTTCAGCCAGTTTAAAATTCAAGGGTTTACGCAACTCATAACCCATCCGGATGGATCAGAGTGATGATGACACGCATTGGAGTGCTCGGTTTCCTGCTGACAGTGTGGCTATCCGCAGGATCTGCACTGGCGCAGCAGCCGTACTGGGACGTGCAGGAGGGGGCCTTACCAGGGGGGGCGCGCCTTTGCGTGATGAGCGCAGAGCTGCCCAATACTGCGGAACTGTATTTTAAGGTGCTGTCTACGTCACCGGACTTTGTGATTGTGCATATCGGAAGAGATAACACGCCGCCGATCGCGCTGCTGCTCATGCGCATCGACGATCAGTCAGGCAATTATCTGGGCGGGTGGCGCATGGATACCAGACAAGTGGCGAATGGGGAGATAGCGGAAACGACGATTTCCAGAGAGGTCGCCGGTAGTTTCTTCAATGTATTCGCGACCGGCAGCGCATTGTCGCTGAAATTCCCCGACGAAGAGGATGATGAAAGGATCCTGAATCTGACCGGCGCTCCCGAGGCGCTGGCCCGGTTCTCGGATTGTGCGCGGAGAATGCATGGCGCGGAACGCTCCCCCGTGCCGTGACGCCTGCTGCCAGACGCAGATAGAAGTACGAGGCCGATCGTAAAGCGGAAGGGCGCCCGAAGGCGCCCTTTTTTGTTTACGCTACCACGGCGATCTGTTCGCGTTTCAGCTGTACGGTCAGATCGTCCAGGGATTTCGCGAAACGGGTGATCATCTCGTCGACTTCCGCTTCGGTCATGACCAGCGGCGGACTGAAGCCGAGGCTGTCGTGCACCATGGCGCGGCACACCAGACCGTTCTGTTCGGCGATCGCCACCAGCTTCGGACCGGCCTTGACCGTGGGATCGAAATTGGTGTGCGCCGCCTTGTCCTGCACCAGTTCGACACCGGCGATCATGCCCACGCCGCGCACTTCGCCGACCAGCGGATGATCGGACAGCCGGCGGCGCATTTCCTTTTGCATATGCACACCGACCCGGCGCGCATGATCGATGATATCGATCTCGTCGTAGATCTTCAGGGTTTCGATCGCCACCGCGGCGGGAACCGGGTGCCCGGAATAGGTGAAGCCGTGCCCGAAGCCGCCGATCTCGTGCGATTTTGCCGCCAGTCCCTGGAACACCTTTTCATTGACCATCACGGCGCTGATCGGCAGGTACGACGACGACAGCGCCTTGGCACAGGTCAGGATATCGGGCTGCATCTCGAAGGTCTGCGTGCCCCAGTAATTGCCGGTACGCCCGAACCCGCAGATCACCTCGTCGGCGACCAGCAGGATGTCGTATTTCTTCAGAACGGCCTGGATCTTCGGGTAATAGCCTTTGGGCGGCACGACCACGCCGCCGGCGCCCAGCACCGGTTCGCAGAACATCGCGGCAATGGTGTCGGGGTCGTTCTCGAGGATCAGTTTTTCCAGCTCCTGCGCGCAGCGCGTGGCGAAGTCTTCCTCGCTCTCGCCGGGCAGGGCGTTGTGATAATGCGTGGGACAGATCGTGTGGATGAAGCCGGGCAGCGGCACATCGAACGCCTTGTGATTGATGACCTGTCCGGTCACCGACGACGCCGCGATGGTGATGCCGTGATAGCCACGGACCCGGCCGATGATCTTTTTCTTTTGCGGCCGGCCGACCGCGTTGTTGTAGTACCAGATCATCTTGATCGCGGTGTCGTTCGCTTCGGAGCCCGAGTTGGCGAAGAACACCTTGCTCATCGGCACCGGCGCGCGCTGGATCAGCATTTCGGCCAGATCGATCATCGGGGTGTGCGAGCGGCCGTTGAAACCGTGATAGAACGGCAGCGCGCGCATCTGCCTCTTGGCGGCCTGTACCAGGCGTTCGTTATCGAACCCCAGCGATGCGCACCACAGCCCGGCAAGGCATTCGATATATTCCTTGCCGTTCTCGTCGTACACATAGACGCCCTTGCCGCGCGAGATGACCAGCGGGCCGCTGGTCTGATGGGCCTTAAGGTCGGTGTAGGGATGCAGAACGTTGGCGATATCGCGAGCGGCTGCAGAATTGGCGCGCTGGGATGTCATGGGACGGATACCTCTTTCCACGTTATTGTTATGCTAACCAACAGATCCGGAACCGGGAAGTCCGGGCGGCAATAAAAAAAGCCCGGCGTGGCCGGGCTCTTTCCGATCAGCCGTGCCTGATGGCGATGGTTTTCAGAGACGCGAAACCGTGCAATGCGGCAAATCCCTTTTCACGCCCGTGACCGGAGCGCTTCACACCGCCGAACGGCAGCTCCACACCGCCGCCCGCGCCGTAATTGTTCACGAACACCTGTCCGGTGTGGATACCGCGCGCCATGCGCAGCGCGCGGCCGACATCCGCCGTCCAGACGCCGGCCACCAGACCGTAATCGGTGCCGTTGGCGATCTCCAGCGCCTCGGCTTCGTGTTTGAAACGAATGGCAACCTGCACGGGGCCGAAGATTTCCTCCTGCGCCAGTTGGTGATCGGGCGGCACGTCGCCGATCAGCGTGGGCAGCGCGTAGTAGCCGTCTGCCGGTGCGTTCGATGTCAGCGTACCCTGCGCCAGAATGGGCAGGCCGTCGCGCCTCGCGATGTCGAGGTAGTGTTCGACCCGTTTTTTCTGTGCCGGGTTGATCAGCGGCCCGACATTCAGATCGAGATCGGCGGGCCCCACTTTCAGCGCCGAGAATTTCTTCGCCAGTTCCGCGGTGAACCGGTCGTAGATCGTGTCCTGGATCAGCACCCGCGAACCGGCCGAACAGGTCTGCCCGGCGTTCTGGACGATGGCGTTCAGTACGGTGGTGTTGGCGGTATCGAAGTCGGCGTCCTCGAACACGATCTGCGGCGACTTGCCGCCGAGTTCCAGGGTGACCGGAATGGTGTTCTTCGCCGCCGCCGCCTGCACCAGCGTGCCGACTTCGGGGCTACCGGTGAACGAGACGTGCGCGATGCCGCGATGCGCGGTCAGCGCGGCGCCGGCTTCCTCGCCGAGCCCCGTCACCACGTTGTAGGCGCCAGGCGGAAAACCCGCTTCCTCGGTCAGTTTTGCCAGGGCCAGCGCGGTCAGACTGGCATCTTCGGCCGGTTTCAGCACGGCGGCATTGCCCATTGCCAAGGCGCCGCCGACCGAACGGCCGATCATCTGCATCGGATAGTTCCAGGGAATGATATGCCCGGTCACGCCGTGCGGTTCCCAGACCGTCATGATGGTGAAACCATCCTGATACGGGATGGTCTCGCCATGCACCTTGTCGGCCGCGCCGCCGTAGAATTCGAAATACCGCGCGCAGGCCAGCGCGTCGGCGCGCGCCTGGCTGATCGGTTTGCCGACATCGGCGCTTTCGAACTGCGCCAGTTTTTCGGCATCGCGACGGATCAGTTCGGACAGCTTGGTGAGCAGGCGGCCGCGCTCGGTAGCTGGCAACTCCCCCCAGGCACCGTTCAGCGCCGATTGTGCGGCGGCAACGGCGTCGTCGATTTCGGCGTTGCCGCCACGCGCAATTCGGGCGATCTCGCCGCCGTGGGACGGGTTGCAGACGGGCAGGGTCGTGCTGGCGGCGCGCCATTTCCCGCCGATCCAGTGTCCATAGGTTTCCATTTGGTCGTCTCCGATTTTTCTTTAGCGATAGGACCAAGTTTTATCGGATGCAACCGGGCACCCTGTAGCAGGCATCGTCGGATACCTGTGTATGTAACGGAATGGCACGTATTGAGGGCGATAGAATTCGCTTTTCTGGATTTTCAGCCGAAACTTGCGTATAAGCCTGTATCAGGATTGAAAAATTGCCACGAGTATAGAGTATTTGGATGCTTAGGCGCTGGTTTCTAACAACGGTCTTTCCTGCTGCGATCGCCGGGATCACTTTTCCTGCCTGGTCGCAACAGTCGCGGTCGGCGAATACGTTGTCTCCCGGGGAACTGTCCCAGATCCCGCGGCGGGAGCGCTTTATCCTGGGCTGGAGACCGCCGCCCGGGCCGCCGCCGCCGCAGACGCCGGCACTCGGCGATTCCATTCTGGGCGGGTTCGAGCGGTATCTGCTCAGCCAGTGGGGCGATCGCATCACCTACAACGCGCCGGCCTGGGCGCCGGACGCGATAACGCCCGAAGCGGCGGCCGGGCAGTTCGGCTGGGATGGACGGGTGCTCGGCCTGGCCGTGCCGGGGAACCAGCCCGGCAGCACGGCGAGCGCGGCGATTCTGGCCGTCGCGCATCCGGAAGTGGTGGCCGACATGGCGTTCCCGCGCGGGCGGGACAATCCGGCCGTGGCGCTGGCCATGCAGGGCGTATCGATCTTCAACATGGAACGCCGGGGCACGCGCTGGGCGATCAGCGATGGCGGGTATCAGTCGCGGCGTCTGTCGGGACTGTCACCGGTCAGGTTTTCCGGACCGGCGGTGCCCACCGTGGGGGCGTCCGGCACAGGTTTGCTGGGCGTGCAGGGTGGTTGCATGACGCCATGGGGCACATTGCTGATGGCGGAAGGCAGCCCGGACGCCTGGATGCGCCGGCTGCGGGGCGAACCGGCGTTCAGCGGCGCAGAGGCGGCCAGAAAGTTCGGCTGGATGGTCGAACTGGACCCGCAGGACCCGAACGCCGTTCCCGTCAAGCGCACGGCGCTCGGGCGGATCATGTTCGCCGACGCGGCAGCGGCGCGCACGCGCGACGGCCGCGCGGTCGTCTACATGAGTCAGGCGGGCGAGGGCGGCCATCTGTTCCGTTTCATCTCGCGCGATCCCGTCAGAGCCGGCGGGGCCGCGGCGAATGCCGGCATTCTGGACAGCGGTACACTCTCGGTGGCGCGGGTCGGGGACGATGCGGTGCTGCACTGGGTGGCGCTGCCCGCCAATACATCGCCCTTCGATGTGCCGGCCGCCGCCCAGCGGGCCGGCGGATATGTGTTCAACGAACCGTCGGGTCTGGCGGTCGACCCGCAGGGCACCCAGTTCTATCTGGCCTGCCGGGGTGGAACGCCGCGGCGTGTCTCACGCGAGGGACTGGGGGCACATGGCGGGTATGTCCTGTCGTTCGAGCCGGACGGCATGGACCATGGCGCGGAGCGTGGCCGCGGCACCACGGTGCAGCAGGCGAACGTGCAGTCGAACGGGTATGCGGTGGAAAATCCGGACACGGTCGAGGTCGACATGCAGGGTAATCTGTGGGTCGGCACCAACCATGCCGGCCGCGGAGACAGCCTGCCGCGCAACCGGGCGCTGCGCGCCGACGGGTTGTTCATGCTGGTCGGCGGGCGCGCCGAGGCCGAAGCGGTCTACATCGCCCCGCGCGGCGCCGCGATGGGCGGCGTCGCCTTCAGTCCGGATGGCGGCACGGCGTTCACGGCGGTGCGTCATCCCGGCGCCGAACCCGATGCAGACTACGAGGATCCGACGACGCGCTGGCCGCACTTCAACGAGGCTAAGCCACCGCGCAGCGCGCTGATCTCGATCTATCACTGAACGCAAACGCCCCGCACGAAGCGGGGCGTTCCTTTCGGGTCAGACTTTCAGGCAGGTCAGACTTTCAGGTTCTTGAAGGCCAGTGCTTCCTCGGCGCTGGCGACACCGCCATGCGCCTTCGACCAGGCGACGGGGTCTTCGAGGAACTTGCGCACCTGCTTCAGAGATTCCTCGGGGAAATACGAGCGTTCCTTGCAGACTTCCAGCACGTCCCACCAGGTCGCCAGGTGGTGCAGCGACAGATTCATCTTCGCCATCACATCGAACGCGCCGGGGAACACGCCGTAGAAGAACACCACGAAGGTATGATCGCAGATCGCGCCCGCCTGGCGCAGCGCCTGTGCGAACTGGATCTTCGATCCGCCGTCGGTGGTCAGGTCTTCGACCAGCAACGTGTTCCTGCCCTCGGGCACGTCGCCCTCGATCAGCGC
The DNA here is from genome assembly GCA_031555315.1 of Acetobacteraceae bacterium. Lineage (GTDB taxonomy): Bacteria > Pseudomonadota > Alphaproteobacteria > Acetobacterales > Acetobacteraceae > JAVBJV01. The sequence continues at coordinate 86,163 of JAVBUO010000007.1, forward strand.
GTTGCGGCCGAAGCCCTTCGGCTTCTTGCGGATATAGGACATCGGCGCGGCCATGCGGTCGGCGATCCAGGCGGCGAACGGAATGCCCGCGGTCTCGCCGCCGGCCACCGCCTCGATGGTTTCGTAGCCGATGTGCCGGCCGATCTTGCCGACCGCCAGTTCGCAGATCTTGGCGCGGGCGCGCGGAAAGAAGATGATCTTGCGGCAGTCGATATAGACGGGCGACTTCCAGCCCGAGGTCAGGGTATAGGGTTCTTCCGGGCGGAAGTTCACGGCCTTGATTTCGAGCAGAATGCGCGCCGTGGTCAGCGCCGCATCCCGGTCCCAGTCGCTGGCGTGCGGGGCGGTCATTCGGTTTCTCCGTAGCTTGCCGGTCCACCACTAGCGTTCCTTGCGCGGCGCGTCCATTCTGGCCCGACGCACAGAGGGGGAAAACCGCATCATGGCCGAACGTGTTCATCGCATCGCCGTCATCCCGGGCGACGGGATCGGGCGGGAAACCGTGCCCGAGGGTATGCGCGTGCTGGAGGCTGCCGGCCGGCGTTTCGGGTTCCGGCTAAAGGCGGTGGAATACGACTGGTCGTGCGACCGTTACGCAAAAACCGGCGCGATGATGCCCGGGGACGGTCTGGACCTGTTGCGGGCCAGCGACTCGGTGTTTCTGGGTGCGGTCGGCTGGCCGGGGGTGCCCGATCATGTGTCGCTGTGGGGGTTGCTGATCCCGATCCGCCGCGAATTCGATCAGTACATCAATCTGCGTCCGTGCCGGCTGATGCCCGGCGCGAAAACGCCGCTGGCCAACCGCGGCCCCGCGGACATCGATTTCTACGTGGTGCGCGAGAACACCGAGGGCGAATACAGCAGTGTCGGCGGGCGGATGTTCGCGGGCACCGATCGCGAATTCGTCACCCAGCAGAGCGTGTTCAGCCGTCAGGGCGTGGACCGCGTGCTGCGTTTTGCGTTCGAGCTTGCGCAGACGCGACCGAAGAAACATCTGACCTCGGCGACCAAGTCGAACGGCATCACCTTCACCATGCCGTACTGGGACGAACGTTTTGCCGAGATGGCGAAGAACTATCCCGGCATCCGCACCGACCAGTATCACATCGACATCCTGACCGCGCATTTCGTGCAGCACCCGGACTGGTTCGACGTGGTGGTGGGATCGAACCTGTTCGGCGACATCCTGTCCGATCTCGGGCCGGCGGTGGCCGGGTCGATCGGTATCGCGCCGTCGGCCAACATCAATCCGGAAAAGGCGTTTCCGTCGATGTTCGAACCGGTGCACGGTTCGGCGCCGGACATCGCTGGCAAGGGGATCTGCAACCCGATCGGGCAGATCTGGTCGGGCGCGATGATGCTCGAGCATCTGGGCGAGAAGGCGGCGGCAGACGCGATCGTCACCGCGATCGAAACCCTGCTGCGCGACGGCGGCCCGCGCACCCGCGACATGGGCGGCCAGGCCCCGACCATCGAGGTCGGCAAGGTGCTGGCCGAGATGGTGGCGCGTGCCTGATTTGCAGATGGTGCCGATGGGCTATCTGTACAAACAGGTGGTTGCCCCACCGGACTGGATACGCGCGCCGCAGGTCCGCGCGGTGTTTTCGGTCAGCGGCTGTGTGTCGCCATATTTTGCCGATTACATCGATTTCTGGAAACACAACGGCTACTGGCTGTTCGATTCACCGGACATCATCGAGGACATCGCGGCGGAGGCGGGTATTTCCCTGCACGGGATGCAACTGTTCTATTACGAAGTCTACCCAAAGCAATTCAGCACGGCCGGAAAGACCTGGGGACGGTTCGCGCCGGAAGCATCGTTCACGACCGCGGTACGCGTTCCTGAAGACAGGTGCCTGCGCGGTTTCGATGTCGTGAGTTTTTCCGTCGGCACGAGTCCCGAGTGTTCGCCGCTGTCGTGCAACAGTCTGGCCGGTTCTCTCGGCGCCAACGAATACTGCCTGTTCCCTTCGTTCGAAGCGGCGCGAGCGGCGCTCGAGGGCGGGGCGTTCGACGGAGCCGAGCCGGGGCCTTACCGGATACTGGCGGTGTACCCCCGTAAAAATCCCCAGATACCCACTTGTCGCAAAACAACGCGAGGATTATCGTAGCGCAACAATTGCGAATAATTCGCAAATAGGGGTATGAGGCAATGGTGCAGACTTTCGCGCATATCGGGCGGCGCTGCGAACGGGCGGTGGTGACGGCCTATCTCGACCTGCGCGCGCGCGGTACGGCCGACATGTCGGCGTTTCAGGCCTGCACCACGCTGTACCGCATCCATCATCCGGAAGCCTCGGTAAACGAGGCGCGGCGGCTGGTGGCGGAATGGATCGACCACCATCTGGTCCGCGCCGACTCTGGCCCGACCGACGGGTGCGACTGTCCGACACAATAAATCGTTCACCCCCGCAGAGACTGTTTATGCGCGCATGGCTGTCCGTCATGCGCGTTTTGCGTGAGAAGCGGTGACGAAGCTGTTTGTGGCGTGTAAGGACGATCGAAACACGTTCTGGTAGCGGGAGAACCCATGATCGACATTCACGACCCCGTATGGCTGACAGCCCTGGCGCTGACCATGGTGATGACGGGGCTGGTCTCGGGGGTTCTGGCCGGGCTGCTGGGGGTCGGCGGCGGCATCGTCATCGTGCCGGTGCTGTTCAACGTGCTGCCGCTGTTCGACATCCATCCCGATATCCGCATGAAACTGGCGGTGGCGACCAGTCTGGCCACCATCATCCCCACCTCGATCCAGTCGGCGCGCAAGCATTACGCGCGGCATGCGATGGACATTCCGTTGCTGAAGTCGCTGCTGCCGTCCATTGTGGTCGGTGTGCTGGTGGGCACGCTGCTGGCGATCTGGTTGCGCGGGCCGGCGCTGTCGGCGGTGTTCGCGGTGATCGCGCTGCTGGTAGCGCTGAATCTGGGGCTGACCGGTGTCGACTTCCGGTTGCGTGAAACGTTTCCGGGTGGAGTGCTGCGTCAGGTGCTGGGCGGGTTCATCGGCACGGTCTCGGCGATGATGGGGATCGGTGGCGGCACGGTGGGTGTGCCGCTGCTGAACATGTTCGGCACGCCGATCCGCAGCGCGGTGGCGACGGCATCGGCGTTCGGGATCATCATTTCCATTCCGGCGACGCTGGGTTTCATCTGGGCGGGCTGGGGCAATCCGTACATGCCGCCATGGAGCCTCGGGTTCGTCAGCCTGATCGGGTTTATCCTGATCACGCCGAGTTCGATGATCAGCACGCCGTGGGGCGTAACGCTTGCGCACACGATCCCGCCGCTGCTGTTAAAGCGCGTGTTTGCGGCGTTTCTGGCCATAACCTCGATCCGTATGATCTGGAGTCTGATCGGCTGATGAACACGGTAACCATCTATCACAACCCGAAATGCAGCACGTCGCGCACGGTGCTGGGCATGCTGCGCGAGGCGGGGATCGAGCCGCAGGTGGTGGAATATCTGAAGGCACCACCGTCGCGCGCCGCGCTGCAGGACATCGCACGCCGCAACGGCGCCGGTGTGCGCGGCCTGCTGCGCAGGAAGGAAGCGCTGTATACCGAACTGGGGCTGGATGATCCGGCGACAGGCGATGACGCGCTGCTGGATGCGATGCTGACGCACCCGGTACTGATCGAGCGCCCGATCGTGGTAACGGACAAAGGCGCGCGCGTTTGCCGACCGGTGGAACTGGTGAAGGACATTCTCTAACCCCGAAGGGCGGCCCCGCTTGACCTTGGATCTGTTGCTGGCATTTGCAGCTTTTGCGTTCGTATCCTCGATCACACCGGGGCCGAACAATGCCATGCTTCTGGCGTCCGGGGTGAATTACGGCTTTGTGCGTACGATCCCGCATATGTGCGGCATCACCATCGGATGTTCCGTGATGCTGATGGCGACGGGGGCGGGGCTGGGACAGGTGTTCGTTGCATTTCCCATTACGCACACGGTTCTGCGCGTGGTGGGGACGGCGTATCTGCTGTGGCTGGCGTGGAAGATCGCACGGTCGCAGCCGCCAAGCGGCAATACCGCCGGAACGCAACCGATGACCTTCATGCAGGCGGCGCTGTTTCAATGGGTGAACCCGAAAGCCTGGATGATGGCGATGGGGGCGTTGACCACTTATCTGCCGGCCGGCAGCGGCTGGCAGTCGTTGGGGCTGATGGCGGCGGTGCTGATGGCGGTGAACGTGCCCAGCATCGGCGTCTGGGCCGGGGGCGGGGTCGTTCTGCGGCAATGGCTGCACAATCCGCGGCTGGTGCGGATCTTCAACGTCAGCATGGCGTTGTTGCTGGTGCTATCGCTGTATCCGATTTTGGCCGAGGTTTCGCCCGAACGTTGAGCATCCGGTATTTTTCAATGCCGCTTTTGCGCCCGTTCGTGGCAACGCAAAAGCGTGTTCCGGTATACGGAATTCTGTAACAGCCGAGCCTCCGGCGATTCCTCGCGGATGTGCCGGCCCGAAAATAATGCAGCAATCACAGCGGGTTGCAATTGCCTGTCGGACCGGGTCGTATCAACGATTGCGATATATCGATATCATCAATAGATATTATCTGAAATACGAAAGCTATTATCCTCGGTTCCCCTGCTATGGGGCCGAACCCGAAGCATTGATCGATAGGATGATGTGATGTCTCAACCTGTGGCGTATTCCCGTGTTGCCGTTGCTCTGCATTGGCTGGTCGCGTTGTTGTTCGTGGTGATCTTTTCCATCGGCCTTTATGTCATGACACTGACCGGCCCGGCCCGGGGCGGCCCCATCTTCATTCACAAGGCGCTGGCCAGCACGTTCCTGGTTCTGGTTGTGCTGCGTCTGGTCTGGCGCCTGTTCAACCCGCCGCCGGCGCTGCCCGCCGGTATGTCGCCGATGCTGAAGGGCATGGCGCATGCGGGTCACTGGCTGCTTTACGCGCTGATGATCATCGTGCCGCTGAACGGCTGGCTGGCCAGTTCGGCGTTCGGTTATCCGGTGATGCTGGCCGGGGTGGTGCAGTTGCCGATGCTGCTGGCCAAGGATCCAGACCTGGGCAAGGTGATCATGGGCCTGCACCAGCCGCTTTCCTATCTGTTCGGGGTTGTGGTGGTTGGCCACATGATAATGGCGACATGGCACCATTACGTCGCGCGGGACTGTTCGATGACGCGGATGTCGCTGCGCGGCACACGCTGAGCCTGTGGAAGAGCATAACAAGAGGTCGAGGCAATAATGGAGCGAGTTATGAAAAAACTCGTTTTGCTGATGCTGTTGCTCAACTTCGCCGGTTGTAAGGAGGAAATCCGCTCGGCTGATTTTTTTATCGAGCATGCAACCGAGCGCGCTGAAGTTTTAGAAGGATGCCGCTCCGGTCGCATCCGAACAAGAGAATGTGAAACAGCAGCTTTGGCTAATGCAGAGGTCCGAAGACGAATTGCTGGTGAAAGAGCACTGCAAGAAATTCGGCGCCAATTCCCAAGACAACAACCGTAAGTCAATATTCTTACGATTTCCAAAGTAGGAATAGGAGCATATTAGAAATTTTATTTCAGTGATGTTGAGAGATTTGCTTATCCCACAAACAAAAAACGCCCCGGTCTCCCGGGGCGTTTTTCATTGGTCTGGCGGCTGCCGTTCAGACCGAATAGTACATTTCGAATTCCACCGGATGCGGCGTCATCTCGAAGCGCGAGACCTCGGCCCATTTGACGGCGGAATAGGATTCGATCAGATCCTTGGAGAACACGTCACCGGCCAACAGGAAGTCGTGGTCGGCGGCCAGCGATTCCAGCGCCTCGCGCAGCGATCCGCAGACGGTCGGGATGCCCTTCAGTTCTTCGGGCGGCAGATCGTAGAGATCCTTGTCCATCGCTTCGCCCGGGTGGATCTTGTTCTTGATCCCATCGAGACCCGCCATCATCATCGCCGCGAACGCCAGATACGGGTTGGCGGTGGGGTCCGGGAAGCGCACTTCGACGCGCTTGGCCTTCGGGCTGGTCGCATACGGAATGCGGCACGAGGCCGAGCGGTTGCGCGCCGAATAGGCCAGCAGCACGGGGGCTTCATAGCCCGGGACCAGGCGCTTGTACGAATTGGTCGACGGGTTGGTGAACGCGTTCAGCGCCTTGGCGTGCTTGATGATCCCGCCGATGTAGTAAAGCGCGGTGTCCGACAGGTCGGCATAGCCGTTGCCCGCGAACAGCGGTTTGCCGGCCTTCCAGATCGACTGATGCACATGCATGCCGGTGCCGTTGTCGCCGTAGATCGGCTTCGGCATGAAGGTGGCGGTCTTACCATAGCTGTGCGCGACGTTGTGGATCACATACTTGTAGATCTGCATATGATCGGCCTGGGTCAGCAGCGTGCCGAAGGTCGTGCCCAGTTCGTGCTGCGACTGCGCAACCTCGTGGTGATGTTTTTCGATCTTCAGGCCCATCTCGCCCATCGTCGACAGCATTTCGGCGCGCATGTCGCTTTCGCTGTCCACCGGGGCGACGGGGAAATAGCCACCCTTGACCAGCGGGCGATGGCCCATATTGCCTTCGGGGTAATCCTTCAGACTGGCCTGCGGCCCTTCGATGCTGTCGAGCTGATAGATGCCGTAATTGCCGCCGGTGCCGAACTTCACGCTGTCGAAGATGAAGAACTCGGCTTCGGGGCCGACATAGACCGTATCGCCGATACCGGTCGAACGCAGATAGGCCTCGGCCTTCTTGGCGATCGAGCGCGGGTCGCGGTTATAGGGCTGGCCGGTCGAGGGCTCGATGATGTCGCAGAACAGGATCAGCGACGGACGCGCAGCGAACGGGTCGACGCAGGCGTTCTCGGTGTCCGGCAGCAGAACCATGTCGGATTCGTTGATCGCCTTCCAGCCGGCGATCGACGAACCGTCGAACATGAACCCGTCGGTGAACACATCGGGGTTGATGGTCGAGACGTGCTGCGCCGTATGGTGCCATTTGCCGCGCGGGTCGGTGAAACGCAGATCGACGTATTCGATCCCGTGCTCGCGGATCATGTCCATGACTTTGTCGACACCGCTCTTGCTGGTATCTTCGTTTTTCTTCGCCATTCGTGCCGTCCTTGGGGTTGCGTCGTTCAAAAAAAGATCAGATCGCGTCGTCGCCGCGCTCGCCGGTGCGAATGCGGATCGCATCCTCGATGGTCGAAATGAAGATCTTGCCGTCGCCGATGCGTCCGGTGCGGGCGGCGGCCATGATCGCTTCGACGGCGCGCTCGACGAGATTGTCGTCGCAGACGACCTCGACTTTGACCTTGGGCAGAAAGTCGACCACGTATTCAGCGCCGCGATACAGTTCGGTATGGCCTTTCTGCCGTCCGAAGCCCTTGGCTTCCAGTACGGTGATGCCGTGCAGCCCGATCTCGTGCAGGGCTTCCTTTACTTCATCGAGCTTGAAGGGCTTGATGATCGCTTCGATCTTTTTCATGCGCGTTGTCTTCAGTGTGTCTGCCTCGGGGGCGAGAATACTATGGGGCCACGGTATGCCAACCGGGCGAGAGGATTGAATTTGTAGACTTCAGACAGAAAATGCCCGAGGTTTATGCTGATTGCCTAATAAATAGGCAGTAACCGGTCAAAGCTTGTCTAAATGAACGGGTTTGCCCAAAACTGCGGAGCGGACGGAGATCGGGATAGAATGAAGCCAGCGAATACGTTGCTTTCGGGGGTGGGGACGACGGTCTTCACCGTGATGTCGGCACTGGCCGTCAAACATGGTGCGATCAATCTGGGGCAGGGTTTTCCGGATACCGACGGCCCGGCCGACGTGGTGCGGGCGGCCGCGGATGCGCTGTTCGACGGTCGCAACCAGTATCCGCCGCTCACCGGCGTGCCCGAGCTGCGCCAGGCCGTCGCCGCGCACAACCGGCGTTTCTACGGCATCGAGGTCGACCCCGATGCCGAGGTGGTGGTGACGTCGGGTGCGACCGAGGCGATCACCGCCGCGCTGATGGCGCTGGTCGATCCGGGTGACGAGGTGGTGCTGGTCGAACCGCTGTACGACACCTATCTGCCCGTGGTGCGCATGCTGGGGGCGGTGCCGAAGCTGGTGCGCCTGTCGCCGCCCAAGTGGGAACTGCCGCGCGACGCGCTGGCCGCGGCGTTCGGCCCGAAGACCAAGGCGATCCTGCTGAATTCGCCGATGAACCCGGCGGGCAAGGTGTTCACCGCGGCCGAGCTGGCCTTTATCGCCGATCTGGTGGCGCGGCACGATGCCTATGCGGTGTGCGACGAGGTCTACGAACATCTGACCTTCGATGGCTGGAAGCATATCCCGTTGATGACCCTGCCGGGCATGCGCGAACGCTGCGTGCGGATCGGCTCGGCGGGCAAGACGTTCAGCCTGACGGGCTGGAAGGTCGGCTATGTCACCGCGCCGGGCGCGCTGGGGCCGCTGGTCGCCAAGGCGCACCAGTTGCTGACCTTTACCACCGCCCCCAATCTGCAGCGCGCGGTGGCGCAGGGGCTGGCGAAGGAAGACGCGTATTTCGCGGCCCTGGGCGCCGATCTGCAGAGGAAGCGCGACCGGCTGGCGGCCGGCCTGCGGCGGGTGGGGTTCGAGGTGCTGCCCAGCATGGGGTCGTATTTCATCACCGTCGATTTTTCGCCGCTGGGCTTTGCGGGCGACGACATCGCCTTCTGCCGCATGCTGACCGAGGAGGCGAAAGTGACGGCGATCCCGGTCTCCGCTTTTTACGATGGCGACGCCCCGGGGCATTACGCCCGGTTCGCGTTCTGCAAAAAGGACGAGGTGCTGGACGAGGCGATCGCGCGGATGGAACGATATTTTTCTGCCGGACGTGCCGGCAAGTTGCCCGCGGCGGGTTGACGGCAACAGGGATTGGGCCTTACACCCCGGGCCTCACGGTGGCGGCCTTAGCTCAGTTGGTAGAGCGCCAGGTTGTGGTCTTGGATGTCACGGGTTCGAGTCCCGTAGGTCGCCCCAGTATTTTCTCATGACACAGACAGCAGCAGTCGTTCTGGCAGGTGGGCGCGCAACCCGGATGGGGGGCGGGGACAAGACGCTGCTGGAGATTGGCGGGCGCAGCATGCTGGCGCGCATTCTGGACACGTTGCGGGGCGAGACCGGCCGGCTGGCGATCAGTGCCAACGGCGACCCGGCGCGGTTTGCGGCCTTCGGCCTGCCGGTGATCGCCGACGATGCGGCCCTGGCGGGGCGCGGGCCGTTGGCGGGGGTTCTGGCGGCGCTGGACTGGGCGGCGGCGGGCGGGGCGCAGACCGTGCTGACGGTGCCCGGGGACACACCGTTGATCCCGCACGGGCTGGCCCGGGCGCTGACGCCGGCCCCCGCCTGCGCGGCCAGCCACGGACAGCCGCATTTTCTGGTGGCGTTATGGCCGGTGGCGGTCAGGGCGCGGTTGCGGGCGTTTCTGCAAACCGACCGAAAACACGATGTGCGGTCTTTCGGGGCTGACATCGGGTTGCGTTATGTGGATCTGACCGCCCCCGGCTTCGACAGGTTCATGAATGCCAATACCGCATTGGATTTACAAAAAGTATCCAATCTACTGACAAAATAACGAGCCATCGGTTATTTATTAAATTGAACCGGATGTCATATTCGGTTAAACAACCGAAAGCCGTGGTTGCGGCTGATATTTGTCGTTGGAATAACAGCCAAGGACAGAAAACCTTTATTCATCGAGGCTGAAAATAAAATGGTTCGTAAACTCTCGGCAGAGCTGATCGGGACGTTTTGGCTTGTACTCGGCGGGTGCGGCAGTGCCGTTCTTGCCGCAAAATTCGGCGATGGCCTCGGCATCGGCCTGCTGGGTGTGTCGCTGGCATTCGGTCTGACGGTGCTGACCATGGCGTTCGCCATCGGCCATGTGTCGGGCTGCCACCTCAACCCAGCGGTGACGATCGGGCTGTTCACGGCCGGCCGCGTGCAGGCGGCGGATGTCGTGCCGTATATCGTGGCGCAGGTGATCGGCGCCATTCTGGCGGCCTACCTGCTGTATTTCATCGCCAGCAGCGCCCCGGGCTATACCGGCGGTCTGGCGGCCAACGGGTTCGATATGGCCTCGCCGGGCCATTATACGCTCGCCGCCGGTTTCGTGACCGAAGTGGTGATGACGTTCATCTTCCTGCTGGTGATCCTCGGCGCCACCGACGAACGTGCGCCGGCCGGTTTCGCGCCGATCGCCATCGGCCTGTGCCTGACGCTGATCCACCTCATCAGTATTCCGGTGACCAACACCTCGGTGAACCCGGCACGCTCGACGAGCCAAGCTGTCTTCGTGCATGGCTGGGCGCTCGACCAACTGTGGCTGTTCTGGATCGCCCCGTTGATCGGCGCGGTGATCGCAGGCCTCATCTACAAGGGTTTCTTCGAAGCACGTCAGTGATGTTGGTGTAATGCATGCGGCCAGCATGCCGGGCTTAGCCCAGCAGACCGTGCCGCTCATGCCAGTCATGCAATGACTCAGCCGGCCACAGTGCGCAATGCCTGTGGCCGCGCTCTTTTGGAATGTCGACCCACGGCGCTGCATACTGCAACCCGGCCTCCACCACCTCCGGCGGCTTGGGTAGTGGCGTATCGATGGCAGATGCATGCGGATGTATCAGCTCTGGCCAGCGCGGGTCCCACAACCAGAGCGCGCTGCCGCACTCAAGGCAAAAATGGCGCTCGGCCGGCGATCTCTTCGCTCGCC
>JAVBUO010000035.1:0-36675 GCA_031555315.1 Acetobacteraceae bacterium
GTCATGTCCGCTCACAGATCCAAGCCTCATACCCATCCGTGAAACCAACACAACATGCCCCAGTCCAGCTCAACACCAGACCCAAGGGCGCCACCAACGCATCCCTTCCATCTCTCCATCCAGATATAATTGTCAAAGAACCGATCCCTGCTTGCAAACTCGCGCTTTCAAGCAGCCCGTCAGCCGTTGCCGTCCGTCGAGGTGGCGGGTTCTAGACGTGGGCGGTGAAACTGTCAAAGGGGTTTTTGCAGAAAAATGCACTTTTCCGAAAAAGCCTTATTTCCCCTGGAGAAAACCCGCGTCCTCTTTCCACACAGTTCCTGCCGCACAGTATCCCCAACAAAGATGAACAACGATTTATCTTCATCGGGGAAATTAACTTGACGTGGCCTGCCTGCATCCTCTCCATACGGTATGCCTGAAAGACGACGATTTCGATTCACGATTGCCATTCTGTGTCTTGCCGTCCTGCTCCGATTATCCGCCGTGCAGGCCGAGCAAATCCGCAATACCGACGCAGCTTCGGCCGACATCATGCTGGAACTGTTCCCGACATTCGGCATCACCACGCAGCGGATGACTGAAACGCTTTTGTCGCTTGGTGGAGATCTGTCGCGACCATTCCCTGTTTCGACCACTCATTTCGTTTGGGGAACACTAAATCCGGCCCTCCATGCCTCGGTACCTACCGAACGCCTTTATGTGATCCGCCAAGGCGACACGCTGACCCGCACCCTGGTCGACGCCGGCCTGTCGGTCGCGCAAGCGACCGAGGCCGCCACAGCACTGCGCAATACTTTACCTGCCCAGGAACTGAAACCGGGCCTCGAGATCGCCCTGACCATCGATCCGCTGGACGAAAACACCCCCCTGCGGCGGATCAGGGTCGAGCTCGACCAGCGCACGACCGTCATGCTGCAACGCAACGCCGATGGTGAACTGCAGGCCAGCCGCATCACCCGTCCGGTCGTGCGCAGCCTGGTGCGCATCGATGGGGTCGTCGGCACATCGACGCTGTACGAGGAAATGGCCAATGCGGGCGTGCCGTCACGGCAGATCCTGGTTCTGATCCGCATCCTCGGCTACATGATCGATCTACAGCACGACATCCAGCCCGGCGATACCTTCCGCCTGATCTCCGAACGGCTGCGCGGCCCGAATGGCGAAGTGCTGCAGCAAGGCAACGTGGTGCAGGCCGAATTTCATCTGTCCGGCCTCGATATCGTGCTCTGGCGTTACACCGGCACGAACGACGCCGTGGAATGGGTAGACGACACGGGCCGCCCGCTGCGCAGCGCGCTGCTGCGCACCCCGATGGACGGCACACTGATCACCACATCGGGGTTCGGCCTGCGTCAGCATCCGATTCTGAACTACACGTCGGCACATCGCGGCATCGATTTTTCCGCTCCCACCGGCACGCCGGTGTTCGCCGCCGCCAACGGAACGGTGACGTTTGCCGGACAGCGGAACGGCTACGGCAACACGATCGAGATCAGCCACGACGAAGAGACCAAGACGCGGTACGCGCATCTATCGCGCATCGCCCCCGAGGTGCGCACCGGCACGGTCGTGCGACAGGGACAGGTGATTGGCAATGTCGGTTCCACCGGACTGTCGACCGGCCCGCACCTGCACTACGAGCTGCATATCAACAATCGCGCCGTCGATCCGCGGCGTCAGGTTGCCCCCTTGGCACCAGCTTTGTCACGGGCGGATTTCGCCCGGTTTCAGCGCTATCGGGGCGACATGCTGCGTATCCTCACCAGCTTCCAGGGGCCAGGTGAAATCGCCGCAGCGGAGTAGCCGCGCCGATCGGTCTCAGGTAACGCTGCTCCAGACTTCGCACAGCGCGTCCGTCAGCGCCGCGATGTGCGCCTCCGTATGCCCCGGAGACGGCGTGATGCGCAGGCGTTCCTGGCCGCGCGCCACGGTCGGGTAATTGACCGGCTGGATATAGATGCCGTGCTGGGTGATCAGCCGGTCCGACAGCGCGCGACATCGGAACGCATCGCCGACATGCACCGGCACGATATGCGACGCCGCCGGCATCACCGGCAAATTCTTCGCCAGCAGAGCCGCGCGGGTACGCGCGACATTCTCGTGCAGCGTGCACCGCAAAGCCGTTGCCTCCGACGCGATCCGCACCGATTCAGCCGCGGCCGCGCACAGCGGCGGCGGCAGCGCCGTGGTAAACACGAAACCCGGCGCATAGGAACGCACCGCATCGATCAGATTTGCCTTGCCGGCGATATAACCGCCGACCGTGCCGAACGCCTTGCCCAGCGTGCCCTGGATCAGATCAATACGCTGTTCAACGCCGTCGCGCTCGGCAACGCCGCCGCCGCGCGCGCCATACAGGCCGACGGCATGCACTTCATCCAGATAGGTGAACGCGCCGAATTCTTCCGCCAGATCGCAGATCTCGGCCAGCGGCGCGATATCGCCATCCATCGAATACACGCTCTCGAACACGATCACGCACGGCCGGCCCGCCGGCACTTCCTGCAGCAGCGCACGCAGATGCGCGACGTCGTTGTGACGGAAGATGCGCTTTTCACCCCCGGCCCGCTTCAGCCCTTCGATGATCGAATTGTGATTGTTGGCATCCGACAGAAACACGCAATCCGGCAGTAGTATGCCCAACGTTGCCAGCGTCGTCTGGTTGGCGACATAGCCGCTGGAAAACACCAGCGCGGCATCGGTGTTGTGCAGTTTCGCCAGTTCGCGCTCCAGCGCCACCATCGGCCCGCTGGTCCCCGACAGATTGCGCGTGCCGCCGGCGCCCACGCCGCAATGTTGCGCGGTTTCAGCCAGCGTCGCGATCACCGCCGGATGGCGGCTCATGCCCAGATAATCGTTCGAGCACCACACCGTGATATCGCGCGGCCCGTCCGGGCTGTTCCAGACCGCTGCGGGAAACGCCTCGGCCTTGCGAACGATTTCACGAAACTCCCGATACCGCCCGTCGCTGTGCAGATCGGCAAGCGCCTGAGTAAACCTGGCCGTGTAATCAAAATGCATCGGTTCTGCTTTTCCACCATCTTTGGGACGATTTCTTAGCACCAGCATTCCAATAGACGAAAGGGGCGCGATTTTACCGCACCCCTTTCTACCCTACATAATGGCTGCCTCAGTCCGTGCTAACCTTATGTCCGTCGATGGTCAGGCCCTCGTCGTCGGCCGATACTTGCACGGTTCCGCCATCTCTGATCGTCCCTTCCAGGATCAGCCCGGCCAGCGGGTTCTGCAGGTTACGCTGGATCACGCGCTTCAGCGGCCGGGCACCGTAGACCGGATCGTAACCGGCCTCGGCCAGCCAGTCGCGCGCCGGGTCATCCAGCTCCAGCACGACCTTGCGGTCCTGCAACAAGCCGCGCAGCCGGCCGATCTGGATATCGACGATATAATCCATATCGGCACGCTGCAGACGGCGGAACAGAATTACCTCGTCCAGGCGGTTCAGGAATTCGGGCCGGAAACGGTCGCGCACCACGCGCATCACCTGTGCCCGCGCGAACTCCACGTCCTCGCCCTCTGGCTGGTTGGCCAGAATGTCGCTGCCCAGATTGCTGGTCAGCACGATGATGGTGTTCTTGAAGTCGACCGTGCGCCCCTGCCCGTCGGTCAGACGGCCATCGTCGAGCACCTGCAGCAGCACGTTGAACACATCCTCGTGCGCTTTTTCCACTTCGTCGAACAGCACCACCTGATACGGACGGCGACGCACCGCCTCGGTCAGCACACCGCCTTCCTCATACCCGACATAACCCGGCGGCGCGCCGATCAGGCGCGAAACGGCGTGCTTCTCCATGAACTCGCTCATGTCGATGCGCACCATCGCGCGTTCGTCGTCGAACAGAAACGCCGCCAGTGCCTTGGTCAGCTCGGTCTTGCCGACGCCCGTCGGCCCGAGGAACAAGAACGAGCCGATCGGCCGGTTCGGATCCTGCAGGCCGGCGCGCGCACGGCGCACCGCGTTGGACACCGCCTTCAGCGCGTCCTCCTGCCCGACCACGCGTTTGCGCAGTTCGTCTTCCATGCGCAGCAGCTTGGCGCGTTCGCCTTCCAGCATCTTGTCCACCGGAATGCCGGTCCAGCGGCTGACCACGGCAGCGATCTCGTCCTCGGTCACCGCCTGGTTCACCAGCTGCCCGTCGCGCCCGGCGGCGGCGATCTTCTTCTCCAGCTCGGGGATCGTGCCGTACTGCAACTCCGACGCTTTCGCCAGATCACCCTGACGCTGCGCGACCTCGGCATCCGAACGCGCTTTGTCGAGCTTCTCCTTCAGCGTCTGGGTTTCCTGCACACGCGCCTTCTCGGCGTTCCATTCCGCCGTCATGGCGTTGGATTTTTCTTCCAGCTCGGCAAGCTCTTTCTCCAGCTTGGCCAGCCGGTCGCGCGATGCCGCGTCTTCCTCCTTGCGCAGCGCCTCGCGTTCGATCTTCAACTGGATCAGGCGGCGGTCGAGCTCGTCCAATTCCTCGGGCTTGCTGTCCACCTGCATACGCAGCCGCGATGCGGCTTCATCGACCAGATCGATCGCCTTGTCGGGCAGGAAACGGTCGGTGATGTAGCGGCTCGACAGCGTCGCCGCCGCCACCAGCGCCGCATCGGCGATCCGCACGCCGTGATGCAGTTCGTATTTCTCCTTGATGCCGCGCAGGATCGACACCGTGTCTTCCACACTCGGCTCGCCCACGAACACCGGCTGGAAGCGCCGCGCCAATGCCGCGTCTTTCTCGACATGCTTGCGGTATTCGTCCAGCGTCGTCGCGCCGATACAATGCAGCAGCCCGCGCGCCAGCGCCGGTTTCAGCAGGTTCGACGCATCCATCGCACCATCGGCCTTGCCCGCACCGACCAGCGTGTGCATCTCGTCGATAAACAGGATGATGTCGCCGTCAGCGCCCTCGATCTCGGCCAGTACCGCCTTCAGCCGTTCCTCGAATTCGCCGCGATACTTCGCACCGGCGATCAGCGCCCCCAGGTCCAGCGACTGCAACGCCTTGCCCTTCAGCGCCTCGGGCACGTCGCCATTGACGATACGCAGCGCCAGCCCCTCGACGATCGCGGTCTTGCCGACGCCGGGTTCACCGATCAGCACCGGGTTGTTCTTGGTACGGCGCGCCAGAACCTGAATCGCACGGCGAATTTCCTCGTCGCGCCCGATCACCGGGTCCAGCTTGCCCTCGCGCGCCAGTGCGGTCACGTCGCGCGCGTATTTCTTCAGCGCGTCGAACGTGTCCTCGGCGTTCTGGCTGTTCACGGTGCGGCCCTTGCGGATGTCGTCCACCGCCTTGTTCAGCGCCTGTGCGCTGGCCCCGGCATTCTTCAGCGCCTTGCCCGCCGGTGTGTCGGACATCGCCAGCCCGACCAGCATGCGGTCCTGCGCCACATATTCGTCGCCCGCCTTCTGTGCCGCCTGCTGCGCCGTATCCAGCACCCGCACCAGTTCCGGCGTGATCTGCGGCTGCCCGGCGCCACCCCCCTGCACCTTCGGGATTCGCGCCAGTTCGGCCTGCATCGCCGCCGCCACCGCACGCGGATCGCCGCCCGCCGCACGGATCAGGCCCGATGCCGCGCCTTCCTCGTCGTCTAGCAGGGCTTTCAGCAGATGCTCGGGTGTGATGCGCTGATGGTATTCACGTATGGCAATCGTCGATGCGGCCTGCAAAAAGCCACGCGCCCGCTCGGTCAGTTTTTCAATATCCATATATTTGTCCCCTTTCCAGGCAACCGGCCCTCCTCCGTCCCTGATCAGGCAACAGCAGGGGTGCCGTTACGGATGAGATGGTATAAGCCTATGCCGTGTGCAAGAGGGGGATACGATGCGGATCGAGCATATCTATCGCTACCCGGTCAAAGGCCTGTCGGCCGAAGCGCTGGAAGAAATACACGTCGACGCGCACGACTGCCTGCCCTGGGACCGCGCCTTCGCGCTGGCGCAGGGCGATGCGCCGTTCGATCCGCAAAACCCCGCCTGGCTGCAGAAATCGCATTTCATGTGCCTGATGAAAAACCACCGGATCGCCGCCCTGCACTCGGCGTTCGACCCGAAGACCGGCGTGCTGGTGATCTCCGGCCCCGAGGACAGCGTTGCCGCCGATGTGCTGACCAGCGAGGGACGCGCACGGATCGGTGCCTGGCTATGGGCATTCCTGGGCGAGGAAGCGCGCGGTGTACCGATCTTTCACCATGTGCCCGGGCATTCGTTCTGCGATCAGCGCCAGAAGATGGTATCGCTGATCAACCTCGCCAGCCTCGCCGATTACGAGGCGCGCCAGGGCGAGCCCCGCCACCTGATGCGCTTTCGCGCCAACATCTATTTCAGCGGCGCCCCGGCGTGGAGCGAATTCGACTGGATCGACGGCCACATCCAGGTAGGCGGCACACGCCTGCGCGTCATGAAGCGCATCATCCGCTGCGCCGCGACCGAGGTGAACCCTGAGACCGCCGAACGCGACGCCAGCCCCGTGCACGAACTGCGCACCCTGTACGACCACACCGACCTCGGCATTCTGGCCGAAGTGATCGACGGCGGGCGGATCTGCGTGGGGGACGGGATGCAAAAACTCGACGAACAGAGTTAGGGCCGTTTCCCCGCCAGCACGTCGCGATACATCTGCAACGTGATATCCGCCGTGCGTCCCCAGTCGAAACTGCGCGCATGTTCACGGCGCGCATGGCGCTGTTCCTCGGTTGGCGCCGGTGTTTGCGCCGCATCTTCCATCACGCGCCGCCAACCCGTAACATCCAGCGCCTCGACCGTCAGGCCATAGGCGTCGGGGGCATCACCCAGAATCTCGTGCATCGACGAACCGCGCGTCACCGCCACCGGTGCGCCACAGGCCAGTGCCTCGACCGTCGGAATGCCGAACCCCTCGTAGACCGATGGAAACAGGAACAGTGCCGTGTGCCGGTACAGCGCACGCAGAGCGGTGCGCGTCACATAGCCGGTGAATCGCACCCGCCCCGCATCGACCAGCCGCTGCGTCGCAGCTGGCAGGTGCAAATCTCCCCAGCCGGCGCCGCCGGCCAGCAGCAGCGGCATGCGCGCCTGCACCGCCTCGGGCAGTTCCGTATACGCAGAGATCAGCGTGGTCAGGTTCTTGCGCGGCTCGCGTGTCGCAACCGCCAAGAAATAGCCGCCGGGCATCACCTCCAGCGCGGCCAACGCAGCCTGATCGTCCTGATCAGCGGTTTCCAGAAAAAAGCCGTCCACGCCCGGGTAGGTCACCACCACCCGCTCCTTCGGAACCCCGAGTTCGGCGACGATTTCATCCCGCGAAAAAAAAGACACCGTGTTGATCACCGGGGCCTTCACCAGCTCGGGGAGCCATTGATCGACCATCCGCACCCGTTCGGCCGGATGGTGTTCCGGGCAACGCCGGGTCGACAGGTCGTGCAGCAGCGGAATCACCGGCGCATCGATTCGTCCCGGCGGCACCGACACCAGCGCATGGAACAGATCCCATCGCCGCGCCGGCCCCCATCTGGTGCCCTGTTCGAAACGCAGCCGGCGCAGCATCCGCAACGGTCCGCGGAGCGTCGGCCACTGGCGCAGCCTCTTTTCCAGAAAAAGCAGCAGGCCTTCACACGTCCACGGCGACGCCCGCCGATCCTGCCCGCGTCCGTCGTTCTGCACGAACAGCGACGCAATATACTCGGCGCTGACCTCACCGAACCGCATGACGCTGAAATACTCCAGCGCCTCGCCGGCCAGCAGGAGCGGCAGCATCGCCTGGATCAGTTGTCCCGAGTAAACGGCTATTCCGGTGTGCGGACGATGCAGGGGCGCTGTATCCAGCCCGACGCGCATCATGATCTTGTCTGCCCTGATCTGCGGTCAGTTATCCTCGGCAGCCGCCGCGATCGGTATTTCCCGCGTTTCGGTAACAGCTTCTACCGGCGGCTCGATCGTCGGCTGTTCGCTGCCTTCCTCGACCACGCCCGGCTCAGGACGCATGCGCGCCTGCTGTGCCTGCGCCGCCGCCTGATTCATCGCATTGAGAATACGGAAATAATGCTCGGCATGCTGAAAGTAGCCCTCGGCCATCACGCGATCGCCGCTCGACGTCGCATCGCGGCCCAGTTGCAGATACTTCTCGAACAACTGCTGGGCCGTGCCGCGCAACCGCACATCCGGACCGCTGCTGTCAAACACATGGTTGCGGTTCAGGGGAATCCCGCCGCCACTGTTGTGATGCCGGATGGGACCACTGCCCCCGCCGCCCCTGTTGTTATGGCGGCCACGCATACGTTTCATCAGGATACGTTCTCTATTCTCGGATAGCCATTACACATAATGCGACCAGCCTGCGTGCGCTCTTTCCACATGTAATGCAGATTCGAAACAACTCGCACTGACACAGACGCGACATCCGGACATCAGAGGCCCAAGTATACCTCTCGCCGCCCTGAAGCCGAACACCGGCTCCAGTCTCTGCCGCTGCGCCACAATAAACACTACCGTTGGCGGTGCCAAGCCGTTCTTCATGCCTGCAGCACCAAAGCACGTAAAATACCGCCCAGATCGGCCCGGCGGGCATGGATTTTCAGCCCCGCACGGCGCGCCAGAGCACAAACCGCCGTCTCCTGTCCGATTCCCAGCTCCAGCACGGCGATCCCCCCCGGCGCCAGCCGCGCCGGCAGCGCCGCGCAGATCGCCCGGTATGCATCCAGACCATCCACACCGCCGGCCAGCGCCAGATGCGGGTCGTGCCGCGCCACCTCGGGCATCAGGCCGGCGATATCGGCTTCGGGGATATAGGGCGGGTTGGACAGCACCAGATCGGCGCGCACCGCCAGCGCCGCATCCCAACTGCCCACCAGCACCGCCGATCGCCCGGCGAAACCCAGACGGTGCAGATTGTCCCGCGCACACCGCGCAGCGTCCGGGTTCAGATCCACCCCGATCCCGAATGCCTGCGGGTATTCCGCCAGCGCCGCCGCCAGCAGACAACCGGTGCCGGTGCCCAGATCCACAACGGTGCGCACGCCGGTGCGGTCCGGCAGCACCTGCAGCGCCGCCTCGATCAGCGTTTCCGTGTCCGGACGCGGCACCAGCGTGGCGGCATTCATCGCGAATGCCATGCCCCAGAATTCGCGTCTGCCCGCGATCCGCGCGAACGGTTCGCGGGCCACACGCCGTGCCACCAGCGCCTCGAACCGCGCCGCCGCCCGTGCATCCAGCGTATTGGCGGCCAGCACGCCGGCCAGATCGGTGTCCATAGCCAGTGCCAGCAGCAGCCGCGCCTCGCGCCGCGCCTCGTCGATCCCCGCCTCGCTCAGGTGCCGGGCGGCAACGTTGAGAGCGGCGCGCGGGTCGGTCATTCCTCGGCCGCCAGACGCGCCGCCTCATCGTCGGCGATCAGTGCGTCGATCACTTCATCCATGTCGCCCTGCATCATCGCCTCGATCTTGTAGAGCGTCAGGTTGATGCGATGGTCCGACACGCGCCCCTGCGGAAAATTGTAGGTGCGAATACGCTCGGACCGATCCCCCGTGCCGACCTGTCCCTTGCGGTCCGCTGCGCGGGACGATGCCACGCGCATACGCTCGGCATCGAACATGCGCGAACGCAGCACCTTCATCGCCTTGGCGCGGTTTTTGTGCTGGCTGCGTTCTTCCTGCATCGCCACCACGATGCCGGTCGGGATATGGGTGATGCGCACCGCGCTCTCGGTCTTGTTCACGTGCTGCCCGCCCGCGCCGGAAGCGCGGTAGACGTCGATACGCAGATCCTTTTCGTCGATCGCGACATCGACATCCTCTGCTTCCGGCAGCACCGCCACCGTCACCGTCGAGGTATGAATCCGCCCCTGACTTTCGGTTGCCGGCACACGCTGCACGCGGTGCACGCCGGATTCGAACTTCAGCCGCGCGAACACGCCCTTGCCGGTGATTTCGGCGATCGCTTCCTTGATGCCGCCGAGGCCGGTGTCGGCGTATTCCAGCACCTCGAACTTCCAGCGATGCGCTTCGGCATATTTCTGGTACATGCGGAACAGTTCCGCACCGAACAGACCGGCTTCATCGCCGCCCGCCGCCGGGCGGATTTCCAGAATGGCGCTGCGTTCGTCCGCTGCATCCTTGGGTAACAGCAGCAACCGGGTTTCGCGTTCCAGAACCGGCAGATGTTCCTTCAGAGCGTGGTATTCCGCTTCCGCCAGTTCGCGCATTTCCGGATCGGCGAGCATCGCTTCGGTCTCGGCCAGCGCCTTCTGCACAGCGCGCAATGCACCGATCTTGGCAACCACCGGATCGAGCTCCGCCAGCTCGCGCGATGCCTTCACGAACGCTTCGCCCGTCGCCCCCGCGGCGAGATCGGCGTGCAGTTCTTCCGCGCGCCGCACGATCCGGTCCAGCTTGTCGTCGAGGCGCGCGGTCATGACAGTTTTGCCACAACCTCGGCCAGCGCCACTTCGGTCTGCTCGCCGGTGCGCAGGTCTTTCACCTGTGCCACACCGCGCGCCAGTTCGTCGTCGCCCAGAATCACCGCCGCATGCGCACCCAGCTTGTTGGCGCGTTCCATCCGGCGTTTCACGTTGCCACGATACGCCATCTCGGCCCGCACGCCGGCGCGACGCAGATCCAGCAGTAAAGGCAACGCTGCTGCTTCGGCGTCTTCACCCATCGGGATCACGGCAACGCTCGGGTCCGGCTGCGGTGCTTCGGGCAGCATCATTTCCAGACGCTCGACCCCCGCGCCCCAGCCGATGCACGGTGTGGCCGGGCCGCCCATCTCCGACACCAGACCATCGTAACGACCACCGCCAAACAGCGTACCCTGAGACCCCAGCTTCGTGGTGACGAATTCAAACGCCGTATGGCTGTAGTAATCCAGCCCACGCACGATGCGCGGATTTTCCTTGTACGGCACACCGAACCGGTCCAGCCCTGCACGCACCGCTGCATAAAATTCAGCGGCGGCCGGCGTCAGATACGGATGAATGGTCGGCGCATCGGCGACGATCTTGCGGTCGCCTTCGTCCTTACTATCCAGAATGCGCAGCGGATTGCGCTCCAGCCGCAGTCGGCTGTCTTCCGACAGATGTTCGGCATGCCTGGTGAAATGTGCAACCAGCGCCGCGCGATAGGCTTCGCGGCTCTCGGCATCGCCCAATGTGTTGATTTCCAGCACACCGCCATCGGCCACACCCAACGCACGGCAGATCTCGTAACCCAGCGCAATGACTTCCGCATCGGCCAGCGGTTCCGCACTGCCCATGATCTCGGCGTCGAGCTGATGAAACTGACGATAACGCCCCTTTTGCGGGCGTTCGTAGCGGAACATCGGGCCGGTGGCGAAAATCTTCTGCGGCAAAGATTGCGTCAACCCGTTGGTCACCAGCGCGCGGCACAGACCCGCCGTGTATTCGGGGCGCAATGTGAGCGACTCGCCACCGCGGTCCTCGAAGGAATACATCTCCTTCATCACCACGTCGGTGGTTTCGCCCAGCGTGCGCGTGAACACGCGCGTATCCTCGATGATCGGCGTGGCCCATTCGTCGAAGCCCCACAGCGCCGCCACCCGGCGCGCCGTATCGACCACGCGCCGATGGCGGCGCATGTCCTCGCCGATCAGGTCCCGTGTGCCGCGGACCAGTTGCAGCTTTTCCGCCATGATGCCCTCTATTCGGCCGCCTTGGCCCGCTTTACGGCACGCAGATCCGCCGCGCGCTTTTCCACCAGTTCGACGATATGCTCGATCATATCGCCGCCATCGACCGTATGGTCGGTCCTGCCGGCGTGATACACCATATGGCGGCTGTTGCCACCGCCGGTCACGCCGAAATCGGTCATCAACGCTTCGCCGGGGCCGTTCACCACGCAACCGATGATCGACAGCGTGATCGGTTCCTGGATGTGCTCGAGCCGTTCCTCCAGCGCCTGCACGGTGCGGATCACATCGAACCCCTGTCGCGCACAGGACGGACACGAGATAATCTTCACCCCGCGCACCCGCAACCCCAGCCCCTTCAGCAGTTCCCAGCCGACGCGGACCTCTTCCTCGGGCTCGTCGGACAGCGACACGCGCAGCGTATCGCCAATGCCCGACCATAACAGCATCCCCAGCCCCATCGACGACTTCACGGTACCGGTCCGCCTGCCGCCTGCTTCCGTCACGCCGATATGCAGCGGCGCGTCGGTCGCCTCGGCCAGTTGCTGATACGCGGCGACGGCGAGAAATACGTCCGACGCCTTCACACTGATCTTGAATTCGTGAAAGTCGTTGTCCTGCAAATGCGCCGCATGCCACAGCGCGCTTTCGACCAGCGCTTCCGGGTTCGGCTCACCGTATTTGTCCAGCAGATGCTTTTCCAGACTGCCTGCGTTCACGCCGATGCGAATCGAACAACCATGATCGCGCGCCGCCTTCACCACTTCCTTCACGCGCGCGGCGCTGCCGATGTTGCCGGGATTGAAGCGCAGACAGGCAGCCCCCGCCTGCGCGGCTTCGATCGCGCGGCGATAATGGAAATGAATGTCCGCCACCACCGGCACATCGACCTGGCGCACGATATCGCGCAGCGCCGCCGTGCTCGCCTCGTCGGGCACGCTGACGCGCACGATGTCCGCCCCGGCCTGCACGGCACGGCGGATCTGCGCCACGGTCGCCGCCACATCGGTGGTCAACGTGTTGGTCATCGTCTGCACGCTGATCGGCGCATCGCCACCGACCAGCACATTCCCCACCCGGATCTGGCGGGACTTGCGGCGTTCGATGTGCTGATACGGACGATAGGACGACATGCGCGTTACTGTGCCGGATTGGCCGGGACCGGCGCGGGCTGCATTTCGCGCAACCGGTCGGGATTGAGCTGTATCCCCCGGCGCACCGCCCCCATCGGCCCCAGATTGGGCAGCAGCACCTGTCCGTTGAAAACGATCTCGGTGCCCCCGGCATTGCCGGTGGCCAGCAGCAGCGCGTTGTCCTGCGGCGCCACCCAGCTTTCCCCGTTCCGCAGGATCCGGTCGAGGATGACAGCCCCCTGGCGGTCGCGCACCTGCAACCAGACTTCATCGCGCGCGCGGATCACCACCCGGCCGATCTCCTCGGGCGGCACACCGGCCCGGGCCGCCGCCACCGCCGGGTCCAAGGCGGCCGGCGCAACACCTGTCACCACCACGGGCGACGGCACGGGAACATTTGGCACCGGCGCCACATCCCGCACCGGCTCCGCCGGCGCCGGCCGATGTACGGCGATCTGGGCGGGAACAGGCGGCACGGCATCCACGGCACGCGGTTCACGCTCGGACGACCACAGATACCAGCCGATATAGCCGACGATCCCCAGAACCAGCATCACCAGCACGACGCTGCCGGTCGGAATGCCGCGCTGCGGCACCGGATGCGGAAACGCCAGTGCCGGCTTCTTGTTCATGTAAGACGCGGCTTCCAGCCGGAAACGCCGGGCGATTTCCTCGGCATCCAGATCCAGCGCCACCGCATAGGCCCGCACGAACGCCACTGCATAGGCAGCACCCGGCAGATCGTTGATCCGCCCGTCTTCGATCGCCTTCAGGAAAACCTTGCGGATGCAAAGCCGTTCCGCCAACTGCTCCAGATTCAGGCCCAGAAACTCGCGCCGCGCCCGCAACTCCGAGCCGGTTCGCGATGCATCGGGCTGAGACTGGGGTAGATCTTCCCCATCTGGTATTTCGTTACGTAATTGCAGCACGCGGGCCCGTCCCGTGAATATGTTCACATCCGTTCCATCCATCCCGGAACGGCGCATCCGTCATCTAAAGTAATTCCATATCCGAGGAAAACAGTCAGCTTCCCTCAATGCAACTTCCCGGCAGGCCGGCGGCGGGACTTCCGCCCTCTGTTCCACCGGAATGCATGTCGCATGACATCTGTCATCCGCAAGATCAACACCCCATACCGAGAACGACAGCATCTCCCGCGACAAGCCCCTGCACTGCGATGATGTCCACGGCCTATATCACAGTCTACAGAGGAATTCCATGATCGCCCGCCCAGGCGGCCAGCGCCTCGCGCAAACTGCTACCGTCTTCGGCGGCCCGGCGGATGCCGCCCAGCGCCGCCCGCAGGGCCGGCAGATCCACCTCGCGCAGGATGGTTTTCAGCGGCAGCAGCGCGGTCGACGGCATCGACAGGCGCGTGATCCCGATTCCCAGCATGGCCAGCGCCTCGAGCGGCCTGCCCGCCGATTCCCCGCAGACCGACAGCGGCACCCCGGCCGCGGCGGTCACCCGCACCACCTCGCTCAACAGGTCGAGCATCGGCGCCGACAGGAAGTCGTAACGGCCGGCGACGCCGGGGGCGCCGCGATCGGCGGCGAACACGAACTGGCTCAGATCGTTGGAGCCGACCGACAGGAAGTCCACATGCGCCATCAGCGGCTTCATCTGCCACAACAGCGCCGGCACCTCGAGCATCGCGCCGACGTAAACCCGCTTCGGGGTCTGCGGCGCATTGCGCAGTTCCACATCCAGCAGCGCGCGCGCCGCGCGCAGTTCGGCGACCGTGGTCACCATCGGGAACATCACCGACAGCCGTTGCCCGGCTGCGGCAGCGATCAACGCCCGCAACTGCCGGCGCAGCAGGGCCGGGCGGTCCAGCCCGATACGCAGCGCCCGCCAGCCGAGTCCGGGGTTTTCTTCACCCTCGGGCGTTAAGCCCGGCAGCATTTTGTCGCCGCCCAGATCGAAGGTGCGGAACAGCACCGGCCGCCCGCCGGCCAGATCCAGAACGCGCCGGTACAGGTCGGTCTGCGCCGCCACGTCGGGCACGAACCCCTGCGCCAATGCGACGATTTCCGTGCGGAACAGACCAATGCCATCGGCGCCGGTGTTTTCCAGATGCGGCATGTCGAGCGGCAGGCCGGCATTCATCATCAGCGTCACCCGCGTACCATCGCGGGTCACCGCCGGCTGATCGCGCATGCACGCCCATTTTTCCTCGAGCGCCGAACGCGCATCCAGCGCCGCCTGATAAACCGCGCGGACATCCGCCTTCGGCCGCAACACCATCCAGCCGTCGTCGGCATTGACGACGATGGTGTCGCCGGAGCTTGCCGCCTCCAGCACCCCGCGCACCCCGCCCAGCACCGGAATTCCCAGCGCGCGCGCGACGATCGCCGCATGTGCCGTCGCCGAACCTTCCTCGAGCACCAGCCCCAGAATGCCCCGGGCATGATAGGCCAGCAGATCGGCCGGCCCCAGGCGGCGCGCCAGCAGCACCGTATCGGCGGGTAGCGCAGCAACCTCGTCGCCGGTCAGCGCCGACAGCAGACGCCCCGCGATGTCCTCGAGGTCCGCCAGCCGCTCGCGCAGATACGGATCACTGATCTGGCGCATCCGCACGCGCAGTTCGTTCATCACCCGTTCGACCGACGCCTCGGCCGTGAAACCGGCGCGCACATCGTCGCGCACCCGCGCCAGCCAGCCGCGATCCGTAGCCAGCAGGCGATACGCTTCCAGCACCTCCTGCGATTCGCCCACACCGGGCAGACGCGCCGAGATCAGTTCGTCGAGCGCGCGCTGCATGTGCCCGATCGCATCTTCCAGCCGGGCCAGTTCGGCCTCCGGGTCCTCGGACAGCAGATGCACCGGCGCGGCGCGCTGGCCGTGAATCGCCACCACCCCCATGGTTAGCCCCGGTACCAGCATCTGTCCCTCGAACCGGCGCGGCTGAGCCGCGCCAAAACCCTCGGACATCCCGGCCCCGGCCGCCTGCGGCAACAGCTGCGCCAACAGCATCGCCACGGTTTCCAGCACCTCGACCTCGTCCTCGTCGTACAAACGCGGGGCGCGGTTCTGCACGGTGAGCACGCCCACGCAGCGCCCCGTCAACATCACCGGCACGCCGAGCAGCGATGCAAACGGTTCTTCCCCGGTTTCCGAGCGGTAGGCAAAAGCCGGATGGTTCTGCGCATCCGGCAGGTTCAGCGCCCGCCCCTGGGCGGCGATCGTCCCCACGATCCCCTCGCCGACCCGCAGCCGGGTCCGGCCGACCGCTTCGGTCCGCAACCCCTCGGTCGCCATCAGTTCCAGGATTTCGCCGGGACGCATCACGTAGACCGAACACACCTCGGTCACCAGTTCCGCCGCCACCATCCGCACGACTTCCGGCATCGCCTGCAACGGCGTCGCCTGCCCGCGCGCCATCAGATCGCGCAGCCGGGCCAGAAGACGGCGAGGCGCACTCATCTCAGAGAGCCATCCCCGTCATGACGGTCATTACGTTTCCCCGTGCGAAAGTGTCCGCTGTGATCTTTGCCTCAGATCATGCGCGCAACAACACTTTTCAGCGCCTGATCGACGAGTTCGTCGAGAATTTCCGCGGTCGACTGTTCCCTGCTGACCATACCCACCGACTGACCGGCCATCACCGAACCGTTCTCGACATCCCCCTCGATCACCGCGCGCCGCAGCGCGCCGGCCCAGAAATGCTCGATCTCGAGCTGCGCGGCCTTCTGGTCCATCTCGCCCGCCTGGAAGCGGCGCACGACATCGGCCTGATGCACCATGAAGCGCTTGGTGCCCTCGTTGACCAGCGCACGCACCGGGATCACCGGGAAACGGCCATCGATCTGCACGGTCGGCACCGCATCGCGCGCCGCGGCGCGCAGGAACGCCTGTTTGAAATGTGCATGCGCGATGCATTCGGTGGCGCAGACCAGCCGCGTGCCGATCTGCACGCCCGCCGCACCCATTTCCAGATAGGACAGCATCGCCTCGCCCCGGCCGATACCGCCGGCCACGAACACCGGCACATCGGTGATATGCGGCAGGATTTCCTGCGCCAGCACGGTCAGCGACACCGGACCGATATGCCCGCCCGCTTCACTGCCCTCGATCACCAGCGCATCGGCGCCGGACCTGATCAACCGCTTCGCCAGCACCAGCGCCGGCGCAAAGCAGACCACCTTCGCGCCGCCATCCTTGATGCGCCGGATCGCGCCGCCCGGCGGCAGCCCGCCCGCCAGCACCACATGCCCGACCTTTGCCGCCAGACACACATCGATCAGCGCATCGAGCTCCGGATGCATGGTGATCAGGTTCACCCCGAACGGCTTTACGGTCAGTGCCTGGGTCGCGGCGATCTCCTTGGCCAGCAGATCCGGCCCCATCGCCCCGCAGGCGATCACGCCGAAGCCGCCGGCGTTCGACGTCGCCGCCACCAGATGGCGTTCGCTGATCCACGACATCGCGCCGCCGAGAATCGCATACTCGGTGCCGAGGAAGTCGCACCCGCGCCGCCACAGCGTATCCAGCCGCGTGCGCGCCTGCTGCATCTCGGCGGCGGTCATGTTGGTGTCCGGCATCACGCGTCAGGCCGCATCGAGGCCGTACGCCGTATGCAGCGCGCGCACGGCGAGTTCGGTGTATTCCAGCCCGATCAGCACACTGACTTTGATCTCGCTGGTCGAGATCACCATGATGTTGATCCCGCGCTCGGACAGGGTGCGGAACATGGTGTTCGCGACCCCCGTATGGCTGCGCATCCCCACCCCGACCACGCTGATCTTGGCAACGTCCGGATCGGCCAGAAGTTCGGTATAGCCGATCTTCTCCTTCATCGCGCCCAGACGTTCCCTGGTGCGCTCCAGATCGGTCTTGCCGACCGTGAAGGTGATGTCCGTCGTGCCGGCCACCGACACGTTCTGCACGATCATGTCGACGTTGATGTTGGCCTCGGCCAGCGTGCCGAACACCGCGGCTGCCACCCCCGGCCGGTCCGGCACGTGCAGCACGGTGATCTTGGCCTCGTCACGCGAATACGCAATGCCGGAAACAATTTCTTTTTCCACGATCTCGTCCTCGTCCACCACCAGCGAGCCGGGCTTGTCCTCGAACGAGGACAGCACCTGCACGCGGACATGTTCTTTCATCGCCAGTTCGACGCTGCGCGTCTGGAGCACCTTGGCCCCCACCGACGCGAGTTCGAGCATTTCTTCATACGCGATCTTATCGAGCTTGCGCGCCTTGGACACGATGCGCGGATCGGTCGTGTAGATGCCGTCCACATCGGTATAGATGTCGCACCGGTCCGCCTTCACCGCCGCGGCGATCGCCACCGCCGAGGTGTCCGACCCGCCGCGCCCCAGCGTGGTGACGCGGTTGTCCGGCCCCACCCCTTGGAACCCGGTGATCACCGGCACCTGGCCCATCTGCATCCGCCGGATCAGCTCGTCACCGTTGATGCTCACGATTCGGGCCTTGCCGTGCGCATCGTCGGTATGGATCGGGATCTGCCAGCCCTGCCAGGACCGGGCATCGACCCCGGCGGTCTGCAACGCCATCGCCAGCAGGCCGACGGTGATCTGCTCGCCGGTCGCCACCACGGTATCGTATTCGCGCGCATCGTGCAGCGGCGCGATTCCCTGACACCATGCAACCAATTGGTTCGTCGTCCCGGACATCGCCGACAGGACCACGGCGACTTCATGACCGGCATCGACTTCTCGTTTCACACGGCCGGCAACGTTGCGAATTCGATCCAAATCCGCAACCGAGGTCCCGCCAAACTTCATTACTATGCGCGCCATGGGCTTTCCGATGTTGCTTCCCGCCTGACGCGGGAACAGATAAGGTCCGCACAGATAGCGACGGCGGGAGAGGCTAGCAACCCAATGACATCAAGTATCGACCAGACGGAAGTCGCAAAATTCGACGCTTTGGCCGCCCAGTGGTGGAATCCGGCCGGTCCGATGCGCCCGCTGCACCAGATGAACCCGGCCCGGATGGAATGGATTACCGCCCGCATCGCCCGCCATTTCGGCCCCGGCCCGGTGCGGGTGCTGGATGTCGGGTGTGGCGCGGGACTGGCCGCCGAAACCATGGCCGAATACGGCCTCGACGTCACCGGTCTTGACGCCGCCCCCGATGTCATCGCCGCCGCCCGCACGCACGCCGAAGGGCGCGGACTGGCGTTGACCTACCGTCAGGGCAGCGCCGAAGATCTGGTGGCCGCCGGCGAAAAATTCCAGGTCGTCACCTGCCTCGAGGTCATCGAGCACGTCACCGACACCGACGCTTTCCTGAAAACGCTGGCCGGCTTGCTGACAGCGGACGGCCTGCTGTTCCTGTCCACCCTCAACCGCACGGCGAAATCCTGGCTGATCGCCAAGGTCGGCGCCGAATATGTATTGCGGATGTTGCCGGTCGGCACACACGACTGGAAACGGTTCATCCCGCCGGCCCAACTGGCTGACGGGCTGCGGCGCGTCGGCCTGCGCATGGCCGACAGCGCGGGGCTGGCGCCAAGCCTGCCGTGCGGTAACTGGAGGACCGGCACGAATCTGTCCATTAATTACCTTGCCATGGCAACGCCATAAGATATTCTCTTACACATTGAAAACACCACTTTTTTCACGGTGATATCCCACAACGGCGTTACTGATTTGTAATTCGGAAGTTTTCCTATTATACTGTTTCCGCCCATTCTTATTCCGGCCAGAAATCAAGTGTTGTCTATTTTTGTCATGAAATGAGCACCCTAAGCAAAATGCAAATTTGCTACAGAGTATCATTACACCGATTGCTTGCGCTCTTCCTGTTCTGCGCATCGGCGCAGCCGATGCTTGCTCAATCGAATGGCAATTACTCGTCACATACTTTCGCTGCACAGGCGCAGGCCATCCCGAGTTCGACCTACACATCGCTTGACCCCTCGGCCTGCACATTACCGTCGTCTCTTCCTCCGACCCGCCGCCAGCCAAGCGTACAGAGCAGCAGCGCCTGCCCGGGCATTGCGGGTTATAAACTACAGGTAGAAACCGATAATACGCGACCGTTCATAACTGTCGTCGCACCTGGTGGAGAGCAGAAGCCGCTCAGCCTGTTGCGGTATTCACAGGGATTCACCAGCCTCGGCCCGCGCGCCGAATGGCGGATGGCGCATAACGGCACCAACCTGTACCCGATTGCCGTCATCCTGCGCCTGACGGAAAGCGCCCGCTCCGAAACCGGGGATGTATTGCAAAATCGCACGATTTCGCGTCTGGTCGTGGCGCGAATCGGCAACGATTCGATCTGCGTGGTCGGTTCCGTTCCCCCCGGCGCACAGCAGATCGAGCAGGCGCGCCGCATGGCGGACCGCGCCTTCTACATGTCCTGTGAAACGGGCAACTGATGGCTGTCATCCCGCTCTTCGGGCCGACCAGAGCGGCCCCCGGTTCCGTCAGCCATTTATCCTGCGCATGATGTTCCTGGCCTCGTCTTTACGGCGCATAAACCTGCCTGTGTGTTTCGCCATGTTCGGTCTGGCCGCCCCCGTCCTGGCGCAGAGCAGCTTCGAATCGACGTATACGTCGGTCGAACCGGAGCACTGCCGCACTATTCCATCCGCCGCCGGCCGCACTCCGGAAACCGGTGGCCCGGAACAACACCTGATGACCTGTCCCGGGGTTTTCACTTATGCACTGCAAGTGGAAGAAAGCGAGCGCCCGTACGTAACCGTCGTCACGCCGGACAAAACCGAATCCCGGCTGCATCTGCTCCCATATGCAAGCGGCTTTTCCACACTGGGACCGCGCGCCGAATGGCGAGTCGCGCGTATCGACAATCGCCAACAGCCAACAGCGCTGATCCTGCGTATCAACGAAGCGACCGACCCGAGCCAGCTGCCGATGCCGCCGATTTCACGGCTGGTGGTCAGCAGGGTTTCTGCCAATGGCCAGGCCTGCGTGGTCGGCGCCGTACCTCCTGGCGCGCAACAGAACGAACTGGCCCGGCAAATGGCCGATCGCGCACGCACGATGCCCTGCATCCGCGAAGACTGACACGATCTCTGCCCGCTTTACACTGCGCGCCCATGTGCAACGACAGTCACAGACGTTTGCGGACACATATCGGATTTGACCATACTCAGGCGTCGCTGCGCGGCAGCCAGGGGATACGCGTAATCTCGATCCCCTCATCCGCCAGTTCTTCCGCCTGCTCGGGCGAGGTCTCGCCGTAGATGCCGTGCTTTTCACTTTCACCATAGTGGATCCTGCGGGCTTCCTCGGCGAAATCACTGCCGACGTAATCGCAGTTCGCCTCCACCTCGACACGCATCTTCTGCAGCAACGCCCGGGCTTGCGCGGGAATCGCATGCCCCTGTGCCACAGTACCGGATGGCGCCGGGGCACCGGCAGCCGCCATCGGCATCACCGCACGCGCGCTGTTCGTCACCGCGGGCGCCATCAGCGCGCGTTCGACCTTCACACTGCCGCAAACCGGACATTCCAACAGGCCGCGCTTCGCCTGCTTCTCGAACGCGGCGCTGTTCTGGAACCAGCCGTCGAACAGATGGTCGTGCGTGCAACGCAGCTGATAGTGAATCATGACGGCGGACCTTGCTCAGGCCGCCTTCAGCAGCGGATCCAGCCCGCCTGCAGCATCCAGCGCATACAGATCGTCGCACCCGCCGATATGCCGGCCGGCGATGAAGATCTGCGGCACCGACGTTTTGCCGCCTGCCCGCTCTTTCGCTGCGGCACGGTTGGCGGAACCGGGTTCGGCGTCGATTTCGGTATAGGCCACCCCCTTGCCGTCCAGCAGCGCCTTGGCGCGGCGGCAATACGGGCAGGTCTGGGTGGTGTAGATCTCGATCTTCGGGCTGGACATGCAATACCTTTCCTCTGTGCCTATTGCGTGGCGCTTCGACAGGGAAAATTCAAGCCCTGTCAGCCCGAAAGCGCCGGATGTGGCACCCGCGCCGCAACCAGCACATCGACCTGCGCCGCCCCGGCTTCCAGCAATGCGCGCGCACATGCCGACACCGTCGCCCCCGACGTCATCACATCGTCCACCACCACCACGCGCCGCCCGCCGATCAGCGGCACATGCCGGCGTGGCACGGCGAAAGCTCCGGCGACGATGCCGGCACGCTCCTCGGCGGTATGATCGCCCAACGACGGGGTGGCGCGCAGCCGGCACAGCCCGTCGACCAGTACCCGCGTGCCGGCCAGCTTTCCCACCGCACGCGCCAGCAGCGCCGCCTGGTTGTAGCGCCGGCGCAGCAGCCGCCAGCGATGCAGCGGGACCGGCACGATCACATCGGCCGTGTCCAGCATCGCCCGCCCGGCCCGCCACATGTGCCGCGCCAGCGGCGCCGCCATTTCGGGCCGGTCGGCATGCTTGAACGCCAGGATGACCCGCCGCGTCGGCGCATCGTAACGAAACGCCGCCCGCGCCCGTGCGAACGGCGGCGGCTCCGCCACGCAGAACGGGCATCTTCCCTGCCGGTCGGCCAGCCCCGCATGCGCCAGCGGCACGCCGCAACACTGGCAGAACGGCGCCGAGATGAACCCCACCTCGCGAAAACACCCCGCGCACAGCGCACCCGGCTCGTCCACCACCGCGCTGCACACCAGACAGCGGCCCGGCAGCACCGTATCCAGCACCCCACGCCCCAGCCCATGCGCCCCTTGCAGCAGCCGTTTCAGCATCGGCGCACTCTATAACGCTTGGCAGAAGCCGCAAGCTGGCGCAGATGAGGACGCATGTCATCGCCTTCCGACCCGCACCGCATCTTCGACCGCACCGCCGTGCGCCTGCACCGCGACCGCGCCGCCCGGCACGTCGATGCCGTGCGCGATCTGCTGGAAAGCGCGGCCGACCGCCTGCTGGACCGGCTCGACGACATCACGCGCCGCTTTACCCGCGCGCTCGATATCGGCGGGCGCGGCGTGATCGCCCCGCGTCTGGCGGCGCGCGGCATGCAGGTGATCTCGTGCGACCTGTCGGCGCGCATGGCGGCGCGCGCCGGCGGCCTGCCCGTGGTCGCGGACGAGGAATTCCTGCCCTTCGCCGATGGCGCGTTCGATCTGGTCATCGCCGCGCTGTCGCTGCACTGGGTCAACGACCTGCCCGGCACGCTGCTGCAGATCCGCCGCACGCTGTCCCCCGACGGGCTGTTCATCGCCGCGCTGCCCGGTCTGGGCACGCTGCACTTCTTCGACGCCGCCGCGCCGATCGTCACCGCCGAGTCGCTGGACATGGACATCGTCTACCGCGCCAGCCGCTACGGCAAGGGCAACGACTACCTGAACTGCCCGATGAACAAGGCGCAGTACGAGGTGTTCTGCGCGGCGCTGCTGACCGCCGAGACCGCCGACGTGCATGATTTCGACGGGTCGCAGGTGTTCGAGGGCTGCATGCCCATCGAGGTGATGGCTGCGCGCGGGCCGATGGCCATCGCGTTTGGCCCCTTAAAGCCGGTCGGGCTGACCGACCCGCGCACCGGGCGTGGCGCCTACGCGGTGGTGCAGCTGCGCCAGGACGACGCGGCGGGTACGCTGTATAACCTGGTTGGGTTTCAGACACGGCTCAAGTTTGGCGAGCAGCGACGCGTATTCCGGATGATTCCGGGGCTTCAGCAGGCCGAATTCGCGCGCTACGGCGTGATGCACCGCAATACGTTCCTGCACGCGCCCGGCGTGCTGGACAGCACCTATCAGATGATCGCGCGGCCCGGGCTGTACTTTGCCGGGCAGATGACCGGTGTAGAGGGCTACGTGGAGTCGGCATCGTCGGGGCTGGTCGCCGGACTGTCGCTGGCGCGTCAGCTATCCGGCTTGCCGCCGGTGGATTTCACCCGCCGCACCGCGATCGGCGCGCTGGCGCACTATATCGCCACGCCCAACAGCGCCTTCCAGCCGATGAACGTGAACTTCGGCATCATCGAGGACGCGGGCAAGCGCATCCGAAACAAGCAGGAGCGATACGCCTTCATCGCCAACCGCGCCATCGACACCATCGAGGCGATCCGCAGCAATCCGCTGGCGGCGGACTTTGAGCGGGAAAAATGACAAATGGGTCTTGGACGATTGTCTTTTGCGGACAATCGTCTTATACTATCGCCATACGATCGGGGAACAAGGAGGAAGGTTCATGGACATGCGAGGCACCACCATCTGCGCCGTGCGCCGCGACGGACAATGCGCCGTGGCGGGCGACGGACAGGTGACGATGGGTGAACATACGATTTTCAAAGCGCATGCGCACAAGGTGCGGCGCATCTTTGGCGGACAGGTGGTGGTCGGCTTTGCCGGATCGGTGGCCGACGCGTTTTCGTTGTGCGAGCGCTTCGAGGAGAAGCTGACGCAGTACGCGGGCAATTTGCAGCGCGCCGCTGTCGAGCTGGCGCAGGACTGGCGCAGCGATAAAGCGATGCGCAAGCTGGACGCGATGCTCATCGTTGCCAACAAAGAGGAACTGCTCATCGTGTCGGGCACCGGCGAGGTGATCAGCCCCGACGACGGCGTGGCGGCGGTGGGCTCCGGCGGCAACTACGCGATGGCCGCTGCACGCGCGATGCGGCAGAACACCGAGCTGTCGGCCAAGGAGATCGCTGAAAAGGCGCTGCACATCGCCGCCGACATCTGCGTATATACCAATCACAACGTGATCGTCGAGGAGGTCTGACGAGATGGCACAGTTGACGCCCAAAGAGATTGTCCGTGAGCTCGACCGCTATATCGTCGGGCAGAATGACGCAAAGCGCGCGGTCGCCGTCGCGCTGCGCAATCGCTACCGCCGCGCGCAGTTGCCCGAGGCGGTGCGCGACGAGATCACGCCCAAGAATATCCTGATGATGGGGCCGACCGGCGTGGGCAAGACCGAGATCGCCCGTCGCCTCGCGAGGCTGGTCGAGGCGCCGTTTGTTAAGGTAGAGGCCACCAAGTTCACCGAGGTCGGCTATGTCGGTCGCGATGTGGATTCCATCGTGCGCGATCTGGTCGAGGCGTCGATCCGCATGGTGAAGGAAGAGGCCGCCGACAAGGTGAAAGCCCGCGCGCAGGTGCTGGCCGAGGACCGGCTGGTGTCGCTGCTGCTGCACCCGAAAAAGAAAGCCACCAACCCCATCGACCTGTTCCTGGGCAACAAGCCCAAGGAGCCGGAGATGTCCGACGAGGAAAAGCAGCAGGTGGCGACCAAGCGCGACGCGCTGCGGCAGCAATTGATGAAGGGCGAGCTCGAGCAGGTCGAGATCGAGATCGAAGTAGAGGATGCGCCGCAAAACGTCGAGATCAACGGCGCGGCGGTCAACATCGGCGACATGATGGGTGGCATGATGCCCAAGCGCACCAAGATGCGTCGCGTGAAGGTGGCCGAGGCGCGCCGTCTATTGACCAGCGAAGAGGAAGCCAAGCTCATCGATATGGACGCGGTAACCGAGGAGGCCATCCGTCGCGCCGAGCAGGATGGCATCGTGTTCATCGACGAGATCGACAAAATCGCCGGGCGTTCGGCGGGCGGCCACGGCCCGGACGTGTCTCGCGAGGGCGTGCAGCGCGATATCCTGCCCATCGTCGAGGGCAGCACCGTCAACACCAAGTATGGGCCGGTCAAGACCGACTTCATGCTGTTCATTGCCGCCGGTGCGTTCCATGTGGCCAAGGTCACCGATCTGATTCCCGAGTTGCAGGGTCGTTTTCCGGTGCGTGTGACGCTGGCATCGCTGACGCGCGAGGACTTCCGCCGCATCCTGACCCAGCCCGAGAATGCGCTAACCCGCCAGTATGAGGCGCTGCTCGGCGTGGATCATGTGAAGCTGGTATTCGAGGCCGAGGCACTGGACGCGCTGGCCACCGCCGCCTTTGCCGCCAACGAGACGCAAGAGGACATCGGCGCGCGGCGGCTGAACACGGTGTTCGAGCGGCTGCTGGAGGACATCTCGTTCAACGCCGCGGGCGACATGCCGGAGATCGAGGTGCGCATCACCGGCGCATACGTCCAGGAACATCTGGGCGACGCGCAGACGCAGGATTTGACGCGGTATATACTGTAGCGCGATCGCGCAATGAGCCTCGCCGGTTGGCGCGGCTCTTCTTTTTTAGGAGGATTTCTGTTATAGTATCCTTCATGGATACGGTTTCCAGGAAAGGCGGTGGGGCGATGCGAGGCAAGCGCGCTTGGGGCGGGATCGCGGCCTTCGGGTTGCCGGTGCTATGCCTGCTGGCGGTGTACGTGGGCACCCGCTTGGCGCCGCTGGGCGACCGTACGCTGTTGTTTTATGACTTGCGCCAGCAGTATACCGCCTTTCTTTTGTGGGGGAAGCACGCGCTGCTGGGCGGCGAAGGGATTCTGTTTTCGCTACAGAAGGGGCTGGGCGGGGAGACGGTGGGGCTCATTGCGTATTACCTGATGAGCCCTGTGAACATTGTGTTTTTGCTGTTGCCCGACCGATGGATGCCCGAAGCGGTCGCTATTGTGACGCTGATCAAAGCGGGGCTGTGTGGGCTGAGCATGCACGCGCTGTTGCGGCGCGAGCAGGCCGATGCGCCGCAGTGGCTGGCGCTGGGCGCGTCGGTGTGCTATGCGCTGATGTCGTATGCCGTGGTGTACCAACAGAACCTGATGTGGATGGATGGCCTCGTCCTGCTGCCGCTGGTGGCGATGGGTCTGATGCGGCTGGCACGCGGGGGCGCACCCTGGCTATACTTGGTTAGCCTCACCGCCGCCATCGTCACCAACTATTACATTGGCGCGATGCTCTGTCTGTTCAGCGTGCTGTTCTTCGCCGCGCAGATGCTGAGCGCCGGGGCGCAGGGCGGCTGGCGCGCGGTCGCCCGCTTCTCGCTGGCCTCGTTGTTGGCCGGAGCGCTATGCGCCTGGCTGCTGCTGCCGCTGATGCATTCACTGGCTGGCGGCAAGGCCAGCTTTGGTGGCTGGTCTTTCGCAGAGGGCTGGACGTTTGCACCGCCGCAATTTGCCGCGCGGCTTTTCAGCGGCACTTTTTCGGTGGAGGATTATCAGAATGCAGGGTTGCCCAATCTGTTTGCGGGCATGCTGGCTGTGGGTGGAGCGGGCTGCTTCTTTGCCAGCCGCCGGATTGGCTGGCGAGAGAAGGCCACCTCTGCGGGGCTGCTGGCAGGTCTGTATGTCTGCATGGCCAACGGTTCGCTCAACCTGCTGTGGCACGGCATGAATGCGCCGGTCTGGTATCCGTATCGCCAAAGCTTTGTCTGGTCGTTTGTGCTGCTGTGGATTGCGGTGCGCGGTTGGTCGGCGGTCTGGGCCGAAGGGAAGCCGCGTGCGGCGAGCTGGGCGGCGGTGGCCATGCTTGGACTCGGTGCATGGGCGGTGCTGGGCGCGGCGACGGTGCTGACTGGGCGCGCGCTGGCGATGAATATCGCCTTTGGCCTGGCGTTGTTGGCCGGTGTCGTCTGTGCAATGCGGCGGCCTTCGCGGCTGATCAGCCTCGCGCTGGTTGCCCTGGTGTGCGCGGAGATGGTGGTGGGCGCATGGCAATGCCTGCGGCTGCTGCAATACGAGCCGCGCGCAGTGTATGCCGCCGCCGAGACCGAGATGCAAGCAATTCGGCAGGCGCTGGGCGATGACTTGCGCGATGCGCGCATCGAGCGGCAGGAACCGTATAGCCCCAACGACGCGATGCTGTTGGATTACGCCGGACTGACGCACTTTAGTAGCAGCGACAAACAATCGACCCGGCTTTTCCTGCGCGATGTCGGATATCAGGATTCCGGCATGTGGGCAGGATACGGCTGGGGTGGCACAGCGGCTATCGATCAACTCTTGGGCATTCGCTATGTGCTGGCGACCGTCGGACATATCCCTATGCCATCCTATACGGAGCGGGCGGCCGTGGGCGAAACGGCAGTGATGGAAAACACATCGGCGTTGCCCATCGGGGTGGTGGCCGACGCTGCAGTGCTGGCGGAAGATCGGCGGGCAGGCGATCCCTTCGCGCTGCAAAATCGGCTGTGGGCGGCAGTCACAGGGCGGCCATCCGTGCCTGTTTTGTCGCGGGTGGCGGTGGGTGAGCCGGTGCTGGACAACCTGACGCCCGTGACGCAGCCCGGGGCTGTCGATCCGCTCTATCAAAAAATCGACGCGAGCGCACCAGCCAGCCTCTCCTTTACGCTGACCGCGCCCAGCGCCGACGCGCTATACCTCTATTGTAAAAAGTCGGATGGACTGTACTACATGGCCGAGCTGTGGGTGAATGGACGCCGCGCCGATCAATTGCTGCACTGGTGGGGCTATGGCACGCTGCCGCTGGGCAGTTTTGCGCCGGGTCAGCAGGTAGAGGTGCGCTTTGTGCCGCTGGATCAGTACATCTCGGTGGGCGTACCGCTGTGCTATGCGGAGGATGCCGCGCTGCTGAAGCAATTGTCTGCGGAGGTGACGGCGCAACCCACGCGCTTTGCGCGCCTGGGCGGCACGCGCATTGAGGGGACGGCGAATGTTCGCAAATCGGGGCAGGTGCTGCTGCTCACCATCCCCTGGGTGGAGGGCTGGTGCGCGTGGGTAAACGGTCAACCGGCGGAGGTTGAACGTGCTTTTGGCGCGCTGATGGCGGTGCGGCTGCCCATAGGCGAGCAGTCGATACGGATGCGTTTTACGCCACCGGGGCTGTGGCTCGGCGTGGCAATATCCGCGGTTGCGTTGCTGAACACGCTGGTCTGGGCATGCGCGAGCCGCCGAAAAAGGCGCTGATGCGAATGGTTGGTTTTCGCGCATACTACCTCCCGTCAAGGGAGGTTTTTTGTTTGATCGAACTGATCGGCATCCGCAAAATCTATCCGCTGGGCGGCGAGCAGATCGCTGCGCTGGACGGCGTGTCGTTTCATATTCGCGCGGGCGAGTTCGTGGCCATTATCGGGCCGTCGGGCAGCGGCAAGAGTACGCTGATGCACATCATGGGATGCCTGGACAAGCCGACCGAGGGCAGCTATGTGCTGGACGGCAGCCTGGTCAGCGCGATGCGTGCGGAGGAACTGGCACGCATCCGCAACCAGAAGATCGGGTTCATCTTCCAGGGATTTCAGCTGTTGCCGCGCCTGACGGCGGTGGACAACGTGGCGCTGCCGCTGGCGCTGCGCGGCATCGAAAGGCACGCACGCCGCATGGCTGCCGCAGAGGCGCTGGAGCGCGTGGGCCTGGGCGCGCGATTGGAGCATCGGCCCATGCAGCTCTCCGGCGGACAGCAGCAGCGCGTGGCCATCGCGCGCGCGCTGATCGGCCAGCCGCCGGTGATCCTGGCCGACGAACCGACCGGCAACCTCGATACCCAGTCCGGCGCGGAGGTGCTGCGCATCCTGCATGGGCTGCATCAGCAGGGCACCACCGTCGTGCTCATCACGCACGATCCGACGGTGGCGCAGCAGGCCACGCGCCGCATCGCCGTGCGCGATGGCTGCATTGTACAGCATGCGGTGGTTTGAGGGCGCATGAAATTAGCACTCTGCGGGCAAGAGTGCTAAAAAGTGCTTGACATGCTTCCTGTAGCGCCGTAAAATAGGGAAGGATTCCCCCGCAATACGATGCACAAAAGGAGTACACACATGAGCAAAGCAACAACCGGGCAAGTGTCTATCCACGCGGAAAACATCATGCCCATCATCAAAAAATGGCTCTATTCGGATAAGGACATTTTCATCCGCGAGCTGGTGAGCAACGGCTGCGACGCAGTCACCAAGTACAAGATGGCGGCGGGCAACCCAGACGAACCCTTCGCGGTGCGTGTGGTGGTCGATGCGGAGCAGCACACGCTGCGATTCATTGACAACGGCATCGGCATGACCGCCGAGGAAGTGGGCACCTACATCAACCAGGTGGCGTTTTCCGGCGCGGAATCCTTCCTGGAGAAGTATAAGGATGCCGCAGGCGATGCGTCGGGCATCATTGGCCACTTTGGCCTGGGCTTCTATTCAGCGTTCATGGTCGCCGACCAGGTTACGATCGACACGCTGAGCTTTGCGCCCGACGCGCAACCGGTGCGCTGGGTGAGTGCCGACGGAATGACCTACGAGATGCAGGACGGCGACTGGCCGCAGCATGGCACCTGCATCACGCTGCACCTGGCCGACGACGAGGCGGAGTTCGCGTCGGTGTCCCGCGTGCGCGAAGTGCTGGAGCGCTACTGCGCGTTCATGGCGTTACCGATCTGCTTGGAGGAGACCGGCAAGACCGAGGAAAATCCTAAGCCGATCAATGACACGGAACCACTGTGGCTGAAAAAGCCCGCCGACTGCACCGACGAGCAGTACAAGGCGTTCTATCACCAGGTGTTCCATCAGTACGACGATCCGCTGTTCTGGGTGCACCTGAATGTGGACTATCCGTTCCGCCTGCAAGGCATTCTTTATTTCCCCAAGCTCAAGCAGGACTTTGGCGGCATGGAGGGCGAGATCAAGCTCTTCAGCGGCCAGGTGTTCGTCGCCGACAACATCAAGGAAGTCATCCCCGAATTCCTGATGCTGCTCAAGGGCGTGATCGACTGCCCCGACCTGCCGCTGAACGTGAGCCGCAGCTTCCTGCAAAATGACGGCTATGTGCGCAAGCTGTCGGCGCACATCACCAAGAAGGTAGCCGACAAGCTGACCGGCATGTTCGCCAACGAGCGCGAGGCCTACGCTTCCTATTGGAACGACATCAGCCCATTCATCAAGTTTGGCTGCATGCGAGACGAAAAATTCTACGAGCGCATGCAGGACGCACTGCTGTTCGAGCAGGTACAGGGCGGCCTGGTGACGCTGGCCGAGTATCTGGAGGCCAACAAAGAAAAGGCCGAAAGCATCGTTTACTACACCAGCGACGCCAATCGCCAGGCCGCGACCATTGCACTGTATCGGGCGCGCGGCATCGGTGTGATCAAGCTGGATACGCCGATCGACGTGAACTTTATCTCCTTCCTGGAGTACAGCGGCAAGGAGCAGAAAATCAGCTTCCGCCGCGTGGACGCCGACGTGAGCAGCCTGACAGACGGCGACGCGGCCGAAGGCGATCTGGACGTGGCCAAGCTGGAGGCACTGTTCCGCGAGGCAGTGGGCAAGCCCGAGATGAAGGTCGAGGCCAAGCCGCTGGGCGAGGAGGGCATGGCCGCGATGCTGGTGGAGGGCGAGCAGAGCCGCCGCTTCAAGGACATGAGCCGCATGTATGGCGACCTGTCCTTCGCGATGCCGGACGACTACACGCTGGTGCTGAACCGCCAGAGCCCGACGTTGCAGGCGCTGGCAGCGCGCGAGACGGGCGAGGAAGCGAGCCTGATTGCCCGCCAGCTCTACGACCTGGCCAAGCTGACCAACGGTCCGCTCTCACCCGAGGAGATGACCGCGTTCTTGGCCAGAAGCCAGAAGATGGTGGGACTGATCACAAAGTAAACTGGAAAAAACCACCAGCAGGCTGGTGGTTTTTTCATGCCCTGCGATGGGTTGCTGATCAAGCAATGGCGAAAATGTTGATGATCGGGCCAATAAGCTTGGTCGGATCTGTTTGTCCGAAATGGACATTGAAAATGCTGTCCGCGCCAGGCGGGGTGACGAAAATCGCGGAAGTCCCTATAGAAATTGCGCCTTCGCGGCCATCCGCTCTATTGATATCAATGGCGGCGCCGGATCCAGGAATATTGCTTCCATTCAGGAAAAGATTGAGCGATGAACCGGCCTGCGGGTCCAACGTGTTGACGGCGCCCTCAAAAGACACATAGTAGGTGTGATTGCCCGCAAGTGAAATGTCTGTGGAAGTTGGCGTGAAGCTTAT
This sequence comes from Acetobacteraceae bacterium, assembly GCA_031555315.1. Lineage (GTDB taxonomy): Bacteria > Pseudomonadota > Alphaproteobacteria > Acetobacterales > Acetobacteraceae > JAVBJV01. Next base: position 31,477 of record JAVBUO010000035.1, read on the forward strand.
CGCGTTGCCTAGCATCGTGCCTACGTTGTCGAAGAGAACCAAATCGTTTTCGTTGTAGACATGTGTTTGAAGAGCGAGGGAGCAATAGATGCTGGCGTAGTTCGGCGGGGGAGGTGTGCCAGGCTCGCCTTGCGGCCCCGCAGGACCCTGCGCACCAGTCTCACCTTGCGGCCCCGTCTCACCCTGTGGCCCATCTGTGCCTTGCGGCCCGGGTTCGCCCTGCGGCCCCGTTTCGCCCTGTGGCCCTACCAAGCCTTGCGCTCCTGCGGGCCCTTGTGGGCCGACTGGTCCTTCCACGCCCTGCGCACCAGTCGGGCCGGTTGCGCCGGGCGGGCCTGCGGGGCCTGGCCGACCTGTGGCGCCTGTCGGTCCGATGGGCCCGGCAGGCCCTGCGGCCCCTTGCGCGCCTTCTTCGCCCTGCGGGCCGGTCATTCCAACGGGCCCTTGTAGCCCCTCGGGTCCTTGCGGCCCTCGTGGCCCCGTTAGTCCGATCGGGCCTGTATCTCCCTGCGGGCCGGATGCACCGATAGGCCCGGCAGGGCCCGCAGTCCCTGCTGGACCTTCCGGTCCTGGCTTGCCAGGGCATCCCCGCGGACCGCGTGGGATGGGTATTTTTACATATTCATATCCGGGATTGCAATTTGTAGCGCAATCGCAATCGCCGTAGGACTCATTATTCATATGAGGTCTCCTTTCTGACCGGGAGGGGAGTGCGCAATTTGTCGAAATATATCCGTAGCCCTCCCGGTTTTTATTGTATTCGAGTGTCGGAAAAAGGTTCTGTGCCAGACTGCATAGACCTGTGTGAAAAGCACATGCGACAGATTGGAAAACACTTGCTGTGCTCAAGTGACGCAACCAAAGCACCAAGACTGTATGCAGAAAATCGCAGAGAAAACTTTTTGTGGAGCGAGTCGCTGCATCGATTTGTCGAACTTTGCTGAACGAAGTTTAAGAAAATGCATATTGTAGAGTGAGGCATAATATTTGCCACAAAATAGTGATGCCTTTTGAGAGAGGGATAATAATATGTATGATGATATGAAAGATCGCTGTTGTTACGATGGCGACGATTGCACAGATGACCGCTGTTGTTGCCCCGGACCGATGGGTCCGCAAGGGCCAAGGGGATGCCCGGGAAGACCCGGGTGCCCAGGCCCGGCGGGTCCTGCCGGTCCGCAAGGCCCCGCCGGTCCTCAGGGTGCCACCGGCTCGCAAGGGCCCGCAGGTCCGATGGGCCCACAGGGCACGCAAGGGCTTGACGGTGCGGCTGGCCCCGCTGGTCCCGCAGGCCCGGCAGGGCGGGTGGGCCCAATGGGACCGGAGGGCCCGCAGGGAATTCCGGGCGCAACGGGGCTGCAAGGCCCACCGGGCGCGCAAGGCGAAACCGGTGACCCAGGCCCGCAGGGAGCCCCGGGGCCGCGAGGAGAAACCGGCTCAGCGGGACCCGCTGGTCCACAAGGGGAGCAGGGCGAAACAGGCCCTGTCGGCCCTGCTGGCCCTGCCGGGCCACAGGGTATCCAGGGAGACACAGGGCCGACTGGCCCCACGGGCCCACAGGGTGTTCAAGGCGAAACGGGCCCCATCGGCCCCGCAGGACCGCAGGGTATCCAAGGTCCGGCAGGCCCTGCCGGTCCCACAGGTTCGCAGGGCGCGCAGGGCGAAATCGGCCCCATCGGACCCGCAGGACCGCAGGGCGAGACCGGAGAGACAGGCGCGCAGGGCGAGACCGGGCCGGAAGGTCCGCAAGGCCCGGAAGGCCCGCAAGGCCCCGCCGGCGCAGACGCCACCGGCGCTTTTATCCCTTACACCACGGGCTTGCCCCTTCCAATTTATATGGATACCAATCAACATCCGTATACAGTGGGATTTGGCATCCATGGTGAATGCTCGCATCCTTTGATCGGCGGGCAGATGGAAGTCACACATGGCATTACCAGCATGTTCCCGTTTTTTATCGCCCGCGATGCGGTGATTACCGACATTGGCGTATCGATGATAGCCCTTGAAGACGTAGATCTGGGCGCGGCTGCCGCAAATATGTATATGCAGCTTCTCTACAAGATCAACACGCCGCACTTTATAGCCATTCCCGAAACGAAGGTCGTTCTGTCGCCCATGCTTGCCGGCAATGTGGCGAAGGGACAACTGTTTGAAAAGATCGTCAATAACCTGAATATCCCGGTGGCAGCGGGAAGCAGGCTCATGCTTATTATTCACAAGGATGTAATCGCGGAGGACGCTAACAAGAGCTTGGTCGCGCTGATGAGCGGCAGCGTATACTATCGCAATGTGTAAAAGTGCATGAGAAAGGGCACGGGAGGCAATCGCTTCCCGTGCCTTTATCGAGATGACGGATGTGTGTTACTCGGAGGGAGGATCTTGCTGCTCTGGCGGCGGATCGGCAGGTTTTTCCGGGGGCTCTTCAGCAGGTTTCTCGGTGGGTTTCTGGGTGGGTTTTTCCGTGGGCTTTTTGGTGGGCTTTGGAGTAGGTTTTTCGGTGGGCTCCTCGGTGGGCTCCTCGGTGGGCACTGGCGTGGCTGGCTTGGGCGTTGCGCCGCAGGGCGAGTGATCCAGCCCGTCGCAAGCCCAGTGGTGGTCCATGCGGCAGGATGCGGCAATGTGCTCCTTGCCGTCGCAGAGGAAGTGGCGGTTGCTGTCGCACGGCGCGTCGCCATGCTTCTTGCCGTCCTGCACGCAATGCTGGTTGTTGCCGCAATTCGGGATGGTGTGCTTGCCCGAGCACATGTACTTGCCGCAGATGGCGTGCAGCGAGTGGTCGCCGCCTTCGCCCTTTAGGTGATAGATGTTGCCGCAGGCTTCCAGCTTATCCTTGTCGGGTGCGCTCTTGCGACGATCGCCTGTGCACACGCCGGCCTGATGCGTTTTGCCATCGCAGGTAAAGTGGCCGACGATGCCGCAGGACGCATACTTGTGCTCGGTGCCTTCGTGACCCTTTTCGCAGGCGAAGCGGCCGCACACCTTATAGCGGCCGTGCTTGCCCGGCGTGCCGGGGCGATGGCCGCACCACATCTTCTCAAACTCCGGATCGGTGAAGGACTGCGAGGAGTTGTCCTCATAGCCGCCGCTCTCCGCGCTTAAGGTGCGCGAAATCGTTTGCGCCATCACATCGTCGTCATGGGGATAGCTGTAGATGAATAGCGCGCTGGGTGGCAGTGCGACGGTTTGGCCGGAGACTTGCGGCATGGCTGCCCATTGCCCGTCGTCGTCCTTCTGAATCACCTGCACGTACTCGTCGTCTTGCAGGGTGAGCAGCATCAGCCCATTTTGCTCCTCGCAGGAGGGCACGACGTATTGTGTGCCGCTGTCGGTCCAGACAGACGCGGCCAGATGATAGACTTCGTTGTCGCCCGCTTTGTCAATCGCCGACTGCGCCACGTCGGGATCCGGCTCGGCAGCAGCCTGTTGCTCGGTGATCAGCTTCGCGGATAGCAGCACCATGGCTGCGTTTTGCTGCTCTTCAGATAGAGACACAAAGGCGGAGGAAGTGTTTTTGGTCAACTTGGCGAGCATGGGATCGACGATCAGGTAAGCCTCGGGCGCGGCGCCTGCAAGCGGCATGGCCGACAGCAGCAGCGCGGTCACGAGCAGGCAGGTCAACAAGCGTTTCTCCGGTTTCCACATGGCGAGAGTCTCCTTTCGCGGGTCGGGGGGGTCAGGGAGAATTGGCGTACGCTCTATCTTCATAACGCATATAAGACGGTCATTCTTCCCATTTGGTTTTCCAGCGAAATGGCAGCCAAGCAATGGATATTTGTGAAAAAAGCCCCAATTGCACTATATGATGTATATAATTAGAATGGTAAATACTATATATTGTGTGCAGATTTTTCAGAAAAATAGGACAAAAATGTGTCGCGCGGAGGGGGAGAGGAAAAAGATGGCGATGCGAAGGTTTTTTAAGAACACATGTTCACATTTTGCGGAGATCGTGGTATAATGCGCGCAGTGGAGAACAAACGAGGAGGTGCGCGCATGCACGTGCGAGAGGCGACCGAAGCCGACGAGCAACAGATCTACGCGCTGCTGTGCGCGCTGCAACAGACCGAGTTGCCGCGGGAAGCGTTTGGGCGCGTGTATGCGAATAACCTGGCGCAGCCGCTAGTGCGATACTTGGTCGCTGAGGACGGCGGTGCTGTGCACGGGTTCATCAGCGTGCATATGGACGAGCAACTGCACCATGCGACGCTGGTGGCCGAGGTGCAGGAGCTGATCGTCGATGCTGCGTATCGCGGCAAACGGCTCGGTCACGCGCTGCTGGAGGCCGCGCACCAGACCGCGCGCGACGCCGGATGCAGCCATATGGAGCTCAACAGCAGCTTTGCCCGCACCGAGGCGCACGCGTTCTACGAGCGGCACGGCTGGAAGAAGCAATCCTTCAACTTCACCAACAAGCAGCTATGGGAGGGACACACGTTATGAGCGATCATCGCTTTGTGCTGAAATCTCCCTTTAAGCCCCAGGGCGACCAACCGCAGGCCATCGACGCGCTGTCTAACGGCATCGAACGCGGCGACACCGGGCAGGTGCTGCTGGGCGTCACCGGCTCGGGCAAGACCTACACGATGGCCAGCGTCATCGAGCGCACGCAGCGCCCCACGCTGGTCATCGCGCACAACAAAACGCTGGCGGCGCAGTTGCACGCCGAGCTGCGCGAATTCTTCCCCGACAACGCGGTGGAGTCTTTCGTATCCTACTACGATTACTACCAGCCCGAGGCGTACATCGCCTCGTCGGATACCTATATTGAGAAGGATTCGTCCATCAACGACGAGATCGAGCGCATGCGCCACAGCGCCACCGCGTCGCTATTGGAGCGGCGGGATACCATCGTGGTTGCGTCGGTGTCGTGCATCTTCGCGCTGGGCGATCCGCGCGAGTACGGCGACCAGGTGATCTCCGTCCGCCCGGGCATGCGGCTGGATCGCGACGAACTGCTCAAACGGCTGGTCAACATCCAGTTCGAGCGCAACGACATCGAGTTCAAGCGCGGCAGCTTCCGCGTGCGCGGCGACGTGGTAGAGGTTATCCCCGCGCACAGCGACGAGGTGCTCATCCGCGTGGAGTTCTTCGGCGACGAGATCGAGCGCATCTCGCATGCCGAGGTGGTGACCGGCAAGACGCTGGCTGTGCTGGAGCACGAGATGATCTTTCCGGCGACGCACTACGCCAACAGCC
>JAVBUO010000072.1:0-12386 GCA_031555315.1 Acetobacteraceae bacterium
ACACATCGTAGGAAATCCCGTCAGCATAGGCGGGCGCCGTGCAGCTCACCGCCGGGCCGGTCCCGCACTCGTCGGCGGCGCGGGCCGGGGAATGGACCAGGAACGCACTTCCGGCACAAACGGCCAGGGGCACCGTTGACAGCAGAAAAAGACGTAACGCACCGCGTTGGCACTGCATTCTTGAAATCCTTACTTATAGTTAGTTTTGCATACAAAATCTTATTACTGTTTTCAACCCTTGCGGCTGTATCGATCAAGATAGAAAACTCTGTTGTTAATGTATCGGCGCGGGATTCGTCTACTTTGCAGTTCTTTTTTCGAGCGCGATACATAACTTATAGTTGGTGATTCCGTATAAATTGATCCTCTGCACCAAAATTCTCAATAACGGAAATTCGTCTTGAAAAAGAGATATTGCAAACTCAACCCCATCGATCATTTATTTATTAGCAATAATTCAGAAATATGCAGTTTTTGCGCCCGGTCTGCCGAACGCCCCGGCGCGGTGCGGTTCCGGCGCGACAGCCCGTCCCGGCAGCCAGCCCGGCGTTCTCCGGTTGCAGATGCCAGCCTTGGCGATCCAACACCTTATTCCTGCAAAATCACCCCGCCGAAGACATAAATTCTTTCCCACCGCCGCGGCTCACCCCTTGCCGTGCGACATGTCGTCTCATACATCCTGTGCAACCCACACACAGGGGACGCATCCGGTGCCTCGGGCTGTTTGCGTCCGCCAAAAGGAGTAGATCTTTATGAGCAAAGTCATTGGTATCGACCTCGGCACCACGAATTCCTGCGTCGCCATCATGGAAGGCAAGGACATCCGGGTGATCGAGAACACCGAAGGCGCGCGCACCACGCCGTCGATGGTGGCGTTCAGCGGTTCCGGCGAACGTCTGGTCGGGCAGAGCGCCAAGCGCCAGGCGGTCACCAACCCGACCGACACGCTGTTCGCGTTCAAGCGCCTGATCGGGCGGCGCTACAACGACCCGATGGTCGAAAAGGACAAGGGCCTGGTCCCCTACCACATCGTGCGCGCCGACAACGGCGATGCGGTGGTCGAGGTGAAGGGCGAAAAATACGGCCCGTCGCAGCTGTCGGCCTTCGTGCTGACCAAGATGAAGGAAACCGCGGAAGCCTATCTGGGTGAAAAGGTCACCCAGGCGGTGATCACCGTGCCCGCCTACTTCAACGACGCCCAGCGCCAGGCGACGAAAGACGCCGGGCGCTTCGCCGGGCTCGACGTGCTGCGCTTCATCAACGAACCTACCGCGGCCGCGCTGGCCTATGGCATGGACAAGAAGAACGCCGGCACCATCGCGGTCTACGACCTTGGCGGCGGCACGTTCGATATCTCGATCCTGGAAATCGGCGACGGCGTGTTCGAGGTGAAGTCGACCAACGGCGACACCTTCCTGGGCGGTGAGGATTTCGACGCCCGCGTCATCGATTACCTGGCCGACGAGTTCAAAAAGGAACAGGGCATCGACCTGCGCGGCGACAAAATGGCGCTGCAGCGCCTGAAGGAAGCGGCGGAAAAGGCCAAGGTCGAGCTGTCGTCGTCGAAGGAGACCGAGATCAACCTGCCGTTCATCACGGCGGACGCGTCCGGCCCCAAGCATCTGGTGATGAAGCTGAGCCGCGCCAAACTGGAATCGCTGGTCGAAGACCTGATCACCCGCACGCTGGCCCCCTGCCGCGCCGCGCTGAAGGACGCCGGCGTGACGGCGGGCGAGATCGACGAGGTGATCGTGGTCGGCGGCATGACCCGCATGCCCAAGGTGATCGAGACCGTCAAACAGTTCTTCGGCAAGGAACCGGCGCGCAACGTCAACCCGGATGAAGTCGTCGCCGTCGGCGCGGCGATCCAGGGCGCGGTGCTGAAGGGCGACGTCAAGGACGTGCTGCTGCTCGACGTGACGCCGCTGTCGCTGGGCATCGAAACCCTGGGCGGGGTGTTCACCCGCCTGATCGACCGCAACACCACCATCCCGACCAAGAAGAGCCAGGTGTTCTCGACCGCCGAGGATGGGCAGACCGCGGTGACCATCAAGGTCTATCAGGGCGAGCGCGAAATGGCGGCCGACAACAAGCTGCTCGGCAACTTCGACCTGACCGGCATTCCCGCCGCACCGCGCGGCGCACCGCAGATCGAAGTGACGTTCGACATCGACGCCAACGGCATCGTCAGCGTATCGGCCAAGGACAAGGCGACCGGCAAGGAACAGCAGATCCGCATCCAGGCGTCGGGCGGGCTGTCGGAATCCGACATCGAACGCATGGTGAAGGAAGCCGAAGCCAACGCCGATGCCGACAAGAAGCGCCGCGAATTCGTCGAGGCCCGCAACCAGGCGGAATCGATGGCGCATCAGTTGGAAAAGACGCTGAAGGAAAACGAAGGCAAGATCAGCGCTCAGGACAAAAGCGAAGCCGAATCCGCGATCGCCGCGGTGCGCAGCGCCATCGAGGGCACCGACGCCGATGCGCTGCACAGCGCCTCGGAACGGCTGACCCAGGTGACGATGCGGATCGGCGAGGCGTTGTACAAGACGACGCAGGAAGCACCGCAGGCTGACACGTCCGGCATGCAGGCCAATGCCGGCAAGCCGGAAGACAAGGTGGTCGACGCCGACTTCGAGGATGTCGACGAGCCGCAGAAAAAACGGGGCTGATCCGCCGCTTCGGCGCAGGCCCGGCCTGTCATGCGGCGTTCGTTCCTTCCCGTTGGATGGAACGAACGCCGCAATGCTGTAAAAGAATGCGGCGGGCGGCCGTATTCCGGCGTTTTTAAAGTTTTTTGTGATTTCCGGCGGCTTCCTTCCCGCCGGGTATCACTCCAGGGTTCAGTGACGGATGGCAAAAAAAGACTTTTATGAAGTTCTGGGCGTGGCGCGCGGCGCATCCGCGGATGAACTGAAAAAGGCTTATCGCAAGCTGGCGATGAAATACCACCCGGACCGCAACCCGGGCGACAAGGCCGCGGAGGCAAGCTTCAAGGAGATCAACGAAGCTTACGACGTGCTGAAGGACGACGACAAACGCGCCGCCTATGACCGTTTCGGTCATCGCGCCTTCGAAAACGGCGGCCCGCAGCCGGGCGGCGACCCGTTCGGCGGCGGCTTTACCGGTTTCGGCGGCGGTCTGGGCGATATCTTCGACGAAATCTTCTCGAGCGGCATGGGCGGCGGGCGGCGGGGCGGACCGGCGCAGGGCGCCAACCTGCGCACCCACATCGAAATCTCGCTGGAAGACGCCTTCCGGGGCGTGAAGAAGCAGATGCGCATCCCGACGCGCATCAGGTGCAACGCCTGCAAAGGCACCGGCGCGCAGGACGGCAACACGGCCGGCAACGACAGTTGCGCGACCTGCGGCGGCGTCGGCAAAGTGCGTTCGCGCCAGGGGTTCTTCGTCGTCGAGCAGACCTGCCCGACCTGCGGCGGGGCCGGCCGGGTGATCCGCAACCCTTGCAAGATCTGCGCCGGCAACGGCACGGTGCAGCAGGAGCGCGCGCTACAGGTCAGCATTCCGGCCGGCGTGGAAGACGGCACCCGCATCCGCCTGGCCGGCGAGGGCGAGGCCGGGCCACGCAACGCGCCGCCGGGCGATCTGCTGGTCGAGGTCTCGATCCGCCACCACCCGCTGTTCCACCGCGACGGCACCAACATTTACTGCCGCGTGCCGCTGCGCATGACCCAGGCCGCCCTGGGCTGCGAGATCGAGGTGCCGTCGATCGACGGATCGCGCGCCCGGGTGAAGATCCCCGCCGGCACGCAGACCGGCGAACAGTTCCGCCTGCGCGGCAAGGGGTTTTCCATCCTGCGCCGCACCGAACGCGGCGACATGTACATCCAGGTCAACATCGAGACCCCGCAGCACCTGAGCAGACGCCAACGCGAACTGCTGGAAGAATTCGACGGCGAGAACCCCGCCAGTTCCTCGCCCGAGAACGAAGGCTTCTTCTCGCGGGTGCGCGATTTCTTCGACGGAAAGCATTGATCGGCACGGAGTTCCCGCACGCCGCCTCAGAGACTGGTCGAGACTGCGCTGGCGTGAGTCGTATGGTGGTGCGGATCGAGAACCGGCGCGCAGTTGGCATTCGCCAATGAGCACCGGAAGCCCAGGAAGACATAGTGTGCCGTGCCGCCAGACGGCCACGCCAGTAGCGGTATCGGGCAGTCTCTAGTCCACCCGCGCGCCCGAGGTGCGCACGACTTCGGCCCAGCGTGTCGTTTCGCTGCGCAGCAGCGCGCCGAACGGGGCCGGGCCGGTACCGGTGATCTGAAACGCCTGCTGTTCCAGCACGGTCTTCACCTCGGGCTGCGTCAGCCCCTTGATGATCTCGTCCGACAGGCGCGCCACCACCGTATCCGGCACGCCGGCCGGGGCGACGATGCCCTGCCAGGTCACCACCTCGAAATCCGCAAAACCGCTCTCGGCGATGGTCGGCACGTCGGGTAGCGCCGGGTCGCGGGTGCCCGACGTGACCGCCAGCGCGCGAATCTGCCCGTCGCGGATCTGCTGGATGGCGGCGGGCAGCGTGACCAGCAGCGCGTCGATATGCCCGCCGCTGAGGTCGATCACCGCCGGGCCGCCGCCGCGATACGGCACATGCAGCCACGACACGCCGGCCGCTTTCGCCAGCAGCACACCGGCCAGATGCCCCAGACTGCCGTTGCCCTGCGAGGCCATGGTCAGCTTGTCGGCCTCTTCCCCCGACAGCCTCAGGAAGTCGCGGAAGTCACGTGCCTCCAGGCCGTTGCGCACCACCAGCACCTGCGGGGCGCGCACCGCCTCGGCCACCGCGGTGAAGTCGCGCACCGGGTCGTAGCCGATGCGCGGATACAGCGCCGGGTTGATCGCCAGCACGTCGGAGCCGACCAGCAGCGTGTTGCCGTCGGGCCGGGCGCGGGCGACGTGTTCGAACGCGATATTGCTGCCCGCCCCCGGAATGTTCTCGACCACCACCGACACGCCCAGCGCGCCGGTCAGCTGCCTGGCGAGCACCCGCCCGATGATGTCGAGGCTGCCGCCCGGCGCGACCGGCACGACGATACTCACGGTCCGATCCGGCCATGCAGCGCCCCCCGGCTGCGCACAGGCACGGCGCGCCAGCGCGGGCATCGCCAGCGCGGCGGTGCCCGCCAGCAGCGAGCCGCGGGCCAGAAGTGAGCGGCGGGAAATACGGGAGGCCTGCAATGAATTCATGATTTATCCCCTTAATAGGGGAAAAATTTCTATTTACCTTGAAAAATTATGCAACCAAAAGATTATTTTTCTATATTACGCTAAGGCACGGTAAAATTCGTGCTGTTTTGCGCTGCCAACCGACATACGTCATCCCTTTGGCGGGAATTGTTCGACGTGCAACCTGCATAAATCTTGCGGCGAACTACGCCTCGGCGTGGGCTGGCGGTTCTTCGCCAGCGCGCCGCGGGATCAGGTGGAAATGTACAGACGGGGTTTTCTGGCCTGCACCGACACCGATGGGTCTTGAGCCTGTATGCACGGTTCAGAGACCGTTCGAAACTGCGCTGGCGTGAGTCGTATGGTGGTGCTTTCCGAGAACCGGCGCGCAGTTGGCATTCGCCAATGAGCACCAAAAGCGCAGGTAAGTGCCGCCAGACGGCCACGCCAGTCGCAGTATCGGGCAGTCTCTCTCAGCGCCGGCCGTAGCGGCCGAGTACCTCGCGCAGCGGGTCGGCCCCCGGATTGTGGGCGGCCATATCGATCACGATCTGCCGCGTCGACACGCTGCGCCCGTAGTAGAGCTGGTTCCATTCGCTGCGCGCGCCCATCACCGATCCCTCCAGCGACAGGCCGGCATACAGACCGCGCGACCGCGACCAGGTGACGATGTCGGCGCGCAGCGCCGCCGTCGTCGCCCCTTCCACGCCGATCCCCAGCGTCGCCACCGCGACCTGTGCATCGCCGCCGAACTTGAACTGGCTGTCCATGACCGCGTTCAGACCCTTTTCGGTCATGATCAGGATCATCAGCATGCTGTCGGACACCCCGGCCTGAAATCCGACCGAACCGGACCCCAGCCCGTAGAACGCCGGCGACGACCACGACCCGCCCCCGTCACGCGCCAGCAGCACGCAGCCGCCGCCTTCCCCGCCGAACACGAAACCGGCGCGGAACACCTGCGGGCACACCATGACCGCGCGCGCCTGTTTCAGCGTGTTCTGCATGGTCGTGGACTGACCCAGCATTTCCTGCATCGCCAGCGTCGAGCGATCGACCAGACGCTGCTGTTCAGTCTGTGTTGTCGTTTCGCTGCACGCGGCAAGCAGCATAATGAATGAAGCAATGACCAGGCGACGCATGACTTGTCCTTCTATTTATGAAATGACCGGCATATTCGACGCAGCACGTACGAATTTCCTGATAATGTGATCCCAGTTAAAGGCAGGAACAAGGCAGGTGTCCATACATCATCTGGCGATTGCCGTACGCGGCGCAACGCGGATCGGGATGTTGAACAGCGCCGCCGTCACGCCTGCCGCCGCCGTGGCGATCCAGATCAGGTCGTAAGCGCCGGTCCACTTGAACACCAGCCCGCCGACCAGCGCGCCCAGAAACGACCCCACCTGGTGCGACAGGAAGGCCACACCGTACAAGGCGCCCAGATTGCCCATGCCGAACATGCGCGCGATCACCGTGCTGGTCAGCGGCACCGTGCTCAGCCACAGCGTTCCCATCACGGCGGCAAACAGCATCGTGCCGAATTCGGTTTTCGGTGCCAGGAAAAATACCAGGATCGCCAGGCCACGGGTCAGATACACCGCCGCCAGACAGTACTGCGGCGGCAGGCGTGCCCCGGCCTGACCGGCCAGCCACGAGCCGATGATGTTGAACCCGCCCACCGTCGCCAGAGCCCACGCCGACAGGTCGGGCGGCATGTTGCACAGATGCAGATAGCTGGGCAGATGCGTCGAGATGAACACCAGCTGAAAGCCGCAGGTGAAAAAGCCCAGGGTCAGCAGCACGAAATCGCGGTCGGCCAGCGCCATGCGCGCCGCCTCGATCCCCGACAGGCGCGTTGTGCCCATCATGTGTTCCGGCACCGCCGCATCGATCGGGCGGCCCAGCGGGATGCCGACCAGCACCGCCAGCCCCAGCGTCAGGAGTGCCCAGTTCGCACCCCAGGTGGCGATCAGCACCGACATCATCGGCAGAAACAGCATCTGCCCCACCGACCCGCCGGCCGATGCCAGCCCGATCACCTGGCTGCGTCTGTCCATCGGAAACGCGCGCGCCACACTGGCCAGCGACACACTGAACCCCAGACTGCCCATGCCGATGCCAGTCAGCACGCCGATCCCCAGGATCAGCGCCCAGCCGGACGTAAACAGCCCTGCCAGCAGCAGACCGGCGGCAAAACACGCCGCCCCGAATGCGATCACCGGCGTCGCGCCATGCCGGTCCGCAATGGCGCCCAGAACCGGCTGCGAAGCGCCCCACATCAGGTTGTGAATCGCCACCGCCATCGAGGTGACGGCAATGTCGATCCCGAACTGTGCGCCCAACGGTTCGACGAACAGGCCGAAACCCTGACGGATCCCCAACCCCAGACTCATGGCCGTACTGCCGGCCAGCAGGGCGAAAAGCTGTTTCTGCGTCATGAGGAAGCACCGCTTTCGAGGGAGGTTGCCGGTCGCAGAATTTATGCACCAGGCATTTCGTTCACACAAACGATCCGCCAGCGTGCCTTATGGCGTTCGAGCTGGGTCAGCGAAATGTTGTTCACCGACAGCGCCAATGCCTGATCGGGGCGCAGATCCAGCGCATACCCGACCGCGCCGCGAATAGCACCGCCGTGCGAAACGATAACGATGTCTTCCCCGGCATGATTTCGCGCCAGCCGTTCCAATGCCGCGCCGATCCGGGTGATCACCTCGCCGATACTTTCGCCCTGCGGCGGTTTCTCGTCACCGGCATGCGGCCAGAACGCATGCGCAGGCCGGGTGATCTTCTGCGCCAGTTCCGCATGTCCCAGTCCCTGCCACACGCCGAAATTCTGTTCGGTCAGGTCATCCTGCACGGTCAGTGATTCGGCGGGATAACCGTTGGCGAAAATCGCCTCGGCGGTGCGCCGCGTGCGCGATAAGGGCGAGACGAACCAGCGGGCCGGATGCGGCAGCCGCCGGGCGAGCGCCTTGTACGCCTTTTCCTGTTGTTCCATGGTCAGCGTGCAGACCTGCACATCCATCGTGCCGTAGATGTACTGACGCGCCTGTTCCTCGACCAGAGCGTGACGGATCAGCCAGAAGCGTGTTTCGGACATAGACTCACTCACCCATCGTTATCAGCGCGCCGCGCACCCGTGCGGCGCGGAACTGCCGCGCGAACAGCAGCCCCGCGGCCAGAATCCAGACGACGTTCAACCCCACCGCCCAGCCCAGATGCGACCAGGCCACCGTGCCGGCCAGCACCGCGCGCATACCCTCGAACACATGCGCCGCCGGCAGTGCCAAGGCAACCGGCTGCAGCCAGCCCGGCAATGCGGAAACGGGATAGAACACCGCACAGAACGGCATCAGCCCGAACAGCACCGACCAGGCCAGCGCCTCGGCCCCCGCGCCGTGGCGCAGGATCAGCGACACCACGCCCAGCGCCACCGCCCAGCCCATGATCATCAGATTGGCGAAGAACAGCACCAGCACCGGCCCAAGGGCGAACAGGTTGAACGCATAGAACAGCCAGGCCAGCAAAATGGCCGGCAGCACACCGGCCAGCATGCGCAGCAGGCTCATGCCGATCAACCCGGCCACCAGCTCCCACGGCCGCAGCGGCGAGACGAAAATATGCCCCAGATTGCGCGACCACACCTCCTCCAGGAACGACAGCGCAAGGCCCATCTGCGAACGCAGCGTCACCTCCCACAGCAGAACGCCGCCCAAAAGCGCGCCTGCCGCCGTCCACGCCAGGCCCGAGCGCTCGGCCAGAAACATCGTGGTGAAACCCCAGATGCACATGTTCAGCACCGGCCAGTACGCGATCTCGAGCAGGCGCGGCCACGAGCGGCGGTACAGCGCCAGATGGCGATACATCAGCCCCCAGATCCGGCGCGCGCTGGCGATCATGCTCATTCCGCCGCCTGCCTGCGATCGCGCGCGATGTCGAGGAACACATCCTCCATCGTCTCGCGCCCGTAACGCGCCAGCAGCGCATCGGGCGCGCCGCGATCGACGATGCGGCCCTGCTTGAGCATCAGCACATCGGTGCACAGACGTTCGACCTCGCCCATGTTGTGGCTGGCCAGCAGGATGGTGCAGCCGCTTCTGGCGCGATACGCTTCCAGCCAGCCGCGCACCAGATCGCCGGTGTCGGGGTCGAGGCTCGCGGTCGGTTCGTCGAGCAGCAGCACGTCGGGCCGGTTGATCAGCGACTTGGCCAGCGCGACGCGGGTCTTCTGCCCGGCCGACAACTCGCCCGCCGGACGGTCGAGCAGCGCGGTCAGATCCAGTTCGCCCGCCAGTTCGGCGATCCGCGCTTCCAGATGGCGCACGTTATACAGATGCCCATAGACGCGCAGGTTTTCGCGTACCGATAATCGGTACGGCAACGCGATGTAGGGCGAGGAAAAATTCATCCGCGCCAGCGCCGCGAACCGGTCGGTCAGCATGTCGTGGCCGAGCACGCGCAGCGTGCCCGCACTGGGCAGCAGCAGGCCGAGCAGCATGGCGATGGTGGTGGTTTTACCCGCCCCGTTGCCGCCCAGCAGTCCGACCACCCCGCCGGCGGGAACCGAGAACGAGATATCGTCAACCGCCAGTGTCGCACCGTAGCGTTTGCTCAGCCCCGAGACGATGATCGCAGCGTCGCTCATCCCCCCGGCATAGGCCGCCCGCCGCCGCGCGCCAAGCACAATTGCGGCCTTTGAAACGGAGCGGTGCGGGGATATCGTGCCTGCATGCCGGAACATGCATGACGTTATGGCCGAACACCCGCCTTCTCCCCTGTATGCCCTGCCGCCGGGTGAACGGATCTACGCGATCGGCGACGCGCATGGGCATCTGGATGCCCTATGCGCGCTGCACGACAAGATCCGCGCGCACGCGCTGCAGGCGCCGCCCGCCAAAATCACCGTCCTTTATATCGGCGACCTGATCGACCGCGGGCCGGACAGCGCCGGGGTGATCGATCTGCTCATGCGCCCCCCATCCGTGCCAAACGCACACAGCGTGGTGCTGATGGGCAATCACGAGCGCATGATGCTCGATGCGCTGACCGGCGACCTTACGGCCGCGCATCGCTGGGTCGCCAACGGCGGCGAGGAGGCCCTGCAGAGCTGGAACGTGCCGGGCAGCGCGCCGCCCTCGCGCTGGCGCGAATGGATCCCCCCCGCCGTGGTGGATTTCCTGCGCAGCCGGCCGCTGATGCATCGGGCCGGCGGTTATTTTTTCGCCCATGCCGGCATCCGCCCCGGCATCCCGCTGGACCGCCAGTCGCCGCACGACCTGCTGTGGATCCGCGAACCTTTTCTGTCCTGGCCGCGCCCATTGCCGGCGCGGGTGGTACACGGGCACACCCCCACCCCGCGGCCCGAAGTCCTCGCCCATCGCATCAACATCGACACAGGGGCGGGATGGGGCGGGATTTTGACCTGCGCGGTAATGGAAGGCGATGATATCGCCTTTCTGGAAACCCCCGCCTGAAAGCGTGTGCTTGCCCAGCCTTCGCCGCTGCGCTACGCGATTGGTTATGGACACGAAAGACCCGATCGCTCTGGCCGATGCCGTCCGCCGTCTGAAGAAAACCTCTGTGACCGTGGTGGGCGACGTTATGCTCGACCGCTATTGCTACGGGGCAGTCAACCGGATCAGCCCCGAGGCGCCGGTGCCGGTCGTCACGATCGAGCGCGAGATCGCCATGCCGGGCGGTGCCGGCAATGTGGTGCGCAATCTGACCGCGCTCGGCGTATCGGTGGCGTTCGTGTCGGTGGTCGGCGATGACGAGGCCGGCTCGAACCTGACCAGTCTGGTCGGCGGGCAGCCGGGCGTGGAGCCCTGGTTGCTGGTGCAGAGCGGGCGCACCACCACGATGAAGACACGCTATATCGCCGCCGCGCAGCAGATCCTGCGCGCCGACCGCGAACAGGCCATCGCGATCCAGCCCAAGCTTGCCGACCGGCTGGTGAAGATCGCCGGCGATGCGATCACTGCGACCGACGTGACGGTGATCTCGGACTATCTGAAAGGTACCCTGCCCGACGACGTGCCGCAGCGCCTGATCGCCGCGGCCAAGGCTGCCGGGCGGCGCGTGGTGGTGGACCCGAAAGGTTTCGACTACAGCCGTTATGCCGGCGCCGATGTCATCACCCCGAACCGCAAGGAACTGGCCGAGGCCACGCACATGCCGGTGAACAGCGAGGCCGCGATCGTCGAGGCCGCCACCCGGCTACGCAGCGAATACGGTTTCGGCGCGGTACTGGTGACCCGCAGCGAGGACGGACTGACGCTGGTGGATGGTGTCGGTCCGCGCCATTACCCGGCCGAAGCACCGGAAGTGTTCGATGTTTCGGGCGCCGGCGACACGGTGGTGGCCGTGCTGGCGGCCGGCATCGGCACGGGGCTGCCGCTGGGGATAGCGGCGCGTATCGCCAACATCGCGGCGGGGGTCGTGGTCGGCAAGACCGGCACGGCGATCGCGCGCGAGGCCGAGATCCTGAACGCCCTGTCGCCCGAAGGCGGCGCCCTGCGCAAGGTGATGAACCGCGAGGCCGCTGCCGAACAGGTCGAACGCTGGCGTCAGCGCGGCTGGAAAGTGGGTTTCACCAATGGCTGCTTCGACCTGCTGCACCCGGGCCACGTGCATCTGCTGGAGCAGTGCCGCGGACAGTGCGACCGTCTGGTGGTGGGGCTGAACGCCGATTCCTCGGTCCAGCGTCTGAAGGGCCCAACCCGGCCGGTACAGCCCGAAGCTGCGCGCGCCGCTGTGCTGGCGAGCCTCGCCAGCGTCGATGTGGTGACGGTGTTCGAGGAAGACACGCCCGAAGAACTGATCAAGCTGCTGCGCCCCGATCTGCTGATCAAAGGGGCGGATTACACGGTCGATCAGGTGGTCGGCGCCGAGCTGGTGCGAAACTGGGGCGGCAAGGTGCTGCTGGTCGACCTGCTGCCCGGCCATTCTACCACAGCGACGGTAAACCGGCTGCGAGGGTGAGCCTACTGCTGCAAGCGGTTCTATCTTGACCTGCCGTAGGCTTTTTCCTCCGGTTTTGAATAGAGTCCGCACTGGAATGCCCCGGTTCCCATGTTTGGACCGCCGGAGATTGGAGTTTCCGGCTTTTTTCACGATGGCGGGCTGGTTGCACCATCGGAATTGACCAGCGAGATCGGAACCTTATGGCCGATCGCGCCATGCGGGCGAACTTCATTGTA
>JAVBUO010000069.1:0-4051 GCA_031555315.1 Acetobacteraceae bacterium
CCTATGGGCGACGAACGGATGACGGCTGGCCTGAACGGAGCGGATGCCCGTATTGTGGCGAACCAACTCGCGCAGAATGGTCTGGTCCTGGTTCCTGCCGGTGGCCCCACCATTGCAGGAATGGCGGCGAGCAGCATCGAGCAATATGTCTGGACGGGGGAGCCAGATGCGGTTCGCGCCGGTGAGGTCGAATACGTCCGAGCCGACCTCATCCAGGGCTGGACGGCCACCGCTCAGAATATGCTGTCAGCTTGGGATGGGTGGCTCGGCGGCGACATGCCAGGCCTGAAAGACGACGCGAACCGCCTCATCCTTGCGGCTTGCTTTGCCGCGCAGGCATTCGACGACGCGGCGGAACACGGGATAACCTCGGACGGCGCGCCGGGAGCACTGCTTCGGGCATTCCTAATCGCGTTGATCGATCCAAATAGCACCGACCTAGACCAGCTACGCGCCTGCAATCGCGCAGCCCTGTCGCAGCCCGAGGCGGCAGAGCTGGCATCATCCGTCAGCATACTGCGGTCACGGATCGAGGGGGTTGAGGGGGACATGGCGGCTGACGCTGAGGACGCTGAGGAAACCGGGGAACGGGTGGACCTACGGGATTATGAGGTGACGCTGACCTACGAGGCGGCGCAGACGATCCTCGCCGCCCTTCGCGCCCTCGCCGAGGATGGCCGTGCCGATGGCTGACCGCTGGATCAAACAACCCCGCCCCGGCCAGCGCGGCGAGGGCGAGTGGGTCGAATACCTCGGCACCGATGACGAGTGGGAGTGGCTGCGAGGGACGGGACACCTGCCGACTGCCGAGGGCGAGAGGCCGGGGGAGGATGGTGATGGCTGATAGCGACGAATGGAGGGGGTCGAGAGCGCAACGTGAGGCGCTCTGGCGTAAGTTCGGCGGGCTATGTGGCTACTGCGGTGGGCGTCTGACCAGAATGCACGCTGATCACATCGAGCCTGTCTATCGTAATCACACGGATCCGTGGGGCAAGCCGTTGCCTGCCGAGAAGCGGCATCTGATCAGGCCGGAGCGAAACGTGGTTGGCAACATGATGCCAGCCTGCGGCCCCTGCAATATCAGCAAGGCCGGATACAGGCTCGAAGAATGGCGGAGCCTGATCGCTCGGTCGCACGAGATCGTGGCTCGTGAAAAGTCGATATTCAGGGCGGCGGTAAGATTCGGCGTCATCAGTATCAACGACCAGCCGGTCGTGTTCCATTTCGAACGGGAGGCGACATGACAGGCCCCCGCCCCCTCCGCATCCTGATCGGCTGCGAGACCTCGGGCGCGATGCGGCGCGCGTTTGCTGCCCTCGGGCATGATGTCTGGTCCTGCGACCTGCTCCCGGCCGAGGATGGCAGCAACCGCCACATCCGCGGCGACGTGCGAGACCTGCTGCATGAGGGCTGGGACCTGCTGGCGGTGATGCACCCGCCATGCACGCGCCTCTGCCGCTCCGGCCGCCGGTGGATGTCCGGGCCCGGGAAATGGACCCCGCCGAAGCAGCTGCCCAAGGGGCGCAGCTGGGAGAGCATGAAAGCTGAGTTCGAGGAGGGTGTCGCGCTGTTCACCGCCTGCTGGCGGGCGCCCATCGATTGCATCGCGATCGAGAACCCTGAGATGAACGACCTGGCGCGCGATCGCATGCCAGCCGACCTGCCCGCGCCGCAGATGGTCCAGCCGTTCTGGTTCGGTGAGCCAGCATACAAAAATACCGGTTTCTACCTGCGCGGCCTGCCTCGGCTGGCGCCGACCGACATGCTGACCGAGCCCGCGCGCGGGAGCGATGAGTGGAAAGCATGGAACGCGGTCCATCGGGCGTCGCCCGGTCCCGACCGGTGGAAAATCCGCAGCAGGACATTCGAGGGCATCGCCCGTGCCTGTGCCGAACAGTGGGGCGGACATGCGGTCGAGGAAATCAGGAGGGCGGGGTGATGGGACGACCGTGGACGCCTGATATGCTGGCAGAACGCTGGGGATGCTCTGGCGAAACCGTCCGGAAAATGATCCGGGAAGGAAAGTTGCCAGCATTCCGCGCAGGGCGCATGTTCCGAGTCACCCACGAAACCGTTGAGGCATACGAATGCGGGAATATCGAATCGGTCGCCTCAAAGGGCGATACGTCGTCACCTGGAGAGACGCGGACGGCAAGCGCAGCAGATATCGCCTTGCGGCTCAAAGCGTACAGGATGCGGAGCGCGAAGCGCGTGACCTAATGATGCAGGCGTCAGCACCGGTTTCCGGGGTGGTCGTCTCACAACTTTGGGGCGCGTATCAAGGAGAGGTCGCTGGCCGCAGGCAAGCATCTAAGTTGGCGCAGGTCGGGAAAAACGTCCTGCCAGTATTCGGACACCTCTCGCCGCATCAGATCACCGCCGACGACTGCCGCAGCTACATCACCAAGCGCCGCGAGGATGGACGCAAGGACGGCACAATTCGGACTGAGATGGGGTGCCTCAGGACATGCCTGTCATGGGCGGCAAAATCTCGCCTTATCGATGCCGCGCCCAGAATTGTCCTGCCCCACACGCCGCCGCCGCGCGCACGGTATCTGAGCCAAGCCGAGGTATCGAAGCTGCTGAATGCCGCGATAAACCCACATGTGCGACTGGCTATCATTCTCATGCTGACAACCGCAGGCCGCATCGGAGCGCTGCTGGAGCTGACATGGGACCGGGTGGACCTGAGCCGCCGCGTCATCAAGTTGGCCACGAATGACATTGGGCCAAAGAAGGGCCGCGCAACCGTCCCCATCAACGACACGCTCATGGCCGCGCTACAGACCGCACGGGCGAGCGGTGTCTCGGAATACGTGATCGAATGGGGCGGTGATCGGGTCGGGTCTATCAAAACCGGGTTCAACGCCGCCGTCGCGCGGGCCGGGATTGCACATTGCACCCCGCACGATATCCGCCGCACGGCCGGACGGTTCATGGCCGAGGCGGGCGTGCCATTCGAGGAAATTGCGCAGTACCTCGGGCACACGAATCCGAACGTCACGCGCAGCACCTACGGGCAGTTTTCGCCAGACCACCTGCGCCGTGCGTCGTCTGCACTGGACCTGGGTGCGAGGTTTGCGGTTCATCAAACCAAAAAGACAACCCCAAATGATGCGCTAAGTAATTGATTTTATTGGTGACCCCGACAGGACTTGAACCTGTAACCTGCCCCTTAGGAGGGGGCTGCTCTATCCAGTTGAGCCACGGGGCCGCCGACTGTTCTTTTGCCCTCTGCCGAAGGGATTGGCAAGGTTGCCGCCACTGGGCAGACAGGATAACCATGATGCGACCAGCTGCCGGATACGCAATAATGAAAAAAACCCGCCGTCCCCTGACCTTGCGTGATGTCTCGGAAGCCTCGGGCGTGTCGGAGATGACCGTCAGCCGGGTGTTGCGCAACCGCGGCGATGTCTCGGCCTCAACGCGCGAGAAGGTGCTGACCGCAGCGCGGACGCTGGGATATGTCCCCAACAAGATCGCCGGGGGGCTGGCCAGCCAGCGCGTCAACCTGGTTGCAGTGGTGATCCCATCGCTGTCGAACATGGTCTTTCCGGACGTGCTGGGCGGGATCTCGGCGGAGCTGGACGATACCGGGCTGCAACCGGTGGTGGGGGTAACGAATTACAGCCCCTCGCGCGAGGATGCGGTCCTTTATGACATGCTGTCCTGGCGGCCCTCGGGGGTGATCCTGGCGGGGCTGGAACACAGCGCTGCGGCGCGGGCGATGCTCGACAACGCGAACCTGCCGGTCGTCGAGATCATGGATATCGATGGCGAGCCGATCGACACCGCGGTCGGCATCTCGCACCGCCGCGCCGGGGCCGAGATGGCCGAGGAAATCCTGAAGGCGGGCTATCGCCGGATCGGCTTTATCGGCACGCATATGCCCGAGGACCACCGCGCCCGGAAACGGCTGGCCGGTTTCGAGGATCGGCTGACCGAGGCCGGCGTCACCCTGGCCGCGCGGGAATATTACCAGGGCGGGTCCTCGTTGCACAAGGGACGCGAACTGACCGAACGGATCCTCGCGCGCGAGCCGGAACTGGAT
>JAVBUO010000016.1:0-57817 GCA_031555315.1 Acetobacteraceae bacterium
GTTTTCATCGAGAAGATGGGCCTTCTCGACCTGTTCGCCGCGGATGAACTTGGTATCGCCTGGATCGATGACAAGCGCCCGGCGCAGCATCTGCCTGACGATGACCTCGATATGCTTGTCGTTGATCTTCACGCCCTGCAGGCGATAGACGTCCTGCACTTCGTTAACCAGATACTCGGACAACGCCTCGACACCCAACACCTTCAGGATATCGTGCGGCACGCGCGGGCCGTCGACCAGCGGGTCGCCCTTGCGCACGTAGTCGCCTTCCTGCACCGAGATGTGCTTGCCCTTCTGGATCAGATACTCGGTTTCCTCGCCGGTTTCGTCGTTCTTCACGACGATGCGGCGCTTCGCCTTGTAATCCTTACCGAATTCCACGCGGCCGTCGTTCTCGGCGATGATCGCATGGTCCTTCGGCCGGCGCGCCTCGAACAGTTCCGCCACACGCGGCAGACCGCCGGTGATATCGCGGGTCTTCGAGCCTTCGCGCGGCGTGCGGGCCAGCACGTCGCCGGCGCTGACCTTGGCGCCGTTCTCGACCGAGAGAATCGAGTCGGGGCTGAGGAAGTAGCGCGCCTCGGACCCGTTGGGCAGATACAGGATCTCGCCCTTCTCGTCCTTCAGCACCAGACGCGGACGCAGCTCGGCCGACTTGGCCGACTGCTTGAAGTCGACCACGACCTTGGAGGTCAGCCCCGTCACCTCGTCCATACGTTCGACCAGCGTCGCGCCTTCGATCAGGTCGGCGTATTCGACGATACCGGCCTTTTCGGTGATGATCGGCAGGGTGTACGGATCCCATTCGGCCAGTTTCTGGGCACGGGCGACCTGCATCCCATCGTCGACCAGCAGGCGCGCACCGTACGGCACGCGGAAACGCGCGCGTTCGCGCTTGCCAGCGTCCAGCAGCACGATTTCGCAGTTACGCGACATCACCACCGGTGTGCCCTGCGAATTCATGACCACCGTGCGGTTGCGCACGCTGACCGTGCCGTCGCCGGTGGCTTCCACCGCCGACTGCTCGGCCCCGCGCTGCGCTGCGCCGCCGATGTGGAAGGTACGCATGGTCAGCTGCGTGCCCGGTTCGCCGATCGACTGCGCGGCAATCACGCCCACCGCCTCGCCGACGTTCACCGGCGTGCCGCGCGCCAGATCGCGGCCGTAGCAGTGCGCACAGATCCCGGCTTTGGCTTCGCAGGTCAGCACCGAGCGGATCTTCACCACCTCGACGCCGACTTCCTCGATGCGCTTTGCGGTATCCTCCTCGATCAGGCTGTTGCGCGGCACGATCACCTCGCCCGTCGCCGGGTCGATGATGTCTTCCTGCGCCGTGCGGCCCAGAATGCGTTCCTCCAGACTGGCGACGACTTCACCGCCATCCAGCACCGCACTGACCGACAGGCCGCGTTCCGTGCCACAGTCGACTTCGTAGATGATGCTGTCCTGCGCCACATCGACCAGACGCCGCGTCAGATAGCCCGAGTTCGCGGTCTTCAACGCGGTGTCGGCCAGCCCCTTGCGCGCCCCGTGGGTGGAGTTGAAATACTCCAGCACGGTCAGGCCTTCCTTGAAGTTCGAGATGATCGGCTGCTCGATGATCTCGCCCGACGGCTTGGCCATCAGGCCGCGCATCCCGGCCAGCTGACGCATCTGCGCCGGCGACCCGCGCGCGCCCGAATGGCTCATCATCCACACAGAATTGGTCGGTTTGCCGATCTCCTGATGCGAGATGCGTTCCATCATCGCCTTGGCCACCGCATCGGTGCAGCGCGACCACGCGTCGACCACTTTGTTGTAGCGTTCGCCGGCGGTGATCAGGCCGTCCTGATACTGCTGTTCGAACTGCTTCACCTCGTCTTCGGTTTCGCGGATCAGCTTCGCCTTGACCTGCGGGATCTGCATGTCGTCCTTGCCGAACGAGATCCCCGCCTTGAACGCGTTGTTGAAGCCCAGCGTCATCAGACGGTCGGCGAAGATCACGCATTCCT
Source organism: Acetobacteraceae bacterium (assembly GCA_031555315.1). Classification (GTDB taxonomy): domain Bacteria; phylum Pseudomonadota; class Alphaproteobacteria; order Acetobacterales; family Acetobacteraceae; genus JAVBJV01. The sequence continues at coordinate 1,992 of JAVBUO010000016.1, forward strand.
TCTGGCCGCAGTGGCGGTACACCGCGTCGATCACGTCCGACACGTTCTTCTTCGTCAACTGTTTGTTGATCAGCGCAAACGGAATGTTCGGATGCTTCGGCAGAATCTGCGCGATCAGCATGCGGCCCAGCGTGGTCACCTCGCGCGTGCGGATGGGCTTGCCGTCCGGCCCCACGCTTTCCCAGCGCGCGACGATCTTGTCGTGCAGGCCGACGCTCTTCACCTGAAGCGCGTGCTCGATCTCGCCGATACTGCCGAACGCCGGTACTTTCTTTTCATCGGCGGCGCGGAATTCCGGCGTCTCGAGGCTCAGGTAATACAGCCCGAGCACGATGTCCTGCGACGGCACGATGATCGGCTTGCCGTTCGCGGGGCTGAGGATGTTGTTGGTCGACATCATCAGCACGCGCGCTTCGAGCTGTGCTTCCAGGCTCAGCGGCACGTGCACGGCCATCTGGTCGCCGTCGAAGTCGGCATTGAAGGCGGTGCAGACCAGCGGATGCAGCTGGATCGCCTTGCCCTCGATCAGCACCGGCTCGAACGCCTGAATGCCCAGGCGGTGCAGCGTCGGCGCGCGGTTCAGCATCACCGGATGTTCGCGGATCACCTCTTCCAGGATGTCCCACACTTCGGGACGTTCCTTTTCCACCATCCGCTTGGCGGCCTTGATGGTGGTGGCGAGGTTGTACTTTTCCAGCTTCGAATAGATGAACGGCTTGAACAGTTCGAGCGCCATCTTCTTCGGCAGGCCGCACTGGTGCAGCTTCAGTTCCGGTCCGACGACGATCACCGAACGGCCCGAATAGTCGACGCGCTTGCCCAGCAGGTTCTGGCGGAAGCGCCCCTGCTTGCCCTTCAGCATGTCGGACAGCGACTTCAACGGCCGCTTGTTGGCGCCGGTGATGGCGCGGCCGCGCCGCCCGTTGTCGAACAGCGCGTCGACCGATTCCTGCAGCATGCGCTTTTCGTTGCGCACGATGATGTCCGGGGCGCGCAGTTCGATCAGCCGCTTCAGGCGGTTGTTACGATTGATGACGCGGCGATACAGATCGTTGAGGTCCGAGGTCGCGAACCGCCCGCCATCCAGCGGCACCAGCGGACGCAGCTCGGGCGGGATCACCGGCACGACGTCGAGAATCATCCAGTCCGGACGCGCGCCGCTGTCGGCGAAGTTCTCGATCAGCTTCAGCCGCTTGACCAGCTTCTTGCGCTTGGTTTCCGACGTCGCTTCCTTCAGTTCCAGACGCAGACGGGTGCGTTCGGTCTCGAGGTCGATGCCGTTCAGGATCTGCTTCACCGCTTCCGCGCCGATCCCGGCGCTGAACGCATCGTCGCCGAATTCGTCCTGCTTGGCCATCAGCTGGTCTTCGGTCAGCAGCTGGTACAGCTTCAGATCCGTCAGCCCGGGCTCCAGCACCACGTAGCTTTCGAAATACAGAACCTTTTCCAGTTCCTTCAGCGTCATGTCGCACATCAGGCCGATGCGCGACGGCAGCGACTTCAGGAACCAGATATGCGCGACCGGGCTGGCCAGCTCGATATGGCCCATGCGTTCGCGGCGCACCTTGGCGAGCGTGACTTCAACGCCGCACTTCTCGCAGATGATGCCGCGGAACTTCATGCGCTTGTACTTGCCGCACAGGCACTCGTAATCCTTGATCGGCCCGAAGATGCGCGCGCAGAACAGCCCGTCGCGTTCGGGCTTGAACGTGCGGTAGTTGATCGTCTCGGGCTTCTTGATCTCGCCGTACGACCACGACCGGATCTGCTCGGGCGACGCGATCGCGATCTTGATCTTGTCGAAGGTCAGCGACTGGCCGGCCTGGCCGAGGATTTTCATCAGTTCGTTCATGCGGGTCTCACCCTGCTTGGCCCGAAGGCCGGATCTCGATACAACGCGGAAAAACCGGACGGCGCGTCTTTACGACGCGCTGTCCAGATCCACATTGAGGCCCAGAGACTTCAGTTCCTTCACCAGAACGTTGAAGCTTTCCGGCACCCCGGCCTCGAAGCTGTCCTGATCGCGCACGATCGCCTCGTAGACCTTGGTGCGGCCGGACACGTCGTCCGACTTCACGGTCAGCATTTCCTGCAACGTATAGGCGGCGCCATACGCTTCCAGCGCCCAGACTTCCATTTCCCCGAAACGCTGGCCGCCGAACTGCGCCTTGCCGCCCAGCGGCTGCTGGGTGACCAGCGAGTACGGACCGATCGAACGGGCATGGATCTTGTCGTCGACCAGGTGATGCAGCTTGAGCATATAGATATACCCGACCGTCACCTTGCGTTCGAACGGTTCGCCCGTACGCCCGTCGGTCAACTGCACCTGACCGGAAATGTCCAGTCCGGCCTTGTCCAGCATTTCCTCGATATCCGCCGGCAGCGCGCCGTCGAACACCGGGGTCGAGATGGGAATGCCCTTGCGCAGGTTGTCGCACAGCTCCAGCAGCTGTTCGGTCGGCAGATGGGCGATATCGCGCTTGAACGCCGCCTCGCCATAGACGCCTTTCAGCTTGTCCAGCAGTTCCTGGCGCTGCTCGCCGCTCTGGCGATAGGCATCGACCAGTTCGCCGACCTGCTGGCCCAGCGCCGCGCACGCCCAGCCCAGATGGGTTTCCAGAATCTGCCCGACATTCATGCGCGACGGCACGCCCAGCGGGTTCAGCACCAGATCGACCGGACGGCCGTCTTCGAGGAACGGCATGTCCTCCATCGGCACGACGCGCGAGACGACACCCTTGTTGCCGTGACGGCCGGCCATCTTGTCGCCCGGCTGCAGCTTGCGCTTCACCGCCACGAACACCTTGACCATCTTCATCACGCCCGGCAGCAGTTCGTCGCCGCGCTGCACCTTGTCGACCTTCGATTCAAAGCGCTTCTGCAGACGGTCGACCGCCGCATCGTATTCGCGCTTCAGGGTTTCGATGTCGGTCATCACCGCGTCGTCCTGCACGACGACATGGCGCCACGCCCCGCGCGGATGTTCGGCCAGCACCTCGTTGGTCAGCACCGTGCCGGCCTTGATCCCCTTGAAGCCCGCACCCGCCACCTGATTCAGCAGACGTTCACGCAGCCGGTTCAGAAACGAGCGTTCCTGAATCGCCTTCTCGTCGTCGCGGTCCTTGGCCAGGCCTTCGATCTCGGCGCGCTCGATCGCCATCGCACGCTCGTCTTTATCAACGCCGCGACGGCTGAACACGCGCACATCGACGATCGTGCCCGTCGCCCCCGGCGGCAGACGCAGCGACGTATCACGCACGTCGGACGCCTTTTCACCGAAGATCGCGCGCAGCAGCTTTTCTTCCGGCGTCATCGGGCTTTCGCCCTTCGGCGTCACCTTGCCGACCAGAATGTCGCCCGGATTCACCTCGGCGCCGACATAGACGATCCCCGCTTCATCCAGGCTGCGCAGCGCTTCTTCACCCACGTTCGGAATGTCGCGGGTGATTTCTTCCTGCCCCAGCTTGGTGTCGCGGGCCATCACCTCGAATTCTTCGATGTGGATCGAGGTGAACACGTCGTCACGCGCGATGCGTTCGCTGATCAGGATCGAGTCTTCGAAGTTGTAACCGTTCCACGGCATGAACGCGCACAGCACGTTGCGGCCCAGCGCCAGTTCGCCCAGCTCGGTCGACGGACCGTCGGCGATGATGTCGCCTTCGCGCACCGCATCGCCCACCTTCACCAGCGGACGCTGGTTGATGCAGGTCGACTGGTTCGAACGCATGAACTTGCGCAGACGATAAATGTCGACGCCCTTGGTGGTTTCACCGTCTTCGCTGGTCACCCGCACCACGATGCGCGCGCCGTCGATCTGGTCGATCACCCCGGCGCGGCGCGCCACGATCGTCGCACCCGAGTCATGCGCCACCGCGGCTTCCATCCCCGTGCCGACCAGCGGCGCGTCGGACTGGATCAGCGGCACCGCCTGACGCATCATGTTCGAGCCCATCAGCGCGCGGTTGGCGTCGTCGTTTTCCAGGAACGGAATCAACGCCGCGGCCACCGACACCAGCTGACGCGGCGACACGTCGATCGCCGTCACCTGATCGGGCGCCACCAGACGGAAGTCGCCGTTATGGCGCACCGACACCAGTTCGCGGGTGAAGTGCCCGTCCGGCGTCATCGGCGCGTCGGCCTGCGCCACCACCAGCTTTTCTTCTTCCATCGCCGACAGATAGCGGGTTTCGCTTTCCACCTTGCCGTCCTTGACCAGACGGTACGGCGTTTCGATGAACCCGTATTTGTTGACCCGCGCAAACGTCGCCAGACTGTTGATCAGACCGATGTTCGGACCTTCCGGCGTTTCGATCGGGCAGATGCGGCCGTAATGCGTCGGGTGCACGTCGCGCACCTCGAAGCCGGCACGTTCACGCGTCAGACCGCCCGGACCCAGCGCCGACAGACGGCGCTTGTGCGTGACTTCCGACAGCGGATTGGTCTGGTCCATGAACTGCGACAGCTGCGACGAGCCGAAGAATTCACGCACCGCCGCAGCAGCAGGCTTCGCATTGATCAGGTCGTGCGGCATCACGGTGTCGATGTCGACGCTGCCCATGCGTTCGCGGATCGCGCGTTCCATGCGCAGCAGGCCCAGACGATACTGATTTTCCATCAGTTCGCCCACCGAACGCACACGCCGGTTGCCCAGATTGTCGATGTCGTCGATCTGACCGCGCCCATCCTTTAAGTCGCACATCGTCTTGACGGTCAGCAGAATGTCCTGCTTGCGCAGTGTGCGGATGGTGTCGGGCACATCGTCGTTGCTCAGGCCCAGCCGCATGTTCATCTTCACGCGGCCGACCGCCGACAGGTCGTAACGGTCGGCATCGAAGAACATGCTGCGGAACAGCGCTTCCGCCGTTTCCGGCGTCGGCGGTTCGCCGGGGCGCATCACGCGATAGATGTCGAACAGCGCATCGTCGCGGCCGGTGTTCTTGTCGAGCTTTAACGTATTGCGGATCCACGGGCCGGCATCCTGGCCGATCGCCAGCGTCGGCAGGGTCTTCTCGCCCGCATCTTCCAGCAGATTCAGCATCGCCTCGGTGATCTCGTCGCCTGCCTCGGCCCACACTTCGCCGGTTTCCAGGTTGACCATATCCTCGGCCACGAAGCGGCCGATCAGATCCAGACGCCCGATCAGCACGTCCTTGGTGCCGGCTTCCATGATCTTGCGCGCCGCGCGCGGCGTCATCTTTTCGCCCGCCGCCGCCACTTCCTTGCCGGTCTTCGCATCGACCAGCGGCTCGATCAGCTTCACACCCTTGAACGCATCGGGGTCGAACGGGCGCGCCCAGCCCTTGGCGCCACGCGTGAACACCACCTTGCCGTAGAACACCGACAGGATTTCCTCGGCGTCCATGCCGCGAATCTCACCCGCTTCGACCGCCTCGCCCTTGGCGGCGCGCGCTTCGCGCAGCTTTTCCGAAGCGGCGCTTTCCAGCGCATAGAGCAGCGTGGTGACCGGCAGCTTGCGCTTGCGGTCGATACGCACGTAGACGAGGTCTTTGCTGTCGAATTCGAAATCCAGCCACGAGCCGCGATACGGAATCACCCGCGCCGCGAACAGATACTTGCCGCTGCTGTGCGTCTTGCCGCGATCGTGGTCGAAAAACACCCCCGGGCTGCGATGCATCTGCGAGACGATGACGCGCTCGGTGCCATTGATGATGAACGTGCCGTTGTCGGTCATCAGCGGCATGTCGCCCATGTAGACGGGCTGTTCCTTGATGTCGCGGATCGAACGCGCGCCGGTTTCCTCGTCCACGTCCCAGACGATCAGGCGCAGCACCACCTTCAGCGGCGCGGCGTAGTTCAGCCCGCGCTGGATGCATTCTTCCACGTCGTATTTCGGTTCTTCGAGCTCGTATTCCACGAACTCGAGCCGGCCGCGCCCCGCGAAGTCGTCGATCGGGAACACCGACTTGAACACTTCCTGCAGACCGGTCTGCGTGCGCCCGTCGGGCTTCACGTTCATCTGCAGAAATGCCTCGTAAGAGGCCCGCTGGACATCGATCAGGTTCGGCATCGTCGCCACCTCGGGGATACGCCCGAAATGCTTGCGGATGCGCTTTTTGCCTGTAAACGACCCGGTGATTGCGTTCATCGCCCGTCCTGTCTCTGTAACCAGCCACACTGAACCCTGACCCGCAGCCCCCGGTCAGGTGGGGATAGCCCGTGCGCCGCCGATCCCTCAGCAACGCAGATACGGGCGGGCGCCATGACTGGCCCCCACCCGATCTTCAGCCCGACGCTCCCGACCGCTGGCCGGGATCGAAATCACTTGATTTCGACGGCAGCGCCATTTTCCTCGAGGATCTTCTTGATCTTCTCGGCTTCGTCCTTGTTCACGCCTTCCTTCACGGTCTGCGGCGCGCCTTCCACCAGGTCCTTCGCTTCCTTCAGGCCCAGCCCGGTGATGCCGCGAATTTCCTTGATGACGTTGATCTTCTTGTCGCCCGCGCTCTTCAGCACGACGGTGAACTCGGTCTGCACTTCGGCAGCCGGAGCGGCAGCACCCGGCGCGGCGGCAGCGACAGCCACCGGCGCGGCGGCGGAAACGCCCCACTTGTCTTCCAGCATCTTGGACAGCTCAGCAGCTTCCAAAACCGTGAGAGCCGACAGCTCGTCCACCAGCTTTTCAAGTTTAGCCATGTTTATTACTCCGAAAAGTAAGCCTTGGTCAGGTTCCATGCAACCCCGGAATGCCCGGGATCACGATTCAATACAGCGTCAGCCCGCGCTCAGGCCGCCTCGCCCTTCTTCGCATAGGCACCAAAGACCCGTGCCAGCTGGCCGGCAGGCGCCTGCAGAACGCCCGCGACCTTGGTCGCCGGGGCCTGCAGCAGACCGATGAGCTTCCCGCGCAACGCATCGAGCGAGGGAAGTTCGGCCAGTGCCTTGATGCCATTGACGTCGAGCATCTGGTTACCCAGAGCCCCACCGACAATGACCAGCTTTTCATTGGTCTTGGCGAACTCGACCGTGACCTTCGCCGCGGCCACCGGATCCTGCGACCACGCCAGCGCGGTCGGACCCTTCAGCATCGGCTTGATCCCGTCGAAACGGGTGCCTTCGAGGGCAAGAGTGGCGAGCCGGTTCTTCGCAACCTTGTAGGTTGCGCCCGCCGCCAGCATCTTGCGGCGCAGATCGGTCACGTCGGCCACGGTCAACCCATTGTTACGGGTTACCACAACCAGCGACGTTTCTGCGAACACCGATGCCAGCGAAGCGACGAACGCTTGCTTTTCCGTACGGTCCACGTCTCGTCTCCGTCGGTAGCCTTGTCCGGTTGCCCGGAAAGGCCGTTTGCCCATGGGTCATCCCTTTCGGAACAACCCGGTTCGCCTGTCCGTCGCCGGAACCGCCAAAGCACCGGAGCACACGGCCCCGAAACCCCTTGGCATTTCCCGTCTCCCGCCCGCCGGGCTTTCACCCGCTTAAGTCCCACCCCCGCAAGGGCGGCACACGCACGGTCTTGGACAGGTTCGGGGACCGCAAGCGGCCCCCTGCCCGGAAAGGTCGCCCTTTCCGTATCCTGTTTGGTAGCCTCAGCCCGCGATCGAGCCGATATCCACCGACACGCCCACGCCCATGGTCGAGCTGAGAGCGATTTTCTTCAGATAGGTGCCCTTGGCGCCTGCCGGCTTCGCCTTCTGCACCGCGTCGATGAACGCACGGGCGTTCTTCAGCAGATCGTCCGCCGAGAACGAGGCCTTGCCAATGCCGGCATGCACGATACCGGCCTTTTCGGCGCGGTATTCGACCTGACCGCCCTTGGCCGCCGCCACGGCGCCCTTGACGTCCATGGTCACGGTGCCGAGCTTCGGGTTCGGCATCAGACCGCGCGGGCCCAGCACCTTCCCCAGACGGCCGACCAGCGCCATCATGTCCGGCGTCGCGATGCAACGGTCGAAGTTGATTTCGCCGGCCTGGATCTTTTCGGCCAGATCGTCGGCGCCGACCACATCGGCCCCCGCCGCCTGTGCTTCCTCGGCCTTGGCGCCGCGCGCGAACACGCCGACGCGCACCGTCTTGCCCGTGCCGGCCGGCAGGTTCAGCAGGCCGCGAACCATCTGGTCGGCATGACGCGGGTCGATGCCCAGGTTCATCGAGATCTCGATGGTTTCATCGAACTTCGCCTTGGCGTTGCCCTTCACCAGCTTCATCGCCTCGTCCAGCGCGTACAGCTTCGTGCTGTCGACGGTGGTGTTCAGGGCCTTCATACGCTTGGAAATTGCCATCGGATCAGCCCTCCACCACGGTCAGGCCCATCGAACGGGCCGAGCCGGCCAGCATGCGCACGGCCGCATCTTCGTCGTTCGCGTTCATGTCGACCATCTTCTGCTTCGCGATGTCGCGCAGCTGGGCGACGGTGATCTTGCCGACCGGCGCGCTCTTGCCGGTGGTGCCCGACCCCTTGGCCAGCTTGGCGGCCTTTTTCAGGAAATACGTGTTCGGGGGCGTCTTGGTGATGAAGCTGAACGTGCGGTCCGCATAGGCGGTAATCACCACCGGCACCGGCATGCCGGGCTCCATCTGCTGGGTTGCCGCGTTGAATTCCTTACAGAACTGCATGATGTTCAGCCCGCGCTGGCCCAGCGCCGGGCCGACGGGCGGCGACGGGTTCGCCTTGCCGGCCGGGATCTGCAGCTTGATATAGCCGACGACCTTCTTAGCCATCTCTGGTAACTCCAAACCAGAAACCGCGGTACAACCGGGCGCCGGCACCTGCCGGAACCCTCCCGCGTTTCCAAATGAGCGCGGGGCTTTAGCGGGGTTTGCGCCAAGAGTCCAGAGGCAGAAAAAAACGGGGCCGGAAAAAACCGGCCCCGCTCACGGTATCGCCCCCCTCGGTTACGCGAGAATTTAGAGCTTGGCTTCCATCTTCAGCTTCATAATCGCCGCGCCGACGGCACTGGACGCATCGACATAGGAACCGGCCGCCAACATACCCGTCGCCGCATCGTATTTCTTGGCATTGATGGCCGTTGCAACCTTTCCGGCCTCGGTGTGGAATGCCGCATGCTTGGTAACGCAGGCCGCCAGACTGGGCAGCTTACCGAACTTGATCTTGCCTTCGCCGTGCAGCCATTTGCCCAGCTCACAGCAATTGTCCCGGGTGATCGTGGCGACGTCCATCGTTTCCTTGTTGGCGATCGCCGTCCGGAATTTCAGCTTCCATTCACCATGTTTCTGAATTGCCTGCAAAAGGTCCATTGTTCCCGTCCGCGATAGGGTCGCGATGACTGCGCCCTCAAAAAATTGTTGCGCTATGCCAGATACGACTGTGTCCGGCGTTCGTCGGGCCGCCCTGAGAACATCGCTATCGCCCCACCGCCTCGACGAAGTGCCACCAACGTGACGCGAAAAAATTAACGTTTTCCTAATAAGAACAACGCTTTAGGCGAATAATCGTCTTTAATTTAAACTATACAGATTGAATGACGCGCCAATCCGGAACGGGATTCGACACTATTCGCGGGACAATACAAAGACCACGCCGACATGCGGGCGCAAATCACCCCGACAGACAGCGTTTCCCGCCGGCCCCTCATGCCGCAAGCGTCTCAGGCGGCTTGCGGCATCTCCATCTTCAGACCCAGCATCAGCCCTAGATTTTGCACCGCCGCCCCCGATGCGCCCTTGCCCAGATTGTCGAGCAGTGCCACCAGCACGGCCTGGCGCTGGGCATCATTGCCAAAAACCCGCAGTTCCAGCCGGTTGGTGCCGTTCAGGGTTTCCGCCGCCAGCTTGCCGCCGGCATCGGCTGCCGCGCAGACCCGCACCCATTCGGCGCCGGCATAATGCGCCGCCAACGCGTCGTTCAGCATGGCGATCGACGACACACCGTTCAGCATATCCAGATACAGCGGCACCGACACCAACATCCCCTGCTGAAAATTCCCGACCGACGGCACGAAGATCGGCCGGCGCGCCAGCCCGCCATAGGTCTGGATCTCGGGCAGGTGCTTGTGTTCCAGCCCCAGTCCGTACAGTTCGAAAGACGGCGCCGTCCCGGCCGCATAGGCGGCAATCATCCCTTTGCCGCCGCCGGAATAGCCGCTGACCGCATTGACGGTGACCGGATAATCCGCCGGCAGCAGCCCGGCATCGACCAGCGGACGCAGCAGCGCCACCGCCCCGGTCGGATAACAGCCCGGGTTCGACACCCGGCGCGCGGTGCGGATCGCCCCGGCCTGGGCGGCGTTCAGCTCCGGAAATCCGTAGATCCAGCCTGGCGCCACGCGATGTGCGGTCGACGCGTCGAGAATGCGCGGCCCGCCGCCGGGCAGCGTGTCGGCCAGCGCCACGGCTTCGCGCGCCGCATCGTCGGGCAGGCAGAGAATCGCCAGATCCACCTGGGCCAGCAAGGCGCGCTTGGCGTCCGGGTTCTTGCGGTCGGCGTCCGACAGGCTCTTCAGCGTGACATTCTCGCGCGCCAGGCGCTCGCGGATCAGCAGCCCCGTGGTGCCGGCCTCGCCGTCGATGAAAACCGATGTGCCCATCCGTCGCATTCCCTCGCTCTCGCCGGCGGAGATTAACATAGCCACAGCGAAAAGTTACCCGCTTCGTGCGCAATGCCGCCCAAACAAAAACCGGCCCCGCAGGGCCGGCTGTCTTTTCCGTCTGGATGGCGGCGCTTCAGATTTTTTCGACCTGCGCGTATTCCAGTTCCACCGGCGTCGCACGCCCGAAGATCGACACGCTGACCTTCACGCGGCCCTTTTCCTCGTCGACTTCCTCGACCACGCCGTTGAACGAGGCGAACGGACCGTCGGCCACGCGCACCTGTTCGCCGATCTCGAACACCACGCTGGGGCGCGCACCGCGATCCACCCCTTCCTGCGCCGCGTTCAGAATGCGTTCGGCCTCGGCATCGGTAATCGGCGACGGGCGGGTCTTCGAGCCCAGGAACCCGGTGACCTTCGGGGTGTTCTTGACCAGATGCCAAGCCTCGTCGGTCAGCTCCATCTTCACCAGGACGTAGCCGGGGAAGAACTTGCGTTCGGCGCTCACCTTCTGGCCGCGCCGGATCTCGGTCACTTCCTCGAGCGGCACCAGCACTTCGTCGATCTGGTTGGCCAGCCCCTTCTGGGCCGCCTGCTCCTGAATGTGCTGTGCGATCTTTTTCTCGAACCCGGAATAAACATGCACAACATACCAGCGCTTGGCCATAAACGATTACCTTCCGAACCCGAACAGGGCACCCACGCCCAGACCGATCAGCCAGTCCACGACCATAAAGAAAATCGCCGCCACCGCCGACAGCATGAAGACCATCGCGGTGGTGATCAGCGTTTCCTTGCGCGACGGCCAGGTCACCTTCGCCATCTCGCTGCGCACTTCCCGCACGAATTTCGCCGGATTGACTGCCACCGCCTTATTCCTCAGCCCCATGCCGGCGGGACATCCCGCAGGCCGTTCATGATCTTCCCGCCAGTCATTACGCCACGCCAGCGGAAGTCCGCTGGATCAGGCCGGCCCCCCTGACTGGAAATTCTGCCTCATGGCAGGGGCGGTAGGTCTCGAACCCACAACCTCCGGTTTTGGAGACCGGCGCTCTAGCCAATTGAGCTACGCCCCTGCAACAGAAGTGGCGTAAGAACGCCGCCCGGGGTGGTTATGTCAAGTCGCCCTGCCGGGCAATAGCAAATAATTCTGCTGCACCGGAATTGCGGCGCGTAAAACCGGGATCGGTTCGGTTCCGGGAAATAGGAAGCTTGCCTGAATCCTGCGCCGGCGCGTCTGGAGCGGGTGAAGGGAATCGAACCCTCATAGCCAGCTTGAAAGGCTGGAGCTCTACCATTGAGCTACGCCCCTAACAGCAGAGGGCCGTAAGAACCATGTCAGAGGGGGCTTCTGTCAAGCCATCTCTCCCAAAATATCTCTACCTGCATCCACGACAATGGCTGCCACCCGGTTTTGAGCAGCACCGATCCAGGCGCGCCACGCACGGGGGGGGACAGGTCGAGCGGGCAGGTATCATAAACACGCGCCACCAATTGACATTAAGAATTACTCTCATTTATTTGATGGCAGTATTTTAATGGAAAATGTATCCGTGAGCAAAGCCTCCAACCGCTATGAAGCAACCTCAGTCACACATCCCGCCAACGACGCGGGTGTACCGAATGTAACCCTCCGGCCCTGCCAGCGGCTGATTGCACACCCGGGCCTTCTGACCGGAACCCTGGTGGCGTTTGGCCTTGCCTTTTCCTCGGCTGGTCATGCCCAGCAGCAGCCGGAAACTGGCGCACCACAGGCGGTATCAGGAGAAAACACCTCCTCTGCCACCGTGGTTTTGTCGCCGATCGATGTCAACGCCACGCCGGCAACGGCATTACCGGCCCCCTATGCCGGCGGTCAGGTGGCCGAAGGGGGGTCACTCGGGCTGCTGGGAACACAGAATGTGATGGATACGCCATTCAGCACCACCAGCTATACCCGCGAGCTGACCGAGGATCAGCAGGCGCGCACCGCTGCCGATACGCTGATCAATGATGCATCTGTCCGGCTCAGCACCGGCAGCAACGGTTTCGACGATACTTTCCAGGTCCGCGGCTTCCCCGTCGGGGGGCAGGATGTCGGGTTGAACGGCCTTTACGGTCTGGTGTCCTCAAACCGCGTGCAGGCACAGATCATTGAACGCATCGAACTGCTCCGGGGCCCCGGCGCGCTCGTCAACGGGATCGCACCCGGCGGCAGCATCGGCGGTGGCATCAACATCGTCACGGTACGCGCGGGCGATCAGCCGCTAACCCGGTTGACGCCGACCTTCATCAGCGACGGTAACTTCGGCACTGCTGTCGATATCGGCCGCCGTTACGGGCAGAACAATGAATGGGGTATCCGCTTCAACGGCCTGTACCGCGACGGCGAAACCTCGATCGACGATGGCAACCTGCGCAGCGGCCTAGCCGCGCTGGGGGTGGATTATCGGGGAGAGCGCCTGCGCTGGTCCCTCGATGCCATCTACCAACGCGACGATACAGACAATTTCCGCCCACAGATCGCTATTCTGCCCACCGTGACCAGCATCCCGGCCCCGCCCGACGCGCGCAGCAACTGGTTCCCCGGAACAAGGCTTTCCCAGCAGGACACGACGGTCGCCACACGGCTGGAATACGACATCACCGACTCGCTGACCGCATATGCGGCCATAGGCTATCGCGACGGCTGGAACGACCAGACCTTCCCCAATGCGAACCCTGGCGCCAACGCGCTTGGCAACTTCAATGTCCGCAATTCCTACTACGATTCTTATTCCGAGACGTACAGCGGAACTGCTGGCGCAAAGTGGCGGTTCAACCTGCTCGGCGTGGGGCACACGTTCAATTTCAGCTACTCAGGCTTCAGGCAGGAGGCCGGCAACGTCTATATTACATCGGCCTATACCGCTGCGTCCAACATCTACAACCCGTCGCCCCTTCCCATCATCACGGCACCGCGCACCGACCCGCAACGCGCATCGGTGACGACGCTCTCCAGCGTCGCAATGGCCGACACGCTGTCCTTCTTCAATGATCGCGTGCTGCTGACCGGTGGCGTGCGCTGGCAGAATGTGGAGGTCAACAGCTACAACACGACAACAGGGGCACGAACAAGCCGTTACGATGCAGATGCAACGTCCCCCCTCGTCGGGCTGGTCGTCAGACCGTGGGAGAACGTCTCCCTCTACGCCAACTACGCCGAGGGACTTACACGCGGGACCATCGTAGGCCCGGGCTACAACAATACCGGCGAGATTCTGGATCCGTACAAATCGCAGCAATACGAAGCCGGGGTGAGGGTCGACTGGGGCAAGGTGATGACGACCGTCTCGATCTTCCAGATCACCCGGCCGAACGCCATCCGGACTGCCTCGAACGACTATGCCTATGATGGCGAACAGCGGAACCGGGGCATCGAGGTCGCCGCCTATGGCGAGATCGTCCCCGGACTGCGCGCCATGGCCAGCGCAATGTACCTGAAGCCTGAACTGACCAGCCCGTCCACCGCATCGGAACGCGGCAACGATGCCGCCGGCGTACCGAACTGGACCTTCTCGGGCGGCCTCGACTGGGATGTGCCGCGGGTTCCCGGCCTCACCCTCAGCGGACGCCTGATCTATACCGGCGGTGCCTATATGACGACCGCCAATACCCTGCGCTTCGACGACTGGACCCGCGTCGATTTCGGGGTCCAGTACAGGACCGAGGTCGCCAGAACGCCCGTCGTGTTCCGCGCAAACCTCGAGAATGCCTTCGGGTCGGATTACTGGCTGACAACCGGCAACTACGTGACCGTCGGCTCGCCCAGAACTTTCATCTTTTCCGCGTCCATCGACTTCTAGCATCTGCGGACGCCAGAACATGCGCCCCATCTACCGAACCAGCAGATGGGGTTCTCTTTGAAGAAAGGTGAACACATGCCCCTCGGCGGGCGGCATTTCAAAACCGGCACCCGGCCGCGGCAAAGGCCTGCCCATGCACGCGCCGTCGGTATTGTCGCGCGGGCGATGGCGGCGATCTTCGGCGGCTACGGTCTGGCGGCGCTGTGTTCCGTTGCGTTCGCCATGGCACTGCCGATGCCCCGGGCCGACGCAGTGCTGACGGGGATGCTGGCGGGGCTGGCCGTACATGCAGGCGCCGCCATCTGGGTTTTCGCAGCGCCCAGCGCAGCGCGCGCCTGGACGGGGCTGATCGCCGCCGCCGTCCCGCTGGCGGGCGTGGCCATGTTGGGGCTTTGGCACACCACGGGGAGGATGCTGCCGTGAAAACCGGGTTCCGCCAATCCATGGCATGGCTGCACACCTGGTCCGGGCTACTTGCCGGCTGGATCCTATTCACCATTTTCCTGACCGGCACGGCCAGCTATTTCCGGCCGGAAATCACCGCCTGGATGCGGCCCGAGATACATCGTCCCGGCACCCCCATGTTATCCGCGCAGCCCATGATCGACACGCTGACCCGGATGTCGCCTGGCGGTTTCACCCTGATGCTTCCGGACAGGCGGAATGCACTGGCCACTGCCTACTGGCGCGATACCGCGGCGGGCGGGCGGGGGTTTCGGGAAGTACTGCTGGACCCGGCAACGGGCGAGCAGGTGTCGGGGCGGGAGACGCGTGGCGGAGAATTTTTCTTCCGTCTTCATTTCCAGCTCCATTACATGAGCCCGATCTGGGGACGCTGGATCGTCAGTTTCTGCGCCATGTTGATGCTTGTTGCGATCATCAGCGGCGTTATTACACACCGGCGTATTTTTGCGGACTTCTTCACCTTCCGCCCCCGCAAGGGGCAACGCTCGTGGCTCGACGCTCATGCAGCAATCGCAACCCTCGCCCTGCCCTACCACACGATGATCACCTTTACCGGGCTGGTAACGCTGATGTTGATGCTGATGCCCTGGGGTGTGCAAGCGGCCTATCAAGGCGATACGCGCGCATTCAACACCGAGGTTTTCGGCCGGCCGGTTGCCACGCCCCCGGCAGGGCGGGCGGCGGCGCTGGTGCCGGTGGACCCGCTGCTTGCCGAAGCCGCGCGGCTTTGGGGCGGCGCGCGGGCCGCGCGGGTCGTGGTGTCCCATCCCGGCGACGCAGCCGCGCGGGTCGAGGTACTGCGCGGTCCCGATGGGCGGCTTTCCAATCAGCGCGACGCGGTGATCTTCAACGGCGTCACCGGTGTTGCAATCGCGCGTGCGAGGATGAACAGCGGTACGGCGGCAACGCATGGCGTGATGTACGGGCTGCATCTTGCGCGCTTCGCCGAACCGGGGCTGCGCGTTCTGTTCTTCCTCTCGGGCCTGGCCGGCACAGCGATGGTCGGCACCGGCCTGATCCTCTGGGCAGTGAAGGAGCGGCAGGCGGCGATAAGGGCCGGGCGCACCGGCTTCGGGCTGAAGCTGGTCGAATCACTCAACCTTGCCACCCTGGCCGGGCTGCCCATTGCCATGGCCGCCTTCTTCTGGCTCAACCGCCTCCTCCCCGCCGGTCTGCCCGAGCGCGCCGCGTGGGAGGTCAACGGTTTCTTCATCGTCTGGGGCGCCTGTCTGGCGCATGCGATTCTACGCCTGGGCCGCAGGCGCGGCTGGGTGGAACAACTGGCGCTGGCAGGGGCGCTGGGGTTGGGCCTCCCGGTGCTCAACGCGCTGACGACATCGCGCCCCCCGGCCGGGCTGGACCTGACGGTCGCCGCAATCGGCGCATTGCTGGGCGGCGCTGCCCTCTACCTCTGGCGGCGAACGGCAGAACTGGCACAGGGAACAGCCAGACCGGCAAGGCGTCAACAGGCAACCCCGCCAACTGCCGCGGAATTTCAGACATGAGCGCCCTTGGCCTGTGTCTGGCGTATGCCGGTTTCATGGGACTGTGCCTGGCGATGGAGCGGCATCACGAGCAGGTCTTCGGCAGCCGCCGCATACCTGTCTGGCGTGGACGGCTTCTCAGAATTGTGGGCTGGCTGCTGCTCGCCCTCTCGCTGCTGCCTGTTGTGCTGGAAACGGGGTGGGCGGTCGGGATCGTTCTCTGGGCAGGATTGCTTACCGCTGCGGGGGTATCTCTGGCCTTCCTGCTGCCTTATGCGCCACGGATGGCCATCGCGCTTGCGCTGTCTTTCCTTCCCGTCACGCTGTTCATGCTGCATCACAGTCCGTGATGCGCCCCTGCCCGAGCCACGGTGAATAAACAAATCAGCGGAAATCAGGATTTTGGAGCGGGTGAAGGGAATCGAACCCTCATAGCCAGCTTGGAAGGCTGGAGCTCTACCATTGAGCTACACCCGCATCGCAGGCAGGCACGATGGTGGAGGGGGTTGGATTCGAACCAACGTAGGCGTAAGCCAGCGGATTTACAGTCCGCCCCCTTTAGCCACTCGGGCACCCCTCCGCCTGTTGGCGCATCACAAGGACACGCGGCAGAGGGCGGGACGTATCCGGCCAGCACGCCGCTGTCAACGGGTATCGCCCGCCGGGGCGGGATGCCGCGTGCGTCTGCGGTTTCTAGGGTGCGACGCTTTTTCTGTCAGACGGGCGTTTCCGTTCGCAGGCAAAAAGCTCTACAAGCGGCGCATGAGGAATTTCTCGGGCAAACCGCCGCACGGCGGATCTGGCAAACGCGGCCCCGGAGCGGGGCGCGCGCAAGGACCAAACCGCGGCGGAACGCGCCAAGGCGGGGGGCGCGAAGAACGCCGGGACGCGAAGCCCGAAGCCGCACCGCGCGACAGCGGCGTGCGCGCATTCGGCGCACCGCGCCCGGCCGGCGTGCGCGCAGAACGCCGGCCTGGCGAAGGCCGCCAGGACGGCAGGCACGGAACCGGTTCGCAGGAAGGCGGTGTGCGCAGTTTCGGCACGCAGCGCCCGGCCGG
The DNA here is from genome assembly GCA_031555315.1 of Acetobacteraceae bacterium. Lineage (GTDB taxonomy): Bacteria > Pseudomonadota > Alphaproteobacteria > Acetobacterales > Acetobacteraceae > JAVBJV01. The sequence continues at coordinate 19,334 of JAVBUO010000016.1, forward strand.
CACACGCGAGCCGCAGGTCCGCGCATTCGGCGGCGGCCCACGCAAGGAACGCCGCCCCGATGCGCATCGGGGATCGGGGGCGCCGCGCGCGGGTGCTGCGCAAGGCGGGTTGTGGATCTACGGCCTGCATGCCGTGGAAGCCGCACTGCGCAACCCCCATCGCCGCCTGCGCCGCCTGCTGGTGACGCCAGACGCCGAAGCCGCGCTGGGCGCGCGCCTGCCGCAACCGTGGAACGCCATGCCTGAACCGGTCGAGCGCGGCCAGATCGAGCGCCTGCTCGGTCACGATGTTGTGCATCAGGGGGCGGCGCTGCTGGCCGATCCGCTGCCCACCCCAACCCTGCAGGCGATGCTGGAACGTCCCGGCCCCGTGCTGGTGCTGGATCAGGTGACCGACCCGCGCAACATCGGCGCCATCCTGCGCAGCGCCGCGGCCTTCGGCGCGGCGGGGGTGATCGTGCAGGAACGCAACGCCCCCGAGGAAACCGGCGCGCTGGCCAAAGCCGCCTCGGGTGCGCTGGAAACCGTGCCGCTGCTGCGTGCCGTCAACCTGGCGCGCACGCTGGTGGCGCTGAAGGCCGCCGATGTCTGGACGATCGGCCTGGCGGCGGGCGGCAAGATCCTGAACGGCCCGTCCTGTGCCGGGCGGCGCGTGGCGCTGGTGCTGGGCGCCGAAGGCGACGGCCTGCGTCGGCTGACCCGCGAAACCTGCGACGAGATCGCCAGCCTGCCGATGCCCGGCGGCTTCGAGAGCCTAAACGTTTCGGCCGCCGCCGCCGTGGCGCTGTACGAAATTACCCGGCCGGCCGCACCGTGACACGAAGGAGACCCCTGATGCCGGCAGACCCTATCCGCCACGCGGGCCTTGCCCTTCTCTGCGTCCTGGCTTTCGGACTATCGCCCGCCGCCGCGCAGGCCCCGGAACGCCCGCCGATGCAGGCGACGAAGTGGGAACCGCTGCCGGCATCGCTGGAAGCGCTGCTGAACGACGGCTACGAGATCACCCAGATGGTCGCGGGGGCTTTCCTGCTGCGCAAGAACAGCCGCTGGGTGGTGTGCACGTTCCGCGAACCGGGCGGTCTGCGTGGCAACCCCACCGCCCAGTCGCTGTGTGCGGCACTGAACTGAAACGCCCTGCCCGGCAGGCCGAAATGCCTGAACCATGCGGCCACTTGGCGCCAGGCTGTCGGTGCAAAAACTGGCGCGATGTTCCAGGCGGTATCATATGACTGCAGCTCATCATGCGGCTGCGGGTAGTATTTCGTTCCCGAGCCTGGAGTCTGGGCTTGGCAGCACAAACACCGCACAGCCGCCGCACTTATACAGAGGATTAACCCTCGTCCCATAACATTGCCGGGAATTATGTTTGCAACCGCCAAAACGGCATGCGTGGGACTTATCGAGTCGTGAATACTCTGGCGAGGTGCACGCCCATTACCGACTGGCAGCTTCTGTCCGAGGAACTGCAGCTTATCCTCAGCCGCGAAGCGCTGTATACCGCCGCCATGAAGATCGCCGCGCAGGCCGAACTTCTGGCCGAGGAAATCGACATCGGCACGCTGAAGGACATGGGCGGTGCAGAAGCACTGCGGCTGTTGGCCGGGGTGCTGCGTAACACCACACCACGCGCCCCGGGCGTATACGGGACGGCCTGAGGCGCGAGCCAAAAGAAAACCAGACAGAACGGTTTTCTCGCCCGAAGGAATGCTGTAAGCGTCGTTCCCGAACGATGAACACTCTGGACACGTACCCCAACAGCACAGTCGGCACGCCAGCGGATTCAACGGGCGAACCGGACGGCACGGACCCCGCATCTCACCAAAAACCGATAACGTACGGGCAGGCCCGATTACGCCTTGATCCGGCACGGTCACACATCCCGGGGACAGACGCGTGATGGGCTTTGAATGGATCGCCGACCCGACCGCATGGTTGGGTCTGGCGACGCTCGTGCTGCTGGAAATCGTCCTCGGCATCGACAATCTGGTCTTCATCGCCATCCTCGCCGACAAGCTGCCCCCCGCGCAGCGCGAACGGGCACGACTGCTGGGGCTGGCGCTGGCGCTGATCATGCGGCTGGGGCTGCTGCTGGTCGCCTCGTGGATCATCACGCTGACCGAACCGCTGTTCACCGTGCTGGGCGCGGAAATCTCGGGGCGCGACATCATCCTGATCGTCGGCGGCGCATTCCTGCTGTTCAAGGCCACCACCGAACTGCACGAACGCCTCGAAGGCGGGGCGGGTCACGGCAGCGCGAATCCCGTGCATGCGGCCTTCTGGCAGGTGATCGTGCAGATCATCGTGCTCGATGCGGTGTTCTCGCTCGATTCGATCATCACCGCGGTCGCCATGGTGCAGCATCTGTCGCTGATGTTCATCGCCGTGATCATCGCGGTCGCCGTGATGATGCTGTCCAGCCGCATGCTGATGAACTTCATCAGCCGCCACCCGACCGTGGTGATCCTGTGTCTGGGCTTCCTGCTGATGATCGGCTTCAGCCTGATCGTCGAGGGCTTCGGCTTCCACATCCCCAAAGCCTATCTGTATGCGGCGATCGCCTTCTCGGTGCTGATCGAATCGTTCAACCAGATCGGCCGCTGGAACGTTGCACGCCGGGTCACCATGATGGACCGGCGCGACAGCACGGCGCGCGCCGTGCTGCGCCTGCTGGGCGGGCGGGCATCGGACACCGATACCGCCGCCGAGGACGTCGCGGTGCTTGCCAATACACCACATGACGAGATCGCCTTCACGTCCGAGGAACGCACGATGATCGAACGGGTGCTACGCCTGGGCGAACGCTCGGTCCGCTCGATCATGGTGCCGCGCCCCGACGTGTCCTGGCTCGATGTCGACGAACCCGCCGGCACCGTGCTCGACGAGATCCGCGACAGTTCGCATTCGCGTTACGTCGTCAGCCGCGGCGCGATCGACGATGTGCTCGGCGTCGTGCACACCAAGGATCTGCTGGAGCAGGCGCGCAACGGCGCGGTCGACCTGCAGCGCGCACTGCGCGCCCCGCTCTATGTCAACGAAAACATGCCGGCGCTGAAACTGCTCGACCTGTTCAAGACATCGAAGACCCATATGGCCGTGGTGCTGGACGAGTACGGCGTGATGCAAGGCATCGCGACGCCCGTCGACATTCTTGAAGCCATCGCCGGCGAACTGCCCGACCCGGGTGACAACGCGGCCCAGTCCGCCGCCGTCCAGCGCGACGACGGCGCCTGGCTGCTGGACGGCAGCCTGCCGATCGAGGAAGCCGAACGCACGCTGGGGATCAGCGGTATGACCGACGATGCGGATTATGCAACCCTGGCCGGCTTTGCGCTGCACCAGTTGGGACACATCCCGGATACCGGGGAAAACTTCGTCTGGAACGGCTGGACGTTCGAAGTCGTCGCGCTGGACGGGCGGCGCATCGCGCAGGTGCTGGTGCAGAAAATCGAAGAGCTGGCTGAATGAGCACATGTATAATAGAAACCGTTCGAACGCCCGAATATTTCGCGGGTGATTTTTTGAATTTTCCGGGTATTTAAGTGCATCCCCCTTGGCTATGGTGTGTCATCAAGGCTTAAGTGTTTATATGTCCCCCATTTTATTCACCGGGATCTTTTGAAGATGGATATGCTTCTCGGCTGGCTTCCTTCGGAAACCACCCTTCGCGACTGGCAACTGCTGATCGGTGTCGGTGTCGGGTTTCTGGCCGTGCTGCTCATGCTGCGCAGCAACGCCCGCCGTGCCATCAAGCACGAACGGCGGCAACGGCGGAGCGACGCCAACGCGCTCAGGACCGCGCTGGTCGCCGAACTGAACCAGCTCATCTCGATCATGCAGGCGGACAGCGAACGCGCGGTATCATCCGGCAAGGAGGGCCGGTTTTTCTGTTCGTTCCTGGACTATTCGCCGATTCTCAGGGCGCATCTGGACCGGATCGGCCTGCTGACCGCCAAGGAAATCACCGCCACATTGGACGCGCACGCACTGGCCGCCGATCTGGAACGCAAGTTCTTCCTGTTCGGCGGTTACGATGTCGACCTGTCCTCGTACGGCACCAGCGTGCGCCTGATGTCGGTGCCGCAAGCCCAGGTTCCACACCTGCTGGCCCTTTTCCAGGCCACCCGGGAAAAGGCCGAAGCTGCGGCCGCCCTGCTGTCGCGGCACACACGCTAGGAATCATCGGGAAACTGGTGCCGGGTGAGGGATTTGAACCCCCGACCTTCGGTTTACAAAACCGCTGCACTACCACTGTGCTAACCCGGCCCGGAGGGTGCATCTACTGCAAAGCCCGGCGCGAAGACAACCGGCAGAACGCCGAAACCCGGATTTTTATTCCCGGGGCGCGGTTTCCTGCCCTGCCATCCCCAGAAAACGGCGGAGTTCCCAGCGCATCCGGCGCAGATGGAACGCCGTTTTCACCGGATGAAACAGTTCGCCCTCGCCCAGCAGCGTGAACGGCGCCACCAGCATCGACGGGCGATAGCGGAACGTGCCCGGCGCCATCTGCCCGTCCTCCGGCGTGTTACGGTAAAACCGTCCGCGCCGCGCCGGTGGCACGAACGCCCCATTGCCGCCGATGTCCTCGACCTTCAGCCCGGCATCGCGCAGGATGCTCGGCCAGGCGACTTCGTGATGACCGCCCCAGCCGGCGCGATACGCCGCGTCGATCGCCGCCAGCCCGCGCGCCGAGACGCGATAGAACGGGCAGAACGCACGCAGCGGCCGCACATCGCGCCCGTGGGCTTCGGGCACCACCAGGCCGCGCCAGTGATACCAGGTGGGATTCGTTTCCACCTCGTGCAGCGTGGTACACAGCAGGTCGGCGTCGCTGTCGGCCAGCGCATCGAACAGCCTGCGCCAGTTGCCGGAGAACCGCACATCGAATTCCGCCAGCCAGATATGTTCGTACTGCGGAAACTGCCGCGCGAAAGTCAGCACCGGCAGATCGCAGTTACCCGGTATCAGCCCCCACGGATCGCCCGCCGTCTTGCACGGATAAGGCAACGCCAGCAGCGCCTCGCGGCCATAGGTAACACGCGCGATCCCAAACGGCGTTTCGTGCGCCGCCTCGACCAGCGCGGGCGCTGCATCGTCATAGCGCAGCACATACAGATCCGCCCAGCCGGCAACCGCCCGCGCCAGCTTGCGCGCCAGGCGGCGATCGACCCAATTCATTTCATGTGCGAAAAACAGAAAGGCGCTGCGCTGCATGCGCGGCACGTTATCCGCAAACCCGCCGCGTCGCTATCTATTAGAATACAAAAAATACCGCACAATATGCTGACGGATTCCGTTACAGCATTCGGTCTGTTACCGCTGTACAAGCCCCTTCACCCATGGTACCCATGTGCCATGTCGGCCATCACCCGGAACTTCATTGCCCATCTGCGCGACTTCGCTGCATTCGGTGCTGCCACGCAGGCCGAAACCGACGCCGACATCCCTTACTGGATCAACGAATTCTGGACCGCCGCCCAACGCCAGGCGCACGCGCTGCACGAGGTTAGCTACCGCGCCTGCTTCAAGCCGCAGTTGCCCGCCTTCTTCATCTCGCACCTGACCCGGCCGGGCGATGCCGTGTACGACCCGTTCATGGGCCGCGGCACCACGCCGCTGCAAGCCGCGCTGATGGAACGCAAACCGCTCGGCAACGACGTAAATCCGCTGTCCACGCTGCTGGTCCGCCCGCGCCTCGCCCCGCCGACGCTCGACGCGGTGGCGGAACGGCTGCGCGATGTAAAGTGGGACAAGGGCACGATCGACCGCGACGACCTGCTTGCCTTCTATCATCCCGTTACGCTGCGCCATCTCTACGCCTTGCGGAATTTCCTGTTCACACATGCCCCACTCGACGATCCCGCCCCCGATCCGGTCGACGACTGGATCCGCATGGTGGCGTTGAACCGGCTGGCCGGGCATTCGCCGGGATTTTTCTCGGTCTATACGCTGCCGCCCAATCAGGCCGTCAGCGTGCAGGCCCAGTTGCGCATCAATACCGCCCGCAACCAGACGCCGCCCGAACGCGACGTCGCCGCGCTGATCCTGCGCAAAAGCCGCGCGCTGCTGAAGCACGGCGTCCCTGCCCCCGGCCCGGCCCTGTTCTGTACCGGCCCCGCCCACGCGACGCCGGCGATCGCCGATGCCAGTATCGCCCTGACCGTCACCTCGCCGCCGTTTCTCGACATCGTGCAGTATGCCGACGACAACTGGCTGCGCGGCTGGTTCGCCGGGATCGACTCATCCGCCGTGCCGATCACCCTGCATCGCACCGAGGCCGCCTGGACGCAGATGGTGCACGCGGCGCTGGCCGAACTGGCGCGCGTCACCCGCCCGGGCGGACACGTGGCGTTCGAGGTCGGCGAGGTGCGCGCCGGGCGCATCCGGTTGGAACGCCATGTCTGGCAGGCGGCGCAAGGGCTGCCCTTCGAACGCCTGGGCGTGATGGTCAACCGGCAGAATTTCACCAAGACCGCGCAATGCTGGGGGATCGCCAACAACACCCACGGCACCAACAGCAACCGCATCGTGCTGCTGCGGCGCCAGTGATGGACGTTCTCGATCGGTGGCATCGGCCGGCATCTGTTCAGATGCCGGTAAACTGCTCTACCTTCGCGCCAGTCACGCTTGAAGGACGCCCAACTTGACCAGCTTCATTTTCGAGAACGCCCGCATCGTCGACGGCACCGCCGAAGCGCCCACCGCCCCCCTGCAGGTGCTGGTCGAAGACGATACGATCCTCGAGGTCGCCCCCGCCATCACCGCCTCTTCCGCCCCGCGCATCGATCTGGGCGGACGCACGCTGATGCCCGGGCTGATCGACGCGCATGTGCATGTCGTCGCCTCGATGGCCAATCTGGGGCAGAACAGCCAGTTGCCGGACGCCATCGTCACCGTGCGCGCCTTCAGGCTGATGGGCGAGATGATCCATCGCGGCTTCACCACCGTACGCGATGTCGGCGGCTGCACGCACGGGCTGGTGCGCGCCGCGCAGGAAGCGCCGTGGCCGACGCCGCGACTCTGCATCTCGGGCAAGGCGCTGACCCAGACCGGCGGGCATTGCGACTATCGCGGCCGCTTCATCGACAGACCGGCGATCAGGCACGGTTTCCCGCTCGGCGCGCTGGGCCGCATCTGCGACGGCGTCGACGAAGTGCGCCGCGCCGTGCGCGAGGAAATGAAGGGCGGTGCGGACTTCATCAAGATCATGGCGAATGGCGGCGTGTCCTCGCCCACCGACCCGATCCACTTCCTCGGCTTCTCGCGCGAAGAACTGCTGGCAACGGTGGAAGAGGCCGAAAACGCCGGCACCTATGTGTCGGCGCATCTCTACACCGACAAGGCGATCCGCCGCGCCGTCGAATGCGGTGTGCACTCGCTGGAACACTGCAACCTGATCCAGCCGGAAACCGCCAAACTCGCCGCCGGCAAGGGGGCGTTCGCGGTGCCGACCCTGGTCACCTACGACAAGCTGGCCAGCGACGGCGCATCGATGGGCCTGCCCGCCGATTCGGTCGCCAAGATCGACACGGTGCGGCTGGCCGGCATGGAATCGCTGGCGATCATGCGCGCCGCCGGCCTGCCGATGGCCTATGGCAGTGATCTGCTGGGCGGCATGCATACGCACCAGTCGGAAGAATTCGTGATCCGTGGGCGTGCCCTGCCGGCGCACGAAGTGATCGGCGCCGCCACCCATGTCGCGGCCCGCCTGCTGCGCATGGAAGGCAAGGTCGGGGTAATCGCACCGGGTGCCTTCGCCGACCTGATCGTGGTGGACGGCGATCCGCTGAAGGATCTGTCGCTGCTGACCCGCCAAGGCGCGCACATGCCCGTCATCATGAAGGGCGGTCGGTTCGTGAAGGGCAACGGGCGGTTCTGAGAGACTGTTTGCCGCACCGGCGCAGTCTCGAACAGCCTCTAAACCGCCCGGCCGCTAACCGCTCAGTGCAGCGCGACCGGGGCCATTTCGTGTTCGATGATCGCCATGAGCGCCGCCTCGCGGTCACTCGCCACCGCCAGCGTGCTGCCGTCGGCGCCGAAGATGCCCCAGGCGTCGATCCCCTCTTGCGTGCGCACCGGCCGTATATAGGCGATGCCGCCGACGCCGAGCCGCGCGAACGCCACGGCGGGCATGCGCGGGCGCATGCCGGGTGTACTGTGATGTGCCATGCGGTTTACCCCTCGGTCTCGCCGTTGATGACCGCCTTGGTCCGCGGGCTGATCTGAATCGATTTCGTGCGGTTTTCCGGCTGCGGGCGCTTCAGGTCGATATGCAGCAGGCCGTGGTCCATCCACGCCCCCGTCACGTCGATCCCTTCGGCCAGCACGAAGGCACGCTGAAACTGCCGCGCCGCGATGCCGCGGTGCAGGAATACACGCTGCATCGAATCGTCGGCCTGTTTGCCGCGGATCACCAGCTGGTTGTCCTCCTGGGTGATCTGCAGGTCTTCCATCGCGAACCCAGCCACCGCCAGCGTGATGCGCAGGCCGTCCTGGCTGATCTGTTCGATGTTGTACGGCGGATAGCCGTCGGACGACGACTTCGCCGCCCTCTCGAGCATCTGTTCCAGATGGTCGAACCCCAGGAACATCGGGGATGTGAATACACGTGTCGTCATGGCCGAAGCCTCCTCTGGCGAGCGAAGCAGTCCCGCCGGAGCCCGAAGCACCCCGGCACACGAAAAATGGGCCGTCCGCGGCGCAGTTGCAAGCCCCGCATTGCACCAGAACGGTCGGCGGCTTATTTCGGCAACATGAGCGACGCAAAACCCCTGCCGCTGGTTCTGGTGCCCGACCCGCGCCTGAAGACCAAGACCCGCCCGGTGACCCCCGCCGACAAAAGCCGGGTGGATGCGCTGATCCCGCGCATGTTCGCCACCATGTACAAGGCCCCCGGGATCGGTCTGGCCGCACCGCAGGTGGGGGAAATGATCCGGCTGACGATCATCGACCTGATGCCCGACGAACAGCCCGACCCGATCGTGCTGATCAATCCGGAAGTCATTGCAAAATCCGAAGAATTGGCGACGCGCGAGGAAGGCTGCCTGTCGATTCCCGGCCAGTACGCCGAGGTTACCCGCCCGGCCCGCGTCACCGTGCGTTACCTCGACCCGAACGGCGCGCTGAAACGGATCGAGGCCGAGGGGTTGCTTGCCGCATGCCTGCAGCACGAAATCGACCACCTCGACGGGATCCTGTTCATCGACTACCTCACCGCGCTGAAACGCAACATGCTGTTGCGCAAGCTGGCCAAGGATCTGAAAGCGAAGGCGCGCGACTGATGCGGATTGCCTTCATGGGAACGCCGGAATTCGCGGTGGCGCCGTTGCGGGCGCTGCACGCCGCCGGTCACGACATCGTGACGGTCTATGCCCAGCCCCCCCGCCCGGCCGGGCGGGGCAAACAGGTGCGCCCGTCGCCCGTGCAGATGGCGGCCGAGGCACTGGGCATTCCGGTGCGCACGCCTGCGCGGCTGCGCACCAACACCGAGGAGCATGCGTTCTTCGCTGACCTTCATCTGGATGCCGCGGTGGTCGCGGCATACGGGCTGCTGCTGCCCGCGCCGATGCTGAACGCGCCGCGGCGCGGCTGCCTCAACATCCACGCCTCGCTGCTGCCGCGCTGGCGCGGCGCGGCGCCCATTCAGGCCGCCATCCTGGCCGGCGATACCGAGAGCGGCATTACCATCATGCGCATGGACGAAGGGCTGGACACCGGCCCGATGCTGCTGGCCGAACGCACCCCGATCACCGCGCAGACCACGGCGTCGACCCTGCACGACGCGCTGGCCGAGATCGGCGCGCGGCTGATCGTCCGCGCCCTGGCCGAGGACCCGCCTGGCGTGCCGCAGCCGGCACAAGGCGTCACCCATGTCGCCAAGTTCAGCAAGGCCGACGCACATCTGGACTTCACCCACGATGCCGCGGCGCTGGAACGGCGTATTCGCGCGCTGACCCCGTGGCCGGGCACCTTCTGCCTGTACCAGAACGAAACGCTGCGCATCCTGGCCGCCGACATCGTGCCAGCCACGGGTGTGCCGGGCACGGTGCTGGATGACCGGCTGACCATCGCCTGCGGCAGCGGCGCGCTGCGCCCCACCCTCGTGCAGCGCGCCGGGCGCGCCGCCATGCCGGCCGAGGCGCTGCTGCGTGGCTTTTCCATCCCCCCCGGAAGCGTCCTGACCTGATGTTCCAATACGCACTTCTGCTCGAATATCATGGCGCCGGCTTCGTCGGCTGGCAGTGGCAGGACGAGGGCCTTTCGGTCCAGGGCATCCTGGAAGCCGCCGCCGCCAGTCTGGCGTTCAACGAGGCGCCGACCGCCGTCGCCGCCGGGCGCACCGATGCCGGCGTGCATGCCGAAGCTCAGGCGGTGATGCTCGAGCTCGATCGCGAAATACCGCCCAACAAGCTGCGCGACGCGCTGAACTTCCACCTGCGCCCGCATCTGGTCGTGGTCCGCGCCGCAATGATCGCCCCCGACGACTGGCACCCGCGGTTTTCCGCCATCGGCCGCGCCTATTGCTATCGCATCCTGAACCGGCCCGCGCCGCCGGCGCTAGACGCTGGGCGCGTGTGGCACGTGCACCAGCACCTGGACGCGGCGGCGATGCACGTGGCGGCGCAGTATCTGGTCGGCAAGCACGACTTCACGTCGTTCCGTGCCGCCGCGTGCCAGGCCAAAAGCCCGGTGAAAACCCTGTCGCGGCTCGACGTGACGCGCACGGCGGATGAGGTGACGATCCGCGCCGAGGCCCCCTCGTTCCTGCATCATCAGGTGCGCAATCTGGTCGGCACGCTGAAGCTGGTCGGCGAAGGCAAGTGGCCGGCGCACCGCATGGCCGACGTGCTGGCCGCCCGCGACCGCGCCGCCGCCGGACCGACCGCGCCGGCGGATGGCCTGACGCTGGTCGGCGTCACCTACGATCCGCCGATGAACTGGGATCCAAACTGAACCACAGAAGTAAAAAGCCCCCGGAACTCCGGGGGCTTTTTCGTTACCGGCGGATGCCTGGATCACCAGTTCATACGCAGCCCGATGCGTCCTTCGTAGGAAGAGCGATCCGTGCCGCCGAGGCCGAAGCTGTAGCCGACGTTCATGAGCAGCGAGGTGTTGCTGTTGATCTGCGCATTCACCCCCAGATTGACCTCGCCCCACGTGCCGCCGATGTCCGAGTTGAACCGCACGGCGCTGTTCGCGACGCCCGGCGCCGACACGGTTGTATGCGTGTCGCCCCGGAATTCGTGCCACACATTCGGCGAGACCCACGCCGTCAGCAGCAGCGGCGACGCATACTGCGTGCCTTCCTGCAGCGTCCAGCTGTTCGACAGACGCGCCCCCACCCGGCCGGCCACCGAGTAGCCATCGGCCCAGTCCACCCGGGTGTTGCCGTTGGTCGCGAAATCCAGATGCGTCATCTGCCAAACCACCTGTGCTTGCGGTTCGAGCAGCGCCGTGCTGCTCAGACGCACCGGATACCCGACCTCCAGCGACGCAGCCAGACCGTAGCCGTCGCTCTGCATGTTGTTCAGCCCACGCGCCGATGTGCTTTCCAGGCTGTAGAGCGAACCCTGCAGCACTGTGTCGACATACCAGCCGCTCGGGCCGTAGTGAGTCCAGTAACCGGCCAGCGAGTAGGCTTCCAGCACGTTCTTGCCGGCACGTTCGCCGCGATCGGCGTTCACGTCGGCTTCCATCCGGCCTGCCGCCACATAGAAGCCGGCATGGTCGCGATGACCCGCATCGGAGGTCCGGCGGAACAGGTCCATCCCGGTCTGCAGCACGTAGAGCTTGTAGTCGTAGTCGGGACCACGCGCCGTCGAGCCGTTGCCGTCCACTTCGCCGAACTGGCCGATCATCCGGCCCCAGGCGCCGTTCCCATACGCGCTTTCACCCAGCGTCATGCGGCCGCGCAAATCTTCCTGCTCGCCGACGCGCTTGTGTAGCCCGTCGAGAAGCGTCCGCCCATACAGCAGCCCCATCGAGTTGGCCGCCGCATACAGCGAGACTTCAGGACGATACTCGGGCGGTGCCGGCGGCACCGGGCAGGTGTTGGTTTCCTCACAGGTGCCCGTGCGCAGATACCAGCTTTCCGCGGCGCTGCCGTCGGCCGCGCCGTAAACCAGCGAGTATTCATACGCACCGGCCGCGACCGGCCCGTTCAGTGTGAACGCGCCCCCGGTCGTCGCGTCGTTCCGCGCATCGACCACCAGGATCCCGTTGCCAAACGTCTGCGCGCCGAGGCCACCGGCCTGCGCGATCGCCAGACGCGTCGTGCCCACAGCACTGCCGCCATCGACGACGATCCGGTCGGACGGCGAACCGTCCGTGCCGAGATGGGTGTGCAGCACCACCACACCGCCATTGCCGATCAGGTTACGCACCGTCAGTGTACGGTACGCCCCCTCGGCCCCGCCGACATCGACCAGACCCGCGTTGGCCAGCGTGTCGATCGCCGAATTGCCGGTCATCATCCAGCGGCTGGAGGCGTCGACCGTCATGTTGCCGCCGCTGGCAACGCCGGTCAGCCGACTGCCGTTGCGCAGATCGACGAGCCCCGTGCCGGCTACCTGCACGTTGCCGGTCAGCGCCGTGGCATCGGCGATCAGCGTACCATTCGCCCCCGTCGCGACGTTGAACAGCGTGCCACTGCCCGCCGTCACCGCCGTGCCGTGCAGTTCGACCGTCGACACACCGGACGCCGCGGTGATCGCTATGTTGTCCGCCGCGATCGTGCCGCCGTTGAAGCGCGCCACACCGCCGTTCATCGTCACGGCCGTATTGGCCGCATCGATCGTGGTGTTAATACCGAAGCCGATCGTGCCGGCATTCACGGTCAGGCCGGCCAACGTCACCGTGCCGGTCAGATCCAGCGCGCCGGCGCCGTTCTTCACCAGTTGGCCCGCCGCTCCGTCCATATGGCCCGCAAATACCGTGTTGGCCGTGTTGTTCAGCGTCAGCGTCGTGCCGCCGACGATCACATGGCCGCCGGCCCCGCCGGACAGATTGTTCAGCGACTGTGTGAAGCCGTTTGTGTCGAACGTGGTGTTCACCGTCACCGCACTGCTGGTGGCGATCACGTTGTTCGCCCCGGCCCGCAGCGTGCCGGCCGAAACCAGCGTCGTGCCGGTGAAGTCGTTGGTGGTGTTCGACAGCGACACTACGTCGAGCGCCGCGACATGCAGGTTACCAGCCCCCGTCAGCTGCGCCGACATGTCCGCAGCCAGCCCGGTGGCTCCCGCCTTTTCGGTCAGTGTCAGCGTCTGGCCCGCCAGCAGTTCAAGCTGCTGCAGGCGATACCCGACATACAGGCCGTCATGCGCCGGCCCGGTGCCGGCGCTGTAGTTGTAGGTTCCCACCGCAACGATGTTGCCGCCCTGTTCGATGTCCACATCGTGCGCACCGGCCAGCGCATTGCCGTTCTGATCCACGACCTGAATGGCGCCGCCGGTTCCGATTACCGTGGTGGCCGCGATCAGCCGCAGGCCATCGTGGATGTCGTCCTGTTCCAGCAGCGAGTATTCGGTCGACGGCGTCGGCGTAGTCAGCACGTACGGGTCAGGGATCGTCACCTGCACCGCTCCGGTGCCGGCAATATTCAGCGTCCCGACCGAAAGCAGACTGCCGGACGCGATCTGCGCAGGCAGGCTTTCGTTGAACACCAGCCGGCCGCCGTTGAAGGTCAGCCCGCCGATTGTCTGTGTGCCGGCGGCAACCGTCGTCACGCTGCCGGTATCGATGCGCAGCGTGGCGTTGGTCAGGGCCGTTGCATTCACGCCGCCCAGCGCGAACGTCCCGGGTCCCATCGCCACGATCCCCGTGAACGCGGAACCTGTCGACGTCGCGAAGTCGAACGCATTGCCCGCGCCGGTGTTCACCCGCACCATCCCGCTGCCCGTCAGTTCGTTGCTGAACGTATAGGCACCGGCAGGCACCGGTTCGAGCACCAGCGTCGAGGTGCCATCCACGAAGAAGCCCGGACCCGGGAATTCATTGGTCAGCGTCGCGGTCGATGCGTTGGTCAGGTTTACCTGCTCGAAATTGATCAGGCCGGTGACACTTGCCGATGTCACCGCGTCGAAGACCAGCGTGTCGTGGCCGCCATTGCCGTTCAGCAGACCGAACGTGTTGCCGTTACCGCGGACCGTCACCGTATCGTTGCCGCTGGAACCGGCGAACGAACCCAGCGTCGCACCGTTCTCCAGCAGCACGCTGTTCGTGCCGCTGCCCGCCGACAGATCGATCGCACCGCTCACCGTGCCGCCGTTGACCGTGATCGTGTTGTTGCCGTTACCGGCGACAACGCTGCCGGTAATGACCCCGGTATTGGTCATCACGTTGTTGCCGCCGCCGAGATCGACCACACCGGCGATCTGACCGGCATTGGTCATCGTCGTCGCCTGATCGTTGAACGCGATCGCATTGCGCCCGGCCGGCGCGGTAATCACACCCGTCGCCGTATTGGTGAAGTTCGTCACCCGGTTCGCATCGACCGTCGGCGCGACCGTGCTGGCCGAGGTCAGCGTGCCGGTGTTGACGATCGTCGTCACACCGTCGCCGACATCCAGCGCGGAACCGCCGGCCGCGTTCGTCACATGGACCGTCACCGCCGTATTCACCGTACCGGTAGCGTTCGCATACAGACCGGTGCCGCTGGCGCCCGTCACGTTGATCGTCAGCGCCGACGAACCGGACAGATCGACGCCGCCCGCAATCGCGCCGCCCGCCGCCGTCTGCAACGCGATCCCGGTGCCCGCGCCGGACACATTGATCGTGCCGCTGTTCGTCGGGGAAAGCGGTGCGGCGGTGCGCACGCCGATCCCGTCGGCGACGTCGATGGTCGTGCCGGTCAGCCGCAGACCGCCTATTTCCGCCGCATTCTCGATCCCGTGGCCGGTCGAACCCGCCGCGTTGACGATGATATGCGCGCCGTCCACGCTGACCGCCACCGCACCCGGATCGATCAGCACGCCATGCGCCGTGCCGCGGCCCTCGATCACCCCGACACCCGCCACGCTCAGGCTGACGCCCGTGCCCAGTTCCAGCGCCGCCGTGCCGTTGGTGGCCAGGATCACGCCGGTGTTCGAGATCGTCGCGCCGGCACCTTCGATATACACGCCAACACCGTTCGAGGTGATATCGCCAGTGTTCTGCAGCGCCCCGTTCAGCACCCGGATGCCGGACGAACCGGCGCCTGCGGTGGTGACGTTCCCGGTATTCACGCCGGTGGACCCCGGCTCGACCAGCAGGCCGATCGCGTTCGTACCCGTGAAATTGAGCGCGCCGGTATTGCTGAGCGTCGCGCCGTTCCGCGCGATATACCCCGTCACACCGGTGTCGGACGAGCCCAGCGCCGCTCCGGTCACCAGGATCGTCCCGGTGCCGAACCCGGCCGCCCCGGCATCCAGCGCGGCATTGCTCAGCACGCCGGCGATCGGCGTGCCGGATGCGCTGCCATCCAGCGCATATTTCTGACCGTCGGCGATGCCGGCGATCGCACCCGCTCCCACCAGGTTGATCGTGGTGCCGGCGATGACCTTGCCCTGCGCGCCGCCTTCCACCCGCACACCGATCGAGTTGGCGCCGGTCAGGTTGATCGTCATCCCACCGGAATTGAACGCTGACACATCCGTGGCGGAATCCCGCCCGGTGACCAGAACCGCCACCGAATTGGCGCCCGATGCCGTCATCGTTGTCGCGCTGGTGCCGGTGAAATCGGCGCCGTTCTCCAGGCGATACAGTGTCGAATTCGCCGTCGACACATTCTGCGCGCTTGTGCTTGTGTTGTTGATCGTCGAGTTCGGACCATACGCGAAGAAACCGATCTGATTGGTCCCGCTCTGGAAAACGACGGTCCCACTGCCGACGATATCCACCTTCCCCTGATCGCGCACATGCGTGGCCACCGCGTAGTTGCCGGCCAGATTGATGGTCCCGGCCACGGTCGCCACCGTTCCGCTTCCTTCCGACCAAACGCCGTAGTTCCGCAGATTGGCCGTGGAAGCACTGCCATCGGTCACGTTGATGGTACCGCTGGAGCTGACATGCGAACCGCTCAGCGCATAGAGGCCGACGGCATTGATCCCGTTCACCTGGATCAGGCCGGCGTTCTCGATGGTCCCTCGTGCTCCGCCCGACGCGTAGATCGCCGTGTTGCGCGCCGGCACGGCGACGCTGTGACCGTTGACGATGATCGAGCCGCTGTTGACGATATTGCTGTTTGTCCCGCCGATCACCCGGATGGCGTTGCTGCCCTGCAGGCCGTCGCCAACGACGATGGTCCCCTCGTTCAGGACCGTGTTGTTGTTGTTCTCCACCAGAATGCCATGGATCCCGTACGACGAGTAAACCAGCGATCCGCCGCGATCGATGGCCGGGATCGAGGAATCGGCAGACGATGCATAATTGCGACCGAGATAGATCACGCTGGTGGCATCGTTATAGACGCTGCCGCCATTCAGTCTTATCGAACCGCCACGATCGCCGACGTTGACGACGGCGTTGTTGACGTTCCGGAACGCCCCGCCGGCGCCTGGCACCGTGTTGTTGCCGATGGCCAGCCAGTTCCCACCGGCAAGGTTCTTGATATCGATCGTGCCGCCATCGTTGGTCACGACGGAACCGGGGTTGCGGATATAGCTGCTGTTCGGACGCATCAGCCCGTAATTGGTAATCTGCCCGCCCGTCGTGACGCCAAAACCATACGCCTGACCGGTGCTGATCATGGAAGCACCGACATGGTTGACCAGCCGCCCGCCATTGCTGACGACGGTCAGATACGCATCGGGGTCCTGCACGTTGATGCCGCCGCCCGCCAGGATATTGGTCACCGAATTCGGCCCGTCGACGCCGATGGCGACACAGGGGCAATTCGGCACGAACATCGGGTCATCGGCCGGAATATTGTTGGTGGCGCCGCTCACCGTATAGGTCACAGCCGGACCGGCGGTATAGGCCAGCGAAGAGCTCATGTAGTAGTCGTATTTCGCCTGCATCTGCGCGGCGGTGCCGACCCCGAACCGGCCGGCCGCGAACTGGGCGCGCAGCCAGTCGTTATAGGCCTGGTATTCGGCCATATTGGTGACCGTACGGGTTTCCGTATCCCCACCGCCGAAATCGACCGTGATCGACCCCTTCCACACCAGCGGCGTCACCGACAGCGTGGGCGGGATCACCACATCCGCCGGGGTCACGGCCGTCCCGCCGCCCCAGCGGAAGACGTTGTTGGAGCTCCAGTTCAACGTTCCGTTGGTGACCTCGGCGTAGGTCGTCTTCTTGACGGTGTTGTCGCCGATCTGCCCGGTGATATTGGCATTGACCGTGCCGCCGCCGTCCACCGTCACGACCGTCGCCTCCACGAACGGCCCGCTGCCTTCCGGTGTCGGCGTGTACAGCACGAAGGCGCTCCCGGGGAACATCTGTATGAAGCTGGGGGAATAATACACCGAAATGGTGTTGCTCCCCCCCGTGGCGGGATCCGGCACCACGATCTTGTGGTTGGCGTCTGACGGTCTGGTGCCTATGCCGATGTTGATGGCAGGAACCGGCTCCGGACCCGAGATATATCCCGCGGCCAGGGCGGCCGAATAGGAAATCAGGGTTCCCAGTGCGGAATTCACGCCGCCACTGAAAGCCGTTGCGCCGGTCAGGTTGACGACACCGCCGCTATCGTGAACTGACAACCCGCTATGGCTGGCGGTCCCCGGCGTATAGGACGGTGCGGTCGTGACATCCGCTGCATGCGATACCTCCAGAGGAATCCCCAAGGCCCCGGCAATGATGGCAATGCGCGTCAATCGCATCAGGGCTATAGAAGATGTTCCCCCCAAAAGAGAATCGTGTCTATTTTGGGATACACTCGCCATACATGAGAATTTAGTCATTTTATCCCACTAAACCGTATTTAAGCAATTGTCTAAATATTGTATACCGAATTATCCTAAAAAGATATAAAAACACCCCACATCTCGATTAACGACTCAATCAATCAAAATTCACCTCAAGAATCTAAACATAAGAATTTGATTTAAAAATATTTTCAACTTCATCCATTATAAGTAAGAATTGTTTTTTCTTAATTAAAGTGGATTTATTTTAATGTATTTATTTTTAATTTACCCTGCCGTTGTGCGGAAGCCACACCCCTTCCCGGCGCATTGGTGTCCAATGAGTAATCCATTGCATATTTCGTTTTTTTGAGATTGAATTTCCGCCCATCCAACCGGGACGTTGCCGGTCCGGTACGCACGGGATCCCGTTCTGCAATACCGCATCGATCAGGCGGAACGATGACCGGCTGACCCCGAAAACAGACAACGGTTATGATTCAGCCGGCGACAGTGCTGGAAACAGAAAATGCCTGACCCGGAAGGTTTCCGGCAGGACGCCGGGTTGGGTACCCGGCATAAGAACGTGTAACAGACCTTACAGATAACCGCCCAAAGTCGGCAGCGTCATGATCGCGCCGGCACCGGCACTGGTCCCCACCGCCAGCAGCACCGCCTGGCTGCCGTTCGCCCCCAGCGCGTGCCGGGCCAGAAACCATTGCAGCCATACCATGTAACCGAAGGCGATCAGCGCCAGAAACTGCATGGCTTCCGCCAGGCGACCTGCCAGCAGCATCTCGTTCTCCAACGCCTGCTCGCCCATCGCACCGACCATCCCCAGCGACAGCACGAACATGACCACCAGCAGCAGCACGGTCAGCCCCCACTGGCACCACAGGAATGCCGCCGCATACCGGTACCAGCCCGCGGCGATCCGCAACCGTTCCGCCAAGGCATGCGAAACCACCAGCGGCGCAAGAATAGAGCTGGTCATGAACATCAGCATGAGCAGAGCCGCCAGAATCTGCCCATGCAGCAGCAGAAACCCGCACAACAGGCCGACCATCCAGACGAACGGCCGCAATCCGGCCCTTACGGCCTGCGGCGTGTCGGCAAAGGCGGACAATCCCTCGCTCCGGCCACAGAGCAGGGCCAGCACGGCGCGCAGACGGCTTTCGAACTCCGGCTTACGATTCACGGCAGAAATGCCTTCAGGATTTCACGATAGGCTGCACACAGCGCCCGCAGCTCGTCCACAGGAATACACTCGTCCACCTGATGCATCGTCGCACCGACCGGGCCGAATTCGGCCACCGGCGCGTGCAGCGCGATGAACCGCGCATCCGATGTGCCGCCCCCGGTATCCAGTTGCGGCGCAACCCCCGTGGCGCGCCGCACGGCCGCCGACAGCCGGCCGACCAGATCGCCCGGCTGGGTCAGAAACGCCTCGCCCGAGATCGCGACGTCCAGGTCGAAACGCTCCGCGTACTGCGCCAATGTGGCATTCAGCCAGGCGTGCAGATCGCGGCCGCGGTGCAGGTCGCTGAACCGGATGTTCAGCCGCGCCGACGCACTGGCCGGGATCACGTTGGTGACCGGGTTGCCGACATCGACGCTGGTCACCTGCAGGGTCGTCGCCTCGAACCAGTCGGTGCCCGCATCGACCGGCGCCGCGGTCAGCGCCGCCAGGGCGCGCACCAGCCGGTGCACCGGGTTGTCGGCCTTGTGCGGATAGGCGCTGTGCCCCTGCCGCCCGTGCACGGTGATCTTCGCGTTCATGCTGCCGCGCCGGCCGATCTTGATCGTATCGCCCAGCACCGCCTTGCTGGTCGGTTCGCCGACCACGCAGAAATCGGGGAGATGGCCGTTTTCCGCCATCCAGCCGAGCACCTTCACGGTGCCGTCAGCCGCATCGCCTTCCTCGTCGCCGGTGATCAGCAGGCTGACCGACCCATCGGTAGGACCGGCCGCCAGACGATCCTCGACCGCCGCGACGAACGCCGCGACGCTGCCCTTCATGTCGCAGGCGCCGCGCCCGTACAGCCGCCCGTCGCGCACCTCGCCCGAGAACGGGTCGGCGCTCCAGCCGGCGGCACCGGGCGGCACCACATCGGTATGCCCGGCATAGCAGAAATGAAACCCGCCCGTGCCGTGCCGCGCGAACAGGTTCGGCACCTCGCCGAACGGCAGCCGCCAGACGGTGAAACCCAGCGCCGCCAGGCGCTCGGCCAGCACATCCTGCGCCCCGGCATCGACCGGCGTCACCGACGGGCAGCGGATCAACGCCTGCGCGAGAGGCAGCGGATCGGTCATCTCAGTCCCGCAGCAGTTCGTTGATCGAGGTTTTCGATCGTGTGCGTTCGTCCACCCGCTTGACGATCACCGCGCAGGCCAGCGATGGCCCCGGCGTGCCGTCGGCCAACATCTTCCCCGGCAGTGCGCCCGGCACCACCACCGAGTACGCAGGCACCCGGCCCATGAACACCTCGCCCGTCGCACGATCGATGATCTTGGTCGAAGCGCCCAGGAAGACCCCCATCGACAGCACCGCCCCGCGTTCGACGATCACGCCTTCGGCCACTTCGCTGCGTGCGCCGATAAAGCAGTCGTCCTCGATGATCACCGGGTTGGCCTGTAGCGGTTCCAGCACCCCGCCGATCCCGACCCCGCCCGAGATATGACAGTTCCGGCCGATCTGCGCGCACGACCCGACGGTCGCCCAGGTGTCGATCATCGTGCCGCTGTCCACATAGGCCCCGACATTCACGAAGCTCGGCATCAGCACCACCCCCGGCGCGATATAGGCCGAGCGCCGCACCACCGCCCCCGGCACGGCGCGAAAGCCGGCGGCGCGAAAGCGGTTTTCGCCCCAGCCTTCGAACTTCATCGGCACCTTGTCCCAGACCGGCGCATCGCCGGCACCCCCCATCGGCAACGAATCTCGCAGACGGAACGACAGTAGAACGGCTTTTTTCAACCATTCGTTAACGATCCAGCCGCCGGAACCCGGTTCGGCAACCCGCGCTGTTCCGGAATCGAGTAACTGAAGCACGGTATCGATCGTATCGTTAACGCTTTTATCAGCAGCCGGCGTTACCGTGTCCCGCATGTTCCACAAGGATTCGATGCGTTGCTTCAAGGCGATATCAGTCATGAGCGGTCCCAATTGAAATACCTGTCTGGACCATGCAGAGGGGCCGTCCGCCTGTCAACGAAGCGTCTGAACAGGGATTCATCATTTATTCAGGTCTCCCTGCATTAATGGACTCAAACACCAGAATAGACTCCAACGCCAGAACGTGAGCAGCATGTCCGCACAGATCCAGCCGCTTTCCGAGCCTCAGCCTGCAACCGTCAATACGCTGTGCGGCGCGCTGCTGGACAGCCGGCAGCGCTGGAAAGATCTGGTCGACATGGTCGCCGATCTCGCCTTCGAGGTCGATCTGCAGAGCCACTTCACTTTCGTCGCACCCGATGCCGCGCTGGGCTGGTCGCCCGAAGCACTGCTGGGCAAAGACGCGCGGATGCTGCTGGATGCGGACGCACCCACCAATCCCTTCCGTTCGGACTTCCCCGTTCGCAACCAGCGCGTCTTTCTGCGCCGCTGCGACGGCAACTGGGCCAGTTGCAACATCTCCACGACCCCCCTGCTCGACGATACCGGCGAAGTGGTCGGACTGCGCGGCATCGCCCGCGATGTCTCGGCCGAGGATGTCGCCTCTCAGGAGGCCGCCGCCACCCTGCGGCGCAGTGCGCTCGTCAACCATATCCTGACCTCGATGCACAACGCCGTCATGGCGCCCGAGATGATGAAGATCATCCTCGATGCGCTGATGCATGCGCTGGGCGCCGATGGCGCCATGGTTCTGGAAGCCTCGCGCGATATCCCCCCCGTGCTGCACCACGTCGGCGCCGCCGCCGACCCCATCCTGACCGAAGCATCCCGCCTGATCATGGCGACCAGCCATTCACCGAATATCCGCATCACCAGTAACGGCGCCAGCCTGATCGCCATCGGCTGCCGCCCGCGCTTCAGTTGCCAGACCGGGTTGGTGCTCTGGCGCAACAACGCGCTGCGCCCATGGACCGGCGACGACATGGCCGTGATGTCCTCGGTCGTCATGCTGGTGCGCATGACGCTGGAACACGAAACCATGCAGCGTGAAATGTTCCGGCAGGCCTGGACCGACCCGCTGACCGGTCTTCTGAACCGCAGATCCTTCTGCGAGGAACTCGAGCGCCGGTTCATGCGTCTGGACCGCAATCATCAACCCGGCACGCTGCTTTACCTCGACCTCGACAATTTCAAGCCGCTGAACGACAGGTTCGGGCACGACACCGGCGACGAAGCGTTGTGCTCGATCACCGCCCTGTTGCGCCAGACCGTGCGTCCGACCGACCTGATCGCCCGGCTGGGCGGGGACGAATTCGCCATCTGGATGGATAACGCCGATCATCTGGTCGCCGCCGAACGCGCCGCCACACTGTGCGAGGACATTCCCAAGCTGATCGGGGAGCTGAGCAACAACCTCCGCATTACCCTGACCGCGTCGATCGGCATCGCCGAACGATCGCCGGGCAGCAACGAGGAAACCTCCAGATTGATACACCGCGCCGATCTGGCGATGTATGCCGCCAAACGCTGTGGACCCGGCCGCTGGTCGACAGCGAAAGACAATATCGGGTGAGACCCGAGAACCGTTCGGTGAATGTCATGACCGAATCTCTAAGCATATTGGCCAGACACATCGTGCGGAACGGCGACCGCGCCGACCGGGCCATGCTGGCCGCCCACCGGGATCTGTCCCCCGAATGGCTGGTGGTTCTGGCATCCGACCGTCACCCGATGGTGCGCGAGGCCGTCGCGGCGAATGCCTCGGCGCCCGCCTTGGTGGACACCATTCTGGTTAACGACCCCAGCGAACAGGTGCGTGTCGCGCTGGCCGGAAAAGTCGCCGCGCTCAGCCCGAACATGCCGCGCGACCTGCAAGAGCGGATGGAAAACCTCGCCTGGCAGACCTTGTGCCGCCTGGTCCGCGACACCGCAACGCGCGTGCGCGCCGCGATCGCCGATGTCGTCAAATCGATGCCCGATGCACCGCACGAGTTGATCGTCGCTCTGGCCCACGACCCCGAACTGTCGATCGCCGAACCGGTGATCCGGCTCTCGCCCCTGCTGACCGAGGACGATCTTCTCGGGCTGATTTCAGGCGCGTCGGCCGCCGTCAACCTCGTCATCGCGAACCGCGTGGCATTGGGGGAAGCCGTTTCGGACGCGCTGGTCGACACGCAGGATACCGAGGTGATCACCGAACTGCTCAACAACCAGTCGGCCGCTATCCGCGAGGAAACACTGGACAAACTGGTCACCCGCGCGGCGCAGCAACTGTGCTGGCAGAAGCCGCTCGCCACACGCCCCTACCTGACCCCGCACGCAGCACGCATCCTGTCGGAGGTGGTGACGGATGAAGTGCTGCTCCTGCTGTCCGAGCGCGCCGATCTGTCTCCGAAGCTGATGCAGGAGATCCGCCAGCGCCTCAGCATGCGGTCCGCCGTCGCCCCCCAGATCGGTCAGGAAAACAGCCGGGCGCGCCTCGAGACGAAACTGGTGGCCTCGATCCAGCGCAGCGAATATCAGCGACTCATCGAGCTTTTAGCGCTTGCTGCGCATGTGCCGAAATCCGTCGTGGAATATGCCGCCGGCCTGCACAGCGCCAAAGCTCTGGTCGCCTTGTGCTGGCATGCGGGCTTCAGCATGACGGTCGCCGTGGCGCTGCAGAGCGTTCTGGGCCGCCTGCCCCCCAGCGCCCTTCTGAAACCCACGCCGAACGGCGGCTACCCGCTGCCACCGCACGAGATGCGCTGGCAGATCGACTTTCTGCTGCGCCGCGAGACCGTATGATTCCCGCTAAGGTCAGGCGCGAATCAGCGTGCCGTAACCACCATCGGTGAACAGTTCCAGCAGGCACGCGTGCGGCACGCGCCCGTCGAGGATCACCGCACCCCGCACGCCGCGCTTCACGGCATCGGCACAGGTCTCGACCTTGGGGATCATGCCGCCGGTAATGGTGCCGTCATCCACGGAACGCTGCACGTCGGCCAGCGTCATCTCCTGGATGAAGTTCTTGTCCTTGTCCATCACGCCGGCCACATCGGTCAGCATCAGCAGCCGCGTGGCGCCCAGCGCGCCGGCCACCGCGCCGGCCACGGTGTCGGCGTTGATGTTATAGGTCTGCCCGTCCTCGCCCACACCCACCGGCGCGATCACCGGGATCAGGCCGGCGCCGGTCAGCGCATGGATGACGCGCACATCGACGCTCTCGACCTCGCCGACATAGCCGAGGTCGAGCACGCGTTCGATGTTGCTGTCGGGGTCCTTCTTGGTGCGGCGCAGCTTGCGCGCACGGATCAGCCCGCCGTCCTTGCCGCAGATGCCGACCGCCAGCGCGCCGGCCTTATTGATCAACCCGGCGACCTGCTTGTTCACCGTGCCGGCCAGCACCATTTCCACCACTTCGACCATCGCCGCGTCGGTCACCCGCAGCCCGTCGACGAAGCTCGACTGGATCGACAGGCGCTTGAGCATCGCATTGATCTGCGGCCCGCCGCCGTGGACGACCACCGGGTTGACGCCGATCTGCTTGAGCACCGCGATATCGCTGCCGAAGGTCTGGGCGAGGTCTTCCTCGCCCATCGCGTGCCCGCCGTATTTCACCACCACCGTCGCGCCGGCGTAACGGCGCAGAAACGGCATCGCCTGGCTCAGGATCCGGGCCTGTTCGCGGGCAGCTTCCCGGGTTGCATGTTCCATCAGGGGCCTCCAGCCAGAAACGGGGTCTGCGCGTGGTAGGACCGCACGAAGTGCAGGTCAAGTGGATGCGAAGCGGGTAGAAGGACTGGGGCTTGTTCGAGAATGCGCTGGCATGAGTCGTATGATGGTGCGGATCGAGAACCGGCGCGCAGCGAACATCGGTTCGTGAGCATCAAAAGCGCAGGAAAGCGCCGCCAGACGGCCATGCCAGTAGCGTTATCGGACAAGCCCGGCGATTTCGGCCCGCAGGTCGGGGATACCGCGCCCGTCGGTGCTGCTGGTCACGATTACCTCGGGATGCGCCGCCGCGTGTTGACGGGCCAGATCCGAGACTTCGGCCAGGCGCCCGGCCAGCGCCGCGGGTCTGGCGCCATCGGCCTTGGTCAGCACCAACTGGAAGGTGACCGCCGCCTTGTCGAGCAGTTCCATCACCGTCAGGTCGGCGGGCTTGGTTTCGATCCGCGCGTCCAACAACAGCAGCACGCGGCGCAGATTGGGGCGGCCGCGCAGATAGTCGAACATCAGCCCCTGCCATTCGTCCTTGATCTCACGCGGGGCCTGCGCATAGCCGTAGCCGGGCATGTCGACCAGCATCAGCCGTCCGCCCAGATCGAAGAAGTTCAGTTGCCGCGTCCGCCCGGGCTGTGCCGAAGCGCGGGCCAGCATGTGCTGGCCGGTCAGCGCGTTCAGCAGCGAGGACTTGCCCACGTTCGAACGGCCCGCGAAGGCGACCTCGGCCACGTCGAACGCCGGCAGATTGGCCAGCGCCGTCGCCGCCGTTTTGAACGTGCAGGCTCCGGCAAACAGCACGCGCCCGGCCTCGATCTGCTCCGGCGTGCGCACGCGCCCATTGTCGAACCGGGGCTCCATCCCTCAGGTCGCCGCTTTCCCCGGCTTGCCCAGGCTGGTCTGGCGCATGATGAACCACTGCTGGGCGATCGACAGCAGGTTGTTCCAGGTCCAGTAGATCACCAGCCCGGCCGGGAAGCCGGCCAGCATGAAGGTGAAGACGATCGGCATCCACTGGAAGATCTTCGCCTGCACCGGGTCGGGCGGCGTCGGGTTCAGGCGCTGCTGCAGATACATCGTCAGCCCCATCAGCAGCGGCCAGACGCCCATATGCAGCCAGTTGGAATAGACCGCCGGATCGAACGGGATCAGCCCGAACAGGTTGAACACGTTGGTCGGGTCCACCGCCGACAGATCGCGGATCCAGCCGAAGAACGGCGCGTGGCGCATTTCGATGGTGACGAACAGCACCTTGTACAGCGAGAAGAACACCGGAATCTGGATCAGGATCGGCAGACAGCCCGATGCCGGATTGACCTTTTCCGCCTTGTACAAGGCCATCATTTCACGCTGCAGCGCCTGGGCGTCGTCGGCGTGGCGTTCCTTTAGCTCCTGCATCTTCGGCGCCAGCAGCTTCATCTTCGACATCGACTTGTACGACTTGTTGGCCAGCGGGAAGAACACCAGCTTGACCAGCAGTGTGAACACGATGATCGCGATGCCGAAATTGCCGGTCAGCCGGAACAGCCAGTCGATCGCATAGAAGAACGGCTTGGTCAGAAAATAGAACCAGCCGAAGTCGATCGCCTTGTCGAAGCTGGGCACATTGTAGGTGTCGCGGATGTGGTCCAGCGTGCGCACTTCCTTGGCGCCCGCGAACACGCGCAGCGCGGTCTCCTGCGTGGCGCCCGGCGCGACGCTGACCGCCCCGCTGCGCGAGATGTCGACCTGGAAACGGTCGGCGCCGCCCTCGTTCACATAACGATAGACGAAATGGGTCGGATCCTGCTGGTCGGGGATCAGCGCCGCCAGCCAGTACTTGTCGGTGATCCCCGCCCAGCCGCCGGTGCTGGTGCCCTCGAACCCCGTGGAACTGTTGCGCTTTTTCGCCTCGTCGCGCACGTTGGCATAGCTGTGTTCCTCCAGGATGCCGTTCAGCACCCCGGTCATGCCCTCGTGCAGGATCGTGTAGCCGCTGGTCTGCGGCAGGTATTCGCGGCGAATGCGCGCCCACGGCGTCAACTGCACGGTCTCGGTGGAATTGTTGATCACCCTCTGGCGCACACGGATCAGGTAATCGGGTTCGATTTCCAGCGCGATCTCGAACCGCAGCCCGGCACCGTTGTCCCACGACAGCGTCACCGGCTGACCGGGGGCCAGCGTGGTTGCGGACGCGCTCCACACCGTGTCGTTGTCGGGCAGTCTGATCGCGGGATTCTGGCTCAGCCAGCCGAACTGCGCGTAATACGGCTTGTCGCGGCCGCGCGGCTCGAACAGACGCACGAACGGCGAATTGGGATCGATGGTGTCGCGATAATTGTTCAGGGTCAGATCATCCAGCCGCGCCCCCAACAGACTGAGGCTGCCCGTCGCGCGCGGCGATTCGATCCGCACGCGCGGCGCGTTCAGCAGCGCCGCCGCGGCAGTCGTCCCCGCGGTATCGGGCGCGCTGCTGACCCCTGCCTCCGGCCCGGCGGGCGGCGCAGACGGAACCGGGGTCTGCTGCACCGTGGCGGTCTGGGCTGGCGGCTGCACCGGCGCCGGCTTCGGCGCAAAATACTGGAACCCCAGCATGATGACGACCGAGAGAACGATCGCGATGAGCAAATTCTTCTGTTCCATAGTCTCCGGTCCGGTCAGCGCGGCGTGGTGAAACGCCGTGCGCAGTCACATGAAGGCGAAGCGTAATGCCGAGCACCTGGCACAGGATCGACCCCGCCCGCATGCCAAGGGTTACAGCGCAGAATGCGCCGCGTGGAAAGTAGCGATCCGCGTACCGCGCCATGAACGCGCAGCGCCTCGATGGCATAATGACTGCATGTCGGCTCGAACCGGCAATGCGCGCCGATGAACGGGCGCAGCGTCCATTGGTAGACGCGCACACAGAACGCCAGAGCTTCCGCCGCGATCCTGCCGGCCATCCCCCTCATGCCGCCGGCCCCTTGCGGGGTGTGGTCCCGGTGCGTTCCACCGCGCGCCGCAGATCGTCGGTCAGCGCGCTGAATCGGCGTTGGCGGGTCGCATCACGGCCGATCAGCACGAAATCCATACCGGTCGGCGCACCCTGCGCGAACAGCAGGCGTGCCGCCTCTTTCAGCCGCCGGCGCACGCGGTTGCGGACCACGGCATTGCCGACCTTCTTGGTAACGGTAAAACCGAACCGTGCCGGCGCATCGTCGCCGCGCGCCAGCGCCTGCAGCACCAGTCCGGGCAGGGCTGCCTTGCGGCCCTTGGCCGCCGCGCGCAAAAACTCGGCACGCCGCTTCAAACGATGCAGGGGTGCGACCATGGCGGGTTCCCCTGCCGTTTCCGTCAGGATCTGCTGCGGAACGCACCCGGCACGACCGGCCGGCGATACCCTGGACAGACGCGCCCCCCGTGGAACATATCCCGGGATGCAGCAATGTCTGAGAATATCACCGGCTGTTTCATGCCAGCGCGTTCCGGACCAAACACTCAGGCCGACAGGCGCTTGCGGCCCTTGGCGCGGCGGTTTGCCAATACGCGGCGGCCGCCGACCGTTGCCATGCGGGCCCGGAAACCATGACGGCGCTTACGAACGATCTTGCTGGGCTGGTAAGTGCGCTTCACGGCACGATCCCCACTCTACGGTACAAATACAATTTCCGGGCAGAGAGGCTCTGCTGCCACGGGTCGCGTCGTATAGGCGGTGACGGTCCCGCACGTCAACCACATCGGCCATCAAATCCGGTCCAATCCGCATAATGTCCGTTTTCAGGCGGTTGACACCACCTGTGAATGTGGGATTTGTCCGGAATTGCTCCTATGGTTTTGTGGTATGCAGCAAAAATTGTTGCAATGCACAAAAATATCTGCGCACCTGCCCACCCGGTTACTTATCCCGGACTTGGTTCTTGCGGCGGCCATGAACTCCTCGATACTCTGAAGTACTGAATAAAATACATGCCACTTTCAAGCATCACCAAGTATATGCCCTTACTCGGCCCGAAACCCGAACCGCCCTCGCCGGTCAAGCGCGTCAATCTGGCGTTGCAGGGCGGCGGCGCACACGGGGCGTTCACCTGGGGGGTGCTGGACACGCTGCTGGCCGACGAACGGCTGGAATTCGAAGGGATCTCGGGCACCTCGGCCGGCGCAATGAACGCGGTGGCGCTGGCCCAGGGCTGGACGGAGAACGGCCGTGCCGGCGCGCGTGAGGCGCTGGAACGTTTCTGGACCTCGGTTTCCACCAAGCAGAGCATGTCGCCGCTGCGCAACGCCCCGTGGGAACGCGCGCTGTACGGTTGGGACATGACCTACAGCTGGGCGTGGCAGGGGTTCGAGACACTGGTGCGCACTTTCAGCCCGTACCAGTTCAACCCGTTCGACTTCAACCCATTGCGCGAAGTGGTGCGCGACACCGTCAACTTCGACACGCTGCGCGCCTGCAAGCAGCATAAGCTGTTCATCAGCGCGACCGACGTCGCCACCGGCAAACCGCGTGTCTTCCACCACCAGGAGCTGTCGGCCGATGTGCTGATGGCCTCGGCCTGCCTGCCCTATCTGTTCCAGGCGGTGAAGATCGAGGACCGTCATTACTGGGACGGCGGCTACGCGGGGAACCCGTCGCTGTGGCCGCTTTACGATTCCTGCCTGTCGGCGGACATCGTGCTGGTCGAGATCAACCCCATCAACCGCCCGGAACTGCCCACCTCGGCCCAGGAAATCCTCAACCGCGTGAACGAGATCGGGATGAACACCACGTTGATCGGCGAGATCCGCTCGATCAACTTCGTGCAGCGCATGCTGGCGGAAAAACATCTCGACCCCAGAGAGTACCGCCGCCTGTTCCTGCATTCGATCCACGACGAAAACACGATGAACGGCTACAACGTCTCGACCAAGTTCAACGCCGATCTCAGCTTCCTGCGCGAACTGAAGCGCCTGGGCGAGACTTCGGCGAAAGCCTGGCTGGACAATCATTGGGACGACATCGGCCAGCACGATTCCGTCGACGTGCGCGCCCGGTATTTGTAGCCTGTATGAAATCGTGGAATGCTGCGCCGCCACAACAGGCGGTGTACCACGTATGTCCAAGGCGAGCTGGAATCCCGAACAATATCTGCGTTTTCAGGGCGAGCGCCTGCAACCGGCGCTGGACCTGATCGCGCGCCTTCATCATCCCGCGCCACAAACGGTGTTCGACCTCGGCTGCGGCACCGGCAGCGGCACAGACATCTTGCGCACACGGTTCCCCGATGCACGCATCACCGGCGTCGATTCCAGCCCCGATATGTTGAAAAAAGCCCGCGCACAGGCGAGCGGGGCAGATTTCGTGCAGGCCGATCTGGCCAACTGGACGGCGGATCGCCCCGCCGACGTGATCTTCAGCAACGCCGCGCTGCAATGGCTGCCCGACCACACGAAATTGTTCCCGCATCTGTTCGCACAGCTCGCGCCCGGCGGTGTGTTCGCCGTGCAGATGCCCGCCATGCACGATGAACCGCTGCGCCGCCTGCAACCCGAAACGGCCGCCGCCGGCCCGTGGGCGGCGAAACTGCGGCAGCAGATCAAAGCCGCGCACCGTATCGAAAAACCGGAATTCTACCGCGACCTGCTCGCCCCGCGCGCCCAGGCGTTCGAGATGTGGGAGACCATCTACTGGCATGCCCTGAAAGGCGAGGACGCCGCCGTGCAGTGGGCGATGGGCACATCGTTGCGCCCGTATATGGATGCACTCGAGGAACCCGAACGCAGTGCCTTCATCCGGGCCTACGCCGATGCAGTGCGCCCGCATTATCCATGCCGGAGTGATGGCGTGACCCTGTTGCCGTTCCGGCGTTTCTTCCTTCTTGCACGGGCATAATCCATGAACACCAGCAATCAAAGAATCGACGGCCGCCGCCTGTGGGACAGCCTGATGACCATGGCCGGGATCGGCGCGACGCCGAAGGGCGGCGTGCGGCGCATCACCCTGTCGGACGAGGACCGGCGCGGGCGCGATCTGTTCCGCACCTGGTGTGAGGAGATCGGGCTGAAAATGCGTGTGGATGCCGCCGGCAACATGTTCGCGCGCCGCGAAGGGCGCGATCCGGCGCGCCTGCCGGTGCTGTTCGGCAGCCATCTCGACAGCCAGCCTTCGGGCGGCAAGTTCGACGGCGCGCTGGGCGTGATGGCGGGGCTGGAAGTGATGCGCACGCTGACCGACCTCAACATCGTCACCGACGCGCCGCTGGAGCTGGTGAACTGGACTGACGAGGAAGGCTGCCGCTTCGGGCGCGCCCTGATGGGCTCGGGCATCTGGGCGGGCGTCTTCCCGGCCGAGCTGGCGCTGGGGGCGCGCGACCCCGACGGGGTCAGCGCGGCCGAGGCGCTGGCCGCAATCGGTTATGCGGGCAGCGAACCAGCCACAGCGTTCCCCGCCGATGCGTATTTCGAACTGCACATCGAACAGGGACCGATCCTCGAGGCCGAAAACAAAAAGATCGGCATCGTCACCGGTGCGCAGGCGCAGGTGTGGTTCGACTGCATCACGCGCGGGCAGGACAGCCACGCCGGCACCACGCCGCCGTCGGCGCGCCGCGACGCGCTGGTCTGCGCGGCGCGAATCGTCGATCTGGTCGATCGCCTGATGCGCGCGCGCGGCGAGGACGGGCGCGGCACGGTCGGCTACATGCAGGTGCTGCCCAACAGCCGCAACGTGGTGCCCGGCGAGGTGCGCTTCTCGGTCGAATTCCGCCACCCGGACGGCGCCGAGATCGACCGCCTGGCCGCCCAGTTCCCACGCGAGGCCGGCTTCATCGCGCGCGATTGCGCCATCGCGCTGGAAGTGACCGAATTGTTCCGCTTTCCGCCGCAGCCCTTCGATGCGGCATGCGTCGATCTGGTGCGCCAGGCGGCCGCGCGCAACGGCTTTGCGGCGCGCGAGATCGTCTCGGGGGCGGGACACGATGCGGTCTATGTGGCGCGGCACGTGCCCACCGCGATGATCTTCACGCCGTGTAAAGACGGCCTGTCGCATAACGAAGCCGAAAGCATCCTGCCCGAAGAAGCCGAAGCCGGCTGCCAGGTGTTGCTCGATACGGTAATCGCGCGTGCCTGTCGAATCCTGTGAATCCCCGGAGAAACAACGGTTTGCGCTCTACCGCACGACAAAATATCGCCGGGCGGACTTGTCGCCCGCCGCCACTGCCTCTATAGGCCCGGGCTGGTAATTCACGCCCCCACCGGGTGTTCCCGAGGCCGGAGAACGTAATAATATGGCCAGCATCGACGCGCCTGCCGCACAAGACATCCTCGCACTTCAGAAAGCCATTCTTGCCCGTCCCATAACGGATGAACGCCGCATGGCCGACGCGATCCGCGCCCTGACGATCGATGCTGTCGAGACCGCCAAGTCAGGCCATCCGGGCATGCCGATGGGCATGGCCGACGCCGCCCAGGCGCTGTGGGCCGACGCGATGAAATACGACGCCGCCGATCCGCGCTGGCCCGATCGCGACCGCTTCGTGCTGTCGGCCGGGCACGGGTCGATGCTGCTGTATTCGCTGCTGCATCTGACCGGCTTCGCGGGGATGACCATCGACGACCTGCGCAAATTCCGCCAGTTGCATTCGCCCGCCGCCGGCCATCCGGAATTCGGCGAACATCCGGGGATCGAAACCACCACCGGCCCGCTGGGTCAGGGGATCGCCACCGCGGTCGGCATGGCGCTGGCCGAGCGCATTCTGGCCGCCAAGTTCGGCAAATCACTGGTCGATCATCGCACCTGGGTGATCGCCGGCGACGGCTGCCTGATGGAAGGCATCAGCCACGAAGCCGCCTCGCTGGCCGGACATCTGAAGCTCAACAAGCTGTGCGTGCTGTTCGACGACAACAACATCTCGATCGACGGCAATGTCAGCCTGTCATGCACCGACGACCAGCTCAAACGCTTCCAGTCCTACGGCTGGGCGGTGAAGCGGATCGACGGGCACGACCACGCGCAACTGAGCGGCGCGCTGAACTTCGCGCTGCGCTCGAAGAAACCGACCCTGATCGCCTGCCGCACCATCATCGGCTTCGGCGCGCCGACCAAGGCCGGCACCGCCGCCACCCACGGCGCGCCGCTGGGCGGGGCCGAGGCGCAGACCGCCAAGGAAGCGCTGGGCTGGCATCATCCGCCCTTCGTGGTGCCGGAAGACGTCAAAGCGATGTGGGAAGCAGCCGGCAGCAAGGGCAGCGCCGCCCGCCGCGCCTGGCTGAAGCGGCTGGCCAAACACCCACTGCGGGCCGAATTCGACCGCATGATCACCGGCCGTCTGCCCGAAAGCTGGCACGAGGCCATGGCGATGCTGCGCACCGAGATCGCCGCCAGCAAACCCAAGCTCGCCACCCGCCAGGCCAGCCAGAAGGCGCTGGAAACGCTGGTGCCAGCGATTCCCGAACTGGTCGGCGGCTCGGCCGACCTGACGGGGTCGAACCTGACCCAGGTCAAGGGGATGAATCCGGTCGGACCGGATGTCTATAACGGGCGCTACATCTATTACGGTGTCCGCGAGCATGCGATGGCCGCGGCGATGAACGGCATCGCGTTGCATGGCGGGCTGATCCCGTATGGCGGCACGTTCTTCGTGTTCAGCGATTATATGCGTCCGTCGATCCGGCTCGCCGCGCTGATGCACCAGCGCGTCATCCATGTGCTGACCCACGACAGCATCGGTCTGGGCGAAGACGGCCCGACGCATCAGCCGGTCGAGCATCTGGCGTCGTTCCGCGCCATGCCGAACGTCTACGTGTTCCGCCCGGCCGACGCGATGGAAACCGCCGAGTGCTGGGAACTGGCCTTGCGCCGCAACGACGGCCCCAGCCTGCTGGCGCTGTCGCGCCAGGCGGTGCCGGCCCTGCGCACCGATACCGACAAGAACCGCTCGGCGCGCGGCGCCTATGTGCTGGCCGAGGCCAATGGTCCGCGTCATGTCACGCTGATCGCCACCGGCACCGAGGTGAGCCTGGCGATGGAAGCGCGCGAGATACTGGCGAAGGAAAACATCCAGGCCGCCGTGGTGTCGATGCCGTGCTGGAAACTGTTCGAACTCCAGGACGTCACCTTGCAGGAGGAAGTCCTGGGCAGCGCGCCACGCATCGCCATCGAAGCCGGCAGCCGCTTCGGCTGGGAGCGCTGGATCGGCCCCAATGGTGCCTTTATTGGCATGCATGGTTTCGGCGCCTCGGCCCCGGCTGACGCGCTGTACAAACATTTCAACATCACCGCAGACGCAATCGTTGCGGCTGCACGCAAGGCGATTGCCTGACGAGACAGCAAGGAGACACTGCCATGGCCGTAAAGGTCGCCATCAACGGGTTCGGTCGCATCGGCCGTCTGGTTCTTCGTGCCATTGTGGAATCGGGCCGAACCGATGTGGTTCCGGTGGCGATCAACGATCTGGGCAGCGTGGAAGATAACGCGCACATGTTCCGCTACGACAGCGTGCATGGCCGCTTCCCCGGCGAAGTGAAGGTCGAAGGCAGCAGCCTGGTCATCACCCATAACGGGCGCACCTATGCCCCGATCGCGGTGTCCGCCGAACGCGACCCGACCAAGGTGCCGTTCAAGGGCGTCGACGTGGCGATGGAATGCACCGGCCTGTTCACCAAGAAGGAAGACGCCAGCAAGCTGATCACCGCCGGCGCGCGCAAGGTGCTGGTCTCGGCTCCGGCCGACGGCGTGGACGCGACCGTGGTGTTCGGCGTGAACCAGAACGTCATCACCAAGGACATGACCGTGATCTCGAACGCGTCGTGCACCACCAACTGCCTGGCGCCGATGGCCAAGGTGCTGAACGATGCGTTCGGCATCGAGAAAGGCTACATGGTCACCATCCACTCCTACACCGGCGATCAGCGTACGGTGGACACGCTGCACAAGGATCTGCATCGCGCCCGCGCCGCCGCCGTGTCGATGATCCCGACCTCGACCGGTGCGGCGAAGGCCGTTGGTCTGGTCCTGCCGGACCTGAAGGGCAAGCTGGACGGCACCGCCATCCGTGTGCCGACGCCGAACGTGTCGCTGGTGTCGTTCGACGCCGTGGTGAAGAAGGCCACCACGAAGGACGAAGTGAACGCCGCGTTCAAGGCCGCCGCCACTGGCGCGATGGCGAAGATCCTCGCCTACAGCACCGACAAGCTGGTCTCGGTCGACTTCAACCACAATCCGGCGTCGTGCAGCTTCGATGCACCGCAGACCACGGTGATGGAAGGCACGCTGGTCCGCGTGATGGGCTGGTACGACAACGAATGGGGCTTCTCGAACCGTATGTCGGACACCGCGGCGCTGTTCGGCAGCATGTGACATGGCGACGTTCCGCAAGCTGGACGGGATCGACGTGGCGGGGAAGCGCGTGCTTCTCCGCGCCGACCTGAATGTCCCGATGAAAGATGGACGGGTGGGCGACCTCACCCGTCTGGAACGCCTGACGCCGACCATTCGCGAACTGTCCGCCAAGGGCGCCAAGGTCGTGGTGCTGAGCCACTTCGACCGCCCGAAGGGCAAGCGCGTGCCGGAAATGTCGCTGAAGCCGGTGGCCGAGGCATTGAGCACTGTGCTGGGCACGAAAGTGGCATTCGCCGATGACTGTATCGGCCCCGAGGCAGCGGCGGCAGTTGCCGCACTGGCGCCGGGCGGCGTGCTGGTGCTGGAAAACACGCGCTTCCATGCGGGCGAGGAAAAGAACGATCCCGCGCTGGTGGGCGAGATGGCGAAGCTCGGCGACGTGTTCGTGAACGACGCATTCTCGACCGCGCACCGTGCGCATGCCAGCACCGAGGGTCTGGCGCACGCGCTGCCGTCCTGCGCCGGGCGGCTGATGCAGCAGGAACTGGAAGCGCTGGATGCGGCGCTGGGCAACCCGCAGCGCCCGGTGATGGCGATCGTCGGCGGGGCGAAGGTTTCGACGAAGCTGGAACTGATCGGCAACCTGTCGCGCAAGGTCGATGTGCTGGTGATCGGTGGGGCGATGGCGAACACGTTCCTCGCCGCGCAGGGCAAGCCGGTCGGCAAGTCGCTGCAGGAAGCCGAGATGCACGACACCGCGCTGCGCATGATCGCCGAAGCCAAAGCGGCGGGCTGCGAGATCCTGCTGCCGACCGACGTGGTGGTCGCCGCCGAATTCAAAGCGGGCGCTGCCAATCAGGCCGTTTCCGTCGATGCGATCCCGGCGGATAAAATGGCGCTGGACGTCGGCCCGGCGACGGTTGCGGCGGTCGAAGCGCGGCTGGGGCAGATGAAGACGCTGGTCTGGAACGGCCCGTTCGGCGCGTTCGAAATCCAGCCCTTCGATGCGGCGACGGTCGCCGTGGCGAAGAATGTCGCGGCACAGACCCAGGCGGGCAAACTGCGCTCGATCGGCGGCGGCGGCGACACCGTGGCGGCCCTGCGCCATGCGGGCATCGCCGAGCAGATGAGCTACGTCTCGACCGCCGGCGGCGCGTTCCTGGAATGGCTGGAAGGCAAGACCCTGCCGGGCGTGGCGGCGCTTGCCGCGTAACGGTAATAACAATTCAGCTTCCGAACGCACGGTTCTGTAGGGGACCGTGCGTTTTTGTATGGCGCACGCTCATATCGTCGATAAAAACAGCGCGCTGTTCGATCGGGATCGCCTCGGCCATCAAGTCGCGCTTGAAAATGGCCAGGCCGGTTCCGTCCTCTTCCCCACTTGAAAGGCGGCATAGGGTCCGCTTTCATCGCCAGAAATCTGGCGAAGCGGTTAAACGCCCACCAGCCGCCCCGCCACGCCGCAGCCGGTCACCACCAGCCAGGGCGGCAACCTGCCCGGCATCAGCGCCGCCAACGCCACGACAACGATCGCCACATCCAGCAGAGTGCGCACCGAACCGGTCCAGACCGGCTGATACAGCGCCGCCAGCAACAGCCCGACCACGGCGGCGTTGACGGCCGCCAGTGCGCCACGTGCCCGCGCATTCCGCCGCAGCCGGTCCCAGAACGGCAGCGCCCCTGCTACCAGCAGGAACGACGGCACGAAGATCGCCAGCAGGCAGAACGCCCCGCCCCACCAGTTGCCGGTCATCACCGTGCCCAGGAACGCCGCGAAGGTGAACAACGGCCCCGGCACCGCCTGCGCCGCGCCATAACCGGCCAGAAACGCATCGTTGTCGATCCAGCCCGGCGGCACCACCGCCGTTTGCAGCAATGGCAGCACCACGTGCCCGCCGCCGAACACCAGCGCCCCGGCCTGATAGAACGCCGCCCCCGCCTGCACCATCCGCTCGGGCCACAGCCAGGCCAGCAGCGGCAAGCCGGCCAGCAACATAAAGAAGAGTGCCAGCAGCACCGCGCCAGCCCGGGGTGTTAGCGGCACATGCACGGCCTCGTGCGCCACGATCTGCCTGCCCCGGAACAGCACCAGCCCGGCCAGCCCGGCCACGGCGATCACCGCCACCTGCCCCCAGACCGAAGGCCAAAACAACACCGCTCCGGCAGCGATCGACGTAATCGCCCACTGTGCCGGCGTCGTGCACAGGCTGCGCGCCATGCCCCATACCGCCTGCGCCACCACGGCAACCGCCGCCAGCTTCAACCCGTGCAGCACACCAACCGCCAGCATGCTGGTCTGCACGGCGGCGAACGCCATCAGCACGACCGCCGACGGCAGCGTGAACCCCAGCCACGCGGCCAGCGCCCCCGGAAACCCCGCCCGCAGCAATCCCACCGCCATACCGACCTGACTGCTGGCCGGCCCCGGCAGAAACTGACACAGCGCCACCAGATCGGCATACGCCGCTTCGCTCAGCCAGCGCCGCCGGGTCACGAATGTGTCGCGAAAATAGCCAAGATGCGCGACCGGCCCGCCGAACGAGGTCAAACCCAGGTGCAGGAAGACACAGAACACCGCCCACACGCGGTTTTTCAAAGGGGCGGCGGTTATCTGCGGCATCGTGATGCGTTTTCCGGGGACATTTCAGTGTTTCGTTGTTTTTATATTTCCACGCACATCTGAACCAGATATACTCCACAAGGGTAAAAAATACCCGGCAGATCGTACCGGCAGGATGCCGTTAAGAAGGTATCCATACATGCGTGCTACCATTATCCGCATGATCAGCACCGGTACTCCCTCCCTGTTCCATAACACGCAGGTCAATCGGCCCGACCCCGCAACGCCGGTCCGGCCGACCGAAACAGTGCGGCGTCAGCCGGCGGATGAAAATGCCGGCCCGATACTGGCGCGCACACTGAACGCCGTCCCTCCCCAGCCGGAGCGCCCGTTGCCGCGCGGATCGCTGCTCGACCTGCGGCTGTAGACATATCGCCGCAATATGTCCGTCTGAAAAAGGCATCCACATGGATGCCTTTTTGAGTCTGGCGTGCGGCCTTTCAACCGGAAGACCCGCTGCCGGGCGGCGCGATCGCATAGAAAAAGGCACCCTTGCGGGTGCCTTTCTCGATTGGTCAGACCGGATTTCCGATCAGAACGCGACGCGCATACCGCCGTTGACCATCCAGCCGTCGAAGCCGGAGTCGCCCAGATCGGTCTGCCACATCGCATCGCCATACACCGACAGGCTGCCGGTCAGGGTCGCCGTCACACCGCCGCCCACCTGCAGCGATGTGCCATACTTCCCGGTGGTGAAGGTATTGCTCACCCCCAGGCCGGTCACCGTCACGTCGGACCCGTCCAGGAACCCATGCAGCAGGTTCACCTTCGCATACGGCGTGATCATCTGGCCTTCGCCAAGCTGCAACGGCAGACCCAGGCGGGCGCCCAGGCGGCCGATCAGCTGCTGCTGCGAACCCAGCGACGCAACCGAACCATCCAGGCTGTTGCGGGTCCGGTCGAAGCTCAGACGCTGATAGACCAACTGCGCCTGCGGTTCGAAGAACAG
>JAVBUO010000033.1:0-3244 GCA_031555315.1 Acetobacteraceae bacterium
CGTCTTGCTGTGTCCCGAGTGCGGGACGAAGCATCCACTCGACAACGTCGCCGAAATTCCGTCGTTCCCGTGCAGTGGGTGTGGGCGCGCGCTGAAGGTGCCTGCCCAGGCCCGTGAGCTTGCGGCCGTCCGAAATCCCGACGCGGGATCGTCGCCGCCGCCGGCCCCCGTTGCCGCGGCCTCCGCACCGTACCGTATTTCGCGCCGCGAATGCTTGCATCTACACGAGTTACCCGCGCTATTTGAGCATCCCTTTTTCTTTGTAATACTTGACGGCTCCGTCGTGGAACGGCACGGCCGTGCCTTCGATGCCGCGCAGGGCGGTTTTGAGGCTGATGTTCGTCTTGGCCGCGCTGTGGGAAGCGTGGATGGTTTCAAGACCCTTTTCGGAGTAGATGTTGGTCAAAAGGTCGTAGACCACGTCGGCCGGAAGCTGGTAGTGCACCAGCATGATGTTCATGACCGCGGCGGTGGTGTAATCCTTGTCCGTGCCGTACACGCTGGCCGGGATGGTGGCCTCGATGTAGAACGGATATTTGGCGCGCAGGCGTTTCAGAGCGTCTCCTTCAACGGGGACGAAAGCTATTTTCTTGGTCACGCCGAGTTCGCGGATGGTGGCGTTGCCCAGGCCCGAGGTGACGAAGGCCGCGTCGCAAAGGCCGTTTTTCATCTGGTCGATGGCTTCGCCGTAAGAGAGGTAGTCCACGCGGCAGTCTTTGTAGGTCATGCCGTGGGCTTCAAACATCATCCGGGCGTTGAGTTCCACGCCGGAGTTGGGCGCGCCCACGCCAACGCGCTTGCCTTTGAGGTCCGCAAAAGACTTGATGCCGGAATCGGCCGTGGTCACTATCTGGCAGTAGTTCGGCCACAGGCCCATCATGGCGCGCAAGTTCGTGGCGGGCTTTTTGCCTTCATACGCGCCGAAAGCCTGCACGGCCTGGATGACGGAGTCGGCCATGGCGATGGCCATTTCACCCTGGCCGGTTTGCAGGGCGTTGATGTTTTCCGCCGTGGCGCCGGTGGCCGTGGCGGAAGTTTTATACCCGAGGGATTTGATGAGGGTGGAGAACGCGCCGCCAATAGGGAAGTAAATGCCGCTGGACGGGCCGGTCAGCACGGTGATGAAGTATTTGCCGCGGTCAAGCTTGGCGGCGTCGGCAACGGGCGCGCAGAACATGACAAGGGACAGGGCTACCGCAAAAACACCAGGAAAGTACCATGTTTTTTTCATGCAAAACGCTCCTCTACGGCTGGTTGTGTCCGCGTCCGGAAACACTGTCCGGTTTCGCATACAGTTTTGACAGTATTCATTAATAGCTTCCAATGGAAAAAAAAGTCAAGAAGCATTTGTTCAAAAGCTTTTCTTCACAACACCATGGCCGCGATGCATTTTGCGTTTGTTCATGAACAGGCGGATCCAGAGCCGGGAACGAGGCCTGGCGCATACTTGCACAGCAACATGCGCTAATGCCCGGTAATGCCGTACTTGCGCAATTTATACTGCAACAGGCTCTTGGAAATGCCCAAGGCCTCGGCGGCTTTCACCTGCACGAAATCGGCCTTGGCCAGCGCGCGGCGCACCAGGGCGGCCTCAAGCTTGTCCAGGGTGTCCGCGAGGTTCAGCTCCGCCGGCAGCAGGTCCACAGCGCTTTTCAACTGCGTTTCCTCGTCGCGGATTTCCGGCGGCAGGTCCGCCACCTCGATGCGCTCGCCTATGGCCATGACCATGCAGCGCTCCACCGTGTTCTCCAGCTGCCGGATATTGCCCGGCCACTCGTAGCCGCAGAGAAAATCCAGCGCTTCCGGGGTGAATATTTTCGGGGCCAGCCCGTTCTCGCGGACCATCTTTTCCGCAAAATGCGCCACCAGGAGCGGAATATCCTCCCGCCGCTCGCGCAGGGCCGGGAGCATGAGGTGCACCACGTTCAGCCGGTAATACAAATCCTCGCGGAAATTGCCCTTCTCCACCTCGTCCTGCAAGTCCTTGTTGGTGGCCGTCACCACCCGGATATCGACCTCAATTTCCTCGGCGCCGCCCACGCGCTCGAACTTGCGTTCCTGCAGCACGCGCAGGAGTTTCACCTGCATGTCGTGCGAAAGTTCCCCGATTTCGTCCAGGAACAGGGTGCCGCCGCCCGCCAGTTCGAACCGGCCGCGCCGCATGGCCACGGCCCCGGTGAACGAGCCCTTTTCATGCCCGAACAATTCGCTTTCCAGAACGCCGGGGTTGAGCGCCATGCAGTTCACGCTGACGAACGGCCCGTTTTTGCGCGGGGAGGCGAAATGGATGGCCCTGGCCACCAGGTCCTTGCCGGTGCCGGACTCCCCGGAACTGAGCACCGAGCTTCTGCTGGGCGCGGCGCGGTCCACCATGGCCAGAATGGAGCGTATCCCTTTGCTTTTGCCGATGATCTGGTGCAGCGCGTAGCGTTCCTCCAGGTTTTCGTGCAGCAGCCTGTAGCGCCTGAGGGCGCGGGCCCGTTCCGCCGCGTTCTTGAGCGAAAGGAGCAGGTCGTCGTTGGAAAAAGGCTTGGTGATGTAGTCGAACGCGCCGAACTTCATGACTTCCACCGCGCTTTCAATGGTGCCGAAGGCCGTCATGATCAGCACCGGAATGTGCGGGTAGTTCTTGCGCACGTGTTCGAGCACCTCGCGGCCGGATATTTTCGGCATCTTCATGTCCGTAACCGCCACGTCGACCTCGGAATCCTCCAGGAACGCCAGGGCGCTTTCCGGGTCGCTCAGCGCGGTGACCGCGTACCCCGCGTCCACGAGCAGAGTTTCCAGCACCAGAAGGTAGTTCTTCTCGTCGTCGATAATCAGAATATGTGTTTTTTGATCGCTCATGACAGTCCTGCTGTATATGAATGCCCCCGGACCCCGTCAGGAGCCGGGCAAAAACACCCGCACCAGCGCGCCGCCGCCGGGCGCGTCCTCAAGGCTCATTGTTCCGCCGTGGCTGGTGATGATGCTGTTGACTATGGGGAGCCCGAGGCCCGTGCCCCCGTCCTTGGTGGTGACAAAGGGGTCGAGCATGCGTTCCCTGTCTTCCGGGAACCCCGGCCCGGTATCGGCGAAGCCCAGTTCCACGAACCTGCCGTTTTCCGTGGCCAGAATTTTGCCGGAAAGGATGATGACGCCCCCGTTTTCCATGGCCTGAATGCTGTTGGTCAGAATATTGTAAAAAGCGCGGTACAAAAGATCCTTGTCGCCGTTGGTGCGCAGGCCTTTCGTGCCGCCGGCC
>JAVBUO010000030.1:0-7445 GCA_031555315.1 Acetobacteraceae bacterium
GCTATCGCCCTCGTGGGCAGCAGTGGCGGTCAGGGCCGCCCGTCACTCTATTTCGAAATTCGTCGCCAGGGTCAGGCGGTCAATCCACAACCGTGGTTGGGAAGATAAGTTTTGCTTCAATTTCGTCGTATGGTTCTCC
The DNA here is from genome assembly GCA_031555315.1 of Acetobacteraceae bacterium. Taxonomy (GTDB): domain Bacteria; phylum Pseudomonadota; class Alphaproteobacteria; order Acetobacterales; family Acetobacteraceae; genus JAVBJV01. The sequence continues at coordinate 140 of JAVBUO010000030.1, forward strand.
CCTTCGTCAGCGCAATGGCGCTGGCGATGCCGGTTTACGCAGGTAAACTCGCTATCGTTATCGATGACTTTGGTTATCGTCCCCAAACAGAAAACCAGGTGCTGGCGATGCCTTCCGCCATCTCTGTTGCCGTATTACCGAACGCGCCTCACGCCCATGAAATGGCCACCAAAGCCCATAACAGCGGGCACGAAGTGCTGATCCATCTTCCGATGGCGCCAATCAGTAAACAGCCTCTGGAAAAAGATACGCTGCGCCCGGAGATGAGCAGCGACGAGATCGACCGCATCATCCGCGAAGCTTACGGCAAAGTGCCCTACGCCGTGGGGCTGAACAACCATATGGGCAGCGCCATGACGTCCAGTCTGTTTGGCATGCAGAAAGTGATGCAGTCGCTGGCGCGCTACAATCTTTACTTCCTCGACAGCATGACCATTGGTAACAGCCAGGCGATGCGCGCGGCGCAAGGTACAGGCGTGAAGGTGATTAAGCGCAAGGTGTTTCTTGATGACACGCAAAACGAAGCGGATATTCGTTTCCAGTTTAACCGTGCCATCCAGGTCGCCCGCCGATCAGGTTCGGCGATCGCCATCGGCCATCCCCATCCATCCACCGTTCGGGTGTTGCAGCAGATGCTGCCGACCCTGCCGGCGGATATCACCCTCGTCCGGGCAAGCAGCCTGCTGAATGAGCCGCAGGTGGATACCTCCCGTCCAGTGACGCAACCGCCAGCCGGTACGTCACCGGCAACGACCCCACGTAATCCTTTCCGTGGCGTGACCTTGTGTGCGCCTAAGCAGCCACCAGAGCCGGTCTATGTGACCCGCTTCTTCTCGGTGATTGGGGAAAGTATCAGCCAGAGCACGCTGGCCAGATATGTACAGCTACAGTGGCAGGGCTGGGGTAAGAAAAGCTGATCCCCGCCCCTATTCCACAACACGAGAGTCCGCATGTTCTTTGCCTGCGGACTCTTTTTGTTCCTGATGTTGATACCAGGCTTTGAAGTATTTCAGGAAGCTGTAACTGGTCGCATAGAGGCCGGTCACCACGCCCACTTTTCCTTGTCGCCACGCTCCGCTAAACAGATACCACTTGAAGAACGCGCCGATGGCGCTCACCACGCCACGGCCAATGGACGGGCGCACTTTCTGGTGCTTCACCAGTCGGCTGGTATAGCTGTTCAGCTTATTGAACACTTCATGCAAGGAGTAGAAGGTGTCATGCCGCACACGGCCAGGGATTTTAACGGACTGGATCACCCCTTCCACTTTGTCATCCACCGGCCGTTGATTAAACCGCGCCTGGGTGCGATTAAACAGCCGTACCGGGAAGTCAGGTGAGGAGACGGGATAGATCGTACGCACCTCTTCCCCCAGCACATGCCAGTAGCGGGAAATGCGCCATCCCTGTTGCGGATCAGGTTCGTTACCCGCCTTTAGCTGCAGGATAAAGTCCACGGTTTCTGCATCCAGAATCTCATCACTGTCCATGCAGAGCACCCAGTCATGGGTTGCTAAATCAATGGCGTGATTCATCTGTACACCATGCATGGCATAAGGCTGGAAATGGGTTTGAATGCCGAAATCCTGGCATATCGCCAGCGTGGCATCGCTGCTGCCTGAATCGAGGACAATCATCTCATCTGCCACAACGAGGAGCGGGGGGAGAACCTCACGCAGCAGACGCCCGGAATTACAGGTCAATAAACAAACGGTGAGCTTGAACATAGGCGCTGTAAAGTTGAGTAAACTTAAACCAACTCTATAAGCGCAGGATGAAAAAAGCGAAGAAAAGTTGTCGGGTATCCGGTTGTGGACTGAAAAACGTGAGGCCAGCGAAAAAAGCGCCCGCAGGCGCTTTTCGTTTAATCCCAGCTCAGGATAACTTTCCCGGACTGGCCTGAACGCATCGCGTCAAAGCCTTGCTGGAACTCATCGATGGAGAAGCGATGAGTAATGATTGGGGAGAGATCCAGACCCGACTGGATCAATGCCGCCATCTTGTACCAGGTTTCGAACATCTCGCGGCCATAGATACCCTTGATGAACAGCCCCTTGAAGATCACTTTGTTCCAGTCGATAGACATGTCTGATGGTGGAATACCCAGCATCGCGATACGGCCGCCGTGGTTCATGGTGTCGAGCATGGTACGGAATGCTGGCGGCGCGCCGGACATCTCCAGACCCACGTCAAAGCCTTCGGTCATGCCCAGCTCTTCCATCACGTCGTTCAGGCTCTCTTTCGAGACATCCACCGCACGGGTGACACCCATTTTGCGTGCCAGCGACAGACGATATTCATTCACGTCAGTGATAACAACGTTACGCGCGCCGACGTGTTTTGCCACTGCCGCCGCCATAATGCCGATTGGACCAGCACCGGACACCAGCACGTCTTCACCCACCAGGTCGAACGACAGCGCCGTATGTACCGCATTGCCGAACGGGTCGAAGATGGAGGCCAGATCGTCAGAGATGTTGTCCGGGATTTTGAACGCGTTGAATGCCGGGATCACCAGGTATTCTGCGAAACATCCCGGGCGGTTAACGCCCACCCCCACGGTGTTACGGCACAGGTGCGTACGGCCGCCACGGCAGTTACGGCAGTGACCGCAGGTGATGTGGCCTTCGCCTGACACGCGATCGCCAATTTTAAAGCCTTTCACTTCCTGACCAATGCCAACCACTTCGCCGACATATTCGTGGCCCACCACCATCGGTACCGGAATGGTTTTCTGCGACCACTGATCCCAGTTATAGATATGGACGTCAGTGCCGCAAATGGCGGTTTTACGAATTTTGATCAGCAGATCGTTATGACCGACTTCCGGCTCCGGAACGTCGGTCATCCAGATGCCTTCTTCCGCTTTCAGTTTGGATAACGCTTTCATCACTCGTCCTCAGGCAATCACGCCCAGTTGTTTGCCAATGCGGGTAAAGGCTTCCACCGCACGCTCAATTTGTTCAGGCGAATGCGCCGCAGACATCTGGGTGCGAATACGCGCCTGACCTTTTGGCACCACCGGGAAGAAGAACCCGGTGACGTAAATGCCCTCTTTTTGCAGTTCGCGCGCGAAGTTCTGCGCCACAACGGCATCACCCAGCATCACCGGGATAATGGCGTGATCGGCACCGGCCAGGGTAAAGCCTGCAGCAGTCATTTTTTCCCGGAACAGACGGGCGTTGGCCCACAGCTTGTCACGCAGTTCGGCACCTTGTTCCACCATCTCCAGCACTTTAATGGAGGCAGAAACAATGGCTGGCGCCAGGGAGTTGGAGAACAGGTACGGACGGGAACGCTGACGCAGCCACTCCACCACCTCTTTACGCGCAGCGGTATAGCCGCCGGACGCGCCGCCGAGCGCTTTGCCCAGCGTACCGGTGATGATGTCTACACGCCCCATCACCTCACAATATTCATGGGATCCACGGCCGTTCTCACCGACAAAACCGACCGCGTGAGAATCATCGACCATCACCAGCGCATCGTATTTGTCCGCCAGGTCGCAGACGCCTTTCAGGTTAGCGATCACGCCATCCATCGAGAACACGCCGTCGGTGGCGATCAGAACGTGACGCGCACCGGCTGCGCGGGCCTCTTTCAGACGCTCTTCCAGCTCCACCATGTCGTTGTTGGCATAGCGGAAGCGCTTCGCTTTACACAGGCGCACACCGTCGATGATCGACGCATGGTTCAGGGCATCGGAAATAATGGCATCTTCTGCGCCGAGCAGGGTCTCAAACAGGCCGCCGTTGGCGTCGAAGCAGGATGAGTACAGGATCGCATCTTCCATCCCGAGGAAAGCGGCCAGCTTGCTTTCCAGCGCTTTATGGCTGTCCTGCGTACCGCAAATGAAACGCACGGAGGCCATCCCAAAGCCGTGAGAATCCATGCCCGCTTTCGCTGCAGCAATCAGCTCAGGGTGATTAGCCAGACCTAAATAGTTGTTGGCACAAAAGTTAATCACATGGCTGCCGTCGGCAACGGTGATATCCGCCTGCTGAGCAGAAGTGATGATCCGCTCTTCTTTGAACAACCCTTCCGCGCGCGCGGTTTCCAGGTCACTGTTTAACTGTTTGTAAAAATCACCACGCATTGCAATTCTCCAGACTCAGCAAATTTCGGCACATATTACCCAAAGCTATACGTTGATACGAGATGACACATTAACTGTTACGATTTTTGCAGCATAAATCACGTGTACCCCTGCTGCATGTCGGTGAATGGCTGAAGACAGGGCATTGTGATGATATGATAAAGATATTCGCGTCCGGGATTGTCCCCGGGCTCCACACTTCAAAGGTTACAGTTATGATCATCGTTACCGGCGGCGCGGGCTTTATCGGCAGCAACATTATCAAAGCCCTCAATGACAAAGGCATCACCGACATTCTGGTGGTGGACAACCTGAAAGACGGCACCAAGTTCGTAAACCTGGTGGATCTGAACATTGCTGACTACATGGATAAAGAAGACTTCCTTATCCAGATTATGGCGGGCGAAGAGTTCGGCGAAATCGAGGCTATCTTCCACGAAGGTGCGTGCTCTACCACCACCGAGTGGGATGGCAAGTACGTGATGGATAACAACTATCAGTACTCGAAAGAGATCCTGCACTACTGCCTGGAGCGCGAAATCCCGTTCCTGTACGCCTCTTCCGCAGCCACCTACGGCGGCCGTACCTCTGATTTCATCGAATCCCGCGAGTTTGAGCAGCCGCTGAATGTCTACGGCTACTCCAAATTCCTGTTCGACGAATACGTACGCCAGGTACTGCCAGAAGCGAACTCGCAGATTGTCGGCTTCCGTTACTTCAACGTGTACGGACCGCGTGAAGGTCACAAAGGCAGCATGGCCAGCGTGGCATTCCACCTGAACACCCAACTGAACAACGGCGAAACCCCGAAACTGTTCGAAGGCAGCGATGGCTTTAAGCGTGACTTCGTGTACGTGGGTGATGTCGCGGCAGTGAACCTGTGGTTCTGGGAAAACGGCGTGTCCGGGATCTTCAACCTGGGCACCGGTCGTGCAGAGTCCTTCCAGGCCGTGGCTGACGCCACTCTGGCGTACCACCAGAAAGGCAGCATCGAGTACATCCCGTTCCCGGATAAGCTGAAAGGCCGTTATCAGGCATTCACCCAGGCCGATCTGACCAACCTGCGCGCAGCGGGCTACGACAAGCCGTTCAAGACCGTTGCCGAAGGCGTTACGGAATATATGGCCTGGCTGAACCGCGACCGCGCTGCAAATTCACAAAATCATTCGAGCGGTATCAAGGCGGCAACTAAGTGAATCTCCGGGAGCTTACAAAAGTAAGTGACCGGAGTGAACGCAGGCAGCCAACGCAGAGACCGTTTGAAGGATGAAGTGAATGAAAATATTGGTGGTTGGCCCGTCCTGGGTGGGCGACATGATGATGTCGCAAAGTCTCTATCGCACGCTCAAGGCGCGCTATCCCCAGGCCATTATCGACGTGATGGCGCCCGCGTGGTGCCGTCCGTTGTTGTCGCGTATGCCGGAAGTCAACGAAGCCATCCCGATGCCGCTCGGCCGCGGTGCGCTGGCCATCGGTGAACGTCGAAAGCTCGGGCACAGCCTGCGCGAACGTCGTTACGACCGTGCCTACGTGCTGCCAAACTCGTTTAAATCAGCGCTGGTCCCCTTCTTCGCCAACATCCCGCACCGTACCGGCTGGCGGGGTGAGATGCGCTACGGTTTGTTGAACGATGCGCGCGTGCTGGACAAAGACGCCTGGCCGCTGATGGTCGAGCGCTATGTGGCGCTGGCTTACGATAACGGCGTCATGCGCAGTGCCAAAGATCTACCTCAGCCCCTGCTCTGGCCACAGCTGCAGGTGTTCGACGGTGAAAAATCGCAGGTCTGTAACGCGTTTTCTATTCCGGCCGATCGACCCATCGTCGGCTTCTGTCCCGGCGCGGAATTTGGCCCGGCAAAACGCTGGCCGCATTACCACTATGCTGAACTGGCAAAGCAGCTCATCGATACCGGGTACCAGGTTATCCTGTTCGGTTCGGCCAAAGATCATGAAGCCGGCAACGACATTCTTGCCGCGTTGAATACCCAGCAGCAGGCGTGGTGCCGTAACCTTGCTGGCGAAACCCAGCTTGAGCAAGCGGTAGTACTGATTGCCGCCTGTAAAGCGGTGGTCAGCAATGACTCTGGCCTGATGCACGTTGCCGCAGCACTCAATCGCCCGCTGGTCGCGCTGTATGGCCCGAGCAGCCCCGATTTCACCCCACCGCTGTCGCACCAGGCGCGGGTTATCCGCCTGATTAGCGGCTATCACAAGGTTCGCAAAGGCGATGCCGATCAAGGCTATCACCAGAGCCTAATCGATATTACGCCGCAGCGCGTGCTGGAAGAGCTGACCGCGCTGCTGCAGGAAAAACCGGAAAAAGAGGAAGCGTAACGGATGCGGGTATTGATCGTGAAAACCTCGTCCATGGGCGACGTCCTGCATACGCTGCCCGCGCTGACCGACGCCGCGCAGGCTATTCCCGACATTCGTTTTGACTGGGCGGTGGAGGAAGGATTCGCGCAGATCCCCTCCTGGCATAATGCCGTCGACCGCGTGATCCCGGTCGCCATTCGCCGCTGGCGTAAAGCCTGGTTCTCCGCCCCGATTAAAGTGGAACGCGCAGCCTTTCGTCAGGCCATACGCGCGCAGCGCTATGATGCCATTATCGATGCCCAGGGCCTGGTCAAAAGCGCCGCGTTAGTGACCCGCCTGGCGCAGGGCGTCAAACACGGTATGGACTGGCACAGCGCCCGCGAGCCGCTGGCGAGCCTGTTCTACAATCGCCGCCACGCGATTGCAAAACAGCAACACGCCGTCGAACGTACCCGGGAACTGTTTGCTAAAAGCCTCGGTTATACCCGACCGGCGCAGCAGGGTGATTATGCCATCGCCCGTCACTTTACGGATTCGTCAGCCGCGACGGCTGCACCGTACCTGGTTTTCCTGCATGCTACGACCCGCGACGATAAACACTGGCCCGAAAGCCACTGGCGGGCGCTGATCGCTCTGCTGGCCAACAGCGGTCTGCACATTAAGCTACCGTGGGGCGCACCGCACGAAGAAGCGCGGGCTAACCGACGGGCCGCAGGCCACGACTTTGTCGAGGTGCTGCCGCGGATGAGCCTGGAGCAGGTCGCTCAGGTTCTGGCGAGCGCCAGAGGCGTGGTGTCCGTCGATACCGGCCTGAGCCATCTGACCGCGGCACTCGATAAGCCGAACTTTACGCTGTATGGCCCCACCGATCCGGGGCTGATTGGCGGCTACGGT
>JAVBUO010000078.1:0-4600 GCA_031555315.1 Acetobacteraceae bacterium
GTTTTCAGCTCCTCTTCAACATTATATTTTGACCTCGCTGTCTATATAACGGAGAAAGAGGAGAAATTTACCACTTTTTCAAAAAATATTTCAGAATTTTTATTTCAATGACTGTAAGCGTCAAGCCAAGTCGCACATAGAGCGTGGCACCGTGAAGTAGTACAATTCAAACAGGGTTGAAAAAGTAATGCAACAAAGTCAACCATGGAGGATGTGATTGTATGGACACACGGAAGGTGGCGACAGAGTACTGGATGGTGCAATGGGGTCAGATAATACAGGCACGGGTTCAAAGCGGTCAGAGCATCAAGGATTACTGTGCGGCGGCGGGGATTAGTCGGAACACCTACTTTTACTGGCAGCGGAAGCTACGCCAGGCGACGTGCGCGGAGCTTGCCGTAAGGGAAGGTGAAACCGAAACGGGGCTCGTCCCCGATGGCTGGGCACGTCTGGAGCCGGCGGTGTCTGCGCAATCGAACGCAGTTAACATCGAGATCAACGGCTGCCGTGTGGAGGTCACAGGAGAAACCGATCCTGAGCTGCTTGCCAGAGTCTGCCGGACATTGAAAACGCTATGATTCAGTTCGGCAGCAAGACCGTGTATCTGGCCTGTGGTCACACGGACATGCGAAAAAGCATTAACGGACTGAGCGCTATCGTGGAGAGCAGCTTCGAGCTTGACCCGTTTGGCGGGGAGCTGTTCGTGTTCTGCAACCGCAGCCGGGACAGGCTAAAGATACTCGAATGGGATGGCGACGGGTTCTGGCTGTACTTTAAGCGCCTAGAGAAGGGACGCTTCAGGTGGCCTGGTGTCGGAGAAAACGCAGTGATGACCATGACATCAGAGGAGCTTTCCATCCTGCTCGGTGGGGCGAAGATAGAACTAAAGCTCAAGCGAAATGAGGTAACTGAGCGACGGGCTATTTAGTCCGCAAAGCATTGAAATTGCTTGTGTTTATGCGGTTTCTGTGGTATAATTTGAGCATGGAAACAGTAACAATCACAAAAGCTGAATACGAAGCATTTCTGGCTTCAAAAGAACATGAGGCGCGTCTGGAGCGGCAGGTGGAATACCTGCTGGAACAGATGCGTCTTTCGCGCCATAGGCAATTTGGCGCGTCCAGCGAGAAGAGCGAATATGATCTTGAGCAGCTGAATTTGTTCAACGAAGCCGAGGTCATGGCTGCTGCCGAGAAGGCAGAGCCGGAGCTCGTGGAGGTAGAGACGCAGGACCGCACGGCAAAGCGTTCTGCTGCGGACCGTCTGCCTGAGGACCTGCCCGTTGAGGTCATTGAGTACACCTTGCCCGAAGACGAGCAAGTATGCGATGAATGCGGTCACGGTCTGCACGTCATGGGACACGAGAGCCGGCGGGAGCTGAAGATCATCCCGGCGCAGGCGATCATTGTAGAGCACCGGCGTGCAGTGTACAGCTGCCGCTGCTGCGAAACTCAGAGTGACCACGTTCCCATCCGTAAGGCGGATGTGCCGAAACCGGTGATCTCAGGGAGCTTCGCCGCGCCTAAGACAGTGGCGCATATTATGAACCAAAAGTTTGTGATGAGCGTGCCGCTGTACCGTCAGGAGCAGGAATTTCTGCGCAATGACATCCTGCTTTCACGTCAGACCATGTCCAACTGGCTGCTGCGCTGTGCGGAGGACTGGCTTGAGCCGGTCTATGAGAGGTTAAAATCCCTGTTACTGGAGCGAGCGGTGCTGCACGCGGATGAGACGACATTGCAAGTGCTCCGTGAACCGGGCAAAACAGCACAGTCCAAGAGCTACATGTGGCTGTACCGGACAAGCGGGGATGCAGATCAGCCGATTGTTCTGTATGAATACCAGCCAAACCGGAAGGCAGAGCATCCGGCGGCGTTCCTGAAGAATTTCAGCGGTTATCTTCACGCAGACGGCTACGAGGGCTACCACAGGTTGCCTGAGAGCATTGTGGTCGTGGGCTGCTGGGCACATCTTCGTCGGAAGTTTGATGAAGCGCTGAAGATTGTGGACAAGGAGGCCCGTGAGGACAGCCTCGCCCTGGTCGGAAAGCGTTATTGCGACCAGCTGTTCGAGCTGGAGCGCGAGTTTTCTGACCTTTCGCCGCAAGAGAGATTTGAAAAACGTATGGAATCCTCCAAGCCGTTGATGGAGGCGTTTTTCGCATGGGCGGATTCGTGCGGAGCCCTACCCAAGACTCCGGTTGGCAAGGCTGTTCACTATGCGCTGTCACAGCAGAAATATCTTGAACGATATCTGCTGGACGGCGGACTGGAAATCTCCAACAACCGGGCGGAGCGCAGCATCAAGCCCTTTGTCATCGGCCGCAAAAACTGGCTGTTCGCCAACACCCCGAGGGGCGCCAAAGCCAGCGCGGTGATTTATTCCATCATCGAGACTGCAAAGGAGAACGGGCTGAAGCCATACGAATATTTGACCTACGTTTTTAAGCAAGCACCTAATCTGGATTTGAAAAATCCTGATCAGTTAGATGGCCTGTTGCCCTGCAATTTCAAAGCCGATGCCTAGAGTTGATCCAAAGGCATCGGCTTTTTTGCGTGCTGTTTGACGCTTACGAATTGAGATAAGAAATTCAAGTCAGAAAGGGAGTTCACATTTATGGAAAAGACACCAGCGAATTTACTCAAGGAGTTTGTTGAGAGTCAGCAATTTGAGAGCACATCCGAGGTCATGGACGCCATGAAGGAAATGTTTGCAGAGGTGCTGCAGCAGGTCATGAGCTGCGAGCTGGATGCACAGCTTGGCTACGAAAAAAGCGAGCGAGGGTCGGATTCTGCTGTCGAATCAGAGGGCAAAAACTATCGCAACGGTTATTCAAAAAAGACAGTAAAAACTCAGCTTGGCGAGGTGGAGCTCAAGGTTCCCCGAGACCGCAACGGTATGTATGAGCCGCAGATAATCACCAAATACAACCGCAATGCCGACGGCATGGAAGAGAAGATCATCGGTCTGTACGCCTGTGGCATGAGCCAGAGTGACATTGCCGAGCAAATCAAAGCCTTGTACGACGTGAACATTTCCCCAGAGCTTGTGAGCAAGATCAGCGATAAGATCATGCCGGATGTCACCGCATGGCAAAGCCGCCCGCTTGAGGCGGTATACCCCTTCGTCTTTCTTGATGCCATTCATTACAAGGTCAAGGAAAATCATCAGTACGTTACCAAGGCCGCCTATGTTGTTCTGGGTATCAACCGAGATGGGCGAAAGGATATTCTGGGCGTTTGGATCGGCGAACATGAGAGCGCCAAGTTCTGGGCCGGTGTGCTCAATGACTTGAAAAGCCGCGGTGTTAGAGAGGTTTACCTGTTTTGCGTGGATGGGCTGTCCGGCTTCCGTGAGGCGATCAATGCCATGTTCCCCAAGGCTCAAATCCAACGCTGTATCATCCATCAAATCCGCAGCTCCACCCGTTATGTGAGTTGGAAAGATATCAAGGCATTGATGGTGGACTTGAAGAAGGTTTATCAGTCCGTCACAGAAGAGGAGGCATTTGAACAGCTAGCTCAGTTCAAGGAAATATGGGGCAAGCAATATCCATCCTGCGTGAAAAGCTGGGAGGAGAATTGGGATATCCTGTCCACCTTTTTTGCATATCCTCCCGAAATACGGAAGATAATATATACAACGAATATTATCGAGGGTCTAAACCGCCAGTTCCGGAAAGTGACCAAAAACAAACCATCCTTCACCAATGATGACAGTCTGCGCAAGATGCTCTATCTGGCCTCCAAGAACATCACCTCGCACTGGAATGGGACGTGCAGAAATTGGGACATGGTGTCGGATTATCTGCGGATCATATTTGAGGAAGATGCTGCCGGGTAATCCGCACGGATACTAGTATCCCCGGCGGTACGAGAGGCATTCATGGCTGTGCCATGCATACCTCCCGCACTCACCGGGGGAGATGTCCGTAAGGGCGGATACCCCACCTGTGTTTCGGGTTTCGAAACATGTAATGACCGCTCAGACCTTGCCATCCGGAGTTTTCCTATTTACACAAAATTTTCCGCCATGCCCGCACGGCGGTTTTTATACAGAAACCATCGTGTGCCTTGTCTGTCTTCTTTAGCAATCTCTTATCTGCAATAAGTCAAATTGCAAAATATCTCCTTTGCTTATCCGGCTTTCCTGATTCAGGTGAATCAAGCATCATTGAAACAGTTGATTTTCCGATCATCGGACTGCCGTCAATTAGAATAACTTTTTCTATATTCCCCCTCAGTCAAAAGCATAGATGACCCACTCTCTGGTTTCATAGTGTTTCGTCACTCCCACTGCAGGAATGTTTTCAACTGTTCCGTCGTCGGCTGTCAATGTGACCGCTACAAAGTAGCCACCGTTTTGGCTGCCGACAAGAAACTGTCGCAAGCACGATCATACGCCCAAAAGGCCATCAGCCACAACGCCAATTACGGCGCCCCGTACATCCTGATAGCCACCCTATACGCCGGCAACCCCACTTGGAGCGACGAACCCGTTCTGAACAAATGCACCTACTTCCTGGTACTGGACAAACTCCAAACAGCCAAAAGAGTAGACCCGAGTGTAGCCGAAGATGCAAACAAACTAATATCCGACT
>JAVBUO010000015.1:0-14788 GCA_031555315.1 Acetobacteraceae bacterium
AGATCGCGGACGAAGGCTTGGGCTTGTTCGAGGAGGAGTCGATCGGTTTCGGCTTCGATTTGTTCGGGCGTTTGGTCGTGTCGGGGCATGGGATTTCCTTGATGAATGGAGGTGAGAGAAAAATCAACTCCGCGTATTTTACCCATTCCCCCCCCAATCGCGCAAGGGCTTTTGCGCGCACCCCTCATGGAGGCTGTGTCACGGTATGGCTTTCGCACGTGAGATAAAGTATAAATGAGGGACATCTTTAAGTTCGGCATTCGTCGTTGACCTCGCAATGCCGGTTCGATCACACTCAACCTATGATTCTACGATGCGAAAACAATTACTGACACTGAGTCTGTTCCTCCTGTTTCCGATGCTGCTCCCAGCGGTTTCCGGGCAGGAAGCCCGTCGTTTTTTCGATCCCGGTCGCGAATTCCAGCCGTGGGTCTATTGGTTTTGGAACAACGGTAATCTGACGAAAGAAGGAATTAAAGCCGATCTGGAAGCGATGAAACGGGTCGGCGTTAGCGGCGTACTTATCATGGAAGTCGGTCAGGGCGCGCCCCGCGGCCCCGTCGATTTCCTGAGCGATCCCTGGCGGGAAATGTATTCGTACATGCTCGCCGAAGCGAAAAGGAACGGAATCGAAGTCAACATGAACAACGATCCCGGCTGGAACGGCAGCGGCGGGCCTTGGATCAAACCGGACGAAGCGATGCAAATGCTCTCCTGGACCGAAACCGAAGTCGTCGGGCCGGGAGAAAAAACCGTCGCTCTGGCCCAACCGGAAATCCGATTCGATTATTACAACGATATCGTCGTCTGGGCGTTCCCGACGCCGGAGGATCTTTCGACCAAGGAACCGCTCTCCCCGGACAATTCCCGACGCAATACCCCGCTGGACAAGGTTTCGCCCGGTGCGGCAGTTGCGAAAAAGGACCTCGTCGAACTGACCGGCAAAATGGACGCCGCCGGCAATCTGACCTGGACGTTTCCGGACGGAAAGTGGACCGTTCTGCGAATCGGGCACACGTGCAAAGGCGTCATGTGCTCCCCGCCGCCGATTTCCAACGGGGTCGGACTCGAATGCGACAAACTGTCCAAAAAAGGTACCGACGCCGCGTTCGCCGGACAGATCGGACGACTCACGGCGGAGAATCGGAACCTGACCGGCAGGAACAAGACCTTTATTCGCACGCATATCGATTCCTGGGAAAACGGTTCGCAAAACTGGACCGCCGACATGCGGAAGGAATTCGAGCAACGCTGCAAATACGACGTGTTTCCCTTCCTGCCGGTTTTCGCGGGATACGTCGTCGAAGACGCTGATACCACGAACCGGTTCCTGTGGGATTTCCGCCGGACCGTTTCCGAAATGGTCATGGACAACCACGTTCGCCGGATGAACGAACTCGCTCATCAAAACGGTTTGGGATTGACGATCGAAGCGTACGGTTCGCCGTGCGATCACATCGAATACGCCGGGATTTGCGACGAACCGATGGGGGAATTCTGGATCGGCGGCGGTGCTCTGGAAACCTGTCGCGGCATGGCGTCGGCGGGACACGTTTACGGCAAGCCGATCGTCGGAGCCGAAGCGTTCACGGCGACCGACAGCGAACGTTGGCTCAAACATCCGGGCAACATGAAATCGCTCGGCGACCGGGCGTTCTGCGAGGGGATCAACCGTTTCGTGTTTCACCGCTATTCGTTCCAGCCCTGGGAAGATATCAAGCCGGGCCTGATGATGGGACCGTGGGGAGTGCATTACGAACGGACGAACACCTGGTGGGAGTTGACGCCGCGTTGGCATGATTACCTCACGCGGTGTCAATATATGCTTCGACAGGGAACGTACGTCGCCGACATTTGTTACGTCGAACCGGAAGATTCGCCGCAGGGTTTTTCGGACCATCCGCGCAACGGTTATCCGTGGGACCAGTGCGGGACAGACGCGGTGCTGAAAATGTCGGTCCGCGGCGACCGGATTACGCTTCCCGGCGGAATGCGGTACCGCGTTCTCGTTCTGCCGCAAGGGGATCGTATGACGCCGCAACTGATCGCCAAAGTCGCGCAGCTCGTCCGGGACGGGGCGACCGTGATCGGCAACCGCCCGATCGGTTCGTTCGGACTGGTGGACTATCCGACCGCGGACGAACGCGTCAAGAAAACGGCAAGCGAACTGTGGGGAGAGGACGCCTCGGTATCCGGCGAACGCCGCTTCGGACGCGGGCGGATGATTTGGGGCAAGACGCCGGAATCGGTCCTTGCCCAACAGCGCGTCGAAGCCGACTTCCTCGCGGATCGGCCGCTGAACGTAATTCATCGCAGATCGAACCAGGCGGATATCTATTTCGTCGCCAATCCGAACGATTACGCCGTGCTCACGCAAGCCCGATTTCGCGCAACCGGTTCGCCGGAACTCTGGAATCCGGAAACGGGCCGGATTACGAAAACGTCGGCTTCGCTCACGAAAGACGGCTCCACGTCGGTTTTGTTGCCGCTGGAAGAATCCGGTTCGGTCTTCGTCGTCTTTCGTCGGGGAGCACCTGCCGCCGTTGCGAATCGATCGATTACGAAAGTCGTTTACGAAGGAAAGCCGCTTGCCGATTTGACCCGGTCGTCGCTTTCGGCCGTTAAAATTTTGAAAGCGACCTACGCCGTCCCCGGCGATGCCGCCGCAACCCGGGATGTTACGGAAATCGTCCAGAAAATGGCCGACCAGGGCATCAAGACGATCCCCGTCGCGAAAATCACCGAGTCGGGCGATCCGAAACATTTGAGCGTCAAGACCTTGACCGTCGAGTACGAAGCCGATGATAAAACCTACACGGTTTCCGCCAAGGATTACGGGACGATCCATCTCGGCAACCGCGTCCCGGTCATTAAGATTCTCGACGCCAAATACGGCCCGGCCGGCGACGCCGCGAGAACAGTCGACGTTCGCGATTTACTCCAGTCGATTTTCGATGCGGGAGAAAACAATTTTCTCGTTTCGCGGCTCGTCCAATCGATTCCGGATCCCGCGGTCCAGGTCGTGAAAACGCTCACCGTCCGGTATGAACTCGAAGGACAAGAGAAATCCTGGAGCGGAACCGACGGCTCGCCGGTGAATTTCGAGCAGGCGATTCTCGCCGAAACGAAAATCGAACCGTTCGTCTGTCCCCGGGGCCGAGCGGGAATGTTGTTCTGGAAAAACGGGAAATACGAACTCGTTTTCGCATCCGGCAAAAAGATCGAGACGGAAA
Organism: Acetobacteraceae bacterium; assembly: GCA_031555315.1. Lineage (GTDB taxonomy): Bacteria > Pseudomonadota > Alphaproteobacteria > Acetobacterales > Acetobacteraceae > JAVBJV01. Next base: position 3,234 of record JAVBUO010000015.1, read on the forward strand.
TTTCGCTCCCGGAACCGCTGGACGTTTCCGGACCCTGGAACGTCGTTTTCCCGGAAAAGGAAACGCAATTCGAGAAGCTGATTTCCTGGAGCGACTCCACGGACGACGCGATCAAATATTTCAGCGGAACCGCCGTTTACAAAACGTCGGTCGAAATTCCGAAGGAAATGTTCGCGGCGGATCGACGGATTCATCTCGACCTCGGTTCGGCGGAAGTGATTGCCGAATTGAAAATCAACGGCAAAGAGGTGGGCGTCCTTTGGAAAACGGCGAAAAGCGTCGACGTGACCGATTGGCTGAAAAAAGACGGTCCGAACGAATTGGAGATTCGCGTCACGAATCTCTGGCCGAACCGGCTCATCGGCGATGCGAAACTGCCGCAGGATCCGGAGCGTCAACCGAACGGAACGCTCTCCGACTGGCCGCAGTGGTTGAAGGAGGAGAAACCGATTCCGGACGGACGGCAGACGTTCTGCATGTGGAACCTCTGGTCGAAAGACGAAGCTCCGATCCCGTCCGGCTTGATCGGCCCGGTCCGATTCGTTCCGGTGAAGGTATTCCTTCCATGATTTTTAGCGGCATTTGAATGAAAAAGCGGCGGGGCGCGCTCCCCGCCGCAAGAGAGCCGGCGATTGGAGGTATACCATGGCACGCAATATGCCGCTGCCGACTTTTCATTCAAGTGTATTTCTTGTTGGCTGTTTATTCCGTGTGCCATTGAAGCAAATCAGCACATTGACGTGGGGAGTCCACATCATTCCAGGTCAAGTTTTCCCAGTTTTTCTCGATAGTTCGCTTCAGCTCGATTCCAATAATCAACGGGAATCCGAGTCGCTTTTTCCAATTTAACTGCGATGTGCGGAGTCAGAGGGAGTCGCCCTTTCAGGAGGTGGATCACGGCTTCGACGGACATACCGACCTGATCTGCGAAATCTTCGACATTCAATCCCATTTCACTGATTTTTTCTCCCAACGTTTCGCCCGGCGGTACAATGAAAGGCGAAAGAAACGGCACTTTGGTATCTTTATTCGTATCCAGCATATCGGTTCTCTTCTACTAGTGGTAATCGGTAACTTCAATGATCATGACAGCCGTAACATGATTCCAATCCAATCCGCCGTCCGGCTTCGTGGGGATCGGATCGTGGTCCGGCTGGAAAATCAAACGGTTGGCACCGTCCAAATTCGCAGCCAGTTGTCCCCAACGAGTTCCTTTCAACTCGTGCCAGTGGCCCGGCAAGACACGCATCTGTTCCAGGTTGGCCGCGTTTGCCAACTGTTCCAGTCGATGCCGCAGTATCTTCGCTCCCACTTCGCCGAATTCTTTCTTGCGACTCTTATCGGAAAGGCAAATATCACGCAATCGGACGCTCACAAAAGAAATATTCATTCTCCAACCTCCGGTATTATACGTCCGTTTCCAACCGAACGCAATCTTTTCATCACTTGAACATCACTTCACCGTGATTGTCCGGCTTCCTAAACCGTAGGAGCCGGGCGTTTCGTAGTAGACGCGAAGATCGTACTCCCCTTTTTCGGCTCGGGAGCGGTTCGGAATCGGCAGTTCCACGGAAAATTCCCGGTCGGAAACGTCGGCAATCACCCGGGAAACCACTCGTTGGTTCGCTTTGGCGTAAAGTGTGTTGAATTCCTGGACGCTTTCTTCCGTCAAATGAAACGCCCGTTTTTTCGGCATGGAAACGACGTTGCGGGATTTCGGGACCGCGAGTTCCACGACCGCCCGGCGTTTGCCGGTCGCGTCCTTTTCCGAATCGGGGAGTAAACCGTGAACCGTGACCGTCGAATCCGGTTTTGCCGTTTCTGGAGCGTCCAAACGTACCGGAAGCGGCGTCGGCAACCGCAGCAGCGGATCGCCGAACAGTTGGAAAAGATGGACATGATCCCTCCGCTGCTCTTCCAAACGATTTCCGGTCGGATCCAGCATCTTGGCAAGGGAATCGACCATTTCTCGAACCGAACGCTCCTGTCCGACATTTGGTGTTTTCGAAATTTCGGTCGGACGAAGCACGGAGCGTCGCTTGGCCGTAAGAATCACATCCCCGAGCAGCGTCGGTTTGTTGCTTTGTTTCGGGCGAAACGTTTCTTCGATCAATTCGATTCCGAGCGTGCTCATTCCATACGGCATGGTCGTCCGGGAGGCAGCAAAAACGGCGACCGGACCGTTTTCACGGCGATGCAGTTCCTCGGCGACGCAATCTTCGACGGCGTCCAAAGCCCCCGTATAACACGACAAAAAAACCGCGATCGGAAGTCCCCGGTTGCAGGAAACGTATTGGGCGTCGCCGTCGTCGAAAATCGGAAAAACCTGCTCCGGTCGATCCGGCGTGAACACGGAATCGAGCGTTCGGTGCGTTCCGTGTCCCATGTAGACCCAAAAGAGCGGCCCTTCGTTCAATCGGGCGATCGTTTCATGACGAAACCGGTTCGGAGCGGGACAGTACGGGCTTTTCACATCCGATTGCGTCAACGTGATGTCATATTCCGGCGGAATCGTTCGGGAAAGGATGTATCGCGCCGCCGACTCGATAGATCCGTCGAGCACCGGCGAGAACCCGCCGACTCCGGCGACGAAATTGATCCGTCGCGACCAGGGACCGGGATTTTCGCCGCTTTCATAACGGATCGTCTTGCGAACAATCGCGTCCAACTCGGCGACCGACTGCACGGAAAAGCGTCCGACCGCGATTTCAGGGAGTCCGTCGTCGTCCAGATCGCCGTACACGGAATCGGAAGCGATATGCTGCTCTTCGCCGAACCTGCCGATCACTCTCGGCTGAACCAACGGGGACGGAATCGTTTCGGTTTTAGGATTCGTCGAATAGGTGTCCCCGACGAGCAGGACGGCCCGGAGCGGATTTTCCGCCGCTTGCTCCCGGATTGCTTGGAGAATTTCGTCTTCGCCGGTTTCCGAATCCGTTTCCAGCAGATGAATCGTGTACCCCTGCCCGGAGCGGTGCTGAATCCACGGCTCCAAAGCAGCCCGAAACATCGGCGGATGAACGACGACGACATGCCCCGATTCCGCAAAAAGCGGCCCCGTGACCAACAGCAAAACGAAAACCAGGATCAACACCATAAAAAATCTTTCCCAAAGAGCCGGGGACGAAGCACCGCGCAGTCCCCGGGCCGGAATTATAAGAAAAATCGCGAAACCGTAAAAGAGCGAAATTTCACTCCGGTTCCAGCGTGTTCTCGGTCGTTTCCCCGTCCCAACGGCGAAAGGTTCGGAACATGCGTACGGTTTCCCGGAGATTGACACCGAGAAAGAGCACGAAAACGCCCAGCGAAAAATAAAGTTGAACCGTCCACTCGCGGTCGTAGTAGTTCACGTTCATAAAGCAAAGATAGTTCGGTATGAGCAGGAAAAACGGGCTAAGGAGTTGCGACAGGAAAATATCGCCGGCTGTCAGGTAAATGATCGTGTAATTGCCGATAAAGGCGGCGACGAGCAACGAAAACGTGATCGCCCCGATCCACGCTTTGGCGACGCGACGGTACAGAAATCTCGACCACAGGTACAGCGTGAACGAAACGTAAGCATAAGTGAGCAAAGCGGCGGCAAAGCAAGGGGAAAGCCGTTTGAGACTCATGTAACCGAAATAATGGATTGCCGTTTCGCAAATCGGAACGGCGACGATCACCGGCACGATCCAGCAGGTCAACCATACCAGGGCGTTGTAATCGCCGGTGTAAAACGGAAACGCGATAAGCCGCCCGAGAAAAGACCGCGGGATATTGCGACGCATTCGAAAACCGTACCGTTCCCGTTCATGCATCGCGAGAAAACAAAAGAAAACGAACGGATAGAAAGTGAAGACAATCCATTGTGTGAAAATTCTTTCCCAATCGCCGGGGATTGAGGAATTCGACATCGTCAAAAACAAACAAATCAGGAACGAGGGGATCAGAATCGCGGTTGCCGCAACGCGAAACGCCCACATCCGATTCGCTTCAACCGGCGAGAATTGACAACTCGCCAGAAAAAAGAGCAGGATCGGAAGCAGCAGGAATTGTGCGAGACAGATAAAACAAAAACTCTGAAAGTTGCTGTCGTACTGCCCGGTCAGAACCAGGGAGTAAAGTACCATAGCAGAAAACCCGAACAGCCCGCCGCCGCAGAACAGAAATGCGACGAGCCGGAGCATCGCGGAAATCCAAGAATCGGCCCCGGCGAAAAAAACGATTGCCAAAAGCAGAATCAGTTGCACCGTACAAAAAGAGTACCCGGTCGCAAGGAGCATCGTCGTGATTTCGACGCCGCGAAGCAGATAAACGAGCGTGATGAACGGAAAACTGACGCTGTAAAACATCAACGAGATCACGAATCCGCAGGTCATTTTTCCGAACACGAAGCCGATCGGGCCGATCGTCGAATAAAACATCAGATCGTCGTGAACCCGCTCGAAAACAAGCCGACCCGCTCCGTAAACGACGACGGAAAGGAGCGTCGTGTAAAACGTGAGATTCAACAGGATCGGGAACAGCGTACCGCCCAACTCCATGTCGTTGGACGTTGTGATCGACCGCACGAAGATCGTGTAAAAAAACGCGAAAACCAGCGTGAGCAGATAGAATTGCAGCCCATAAAGAATCACCCGGTTCCGAACCGCCTGCCGCAGTTCACGAACGAGAATCGGATTGAAAAACCAAGCGATCATGCGAGGACAGCTCCGTTGGCGGTGAAAATATTTGTTTTTCGGCGGAAGCCTTACTTGCCCAACCCTTCGAATCGCGAGCTTTGTTCCGGGTGTAGCAGGCGAATCAGGTCGATCAGTTTTTGAGCCTGGTCCGTATTGCCGAGCTTGAGATGGAGCCGGACGATCATTTCTTTCGCTTTCCAATACAGGTCGTTTTCCGGTTCGGTTTTCGGTGGACCTCCCGGTTGTTCCAGGCGTTTTTCAACCGCGCGCCAAAAATCGAGCGCCGCCTGCCGCTGTTCCCGCGATTCGGACTCCGCGAGCAGATCGCCGTAGATTTCCGTAATCGCCGGATCGTCGGAATTCTGTTCCCAAAGCGTTTGCCCTTGTCGAATCGCTTCCTCTTTTTGTCCCTGCTCGACCAGATTTTGGAGGGCGGTCCGTTTTTTCGTACGTCCCTCGAATTCCGGAGAAACGGCAAACGCTTCGTCGAACCGCCCTTCGCTTTCGAGTAGCGCCGCGGCCTTTCGGGCAATCTCATCGCGCCGCGGCGATTGCGGCCAGAGGTTCGTGAAGTCGACAAGCAGAACGATGAAATCGCCGACCGACATTTTTTTCGCATCGACCGATTTTTGAGCGTGATTCAGTCCGAAAAGATAAGCGTCCGCGGCCTTGTCGAGGTCGGGCCATTTTTTCGCGGCGTCACAGAATCGTTTTTGCGCCGCCCGGTCGCGATCGTCGGCGTCGTCGTTTTCCGAGCCGGCCAAGCGGCTTTCGATTGCCGCGGCCGCCAAAGCGCACCGAAACGCGGTCGCCGAATCGTCCGCTTGCTCCGCCGCATCGGACGCGAGATCGTAGTACCGCAGCGCGTCGGAAAACTGTTCCCGGCGAAACGCGTCCTCGGCCAACTGGACGTAAACGCCGAAACCGCCGCTTGTTTCGTTTTTCGTACTTTCCGCGACGAGCATTTGCGCCCGGCGTCCCCAATAAGGTCCGTCGCGGGATTCCATCCGTCCGGCGAATTCCAGGGCATGGTTCAAAAGTTCTTTCGCCTGTTTATCCCCGGCGCGGTCGGCGTGTTTCCATCGGCTCAAATACGCTTCCAGCCGGGCCAAATCGAAATCGGGACGCCGCGGACTACTCTGGTCTTGCGGCTCGACATCCGACCATTGGACCGCCTGTGAAATATCTCCCCGTGCCAAATGAAGCCGGATTCCTTCCGCCGTCGCCTGGATCAAGTCGTTTTCGGACAACTCGTCTTTGCGTTGAAGAAAGCGGTCGAGCGATTCTCCCGCGGCGTCAAGATCGTGCATCTGCCGCAAACACGCGATTTTCTCCAGACGACTTTGCAGAAGGATCGGATCGTTTCCCTCCAAGACGGCCAACTGCGAAAAACCTCGAAGCGCGTTCTGGAGACAATCGAGCTGCTCCGGAGTTTCCCGCTCGAAACCGGACCCGAGTGTTCGCCAAATCTTCGCCGTTTGAAATTCGATTTGCAAGCGGATCGCGACCAGTGCGTCGATTTTCGATCGAGGAATCGACGGGTCCGCGATTCGTTCGCTCACCGTTTTGAAAAGGTTGCCCAGACGCTCTTTGGCCCGCTCCAGATAAAAACCGGAACGGTTTTCCTCGTTCGACGCGCCGGTCTTTTCCTCAAGTCTCGTTATTTCCCCCACTTCCAGATCGGACAGCGCGAGTTGGTAGGAAAATTGAAACGCCTCGAAGGAGCCCGTTGCGCTGAGCCGGTCCGTTTCCGGCTTCCATTGCTTTTCGAGCTCTTCGATTTGTCGCAGGATCGGCTCCCGCTGGAGTTTCGGTCGGGTCAGCGCCAAGCGGTTCAAAACGCGAATTTTTTCCGACACGTAAAACAGGGCTTGCTCAGGATTGTCGTTCGCTTTTTTCGATTCCGTCTCGCAAAACCGAATCGCCGAAACGAACAGCCCCCGCTGCAACAGACCGTCGATGAACCGAAGCGTCCGGTCCCGTTCGACGGCTCCGCAACAAACCGAAACAGCGGCCAAGAGAAATAAAACCGAAACGAATAGACGCAACATAGCGAGAGATTTGGTTTGGTCCGAACAAATAGAAACAGGCCCATTTCGAATCAGAGCCGCGCACGTAGTAAGCGGTGTTCGAGTCGATTGTATCGCAATGTTTTACATTGAGTAAACCACAATACCGCTTACTTCGTGCGCGGCTCTGATTCGAAAGGCGACATTTCCCCCCAAAAAACCGGGCCAACCAATCACTTCTCCTTCCGCCGCGTCAGGGAAGTCGCTTCGTCGAATACGTAATTGGTCGGTTCATCCAACGAGTGGGAGGAAATCGTACTGGAAACGGCCAGGAAATTCGTCAACGCCTCGTTGGTCATCACGGGATAGCCCCGTTTGGCGTAGTACCAGAACAAACCCGCCCAACCGAACGATTTGGCGTACGGTTCGTAATCGGGCTGGTCGGCAAAGGAAAGAAAGACGTCGAGCGCTTTTTCCGGCTCGTTCTTCTTCATATAGAGAATCGCCAACTGCTGCCGGGCTTTATAGCTCCAAATACTTTTCGCGTTTTCTTCCCCGTCGTAGGAGATCACGCTTTTCCAACCTTCCTCCGTTCCCAACTGGGACGCGGTGATCCACTGGGCGGCGATTGAATCCATTTTGGGAACGGTCTCCCCGTCCGGCGGCGGGAAATGCGGCATGGAAGCGTGCATCTTGGCGAAAGCAAGAAACGCTCCGAACAGGATCGCGCCAACCGTACAAAAAACGATCCGTCCCAGGGATCGTTTGCGACTGTGGGACAGTTTTTCCAGACGCATCGATTGCGCCAGATGCCGCCTTGCCTGATCAAGGGCGGTGTTTCGGGAATCGACGAGCGGAATCGGAATGGACATGCCGGGATCCGAATTCCAACTTCCGGTCCCACCGGCTTGGGAAAAACGGGCCGAATCGAAACTGTCCTCGAACGATTCTTTGAGCAGCGACTTTATGTCGTCGAGCAGATTCGGGATCGTTTGATACCGCTTGTCCGGAGATTTTTCGATCATGCGGTGAACGATATCGATCAACTTCGGCGGCGCGTCCGGGCAAGCGTATTGCAGCGGTTCGGGCGTCTTGTTCAGGTGCAAAAGCGCTGTCGCAATCGCGGTATCCCCCCGAAACGGCGGCGAACCGGACAAAAGTTGATACGCCGTGATCCCCAGCGAGTAAATATCGCTCCGATGATCCAACGGTTTTCCTTCCGCCTGCTCGGGACTCATGTAAAGCGGCGTTCCGAGCGTCATACCGGTTTGCGTCAGGGACGCTTTGTCGTCGGTCAACGTTGTTCCGACATGCGCCAATCCGAAATCGGCAACCTTCATTTCGCCGGAATCGCTCAGGAGAATATTGTCCGGCTTGATATCACGATGAACGATTCCCGATTGCGCCGCTTTCTGCAGGGCGAGCGCAACTTGCCAAAGGATCAGTGTAACCTGCCGCGGGGAAAGCGGGCCGTGTTTTTGGAGGAATGCGTGCAGATTCAAACCGGGCACATATTCCTGGGCGATGAACCAGAGTCCGTCAACGCAATTCACCTCATAAATATGGACGATATTCGGGTGGACCAATTGCGCCGCCGCTTTCGCTTCCCGGACGAACCGTTTGACGCCGTTTTCGTTTTCCGCCAACTCCGGCTTCAGGATTTTCACCGCGACCTGTCGGGCCAGCGATTGCTGCTGCGCCAGATAAACATCCGACATCGCCCCGGTTCCGATTTTTCGAAGCAAGTGATAATCGCCGAATATATGGTTCGTATAATCCCGGGGCAAAGACGTTGACATGGTTTCACCGTTTCGAAATCTTGAATCGAAAGCCGTACAGAACTTTCAGCACAATCGCAATCCACTGGATTTTATCCGAATGACCGTTAATATCAAGAAGTCCAACGACATAAGAGGGGCATCGGTAATTCAGGTAGAATAAACAGGTTGAAACCGCCAAAACGCCGGTCCCCTCTCCCCGGTATTCCGGGGGCGAGGGGACCACGTTTTCCGCTCCCAGTTTTCCAACCCTTGTTCGTCTGTTTACCCATTTTACCGCGTCCCCTCTAAGGATTCGACGAAAAGTTCCATGTCCGTTTTGTTCGCCCAAGGTACTCCGAAGAATCCGGTCTCAACCGGTGTATTCGCCGATTTCGTTTCCGAAAGCGACCTGTTTGTCTTTGAGGGATTCTTTCAGTCGCCGCAGGTATTCCCGACGCGGTATTTCCGTTGCGCCGAATCGTGCGGTGTTCGCGGTGATCATCTGGATGTCGACCAAACGAAATCCGCGAACGAACAAATGATCCAAAAGCCGGACGAGGGCGACTTTCGAGGCGTCCGGTTCGTCGTAGAACATCGATTCGGCGGCGAAAAAACCGTTGATCGCAACGCCGTACACACCGCCGACGAGTCGACCGTCGCGTTTCGCTTCGACGCTGTGCGCCCAACCGAGTTCGTGCAGTCGGAGATACGCGTCGATCATTTCCGGCGTGATCCAGGTTTCCGCTTCATCTTTTCGCGGCCGGGCGCAGCCCCGTAGGACACCCTCGAAGTCAGTATTACAGGTGATCCCGAATCGGTCGCTTCGAACCGTTCGCTGCAAACGTTTCGGAATGTGGAACCGATCCCATTGAAAGATTCCTCGGGGATTCGGCGACCACCAGGCGAGTTGAGAACGCTCGCTGTTTCGTTCGGTGATCGGCCAGGGAAAAATTCCGTGCGTATAGGCGTCAAGAAGCCAAACCGGTTCCAATTCACCGCCGATCGCGAGCAGCCCGTTCGGAAGCGCCCTGGAAGTCGGAGGAAAAAACAACGATTTGTTCATTGGAGACCGTCACACGGCATGGCGGCAGGTTCCGCCGGACTCACAACGGAATCCCCCTGAAATGAGGAACACCAATTCAAATCCGGCGTAGTCCGGCACTACTTCGATTTGATATCGAAATCGAAAGTGTTCGGTTTTCCTTTTTCGACCGTCGCGGTAAAAGGCGAAGTCGCGGAGCTGGTGTACTGCTTCGGCAAAAGCTCTTTCAAGGTCGTCGATTTGACAGGCTCGCCTCCTCCCGCCGGATGCATCCAAGATTTTCCGTCCCAGAGCACTTCGGATTTGCGGAGGACCACGGTATACGTGCCCGGAACGGTTCCGTCGACGATATCGCCGGAAAGCGTTTTGATCTCGTAAGCCCCGCCCGCTACGGAAGTTCCCGCAGCCAGCTCGCCTTGACCATCCGTTTTGGGAACGAATGAAATACTCACACCTTCGATCGGTTCGCCGTCCATCTTAATCACACCAGTCACTTTGCACGCCTTCGAAGTACAACCCGAAAGGGCAAGGAGCGAAACCGATACGATACAGGTCAACAGCAGAGACAAACAACGATTCATTGGAATATAATCTCCTGAAAAAACAAGGGGAACGGGCCTCCGTTCCCCCGTCGAAAGTTCAATTAAAACACATACGACCCGAATAAGATCACGGAGCGGAAGCGGATTCGCCGCCGCTTCGACTTCCCAGAGCACCCCAAACACCGTAAGTGGACGGGCCGCTCCAGTTGCGTGTCGGCGAAGAGGTGTAACCCTGATCTTCACCGAGTTTCAGGTCGAGACGACCGCAACCGATCGTATCGGAAATAAAGTGAACGGATCCGTCACCGTAAGCGGCGTTGATACCGCCTGTATGGTTGCTGGACGGGCTGACCATGGCCCAAACTTCCAAGGCGGAAGCGGTGCAGGACGGGCCGTTCGGCGGGATCATCGTGTTAAATCGCGTGTAGGCGGCGCGGGCATCTCCCCAGCGCTGTCCGCGCGTGTCGTACAAGGTGGCGCCGTTGATGTCCGTTCGCAATGTTCCGTTGGGACCGCGATGTTCCGCACAAGTTTGGGGAACGATCGTGTCCGTATAAAACACCGAACTGCTCACCATACCGGATTTGATTTTGCCGTCGTTTCCAGGGTTGGTATGCCCACGAGAAGCCGAGGTGCAGGATTCCGCAAAAAAGATGGTATTGCTTAATCCGTCGGAAACCGACGCGAAAGATCTGACGCCGCCACGACCGGTCTGTCCCCAGCCGAACACCCCGCGGCCCGGCCAATCGTCCGGAGCGTGCGAATCGCCGAAACAGTTGGCCATGTAGTTGGTTCGACCGATTTCATTGCCGCTTTTTTTGGCATTGCCGTCCGAAGGGCAAATGAAGTAGGGAATTCCCGAGTCGAACGGATCGGGATACTCGCCGCCATTGGCGTCCTTCACATTACCCTGGCGCCACGGAACAGGAGTATACTCCGCCGTGTCGTCTTTCATGGCAACAGCAGTTTGAAGCCCGGAGGTGAGCGTCGAATGGATCGCCATTTGTTCGATAAACGGCAACAAGGAAGTGTGAGCCGAGTAAACGTCGGTCCCGTGCATACGCTCTCCGCCGCACACTTCGGGGCAGGTAAACGCCGTGGTCCAATTCGGATCCCAACCGTGGAAAGGAAGACGATCGTGCGCGTCGTGGAAGTTGTGGATCGCCAAACCGATCTGCTTAAGATGATTCGTGCATTGCATCCGCCGAGCGGCTTCCCGTGCGGCTTGAACCGCAGGGAGGAGCAATGCGATTAAAATACCAATAATCGCGATTACGACGAGGAGTTCGACGAGAGTAAAGCCGCAACGTCGGGCGGGGCGGGGGGTGGGGGGGGGGGGGGGGGGGGGGGGGGGGGGGGGGGGGGGGGGGGGGGGTGGGGCGGGTGGGGGGGGGGGGGGGGGGGGGGGGGGGGGGGGGGGGGGGGGGGCGGGGGGGGGGGGGGGGGCGGGGGGGGGGGGGGGGGGGGGGGGGGGGGGGGGGGGGGGGGGGGGGGGGGGGGGGGGGGGGGGGGGGGGGGGGGGGGGGGGGGGGGGGGGGGGG
>JAVBUO010000057.1:0-2843 GCA_031555315.1 Acetobacteraceae bacterium
GCTATAAAATTGGGGTGTTATTCATTATTTTATGGGCCGTTATAAACCCGACTGTGGTTTAAATCGAACAAACCTACCCCGGTTTTAAAAAAAGCGACCGCCCCTGCATACAGAGGCGGTTATTCAATTACAGACCTTTGATGTTCTCTGCTTCTAACTCGTTGAAGTATTTCAGCGTTTTCACTTTCAGCTCCATCGTGGACGGTTCGTCACACACGACGACGGCTTTAGGATGCAGCTGCAGGCAGCTGATGGTCCACATGTGGTTAACGTTGCCTTCAACGGCAGCCTGGAGTGCCTGCGCTTTCACGCCGCCCAGTACCAGGATCATCACTTCTTCGGCATCCAGCAGGGTGCCTACGCCAACGGTCAGGGCGTATTTTGGAACCTGGTTCACGTCTCCGTCAAAGAAACGGGAGTTTGCCACGCGGGTGTCATGGGTCAGCGTCTTAATACGGGTACGGGAAGCCAGAGAAGACGCTGGTTCGTTGAACGCGATATGACCATCGTTGCCCACGCCACCCATGAACAGGTGGATTTTACCGTAAGAACGGATTTTTTCTTCGTACTGACGGCATTCTGCGTCAATATCAGGCGCGTTTCCATTCAGCAGGTTAATATTTTCAGCTGGGATATCAACGTGATCAAAGAAGTTGCGGTGCATGAAGCTGTGATAGCTCTCAGGATGTTCCTTTGGCAGGCCAACATATTCATCCATGTTGAAGGTCACAACATGTTTGAAGCTAACCTGGCCCGCTTTGTGCATTTCAACCAATGCTTTGTATGCGGTCAGCGGTGTGCCGCCAGTCGGAAGACCAAGAACGAAAGGACGATCGGCGGTCGGTTTGAACGCATTAATGCGGTTAACGATATGACGAGCGGCCCATTTACCGACTTGTTCAGCTGTTGCCAGGGGAATCAGTCTCATTGTTCACCTCTAGAGTTAAAGTAAAAAAGTGGGCGGATGGTTCTCGAACCTGAACTAAGAGTAACCTGGAACCTGTCAGGCTGGATGAATCCGTCTTGATTTTTTGAATGATAAAATAAGTTTTCACTGTTAGCCAGTGAAAGGGAGGGTTAATAACGATATTTGGTGACAAAAATCACAAAAAATACGTGTTTAATTTGCGATACGAATTAATTTTTCACACACTCAGAATGCCAGTGAATCATCAACCGTTGTTATAGGTTAGTGACACAATAAAAACACAGCTGAGAACGTGCCTTAAACGGGGTCTCATAGGGGGAAGAAAGTGAGTATTCTAGGTTATTTACAAAAGGTTGGCCGCGCGCTTATGGTGCCGGTTGCCACGCTGCCTGCCGCAGCGATATTAATGGGTATCGGTTACTGGATTGACCCGGTAAGTTGGGGCGGTGATAACGCTCTGGCAGCGCTGTTTATTAAATCGGGCTCCGCCATTATCGATCACATGTCAGTCCTGTTCGCGATTGGTGTGGCTTATGGTATGTCCAAAGATAAAGACGGTGCAGCTGCGCTGACCGGCTTTGTCGGTTTCCTGGTGTTAACCACCCTCTGCTCCCCAGCTGCGGTGTCCATGATTCAGAAAATCCCTCTGGATCAGGTTCCTGCCGCATTCGGGAAAATTGAAAACCAGTTCGTGGGTATCCTCGTCGGTATCATCTCTGCGGAACTGTACAACCGCTTTAGCGGCGTTGAGCTGCCAAAAGCGCTGTCCTTCTTCAGCGGCCGCCGTCTGGTGCCGATTCTGACCTCCTTCCTGATGATTGCTGTCGCATTCATCATGATGTACATCTGGCCGGTTATCTTTGATGGTCTGGTGAACTTCGGTGAGCACATTCAGAAACTGGGTTCTGTCGGTGCGGGCGTGTATGCGTTCTTCAACCGTCTGTTGATCCCGGTTGGTCTGCACCACGCGCTGAACTCCGTATTCTGGTTCGACGTTGCCGGTATTAACGATATTCCTAACTTCCTGGGTGGCGCACAGTCCATCGAAGCAGGTAAAGCGGTTGTGGGTATCACCGGTCGTTACCAGGCGGGCTTCTTCCCAATCATGATGTTCGGCCTGCCGGGTGCAGCGCTGGCTATTTACCACTGCGCGCGTCCAGAGAACAAAGCAAAAGTGCTGGGTATCATGCTGGCTGGTGCGTTCGCAGCCTTCTTCACTGGTATCACCGAGCCGCTGGAATTCTCCTTCATGTTCGTGGCACCAGTACTGTATGTGATCCACGCCGTGCTGACCGGTATCTCCGTGTTCATCGCTGCAAGTATGCAGTGGATTGCCGGTTTCGGCTTCAGTGCGGGTCTGGTGGATATGGTGCTTTCTTCCCGTAATCCGCTGGCGACCCACTGGTGGATGTTGATCCCACAAGGTCTGGTGTTCTTCGCTATCTACTACGTGGTGTTCCGTTTCACTATCACCAAATTCAACCTGATGACCCCGGGTCGTGAACTGGCTGTTGCCGGTAGCGAAGCGGATGGTCAGGACGTGAATGTGAGCGCGGATAAAGACCAGGACGTTACAGGTCTGGCGCGTCAGTACATCGCTGCTGTCGGTGGTTCTGACAACCTGACCGGTATCGATGCGTGCATCACCCGTCTGCGTCTGAACGTAAAAGACTCGTCCCTGGTGAACGAAGCGCTGGCAAAACGTCTGGGTGCATCTGGTGTTATCCGTCTGAACAAAACCAGCGTGCAGATTATCGTTGGCTTCGTGGCAGAAAAAATTGCTAACGCCATGAAAACCACCGGGCCGGTAGCGGCAGCGGCAGCAACCTCTGCTCCAGCAGCAGCGGCGCCAGCGGCGGCAAAACCTCAGGCTGTACCAAACGCAACCACCATTGCTGCACTGGTTTCCCCAGTG
>JAVBUO010000041.1:0-55318 GCA_031555315.1 Acetobacteraceae bacterium
TAACGCCATCGAGCGCATGTTCTGCCGGCTCAAGGATTTCAGGCGCATCGCGACGCGTTACGACAGGCTGGCTGCCAACTTTCTCGGTGCCATACACCTCGCAGCAGCTATCAGTTTCTGGTTATGAGTCCGCATCCTAAGGGGGGCGCTGTCCAGATCGGGGCTGACACGAAAATCTGCGGCGGACCGGCAGAGAGGATCGGTGCTGATCGGCCGGGAAAAGGTGGACTGGCGGAGGGGATGGGATTCGAACCCACGATACGCCTTGACAGCGTATAACGGTTTAGCAAACCGCCGCCTTCAGCCACTCGGCCACCCCTCCGCCGGGAGGAACCATGCACGAACCCGTGCCACGGCGTTTGCAGAGGGGGCTTGTAGGGGCACCGCCTGCCCGCGTCAACGAAGCAGGCGCCCGATCATGCGGATTTTTAAGAAACCGGCCTAACTCGGCCGGATTTCCATGGTCAACCCCTTCAGAATCCCCGGCCGGGCCACACACCGCTCCATCCAGGTCCGAATCGCCGGCCATTTGTCGGCGTGCTCGGGTTCGGCCAGTTCGCGACGCACATGCGGCAACATGGCGATATCGGCGATGCTGAATTCATCCGACAGGTATTTCCGGTCCGACAGCGTCGTCTCCAGCGCTTTCAGGCACCGCTCGGTCTCTGAGCGGAAATAGTCGATCGCATGAAGCGACATATCCTGCCCGCTATGCTTCATGAACCAGTAATCGGTCAAAGCCGGTCCGCAATTCGACGCCTGCCAGAACAACCATTCGACCACACGCAGATACGACGCCCCGATGCCGAGAAACCTGCCGGTAACCGTCGCCAGATGATACAGAATGGCATTGCTTTCCGTCAGCACCCCGATATCCGGATCCTCCAGGACCGGCACCTTGCCCAGCGGATTCAATTTCAGGAACGAAGGTTCGAACTGTGCCCGTCCTTCAATGTCCACCGGCCGGATTTCATAAGCGAGCCCAAGCTCTTCAAGGAGCATCAACGGCTTTCGCCCGTCCGTTTCACCCCATGTATACAAGACCAGCATCCGGCACAAACTCCTGCTTTATTCGTATTCAGCAGGATACTCTACTGGACTGCACAGGCGTCGTCACCCATAGTCGAAAGATCATTTTCCCGCCTAAGTAACATTGTGCATTCATCCGCATTGATGCTTGACTGAATCTTCGGGTTTTCAGTCGGTTCAGAGATTACTCTGCCCTCGGCTCCTGGAAACAAGGGTCTCAGCATGACGGCTACTCAGGTTCTTCTTCACCTGGCCGGCGAAGTTGCGTTGCTGTTATGGGGCATTCACATGGTGCAGAGCGGCATCATGCGCGCTTTCGGCACCGGCCTGCGCCGCTGGATGGAAACCCGGCTGTCCAACCGTGTCGCCGCCTTTCTGGCCGGCATCGGCGTGACCGCCGCCATCCAGAGCAGCACCGCCACCGCCATGATGGTCACATCGTTCACGACCGCGGGTGCGGTAACGCTGGGGCCGGCCATCGCCGTCATGCTGGGGGCGAATGTCGGCACCGCGCTGATCGTGCAAGTGCTGTCCTTCGACATTACCATGGTTTTCCCCGTGCTGATCGTCCTGGGTATCCTGCTGTTCCGGCGCGGGCAGCGCACACGATTGCGCGATATCGGACGCGCCAGCATCGGCTTGGGGTTGATGTTGCTGTCGCTGCATCTGCTGACCGTCACCATGGAGCCGGTGGAAAGCCTGCCGGCCCTGAAAGACCTGCTGCATGCCGTCTCGGCCGACCCGGTTATCAACCTGCTGGTTGCCGCCGTGCTGACCTGGGCAGCGCACTCGTCAGTCGCGGCCATGCTGTTCATCATGTCGCTTGCCTCGACCGGTGCGATCGGGCCGGACGCTGCGCTCGCCATGGTGCTGGGGGCCAATCTGGGCAGCGCCGTCAATCCGTTGCTGGAAAGCGGCACCACTGGCGGCAATGCCGCGCGGTTGCGCGTACCGCTCGCCAATCTCGGCAACCGGCTGGTCGGGGTCGCTCTGGCGCTGCCGCTGCTGGGGATCTTCGCGCAGACACTGACAGATCGTGCCGGACTGGAAGGCGCGCAACTGGCCGCGGTTTTCCATATGCTGTTCAACCTGGTGCTGTCGCTGCTGTTCCTGCCGGCGCTGTACCCTCTCGCGCGCCTGACCGAACGCCTGCTGCCCGAAAAAGCCAATCCCGCCGACCCGGCCACCCCGCTGTATCTGGACGACAGCGCCCCCCCCATTCCCCCCATCGCACTGGCCAATGCCGCGCGCGAGGTGCTGCGCATGGCCGATGTGGTCGAGGATATGCTGCGCGGATCCGAAGCTGCCTTCCGCCATACCGACCGCGATCGGGCCGCCGCCATCAGCCGGATGGACGATGTGCTCGACAAGCTGCATGCCGCCCTGCACCGCTATCTGGCTGGAATCGGCCACGAAGGCATGCCCGCCAGCGATCTGCAACGCATGTCCGAGATCATGCGTTTTGCGATCAACCTCGAACATATCGGCGACATCCTGGACAAAAACCTGATGGAACTGGCGCTCAAGCGCATTCGTTTGCAGATCGGTCTGCCGGCCCAGGAAATGGACGAGATCTCCGCCCTGCACGATCGTCTGCTCACCCATCTGCGGCTGTCGGTCGCGGTGTTCATGTCGGCCGACCTTGCCTCGGCCCGGCAACTGGTCGCGGAAAAGGAACAGTTCCGCGACGTCGAGGCAGCGATTACCGAACGCTATATGCAGCGCATCCGCGAAGGCGATGCCTCGTGCGTCGAGCGCAGCGTGCTGGAGCTCGACATCGTGCGCGATCTGAAGCGCCTCGACGCACATATCGCGGCGATCGCCTATCCGTTGCTGGAACAGAGCGGCGATTTGCGCACCACCCGTCTGGCCAACCGGGCGGCCTGAAATCACGGCGGCAACGGTGTAGCCGTCTTCAGCGGTTCGGCATGACCGACCACACGCAGTATTTCCGGAAAATCCATCCGCAGACTGCGTTCGAGCGCGTCGACGCTTTCATGAACCGCCGCAACGTCCAGCATCGGATCGGCGCAGCAGTGATAGTTCACCACCAGCCCGGCATCGCTCTGGCGGACGCGCACATCGTGAATATGGCTGATCGTGCCGATCCCGGCCGCCATGCGGTTCAAGGCCGTGGCGATCCGCTGTACCATATGCGGGACCGTTTCACGCCCGGGCAGATGCTCGACCGCCAGCGGTTCGATATGCGTCTCGACCTCGGTCGCCGGGCCGAATTCCTCGCGGATCGCGCTTTCGAATTCCGTGGTCAGGTCGTGCGCATCCTGCAGGCGCATGCGCGCATCCAGCTCGATATCGAAGCTGATCGACAGATTCCCACCGACTTCCTGCACCGTCACGTGATGCACCGGCAAGTGCCGCTGCGCGGCAATCAGCATCACGCGCTCCAGCACGGTTTCCGTATCCAGCGCACGCGGAACGGCGATGACGGTCAACTGCATGTTCGGCATGTCGCGCTGCACTGTGGCAACGATCCGCTCTTTCAGCGCCACCACCCTGTCCAGCGGCAACGTGCGTGAAATGACGATCCCGACCTCGCCGAAATTCTCGGCCCCGCCAGGGCGTAATTTCAGCGCGTCGATCTCGACCACCCCCGGAATGGCGGCGATCACTCCACGTAACCGTTCGGCATCTCCTTTCGGGGCCGCATCTAGCAGCGTGTCCACGGTCCGCCGCCCCAGCCGCCAGCCGGCAATGGCGATGAACACCGCCACGCCGATCGCCGCCAGCGCATCGCCGTACTCGAACCCGAACGCCGCCGCCAACAGTCCCAGCACCACCAGCACCGACCCGGCCAGGTCCGACGCGAAATGCAACGCATCGGCGGCCAGCGCCTGGCTGCCGGTTTCCCGCGCCGCCTTGCGCAGCACATAGACCCGGTTGACGTCGATGACGATCGACACACCCAGCACGGCGAACGCCAGGATCGTCGGCTCGACCTCGCCTCCACCCGCCGCCAGCCTTCCCGCGGCCTGGATCAGGATCACCACGGCCAGCACGAACAGGATCGCCGTTTCCAGCAATGCCGCCAGGCTTTCGAACTTGCCATGCCCATAGTGATGATCGGCATCCGGCGGTGCGTTGGCGGTCCGCACGGCAAAATACGTCACCATCGTGGCTGCGGTGTCGACCAGCGCATGCGCGGCTTCCGACATCAGCGCCAGCGACCCAGACAGTATCCCGGCGACAAATTTGCCCAGCGTGATCATCACACTGGCGGCCACCGACATCAGCGCAACCCGCTCCTTGGTCGCGGCCAGACGTTCCGTATGCGGTTCAGACATGGCGTGCCCCATCAACTCCAGCCGTCTTATTTATGCAAAACCGCCGCGTTGAAAGAGGGAATAGATCGCACGTCAAAATGTAGCTCTGGGTGGATTCCGGCCGGCGCGGTCAATTCCCGGCATAACCGAAAGCCCGCGTCGTTCCCTGCACCGGGCACGAACATGGCGACCCCGCCGGCTGTGGCGTTCCGAGCTGGCATATATACGGTCCCGCATAGCACGTCTGCGCGGGCGGCGCGTAATCGACGTCCGGCGGCGGCACATATTCGACTCCGGGGGGCGGATAATAATCCGGTCCATAAGCGGGAGGACCGAACGGAGACGGCGGATAATACGGATACGGATACGGGTAAGGATGGGGATACACGCGCCATCCCGGCCCGATGCCGATCCCGATTCCCACGCCGACCGAAACGCCGCCGCCCGCCATTGCGGGCGCTGCTGCCAGTAACACAACCGCCAGCAACACGGCGGCCATCCAGCCGGAAAGAACAACGTTCTTCATCAGTGCCATCCCGCAACGGACAGTTATGTCTCACGATTTTCACGACCGCTGCATGGCGGATCATATCATAGCGACAACAGAAAATCCCGCATCAGTGCAGAGACCTCTGCGGGACGTTCCATGGTCGGCAGATGCCCTGCATCTTCAATAACCGCCAGACGCGCATCGGGAAGCCCTGCGGCGATCTCCTCGGCCTTTTCTAACGGAGTCAGCGCATCCTGCCGGCCGGCAGCGACCAGTACCGGCATGCGCAGGCCCGGCAAGTCGGGGCGGCTGTCGCAACGATTCATAATCGCCGTCTGCTGGCGTAGAAAAGCCGCATGACCGACCCGGTCCGCCATCTCCATCACCTCGCCCGCCAGCGGCTGTTCGTCGGCCCTGTCCGGATGCAGCAGCATCGGC
Source organism: Acetobacteraceae bacterium (assembly GCA_031555315.1). Lineage (GTDB taxonomy): Bacteria > Pseudomonadota > Alphaproteobacteria > Acetobacterales > Acetobacteraceae > JAVBJV01. The sequence continues at coordinate 5,239 of JAVBUO010000041.1, forward strand.
AACAGCCGCGGCGTTACGCCGCGAAACTGCCCGCGTTTGCTCAGCGCCATCAGCCCCCGGCGGCGACGGCTCTGCTCTGGGGTATCTGGTTGCGCCGACGTATCGAAAAACATGGCGCCCCGTACGCGCGTCCCTGCACGGCGCAGAATCTCGAACGCGACATAGCCGCCCATCGACAGGCCGGCGAGAACGAAATCCCGCGCTGGAACCGCCGCCAGCGCCCGCGCCGCCACGGCCGGAATGCTGTCGTCCTGTGTTAGGTCTGCAACAGTCGCATCCGCAATATCGTTCAACGCAGCGATCTGATCGCGCCACAGGCGCGCGTCGCACAACAGACCGGGCAGCAAAAGCAAGGGGATACGCCGTGTCATGCCGTCACCGTATTGCGCCGCCGCTATTCCGTCCATGGCAGGAATCCTTGACTTCTGGCGACAATTTATCGATACGCCAGATGTCAGCGCCAGGATGGATCATGTTCATCCCAGTGGCCGCACATACCCGCATAACCCAGGGACAGACTGTTGAACGAACCGACCACCCCAGACACGGCCGCACCCGGCGCACAGGACCCCCAGCCGATGCACGAGGCCGAAACGGCGCCTCTGGCGCAGGTGGCCGAGGAAGCGCCCGTGCCGCGCTTCGAGGATCTGGGCCTGTCGGAAGCCGTCTGTTTGGGGGTCGCGGAAGCAGGATACCAGTTTCCCACCCCTATCCAGGTACAGTCGATCCCAACGGTGCTGATGGCGCGCGACGTACTGGCCTGCGCGCAGACCGGTACCGGCAAGACCGCATCCTTCGTGCTGCCGATGCTCGACATCCTGTCCGGCTCGCGGGCCCGGGCGCGCATGCCGCGCAGCCTGATCCTCGAGCCGACGCGCGAACTCGCCCTGCAGGTCGCCGAGAATTTCGTGAAATACGGCAAGCACCTGAAGCTGACCCATGCGCTGCTGATCGGCGGCGAAAGCATGACCGACCAGAAAGATGCGCTGATGCGCGGGGTCGACGTGCTGATCGCCACACCCGGCCGCCTGCTCGACCTGTTCGAGCGCGGCGGCCTGCTGCTCACCGACACCCGCGTGCTGGTGATCGACGAGGCGGACCGCATGCTCGACATGGGGTTCATCCCTGATGTCGAGCGCATCGTCTCGCTGCTGCCCGCCAACCGGCAGACGCTGTTCTTCAGTGCCACCATGGCGCCCGAAATCAAGCGCCTGGCCGATGCATTCCTGCAGAACCCGAAGCAGATCACGGTTTCGCGCCCGGCCAGTGTCGCCACCACGATCACCGCCGGCCTGGCGCTGGTCGCCACACACGACAAGCGCGAGGCGCTGCGCCGGATGATCCGCAAGGAAGAAGTCTCCAACGCACTGATCTTCTGCAACCGCAAGCGCGATGTCGACATCCTGTGGAAATCCCTGAACCGCCACGGCTTCAAGGTCGGCGCGCTGCACGGCGATCTGGCGCAGTCGATGCGCTTCGCCACACTGGAAAAATTCAAGGCCGGCGAACTGCAGTTGCTGGTCTGCAGCGACGTGGCGGCGCGCGGTATCGATATCGGCGGCCTGTCGCACGTGTTCAATTTCGATGTCCCCCACCACAGCGAGGACTATGTGCACCGCATCGGCCGCACCGGCCGCGCCGGGCGCGAGGGTCGCGCCTTCACGATCGCCGACCCGAACGACCGCAAGGCGGTGGAAGCGATCGAAAAACTGACCGGCGCCCCGATCCAGCGCATCGCCATCGAGGGACTCGACGAAGTGGAATGGGCCGAGGAAGACGAGACCGGCCGCAGGCGCGGCCGCGGCAAGGGCGGCAAATCGCCCGCTGCCGCCAAGCAATCCGCCGCCAAGCCCGCCCAGAAGCAGAAAACCCCGGACAAGCGGGAACGAGCCGCCGAGAAACCGGCCAGCGAGAAGCCCGTCGAGCGCACGCGCGAACATCCGCGCCGCCGCGACCGCCAGCAGGACGATCTGGGACCGGCCGTTCTGGGCTTCGGCAGCGAGATTCCGGCCTTTATGCTTGTCTCGGCCCGGGTGCGCCCGGCGGCGGCGGAAACCGCTCTGGACGTCGAAGCAGGCTGATTTTCGCCATTTGACAGCTTGCCGGGCCTCGGACGGAGAGATATGCAATCAGCAATCTTTCCGGGAGAACATTCATGAGCTCGCTCAACGCAAAATCGGCCAACCTCGCCCCGTTCAAATGGGACGATGCCCTGCTGCTGGATAGTCTGCTGACCGAAGAAGAACGTGCGGTACGCGACGCCGCGCACGAATACTGCCAGAGCAGGCTGTTCCCCCGCGTGCTGGAAGCCAACCGGCATGAAAAATTCGACCGCGAGATCATGAACGAAATGGGCGCCGAAATGGGCTTTCTGGGCGCCACGCTCGACAGCCATGGCTGCGCCGGGATCTCGTACGTCGCCTACGGCCTGATCTCGCGCGAAGTAGAACGTGTGGACAGCGGTTACCGCTCGGCGTTCTCGGTGCAGTCATCGCTGGTCATGTATCCGATCTGGGCGTTCGGCTCGGACGCGCAGCGCGACAAATATCTGCCCAAGCTGCGCACCGGCGAATTCGTCGGCTGCTTCGGCCTGACCGAACCCGACGCAGGGTCCGACCCCGGCTCGATGCGCACCCGCGCCAAGTCGGTGCCGGGCGGCTATCAGCTGAACGGATCGAAGACCTGGATCACCAATTCACCGATCTCGGACGTGTTCGTGGTCTGGGCCAAGGACGATGCCGGAGACATTCGCGGTTTCATTTTGGAAAAAGGCATGAAGGGCCTGAGCGCGCCGAAGATCGAAGGCAAGTTCAGCCTGCGCGCCTCGACCACCGGCATGATCATGATGCAGGACGTGTTCGTCCCCGCCGAGAACATGTTGCCGCACGTCAAGGGGCTGCGCGGTCCGTTCTCGTGTCTCAACCGCGCGCGCTACGGCATCGCATGGGGCGCGCTGGGCGCCGCCGAATTCTGCTGGCACGCGGCACGCAGCTACACGATGGAACGCAAGATGTTCGGCCGTCCGCTGGCCGCCACACAGCTGATCCAGAAGAAGCTCGCCGACATGCAGACCGAGATCACCCTGGGCCTGCAGTCGGTGCTGCGGCTGGGCCAGCTGTTCGACCAGCACAAGATCGCGCCGGAAATGATCTCGCTGCTCAAGCGCAACAACTGCGGCAAGGCGCTGGCCATTGCCCGTGAAGCGCGCGACATGCACGGCGGCAACGGCATCGCCGACGAATACCATGTGATTCGCCACGTGATGAACCTGGAAGCCGTGAATACCTACGAAGGCACGCACGATGTGCATGCGCTGATCCTCGGCCGCGCGCAGACGGGAATTCCGGCATTTGGCGGCTGAGACACAGGCCGTCACGATCGAGGGAATCGCCGCCGGCGGAGACGGGTTCGCCCGTCTGCCCGGCGGCGACGCCGTTTTCGTGCCTTTCACGCTGCCGGGCGAACAGGTCGTCGTCCGGCCCGGCAAGCCCGCCACGCTGATCCGCCGCGAAACCGGCAGCCCTGACCGGCAGACGCCTCGTTGCGCGCATTTCGGCACCTGCGGCGGCTGCACGCTGCAACATTGGGCCGACGCCCCCTATGGTGCGTGGAAGGCTGCGCGTCTGGCCGAAGCGCTGCATCGCGCCGGTTTTCGCGACACCCCCATCGCCCCCATCGTTCACGCAGGTCCCGGCACGCGCCGGCGCATGGATCTGGCCCTGCGCCGTACCCGGGCCGGCGTGCTGACCGGGTTTCATCCGCGCCACGGCAGTGTGCCGCTGGATATCCACGCCTGCGCCGTTCTGGCACCGGAACTCGTCGCGCTGATCGCGCCTCTGCGCCGCGTCGCAACCGCGCTGGACGCCCTGCTGCGCGAGGGATCGGCGATCGTCAACCTGCTCGATAACGGATCGGACGTGTTGCTGCGCACCGACAAACCGCTTTCAGCGCAGGACCGTCTGTTGCTGGCCCGCACCGCGCGCGAGCTGGATATCGCCCGCATTGCCTGGGCACAGGGCAATGCCACGCCAGAACCGGTCGCCGCGCTGCGCAAACCGGCCATCACCTTCGCGAACGTACAGGTATCGCCACCCCCCGGCGCGTTCCTGCAGGCCACCCGCCTGGGCGAAGACGCCATCGTGCACGCGGTGATGCAGGCACTGATCGATTTGAAAAAACCGAACCACGTGTTGGCGGATCTGTTTTCCGGCATCGGCACCATCAGTCTGGCACTGGCGGAACGCTTTCGGGTGCATGCCTTCGAAGGCGCGCACGACGCGCATCAAGCGCTGGATACGGCCTTGCGCAACAGCCGGCAGACCGGACGCGTGCAACCCTTTCATCGCGATCTTAATCGCCAGCCCCTGTTGCCCAAGGAGCTCGACCGCTTCGACGCCGTCGTTCTCGATCCTCCGTATGCGGGTGCCAAAACACAGATCGAGCAGATCTGCGCATCGAAGCTGAAACGCGTGATCTATGTCTCCTGCAATCCCGTGGCATTGGCGCACGACGGCGCAAAACTGCACGCGGCAGGCTTCAGGGCGGTATCTGCAGCCCCCGTCGATCAGTTCTTATGGTCGACGCATCTCGAAAGCATCATCGCCTTGTCACGACAGTGAATGCGGTCACACCCTTATCACGGTCACTTTTTCTTAATGCGCACCCTTTTATTGTGAAAGAACTATAAAGTTGAATTCTACAATTCCTATAAATTGGTATTGATTTTACCAAATACAGACTTTAAGGAAAATGTCTAGAATCTGCCATCATTCCCGGTCATCATCGGGCCCGCTTCATACTTACACAGAGAAGGTATTTCCATGCGTCGTCTTCTTCTGGCATCCCTGCTGATCCTCCCCTTCGCGGCCCAGGCCGAAGAAGGGGATGCAACACGCGGCGCCGCTGTTTTCCGCCAGTGCACGGTCTGCCACACCCCAACCGCTGAAAGCCGAGCGACCGGCCCGGGCCTGCTCGGCGTCGTCGGCCGTCGTGCTGCAAGCGCGGAAGGTTTCAACTATTCGCCGGCAATGCGCGGCTCGGATCTCACCTGGACGGAAGAAAATCTGGACAAGTACCTGACCAACCCGAACCAGTTCATCCGCGGCAACCGCATGGCATTTGCGGGCGTGCGCAATCCGCAGCAGCGCGCAGACCTGATCGCCTATCTGAAAACCCTGCAGTAAACGCCAACGCCAAACGGCAGAATGCACAACTCCGCAGATCGCACCGGTCTGCGGAGTTTTCGTCTGCCGAGCCCCTTCACGTGACCGGGTGGTTCCACTCCATCACGATCTGCTCTAACCCATCGCGCCGAGCCGATGGTAAGAGCGGCCGAAATACATCAGCCCTTCGCTTGTATTCCCCATACGGATCGCCATCACTTCCGCGAACAGAACGCTGTGCGTGCCGACCTCGGTCACCTGCACGATCCGGCAATCGAACGACACCACAGCATCGTGCAGCACCGGCGCGCCGGTCACCGCCCGATCCCATCCGGCAGCAGCGAAACGCGCCTCCATCGTGTCACCGTCGAAGCCGGCAAATTTGTTCGACAGTACCTCCTGCGACGCCGCCAGCGTGTTCACGCACAGAACGCCATTGCGCTTGAAAACCGCATTCAGTGCGCTGCCCCGGTTCATGCAGACCAGCAGCGTCGGCGGATCGTCGGTCACGCTGCAAACCGCGGATGCCGTAAACCCGCACCGTCCTGCCTGCCCATCGCTGGTCACGACATTCACCGCGGCCCCCAACCTGGCCATCGATTCGCGATAGGCTTCGCGCGTTACCGCCATCCGGAAAATCTCCATCAACTTTCCGGACGATAACACAGCCTTAACCACGCGTCTGCTAAACGGAGTGTTCGTCCGGAGAACACTCCATGGCAAGCACCATATCCATTCTTGTACCCGGTGTTCTACCACTGCCATTGCCACGTGGCGAAACAGGTGCAGCACAGACGGCAACGCAGACCGCCGCCGCGCCGCTGCCCGTTCCGGGCGTGATCGTCCCTGTGTCCCTTCCCGCCCCCCTGACACAGGCCGTGCTGCGGCTGCTGCCGCCGGTCCCTCCTGCAACACCACGCGCCGATGCCACCACGCACCTTTCACTGCCCTTGATCGCCACAGCGTCTCTTCTCGCCGAAACGGTGCTCGCCCCCCGCGACGAAGCCTCGGAACGCGTATCTCCGGCAGGCTGGATATTCCCTCCCTTGCCACCGGCCGAGACGACCGATGCGCAACGCGCCTGCTCGGCCCTGTCGTCGGGACTGCTGACCCCGGCTCTGCTGCGGCAGGCTTACGGCCTTGACGCCGGCATCGCGGCCACCTCCAACCCGGATGCCGCGCTGATCCAGATCGTCCGGCAGACCGCCGCGCTGATCGGATACCGTCTGGCGATCGCCGTCGAGTTCAAGCAAATCAGCCGCAAGGATCTGTTCGGCATCGGCGAAGCCCCCGACACGCCACTCGCGTTGCTGGCACAGAGCTTTCTACCCGCCATCCTGAGCGAACTTCCGTTCCGCGATCATCGCATCATGCTGGCCATGGCGACCACGCGCACTTCTTTCGTGCCGACGCCGCGCATTGTGCTGCATCTACCTTACCAGACCAGCGATGCGCGCATTGCGGCCGCGTCGGCAGGATATCGCCGGCTTTACGACCCAGCGGCGCGCGATCGCGCGCCTTTTACGCTGCGCCCCTGCAACCTCGCACTGACCCCCGAGGTCACCGTTTCCGGCCTGCAGCTTTCAGCGCCCATCCTGGTCGACGGTCATCACTGGGGCTGCCTGCGTCTCGCCTATCGCCGCGACTGAGGTTAGTCTGGTGTGATCAACCGCCTTGGGGAGAACATCAGACATGACCAGCATCACCATTAAAGCCTCTGACAGCACCGGCAGTTTTTCAGCTTACGTGGCCGAACCCGCGAGCAAACCCGCCGGCGCGGTCGTCGTGATTCAGGAGATTTTCGGCATCAATGCGGCCCTGCGCGCCACGGCCGACTGGATTGCCCGGATGGGCTTCATCGCCATCTGTCCCGATCTGTTCTGGCGCCTGGAACCCGGCGTGGATATCACCGACAAAACCAAGGCCGAATGGGACAAGGCCATCGATCTGATGAACCGCTTCGACCAGGCCAAGGGCATCGAGGATCTGAAGACCACGCTGGCCACCGCACGCAGCTATCCGGGCAGCAACGGCAAGGCCGGTACGATCGGCTTCTGCCTGGGCGGACGTCTAGCGTTCATGATGGCGCAGCAATCGGACGCGGATTGCAACATCAGCTATTACGGCGTCGGCCTGGAAGGCTTGGCCGCTGAAGTGGGCAGCATCAAGAAGCCGCTGCTGATCCATATCGCCGAGAACGACGAATACGTTCCCCCCGACGCCCGCACAAAAATCCTGGACGGAATCAAAGGCAACGCACAGATCGCTGCGCATGTGTATCCGGCGGTCAACCACGCTTTTGCGCGCGTCAACGGCGTCAACGAGAACATCCGCGCCGCGACCATCGCCAACGGGCGCAGCGCCGAACTGCTGGCACGCACACTCGCATGACCCTGCATCGCCGCCCGTTTCTGGCGGCGACTCTGGCGCTGCCTGCACTCGCCACGCAGGCAGCGGCCGAACGCGTAGCATTCGACTGGGACGGGCTGAGGGCGCTCTGCCTCAAGCCGTTGCGCGATCGCATGGCGGCGTTCACGGGCCCAGGGCTGTTAAAGTCGTGGGAGACACAGGGCACCGAAACCGCGTTCGACCGCACCCAGGCGAACGCCGCCTACGTCTACGACAACGCGGTTGCCGGCATCGCGCTGCTGGCCTGCGGTGAAACCGAAGCCGCGAGCAGGATCGGCACGGCGCTATTGCTCTATCAGCAGCAGGACCGCTTCTGGCGTGACGGGCGGTTACGCAATGCTTATCTCCCCGGCCCGGTCAGCGCCGCGCACATGCCGGGCTGGTGGGACACCACCACATCACGCTGGGTCGAGGACGCCTACCACGCGGGCACCGCAACCGGTGTGATGGGGTGGGCGATGCTGCTGTGGATCGCGCTATGGGAAGCCACGCGGGACGCCGGCTTTCGCGACGCAGCCCTGCGCGCCGCCGACTGGCTGGACGTCAACATGCGCAGCTCGCGCGGTTATCGGGGCGGTTTTCTGGGGCACGAACCAGCCCCCGCGCGGCAGGACTGGATTTCCACCGAACAGAATTTCGATCTGTACGCCGCGTTCAAGCGCCTCGGCCACGGCGACGGGGCGGCGCTGGCGTGGCGTGCCGTCGATGCGATGTGGGACGCGGACGAACAGCGCTACCTGACCGGCCTGCTGCCCGACGGCGCCCCCAACCGGCTCTCGGCGCTGGACGCCAATGTCTGGCCGCTGCTGAGCCCCGATACGCCCCCTGCGCACGAAGCTGCTCGCAACTGGGTGCTGAGCCACCACCAGGTACCCGCCACCCGCACCGATTTCAAAGGGCTGGATTTCAACGACGATCGCGATGGGATCTGGATGGAAGGCACCGCCTTCACGGCGCTGACGCTGCGCAAGCGCGCATGGCTTTCCCTACCCTCTGACATCGCCACGGCAGCACGTTTCTGCCAGACGCTGAAAGAGCAGATCTCGCCATCCGGCTTTATCTGGGCGACCGACGTGCCGTCGCTGTCTACGGGTCTGTCCACCGGGATCGATCCCACCACCCCCGACTTCCGCTACCCACGCCGCCCGCATCTGGCACCCACGGCATGGGCCGTGCTGGCAGCGGGCGCGATCAATCCATTCACTGCTTTCAGGAAGGCTGATTAACTGCCGACCACAGCATGGAAGCATGCTCCAACACTGCCATTGCTGACGGCTGTCACCTCAGCGCCCGCGAGCAATGAAAAACCCCCTGCAGGCTAGGCCGGCAGGGGGTAAAATTACCGTCAGAGCGGCATTACGCCATACTAAGCGCTTCTCTTCGCGCCTTCGCTGCCTTTCTGAACTTGTTCAGATGCAGAAAGACCTGAACCCCGATCAGCACCACGCACAGAGTCAGGAACAGTGCGCTGATCCAGTGCTCAAAGCTGTAGAACGATCCCAGATCGCCCCGCGACAGACGCATCGCGCGGCGGAAGTTCTCTTCCATGCGCGGCCCCAGCACGAAGCCCAGCAGAACCGGCGCCGGATGGAAGCCCAACCGCAGCAGACCATAGCCGAAGAGCCCGATCCCGAGTGTCACGATCACTTCGAAGATATCGTTGCTCGAGCTGTAGACCCCGATGCAAATGAAGAACAGCGCGCTGGGGAACAGATACTTGTAGGGAATGGTCAGCAGCTTCACCCAGACGCCGATCATCGGCACGTTCAGGATGACCAGCAGGATGTTGCCGATCCAGAAGCTGGCGATCAGCCCCCAGAAGATATCCGGATGTTCGATGATCAGCTGCGGACCCGGGGTGATCCCCTGAATGATCAGAGCCCCCAGCAGCAGTGCCATCACCGAGTCCCCCGGGATCCCCAGGCTCATCGTCGGGATGAAGTCGCCCTGCACGGCCGAATGGGTAGACGCTTCGGGGCTCGCCACACCGGCGATCTGGCCGGTGCCGAACTTTTCGGGATGACGCGACAGTTTCTTTTCCGTCGCATAGGCGATGAACGACGCGATGGTCGGCCCGGTGCCAGGGATCAGCGAACACAGACTGCCGACCAGCGTGCCGCGGATCATCGGCCAGCCGCCTTCCTTCATGTCTTGTTTCGTCGGGCGCATGTCGCGCATGCTGATCTTGGTATCGCGCGTGCTGATCGGCGCAACGTTGTTCACACTCTTGATGAATTCGGCGAACCCGAACAGGCCGAGCGCCAGCGCGACAAGTTCGATACCGTTCTGCAGATGCAGGATACCGAAGGTGAAACGCGGCGTCCCGGTCATCACGTCGCTGCCGACCAGGCCGAGCAGCAGCCCGAGGATGGTCATCGCGATGCCCTTTAGCGGCGATCCCTTGGCCAGAGTGGATCCGGCCAGCAGCCCCAGCATCATCAGCGAGCAGATTTCCCACGGCCCGAAATGCAGCGCCACGTTGACCAGAATGGGCGCGAAGAAAATCATCTGGATGATACCGAACGACGCGCCGACGAACGATGCGAACATCGTGATCCCCAGCGCCACACCGCCGCGTCCCTGCTTCGTCAGCGGATAACCGTCCAGGCAGGTGACCGCATGCGGAGGATGGCAGGGCAGGTTCAGCAGGATCGAACAGATCGCCCCGCCGTACTGCGCGCCATAATAGATCCCCGCCAGCATCAGCAGCGCCGACACCGCCGGCATGCCGAACGTCAGCGGCAGAAGGATCGAGATCGCCGCCATCACCCCAAGCCCGGGCAGCACGCCGACGATGTTGCCGATCAGAACACCGACAAAGCACCACAGAAGATTATGGAGCTGAAAAGCGACGGTGAACCCGTGACCGAGACCCAGTAAAGCTTCCCAAAACATGAGCGATCACCCAATCAAAACCAACGGAACAAAGGGAACTGGACCTGCAGCACATAGTGGAACAACAGGACGCCAAAGATGGTGATGCCGATCGCCAGCAGGGCCGACCCGAGCCACGTGGACTTCTGGTCACCCATGGCGGAAATGAACACGCACCCAAACGTTGCGGGAATAAACCCGGCGTATTTCCCCAAAATGATGAATGCCAGGACACCCAGCACGATGCAGATCTTGCCGCGCCATTCCGGCTTGTCGGTGATGCCGCCATGGCCATGGTCATCCGCAGCCGGCGCACTGCCGTCGCTGAAGATAGACCCAACCAATTGGATCGCACCAATCAGAACCAGAACGCACCCCAAAATGACGGGGAAGAACCCTGGTCCCATATGTTTGAGCGTGCCGACATCGTACCCTTGGGCAATCACAACGGCACCGGCGCCGATTGTGATCAGCAACACCCCCGCCCAGAAGTCCCGATTTACCAACAATGAAAGAATCATTGCCCCCCCTCGAAAACATCAACCTAGAAGGGAAATAAGTCGCGTTCTTTTGCCTGCCCGTCAACGCAAGAACATTCGTTTTCCGGGAATAAGGCGTAAAAAAGCCAAGATTCGGTAAAAAAACAGCTCTGTGGCAGGTAATTTTGAAACGATCGTAACGGTAGAGGCTTATATTACCATAATTTTCGTGCCGGTAATTAAAATGATCGGCGTATTTCAGGCGATCAATGCAGCCTGCTCGGCCGCCGCCCGGTGCCAGGCTTCGGCGGCATCCTCGTCGAACAGTTCGGTCAACTTCTGCATCATCGTACCGCCCAGCTCTTCCGCATCGACGATCGTCACCGCGCGCCGGTAATAGCGCGTCACGTCATGCCCGATGCCGATCGCTGTCAGTTCGACCAACCCACGGCTTTCAATGTCCTTGATCACATCGCGCAGATGTTTTTCCAGATAGTTCCCAGGGTTGACCGACAGGGTCGAATCATCCACCGGTGCGCCATCGCTGATCACCATCAGAATGCGGCGATGCTCGGGGCGCGCCAGCAGACGCCGATACGCCCAGAGCAGCGCCTCACCGTCGATATTTTCCTTCAGCAGTCCTTCGCGCAGCATCAGCCCCATATTCTTGCGCGCGCGGCGCATCGGCGCATCCGCCGCTTTGTAGACGATGTGGCGCAAATCGTTCAGCCGCCCCGGCGTGCGCGGCTTGCCTTCCTGAATCCAGCGTTCGCGCGACATGCCACCTTTCCACGCACGCGTGGTGAAACCCAGCACCTCGACCTTCACCGCGCAGCGTTCCAGCGTACGCGCCAGAATGTCACCGCACATCGCCGCCACCGCGATCGGACGGCCGCGCATCGATCCGGAATTGTCGATCAGCAGCGTCACCACCGTGTCGCGGAACGTGGTGTCACGTTCACGCTTGTAGGACAGAGAATGCGTCGGGTTCGAGATCACCCGCGCCAGCCGCGCCACATCCAGCAGGCCTTCTTCCAGATCAAAATCCCAGGACCGCTGCTGCTGCGCCATCAGGCGACGCTGCAAGCGGTTGGCGAGTTTGGCGATCACACCCTGCATGCTCTGCAACTGCTGGTCCAGAAGCTGGCGCAGTCTGGTCAGTTCGTCGGCGTCGCACAGGTCCTCGGCAGCAACCTCTTCGTCGAACTGGCGCGTATAACAGCGATAGGCCGAACCATCGTCGACGATCGGGCGTTCGCGGCGTTGCTGCGGGCCGCCAGGGCGGTCCTCGCCCTCGGCCGCATCACCATCTTCCTGTTCGCCGTCGCTGCTGTCGTCATCGGCTGCATCGCCCTGGGTTTCGTCGGGCGAAGCACCGAGCGTATCGTCGTCTTCGGAAGAACTCTGGCCCTGGCCTTCAGTGTCGTCACTCTGTTCGCCCTCGTCCTCGCCGTCCTCCTGATTCTCCGACTCCTCGTTCTCGGACTCGCTTTCGGTATCGGCCTCGGCCAGCTCCATCACGGTCAGCAACTTACGCGCCGCGCGCGCGAACGCGGCCTGATCAGCGGCCGTCTCGCGCATTTCCGACAGCGCCGCCATCACGTCCTGCCCCAGCGTGTCGCGCCACATCTGCAGCACGCCTTGCGCCGCCGCCGGAGGGGCCTCGCCCGTCAACTGCTCGCGTGTCAGCAGCGCCAGCGCAGCCGAGACCGGCAACTGGTCCTTGCGCGTCATGCGGTCGTAGCCTTCGGCCGCGCATTGTTCGGCCAGGCGAGAACGCAGATTGGCGGCCACCCCCGCCATATACCGGCTGCCCACCGCCTCGACGCGCACCTGCTCCAGCGCATCGTACACCTCGCGTGCTTCGCGCTGCGTGGGCATACGCGCCATGTGCACGGCGTCGTCGTGATGGCGCAGTTTCAGTGCGATCGCATCGGCCTCGCCGCGCAGCTTGGCCACTTCACCAGGCGGCAATGCCCGCGTCGGCAGCGGCAGACGCGCGCGCTTGCCCGTCAGCCCGGAATTGCCGGGCTGAAACGCCACCTGCACCTCGGGTTCCTCGGCCATCGCGCGCAGCACGCCGGCTGTCGCACGCTTGAAAGCCTCGATCCGCGTGTTTTCGGGATTGCCGCTCATACTTCGTTATCCCTGACGCGGCATGACCCCGGTGGGAACTTCCTCGTTGAAACAGCGCTGGTAATACTCGGCCACCGTCGCCCGTTCGGTCTCGTCGCACTTGTTCATGAACGACAGGCGGAACGCAAAACCGACATCGCCGAAAATCTTCGCGTTCTCGGCCCAGGTGATCACCGTGCGCGGCGACATGACGGTCGAGATATCGCCATTGATGAAACCCGCGCGCGTCAGGTCGGCCAGCGCCACCATCGATTCGATCTGCTTCTTCATCGCGGCATCTTTTTCGTCGATGTCCATCTTCGCCATCACGATCGCCGATTCCTGACCATGCGGCAGATAGTTCAGCGTGGCGACGATGTTCCAGCGATCCATCTGACCCTGGTTGATCTGCTGTGTGCCGTGATACAGACCCGTCGTATCGCCCAGTCCCACCGTATTGGCGGTCGCGAACAGGCGGAATGCACGATGCGGGCGGATCACCCGGTTCTGATCCAGCAGAGTCAGCTTGCCTTCCACTTCCAGTACGCGCTGGATCACGAACATCACGTCCGGACGGCCAGCGTCGTATTCGTCGAACACCAGCGCGCACGGATGCTGCAGCGCCCAGGGCAGAATACCTTCGCGGAATTCGGTGATCTGCTTGCCGTCCTTCAGCACGATGGCGTCCTTGCCGATCAGGTCGATACGGCTGATGTGGCTGTCCAGATTGACACGGATGCACGGCCAGTTCAGGCGCGCCGCCACCTGTTCGATATGCGTGGACTTACCCGTGCCATGATACCCCTGCACCATCACGCGCCGGTTATGTGTGAAGCCGGCCAGAATGGCGAGCGTGGTTTCCCGGTCGAACTGATAGGTCGGGTCGACATCGGGCACGTGTTCGGTACGCACCGAAAACGCCGGCACATCCATGTCGATCTCGATCCCGAACACCTCGCGCGCCTTCACGGTGGTATCCGGCATATCGATCGCCGAAGTCGGACGCACATCGGACAGTGTGGCAAGCTTGGTCATGATATTCGGGCGATCCTGCTGCTTCGTTTCCAGACAAGCGGAAATTCTAGCCCGAGCCTCGCAGCTAGCGAAAGGGGGCCTGTACCCATTCGGCCCTACATGCCGGCATCCCCTTGTTTTACCGTTGCTTCCAGGCCACCCGGACTGGCTCTCCGGCCTATCCGGCCTTGGGCTCCAGGCGCGGCAGAAGCTGCGTTTTCAGCGCGGAATAGGCCAGATTGATCGCCTTGACCCTTTCATTCGCCACCGGATCACCACCGTTGGCATCGGGATGATAGCGTTTGGCCAGAGCCTTGTAACGGATCTTCACATCTTCCAGCGTTACCGGCCATTCAAGGTCGAGCACCGCCAGTTGTTTGCGCAGTTCCGCGGAAATTTCCTCGCGCCGGGACCGGGATTTCCCGAGCCCTCCGTTCAGCGCGCCCAGCGGGTCGCGCAGCACATCCTGGTCGAGGACCGTTCCCAGTCTGCCCAGCGGCCAGGTCGGCCGATCCCAGCCCGCATCCTGGCGCAGGTTCAGTTCGATCTGCGCCGGCGTCATCCCCTGATAATAGTCCCACGACGCGTTGTAGCCGCGCACGTGCTCCAGGCAGAACCACCAGTAATCGCGCAACTGCGCGCGCGATTTGGGCGCACGATACTGTCCCGCCGCCAGGCAGCCGGGTATGTCGCACCCCCGCCCGGGCGGAGCATCCGGGTCGGGCGCGAAGGCACGGGTGCGTGAACGACGAGAAACGCGCATGATACAGTTATCAACTCATCGTTCTCTCTTGGCAAGCACAGCCTAACGGCGCAGAAATCTCCACATGAAAAACCGCGAAACACAGATCCGCGCGCGCCTGACCGAAACATTCGCCCCGCTGCGGCTCGACATTATCGACAACAGCGCCAAGCACAGCGGGCACGCAGGAAACCCCGATGGCGCCGGCGGCACGCATTACCGGATCATGATGGTCAGTGCGGCCTTCCAGGGACAGAGCCGCGTGCAACGCGCGCGCGTTGTACACGACGCACTGGCCCCGGAATTTGCCACCGGGCTACACGCCCTGTCTCTGGAACTACGAGCTCCTGAGGAAGTCGTTTAGTTCGACTCCGGCATCTTCCAGTGGCGGCCCTTTGTAGAATTTCGGCCAGCGCCGGCCGACGATGGGACTGTCGGGCGCATAGGCATAGCACGTCCCCAGCAATGCGGGGGGTTTTGCCGGGTCGGTCTTGGTTTTCCCCTCGGCTTCGCGCCGGCGGCGCACGGGATACAGGGTCTGGAACGCCACCGTCGCCATCTGTTGCACCAGTTCGCGCAGATGCGTACAGCCGACCGTGCCGCCGACCCGTTCATGCACTCCCTTCATGAATCCCGGCCCGATCTTCAACCCGGCCAGACGCGAAAAACTGGCCGCCGCGTTGGGGCAGACATCATACGGCGTATATTCGCTGACCGCCTCGAACCCGGTGATGACCAGATCCTCGTCGAACGTCATCCGCAACGCCATGCCGTGCAACTTTTCGCCGGCGGCAATCCGGCCGCGATTCTCGTTCGCGAAGCTGTAGGTTTTCGTGTCGGCGATCGTCGCCTCGATCTCGAACAATCCGTCCGAGCGCCGGTATCCACGCAACGCGATGTCGCGTTGGTGCAAAAGCTCTCGTTCAACAGCATGACTTAACGGCATATTTCTTCCTTCTATGGACCAAGGGCGGCAACCGCCTCTTCAGGATTGGCGAACAGGTTTTCCGCGCCCAGTTTTTCGGCCAGTCCCGATTGTTCCAGAACCCGCAGAAAATTTCCATTCCCTCCGGCGATGATCAGCCGCACGCCACGTCGGCCACACTCGGCCTTCAGGGTTTCGATCTGCTCGATGGCCGTGGAATCCAGGCTGGTCATCACGCTGGCATCCAGCACGAATGCACGGGTATCGGGGTGCCAGTCCAGGTACAAGCGCGCCCGGTGCAGCAGATACCCCGCATTCAGAAACAGCGGCGAGGCCTCGAACAGATAAACCAGAATACCAGGGATGCGTACAGCACCTGGGTTTCTGTGCAACTTGGCCAGCACCACCTGCCCCGGTACACGTCCCAGCAAGGCATCATTAGGGCGCGCCAGGTCATGCAAAAGCTGTATCAGCGTGGCGGCCAGCGCGACCGCCACGGCCTGCAGCGCCCCGACCAGAGGCACCATCACAGCGGTGCCGATCGCCAGCCACATCTCGAACCGCACGGCATGGCGCAATTTCCAGATCGCACGCAGATCCAGCATGTCGGCAGCGGCGGAGACCAGCACCGCCCCAAGCACCGGAACCGGCAGCCATGCCAGGGGTGCGGTAAAAAACAGCGTGACGATGCCGATCGCCGCCGCCGCCACGATCGACGCCAGCGCCGTCTGCGATCCGGCCAGCAGCGCCACCGCCGTGCGCGTCGTGGCGCCTGTCACCGGGAATGCACCGCTCAGTCCGGCAACGATATTGGCCAGCCCCAGACTGCGCATTTCAGCCTCGACATGCACCACCTCGCCCATGCGCCGCGCGCCGGTGCGCGCCGAGATCATCCCCGAAGCGAAGGCCACGAACGAAACCGCCAACGCCCCCAGCACGAAACGCGGCCAGTCCAGATCGGCCGGTGGGATGACCGGCGCCGGAAACCCCGCAGGCACCTCGCCCAGCAGCGGAATGCCGAATGCGCCGATACCGAAGACCGCCTCGACCGCCATGCCGATGGCTACCGCAATGAACGGCCCCGGCAGACGCGGCAGAAACCGCCGCTGCAAACGTAACAGCAGCAGTGCCAGCAGGCCGCACAGCACCGACGGCCAGTGAATGGCAGACAGATGATGCACCAGCGACGTCACCGCCCCGCGCATCCCCTGCCCCGTCATGGGGACCGAAGTGAAGCGCCCGATCTGCCCGCCCATCAGCTCGACCGCGACGCCCACGATATACCCTGTCAGGATGGGCTTCGAGAGCAGATCCGCCAGGAACGACGCGCGCAGATAACTGCCCAGCATCAGAAAAACGCCGACCCAGATCGCCAGCGCCGCCGCCGCCGGCACCCGCATCTCGGCCGGCAGCGCAAGCGACGCCAGCATTGCAGCGGCCACACTGCAAGTCGCCGCATCAGGGCCGATCTGCAAGCGGGCGGATGGCGCCACCAGCGCGTAACACACCAGCGGCAGAATCGCTGCAAACAGGCCGGTCTGCGGCGGCAGATCCATGATGGCGGCATAGGCGATCGCCACCGGCAGCGCCACCGCCGCCACCGACAGCCCGGCGGCAAGATCGCCCGTCAACCAGGACAGCCGATAGTGCAGAAGCGCGTGCAGGCCGGGTAAAATACGGAACATGTCAGACCATGAAATACTTCGCCCGCTTGTTCAGCAGCACGATGGCACTGGTCGATTGCTCCGGATGGATCTGGAACTCGTCCGACAGCGACACGCCGATCCGTTCGCCGTCCAGCAGCTTCATCAGATGCACCTGATCCTCGAGGTTCGGACAGGCCGGATAACCGAACGAATACCGGCTGCCGCGATAGTTCTGCTGCAGCATTTTTTCGATATCGCGGTCGTCCTCGGCCGCGAAACCGCATTCGGCGCGGATGCGTTTGTGCACGTATTCAGCCATCGCTTCCGCCATTTCGACCGACAGGCCGTGCAGATACAGGTAGTCCTGATATCTGTTGTCCTCGAACCATTCCTTGGTCACCTCGGAGGCGCGCTGCCCCATGGTGACGATCTGCATGCCGAGCACATCGCGCCCATCGTCCACATCGACGACGAAATCGGCGATACACTCGCCGTCTTCCTTCGGCTGACGCGGCAAGGTGAAACGCGCAACCTCGTTGTTGCCGCTTTCATCGAACAGGATCAGGTCGTTCCCCTGCCCGGCCGCCTTCCAGTAGCCATAAACCGCCTGCGGCTTCAGGATCGCCTGTTCCTCGCAGATACTCAGCATGCGCTTCATCACCGGGCGCAGTTCCTGCTTTGCCCAGCCGATGAAATCCTCCAGCGTACGCCCCTGTTTCCTAAAGCCCCACTGAAATTGGTACAGCGAACGCTCGTTGATGAACGGCACGATCGAGCGCGGCGATGCCTCCAGCACCCGCGCCCCCCAGAACGGTGGCGTGATCGGCGTGGCTTCGGCGTTTATCCGCCGCCGGCGCGTCTGCACCTGCTTGATGTCCACGGGCTGGAACGCGCGCGGATCGGCCTGACCGATGACCTGCGCCGGCCCGCGCTTCTTGCCCGAACGGCGCGACTGCAGCGCGGCCAGGTAATCGTCGAACCCGCTGCCGACCACCTTGTCCATCAGATGCAGGCCATCGAACGCATCGCGCGCATAGGCGACACGACCGCAGGCATAGGATCGCACGCAATCGTCCTCGACATAGCCGCGCGTCAACGCAGCCCCACCCAGCAGCACGGGGATGTCCATGCCCTGACGCGCCATTTCTTCCAGATTTTCGCGCATCGCCACGGTGGACTTCACCAGCAGACCCGACATGCCGATCGCATGCGCGTTATGCTCCTTCACCGCCGCAACCATGTCGGCCAGCGGCACCTTGATACCAAGATTGACGACGCGATAGCCGTTGTTGGTCAGGATGATATCGACGAGATTCTTGCCGATATCATGCACGTCGCCCTTCACCGTCGCCAGCACGATGGTGCCCTTGGTTTGTCCCTCGGCGCGTTCCATAAACGGCTCGAGATAGGCGACCGCCGCCTTCATCGTCTCGGCGCTCTGCAGCACGAAGGGCAACTGCATCTTGCCCGCACCGAACAGCTCGCCCACCACCTTCATGCCGTCGAGCAGAATGGTGTTGATGATATCGAGCGGCATGATCCCTTTGCTCCGCGCCTCTTCCAGATCGCCGTCCAGACCCTTGCGGTCGCCGTCGACGATGCGGTCCTTCAGGCGTTCCTCCACCGTGTCGGCACGCTTGCGCACCGCCGCGTCCGCCGCCTTACGGCCGCTGAAGATCTCCAGCATCTTCTGCAGTGGATCGTAGTCTTCGGTACGGCGGTCGAAGATCAGATCTTCGGCCACCTTCACTTCCTCGGCCGGGATCAGATGCAGTGGCTTGATTTTCGACACATGCACGATCGCCCCGGTCATCCCCGCCTTCACCGCATGGTCCAGAAACACGCTGTTCAGCACATGCCGCGCGGCAGGATTCAGCCCGAACGAAATATTCGACAGGCCAAGGATGATCTGGATCTCCGGGAATTCTGCGCGGATCGCGCGAATACCTTCCAGCGTCCACAGGCCGAGCTTGCGGTCGTCCTCGTTCCCCGTCGCGATCGTGAAGGTCAGCGGGTCGATCATCAGGTCGGATTGCGGCAAGCCATATGTGTTACACGCAAAATCGACTAGGCGGCGCGCGATGCGCAGCTTGTCCTCCACTGTCTTCGCCATGCCGACTTCATCGATGGTCAGCGCAATCACCGCCGCGCCGAACTTCTTCGCCAGCTTCATGCGGTCAGTTGCCGCGCCTTCGCCATCCTCGAAATTGATCGAGTTGATGATCGGCTTGCCGCCGTGCAGCTTCAGCGCCGCTTCGATCACCGGCGTTTCGGTGGAATCGATGACCAGCGGCGCGTTTACACTGCTGGTGAAGCGCTTCACCACCTCCGACATTTCGGCCAGCTCATCGCGCCCGACGAACGCGGTGCACACGTCCAGACTGTTGGAACCCTCGCCGACCTGCTCGCGCCCGATGGCGACACAGCCGTCCCAGTCGTGCGCCGCCTGGCGTTCACGCCACGCCTTGGACCCGTTGGCGTTACAGCGTTCACCGATCGAGAAATAGCTGTTCTCCTGACGCAGCGCCGTCGCCCCGTACAGCGACGCGACCGACGGCACCCAGAACGATTTGCGCTGCACTGGCGCCGGACGTGCCCCCTTGCCGATCCGGCGCAGCATTTCGTCCACCGCCGCGATATGCGGGGTCGACGTGCCGCAGCACCCGCCCAGCAGGTTCACACCGTCTTCCGTCACAAAACGTTCCAGCCACGACGCCAGATCGGCCGGCGCCAGCGGGTAATGCGTCTTGCCGTCCAGCAATTCGGGCAGGCCCGCATTCGGCTGCACCGAGATCAGTCCCGGCCAGTTCTGCGACAGATATCGCACATGTTCGGCCATTTCCTGCGGCCCGGTGGCGCAATTCAGCCCGATCAGCGGTACATCCAGCGCACCCACCACCGTTGCCGCCGCCGCGATGTCCGGCCCGACCAGCAGCGTGCCGGTGGTTTCCACCGTCACCTGCACAAAGATCGGAACATCACTGTTCGCTTCGCGCTTCGCCACCTTCGCCGCGTTCACCGCCGCTTTGATGAACAGCGTGTCCTGATTGGTTTCGGTCAGCAGCGCATCGGCCCCGCCGGCGATCAGACCGCGACACTGTTCGGTCAGCGCGGCTTCCAGCGTGTCGTAGTCGATGTGGCCCAGAGACGGCAGCTTGGTGCCCGGCCCGATATCGCCGATCACCCAGCGATCCCGGCCATCGGCAAAGCTTTCCGCAGCTTCGCGCGCCAGCCCCACGGCGATCTTGTTCAGTTCGAACGCCCGGTCCGCCAGATCGAATTCACCCAGCGTGATCGGCGAGCCGCCGAACGTGTTGGTCAACACCATATCGGCGCCGACTTCGTAATAACCGCGATGAATCTCGCGCACGATGTCTGGGCGCGACAGCACCAGCACGTCGGTGCAGTTTTCTTTGCCCCAGTAATCCTTTTCGATATCCAGAGTCAGCGTCTGCACACGGCTGCCCATGCCGCCATCGCACAGCAGCACGCGATCGCGCAGGGCATCCAGAAGATGGGGACGTGATGTCATTCAGACGCTCTCCTTAAGCGGACACTGCCGCACCATGCCGGGCGGCGGTCCAGATACGAACGGTCAAAGGACCGGATACTTCCACGGGCGACACCGGCCGCAATCCTGCCGCCGACAGCCATGTCTTCATGCGCGTATCGTCGAAGCCAGGCTGACAGTGCGCACGCGCGCGCATCATCGCGGCATCGTCGTGTGTCGCCAGGTCGACTACCGCCAGCGTGCCTTTTGGCGCCAGCATCCGCGCCGCTTCCTGTACCACGGCGGCGGGATCCTCGGCGTAGTGCAACACCATCTGCACCGTCACCGCGTCGAATTTGCGATCGGAAAACGGCAGGCGGTACATGTCGCCCAGACGCACGCTGCTGTTACCGAGGCGCCGCCGTGCAATCCGGTCGCGCGCCAGCGCCAGCATCGCGCTGGACGCATCGACACCGATCACCTCGTCTGCCTGCGGCGACAGCACCTCGATCAGCCGCCCGGTGCCGGTGCCGATATCCAGCACACGCCCTAAACGTGTGGGCAACGCTTTCGTCAACGCCGCCTCGATCTTCGCCGAGGGAAGTTTCAGCGCGCGCACCTCGTCCCAGTCCGCGCCTTCGCGCCGGAACAACTCGGACGCCAGCCGCGCGCGTTCTGCTACCACCCGTGCCGCCTGGCGCTGATCGGCCTGGCGCACAGGGTCGTTTTCGGGGATGCGCGCCAGCAGATCGCACACCAACCGTCCGCCCGCACTGTCCGATACACGGAAAAACACATGCGAACCGTCGCGCGTACGATCCAGCAGTTCCGCATCGGCCAGCAGCTTCAGATGGCGCGACAGACGCGGCTGCGACTGGCGCAGGATCTGCACCAGTTCGGCCACACATAATTCGTTCGCAGCAGCCAGTGCCAACAGACGCAACCTTGTCGGCTCGGCCGCCGCGCGCATCTGCGCCAGCAGGTTCTTCATGGCTTGCAAATGACATAAGGATGTCCTTATGTCTACATATGGAACGAGTCCCGTGAGTATTTTCGTCGATTCCCGCATCGTCGCGCGCCTGATTTCCGCACAGCCCGGGCAGGATCAACCGGTGCGTGTGCTGGCCGAGGGTCTGCCGCCGCAGGACGTTCCCCTGCCCGCGACCGATCACCCCGCCGGCTGTCAGTGCGGCATCCATCGTGGCCCGATCGCCGCGGCGCTGGATACGGTCTTTCTGTCCCGCGTGCGTGGGCAGGCCCCGTTTTTCCGCGAGATCGCCATCGCCTGCACGACCGAAGATGCACACGCCGCGGTACTGGAAACGCTGAACAACGACCCGGTCGCATTTACGCGCTTTCGCGCGCTCAGCACTCGATAACGTTCACCGCCAGCCCGCCGAGTGAGGTTTCCTTGTACTTCGCCGACATATCCAGCCCGGTCTGGCGCATGGTGCGCACCACCTGATCCAGACTGACCAGATGTGCGCCGTCACCACACAGTGCCAGCCGCGCGGCGTTGATTGCCTTGACCGACGCGATGGCATTGCGTTCGATGCACGGCACCTGCACCAACCCGGCAATCGGATCGCAGGTCAGGCCAAGATTGTGCTCCAACCCGATCTCGGCCGCGTTTTCCACCTGCGCATTGGTGCCACCCAGCGCAGCAGCCAGACCGGCGGCGGCCATCGCGCACGCCGACCCCACCTCGCCCTGGCAGCCAACCTCGGCGCCCGAGATCGACGCGTTGCGCTTGATGATCGAACCGATCGCCGCCGCCGCCAGCAGAAAGGTTTCAATCCCCGCCATCTCCGCGCCCGGCACGAAACGCTGATAGTAGTGCAGCACGGCCGGAATGATACCTGCCGCACCGTTGGTCGGCGCCGTCACCACGCGCCCGCCGGCGGCGTTTTCCTCGTTCACCGCCAGTGCGAACAGGTTCACCCATTCAATGCCGCGCAGCGGGTCCAACTCATTACGGCCTGCATCGGCTTCGATCCGGCGCAACAACCCGGCCGCACGGCGGCGCACGCGCAGACCGCCCGGCAACTGCCCTTCCTCGCGCAGACCGCGTGTAACGCAGGCCTGCATTGCCTCCCACAGTTTCAGAATACCCGCCGAAACCTCGGCACTGCTGCGCAGACTTTCCTCGTTGGCGCGCATCAGTGCAGCGATGGTCAGACCGGAATCAGCGGCGCGTTGCAGCAGTTCGGCCGTATCGGCAAACGGATACGGCACCGCACGATTGCCCGTCAGCCCAGCATTCAGCGCATTGCCGTCGCCGTCCAGCACAAAACCGCCGCCCACCGAATAATAAGCGCGTGAAACCTCGCCCTGGCCGCGCGCCGTGATGCGCATTGCATTGGGGTGCCGCGGCAGCGTTTCACGCGAGCGGAAGACGATGTCGGTCTGCGGATTGAATGCCAGCAACGTGCCATCCGCCAGCCTCAGTTCGCGCCGCTCACGCACCCTCTGCACGCGCGCGGCGGCATCGTCGGGGTCCACCGTCTCCGGCTTTTCGCCCAGCAGGCCGAGGATAACCGCCGTATCGGTTCCATGCCCGCGCCCGGTCAAGGCCAGCGACCCGAACAGATCGACAGTTACGCTTTGCAGTTGCAGCGACTTCGGCAGCAGGGCGATGAAATGCGCCGCCGCCACCATCGGCCCGACCGTATGCGAACTGGAGGGGCCGATCCCGATCCGGAACAGATCGAACAGCCCGATCCAGTTCGGTACGTCTGTTTTATTTCCCGGCGGCGCAACCATGCGGAATTGTTACGCCGCCGGACAATCGCGGTCAAAGCCTAAGCGTTACTGCGCGGCGATCTGAATCCCGGTCGGGTCCAGGCCGAGCCGCTTTGCCACCCCTGTCCCATAAGCGGGATCGGCACGGTAGAAATGTGCGACCTGGCGCTTCTGGATCTCGACCGGCACGCTGCCCATCGCCTCGGCGATGTTGTCCATCAGGCGCCCTTGCTGTTCGGCCGTCATCAGGCGGAACAGATTGCCGGGCTGGGTATAGTCGTCGTTCCCCACGCGATGATCGTAGCGATCGGCATCGCCCGAAATCGCCAACGGCGGTTCGGCAACCGACGGGTCCTGCTTCGGTCCGTTAAAGCTGTTCGGCTCGTAATACGCATCCGAATTGCCACTGTCGTTGCGGAAGAACCGCATCGCGCCATCCTTGTTGTAATGATGCACCGGACACTTCGGCGCATTCACCGGCAACGCTTCGTAATGCGTGCCCAGACGATAGCGATGTGCATCGGCATACGAGAAAATCCGCGCCTGCAGCATCTTGTCCGGCGAGAACCCGATCCCCGGCACGCTGTTCGACGGCGAGAACGCCACCTGTTCGATCTCGGCGAAGTAGTTGTCCGGATTGCGGTTCAGCTCCAGCACACCGACCTCGATCAGCGGGTAATCCTTGTGCGGCCAGACCTTCGTCAGATCGAACGGATTGTATGCCGTTTTGTCCGCATCGCGTTCGGGCATGACCTGCACGAACACCGTCCAGCGCGGAAATTCGCCCCGCTCGATCGCGCTGAACAGATCCTCCTGATAGGTCTCGCGCGATTTGCCGACCACGGCCTCGGCCTCGCGGTTGGTCAGGAACCTGTGGCCCTGCTGGGTCTTGAAGTGAAACTTCACCCAAAAGCGTTCCTTCTTCGCGTTCCAGAAACTGTAGGTATGGCTGCCATAGCCGTTCATGAAACGCGGGCTGGGCGGCAGGCCGCGGTCCGAGAACAGGATCGTCACCTGATGCAGGCTTTCCGGCGACAGTGACCAGAAATCCCACATCGCGGTCGGCGAGCGCAGATTGGTCTTCGGGTGGCGTTTCTGCGTATGGATGAAATCCGGAAATTTCAGCGGGTCGCGTACGAAGAACACCGGCGTGTTGTTGCCGACCAGATCCCAGTTGCCGTCCTCGGTATAGTATTTCATCGCGAAGCCGCGCACATCGCGCTCGGCATCCGCGGCGCCCATTTCACCGGCGACGGTCGAAAACCGCAGAATCATCGGCGTCTGCTTGCCGGCCTTGGCAAAGATCTTGGCGCAGCTGTACTGCGTGATGTCTTTGGTGACCGTCAGCGTGCCGTGCGCCCCCCAGCCTTTGGCATGCACCACACGTTCGGGAATGCGTTCACGGTTCTGATGCGCAAGTTTTTCGATCAGCTGGTAATCCTGCATCAGCACCGGCCCGCGCGGCCCTGCGGTTATCGCGTTCTGATTGTCCGCAACAGGTGCCCCCGCAGTGGTGGTCAGACGTAAGCTCATAACTCCCCCTCCATCTACCGTTGATTGCGGTATTGAAACACATATATACGCATAATCAAAATTATCTTGTTTGATATCAATATAAGTTTTATTTATTAAATATGCCGACACTCCGCCAGCTTCGCTACCTCGCCGCATTGGCTGAAACTCGCCATTTTTCCAAGGCGGCCCACGCATGTCACGTCACCCAGCCGGCGCTTTCCATGCAACTGAAAGCGCTGGAAGACCGGCTAGGGCTGCAACTGATCGAACGCCAGCGCAACGCGACCAGCTTCACCGAAGACGGGCTTGAGATTCTGAGCCGCGCCCGCAGCATCATCGCGGCGGTTCTCGACCTCGAAGATTTCGCGCAGCAGCGGCGCGGTCTGCTGGTCGGGCCGTTGGGACTGGGCATCATCCCCTCGATCGCCCCCTATCTCCTGCCGCTGTTTCTGGACGAGCTTCAGCAGCGTTTCCCGAAACTAGAGCTGCGGCTGCGGGAAACGCAGACCGCAACATTGCTCGCCGAACTCGGCAACGGTCGGATCGACGCCGCCATCATGGCGCTACCGATCGAGCACACCGGCATGGAAACCGCCCCGCTGTTTCAGGACCGCTTCCTGCTGGCGATGTCCACCGCCCGCGCCGCTGACTTCCCACCGGTCGTCACCCCGTCGCAGATCCCGCTCGACGAACTCCTGCTGCTCGAGGAAGGGCACTGTCTGCGCGATCAGGCATTGAAATACTGTCATATGATCAACCCCGGGCGATTGTCCGCTTTCGGAGCCACCAGTCTGACCACGATGCTGCAGATGGTCGGCGCCGGATACGGTGTAACGCTCTTGCCGGAAATGGTCATCAAATCCGGTATCGACACGACGCGCATTGCACTGCGCAGGTTCAAAGGCCCTGAGCCCAGTCGCCATATCGCGCTGGTTTGGCGCGCGACATCGCCGCGCACGAAAGATTTCCAGACGCTGCAGAAAATCATTCGCGACTGTCATACACACCCATGATCCGCATCGCGCACTTCCCGTGGCAGGATCCCAGCGGCAGGTTTTCCGCCTTCAAGCTGCTGGTTTTCCTGTCACTGTTCATCCCGGCGCTGTGGGTCGCCGGACGCTGGGCCAATCATACTTTGGGCGCACGCCCGCTGGTGGAAGCACTGCATCAGATGGGGCTATGGGCGATTCGCTTTCTGCTGCTGTCGTTACTGATATCGCCCGCACGCACGCTGCTGCGCATGCCGCGCCTGATGCAGGTGCGACGCATGACCGGTGTCGCGGCATTCTTCTACGCATTTCTGCATGTGCTGTTGTACATGGCCGATCAGCGTTTCATCCCCGGAAAAATCCTCCACGAGATCGCCTTCAACGTTTACATTACCATCGGCTTCATCGGATTTCTCGTTCTGCTGGCACTGGCGGCGACATCCTCCAACGCGGCCATCCGCGCCCTGGGCAGAATGCGCTGGCAGCAACTCCATTACGCAACTTATGTCATCGGTCTGCTGGCGGTGGTCCATTTCCTGTTGCAATCGAAACTCGACATCACCGAAGCCGCCCTGATGGCGGGGTTTCTCATCTGGCTGATGCTGTTCCGGGTCATGCGCAGATACGCCCTGCCTTTGCATAACCTGGCACTGCTGCTTGCCCTGGCCGGCATCTCGGCAATCCTGACCGCGCTTGCCGAAGCCGGATGGTATGCCGCCAAGACCGGTGTCATGGTGCAGCGCGTGCTGATCGCCAACCTGTCCATCCATGCCGGCCTGCGCCCCGCCGTCTGGGTTTTATGCATCGCCGGTCTATGCGCCATCGTGGGCGCATTGCGCGCCAGAACGAAAAGCCGCCCGACCGGCGCCACCGGATAACCGGCGGTTCGGATAGCGTTCCAGGAAAAAATCGCCTAGACTCGGGGCGTGAATATTCTGACGCCCGCACATTCCTCCATTCGGGTCGAGATCGTTTACGATCTTGTCTGCCCGTGGTGCTTTCTCGGCACCCATCGTCTGAAACGGGTGCTGCAGCAGCGCGTGGATCTGCCGGTTGAACTGATCTGGCGGCCGTTTCTGCTCAATCCGGACATGCCACGCGCCGGCCTGAAACGCACCGATTACGTCACCCGGAAATTCGGCAGCATGGAACGTGCCGAACGGCTGTTCACCTCGATCGCCGAGGCCGGACGGCAGGAAGGCATACCCTTCCGGTTCGATCTGATCCGCACCATGCCGTCGTCCCTCGATGCACACCGGCTGGTACAGTTCGCCGCGCGGTTCGACCTGGCCAACGACATCAGCGACCGTATTTTCAGCGCCTATTTCAGCGAAGGCCGCGATATCGGAAATCTGCACGTACTGGCCGGCATTGCCGCCGGCTGCGGTCTGGACGCCAACACGATCTTCACCCTGCTGAAAAGCGACGAGGGCGAGCACGCCGTGCAATCCGCCAATCTCGGCGCCTATCGGCGCGGGATCACCGGCGTACCGTGCTTCGTCATCAACGGCCAATACGCAATCGCCGGCGCCCAGGACCAGATCGTCATCGATCGCGTACTGGACATCGCCATTGCGGAAACGGCCGGCAGTTAGGTTTCCCCCGCCGCCAATCGCACCAGATTGTCCAGTACATCGCGCGCCGCGCGCACGCGCATCGCCACCGTCATGTCGCGCGCGATCACCAGTTTATGATCCGGGCGCAACCGCACCAGCCCGCTCTGCGTCGCCAGCCAGGCAATCAATCCGCCCGGGTTGGCGAAGCTGTTGCCGCGGAAGCTCAGCACCATGCCCTTGGGACCGGCGTCGATCTTGTCGACCCCCGCGCTGCGACACGCGCGTTTCAGCGCCACCACGTTCAACAGGTTTTCCACCTCTTCCGGCAGCGGGCCGAAACGGTCCACCAGTTCCGCCGCCATCGCCTCGCCCTCGGCGTCCGAGGCCAGCGCGCCGATGCGCCGATACAGACCCAGGCGCACCGGCAGATCGTGCACATAGGTTTCGGGGATCAGCACCGGCAGGCCGAGCGAGATGTTCGGCGTCCAGTCGCGCTCCTCCAGCCGCTTTTTGCCTTCGCGCGCGTGCAGTTCGGCGACCGCGTCTTCCAGCATCTGCTGATACAGTTCGATCCCGACCTCGCGGATATGACCCGACTGCTCGTCGCCCAACAGATTGCCCGCGCCGCGAATGTCCAGATCGTGCGAAGCCAGCGTGAAACCCGCCCCCAGGTTGTCGAGCGTCTGCATCACTTCCAGCCGCTTCTGCGCGGTGACTGCCAGGCGATGCGTCTGCGGCCAGGTCAGATACGCATAACCGCGCAGCTTGCCGCGCCCCACGCGCCCACGCAGCTGATACAACTGCCCCAGCCCGAACATGTCGGCGCGATGGATGATCAGCGTGTTGACCGCCGGCATGTCCAGCCCGCTTTCCACGATGTTGGTGGACAGCAGAATGTCGTATTTACCGTCGCTGAATTCGGTCATCACCCGTTCCAGCTCGGTCGGCGTCAACCGCCCGTGCGCCTGCGCCACACGGGCATCGGGCACGACCTCGGCCAGACGTTCGGTCATCCTGCCCATGTCCTCCAGCCGCGGCACCACGCAGAAGATCTGCCCGCCGCGGAAGCGTTCGCGCTGGATCGCCTCGCGGATCACCACGGAATCGAACGGCATGATGAAAGTGCGCACCGCCAGCCGGTCGACCGGCGGCGTGGCGATCAAACTCATCTCGCGCACCCCGGTCAGCGAGAGTTGCAATGTGCGCGGAATGGGCGTGGCGGACAGGGTCAGCACATGCACGTCGGCCTTGATCTGCTTCAGCCGCTCCTTGTGCGCAACGCCGAAATGCTGCTCCTCGTCCACCACCAGCAGACCGAGTTCGGCAAATTCGATCCCCTTGGCCAGCAGCGCATGCGTGCCGACCACGATGTTGATCGACCCGTCCCTGATCCCCGCCTTGACCTGCGCGGCTTCCTTCGCCGTCACCATGCGCGACAGTTGCGCGATACGCACCGGCAACCCGGCAAAGCGGGCCGTAAACGTGCGGAAATGCTGGCGCGCCAGCAGCGTGGTCGGCACCACCACCGCCACCTGCGTGCCCGACATCGCGGCGATGAACGCAGCGCGTAGCGCAACCTCGGTCTTGCCGAAACCGACATCGCCGCAGATCAGCCGGTCCATCGGCCGGCCCGAGGCCAGATCCTCGAGCACATCGGCGATCGCGCGCGCCTGATCCTCGGTTTCCGCGAACGGGAAACGCGCGCAGAATTCGTCCCACGCACCTTCGGGCGGGGTGATCGCATCGGCCTGGCGCAGGCGGCGCTCCGCGGCGATGCGGATCAGCCCCGACGCCATATCGCGGATGCGCGTCTTCATCTTCGCCTTGCGCGCCTGCCACGCAACACCGCCGAGCTTGTCCAGCGCCACACCCGCGGTTTCGCTGCCGAAGCGCGAGAGCATTTCGATGTTCTCGACCGGCAGGAACAGTTTGTCGTTGCCGTCGTACAGAATGCGCAGGCAATCGTGCGGCGCGCCGTTCACCTCCAGCGCCACCAGCCCGTCGTAACGGCCGATACCGTGATCCTGATGCACGACCAGATCGCCCTCGGCAATCTCGGTCGCCTCGGCGATGAACTGGTCGGCGCGTTTGCGCCGGCGCGGCGGGCGCGAGATACGTTCGCCCAGCAGATCCTGCTCCGCCACCACCACCCACCTGCCGCGCGCGCCCTTTTCCAGCGGGCCGGAGAAACCGCGTTCCAGCCCCAGCACGGTCAGCGCCACGGTATCGCCGGTCACCCCGCCCAGCTCGGCCCAGCTATCGACCTGCACGACTTTTTCGAACCCGTGCTCGCGCAACAGATTGGCCAGACGTTCACGAGACCCGCGCGTCCACGCCGCCAGCAACAGGCGTTCCTTGCGTTCGCGCAGACGGGCGAAATACGCCTTCAGATCATCGAACACATTCACGCTTGCGTTTGCGCGCCCTTCGGCGAACAGTCGCCCCGGAAGCCCCGATGCCTCGACACCCTCGGCCCCTTCGGCCAGCGCGAACGGCGTGAAGGACAGCAGCGGCCCATCGGCCAGCATCGCGTCCCAGCCGGCGCGATCCAGATACAGCAATTCGGATGGTGCGGCGCGATACGGCACCTCGCCCTCGCGCACCGGGGCCAGACGCGCATTGTAATGATCGGCGATCATCTCCAGACGCGCATCCAGCGCATCCTCGGCCTGATGATCGAGGCTGACCGACGCACCGGGCATCCAGTCGAGCAGCGTTTCCATTGCCGGATGGAACAGCGCGATCCAGTGCTCCATGCCCGGATAACGCCGCCCCTCGCTGATCGACACATAGATCGGGTCCTCGGCCGCCTGCGGGCCGAACAGCTCGCGCCAGCGCGAGCGGAAGCGCGTGATGCTTGCCTGGTCGAGGAACACCTCGTTCATCGGCAGCAGGTCGAGCCCCTCCACCGCCTCGCCGCTGCGCTGGCTGGACGGATCGAACCGGCGCAGCGTCTCCAGCGTATCGCCGAACAGGTCCAGCCGCACCGGCGTTTCCTGTCCCGAAGGGAACAGATCGACGATCCCGCCGCGCACCGCGTATTCGCCCGGCTCCATCACCGTGCCGGCACGGCCATAGCCGTTGGCTTCCAGAAACCGGACCAGCGCATCCTGATCGACCTGCCCACCGGCGCGCAGGCGAAAGAACGTGCCGGCGAACGCGCTGCGCGGCGGCATACGCTGCACCAGCGCATTCACCGTGGTCAGCACGACGCGCGGCTTGGTTCCCGCTTCCAGCAGCTTCGTCAGCCCGGCAATGCGTTCGGCGACGATCTCCATGTTCGGGGACACACGGTCGTACGGCAGACAGTCCCAGGCCGGGACCGAGATCACCTCGATCCCGGGGGCGAAGAAATTCAGCGCCTCGGCCAGGCGGGCCAGACGCGCATCGTCGCGGCAGACATGCAGCACGGGGCCGGGGAATTCCGCCCGGCGGCGGGCGATCAGCGCGGCATCGAAACCTTCTGGTGCGCCGTGCACCCGGATCATCGGCGCGTTCCCGTTTTCACGGCCGCATCGCGAATCGCACGAAACATCGGCGTATCGGCCTCGGGCGGCGGCGCACGGCGGCCGGTCAGCCAGTCGGCCAGCTCGGCATCCGGATGCTCCATCAGCGCCTCCAGCGCGTCGAGCTCGGCCTCCGTCATCGCGGCGATCCGCGGCACCACGAAACCGCCGACCAGAATGTCGTTTTCGTGCGTCCCACGGTGCGTGGCGCGGTAGATTATACGGCGGCGGCGGGGATCGAGTGTTTCCGTCACTGGACATACATCCTTGAAAGTCGGAAACGTTCTAGCTCCCGTTTCCTGAAGTGTCAGCCCGTGTCCGCCGATTCGCTCCGCCCCCTGCTCGCCCCGATTACCGCCCTGCCCAAACCCAAGCCGGATGTGCTGAAAAACATCACCCGGCTGGTGGGGGGCGACCGGCTGCTGGACCTGCTGCTGCACCTGCCCGAATCGTATATCGACCGCAGCAAGCTGGTCCGCGTGCGCGATGCCGTCGCCGGGCAGGTCGCGACGATCGAGGTCGATGTCGTGCAGATATCGGAAGCCGTGCGCCGCGGCCCGTGGCGCGCCCGTTGCATGGACGAAACCGGCGCGCTGGAAATCGTGCTGTTCAATCCGCGCCCGTGGCAGTTGGCCCCGTACCGCCCGAACACGCGCATTACGGTCAGCGGCAAGGTGAACAAGTTCGACGGGCGCTTGCAGATGACCAACCCGGACTGGGTGTCACCGGGTGAAAACATTCCCACGATTGAACCGGTCTGGCCGCTGACGGCGGGCGTGGTCGGGCGGCACATGCTGCGGGTGATGGATCAGGCCTGCCGCGCCCTGCCCGATTTTCCGGAATGGCTGGACGAAGCCCTGCTGAAGCGCGAGGGCTGGCCCGCCTTTTCCGCCGCATTGCGCGAGGTACAGCAACCGCAATCCATCCCCGGCAAAAAGCCGCGCCGCCGTCTGGCGTATGACGAGCTGTTCGCCGGGCAGGTTGCGCTGGGCAAGCTGCGCCAGCAGGTGCGCATCCGCCGTGGCCGTGCGCTGGGCGGTGATGGAAAACTCCGCGCCGAGGCGCTGCGCCGCTTCGGCCACGAACCGACGCCCAGCCAGAAGGAGGCAATTGCCGAGATCGACGCCGACCTCGGCGCCCCCACCCGCATGTTGCGCCTGTTGCAGGGCGATGTCGGCGCGGGGAAAACTCTGGTGGCGCTGATGGCGCTGCTGCGCGCCGCCGAAAGCGGCATGCAAGGCGCATTGATGGCGCCGACCGAAGTGCTCGCCAAACAGCACCACCGCACGCTGTCGAAACTGTCGCCGGTGCCGGTCGGGCTGCTGACCGGATCGGTGAAGGGCAAGCAGCGCGAGCGCGTGCTGCGCAGCCTGGCCGACGGCACGTTGCCGATCGTCATCGGCACGCACGCGTTGTTTCAGGAAAGCGTCGAATACAAAAACCTCGCGCTGGCGGTGATCGACGAACAGCATCGTTTCGGCGTGCATCAGCGTGTGCTGATGGGCGCCAAAGGCACGCACACCGACGTACTGGTGATGACCGCCACCCCCATCCCGCGCACCCTGCTGCTGACCCAGTGGGGCGAGATGGAGGTCAGCCGCCTGACCGGCAAACCGGCGGGCCGCCAGCCGATCCGCACCACGCTGCACTCACTCTCGACCCTGCCCGACGTGGTCGAGGCCCTGCGCCGTGCGCTGACCAGAAACGCGCGCGTATACTGGGTGTGCCCCCTGGTCGCAGAAAGCGAAATATCCGATCTGGCCGCCGCCGAAGCACGATTCACCGACCTGCAAAAACATTTCGGCGACGCCGTGGGGCTGGCACACGGCCAGCAGGAGGCCGAACAGCGCGACGCAGCCCTGGCCGACTTCGCGGCAGGCCGGACAAAAATCCTGGTTGCCACCACGGTTGTCGAAGTCGGCGTTGACGTGCCCGAGGCGACGGTCATGGTGGTTGAACACGCAGAACGTTTCGGGCTGGCGCAATTGCACCAGTTGCGCGGGCGCGTCGGGCGCGGGGTGGAACAGTCGTTCTGCATGCTGCTCTACGCCGATGGCCTGACCGGCACGGCGCGTAGCCGCCTGATGATCCTGCGCGATACCGAGGACGGATTCGTCATCGCCGACGAGGATTTCCGCCTGCGCGGCGGCGGTGAACTGCTCGGCACGCGCCAATCCGGCATGCCCGGTTTCCGCCTGGCAGACCCGGTGGACGATGCCGATCTGCTGCGTATGGCGGCCAAGGATGCGAAGCTGCTGCTGGAAAAAGATCCCGATCTGAAAACCCCGCGCGGACAGGCCGTGCGCGTATCGTTACGCCTGTTCGACCGTGATACCGCCATACAGACTTTACAGTCGGGATGAACAGTATTTTACAGCCGGCCCACGAATACTGTATTTCTCGACAGATACGGCCGAACCGGGGAATCTGCACGTGGACATCCTGATCGACATCGACCACCTGACGAAAAAATTCGGCAGTTTTACTGCCGTCAATGATGTCAGTTTTCAGGTGCGCCGTGGCGAGGTACTGGGCTTTCTCGGTCCCAACGGCGCCGGCAAGTCCACCACCATGCGCATACTGGCCGGTTTCACACCCCCGACATCGGGCACCGCGCGGATCTGCGGCTACGATATCCTGCGATCACCGGTCGATGTGAAGTGCAACATCGGCTTCCTGCCCGAAGGCGCCCCCACCTATCCGGAAATGACCGTCACTGGTTTTCTGGGCTTCTGCGCGCGGGTGCGCGGCATGGGGCGCTACGAGGTCGATCGCGTCATCGACACGACCCAGTTGTCCGACGTGAAACTGCAACCGATCGAAACTCTGTCCAAAGGTTTTAAACGCCGCGTCGGTCTGGCGCAGGCGCTGCTGCACAACCCGCCGGTGCTGATTCTCGACGAACCGACCGACGGTCTCGACCCGAACCAGAAGCACGAGGTTCGCACACTGATCCGCTGCATGGCGGCGCTGAAAGCCATCGTGATTTCCACCCACATTCTCGAAGAGGTGGAAACCGTCTGTTCGCGTGCGGTCATCATCTCGAACGGCAGGATCGTCGCCGACGACACGCCCGCCAATCTGGCCGCCCTGCACCCGAGCGGCCGTCTGGACGACGTATTCCGCCAGATCACCCAGCCGCATCTGGCTCCATTCCTCGATCAGGGAGAAGCGGCATGATCGGCGCCATCCTCAGCGTCATGCGCCGCGAACTGGCGAGCTATTTTGCAACACCGCTGGCCTATGTGTTCCTGGTCATCTTCCTTGTCCTGCAAGGCGCGCTGACCTTCAGCATCGGGAATTTCTTCAGTCGCGGACAGGCCGATCTGCAGCCGTTCTTCACCTTCCTGCCCTGGGTGTTCATGCTGCTGGTACCCGCCATCACCATGCGTCTGTGGGCGGAAGAGCGCCGGCTGGGAACGGTGGAACTGCTGCTGACGCTGCCGATCCGGCTGGGCGAAGCCGTTGTGGGAAAATTCCTGGCCGCATGGATCTTCTGCGGCATCGCGCTGTGCCTGACGTTCACCTTCTGGATCACGGTGAACATCCTGGGGCGCCCCGACAACGGCGTGATCGCGGCCGGTTACATCGGCGCGTTTCTGGTCACCGGCGCCTATCTGGCGATCGGCGCGACGATGTCGGCGGTCACCAAGAACCAGGTGATCGCTTTCGTGCTGGGGGTTGCCGGGTGCTTCGTCTTCTCGCTGGCATCCTCGCCGGTCGTCGCCGAATTCCTGAACACCAACACCCCCGCGCTGGCCGACATCGCGCGCCGGATCAGCGTCGGGGATCGCTTCATGTCGTTCACACGCGGCGTGATCGGTCTACGCGATCTGGTGTTCTTCGCCTCG
This sequence comes from Acetobacteraceae bacterium, assembly GCA_031555315.1. Classification (GTDB taxonomy): domain Bacteria; phylum Pseudomonadota; class Alphaproteobacteria; order Acetobacterales; family Acetobacteraceae; genus JAVBJV01. The sequence goes on from JAVBUO010000041.1 coordinate 40,254, forward strand.
TTCATTGGGTTCTTCCTGTTTCTGAACACGGTGGTGATCGATCACCGGAAATCGGCATAGGACGGCAGCAATGAAACGCATCCTGCAATCGTTTCTGGCGGTCCTGTCCGTTCTGGTCGCGCTGGTCGGGATCAACCTGTTCGTCGACACGCGGCTCGCCCACATCCAGGCCGACTTCACGCAGCAGCGCCTGTATACATTGTCCAACGGCACGCGACACATCCTGGCGCAATTGCGCGAACCCATCACGCTGCGTCTGTTCTATTCACGCACGCTGGGCGCCGCCATGCCGATGTTCGGCACCTATGCCGACCGGGTGCGCGAAACGCTGACGGAATACGCCGCAGCCTCGGGCGGCAACATCCGTCTGGAATTCTACGACCCCGAACCCTTCAGCGAAACCGAGGACCGTGCCACTGCCTATGGCCTGCAAGGCGCGCCAATCGATCAGGCAGGCGAGCAGGCGTTTTTCGGACTGGCCGGCACCAATCTGCTCGACGACGAGCGTGTCATCCCGTTCTTTCAGCCGGACCGCGAACGGTTTTTGGAGTACGACCTGACCCGCGTGATCTACGAACTGTCCAACCCGCAACGCGCCACGATCGGACTTCTGAGCAGCCTACCGCTGAACGGCGACCCGCGAGCACTGGCAATGCGCCAGCCCAGTGGCATGCCGTGGACCATCCGCACGCAAATGTCGCAATTCTTCACCGTGAAGGACATCGAACCCGACGCGCAAGTGATCGATCCGGCGATCCAGGTTCTGCTGGTCGTGCATCCGCAAAATCTGCCGGAGCAGACACTGTATGCGATCGACCAGTTCGTGATGCGCGGCGGCCGCCTGATGGTCATGGTGGACCCGCACAGCGAATCACAGGCCACTCTTGCCGCCACGGCCGGCGCGCAGGCATCCGACACATCGTCGGACCTGCATCAACTGTTCCAGGCCTGGGGCGTCGTCTACGATCCGAACAATATCGTCGGTGATCAGACCGGCGCATGGCGCGTGCGCGACAGCTCGAACAGCCGCGCCCCGGTCGTCGATTATGTGGCGTGGTTCGACATCCGTCAGAACATCGCGCGCGACGATCCCAGCATCGGCGATCTGCAGCAGATATCGGTTGCCTCGGCCGGTTTCTTCCAGCCGGCCGCCGGATCGGCGCTGGACTGGCACCCGCTGCTGCGTTCGTCCGACCGGTCTGCCGTCATCCCGACCGACCGGATCCGCCAGAACCCGGACCCGGCCGCGATCCTCGCCGGTTTCCAGCCGGACGGCCAGCAGCGCACCATCGCGGTCCGCATCCGCGGCGAACTGCATTCGGCTTTTACAGAACCGCCGGCGCTGCCCGACGGCACACAGCGCCCCGACAATTTCCCGGATCACCGCGCACAAACCCAAGGACCGGCCAATCTGGTTCTGGTCGCCGACACCGACATGCTCGCCGACCAGTTCTGGGTGCGTGTCCAGACCTATATGGGCCAGCAGGTCGCCACCCCGACCAGCGACAACGGCGCCTTCGTGACCAGCATTCTCGACACACTGTCGGGCGGTGACAGCCTGGCCGGATTGCGCGCGCGCAGCGACAGCATCCGCCCGTTCGACATGGTCGAGGACATCCGTCGCAACGCCGAGGCCAAATTCCGCCGCAGCGAGCGCACCCTGCAGACACAGCTCGACGATGCCGAGAAACGCCTGCGCGAACTGCGCCAGGGTGGGCGCGACACGCCATCCGCACAGGCCGTCATCAGCACCGAACAACGCGCCACGATCGACCAGTTACGCCGGCAGGTGATCGACACCCGCCAGCAGTTGCGTGGCGTGCAGCTCGACCTGCGGCGTGACATCGACAGACTGGAAATGCGCCTGCGCCTGTTCAACACCGTTCTGGTCCCCGCCCTGCTCATCCTGTTCGCCCTTCTGATCACCATTGTCCGCGCCCGCCGCCGCGCCAATGCCCTGAGCTGACGGAAAACCGATCCCATGCGCACACGTTCTCTGATCATTTTGACCATCGTCGGGTTCGGTATTGGTGCCGGCGGCTATCTTCTGTCGGATGTCGGTCCGCTGCCGATCTCTGGCACCCAGCAGACCGGACGCCTGCTGTTCCCGGATCTGACAGCGCGACTGACCGGCGCACGGCAGATCATCATCACACAGCAGGGCAAGACCCTGCGGATCGTTCTTTCGGCCGACGGCCGCTGGGGAATCGCCGACCGCCACGATTATCCCGCCCGCATCGATCGCATTCGTGAATTGCTGACCGGACTGACCGAGCTGCGCGTGATGGAAGCCCGCACCGCGGACCCCACCCAATGGCACCGGCTGGGCGTCGACAACCCGGCCGATGCGGGATCGAGCGCCAGCTTGTTACGCATTCTGGACGCCGACGGCAGCCCACTGCTCGAACTGATCGTCGGGCGGCGGCGCATGCGCGTGCAGGGCAATGTCCCCGAAAGCGTCTATGTGCGCCGCCCGGACGAAAACCAGAGCTGGCTGGCCGAAGGGCGCCTGCCGGTCGATGCCGACAACCAATTGTGGCTGGATCGCGACATCGCCAACATTCCAGGCGCGCGCGTCATGCGTGTGGAAGTGACCAGAGACGCCGGCACGCCACCAGCGACGGAATCGCTGGTCATCACGCGCAACGCCGACGGTGCGCTGACGGTGCCGTCCCCGGCGGAACACCCGGCACTCGACACATACAGACTGGAAGACACCGCCCGCGCGTTCGAGATGCTGGCCTTCATCGACGTCGCCCCCGCCGCGCAGGCGCCGCAGCACAGGGTCGGAACATCCGTTTTCACCTTGGATAACGGCGTGCGTATCACCGCACAGGTCACGAAACGCGACGACGAGGTCTGGGTCCAGCTCGCCGCCAGCGGCGAAGGAGCTGGCGAGGACGAAGCCCGCCAGTTGCAGGCCCGTTTCGAGGGATGGGCCTTCCGTGTCGGCGTCTGGAAAGAACAGGCCCTCACCCCGCGCCTGGCAGATCTGAGCGGCGACCCGGCGCAAACGCCCCCTGCAGAGTCACCACCGCCATCGGATGCACCGCCCGCCGGCGCACAGTCCGCGCCGGCGCGCGGCGGGGTTCCGAACATCAATCTTCGTGAAATGCTGCTCGAAGAGGATTACTATGAATGACCGGCGCGCGCGCCTACCCCGCGCACCCGCTGGTCGGCATCGGTATCGTCGTGTTGCGCCCCGACGCCGCGCTGCTGGTCCGCCGCACCAGACCACCCGCGGCCGGCGCCTGGTCGCTGCCCGGCGGAGGACAGAAACTGGGGGAAACGGTCGAGGCCTGTGCCCGGCGCGAACTTCTTGAAGAAACCGGCCTGCAAGTAGGTGATCTGCATCTGTGCGCCTGCGTGGACAGCATCCATCACGACGCGCACCACGACATCGAATACCACTACACGATCGTTGATTTCTGCGCCCGCTGGCAGAATGGCAATGCCGTTGCGGGCGACGATGCCGGTGAAGTCGCCTGGGTGGCGTTCAGACGGCTGGAAGAATTCCAACTATGGCCCGGAACGATCCGGGCCATAGAAGCTGCACGTCACATCCTCGGCATTTAAGCCGGGGTAAACATCGGCACCGGCGGGCCGTCGTTCTCGGTCGGCTTGAAGACCAGTTTTACCTTCGTGCCGATCCTGACCTTGTCGAAGTCGCAATCGACAATGTTGGTCATCATGGTCGCGCCCTCGTCCAGACGCACATACGCGATCACATACGGCTCTGGCGCGTGGCGCATTATGCTGTACGAATAAACTTCACCCTTGCCCGAAGCCGGGCGCCATTCGGTCTTGTCGCTATGACAATGCGGGCAGATGGCGCGCGGATACCAGTGCGTTCTGCCGCACGCCGTGCAGGCGCGGACGATGAACTTGCCTTCCCTGGCGGCATCCCAGAACGGCTGGGTTTCCGGATTGGCTGAAACCGAAGGAATTTTGCGTTCGGCCATCGTTCTTACTCCCGTTCCATGATCAGTGTGGCGCTGCCGTGCCGCGAACCAAGCAGACCGCCCGTGCCATGCGCCAACGCGATATCGCAATTCTTCACCTGCACCGCTGGATGCGCCTCGCCGCGCAGCTGACGCACCGCTTCGATCACTTTCGTGATGCCGCCGCGGTTGGCCGGGTGATTGCTGCACAGCCCACCGCCATCGGTGTTGAACGGCAGCTTGCCGACGCCCGAGATCAGATTGCCGTCGGCCACGAACTTGCCGCCCTGGCCCTTTTCGCAGAACCCCAGATCCTCGAGCTGCATCAGCACGGTGATGGTGAAGCTGTCGTAGATCGAGGCATATTTGATGTCGGCGTGCTTGACGCCGGCTTCCTCGAACGCTGCCTTGCCCGACCAGCGCGCCGCCGAGAACGTCAGGTCCACATCGCCGCCCAGCAGCCCCTTCACCGCTTCACCCGCGCCCAGCACCTTCACCTTCGGGCGCTTCAGCGATGCTGCGATTTCCGGGCGCACGACGAGCAGCGCGCCACCGCCATCGGTGACCACGCAGCAATCCATACGGTGCAGCGGATCCGACATCATCGGTGAATTGAGCACGTCCTCCACCGTCACCACGTCGCGCAGCATGGCGTTCGGATTGTGCTGTGCATGGTGCGATGCCGCCACCTTGATCCAGGCGAGCTGTTCCGCGGTGGTGCCGTATTCGTACATATGACGCATCGCGCACATCGCATACAGATTGAGCACCGCAAAACCGAACGGATGTTCCCACTGCGTATCCGGCTGATTTGCCACCACCGGGCGCACGGTCCCTTCGGTGCGCGGCTTTCCGGCCAGAGTGATCAGCGCCACATTGCACTTACCGGCCGCGATCGCCTGCGCCGCGTGCGACACATGCAGCAGATACGAAGAACCGCCGATATCGGTCGCGTCCATATGGCGGACGTTCAGATTCATGTAATCCACCATCGACAGCGGCCCCATGCCGGGCGCATCGCCCGCACAGAAATATCCGTCGACATCCTTGGTGGTCAGCCCTGCATCCGCCAGCGCCCCCAATGCACATTCCGCATGCAGCTGTGCTAGCGACTTGTCAGGCGCCTTGCGCGTCGGATGTTCGAACGCCCCCGCGATATACGCTTTACCCTTGATACTCATGAACAGATATCCTCGTCCTGCTACATCCCGACTAGCGCGGGACTCCTTGTCGTCCGTTTTAAGGTGGTCAACCGGTTTTCCGCGGAAGCTGTTCCCACACCGGGTTCAGCAAGGCGGAAGAGGCGGCGAGAGAGCCACGCGCAGCGTGATACTGCCGGCGAATTTTTCCGATCAGTTCGGCTGTCGGCAGAACCGCGTCCACGACACCGATTCCCTGTCCCGCACCCCAGATATCCTTCCAGGCGCGCTTGCGGTCGGAACCGAAGCTGGTGCTGGTGGGGTCAGGCTGCGGCAGATGCGCCGGATCAAGCCCAGCGCGTATGATCGACGGACTCAGATAATTGCCGTACACGCCGGTGAACAGATTCGTATAGACGATGTCGTCGGCAGCCGACTCGACGATCATCTGCTTGTAACCCGGATCGGCATTTGCCTCGGCCGTGGCAATGAACGCCGAACCGATATAGGCGAAATCGGCGCCCATCACTTCCGCCGCGACGATCGAACGCCCATGCGCGATCGCGCCCGACAGGGCCACCGGCCCGTCGAACCAGGCGCGAATTTCCTGCATCAGCGCGAACGGCGACTGCATGCCCGCATGCCCACCCGCGCCGGCACACACAGCGATCAGACCATCGGCGCCTTTCTCGACCGCCTTATGCGCATAAACCTGGTTGATGACATCGTGCAGCACCACCCCGCCATAGGCATGCACGGCATCGTTGACATCGGCACGCGCCCCCAGCGAGGTGATGATCAGCGGCACCTTGTGCTTGGCACAGACGGCCAGATCGTGTTCGAGGCGCGTGTTGGTCTTGTGGACGATAAGGTTCACCGCGAATGGCGCCGCCGGCCGGTCCGGGTGCCGGGCATCATGCTGGGCCAGCTCGCTCTGGATACGGTCGAGCCATTCGTCCAGCAGCGATTCCGGCCGCGCGTTCAGCGACGGAAACGATCCGACAATCCCGGCCTTGCACTGGGCGATCACCAGTTCCGGCCCCGAGACGATGAACATCGGCGCCGCAATCGCCGGCAGCGACAGTCGTCCCTGCAGTTTTTTCCGTAGAGCCATCACGCGCCTTTCATACGACCAGATGCTTGAGATCCGGAGCAGCCCGCAACGGTGCTTCGGTAACAGCCTGCAGTTCTTCCATCGTCCCATCGGGCACGATCTCGCGCACCAGCAGACCATCGGGCGTAACGTCGATCACCGCCAGATTGGTGTAGATCCGGCGCACGACCCCTTTTGCGGTCAGCGGATATTTGCAGGTATGAACGATGCGCGGCTCGCCGGTCTTCGTGGTATGTTCCATCACCACCCAGATCAGCTTCGCGCCGCTGGCCAGATCCATCGCGCCGCCCACGGCCGGCACGTCGGTCGGATCGCCGGTCGACCAGTTGGCCAGATCGCCGTTTTCCGACACCTGGAATGCCCCCAGCACCGACAGGTCCAGATGGCCGCCGCGCATAATCGTAAAGCTCAGCGCGCTGTCGAAATACGATCCGCCGGGCAGAATGGTGACCGCCTGCTTGCCCGCATTGATCAGATCCCAGTCCTCCTGTCCCTCGGGCGGCGGCGGCCCCATGTGCAGCAGGCCGTTCTCGCTCTGCAGAAACAGCTCGATATTCTTTGGAATATGCTTGGGGATCAGATCCGGCAGACCGATGCCGAGATTGACGAACGCACCGTCCGGAATATCGCGCGCAATACGCTCGACCAACTCGTCGCGGCTCAACGGTGTCATGCGGGCGCCCCCATTTTCACGATACGGTTCACAAAAATACCCGGCGTCACGACCGTCTCGGGATCGATCGCCCCCACTTCGACGATTTCCTCGACCTCGGCCACCACGATATCGGCAGCGGTCGCCATGACCGGCGCGAAGTTGCGCGCCGTCTTGTTGTAGGTCAGGTTGCCCATGCGGTCGGCCTTCTTGCCGCGCAGCAATGCGAAGTCGGCATGCAGCGGCAGTTCCAGCACGTATTCGCGCCCGTTCATCACGCGCGTTTCCTTACCCTTGGCAAGCTCGGTCCCCGCCGCCACCGGCGTATAGAACCCGCCCAACCCGGCGCCACCGCACCGGATGCGCTCGACCAGCGTGCCCTGCGGCACGACCTCGAGCTGCACCTTGCCGGCCCGGTAGATTTCCAGAAACACCTTGTTGGTCTTCGATTTCGGATACGAACAGATCAGCTTGGCGACACGCCGCTCACGCAGCAGGATGCTCAGATCGTTGCCGACCCCGCCACCGTTGTTGGTGATCACGGTCAGATCCTTCACCCCGGATTCATAGACCGCCATAATCAGATTAAGCGGCACACCCGCGCCGCCGAACCCGCCGAGCAGCACAGTCGCGCCATCGCGCAAACCCGCGATAGCCTCACTGAACGTATTTACACGTCTATCCAGCATCCAGCCCCCTCTGCACTTCCCGTACGCTGTCTAGTTGTTACCACTGATCGTCGTCCCGCCATCGATCACCAGATTGTGCCCGGTGATGAACCCGCCCGCCGGCGCGGCCAGAAACAGAATGGCCGACGCAACTTCTTCCGGCACGCCGAAGCGACGCAGCGGATACGCCTTCACCTTTTCACGCTCCAGTTCCGGATTGTCCCACAGGGTGCGGGCGAAATCGGTCTTGATGACAGCCGGCGCGACGCTGTTCACACGGATGCCCTGCGGCCCCCATTCCACCGCCAGGCTGCGCGCCAGCTGCATCACCGCCGCCTTGGAAATTCCATACACGCCGAGCTTCGAACTGCCGCGCAACCCGCCGACACTGGCCAGCAGCACGACCGAACCTTCACCGCGTTGCGCCATGCCCGGAATCGCCATGTTGCACAGCCACAGAATGCTCTGCAGGTTGGCGTTCATGATCTTCTCGTAGGCCTCGTCGGGGATCTCGGCCATCGGCCCGTAATACGGATTGCTGGCCGCGTTGCAGACCAGCACGTCGATCCTGCCCCAGCGCTTGACGGTCTCATCGACCATCGCCTGTAAGTCGTCCTTTTTCGACACATTGCACGCGATCGCGAATGCAGTGCCGCCGGCCGCCTCGATCTCGCGCACCACCGTTTCGCAGGCATCCAGTTTGCGGCTGGAAACAACCACCTTGGCGCCCGCTTCAGCCAGCATTTTGGCGGTCGCGGCCCCGATGCCGCGGCTGGCACCGGTAATCAGCGCGACTTTTCCATCAAGCCGGAACATCGCATTCATTTCTTATCCCCCCAGACAAAGCGCAGCGCCGGTTTCCCGGCGCCGCACAAACGCAATCAAGCAACCAGCCCATCCGTTGCGGACAGCAGCGCGACATGACGGTCGGCATCGCCGAACATATGTTCGATCGCCGTCAGACGCTTGAAGTAATGGCCGACCGAGTATTCGTCGGTCATGCCGATGCCACCATGCATCTGGATGGATTCCTCGCCCTGCAACTTGGCGCTGCGCCCGATCTGTATCTTGACCGCCGACATCGCCTTGCTGCGCTCGGCAGCGTCGGTCTCGGCCACCATCATCGCGCCGTACATCGCCATGCTGCGCGCTTCTTCCAGCGCCACCATGACATCCGCCGCACGATGCTGAATCGCCTGGAACGAGCCGATCGTCACGCCGAACTGTTTACGCGTCTTCAGGTAGTCCAGCGTCAGCTTCTGTGCCGCATCCATCGCCCCAACCGCTTCGGCCGCCAGCGCGGCGATGCCCTCGTCGGCCACACGCAGCGCCAACGGCAATCCGTTTTCCGGATCACCCAGCACCGCCTGCGCACGCACGCCGGCGAACTGGATCTCGGCCGCGCGACGGCCGTCGTATGTCGGAAAGCCGCGGCGATGCAGACCGCTCGCCTTGCCGTCGACCAGGAACACGCCCACGCCCTTGCGGCCCCGGCGATCGCCGGACACCCGCGCGGTCACGAACAGCTTATCCGCCGTGTCACCGTGCAGGACGACACCCTTGCGCCCTTCCAGCACCCATTCGTTGCCGTTCTTGCGCGCCGTGGTGGCGACATCGCCCAGATCGTAGCGCGACTGCGGTTCGGTGTACGCGAACGCCATGGTCAGCGAACCTTCCGCCACCTGCGGGATCAGTTCCGCCCGCAGCGCCGCATCGGCGCCATGACGCAGAAACCCGCCACCCAGCGTCACGGTTGCGAAATACGGTTCCAGCGTCAGCGCGGCGCCCATCGCCTCGCTGACCAGCATGGTTTCTACCGCAGTGCCGCCAAAACCGCCGTCCTCTTCCGAGAACGGCAGGCCGAGCAGCCCCAGTTCGGCATACGCCGCCCAGATTTCGCGGCTCCAGCCTTCCGGATGCTTGCCGTGCGCCTTGCGCTGCTCGAAGCTGTAGCGGTCCGCCAGCAGACGCTGGACGCTGTCCTGAAGCAGGCGCTGTTCTTCGTTGAGTTCAAAATCCATTGTCTTGCGCCCTTACAGTCCCAAAAATGCCTTGGCCATGATCTGCCGCTGAACTTCGCTCGAGCCGCCATAGATCGTCTGCTTGCGCCAGTTGAAATAGATCGGCGCCGCCATCACCGCCCAGTCGGGCGCGATTTCCGGCTCGTTCCAACCGTCCGCATCGGGGACGCACATCGGCAGCCCGTACGGCCCTGCGGCTTCCACATACAGCGCGCTGAGCATCTGCTGGATCTGCGTGCCGCGGATCTTCAGGATCGAGCTGGCCGGATGCGGCTTACCCTGCCCCTGATGCCGTCCTTCTTCGGCCAGCACACGCATCGTGGTGATCTCGAGCGCCTTCAGCTTGACCTCGACCTCGGTCAGCTTGTCACGGAAGCGCGCATCATCGAGCAGCGGGCGGCCGCCGTCGATCGGTTCGGCGGCGATCTTCTTCAGATGACGCAGGCGTTCCTTGCTGGCGCCCACCCGCGCCTGCGCGGTGCGTTCATTGCCCAGCAGGAACTTGGCGCAATCCCAGCCCTTGTTTTCCTGACCGACCAGATTGGCGACCGGCACCTTCACGTTGTCGAAGAACACTTCGTTGACTTCGTGCCCGCCCTCGATGGTGATGATCGGACGCACCGTCACCCCCGGAGTGCTCATGTCGATCAGCAGGAACGATATCCCTTCCTGCTTCTTCGCCTTCGGATCGGTGCGCACCAGACAGAAGATCCAGTTGGCGTGCTGGGCCAGCGTCGTCCAGGTCTTCTGGCCGTTGACGATGTAGAAATCGCCCTCGCGCACCGCCGCCGTCTTCAGCGACGCCAGATCCGACCCCGCCCCGGGTTCCGAGAACCCCTGACACCACCAGTCGTCGAGATTGGCGATGCGCGGCAGATAGTGCTTCTTCTGTTCTTCCGTGCCGAACGCGATGATCACCGGCCCGACCATCTGCGTGTTGAAGCTCAACGGCGACGGCGCCGGCGCCTGCTGCAACTCCTCGCGGAAGATATAACGCTGCGCGGCGGTCCAGCCCGGGCCACCCCATTCTTTCGACCAGTCGGGCGTCGCCCAGCCGCGCGCGTTCAGCTTGCGCTGCCAATCGACCGTCTGCTCCCTGGTCGGGATATGGCCGTCGATCATCCGCTGCCGGACTTCCTGCGGGAGATTCGCATCAATGAAAGCGCGAACTTCCTCGCGGAATTTCTGCTCTTCGGGTGTAAAGCGTAGATCCACTGTCTTAATCCTTACCTTCTCACATCACGCGTTCAGGCTGTAAATTTCCCGCCCTCCGCCGCCAGCTTCTCGAGCAATGGCGCGGGCTTCAGTGCCGGGTCGCCGGTCTTTTCGGCATAGGCGGCCAGACGGTCGCGCACAACCTTCAAACCGCGCTGATCCGCATAGTACATCGGCCCGCCCGTCCATGTCGGCCAGCCATAACCGTTGACCCACACCGTGTCGATATCGGACGCCCGCAGCGCGATCCCCTCTTCCAGAATCCGCGCCCCCTCGTTGACCAGCGGCAGAATCATCCGGTCGAGGATTTCCTCGTTGCTGATCTCGCGCCGCGTGATGCCGAGCCTGGCCGACGTATCCTCGATCAGCTTTTGCACGTCGGGGTCCGGTTCGGGCTTGCGCGATCCCTCGCTGTAACGGTACCAGCCCTTGCCGGTCTTCTGCCCCAGCCGCCCGGCCGCCACGATCGCATCGGCGATCGGATACGTCACACCGCGCGCCTTGCGCACGCTCGCCCCGATATCCAGCCCGGACAGATCGCCCACCGCGAACGGTCCCATCGCCAGACCGAATTTGGTCAGAACCGCGTCGACCTGCTGCGGCAACGCACCTTCCTGCAGCAGCGCCTCGCCCTGATTGCCGCGCTTACCCAGCATCCGGTTGCCCACGAAGCCATCGCAGTTACCGACCACCACCGGCACTTTCTTCAGCACACGGCCCAGTTCCACGCTCCAGGCGATGGCCTGCGCCGATGTATCTTTGCCGCGAATGATCTCGAGCAGACGCATCACGTTCGCCGGGCTGAAGAAGTGCAGGCCGATGACGTCCTGCGGGCGTCTCGTGGCTTGCGCGATCTTGTCGACATCCAGCGTCGATGTGTTGGTCGCCAGCAACGCGCCCGGTTTGGCAAGGCGATCGATATCCGCGAAGATCTTCTGCTTCACGCCCATGTCTTCGAACACGGCCTCGATCACCACGTCGGCATCGGCGATCGCCGCCAGATCGGTCGCCCCGCTCATCAGCCCGACGCGGCGCTGCATCTCGTCCGCCGACATCTTGCCGCTCTCCATCGTGCGGCGCCAGTTGTCGGCGCAACGCTTGATGCCGCGCTGCAAGGCTTCCTCGTTCAGGTCGACGATCGTCACCGGGATGCCGACATTGGCGAAGCACATCGCGATCCCGCCGCCCATCGTGCCCGCGCCGATCACCGCGGCCTTCGCGGTTTTCGGCACCTTTACGTCAGGCCCGACCCCCGGCACCTTCTGCGCCTCACGCTCGGCAAAGAACACATAGCGCAATGCCTTCGACTGATCGCCGCCGACCAGTTCCGTGAACAGTTCACGCTCGCGCTTCAGCCCGTCCTCGAACGACAGGTTGACTGCGTTGCGCACCGCTTCCGCGCACAGCACCGGCGCCCGCTGACCGCGCGCGCGCTTCGACACGGCCTCCAGCGCCGCCTGAAACGCTTCGGGGTTCTGACGCACCAGCGCGTCCTTGCGGTCCTTGGCCAGCACGAACTTCCGGCCATCGGCCACCGCCTTCTTCGCGAAGGCCGTCGCCTCCGCCAGCAGATCGCCCGTCGCCACGGCATCGATGATCTCGAGCTTCAACGCCTTTTCGGCCGAAACCGGCTCGCCTTCGGTGATGATCTTCAGCGCGGCCTCCGGCCCTGCCAGACGCGGCAGCCGCTGCGTACCGCCACCGCCGGGTAGCAGGCCGATCTTCACTTCCGGCAGACCGAGCTTCGCCCCCGAAGCGGCAACCCGCGCATGGCACCCCAGCGTCAGTTCCAACCCGCCGCCCAGCGCGCTGCCATGGATGGCGGCGATCACCGGTTTGCTCATCTTTTCGATCTGGGCAATCACGTCCCCCAGCGCCGGCTCGCGCTTCGGCCCACCGAACTCACGAATTTCGGCGCCGGCACTGAACATCCGCCCCGCGCTGGTCAGCACGACCGCCTTGACCGACGGATCCGCATCGGCAGCCCGTAAAGCATCCTGCAACCCGGCCCGCACGGCCTGTGCCAGTGTATTCACCGGCGGATTGTTGATGGTCAGAATCAGGATATCGTCTTCCTGGCGACGTTGTACTGGGGCTGTCTGGTGATCCATATGCACATTCCTTTTGCCCTCTGCACAAGCAGAGGAAATATTCAGACGACACGAAGCTCTCCGGCCCAGCGGAACTGACACGGCTACATATCTCGGATTACAATGACTTGCGCCTTATTTTACCGAAAATTGCGCCCACGCCCCCCGTTTGGCATTTGTTGTATCAAATGCCGGTATGAGGGCGACGTCAAGCCAGCAAGGCGAACAATAAACGCCCCCTCGCTCAACCTCCATTTACATGAACAGCTTTTCGGAAGCAGGCATATCCGCATAAAGCGACGCCACGAATGCTCCGTAGCCGTTATAAATCTGCGTCGGCACGCGCTCGTCGTTGCCGAGCAGGCGTTCATAGGCCTGGCTCCAGCGCGGATGCCGGACAGCGGGATTGACGTTGGCCCAGAAGCCGTATTCCGAACTTTCAAGCTTTTCCCAGAACGAAACCGGACGCCGGTCGGTCAGCACCATACGCACGATGCTCTTGCAGCTTTTGAAGCCGTATTTCCACGGCAGGACCGCCCTGATTGGCCCGCCATTCTGTGCCGGCAGCGGTTTTCCGTACAGACCGACTGCAATGAACGCCAGTTCATTCGCTGCTTCCGCCAGCGTCACCCCTTCCTGATACGGCCACGGATACCAGCTCTGCCGCAGGCCGGGCATCACATCGGGCGCCGCAATCGTTTCAAACACCACATAGCGGGCCGAGGCCAGCGGCCTGGCCAGACGCAGCAGGTCGGCCATCGGGAAACCGCTCCACGGCACCGTCATCGCCCAGGCTTCGACACAGCGATGACGATAGACGCGTTCCTCCAGCGCGACCTGTTGCAGCAGATCGTCCAGATCCAGCTCGCACGTGCTTTCCACCATACCCTCGATCTTCAGCGTCCACGGCCGTTGCGGCAGCCGTTGCGCGGCCCGCCAGATCGTCTTGCCGGAGCCGAATTCGTAGTAATTGTTATAAGTGGTCGCATCGCGTTCAGCGGTCAGCGAACGGCCTGGTTCGTAACGGCTGTTACGCGGTGCCTGTTGCGCCGCGGCCCCGCGCGCCAGCAGCGGGAGAGCCGCAATGCCCCCTAGCAGCGCACGACGTTGCAGATAGACGGTCTCCGGTGTGATCGTCGCACACGGCACGGACCAGCCTGGATTGCGCAGAATGTTCATACCGATTCCTCCGCGTAATTATACGCAGAACCAACAGCCGATGTTACATCCCAGATCAGCAGTCATCATCAATCTATTCGGATGATTTCGGATTTGCATTTCAACCAAAACCGACCTGCTCTACTGATCACCCGCATTTATCCCCCAAAAACTGGATCGTTCGGCATTGAACGGAATTCCTGTGATGGAGATTTGCCGGCGGGCGGGGATCAGCCAGGTGACCTGCGTCAACTGGAAAAAGCAGGATAGCTGGACCCGATCCCGGTTTTCTGACCGCTGTCCGTCGTCAGGACCTATGGCACAGAACGTAGTTTTGATTAGCGGAGGATTGGCCTGGTCTGGGTGTTGATGTTAAGCGGCGCGTTTGCGGTGTTGCAAGCGGCGTAGTTGGATGGTCTGTCGCTTGATCCTTTCGCGGTGCTGGAGGATGGCCGTAGCCCTGCCGAAGCAGGCATCCGCAGACGTCACGTTGTTCAGGCTCTCGTGGTAACGCTGGTGGTTGTAGTGCTCGACGAAGGCCGCAATCTGGGCCTGCAGGTCACCCGGCAGGTAGTAATTTTCCAGCAGGATGCGGTTTTTCAGGGTCTGGTACCAGCGTTCGATCTTACCTTGCATCTGGGGATGACACGGAGCGCCGCGCACATGGCTCATCTTCCAGCCCTCGATGTATTCCGTCAGTTCACCTGCGATGTAGCTGGGATCGTTGTCGCTGAGCAGCCGGGGCTTGTGGCGCACATGGGCCTGGTCGCAGCCTGATGCGGCAAGCGCCATGTCCAGCGTGTCGGTGACATCCTCGGCCCGCATCGTGCTGCACAGCTTCCAGCTGATGATGTAGCGCGAGAAGTCGTCGAGCACGCTCGACAGATACATCCAGCCCCAGCCGATGATTTTGAAGTAGGTAAAATCGGTCCAGCGACGCGAGCTGCTGCGCCGTCAGCGCAACACCGACCGACAGCCGCAGATCCCGCGCCACCGCAGCCCCGGCGTCGAGCAGCGCGCGCATCTGTTCGGCGTCCGTCGCCACCTCGTCGTCCAGCCAGCGCTGG
>JAVBUO010000046.1:0-4162 GCA_031555315.1 Acetobacteraceae bacterium
CGTCGGGTATCGCGGCACGTTCGCGGAGGACAATTCGGCCTTCAGCGCCAAGGGCGGCCTGCGCTTCACCTGGTGATCCGCATCTGACTGAAAACGTGTAACGGAAAAGGGCGTCCCCGCCGGGACGCCCTTTTCATATGCGGTGTGTGGCGTGTCGTGCGCCCGATCAGGCGCCGGCAGACGGAGGGGTATCCGTGGGGGGTGGGGTCCCGGCGCTGGGCTGGGCTTCGGGCTGCGCCGCCGAGACGACGACCATGGCCGGTTTCAGCAGGCGCCCGTTGAGCATCCAGGTTGGCGACCACGCCTGGATGACCGTGCCGGGCGGATGCTCGGCCGACGGTTGCTGCACCATGGCGTGGTGCCGTTCGGCGTTGAATGCCTGCCCGAGCGGATCCTCGCGTTCGATGCCGTTGCGATTCAGGATGCTCAGGAACTGGCGTTCCACCCCCTCGAACCCTTCGCGCAGCTTGCCGATGATTTCGGTCTCGCCCGCGGTATTGGCGGGGATGTTGTCCAGACCGCGGCGCAGGGTGTCGGCGGCTTCGACCACGTCGGCGGCGAATTTCTGCACGGCATACAGCCGCGCGTCGTCCAGCTCGCGCTTGGCGCGGGCGCGCAGGTTCTGGGTTTCCGCCTCGGAACGCAGCCATTTGTCCTTCATGGCGGCGATCTCGGCCTCCAGTGCGGCGATACGCTCCGCCGCGTCGGCGGGGGCGGTATCGACGGAATCCGGCTGCGGGGCGGTTGCGATGGGTTCGGTGGGAACGGGGTCGGGTTGGTTTTGCGCGTCGCTCATGGATGATCTGGTAAAAGAATAAAGCTCTGTTGGCCAGAGATGTGTTGGCGGGGGATGTTCCGGTCACAGATGGGGGCTGAAGGCGAAAGGGGCAAGATCGGCAGGCGAGAGTTTCAGCCCAGCAGCCGGCCTACCACGCGGGCGGTGTGGTCCACCACCGGAATGATGCGCCCGTAGTTGATTCGCGTCGGGCCGATCACGCCGATCGCGCCGACGATGCGGTTCTGGGCGTTGCGGGCCGGCGCGACCACCATCGACAGGCCGGCATGGCCGACCATGTCGCTTTCCGCGCCGATGAAGATCCGCACACCTTCGCTGGATTCGGCCAGTTCCAGCAGGCGCAGCATGGTTTCCTGTGCCTCCAGCCGTTCGAACAGCGACTGGATCGCCGCCAGCTGGCCGATCTGCTCGACATCGGCCAGCAGCCGCGCCTGGCCGCGCACGATCAGGCTGCCGCCCTTGGTCTCGCCCGCCCAGGTGGCGATGCCCGACGCCACCACCTGCGCGGTCAGCACATCCAGCGCCGAGCGGTTATCGGTAATTTCCGCTTCGACACGGGCCCGCGCCTCGCTCAATGTTTTACCGGCCAGCCGGGCGCTGAGGTAATTCGACGCCTGGGTCAGCGACGAGGGCGGCAGGCCGGGCGGTACCTCGATCACCCGGTTTTCGACCTGGCCGTCCTCGGTGACCAGCACGACCAGCGCGCGGCCCGGGCCCAGCGCGACGAATTCGATATGTCGCACCGCACCGTCGGTTTTCGGCGCCAGCACCAGGCCGGCGGCCTGCGACAGGCCGGCGAGTACCGACGATGCTTCGGTCAACGTCTGTTCCAGACTGCGCCCGGCGGTGGCGCAGGCGGCGGCGATGGCGGCGCGTTCGTCGTCACCGACTTCGCCGAACTGCAGCAGCCCGTCGACGAACAGGCGCAGGCCCTGCTGGGTCGGCAGCCGCCCGGCCGAGGTGTGCGGCGCGAACAGCAGGCCCGCGTCTTCCAGATCCGCCATCACGTTGCGGATCGTGGCCGGTGACAGCGCCATCGGCAGCATGCGCGACAAAGTGCGCGAACCGACCGGTTCGCCGGTTTCGACATAGGTCTCGACGATCCTGCGCAGGACGGCGGCGGCGCGTGGTTCCAGCGCCGCGACCGGGTCGCGGGGGTGTTGCGTGGGCTGATCCATGCTGGAAAGGTAGGTAGCGCCACGACCGGGGTCAAACCTGATTTCATGGGGGACAGGCGAGGCGCGCTGGCCTACAAACCCGGCGGTAGATTGAAGGAACAGAAAGATGCGCCCATCCGGCCGTACCCCCGAGGCTTTACGCCCGATTTCCCTCGAAACCGGCTTTTCCCATCATGCGGAAGGGTCGTGCCTGATCCGCATGGGGGGCACCGAAGTGCTGTGTACGGCTTCGGTCGAGGGGCGGGTGCCGCCGTTCCTGCGCAATTCGGGGCAGGGCTGGGTGACCGGCGAGTACGGTATGCTGCCGCGCGCGACCCATACGCGTGGCGACCGCGAGGCGGCGCGCGGCAAGCAGTCGGGCCGCACGCAGGAAATCCAGCGGCTGATCGGCCGCGCGCTGCGCGCCGTGGTGGATCGTTCGCGCATGGGCGAGATGACCATCACGCTGGACTGCGACGTGCTGAACGCCGACGGCGGCACGCGCTGTGCGGCGATCACCGGCGCGTGGGTGGCGACGCGGCTGGCGGTGAACAAGCTGCTGGCGGCGAAGGTGCTGGCCGACGATCCGATCATCGGTCAGGTGGCGGCGATCTCGTGCGGCATCGTCGACGGTGTGGCGGTGGCCGATCTGGACTACGCCGAAGACAGCAATGCCGACGCCGACGCCAATTTCGTGCTGACCAGCACCGGCGGCATTGTGGAAATCCAGGGCACGGCGGAAAAAAAGCCGTTCACCGATGCCGAGTTCACGCAACTGATGACGCTGGCGCGCCAGGGCACCAGGGCGCTGTTCGCCGCGCAGGTCGCCGCGCTGAAATGAGCGTGCGCAGACTGGGGCGCGGCGCGCGGCTGGTGATCGCCACGCACAACGCGGGCAAGTTGCGCGAGATCGGCGCGCTGCTCGCCCCGTACGGGATCGAGACGGTGTCGGCGGGCGAGCTTGGCCTGCCGGAACCGCCCGAGACCGGCACGACCTTTGCCGAGAACGCGCGCATCAAGGCGCTGGCGGCGGCACGTGCTGCCAACCTGCCGGCGCTGGCCGACGATTCCGGTTTTTCCATCGCCGCGCTGCGCGGTGAACCGGGCCTGTACACGGCCGATTGGGCGAGTGCGGCGGATGGCAAACGCGATTACGCGATGGGCATGCAGAAGGTGCACGATCGCGCGGCGGGTTCGGCAGATATGCGTGCCTGGTTCAGTTGCGCGCTGTGTCTGGCCTGGCCGGATGGCGTGACGCAGACCTACCTGGGCCGCGCCGACGGCACCCGCACCTGGCCGCCGCGCGGCCCGGCGGGGTTCGGATTCGACCCGATGTTCGTGCCGGCCGGTGAGATGCGCACCTACGCCGAGCTGACGCCCGAGGAGAAAGACCGCGACAGTCACCGCGCGCGTGCCTTCGCACAGTTCGTGAAGGCGTGTGTGGGCCGGGGCTGAAGCTGCTTTGCGCGGGTGTAGATAAAAAAGGCGCCCCTTGCAGGGGCGCCTTTCCGTTGTGCTTTCAGTTACCTGGCTGCGGTCAGAACGCGTAACGCAGCCCGGCCGAGGCCGTCCAGCCCTGGAACCCGGCATCGCCCAGTTCCGTCTGCCACATCGCCTCGCCATACAGCGACAGACCGCCCGTCAGCGTCGCCGTCGCGCCGACACCCGCTTCCAGAGCCGTTCCGAAATCCCCTGTCGAGAAGCGCTCGCCGCCCAGATACACGTCGCCCCCGTTCAGGAAACCATGCAGGATGTTCGCCCGCAGATACGGCGTCACCAGCTGGCCTTCGCCCATATCGAACGGACGCGTCAGACGCGCACCAACACGGCCCACCAGCTGCTGCTGCGTGCCGATCGACACGTCGAAGCCATCGACGTCACGCGCATTGGCGAACGACAGGCGCTGATAGGTCAGCTGCACCTGCGGCTCCACGTTCAAACCGCCAAGGCCCAGCGCGACCGGATAGCCCGTCTCCAGCGATACGCCGAAGCTCGAACCGTCCACGTCCGCCGTCTTGCCGCGCAGGTTCGTGCTCACCTCGCCATCGAACAGCCCGAACGACATAATCGCATCCACATACCAGCCGGCGTCCGACTGACGCGTCATATACGCGGACAGCGAATACGTGTCCGTGCGCCCCTTCACCGAAGCGCCTGCCACATCAGGATCGAAATCCAGACGCCCGATCGACGCCGCCAGACCGACCCG
>JAVBUO010000021.1:0-2800 GCA_031555315.1 Acetobacteraceae bacterium
TTAAAATGGATGAGCTGACCTATTGCTAGATCGCTTTGATTTTACTCAAGTCGGCAAAGACATCGCGGGCTTGACCCCCGAGCCTCCGCCGGCTGGCTGTTTTCTCTTTCTTCCCGACTCGCTATTTAGTTGTCAAAGAACCACCACGTTGCCAGGCAACGGGACCGGAATGCATGTATTTTTTGCATTGGCCGGATTTTCTTTGTACTCAAATTGGCCCGATCAAGTCAAGCCCTTTTTCAGAAAAATTTCTTTCAAAATATTTTACTGAATATTTTCAGGAGATTGCCACCTGAAGGCCACGCCCGTTCACGCGCGGCGAAGTGGACTTATGCCCCAGGCCGGATCGAAAAGCAAGACTTTTTTGCAAATATTTATTTTTAAAAAAATTATTCAATAAATATCCGCATATTACTCGATAAAATACTCCAGCCGGCATTGCCGCTAATCCATCTCGTCCGCTCCGTAGCGCCCCTCCGCCCAGTTGCTCACCCGGGCGAAAATATCATAGCTCGCCTCGCTGGCATGAGGAAAATAAAGCGTGATGCGGCTCTCATCCATAAAAAAAACTTTCTCTATGGTTATGTAGGCGGCGAAAGAAGAACTCAGGCCGGAATACAGGGTTATTTCCCCGCAAAAGTTTTCGCCGTCGCGCACGCTTTCGCTGCCGCCGCCCAGTCCGAACAGCGCGGACTGATTCCACTCGCTTTCCACACCCCTCATAATGTTGTCATAGGCGACCAGGCAATCCACCGGCGCTTTAATTTCCTGCACATAGGCCGCGGATTGCATATACTCCGCCGGACCGGACGCCGGGCCGCAGGATGCCAGCAGCCCCGGCAAGCACAGACCCAGAAATATCCTGAAACAAATTTTTATCATGTCAGCTCTTTTTTTCATTTCGCCTTCAGCCTATTCTTACGCCGCGAAGCGTTTTTTTGCCGCCAACAAGCCCGCTCAAGTCTTTACAACGGCAATATATTGACTATCTTGTGCGAAAGCAAGCCGGGCAATCCGGGGCGCCTTGCCTGATTTTTTCAATCGTTGAAAATGGCTTGTCTTGTAAAAACTCAAGGAGTTTAGCTAAAATGCTTAGCAAAAAAAACATTTTACGTATCTTGCCCGCCCTGCTTGTTCTTATGTTCGCCTTCAGCCAAGGCGCCCAGGCCGCCCCGCCAGCCGACTTTAGCGATCTGGCCAAGGACGCCGGGCCGGCTGTTGTAAACATAAGCACGGAGCGCCTGGTCAACGTGCCGAACCGACCGCCCTTCCCTTTTGAATTTTTCCGCGGCATGCCGGGCGGCGAGGATTTTGAGCGTTTTTTTGGTCCCGGCCCAGATCAGGGACAGGGACAGACGAAGCGCCGCCAGCATTCTCTGGGTTCCGGGTTTATCATTTCCCCGGACGGCTATGTAGTGACCAACAACCACGTCATTAAGGGCGCGGATATGGTCAGCGTCAACATGCATGACAAAGACGGCAAGGAAACTTCATACAAGGCGGAAGTTGTCGGGTCAGATGCCGATACAGACCTGGCCCTTCTGAAAATAAAGGCGGACAAGCCCCTGCCCATCCTGAAGTTCGGCGATTCCGACGCTTCCAAGGTAGGCGCATGGGTAGTGGCCATCGGCAACCCGTTTGGCCTGGATCACACGGTCACGGCCGGCATCCTGTCCGCCAAGGGCCGCAACATCGGTTCCGGTCCCTTTGACAGCTACCTGCAGACCGACGCTTCCATCAACCCAGGCAACAGCGGCGGTCCGCTTCTGAACATGGACGGAGAAGTAATAGGTATCAACACGGCCATCGTGCCACAGGGACAGGGCATAGGATTTGCCATTCCATCCAGCATGGCCAAAAAGATCATTGAAGATCTCAAGACGGACAAAAAGGTCAGCCGCGGCTGGATCGGCGTGAGCATCCAGAACGTGGACGACGCCACAGCCAAGGCCCTGGGCCTGGAAAAAGCCGGCGGCGCGCTGGTGGGCGGGGTAATTCCAGGCCAGCCGGCGGACAAGGCCGGCCTGGAAGCCGGTGACGTGATCACCAAGATAGACGGCAAGGACATAACCTCTTCCGATGAACTCCTGCGCGCCATAGCCGGCAGCAAGCCCGGCACGGACATTAAAGTCACGGCCTGGCGCAACGGCGGGTACAAGGAATTCACCGTGACTCTGGCGGACCGCGCCAAGGAAACAGCTTCGGCCAACGACCCCTCATCCCGCGGCAACTCCAAGGAAGAATCCGCTGTGGCATCTCTGGGCATTGACGTGCGCACCTTTAACAAAAAGGAAGCCGACCAGCTTAAAATGCCTAACACCAACGGCCTGCTGGTGACCAACGTGGAACCAGGCCTTATCGCCGACGAAGGCGGCATCCGGCGCGGCGACGTGATCGTAGCCGTTGGCCGCGCCCCGGTGAACAGCATTAAAGATTTCCAGAACAAGGTGGAAGAAGCCCAGAAAAAAGGCGTGCTCATGCTGCAGATATCCAGAGACGGCCAACGGTTCATCCGCACCCTGGATATGACGAAAAAAGTCGACAGCAGTGATTAAACAATTGAGGGCGGAGCCTTGCCCCCTCAAACTCCACCGCCAGGGCTTGATGTCTCTGGCCCCGCTCATGGCCGGGGGGGGGGGGGGGGGGGGGGGGGGGGGGGGGGCGGGGGGGCGGCGGGGGGGCGGGGGGCGGGGGGGGGGGGGGGGGGGGGGGGGGGGGGGGGGGGGGGGGGCGGGGGGGGGGGGGGGGGGGGGGGGGGGGGGGGGGGGGGGGGGGGGGGGGGGGGGGGGGGGGGGGGGGG
>JAVBUO010000055.1:0-2714 GCA_031555315.1 Acetobacteraceae bacterium
GTAAAATAGTATTACGTTGAGAAGAAGAAAATATTAAGAATTTATTTGATTCTCTAAAGATACTCTTCATATATTTATTAAAATTAATTCTAAATTGCCCTAACATGATACAACGATGAACAATTTTAGTGATTCCTATAATTAAAGCTAAAAATATAGCACCTAATCCAAAAATTATTATCTTGTTAATAGGAAGGAAACTTAACATCCATACATTTATTCCTACTATAAAAACTGCAAATATATCTACTATAAAAAACAACAAGTATTTCTTCATTGATATTTTATCCTCCTATTTAAATATATGTTTTAAACTTACTTGATATTAATAAAAATGAAAACTTTATTATTGATTTCTAGTATAAGTTGATTTTCTATCGCTAATCAGTCTTCTAGTTCAATAACTTTTTTATAGTATTGTTTTATATTATCTCAATTGATTCCTTCATAATATAACTAGATAATTAATGTAATTCTAGTTTTATGTCGATAATTATTTCTAATATTATGTGGTGTTACTTTTACCAGTTTATCATCATTAATATTTGGATTCCCCCGACCATCAGTATTACTAGTGATTAAAAATAACGACCCATCATTTGCTTGTACTACATCACGTAATCGTCCGTATTCATTTGTAAACCAAGATTCCAAATTAATGACCTCATTGCCTAACTCATTTAAAGAGAGCACTAATAACTGTTCACCACGCAAATTAGTAACAAATAACTTACCTTGTTTTGAAAAAACAATTCCTGATTTCCGGTAAATACAAACGGGTTCGCGTATGGTACAGTATGTATGATCATACATGGAGGCGTGCATATGTGCAATAAGGCGATTACCTTTGGCGGCCATCAAACGGCCGAGCTGTTCACGCGCATGCTGCGCGAGTCCATCGCGGGCAGCGTGGCGCACAACATCGTTTGGGACGCGGGCGCGGGCCTGCCCGTGGGTTTTGCGCGCGCGTCGATTGAGGGGCGCGTCTGGTTTGACACGAGCTGGTCGCGCGACACGGGCGCGTATGTGCGCGAGCTGGCGCTGTACGGGCGGCTGGACGCCGCGCGCGCCGTGGCCGCGTACCTGATCACGCACATCGACCGCAATCCGGAGGGATACCGCACCTGTCCCGAACGCTTTGAAGGCAGCGGCTCGGGCTGGGGCAGCGAATTAGACGGCACGGCCAACGTGGTCGTGGGTCTCGTGCGGCTGTGGCAGCGGCTGCCGCCGGACGACGCGCTGCGCGGGCGCATCGGCGCGTTTCTGAGTCAGGACGATTCGCCGGTGCGCTACATCGCGCACAAACTGCAACACGCGCCGCTGATCGCGGGCACCGGAGAGTTCGGCGGCGGCTGGTGCGTGGACGGCGCGTGGTACAACACCATGCAGAATTTCATGCTGCGCCAGGCGCTGATGGCTTCGGCGGAGTGTTTCGAGCAGATGGGGCGGGGGAGCGACGCCCGCGCGCTGCGCGAACGCGCCGACCGGCTGCAAAACGACATCGTCCAAATGCTCACAGACGAGGCCGACGGCGGTTGGCTCTGGTGCGTCGATCCGAACACGCGGAAACCGGACGAACAGGCCATGCTGGGGCGCTGCGTACACGGCACGGCCGCCGTCAACGGAATCGGCGCCGTGTACGCCGACGCCGACGGTCTTGATACACGGCACTGGGTGGGCCGGGAGCGCACGCTGGCAACGCTGGAGCGCGTGCTTGGCATGCCGAACCGCAAGCGATTGTTCGAGCGTTACGGCGTGTGCGCGCACGTCGAGCCCGTGGCATACGACGAGGGCGGAGCCGATGCCGACGCAGGTTTCATCCCCACGCACGCGTCCTGGCTGTCGTACTGCGACTGCTACGCCATGCAGACCATGCTGCTGTGCGACGACACGCGGCGTTTGGAGGCCGCGCTGAGCTGGATCGTGGCGGCTACGCTGATGGACGGCAGCCCGGACGAGGCGACGATACGCGCCGTGCGCGAGGGCCGCGCGATGATCGATCCGGACGCGCCCGCGCGCACATACTGGTTTCAGGAGCGCAACTTCGCGCCCGAATTCGCGGGCGAACGCGACATCGGCTGCGGGAAACTGAACCTGGTTAACGTCGCGGAGCCCATGAAACTCGCGCGGCTGATGCTGGGCGTGGACGACCGGTACGGCGATACCGTGCGCATGATGCCGCGCCTGCCGGACTTTTGGAACAGCTGCGAGGCGGAGGACTGGCCGATCGTCACCCCGCACGGCGTCGCGCGCGCCGATATCCGCTTCGAGCGCAAAAACCGACTGCATTCGCTTACGCTGCGCCTGCGCGACGGCGACGTCATCGACAGCTTAGAAGTTTGCTTCCCAAACGGCGCGCGCAGACAACTGCGGGACGTGCGCGGCAGCGTCGCCATCACCGACGGCGAATAGGAGGGCGTCACATGACCGGCAAACAGAATTTTCAGCGCGCGATCGGGTTTTCTTCCCCCGCGTACCTGCCCAACGCGCTGGGCGTGGATTTCGACTATCTGCGCGATAAAAACGAGACAGACACCGCCTATTTGAAGTCGCTGATCGAGCGCATGCCCAAGGATTTGCTCAATTTCCTATGGGTATGGAAGGATCACTGGTACACGGCGGACGGCAAGACGCACAACCACGACGAGTGGGGAACCGACTGGGTGGACGACGGCCACGGCTGCGTGACGTGCGGGTATCCGCTGGAACAGGGC
>JAVBUO010000031.1:0-2751 GCA_031555315.1 Acetobacteraceae bacterium
GAGTTAACACAATAAGTATCCCACCTGGGGAGTACGGCCGCAAGGTTGAAACTCAAAGGAATTGACGGGGACCCGCACAAGCAGTGGAGTATGTGGTTTAATTCGAAGCAACGCGAAGAACCTTACCAGGGCTTGACATCCTAAGAATCCTGTAGAGATACGGGAGTGCCTTCGGGAACTTAGAGACAGGTGGTGCATGGTTGTCGTCAGCTCGTGTCGTGAGATGTTGGGTTAAGTCCCGCAACGAGCGCAACCCTTATTGTCAGTTGCCAGCGCGTAATGGCGGGCTCTCTGGCGAGACTGCCGGCGACAAGTCGGAGGAAGGTGGGGACGACGTCAAATCATCATGCCCCTTATGTCCTGGGCTACACACGTACTACAATGGCTGTTAACAGAGGGAAGCAAGGGAGCGATCCGGAGCAAATCCCTAAAAGCAGTCTCAGTTCAGATTGCAGGCTGAAACCCGCCTGTATGAAGTCGGAATTGCTAGTAATCGCGAATCAGCATGTCGCGGTGAATACGTTCCCGGGTCTTGTACACACCGCCCGTCACACCATGAGAGTCGGAAACACCCGAAGCCTGTAGCTTAACCGCAAGGAGGGCGCAGTCGAAGGTGGGTTCGATGATTGGGGTGAAGTCGTAACAAGGTAGCCGTATCGGAAGGTGCGGCTGGATCACCTCCTTTCTAAGGAGCAAACTGGCAGTTTGAAATTAGAAGTTGGATTTTTCAACATCAAATATTCAATCTCCAGTTAACCTAGGTCGGTACGAGAATTTTCTTACGCTATTTTAATTATATATAAATTTGGAAGTTTGAAATTTGAGGTTTGATAAAACCTTGAATTTTTTCTTCTAATATATAGGGGCTTATAGCTCAGCCGGTTAGAGCGCACGCCTGATAAGCGTGAGGTCGGTGGTTCGAGTCCACTTAAGCCCACCAGTTTGAATTTTTAATTTATTTGGGGGTATAGCTCAGCTGGGAGAGCACCTGCCTTGCAAGCAGGGGGTCAGGAGTTCGATCCTCCTTACCTCCACCAATTTAGAGGTTGGAAGTTTGAAATTAAAGGTTGGAAGCCTTTAATACAATGTCCTCTTCTATAGTTAATTTAATTGATTTTTGTTTTATTGTTGATTGAAAACTGAATAATGTGAAGACATGAGGAAATAAATGTAATATTTGTTATTGACATAGTGGAAATTTGGCGGTTGGATGTTTCAGGTTAGAAGTTGGAATTTTTTCAACTTTTACTTTAACTTTTGATTTCTAAATTTATGTTGATAATTTTAAAATTGGGTAACTTGTATTACAAAAACTCATATAATTTGGTCAAGCTATTAAGAGCACAGGGTGAATGCCTTGGCATTAGGAGACGATGAAGGACGTGATAAGCTGCGATAAGCTGCGGGAAGGCGCAAATAGCCATAGATCCGCAGATTTCCGAATGGGGAAACCCGGCAGGAGTAGTATCCTGTCACCGTGCACTGAATTCATAGGTGTACGGGGAGATACCCGCTGAACTGAAACATCTAAGTAGGCGGAGGAAAATAAAGTAAAAACGATTCTCTAAGTAGCGGCGAGCGAACGGGGAACAGGCCAAACGAGATTAGCTCCGCTAGTCTCGGGTTGAGGACTGCATATGGTATAAGGTGAGTGTAGTGGAAGCGTTTGGGAAAGCGAGCCATAGAGGGTGAAAGCCTCGTACACAAAACATGAGCCTTGCTAGCAGTATCCAGAGTACCATCGGGCACGAGGAATCCGGTGGGAAGCAGGGGGGACCACCCTCCAAGCCTAAAGACTACCTAATGACCGATAGAGGAGAAGTACCGTGAGGGAAAGGTGAAAAGTACCCCGGAAGGGGAGTGAAAAAGAACCTGAAACCCTGTGTTTACAAGCAGCTAAAGCGCGTTAATGCGCGATAGCGTACTTTTTGTAGAACGGTCCGGCGAGTGTGTTTATGTAGCAAGGTTAAGGTGTTCCGCACCGAAGCCGAAGGGAAACCGAGTGTGAAAAGCGCGAGCAGTTACATGAATACGACCCGAAACCGGGTGACCTACCCATGGACAGGGTGAAGCGGGAGTAAAATCTCGTGGAGGCCCGAACTCACTGCTGTTGAAAAAGTAGGAGATGAGCTGTGGGTAGCGGAGAAATTCCAATCGAACTCGGAGATAGCTGGTTCTCATCGAAATAGCTTTAGGGCTAGCCTCGGATTAGTTTAACGGAGGTAAAGCACTGAATGGGCTAGGGGCCCCATAAGGTTACCGAACCCTATCAAACTAAGAATGCCGTATAAATGATGTCCGGGAGTCAGACTGTGGGAGATAAGTTCCATAGTCAAAAGGGAAACAGCCCAGACCTACAGCTAAGGTCCCAAAATGGATTTAAGTGGGAAAGGATGTCTAGTTGCGTAGACAACCAGGATGTTGGCTTAGAAGCAGCCACACATTTAAAGAGTGCGTAATAGCTCACTGGTCGAGTGAATAGGCGCCGAAAATTTAACGGGGCTAAAATCCATACCGAAGCTTAGGATTTAGAGGATTTATCCTCTGGATGGTAGATGAGCGTTGTGCTATAGGGTGAAGTCAGAGCGAGAGCACTGGTGGACGAGGCACAAGTGAGAATGCCGGAATGAGTAGCGAGAATTATGTGAGAATCATAATGGTCGAAAACCTAAGGTTTCTTGAGGAAGGTTCGTCCGCTCAAGGTAAGTCGGGAGCTAAGGCGAGGCCGAAAGGCGTAGTCGATGCACATAC
>JAVBUO010000038.1:0-18264 GCA_031555315.1 Acetobacteraceae bacterium
AGGTCGTTGTGCTTGCCGCCGGCGCGCACGCATTTCTGCGCCGTCGTCGCGCGCGTATAGGACCGTTTTTCCTGCCCGGTAAAAACGTTCTTGAACTGCACCATCCCCGAATTGGCAAACATCAGGGTCGGGTCGTTCCGCGGGACCAGCGGGGAACTTTCCACCACTTCATGCCCATTACGGGCGAAATAGTTCAGAAAAGTCGCGCGGATATCGTTACTGCTGCTCATCGGCTGTGGGCACTTTCGCAAAGCAAAATTCTTCGACCGACTTTCCTAAAGCAATTCGCGAGCGGATAGAACTCCCCATCCGCTCGGAAAAGACGGCAATCCGATGCTTTCCTTGCCCTATTAGCCCCCGGCTCCGGCAACCCGGCCGGAAACCGGGTCGGTTCAGTCGTCCCGGCGGACCCCGAGAACCCGGCCGTCGTTCGGGGCGATGTGGACTTCTATCCGCTGGTTCTGGGCGTTCCGCCCTTCAACCTCCCAGCGGGCATCGTCGCATTCGGCGCTGGTCACGACGGAAATGCCGTTCGCGCGGGCAATTTCGACCGCCGCCTGGATTTTCATCTGCGCTTCGCACCGCACATCCGAGGCAAAAGCCGGAATGGCCAGAAAAGCAGAAAACACAAAGGCTACGGCGATTTTATTCTTCATGACGAAATGTCCCTTTTATTTGACTACAGCCGTCAATCTGGACTTGGCGATCGCAGGCAGAAAATTCAACCCAGAGTTAAGATTTAAAAATTTTTATATCCAGGCACTTCGCCAAATATTCCCGCCCGAACCAAAGCTCCCCTATAATGTAGGGATAATTACGCTGGAGGTTATTGCCGATGTGTCCGGACAAACTGCCCGCGGTTTACATGCCCGACGCCGATGCTCCTCCTTACGAACCCATGCCGATGTCACCTGTCTGCGTCAGGTGCGATTTCCGGGTCGACTTCACCGATGGCGGCCATATCGACGGCGTCGATTTCCAGCTTGATTGCCAGAACGAGGGCCTGACGTCCGAACGCCTGGCCGAAATGCTGGTCTCGGCGCTGAACCTGCGCGATGTAGGTACGGTCAGTATCCGCCGCATGGAAATCGTGCCGCGCGGCCTGCTGGTGCCAGAGGAAACGGTGTAACTACAGGAATTTCAGCAGCAGGAAGCCGCCGACGATTCCGCCGACGGTAACGGTGGTCACCAAAGTCAGGCGCTGTTCGATAAACCCCTGGATCGGCGGGCCGAACTGGCGGATCAGAAACGCCACCAGAAAGAACCGCGCCGCACGGGTGACCACGCTGGCCGCCACGAAAACCGGGAACGAAAACGCCACCGCGCCGCACGCGATGGTGACGATTTTGTAGGGGATCGGCGTCATGCCCTTGATCAGGATGACCCACAATCCGTACTCGTCGAACATCGCCTTGAACGCTTCGTATTGCGCCGTGTAGTGATAGAAGCGGATGATCGGGGCGGCGACGGCTTCGTACAGCCCCCAGCCGATTCCGTAGCCCACCACCCCGCCCATCACCGACGCGATCGTGCACAGCAGCGCATAGCGATAGGCACGATCCGGCCTGGTCAGGCACATCGGCACCAGCATGACGTCCGGCGGAATCGGAAAGACGCTGCTCTCGGCAAAGCTGATGATGCCGAGCCACCACGGGGCCTTGGGGTGCGCCGATAAGCGCAGCACCCAGTCGTACAAACGTCGAAGCATGCGCCGCCATGCCACGCGCTGGCAGCCCCGGCAAGGGGCTGTTATAAGCGGGCAGCCAAGAATAACGACGTCCGGAACCATTTTGATGCGTATTGCGTTAATCCATGCCCTGAGTCATTCGCCTGCGCCGATCAATGCCGCCTTTGCGCGGCTGTGGCCCGAACCGCAATTGATGAACCTGCTCGACGACAGCCTGTCGGCGGATCTGGCGCGTGCCGGCCAGCTGACGCCGCAGATGACCGAGCGTTTCCTGGATCTGGCGCACTATGCGCGGCGCACCGGCGCCGATGCGATCCTGTTCACCTGCTCGGCCTTCGGCCCCTGCATCGCGGCATGCGCCGCCGCCCTGCCCGAAATCCCCGTGTTAAAGCCGAACGAGGCGATGATCGAAGAAGCGTGTGCAACAGGCAAACGCATCGGCCTGCTGGCGACCTTCGCCCCGACGCTGCACACGATGCCGGCGGAATTCCCGCCCGATATCACGCTGGTGCCGAAACTGGCCGAAGGCGCGCTGGCCGCCCTCGACGCCGGCGATGCTGCCCGGCACGACCGGTTGGCCGCCGAAGCCGCACGCAGCCTCGCCGATTGCGATGCGATCGCACTGGCGCAGTTCAGCCTGGCCAGCGCCATGGGCGCCATCCACCAGGCCACCGGCCGCCCGGTACTGACCACGCCGGACAGCGCGATCCGCAAGCTGCGCAGGCTTCTGGAACGCTGAACGGGGCTGCTTTCCACCTTTCCGGGATACTGAAAAAGTCCGGCACGCAACAGGGGTAGACCATGCAAACCAGCCTCCGGGAACCCGCCTATTGATGTCGATCGCTATCTGGAGATCCTATTGCGGCAAGGATTGGTTCAGACGGCCAAAGCCTTAGCGACCTATCGCTCTATTCTCTAACATCGCGGCCAACGCTGCCCATTAGGCGCCTGCCGTGGCCAAAGAATGGAAAACCCGTCAGATTGGAGAGAATTGAGTTGGCTATTGATTGGACAAATGCCTCCAGAGGCATCGAAGTAGCGGTGGCAGCAACGGCTCAGGAATTTATTGACGCTCTTCGGCCATCCAATTCCCATTGGTGGGAAGGTGCGTCTTGCCCCTGGGTTTTCCGGGGTCATGCCTACGAAAAATGGGAGCTGTTACCTTCGGCATGGCGCCCATCGAACACCATCTTAAACAGCAGTATCAGCCGGTTCCAGACGAGCAGGATGCGGCGCTGTCCGAACCCGACGCCGCTGTCATACTGGCCGATGACGCGAGTGCCCTGCGGCACGAGCAGGATCTTGCCCGTCGGGCTATCATAGATGTTCTCCGTGACCTGCGCGGTGATCTGGCCGGGAAGATCGGAACGGATGCCGGTGATGAGCGCGGCGGCGATCACGGCTCCGGCCTGAAGCACATTCTTCGATGCGGGCGCTGCTACGCGATCGGGCGAGACGGTGCGCTTGTCGGGCGTTTGATTGAGGAAAGCGAGCTGACGATCCTGCGCCGAGGACGTGGCTGGCTGCGGCGCGAGGCCGAGGCTGGCAAGATCGGGTTGCGGCACGGTCGCCGTGGTCGGGGTCGTGGCGGTGTTCCCCGGCCGCGTTTCTGTGGAAGCGAACAGCCGCGCGGTCCGCGCCGATTCCAGTTCCTGTGCCCGGCGCTGCTCCTCCGGGCTGGGACCTGACGGCGCCGGCATGACGATGCCCGGCGTCGACACGGGCTGGCCGCCATTCTGCGCATTCAGGATCGGACGGCCGAGATCGCCCGGCAGCGGCGGGCCAAGCTTCGGGACGCCGCTATAATCTTTGGGCAGCCCGGCCAAACCATCCGGCGTGGTGCGATTGTCAGTCGCATAAAGTTCCTGCCCCTGACCGTCGTGTCGGGTCTGGAGCGCATAGATCAGCGCGCCGCCGACACCGACGCTGGCTGCAAGGCCGAGGCGCTTCACGTTCCGCGCTTCCTGAGGCAGCGGCGTAGCGCGGGCGAAGCCAAGGTGGCGCTGTTGGTGTTCGACGGGCTCGCCTTCGATCAATGGGTGCGGATCAGGGAACATCTGATCGCCAACCAGCAGCCTTTGGCATTCGACGAGAGCACGGCCTTCGCATGGTTGCCCACGGTGACATCGGTATCCCGTCAGGCGTTGTTCTCGGGCTTGCGGCCGCGTGAGTTCGACGATTCGATAGACCACACCAACAAAGAAGAGACCTTGTGGAAGGCGTACTGGCAGAACGAAGCCGGTATCGCGCCCAGTGACGTGCTGTACCGCCGCGCATTGCACCAAGTCGAGCAACTGGATGCCCTGGAAACCGAAATCGCCAGCCGCAAACCCAAGGTTCTGGGGTTGGTCATTGATGAGGTGGATGAACGGCTGCACAAGGAGCGATCCAAAGAGGATGTAGCGCTGTGGATCGGGCGCTGGCTCGACACCGGCTTTGTTGAACGCCTCTTCGCCTTCCTGTTGGGCGAAGGCTTCGGCATCTATGTCACGGCGGACCACGGCAATGTCGATGCTGTTGGCATCGGCAGGCCCAATCAAGGTGTGATCGCGGAAACACGTGGCGAGCGTGTGCGGGTTTACCGAAGCGAACCGTTGCGCGCCGAATCGGCGGTCGCCTATCCGGGCACACTCGCTCTGGACATCGCGGGGCTGCCTGCGAACTTCAAACCTCTATTCGCTGGAGGACGCAGTGCGTTCGTTCCCGCCGGCGATCAGGTGGTGGTCCACGGCGGCGTATCTGTCGAAGAACTGAACGTCCCCTTCGTGAAGGTCTCAAATGTAAATGGCATCGGGTGAGTTTGAATGATGACGCAGGCTCCCCGCATAGGCTTTGATCGGTTCATCGCTCCCGAATGGGCAACAACCGCGCTTAAGGTTCGCGCTGGGCTGGCCCGGCCCGAAGACTTGGAGGCATTGTTGGATGCCGCCGGGTTGGGGGCCGCCGCGCGAACGAAAACGCGCACGGTGTTGAAGCGCCTGTGGCTGGACCCACGCATCGAACTGGTGGAATACGCTGATCGTGGCGCAGCAATCTTCAAGGCACACCCGGATGTCACGGTCGCGGCGGTGCATTGGGGTATGGCGGTTGCCGCATATCCGTTCTTCGGCAAGGTGGCCGAACTGATCGGGCGCTTGTCCGCCCTGCAAGGCGACTGCGCCTCCGCCGAAATCCATCGACGCATGAGCGAGACCTATGGCGAGCGCGAAGGAACCTACCGGATGACCAACATGGTTATTCAGAGCCAAGCTGGCTGGGGTGCCGTGGCGCGAGCCGAAAAGGGCAAGCGTGTGTCCCGGTTGGCCCCCATCGTGATCGAGAATGACGAACTGACGGCATGGTTGGTCGAAGCCGCCTTGCGCTACGCGGGCAAGCCGCTGGCGATTTCAAGCCTGCAATCGCAGCCGGTACTCTTCCCATTTAGTCTGACGCGGCCATTGGCCTATCTGGCATCGAACAGCGAATACTTGGCCATGCGAAGCGAGGGGGCGAGCAATCAGTTTGTCGCTTTGCGCAGCGAGACTTGAGAACGCGACCTCAGCTTCGTCGGTGATCGCTTGCCACAAATGGCGGGCGTGCCGGTCGGCGCTCCCGACACGCCCGCCCGTCTTGTCCATGAAGGGCAAGTTGCCCCTCATGCGGCCGAACCATATGACGGCCGGCCTGGTGGGCTTCATGCGGGTTCGCCGCCACTCCCACCGCCATGCTTGATCCGCCCCACAATGCGGCTTCTCCCATGGTCCCCGCGCTTATCGGGTCCGGGTTCCCATTCGTCGTTCAGGCGGCCGGCGGCTCCGTCACCGGACCAGCATGTCGATCTCGGCGATCTTCTGAAACTCGGTGAGGTAGTCCTGCTGGTGGACCGCCAGCCAGCGAGCCACCCGATTGTTCGCCAGGAGCTTGGCGACGTAACCGCGCGCGACAGTCAGATGCAGATTGTCGATGCCGTAGGTTTCCTCGACCGACTTCACCTGGGTCTGAAGCGCCGCCAACTCGCGTTCCATTCGGGCGATCTGCTGGCTCGATGGCGTTGGCTTGCCCCCGCCCTTGCCCTTCTTGGCCGCGGCAAGCTGGTTTTCGGATGTTGCCGCGCGCAGGGCGCGGGCGAACATGACGGTGAAATTGTTCTGGCCGATCATCAGATCGGCGGCTTCGATCTGCCTCACAACCGTCATTTGACGCAGAATGTCGAATACCTTCATCGAGCAAGGCGTGTCCTTCAGCATCTCAGCCGCCTCAGGGCTGATCCCTTCGAGCAGCTTGAAACGCCGCAGCACGGACTCGACCTGAAGGTTCAGAGCCGTGGCGATGTCGGCCGATGACACTCCCCGGTCCATGGCGCGCACGATCATCCGGTGTTCCTGGATTGGCGGGATGCGATTGACGCGCTTGTTGTAGGTATAGGTGTCGTCGTCACTGGCGAGCAGGCACTCGACCTCTTCGACGCCAAGTTCCTTCAACGCCTCCAACCGAAGGTGGCCATCGAGGAGAAACCAGGTTCCGGCTTTCGTCGTGTCGGCCATGACGACGGGCGCTTCGATCAGGCCGATCGCCTTGATCGAACTCAGCACCTCGGCTCTCTCTGGCACCGGGCGGCAACGACTTTAGCGGGACGATCGCCGCGACAGGGATTGTCAGGAAATCGCGGTCGAAGCCAAGGCGGATACGGGTGTCATCGTGGCCCCTCGGTTCTTCAGTCACGATCGCCTCCCGAAACGCGGGCGTTGAGCGCCCGAGGCATGGTCGCCAGCCCTTCCGCCCGCAGCAGGTTGATAAAGCCGTCGTTAGCGAGCAAGTCTTTCAGAGCCTCGACGACGAACAGCAGCCGAGTCTGGGTGAAGTCAGACTTCTTGACGAGTAGGCGCTGCTTTTCGGCCTCGCGCTGATAAACTTGCATGAGATCGGCGGCCGTCATCCTGCGAACGCCGGTGCCTTTCCGGCCCAACCGCCCGGTAGGCAATCCCCCCTTGCGCTGACTGCGCATCCGCATTTCGAGCAGCCGGCGAACGGCGGCGAGCTTCTTGCCTCGGAGTTTGCCGGTTTCATAGGCGTCGAGGAGCAGGTTTTGCGCTTCTTCCGTCTCAGCCTTGGAAATCTCCATCGCCAGGGTGATCGGGATGAGTCCGGTCTCGACGGCGGACACGAGCCGCTCCTCGCCACGATCGAGGAGCGAGGCGATCATGTTCACCCAGGAGGCCCCGACACCGATCTTCTCGGCGATGGCGGCATCGTTGAAGCCGCGAGACCGTAGCGCGCCGATCTCCTTCATGAGGTCGATGGGGCGCGGCGTGCGCCGGGCAATGTTCTCGACCAAACTCATCACGAGGCACTCGCTCTCGCTGGCCTCGATCACCACGGCCGGAATTTCAGTCTGGCCCAGCATCTGAAAGGCTTCCAGCCGACCTTCACCGCAAACGAGATCGTACCTTGGCCCGCCCGCGCCATCGCGGCGGCTCACCGTAATCGGGCGTTTCAGGCCGATGGCCTCGATGTTGTTCACGATCTCCCGATGCTGACGCTTGTTGCGCGCGCGGGGATTCAAGACCGTGATCCGGGAGATTGGGATCATCTCGATCCTGTTCGGTCGAACGGCGGGCATCAGGCGGCCTCCCCGAGACGAATGGGCGTGGAGATGTCGTAGAGAAGGTCGAGGCCGTCAAAGCGATAGGCGTCGAGCCCGAGCACATTGTCCTCTCCCAGCTTCAGCTTCTCGGAGAGCATGTCGATGCGCGGGAACAGGTAGTAGTCGAGCGGCGCGCGATTGGCGCTGTCCATCCGCACGACGATCGTGATGTCGGGCGCGAGCGAGGTATCGAAACGCAGGTTCCACCGAAGGAGTCCGGTCGGCGTCTCCATGCAGCGGGCCACCACCACGGAGAGGCTGAACTCGCCGTTGACGATCACCCGATCAGTCTGCAGATCCTGCCAGGCATCGCTGCCAGTAGTCCGCAACCCGTCGAGCACCTCTCGGACAATATCGGGATGAAGCTTGCGCAGTTCGCGGTTGATTTCGACGTAGCGGTAATCCCGATCCGGCGTGAAGCCCACGAGACCGTAGGCACGAAGCAGACTGCCAAAACGGGAGCTGTAGGCGCTGCTGGACGGCATCCCGTCGCATTCGTCTATAACGATCCCGGAGAGCAAACCGCGTTGCTGGTAGAGCTTCCTCAGAGACTGCAACATCTCCTCGTCGCTCAGCCGGAAGGAGCGCGCACCGATGATGGTCCTCGCCGTCTCGAACAGTTCACGCTCGACAACGGCGGCGAAAGCATCTTGCGCTCTGATCCACATGTTGGGATCATTCTGGACGCGCTTTTTCTTCAGCTTGAAGGACCGGCGGTTCCATACGTTGTCGCCGACATATTTCTCATTGATGAGAATCTGGTGGACGGTTCCCCTCGTCCAGGGCCGACCCAGATCGGTGGAAACACCCCGTCTGTTGAGATCAGCCGCAATTTCGCTCTCGCTATATCCCTGATGGACGAACGCCCGGTAAATCTCGCGCACCAGATTGACTTCCTCGGCGGGGCCAAGCGTCAGGATCACGCGGTCAGTCTGTAGGCTCTTCTGCTCGCCGCGCTCAAGACAGCCCTTGATAGCACCGTGCTCGTCAATGAGCGTTCGCCGTAGACCAAAGCCTGCCGGGCCGCCCTGACGATACCCCTTCTCGATCAGGCGCCCCTGGCCGGCGAATACCTTGACGGAAAGCTCCCGGCTATATTCGCCGGCCATCGCGCTCTTCACACCCTTGATGATAGCCGCGATGGGGCTTCCGTCATTCTCGAACTGCTCGGCGCAGTATTGGACACGAACGCCAGCGCGCTTGCAGATGTATTCGTAGTAGGCGCTCTCGTCAGTGTCCTGAAAACGCCCCCAGCGGCTCACATCGTAAACGAGGATCATCTCGAAATCAGCCCGCCCCTCCACAACGTCCGAAATCAGCCGTTTGAAGGCATCGCGCCCATCGACACTGAGCCCACTTTTTCCCTCGTCGGCATAGGTGCAGACGATCTCGATTCCACGGTTCTGAGCGTATTGCTTGATCGCGTCGGCTTGGTTTTCTGTCGAATACTTTTGATGGTCTGTGGACATGCGGACGTATTCGGCAGCCCGAAGAGGAAGCTCCAGCTGCCCTGGCGGATCATCGTCGTGAAGTCTCCGGTTCATCTCATCACGCCCTCCTAAACATGACTGCGGCGGTCCGGGCGACCTGAACGCCGCAGCATATGGCGGGCCTCTGCCGCCTCTCCGCACTGAAGCCAGTCTAACTGCGGAGAAAACGGAAGATGTTGCCGAAAACGGGCAGGAAATTACCCCCATGGAAAGGCGTCCTCGGCGGGCGCGAAATCTACGCGCGAACCATCGCCGAGCTGCTACGCAAGGAGCATGGCGACAGTCATCGCGCGATCAAACAGCTCATGCGGCAGACCGACGCGAGCGAGAGGACCGTCAAACACTGGCTCTCCGGGCAGCACGGGCCGGACACAGTGTACTTCCTGCGTCTTGTTGTTTCCTCGCCGGTTATCAGGGCCTTCTTCCTCGGCCTGATCGAGAGTCCAACGGCGCGCGCTCCAAACGATCCCGTTGATCGCATTTCGCTCGCACGAGCCCGCGAAGCCTATGCAGCCGGCGAAGCCGCCGGCGGGGGAGCGGCGGCACACCTACCGAAAAATGACCCTAATCGTGTCCCTGAACGTGACCCTATAAATGTCCCTGACCAGGCCGACCTGAATGAGCGTCAGCGCTGGTTCTTGGATCGAGTCGCGCAAGGCCGATGCGACGCCAGGGAAATTGCCGCAGCGTGGACCGTGAGCCTGAAAACCGCGCGGCGAGACATCGCCGCACTCAAGGCTGCGAGACTCGTATCCTACTTCGGGTCACGCCGGAAAGGGAGGTATCGCAAACCATCAGAATGACCCGTGCCGGAAGCCGAGCTGCCGCCGCGCGTTTTCTGCGCCTTGTCCGATATGCACGCCAGAGCGCGACACGCTTCGACGCCCGTCGATTCGAGCTTTCATTCAGCGTCGTCTATCGCCTTCTATCAATCAAAGCAGATGGATAGAAGGATTTCTCAGATGAAGCCGCAATCACTAGCCACCGTGACACGGACCATCCGGCGGCATGAACTCAAGGAAATCGTTCCACTGGCCGACACCACGATCTATGACATGGAACAGCGCGGCGAATTTCCGCAGCGCTTCTACCTCACCTCCCGCTGCGTGGTCTGGGATCTTTCCGAGGTCGAAGCCTGGCTGGAGGAACGTCGCCGCGCCTCACGCGCCAAGGCCGTGAAGCGCGCACCCATTCCCGACGTCCAGCTTCGCAAGACCCGCCCAATCAAACATTCGGCTCGGGCGTGAGCAGATCCATCGTCGGCGGATAGAGCGTCGGGGTATATTTCTGACCCGCGACCCAGGCGTCCACCAGATTGGACCATTCCTGCATCATGTGCCGGCGCTGGTGCTCGTATTCGGCCTTGTTGTAGATGCCCCGTGAGGATCGTCCATCTTCGTGCGCGAGGCACTTCTCGATCCAGTCGCTGTTGAAGCCCAACTCGTTCAGCAGAGTCGAACCGGTTCGCCGCAGATCGTGAACCGTGAAGGATTCCAGCGGCAGCCCTTCCCTCTTGGCCCGCTCCACCACCGCCGTCGTGATCCGGTTGAACGTCGCCCGCGACATCGGCGCGTCTGCGTCGTAGCGCGACGGGAGGACGTATTTCGAGTTACCGGCACAGGTCTTGAGAGCGATGAAGATGTCGAGCATCTGCTGCGACAGATAGACGTTGTGCGCCTTCGAGCGCTTCATCCGCTCCTTGGGGATCGACCAGACGGCATTCTCGAAATCGACCTCATCCCAGACCGCGTCCTGCAATTCGCTCTTCCGCACCATCGACAGCAGGATCAGTTTGATTCCAAGCCGGATCGTCGGCAGCGTCGCTACATGCTCGATCTGGCCGAGCATGATGCGGATTTCCGCCGGAGACAGGGATCGGTCCTTCGGCACGAAGGTTGCGATCGACGCCGGGCCAACTTCATCGGCCGGGTTGGCGACCTTCTCGCCATGCAGAATGGCGAAGGCGAAGACCAGCTTCACGATGTCCCTGACATGGACCGCAGTAGCCGGCGCCCCACGCTCCTTCACCTTCGCGCAGAGCCCGCGTAAATCCTCCGGCAGGATCTCCGATAGCAGCCGATTGCGGAACGCCGGAAGGATGTCGCGCTCGAAGATTGATCGACGCATGGCCCGCGTGCTGTCGGCCATCTTCGCTTCCAGGAGCCAGCGCTCGCCGAATTCGCCGAAGCTTTTGGCTTCCTTGATACGCCGCTTGTCGCGCTTTTTTCATGCGCGGGTGAAAGGCCATCCTGAATCATCAGTTTGGCTTCGATCAGCTTCTCCCTCGCTCGGGCGAGCGAAACACCTGTGGGGCCATACCGGCCGATAACCACGGTTTCACGCCGCCCGTTGAGACGGTAGTCAAACCGGAAGCTGATAGCTCCCGTTGGAGAGACCAGGACGTACATACCGTCCCGGTCCGTCACCTTATACATTTTATCTTTTGATTTCAGCGCCTTAATCGCAGCATCAGTGAGCATCACACCCTCCAGAATGAACTAAAAGAGTGGAATCCGCCCAAAAAGTACGTCAGCCGTTTTTTGCCCATCTCGCGGAAATTTTATCAATTATTTCCAATATCTTATGGTCAAAAAAAGTCCGTCAGCGGCTCCAATTCCACTGACGGTACTTTCAAAAGATCAATTGAGCAAGAGAGACCGAACCGTCTGAAAGTCCGTCACCCTTGAGGCTTACCCCGCGATAGAAGGCGAAACTATCAGTCTATTTTATTTTTATTTTTCAGTCTCTTATATCGCATCGTAGCGTGTTTTCGGATATGCTCGGATGGGCAAAACTTATTCCCACTCCATTGTCTATGAGCATGAAAATACGTTCCATTACAAGGACTTGATAATGAGTCCACGGTTGATGCCATGAAAAATGCCATGTTCAGATCAAGAGGATGAACGTTGCTTGCTCTGGTGCCGGGCAATGGCCTCGTCCAGCGTTTCGCCGGGCTGCCATCCGTACAGGTCGCGGACGCTCTTCGTCCTGGCATGGCCGGGTGGGTTGAACTCGTAGCCGGCGGCGGCAATCTCTGCGGCCACGTCCTCGGTTAAGAAAAACGGTTCGGCTTGCTGTTCCTGATACGGCTTTGTCATGCTGCTTCTCTCGCCTCTTCACACCTAGGACGGCTCGCTATCGTCTTCCCCATCAGTTGCCAGGCTCGGGTCCTCGTGGCGTTCAATACGGCGTTGATGTCCGCCAAGAGAGATGGTCAACTCGTTACCTTCAAGCTTCGCCTGCAAATCGCGCAGGATGAGGCTGCGCTTGACCGCATCTCCTTCGATAGCTTTCTCAAAACTTGACACGGAAGCCACAGGCACACGGACGTATCGCTCGATGAACGATGCCATCGTCGCTCCTGCTTCGTCCTCAAGGTGCCCCCAAGCCGCATCCCCCACATAAGCAGCGCCGCCCGCCTCGCGGTACGCAGCTTGAAGTCCAGTCAGCTTGTCGTTCTCTGTTGGATCCAATACGACAAGAATTGGCTTTGCCCCCGAGTTTCTGCAATCACGAGCGAAGGAAAGCTCTTCACCGAACCGCCCCTGGCCGCTGGCTGCAATAGTCACGCGCAACTTCAGTTCGTATGCGAGCAAAGTCCCATCCGGCAGCACTTTCCAGCAGTCAACCTGCCGGCCCTTCGCCGGATCATCGGTACGCCTGACAACACGCTCACGTGCCGACTTTGGTTCACCACCAATAGCAGCGGCAAGGATCGGCTCGAAGAGATAGCCGGTTTCCTGCGCAGACCGGTTGTCGAGATCGTAGAAAAATTTTCGCCAGGTGAGCCACGAAGCAAGCGCTTCCGGCGGAAAGTCAGGGCCGTACTCCATAAGCGCCCGGGGAGAAACCTGCACCATGGTTGGCAGGGGCTGCTGCTTAAGAATCAGTCCATACTTGCGCCGCCGCTTGTGCAGTTCGGTCAGACACTTCAGGTATGTCATGAAGTCCTGATCCAATGACGCGCCTGCATCGAGCATATCAACTACGTCGAAGGACGTAACCGTTGCGTCAGGGGCGGTGAACCAATCAACCGCTGTGTCGTAGTACTCCTGCTTCGGGGCGATCTTCGGCCAAAGCGCCGAGAATACACGCGCCATTTCTTCACCCTTACCAATGTCGGTGGCCACTAGCGCAATTACCTTCGCCAGCTCACTCGCCTCCATGAGAGCCCGCATGTTAGCGGTCTTCGTAATAGTGAGCAGTCTGGTGAGCTGCTGCGACCTTTCCGCACTAAGCCGTTGCCGTGTGACCATCGAAAACCAACCTCCCTTGATGCATGTCTGCGAGCAGCGCTTCTGTTGACTTGAGGGCTGGGCTCATCCCGAGCGCTTCGGTAAGAACAAACCCTAGAAGCCTCGGTGCCTCCGCGTCCAAAGCCTGCGTATCCGCGCCGAACGACCCGTCAATATATTGCAAGTGCTTGGCTAGCTGTTCAGCAGCTAGCGGCGGAACCGCGTTCCCAATTTGTTGAATAACACTTGCGTTGTTACCTACCCACTCGTACTTATCAGGGAAGGTCTGAATCCGGGCGCATTCTCGAATGGTTAGCGGACGATGCTCGCTAGGATGGATAAACTCCCGAGCGGCGGCCCCCGTAATCGTAAGACTCTGCAAATTCCCATGCAGACGCTTGATGCCTGATGGTGCGCCGCCTCGCTTCTCTGTCGGCGTACCGTCCGAAACCCTCCGGTTTGCACGCCGCTTGTAGCTGTCATGCCAAAGCTCGAACGGAAGGTCTTTCATCGTCTGGCCAGGTTTGAGTAGTTCCACCTGCATGCTCCCGGCAGGCTCCACTCGAACATGGTGAGTCACAGCACCTGCAACATTACCCTCCCGCATACGAGCGTCGAATCCGTTGACCGGATCACCGCTGGCGTACTGAACCAGCGTACCCCTTGTAGTTTCCGCAGGACCGAGCCCTGCTATCGCCTCGGCTAAGCTGGGGGCCATGGGCTTGCCAGAAGATTTTTTTGCCTTGCCGCTGTCAAAAGAAAACAGTTCCTCAGGAAACTGGAAATCAATACCAAGCCGGTTGCCGATGATGAGCACCCGCTTACGCGTCTGTGGCACTCCATACGAGGCGAGGTTCACCTTTTGCAGCCGGACCGAGTACCCCATGTAGACAAACTCACGAACCAGACGCGCAAGATCCCTCCCCCCACCAGAAGTCAACAGCCCCTCGACATTCTCGAAGATGAACCAGCGGGGCGCTAGCCTCTCAACGATATTGAGGTAATTGAAGATAAGCTGGTTGCGAGGATCGGCAGAATTGCGAGGGCCAGCAGAGCTAAACCCTTGGCACGGAGGACCACCGATAACAACAAATGGCCTGCGGCCGCCAGTAAACTTTTCCAGTTGAGCCGGATCGACAGTACTCAGGTCGAGTTGATGACAAGGACTTCCAACATTTAATTGGTAAGTCTGGCAAGCATCAGCGTTAATTTCAGCCCCGAAAAGCGGCTTTAGCCCGGCCCGACTAAATCCGGCCGAGAATCCTCCCGCTCCAGAAAAAAGGGATACAACAAGGTCATCTTTATTCATCCCGTGTCCTCATTCACGCGGCGTGATAACACCAACGTGCTTGTAAAGAGTAGTTCGAGACACACCATAGCGACGGGCCACATCAGCTACCTGGATGTCTGGATCTCGCAGTAGCACCTTGATTTCACGCACCTGCCGATCGTCCAATTTGGGTTTCCGGCCACCAGCCCGCCCTCGGGCACGAGCGGCCGCCAACCCGGCCTGTGTGCGCTCCCGGATTAAGCTGCGCTCAAACTCGGCCAGCGCCGCGAACACGTGGAAAACCAACTTTCCCGCCGCACTGCCTGTCTCGATCTTCTCCGTCAAGCTCTCAAAGCTCACTCCTCGTCGTTCAAGGTCGGCCACGATCTGGACCAAGTCAGGCAAACTGCGCCCAAGCCGATCTAACCGCCAGACGACAAGAGTATCTCCAGCCCGTAGCGCCTTCCTGCACTGCTCAAGCTCAGGGCGGACCGCGTTCTTACCGCTGGCCGCTTCCTCATAGATCGTGCCGCAACCGGCCCGCGTGAGCGCGTCGCGCTGCAAGTCTAGGCGCTGGTCATCGGTCGATACTCGGGCGTACCCTATGCGTTGATTCATTGACGCAGGCAGATCATTGAAAAATGGACGAGTATCTTAACACTCACCGGCAGCTTCGGCGACCAAAAAACCGCACATCACGATATGTTCAGAAAACCACCGTTTGATGAACACCACGCCAGAGGAGTGAGCATGGGCACGAAAGATAGGGAGGATGCGCCGCTGCTCCCGAATGAAACAACGATCTGGGCGATGGAGGATGCGCGCGCCGGTCGCGTTACCCGGGTTGGCTCGGTGGCCGAACTGTTCGCCGAACTGAATGCTGACGACACGCCGGAAGCCCACGAAGGCCCGCCGATGACCGACCCGAAGAGCCTGGAAAGCTGGCTGCATAAGACAGCCGGCCCGGCCCATGACGCACTGAAGGCCGACCCGACCCGTGCCGTCGCGCCTGACCAGGTACGCCACACGCTTGATGAGCTGCTGGCCCAATGCGACCCTTCGGCCGAGTTGACCGCGCAGGAACGGGAATGGCTGGATGCGCCGGCAGTCGGCCGTGAGCTGCTGCCCGAGGACTTGCAAACCGCCGAAGCCATAGCCGCGTTCCTGGCCCACGCCGAAGCCACGGCCGACCCGGCCTATGTCCAGCACGCCCGCGAAGTTGCGGCACGTGCGCGAGCCATGCACGGCATCAAATAGTGAAGCTGGCCAGCACCGCCAGAAATGGTGATGCTGCAGGTGGATCTCATCGCCAGACACGACGATGCGAGATCCACGCCAAGGGGGAGGTCAAAGCAGGCCGTCATCGCCCGAGCTGGCGATGCAGGCCCGGAAAAGACAAAGGTTAGTCGATTGGTAAGAAGAGTAATATTCTTCTTATTCTTCTTACCCGCCGTGAAGCTACGCGACGTGCAGGGATTGCCGCACCGCGTCCAGGGCTTGGCGGAAGTCGTCCCGCGTGGCCTGGCCCGTCTCGGCCTGGTAGTACAGCACCATGAACATATTGGCGACGGCTTCGGCCATCGGCGAGAGCTGCCGCGCCGCCTCTTGGTCGATCCAGTCCAGCGCCGCGAGCTGCGCGGCCGCGTGATGGACTGCCTGGGTTGCGATTGCATTGGTAGGATTCAAAGTTGCCATGATTCACCTCTGTGGTAGGTGGGTTGTGGAAGTGTCGGCCGGCCCCACGCCGGCCGGCGCGCTTTATCGCTGGCCGCTGCTGTAGATGCCGGCGGCCTCGGCCAGCGGCGTGTTCCTGTTGCTGCCGCTGTGGCTGTTGCTCGATGACCTGGCCGCCGGCCTGGTGGCCTCGATGGCAGACGGGGCAGGACGATCAATGAAGGCCGCCACTTCCGCCGCTGCATCAAGCTCGGTTGATTGATCGCCAGGCTGCTCAAACTCCACCGCCGGCCGCTGCACCTGGTCGAGCGCCAGGCAGTCGAAAAAGCCACTACGTTTCATGGTCACGCCTCCGATTTACCGTGCTCGCGGTTAGCGAACGCGGCCACTTCATCATCAGGATC
The DNA here is from genome assembly GCA_031555315.1 of Acetobacteraceae bacterium. GTDB lineage: Bacteria > Pseudomonadota > Alphaproteobacteria > Acetobacterales > Acetobacteraceae > JAVBJV01. The sequence continues at coordinate 16,387 of JAVBUO010000038.1, forward strand.
GGCTGCGGCCGAACCAGCCCCTGCCAGGTTGTTGCCGCCGAATGTCGGCACCGCCTCGACAGCGGCGGTCTGGTCGCTCTCCGCGCCCGCCCTGATCGCCGCCGCGATTTTCCCGCCGGTGGTGTCGGCGATGCGTTCGACAGCGGCATCGCGGATGCTCGCCGCCTTGGCCTTCGCAACCTCTCCGACGCCTTGCATCAGGTTCGCGCCGGCGTCGGCCGTCACGCGGCCCGCCGTGCCAAGCGCCGATGCGGCCGAGGCCAGCAAGCCGGGGCCGGTGCTGCCTGGCGCGGCCTGCTGGCCGCCTTGCTGGGCTTTCTTGCTGCCGGCTTCGTCGCCACCCTTCGAGCTGGAACCGCCACCCGATTTACCGGACTGCTGTCCATTGCCGCCACCCGATCCGCTGGCACCGCTGCCCGAGCTGCTGCCGAAACCGGCGGCCTGTGCAAGTGGTGTAGTGGTACCTGCACCTGAGCTTGACCCGCCACCAAAGCCAGCAGCTTGCGCAAACGAGCCTGCATCGCTGCCGGAGTCGGAGCCGCCGCCGAGCATGGGCATCCCGCCCGACTCGCCGCCGGCGCTCGATCCCGCTTTCTCGAACGCTGCTTTGACCGCCGACATACCGCCGGCGGCCGAGGCTGCACCACCCATCACGGCCGCGCCGGCCACGCTTGCCGCACCGGCGGCCATGCTCGCCGCGCCCATAGCGGCACCGATGGCAGCACCCGCGCCGAAGTTGCCGATGCCACCCGCCGCCACCGATACCCGACCCGGTGATGATGCCGGCGACGAGAGGGGGCACACGATTGACCAGCATGAGCAACGCCACGCAGAAAACCAGCATCACGCCCAGCTCTTCAAAGTTCAGCGTTCCGGTGTTCATCCTGGCGTAGAAGCTGGAAAGCAGGTCATTCCCGATGCCGACCAGGAGCACCATCGTCATGATCTGCACGGCCACGCCCAGCACGGTCTTGTAGTAGTTGAGCGCCATGTCGGAAGTCCAACGCGACCCACCGAAGCCGAGGAAGAAGATGCCGGCGTACATCAGCAGCCAACCCGAGACGAGCAGCAGCAGCATATTCACCGCGACAACTGCCAGCAGGATCAAGATGCCAACGCTCAAGGCCACACCGATGAAGCTATCCACGGGCGACCAGATCGACGAGTTTGTGAATGCCTGCTTCAAGATCATGAAGCCGATATCCACGATGCCCGAGGGTGTCACCGATGCCACCCCGGATGCCTGCTCACCGATCCGGGCCAGTGACTGGATGATCGAGTTGGCGAAGACGGGGCCGTTGCGCAGCAGCCAGAGGAAAAAGCCGAAGAACAGAATGAAGCGGATGAACTCGGCGAAGAACTCGCCAATGTCGGCCTTGCGCAGCGCCATGAAGCCGAACGTGAAAACCAGCGAGATCGTGCCCAACGTCCAGAACAGGAACATCGCGGCATTCATCACCACCGTCTGCCAGGACGTGGCCCGCGTGGCGAACTCCGTCACCACCTGGTCAAGCATCCCCTGGTTGGTGAGCTGGGCCGATGCGGCGGTGGAGTAAAGCGCGAGAACGACACCGATCAGCGCCGCCTTGTGCAGTGCTTTCATGGCTTCGCCCCCTTCTGGTCTTTCGGGTCGGCCAGTTCGAGCCAGTTCATGGGCTTCTCGGTCGGCGCGATGCCGCCGGCGGCCGGCGACCGGCGCGAGCACAGCCCGGCGAATTTCTCGCGCGTGGCCCTGTCCTCGATCTTCTTGATCGCCTCGATCTGGCAATTGGTGTCATTGACCTCTGGCATGGGCGGGATGGCCGGCTTGTTGTCGCAGCCGGCCACCAGCACCACCACGAGGCCGGCAAGCAGCATCGTTTTCTTCATGGTGCAGGG
>JAVBUO010000077.1:0-3720 GCA_031555315.1 Acetobacteraceae bacterium
CCCTCTTTTTCAAGATACAGGTTTAATAGCTGTGCGATATTGCTGTCGTCCTCCACGATAAGCACCTTGCGGGCCATTGCGCCACATCCTTTCTGTCGTGTAAGCCCCTCCCGCCGCAAAACGGCGTGGGGGACGCCTTTCAGGCCTCCGGCTTCCCGCCCTCTCCCCCGGACAGGCTGCCGGCGGGCGGCTCGGTATAGCTGTGATCCACCTCGACCACCGCGAAATAGCACCCCTCCTCCCACTGGGCCACACCCCGCGTGATCGCGGCGCACACCTCGCCGTCGCCCAGATGGAAGCGGTGGGGCACCACCACGTCGAAGATGAGGTTTTGGCGGTGAGCGCCCGCCGTCATGCGAAAATCGTGGATGGAAAGCGCCGGATCAATCTCGCGCACCAGCTGCGCCACCCGTGCGCGCATGGCATTTGTCGCCGCGTCGTCGGTGGCGATGGGATCCATGTGGATGGAGTTTTCTATGCCGAACGTCTCGCGCAGCTCGCGCTCAATGTGGTCGATGACGTCGTGCGCCTGCATAATATCGCAGTTTTGCGCCACCTCGGCGTGCAGGCTCATCATCCGGCGGCCCGGGCCATAGTCGTGGATGACAAGGTCGTGCATCCCCACCACCTCGGCATGAGACAAAACAGTCTTTTCAATGGCGCGCACCAGCGCCGGGTCCGGACTCTGCCCCAGCAGGGGGTCAAGCGTGCTTTTCGCCGCGCCCCACCCCGCCCGCAAAATAACGGCGGCCACCAAAAGGCCTGCCCACGCGTCGATCTGCACACCGAACCGCCAGCTTAGAAGGCCGCTGCCCAGCACGGCCGACGTGGCCAGCACGTCGGCGAGCGACTCGGTCGCCGTGGCCTGCATGGCCGCCGACTGGAGCCGCCTGCCCAACGCGCGGTTAAAGCGCCACATGCACAGCTTCGCCCCGATGGAGAGGGCCAAAATACCCGCCGAAAGGGCAGAAAAGTCCACCGGCGCGGGGGAAATGATCTTTCCAGCGGATGTCTTGGCAAGCTCAAGGCCCACCAGGAGGATGAGAAGCGAAACCACAAGCCCCGCCAGATACTCCATTCGCCCGTGCCCGAACGGGTGATCGTCGTCCGCCCGGCGGCCGGCAATCTGAAAGCCCACCAGCGTCACCACGGAGGAGACCGCGTCGGACAGGTTATTAAACGCGTCGGCCATGATGGCCACCGACCCGGTCAGCGTCCCGGCAAAGAACTTAAGCGCGCTGAGCAAGAGGTTCAGCGCAATGCCAACAGCGCCCGAAATCCGGCCGCAGCGCTGGCGGACAGCCGGATCCTGGCGCGGATCTTCTTCCCCGATAAGAAGACGAATGAAAAAATTGATCATCGGCCCTCCAAAAAGCGAGCCGCCGCGCAGCGGCTACGGCTTCTGAGCAATATTATCGCATGGGGCCGGATAATCGTCAAGTACCGCCGGCGCGCGCAAAGCAATCAGCCGGCGCCGCGTGGCGCCGGCTGATTCCCGTCACTCCATATCACTCGTGCGGAACGCCTGCCAGGGAAGCGTCTCGGACAGCTCTATCAGCAGGGGTGAAAAGCCGTTTGTCTGCTCCTGCCGCGCCGCGCGCAGCGGCAACCCTTCGGCCGGCACGACAGGAAGCGATACCGTCACTTGCACCCCAACATCTTTTCTGCTTTCCACAACAACCGTCCCGTCGTGCAGAAACGCGATTTTTCGCACCTTTTCCAGCCCCAGGCCAAGCCCTGTGCCGGGCGAGAAGGGCGCCGCGGCCTCCCGCTTTTGAAACAGCGCGCCAAGGCTCGCCTCTTCCATGCCGGGGCCGCTGTCCCATACGGTCAGAATGGCCTTGCCGCCCCGCTTCTTCAGCCGCACGCCGAACCGGCCGCCGACCGGCGTGGCCTTGAGCGCGTTGGACAGCAGAAACAGCAGCATGCGCTGCAAAAGATTAACATCACCCATTGTGATGATGCTCGTCTCTTCACTTTCATAAACAAATTGCCGCCCGGCAAGACCGGCCAGGGAAAACACCTGCGGCTCAATATCCTGGCACAGACCCACCAGATCCATGGGGGCGGGACGGCAAACCACCTGCGCGTCGTCTTCCAGCAGCTGGGCAAACTCGGCGTTCCCCACCGCGCGAAGCACGCGGTAGATACTTTGATTTAATATGGCAACCCACTTTTCCCCCGCGCTGTCTTTTCCCATCTGTGCGATTTCTTCCAACTGCTGTACCGCCGCGACAAGGGCGGCCATCTGCCGCCGAATCTGCACGGTAAGCGCCTCTATCCGGTTTTCCTTCGCGCCCGCGTAAGTCTCGGGCCGCAAAACGACCAGCCGCCCTCCTGCAAACGGGGCGGCGGATATATTCCACTGCCGCTTTCCAATCTTGCGGGTAAGCACGCGCTGCGCCTCCTCTCCGCCGGACAGCTCCAAAAGCTCGGGCGGACAGGGACCCGCCTCGGCCAGCCCTTCAAACAGGTGGACGGCCGAGTCGTTACAATACAAAACCATACCGCCGGAAAGTAAAATAACCGGCTCGGGAAATCGATCAAATATTTCACTGAGACCAAAGAGGTCCTCTCTCATCTGTCTCCTCCTGTATTATGCGTCGCAGGGCTCTCCCTGCGATCTATTGAAATGAGTCCGGCGCGGTGCGTTGGATATCCAACCGCATGTTTTTCATCTCTTTGCTTATACTAAGCTTCAGGCGCGCCATAAACGAGCGCGCGTTCTCATCTGATTTTTGCTATAGTATTGGCAGGAGGCCAGCGCGGCTTGCATCATGGAGTATACCAAAATAAGGATGCCGCCGCAAGTGCGTTTTGCGCTTAGCATTCATTCCCCCGGCAAAAAACAACATTTACCTTTCTTTCTTGGAATAAATGGCTTATAATTATAAAGTCAGCAACGCCTGCTGCTGCATATCGCTTCTTTTCCGTGCCAAAGTCGCTCTTCCGACGCATCCGGAACACGGTCCCGCGCCGGTTTCGGGCGAATCAAAACAACACATTCGTAAGGAGATGCAAGCTATGAGTATTCAAATCGGAATCAATGGATTCGGCCGCATTGGGCGCCTGGTGTTCCGGGCGGGCATTGGCCGCCCGGACATCGCCTTTGTCGGCATCAACGATCCGGGCATGACCCCTGACTATATGGCCTATATGCTGCGCTATGACACCGTCCACGGCCAGTTTAAGGGCGAAATCAGCTATACGGACGATTCGATCACCGTAGATGGAAAAACCATCAAGGTCTACGCGAAAATGAACCCTGCGGAGATTCCCTGGGGCGAGATCGGCGCGGACTATGTAGTCGAGTCCACCGGATTGTTTTTGGAAAAGGACAAGGCCCGCGGCCACCTGGAGGCCGGCGCGAAAAAGGTGATCATGTCCGCCCCCTCCAAGGACGACACGCCCATGTTTGTCATGGGGGTCAACAACACATCCTATGATTCCTCCATGCAATTTGTCTCCAACGCCTCCTGCACCACCAACTGCCTGGCCCCCATCGCCAAGGTCCTGCACGACGCGTTCGGCATTACCGACGGACTCATGACCACGGTTCACTCCACCACGGCCACCCAGAAGACGGTGGACGGCCCCTCCAAGAAAGACTGGAAGGGCGGTCGCAGCGCGGCCATCAACATCATCCCGTCGAGCACGGGTGCAGCCAAGGCCGTGGGCCTCGTGCTGCCGTCGGTCAAGGGCAAGCTCTCCGGCATGTCC
>JAVBUO010000060.1:0-2943 GCA_031555315.1 Acetobacteraceae bacterium
GCTTTTTTTTTGGCATTTTTTCGGGAGTGAGCATGGTGGAATGGACAAGACGGCGTTTTTTACAGGCCAGCGCGCTGGCAGGCGGGGCGCTGATGGTGCCGGGCCTGATGCAGGCCGCGTGGGCTGCAGGCTCTGATAAGCCAGAACTCGATACCGTGCGCGTCGGCTTTATCCCGCTGACCGACTGCGCGCCGCTGGCCATCGCCGCGTATAAAGGCTTCGATAAAAAATACGGCATTAACCTCGTTCCGACCAAAGAGGCCAGCTGGGCGGCAGTGCGCGACAAGCTGGTGGCCGGGGAGCTCGATGCTGCGCACATTCTCTACGGGTTGTTGTACGGTCTGGAACTGGGGATCGCCGGTAAGCCAAAACCCATGGCGAACCTGATGACCCTCAACCAGAACGGTCAGGCCATTACCCTCTCCACCGAGATGGCGCAGCAGGGTGTACGTGATGCGGAGGGGATGAAAAAGCTGATTGGCCAGCAGGCGCCCGGCACCTATACCTTCGCCCACACCTTTCCAACCGGCACCCACGCCATGTGGCTGTACTACTGGCTTGCCAGCGCAGGCATCAACCCGTTTGACGATGTGCGTACCGTGGTGGTACCGCCGCCGCAGATGGTGATGAACATGCGCATCGGCAACATGGTCGGCTTCTGCGTCGGCGAGCCGTGGAACGCCCGTGCCATTAACGATCGCATCGGCTTTACCGCCGCCACGTCTCAGTCTGTCTGGCCGGAACACCCTGAAAAAGTGCTTGGCACCCGCCAGGAGTGGGTAGAGCAACACCCGAACACCGCCCGGGCGCTGGTCAGCGCACTGCTGGAGGCCCAGCGCTGGATCGACGCCTCGCCGCAGAATAAAGAGGAAACGGCCCGGCTGCTGGCCCGTCGCGCCTGGCTTAACACCAAAGAGCAGTACCTCACCGGCCGCATGCTGGGGGAGTACGACAACGGCGTGGGCCAGCGCTGGCAGGATGCTCATCCGATCCGCTTCTTTGAGGACGGGGCGGTCAGCTACCCCTGGCTTTCGGACGGAATGTGGTTCTTAACCCAGTTCCGCCGCTGGGGTCTGCTGAAAACCGACCCGGACTACGCCGCCATCGCCCAACGCATCAACCGCACCGACGTCTGGCAGGACGCCGCCAGCGCGGTAGGGGGGATCCGCACGCCATCGTCACCGCTGCGCAGCAGCAGGTTGATGGACGGCACCGTCTGGGACGGCACCGATCCGCACCGTTACGCCAACAGTTTCGCTATTCACCGTACAGGGGCCTGATATGAAACAGATGCAAAACACCAAAGTGGCACCCGCCGCGCCGGTCAGCGGTGAGGTGATCACCCTGCCGCCGGTGCAGGTGCGCCGACGTACCCCGACCTTTGCCCGTCGGATTAACGACCTGCTGCAGCGGATCATTCCGGCGCTGCTGGGTCTGGGGCTGCTGGTGATTGGCTGGCAACTGGCGGCAATCAACAGCAAAGGTTTCCCGACGCCGCTCAGCACCCTGGATTCGGCGATCACCCTGTTTGCCGATCCCTTCTACCGCGACGGGCCGAATGACATGGGGGTGGGCTGGAATGTGCTGGCCTCGCTCCAGCGTGTCGCTATCGGTTTTGGTCTGGCGGCGGTGGTGGGGATCCCGCTGGGCTTTATGATTGGCCGCTTCACCTTTATGTCGCGCATGTTCACCCCGCTGATTGCGCTGCTGCGTCCGGTCAGCCCGCTGGCCTGGCTGCCAATTGGCCTGCTGCTGTTCCAGAAGGCGGAACCGGCCTCCAGCTGGACCATTTTTATCTGCTCGATCTGGCCAATGGTCATCAACACCGCCGAAGGGGTGCGCCGCATTCCGGAGGATTACCTCAACGTGGCGCGGGTGCTGCAGCTCTCTGAATGGACGGTGATGCGCCGCATTCTGTTCCCGGCTGTGTTGCCTGCCGTGCTGACCGGGGTTCGTCTGTCCATCGGTATCGCCTGGCTGGTGATTGTCGCCGCCGAGATGCTCACCGGAGGCATTGGCATCGGGTTCTGGATCTGGAACGAGTGGAACAACCTCAACGTCGAAAACATCCTCATCGCCATCGTCATTATCGGCGTGGTCGGTTTACTGCTGGAGCAGGGGCTGATGCTCATCGCCCGTCGTTTCAGCTGGCAGGAAAAATAAGGAGCGCACATGAAACCATTAATCCAGGTGCAGGCCGTCAGCCAGCGTTTTTCTACCGCCAGCGGCGAGTTTCTGGCGCTGCAGAATGTGTCGTTTGATATCCACGAAGGGGAGACCGTCAGCCTGATCGGGCACTCCGGCTGCGGTAAATCGACTCTGCTGAACCTGATTGCGGGCATCACCCTGCCCACTGAGGGCGGGCTGCTCTGCGACAACCGTGAAATCGCCGGGCCGGGTCCGGAGCGGGCGGTGGTGTTTCAGAACCACTCGCTGCTGCCGTGGCTGACCTGCTTCGACAACGTGGCGCTGGCGGTGGATCAGGTGTTCCGCCGCAGCATGGGCAAAGCGGAGCGTCGGGAGTGGATTGAGCACACCCTCGAGCGGGTGCAGATGGGGCATGCCATTCACAAGCGTCCGGGGGAGATTTCCGGCGGCATGAAGCAGCGCGTCGGCATCGCCCGGGCGCTGGCGATGGAGCCGAAGGTGCTGCTCATGGACGAGCCGTTCGGCGCGCTCGACGCGCTGACTCGCGCCCATCTGCAGGATGCCGTCATGGAAATTCACGCACGGCTTGGCAACACCATGGTGATGATCACCCATGACGTCGATGAGGCCGTGCTGCTCTCCAACCGCATCGTGATGATGACCAACGGCCCGAGCGCGCGGATCGGCGAGGTGCTGGAAGTGCCGCTGGCGCGGCCGCGCAAGCGGCTCGAACTCGCCACCAACCCCGGCTACCTCAAATGCCGGCAGCGCGTGCTCGAATTCCTCTATGAGTGG
>JAVBUO010000064.1:0-2688 GCA_031555315.1 Acetobacteraceae bacterium
TTGGAGTCTGCAACCCGACTCCATGAAGCTGGATTCGCTAGTAATCGCGCATCAGCCATGGCGCGGTGAATACGTTCCCGGGCCTTGTACACACCGCCCGTCAAGCCATGGGAGCCGGGGGTACCTGAAGTACGTAACCGTAAGGAGCGTCCTAGGGTAAAACTGGTGACTGGGGCTAAGTCGTAACAAGGTAGCCGTACCGGAAGGTGTGGCTGGAACACCTCCTTTCTGGAGATATCGGATATAAAAAAGTTTATATTTGTAATTTAAGATCTGTATATAAGTACTACGTATTTAATGGGATAAATAAGATATATCCCGTGTGGGAACAATTTGCTCAGGTTATGGGGCAATGAAGTCCTATAGCTCAGTTGGTTAGAGCGCTACACTGATAATGTAGAGGTCGGCAGTTCAACTCTGCCTGGGACTACATCAATTGGGGGATTAGCTCAGCTGGCTAGAGCACCTGCCTTGCACGCAGGGGGTCAACGGTTCGAATCCGTTATTCTCCACGAAAGATTAACAGATATAGAACACACGCGGAAAGAGAGTGGTTTATCGGAAATATATTCCGGAATCACACATTAGAGGATGATTTCAGAAGTGGAATTACCTTGCAAGAAGATCTTTGACATTTTGGTAAATAACAAGAACAAGTAGAGCAACAAAAAATATATTACTGGCCGGTAATTCGGGCAACTGAATTACTAGCGAGCAAAGAAAGTAAGAAAGGGCAGACGGTGGATGCCTTGGCTCTTGGAGGCGACGAAGGACGTGATAAGCTGCGAAAAGCTTCGGGGAGGTGCAAATGACCCTTGATCCGAGGATATCCGAATGGGGCAACCCGGCAGGTTGAAGGCCTGTCATCTTGCATTAGCAAGAGGCGAACGTGGGGAACTGAAACATCTAAGTACCCATAGGAGAAGAAAACAAAAGTGATTCCGCAAGTAGTGGCGAGCGAACGCGGAACAGCCCAAACCGTAACTGTTTAGGCAGTTACGGGGTTATAGGACCACGGCGTGGTATTTTAATAATGAAGTGGAACCGGATGGAAATTCGGATCAAAGAGGGTGATAATCCCGTACACGACTCGTTATTAAGGCCTAGTGGTATCCTGAGTATCGCGGGACACGAGAAATCCTGTGAGAATTGGCGGGGCCCATCCCGTAAGGCTAAATACTCCCAAGAGACCGATAGCGAACCAGTACCGTGAGGGAAAGGTGAAAAGAACCTCGAACAGAGGAGTGAAAAAGACCCTGAACCCGTCTGCCTACAAGCGGTCGGAGCATTGTAAGATGTGACGGCGTGCCTTTTGCATAATGAACCTACGAGTTACTTTCACTGGCAAGGTTAAGTGATTCAGTCATGTAGCCGAAGCGAAAGCGAGTCTTAATAGGGCGATTTAGTCAGTGTGAGTAGACGCGAAACCAAGTGATCTACCCATGTGCAGGCTGAAGGTTAGGTAACACTAATTGGAGGGCCGAACCGGTAAATGTTGAAAAATTTTCGGATGACGTGTGGGTAGGGGTGAAAGGCTAATCAAACTTGGAGATAGCTCGTACTCCCCGAAATGCATTTAGGTGCAGCCTGGTAAATTTTTTTGTATGAGGTAGAGCGACTGATTGGATGCGAGGGCTTCACCGCCTATCAAGTCCAGACAAACTCCGAATGCGTACAAAAATATTACTGGAGTGAGGGCGCGGGTGCTAAGGTCCGTGTCCGAGAGGAGAAGAAACCAGACCATCAGCTAAGGTCCCGAAATATATGCTAAGTTGATTAAACGAAGTTTGGTTACAGAGACAGCTAGGATGTTGGCTTGGAAGCAGCCATTCATTTAAAGAGTGCGTAACAGCTCACTAGTCGAGTGACCGGGCGTGGATAATACGCGGGCATAAGCATATTACCGAAGCTATGGAATCTGTTGAATAAGCAGATTGGTAGGGGAGCATTCCATTATGGCGTAGAAGATACCTGGCGATGGGTGTTGGAGCAGATGGAAAAGCAAATGTAGGTATAAGTAACGATAATGAGGGTGAGAAACCCTCACGCCGAAAGACTAAGGATTCCTGATCAACGTTAATCGGATCAGGGTAAGTCGGGTCCTAAGGATAACCCGAAGGGGGAGGCCGATGGATGAAACGGTTAATATTCCGTTACTACTGTTATTGGAGAAGCGGGGACGGAGAAGTGAAACTCCAGCCGACTTACGGTATAGTCGGTTGAAGGGTGTAGAAGTAGATTCAGGCAGGCAAATCCACCTGGAGATTCGAACCTGATAGTACTCGGCGTGCATGCACAAAGAGATATTGGAGGTAACCATGCTCCCAAGAAAATCCGCTATCATTTCAACGGTAACAGTACCCGTACTGTAAACGGACACACGTGGTCGAGTAGAATATACTAAGGCGCTCGAGTGATTCACAGTTAAGGAATTAGGCAAAATGGTCCTGTAACTTCGGGATAAAGGACACCTACCCAGAGATGGGAGGTCGCAGAGAATAGGTCCAGGCGACTGTTTAACAAAAACACATGGCTGTGCAAAATTATAAGATGAAGTATACAGCCTGACACCTGCCCGGTGCTGGAAGGTTAAGAGGAGATGTCATCGCAAGAGAAGCATTGAATTGAAGCCCCAGTAAACGGCGGCCGTAACTATAACGGTCCTAAGGTAGCGAAATTCCTTGTCGG
>JAVBUO010000075.1:0-52405 GCA_031555315.1 Acetobacteraceae bacterium
GCCTCCCAGACCCCGGCCTCGCTCCAGCGGCGAAAACGGCGGTAGATCGTATTCCAGTTGCCGTATTTGGGCGGAACGTCGCGCCAAGCTGTGCCACAACGAAGCCGCCAAAGTATCCCGTTGATGATCGAACGGTTGTGCGGGGTGTGACGCTGGACTTCAGCAGGCCAGGCAAGCCGACCGACAACGCCTATATTGAAGCGTTCAACGGCCGCTTCCGGGCGGAGTGCCTGAACGCTCACTGGTTCCTGACGCTTGCTGACGCGGCGGAAAAGTTGGAGGATTGGCGCAGATACTACAATGAAGTTCGCCCGCATGGCGCGATCGGCCATAAGGTTCCGATCTCGTTGATTAATCACGATGGCGCAACCAGCCCGCCATCGTGAAAAAGTGCTCTGGTCCCTGAAAATTGGACCGTTTGAACTGGAGTTTTCCGGGACCAGAGCAGACCAAAGCAGCGGTGGCGGCATCCGGAAATATCTGTGTGGCCACGCTGGTCAGTGGCGAAATCACCACCATCGCGCCCTCGGGAGAGATCGTGAGCGCCACGGCGTTTCCGGATAAAATGGTGACGAATATCTGCTTCGGTGGTGATGACCTGCGTACCGCCTATGTCACTTTGTCGACCACCGGCAAGCTTGCCGTTCTGCCCTGGAACGAGGCGGGACTGAGACTGTTCTATAACTGAACACGTGGAATTGTTTTGTTCCCAGCGGAAATGCGGCATGTTCCCGCTGGGAAAAAATCATCGGTCTGCCGAAGTGGCGCTGGCGCTATTTTTAATTTCGGACAATGCCGCGGGCGATTTCCAGTGCGCGCTGGATCAGCGCTTCGTTTGCCTCAGGGGTGCGAAAGGCGCTGTGTGCAGTCAGCGTCACGTTGGGCAGACGGGTAAACGGATGTCCGGCGGGTAGCGGTTCATGCGCGAATACGTCCAGTGCGGCGTGGCCGATCTGTCCGCTCTGCAATGCGGCGATCAGCGCGGTTTCGTCGGTCAGCGCGCCGCGCGCGGTGTTGACCAGCAAGGCGCCCTTGCGCAGACGCGCGATCCGTGCGGCGGAGAGAAGACCGCGCGTTTCGTCGGTCAGCAGCAGATGCAGCGACACCACGTGGCTTTCCGCCAGCACCGTGTCCAGGTCGGAGAACGTCACGCCCGGCGCGATCTTCGGACTGCGGTTCCAGGCCAGCACCCGCATGCCGGAACCGGCCGCGATGCGCGCGACCTCGGCCGCGATGCCGCCGAAGCCCACCAGTCCCAGGGTCTTGCCGGTCAGTTGCAGCCCTTCGCTGCGGGTCCAGTTCCCAACGCGCACGTCGCGGTCCATCCGTGCGATATTGCGCGCTGCCGCCCACATCAGCGCGATCGTGTGCTCGGCGACGGCGGTATCGGCATAGCCGCGGATGATATGCACGGTGATGCCGAGCCCGGCCAGTTCCTCGATGTTCATGTAACTGCGCGCGCCGGTACCCAGGAAGATCACATGCCGCACATCGGGGCAGTCGCGCATCGCATCGGTCGGCATGAACGTATGGTCGTTCAGCACGATCGCCTGCCCGCGCAGCAGGCCGGGCAGTTCGTGCGGGTCGACGTGCGCGGCCGGGTTCACACGGATATTCGGATCAGCGGCGGTTCTGATGCGGGCGAACACGTTGCCCAATTCGGTACCGCCGTCGACAAACAGCCCCAGCATGAATTTTCCTCCTGTGTGTTTGCGCTTTCGTATCAGAGCAACGGCCCTGCGCGAACACCCGATCACGGGAACCCGGCGCCGCAATGTTGTCGGACATGGACCGTCCGAGCGCACGAACCCGGGATTGCGGCCGGCTGCCCGGTGTTCTAGATTGACGATTGTTCATGTATGGAGCATGGTTCTGCCATGTTGCGTTTACTCCGTTTTATTGTGCCTTTTGCCGCTTTGGCGAGCGTTGCCTTGGCGCAGAAACCCCAGGCTCTGGGGGAAGATTCCCCCCCGCCTTCCAGCCGTTCGACCCCCGCGCCGCGCGTGCAGCCCAACGCGGCGCCGCCCAGTGCCGGCGGTAAGCCTGAAGCGCTGGACGATGGCCCCGCGACGACATCTCCGCCTCCCGGTCGTTCCACACCCGCCCGTCCGCCAACGGCCTCCGGACGGTCTGGACGCACCGCCGCACCGCCAGGCGATCTCGGCGGCAAGCCTGAAGCGCTGGATGACGGTCCTTCGACGAGACCTCCGTCCTCCGGCCGTTCCACCCCCGCCCGCCCGCCGGCGGCATCCGAACGTAACGCAACGCCGCCGCAGGCCACTAGACCGCGTACCGCCAGGCCGGGGCCGCAGCCGATCCCCGAAGGCGGCACGGGCGGGAAACCGCCCGCGCTGGATGGCGCTGCCGTGCCGGAGGCAGGGGCGCGACCACGCAACTCCGCGCGCCCGAACACCCGCACCGCGCCGCCGGGCGATCTTAGCGGCAAGCCGCCGGTACTGAGTGATGAGGAAGCACGTCGTGAAGAGGCGCGCCGTGATCGTTCTTCGGATGGGTTCCGCACCATCTCGACGGGGACGGGGTTCGTCGTGGCGGATCAGCGGGTGCTGACGAACAATCACGTGGTGAGCAGCTGTCAGCGCGTAACGGTGCGCACCAGTGCGGAAGAGGTTTTGGAAGCGAACGTACTGGCGACCGACGCCGATCGTGATCTGGCGATCCTGAATGTTCAGGGCAATCCCGGCCCGGTGCTGTCGTTCCGTGGTCCGCCGGATATCCGGCGCGGCGATGGCGTGGTGACCTACGGTTTTCCACTGTCCGGGCTGCTGTCGTCCGGCCCCACGCTGACCACGGGCGAGATCAGCGCGCTGGCGGGGATACGCGACAACCGGCTGCACTACCAGATCAGCGCGCCGGTGCAGCCGGGCAATTCCGGTGGGCCATTGCTGGATCTGCAGGGGCATGTGGTCGGGGTGATCGTCTCGAAACTGGCGGCGATGCGTATTGCCCAGCGTACGGGCGACATTCCGCAGAACGTGAACTTTGCGATCAAGGGGGGGGAAGCGATCGCGTTTCTGCGCGAACATCGCATCTCGCCCCGTGTGATGGAAGCCAACGGCGCGAACAAAACACCCGCCGAGGTCGGCGAGATTGCCAACGCGTCCACTCTGCTGATCCGGTGTCAGCGCCGCCGGTAAGGGTTGTATGATGAGAAAACGGCTTGTTGTGGGCCTGGCCTGTCTTGCGCTTGCGCGTTGCGGCACGACCGCGCCCGAGGTTGCGTCCGGGCCGGTGTTCCCGTCCGAATTGCCGCTGGCCGCGCCGGTCGTGCCGCTGGCCGCGCCGGTTGAAGTGGTCAGCACCGCCTGGGGACCGTTTGCGCGCACCTGCCGGATGACGGGGCGCGACATTGCCTCGGCGCGCTCGCCGGTGGCCGAGATGATCGTCAACTGCCGCCGCTTCAATGTCGAGAACCTGCCTGACGGCAGCGCACGCATCACCATCATGCCCGAGGATCCGCAGGCGTCCGACATACGCACGGCGTTCACCCGCAGCCCGGCCGGCGAGGTGAGCAATGTCGAGGTGACCGGCCGCGCCTTTACACTGCTGCGTCCGGAAGAACGCGCGCAGATTACGCAGCGGATGGAGATTGGGCTGCGCGCCGGCGGATTGCGCCGACGCATGGTGGCGCAGGGCGACGTGCTGGAGTATGGCGCCGATCAGCGCTGTACCGTGGCCGGCCGGTCGACGTTGCGCAACCGCGACGTGCTGGTGACCGACTGCGCCAGCACATCGCACGTGGGCGGCGGCACACAGACGATCCGTGGCCGCTACGCGGTGGACATCCAGTCCGGCATGACGCTGGCGACATACGAGCGCGGCGCCAGTACCACCCCCGAAGGCACCCGCGGCATGGCGATCCGGATTTACGAGTTCACGGAATAACCGGCTGCGCTGAAACGGTTGACATATGACGAGGTCCGCAAAACCGGAAACTTCCGAGGCGCCGGGCTGGGATGCCATCACCGCAGCCTGTGAGGCGCTGTATCCGGATCAGGCACCGAAGCATTTCGGCACTCTGATCGGTTACCGGCTGGGCGGCCCTGATCCATTGCCTGGTATCAGCGTCTGGAAACGCCAGCATCCAGTGCCGCACTGGCATTTTGTCACCTATGGTTTTTCCGAACTGTATGAAAAAGAACAGGAGGACACGGAGGTCAGTGGCTATGGCTTCGAACTGACCTTCCGTCTGAAGATTGATCCCGCTCAGGCGGAACCGCCCGTCTGGGCGTTGAACTTTCTGCAGAATCTGGCGCGGTACGTCTTCGAGTCCGGCAATGTATTCCGTAGCGGCGACTGGATGTCGGCGAACGGACCGATTGCCCTCGAAGAGGATACGGCGATCTGTTCCATGGGGTTCATCGACGATCCTGAACTGCCGGCGATCGATACGCTGTATGGCAGGGTGACGTTCCTGCAGGTCGTCGGGCTGACCGCAGACGAGGAACTGGCCGCCAAACGATGGAAGACGGCCAGGGTACTTGACGTTTTCGAACCGGTTCTGCCGCTGTGGGTCACCGACCTCGGCCGCCGGTCACTGTTGGAACTTTCCGATATCGCAGCAAAAATCGAGCAGGGCGCACAGCAGGACGGATCTTCGACCGGCGTTCTGTGGTCTGACATGCTGGCATGGCGCACGACGAAGCGGCTGTTGCGCAAGCCTGTCATCACTGTCGAACTTGGCGCGCAGCAGGTCAGGGAACTGATTGCGCTGCTGCCGCTGCGACTACCGTTTGGGCGGGTATTGCGTGTTCTTGGCAGGAATGCAGCGGTCGTGTTCCAGCCGGGCC
Organism: Acetobacteraceae bacterium; assembly: GCA_031555315.1. Lineage (GTDB taxonomy): Bacteria > Pseudomonadota > Alphaproteobacteria > Acetobacterales > Acetobacteraceae > JAVBJV01. Next base: position 4,809 of record JAVBUO010000075.1, read on the forward strand.
AGGGCAACAGCGTGCACGCCGAAGGCGAGACGTTGCACCTAACTCTGACCGGCGAGGCAGTAGATGCACTGGCCGCTACCCTGCAGGTGCGCAGGGGTGATTACGCGCTGCCGTCCTTGGACGGCGTGCTGTTCCGGGTCGCGCCGACCCGGGTCATTGATACGACTGGCAAGGTGGTCGAAACTGTCGGCTAGAGCATTTCCCGTTTACTCTGGTTCACGGGAAATGCTCTCGGTCTTTGTCTGCCGAGCATCTTCACGTGACCGGGTGATCCCACCCGATCACGATCTGCTCTAGGCGCTACAGTGCCGGGCTGAAAAACAAAAACCCCTTCACATGAAGGGGTCTTTGTTGAGAGCTTTTTTATGTCGGCCGGATCAGGCGATGCTGTCCGATGGTTCCGAATAGGGCTGCGCCGGGGTCGGTCGTCCCGCAGAGGAGGGGCGGGTCCGGGGTTCGGTTTGGCGGCGGGTGAATTCAGCGCCGATGTCGGCCAGGTCCAGAAACTGGTCGGCCTGACGGCGCAGATCGTCCGAGATCATCGGCGGCGATGCCTTGATCGTCGAGATGACCGAGGCGCGCACACCCTTGCGTTGCACGGCTTCGACCAGACGGCGAAAATCCCCGTCGCCCGAAAAAAGCACCACATGGTCGAGGCGCGGCGCGATCTCCAGCATGTCGATCGCCAGTTCGACGTCCATGTTGCCCTTGATGCGCCGGCGGCCGGCGGCATCGGTGAACTCTTTCGCCGGCTTGGTCACCAGCGTATAACCGTTGTAACCAAGCCAGTCGGTCAGTGGCTTTAGCGGGGAATATTCCTCTGTTTCCAGGAGCGCCGTATAATAATACGCACGCACAAGCTGGGCCCGTTTACGGAAAAAATCCAACAAACCCCGGTAATCGACGTCGAATCCTAAGGTGCGCGAGGCAGAATAAAGATTTGCGCCGTCGATAAAAAGCGCGATGCGCTCGTTTGATGAGAAGTGCACGTAAGATATCCTGTTGAAGATACGGAGAACATAAGGCCAGCTCTCGGAGTGTAAACTCCCTAAGTTACGAAAGGTTCGAAGTATGGAGCAAGAAACTTGACCGTCATTGTTGCGTTCGGCGCAAATCTACCCTTTCAGGGAAGGTCACCTGTACTAACGTGTCTACAAGTTATCGATTTGTTTTTTAATTTGAACAAAAATGATATCTTATGCGTTTCGAACCTGTACGAATCAGTGGCTTGGCCGGACTCTTATCAACCACACTATATAAACGGAGCACTGCTGTTACGGTGTGACAAAAAAGGCACGCGCGACCTGAAAAGCACATCCGTCCTGCGGGCCCTGCACCGGATCGAGGCGTTTTTCGGTCGGGAACGCGGCGCCCCGAACGCGGCGCGCACGCTGGATCTGGATCTGATCGCCGTAGAGGGCGAGATCTGTCAGACGGATGAGCTTATTTTACCGCATCCGCGCGCGCACGAGCGCGCTTTCGTCATGGTTCCGGTTGCCGAGGTGGCACCCGACTGGGTGCACCCGGTATTGGGCAGAACTGCGGCCCAGATCGCCGCGGACCTGCCGAAGAACGGCCTGACCAGGCTGGGATCTTGGGAAACCCTTGCGAAAGAAGGCGGTTTCCGTTATCAAGCGCGTTCGCCCGAACTTTAAACTTCTGGAGGCCCGCGCATGGCTCGCGTCACAGTCGAGGACTGCGTTGAAAAGATTCCGAACCGCTTCGAGCTGGTGCTCTATGCGGCGCAGCGTGCGCGCAACATCAGCCGGGGCGAGGAAATCACCATTCCGCGGGACAACGACAAGAACCCTGTGGTCGCTCTGCGCGAGGTTGCCGAGGAAAAGCTGGACTTTGCAAAACTGCAGAGCGATCTGGTGAAGTCGCTGGCGCGCGCGCCGGAGCCCGAACCGGTGGACGAGGAAGTGCTCGACCTGATCCCGACGGACCAGAATATCTTCGGTCTGCAGGATGTGTCGCCCGAGGAAGAAAGCGCCGGCGACGAGATTATGTCTCCCGAAGACATCGAGGCTGCGATCGCGGCCGAACTCAACGGCCATCGCTGAGGTGCCGTGGCAGCGGGACATATTACATACCCGCTTCTGACCACGCGGTTATACGCTCCGGACGGAGTGGAGAGCGGCAACAACGATCCTGCCCGAGGGCAGGATCGTGGTGTTATTGTCCGCCAATTCGAGCTGACCGAAAAGGTCCTCGCGTATGATCCGAAAGCCGATACGGGGCTGATCGACGCCGCCTATGTGCTGGCGATGCAGGCGCACAGCAAGCAGCGCCGGGAAAACGGCGACCCGTATATCACCCATCCGATCGCTGTGGCCGACATTCTGGCCGGCTACAAGCTGGACGTGGCATCGATCGTCACCGGCCTGCTGCACGACGTGATCGAGGACACGTCGGTGACGATGGCCGAGATCGAAAAGCGCTTCGGCGGCGAGGTCGCGCGGCTGGTCGATGGCGTGACGAAGCTGACCCGGCTGGAGCTGCAGTCGGACCGCACCAAGCAGGCCGAGAATTTCCGCAAGCTGGTGCTGGCGATGTCGAAGGACATCCGCGTGTTGCTGGTCAAGCTGGCGGACCGGCTGCACAACATGCGTACACTGCATTACGTGACGGCGCCCGAGAAACGCAAACGTGTGGCGCGCGAGACGATGGAGATCTACGCGCCGCTGGCCGAGCGCATCGGCATGGATGCGGTCAAGACCGAACTGCAGCTGCTGTCGTTCGCGCAGCTTGAACCCGATGCGCACGAGACCATCACGGCACGTCTGAACTTCCTGCGCGGCCAGGGGGCCGACGTGATCGAGGAAGTGCGCAAAGAACTGCGTCAGGTCTGCGAGGATGCGGGGATCGAGGTGCTGGAAATTACCGGCCGCGAGAAGACCCCGTATTCGATCTGGGAGAAAATGCAACGCCGCAACGTCACGTTCGAACAACTGTCGGACATCATGGCGTTCCGCGTCGTCGTGCCGAGCCGCGAGAACTGCTACACTGCGCTGGGTGCCGTGCATTCGGCGTTTCCGGTAATCGCGGGGCGCTTCAAGGATTATATCTCGACCCCGAAGTCGAACGGATACCAGAGCCTGCACACCGGGGTGACGCTGCGCGCGCCGCGCAACCAGAAGATCGAGGTGCAGATCCGCACGCCCGAGATGCATGCCGTGGCCGAATACGGCGTGGCGGCGCACTGGTCGTACAAAAGCGGTGAAGACAGCACGCACAAGACTTTCGCCTGGGTGCAGGATCTACTGGAAATTCTTGAAAATTCGGGCGCGCCGGACGAATTTCTGGAAAATACCAAGCTCGAACTCTATCAGGATCAGGTCTTCTGTTTTTCGCCCAAGGGACAGCTGATCCAGCTGCCGCGCGGCGCCACGCCGGTCGACTTCGCCTATGCCGTGCACAGTCAGGTGGGCGATACCTGCGTGGGCGCGAAGATCAACGGCCGCATCATGCCGTTGCGCACCGAACTGTCGAACGGCGATCAGGTCGAGATCATCACCGCCAAGGGGCATACGCCGTCGCCCCAATGGGAACGCTTCGTCGTCACCGGCAAGGCGCGGGCGCGTATCCGCCGTTTCGTGCTGGCGCAGCAGCGCCAGGAATACACGGATCTCGGCCGGTCGATGCTGGCCAAGGCGTTTCGGCAGGAAGGCGCCGACCTGTCCGACAAGGTTCTGGAATCGACTCTGAAGCCGTTGAAGCAGGCAGGGCTCGACGATCTGTACCTGGCGGTCGGCAACGGCAATCTGGGGGCGCGCGATGTTGTGTATGCGGCCTATCCGGAACTGCGCCAGGCGCAGCGCGCACCGCGTATGGTGCTGCCGCCGGCGCGCGGGCCGAACCGCACGACGATCAACAAGGCCGACAAGAAATCCGCCGTGCCGATCACCGGGCTGGTGGCAGGTATGGCGGTGCATTATGCCGGATGCTGTCATGCGCTGCCCGGCGACAAGATCGTCGGTATCGTCGCCACGGGCAAAGGGGTAACCATCCACACGCGCGATTGCCAGACTCTGGAAAGTTTTGCCGCGACGCCCGAACGGTTCATCGATGTGGACTGGGATTACTCGGTGAAGGCAGGCGCTCAGCATACCGGGCGGGTCACCGTGATCGCCGCGAACGACGCCAGCACGCTGGCCAACCTGACCAATGCGATCGCCAAGCAGGAAGGCAATATTGCCAACCTGAAGATCGTCAACCGCCAGCAGGACTTTATGGAGATTCTGGTCGATGTCGATGTGCGCGATGTCCGCCATCTGTCCAATCTGATCGCCGCCCTGCGTGCGACGAGCGGCGTGACGCAGGTCGAGAGGGCGCGCGGATGATCCTCGGGCTGGGTTCGGATATCTGCGATGTTCGCAGGATAGAGGCGGTCATCGCGCGGCATGGCGAGCGTTTTCTGCGGCGTGTGTTCACCCCCCAGGAACGCGCACGCGCCGAGAGGCGGACAGAGGCATTGCGGGCCGGCACCTACGCCAAGCGTTTCGCCGCCAAGGAAGCGGCGTCGAAGGCGCTGGGAACAGGGTTTCGCCAAGGGGTGTTCCTGCAGGATCTGTGCGTGGTGAATCTGCCCGGCGGCCAGCCTGCTCTGCGCCTGTCGGGTGGGGCTGCGGCGCGGCTTGCGGCCATCACCCCGCGCGGCATGGCGGCGCGGATCGATCTGACCATGACCGACGAGCTGCCCTATGCCTTCGCGCTGGTGATCATTTCGGCGGTGCCGCTGCCCGGTTCCGTGCCTGGCGCTTCTTGACACGGTTCGCCGCCGTGCGCTTGATCCTTTCAGAATTCCAGCAAGGCCGACATCCGTGAGCAGTTCCTCGAACCGATCCCGCAGCAAGACCAAGCAGCCGCATGGCGGCCTCGTCTATAACATCAAGACGATCGTTATTGCCGTGGTGATCGCGTTCGGGCTGCGCACCGTGCTGTACGAACCGTTCAATATACCGTCGGGCAGCATGATCCCAACCTTGCAGGTGGGGGATTATCTGTTCGTGTCGAAGTATTCGTACGGGTATTCGCGGTTTTCGCTGCCGCTGTCTCCGGACCTGTTTTCCGGGCGGATCTTCGGGCGTGTGCCGGAACGTGGCGATGTGGCGGTGTTCCGTCTGCCGCGTGACACCAGCATCGATTACGTCAAGCGCATCGTCGGTCTGCCCGGTGACCGCATTCAGATGATCGGCGGGATTCTGCATATCAACGGCCAGCCGGTGCGGCGCGAGGCCGTAGGCGGCTATCTGGCGCAGGGAGACGGTCCGGCCGTGCAGACGCTGCGTTATATCGAAACACTGCCCGGCGGGCGCCAGCATTCGATCATCGAGTACAGCGATCGCGAAATGCTGGACAACACCCCCGAATATCGCGTGCCGGAAGGGTATGTGTTCGGCATGGGCGACAATCGCGACGATTCGCAGGACAGTCGCGTGATGAATGCGGTGGGTTTCATCCCGATGGAAAACCTGATCGGACGGGCCGAGTTCATTTTCTTCTCGATCGACCGGACGGCATCGCTATGGCAACCATGGACGTGGCCGTTCGCAATCCGCTGGTCGCGGCTGCTCAGCGTCGTGCGTTGAGCCGTGTCCGATACCGCCACGCTCGAACACGCGCTTGGGCACAGCTTCGCCGATCCGGGGTTGCTTGAGGAGGCGTTGCGGCACCGGTCGGTGATGGCGGTGCGCAAGGGGCATCGTAACAGCAACGAACGGCTGGAATTCGTCGGTGACCGTGTGCTGGGTCTGATCGTGGCGGAATGGCTGGCCGAACGTTTTCCGCGCGACAAGGAAGGCGATCTGGGCAAGCGGCTGGCAGCGCTGGTGTCGCGCGATGCCGTGGTCAGGGTGGCCGAGGCGATTTCGCTGGGCACGTATCTGATCCTGCTGGAAGAGGAAGCCCGCGCCGGCGTGGGTGAGAAAGTCAACGTGCTGGCCGATGCGATGGAGGCCGTGCTGGGCGCGCTCTATCTGGACGGCGGACTGGAACCGGCGCGCGCCTTCGTGCGCCGGTCCTGGGCGGCGATGCTGGATCAGATGACGGCACCGCCCATCTCGCCGAAAAGCCGGTTGCAGGAATGGTCGCTGGGGCGCGGGCTGGGGCTGCCCGGCTACCGGCTGATTTCGATGACCGGGCCTGCGCACAGGCCGGTGTTTTCCGTCGCTGTTACGCTGGGGGAACAGGAAGCGATCGCCCAGGGAGACAGCAAACAGGCCGCCGAGACCGAGGCAGCCACCGTTTTATATGCTAGGCTGACATCATCATGATCACCTCGCGCTGCGGCTTCGTCGCCATCGTGGGCGCCCCGAATGCAGGCAAGTCCACGCTTCTCAACCGCCTGACCGGGGCAAAACTGTCGATCGTCTCGCCCAAGGCGCAGACGACGCGGTTTCGCGTGCTGGGGATCGCGCTGCATGCCAGCCCGGCAGGCGACAAGGCGCAGATCCTGTTGGTCGATACGCCGGGCATCTTCCGTCCGCGCCGCAGGCTGGACCGGGCAATGGTGCATGCGGCGTGGACCGGTTCTGCCGATGCCGACATGGCGCTGCTGGTGGTCGATGCCGAACGCGGTATCACGGACGATGTGCGCGTGGTCGTCGAACGCTTGGCGCAGGGGGAACAGCCGGTCTGGCTGGTCCTGAACAAGGTGGATCTACTGCCCAGGGCGCAACTGCTGCCGCTGATCGCCAACCTGAACGAGCTGCATCCGTTCGCCGAAACCTTTCCGCTGAGCGCAGCGAGCGGCGAGGGCGTGAAGGCGCTGCTGGACCGTCTGGCAGCGGCGCTGCCGGAGGGGCCGTTCCTGTATCCGGAGGATGAACTCACCGACCTGCCCGACCGCCTGCTGGCGGCGGAGCTGGTGCGTGAACAGATTTTCCTGCAGACGCGCGAAGAAGTGCCCTATGGCACCACCGTCGAGACTGAATCCTGGAAAGACAAGCCCGATGGTTCGGTGCGTGTGGAAGCAACGATTTTCGTTGCGCGCGCCGGGCAGAAGGCGATCCTGATCGGTGGCGGTGGCGCGCGGATCAAGTCGATCGGCGCGGCGGCACGCAGGCAGCTCGAAGAATTGCTGGACCGGCGCGTGCACCTGTTTCTGAACGTGAAGGAGCGTTCGGGCTGGGACGAGGAAGCGGCGCATCTGCGGGCATTGGGTTTGGAAGATCCTCCGGGTTAAGGCAGTGTCATGTCGGTGGAATGGACCGAGCCTGCGATCGTGCTGGAAGCCCATGCGTATGGCGAGGGTGGCGCGGTCGCGACGGTATTGACCGAAACGCACGGGCGTCATCGCGGTCTGGCCAAGGGCGGCGCAGCGCGCGGACATGCGGCGGTGTGGCAGCCGGGCAATCTGATCCAATGTCACTGGATGGCGCGATTGTCGGATCAGCTGGGGGTGTTCACGGCCGAACTCGTGCATCCGGGCGCGGCACTGGCGATGGACGATCCGTTTGCGCTCGGCATTCTGGCCTCTGCCTGTGCCGTGGCCGAAGGCGCACTGCCCGAACGCGAGGCGCATCCACGCGTATTCGGCGATTTGCTGCGTCTGATCACCCGCCTGGGGGAAGGGCGCGCTCTGCTTTCTGACTACATTGCATGGGAAAACCTGTTGCTGCGCGAGATCGGCTACGGACTGAGCCTGGAACGCTGTGCGGTAACGGGGGCGGTGAGCGATCTCACGCATGTCTCGCCACGTTCCGGGTGTGCCGTCTGCGCGGCGGTGGCGGCCGACTGGGAAGGCCGGTTGTTGCGGCTGCCCGGGTTTCTGCTGGGGGGGGATGCATCGGCAGATGACCCGCAGGCCTGGGTCGATGGGTTACGCCTGACCGGGCATTTTCTCGAACGCGATGCTTTCGGGTTGCAGCACAAGCCGTTGCCGCAGGCCCGTATCTTGTTGGCGGATCGTATGCAGGCGGATGCGCTTTCCTGGGCGCGAGAGGGTACGACGGATATGGATTCCGGAACGTCCCAAAAATAGGTTAAGAACGATACCAGGCAAGGCCGGTAAGGAACGGTCAGGAGAATTCTGGTGCGTTGGCCGGAAATACGCGACTGGGTTTTTGCGCTGAAGTCGTTCGGTGCGGCGGCGCTTGCCCTGTACATCGCATTCGTGCTCGAGCTCGACCGGCCTTACTGGGCTTTTCTGACCAGCTTCATCGTCGCGCAGCCGTTCTCGGGTATGGTGCGTTCGAAGGCGATGTACCGCTTTATCGGCACGTTCATCGGCGCAGGGGCAACGATCGTGCTGATCCCGAATTTCGTGAATGCCCCCGAGCTTTTATGTCTGGTGCTGGCCTTGTGGATCGGCGGGTGCGTGTATGCGGCGGAGCTGGTCGAGCCGCCGAAAAATTATGCGTTTCTGCTGTCGGGCTATACGGCGGCGATCATCGGTTTTCCGAGCGTGAGTATGCCGGAGATGTTGTTCGATAATGCCCTGAACCGGGTCGAGGAAATCAGCCTCGGCATCGCGTGTGCTTTCGTCGTGCATGAACTGATTTTCCCGCGCGCCATCGGACCGCAGATGCGTGCCGGACTGACCCGCTGGCTGAAGGCGGCATCGGTCTACATCACCGACATTCTGGCTCGGCGTCCGATAACGGCGGACCAGCGACATCTCGCGGCGAGCGTATCGCAACTGGCGACCTTGCGTGTGCATGCGATGTACGACACACCCGGCTTGCGTGCTGCTGCAGTGGCCACTCAGGTTTTGCAGAACCGTATGCGCGTCGTGCTGTTGCTGATGTTCGCCCTGAATGCGCGGTTGCAGAAACTGGAAGCTGTGGAGGACATACAGTCGGATTCCGTCGATCAGGCGGTGGAATGGTTCGAGAAGGGGGTCTACGCGCCTGCTGCTGCTGCGCCGTCTCTGGCGGCTGCGTTGCGGAGCACGGCCGGCAAGAAGACGAACGCCTTGCAGATCAGCGCGTTCGAGATTCTGGCATTGCTGGTGACCCGTTGGGGGGAATGTCTCGACCATTACTGGAAGACCATGCGCGGCGAACGCGTGGCGCGGCAGAAAGTAGAGGGTGGCGCACGTCATCTCGATTATGGACGGGCGCTGTTCGCCATGCTGACGACGGTCATTTCCCTGCTGTTATGCTGCGCGATCTGGATCTACGGAAGCTGGCCGGAAGGCGGATCGGCGGCGACGATGACCGGGATCACCTGCTGCCTGTTTACGACCCGCGACGAAGCAGCACTCGGCGCCAGGAGCTTTGCCCGTTGGCTGGGGTTGGGCGGACTGATGGCCGGGGTCTATCTGTTCGTCGTCATGCCGCAGATCGACGGCTTCCCGTTGCTGCTGTTCGTATTGGCCGTGGTGCTGATTCCGACCAGCGTGCTGATGGCTAACCCGGTGACCGCAGGTAGCGCGATGCCATTTCTGTTCGGTATGTGCGGCCTGCTGGCGATACAGGAGACGTATACGGCCGACCCGCTGTCCTGGGCGAATGGAGGACTGGCACAGTTTCTCGGATGCTGGATCGCCTCGCTCGTGCTGGTCTTCATCCGCAGCAATGGCGTGGTCTGGATTCTCGGGCGCTTGCACGCTGCCAACCGGAACGATCTGGTGCGGATCGCCCGTGGCCAGTACATCCCCGATCCCGACCGTTTCGCGTCGCGTATGCTGGATCGTATCGTGGCGATCGCGCCGCGCATTTCCAGTACGCCCGGTGGTGAAATGCGTTCGATGCGGGATCTGCGCCTTGGCCTGAACCTTATCGCCCTGCAGAAGGCACGCCACGGCCTGCCGCGGTCCGTGGCGCGGGATGTCGGGGTTTTGCTCGGCACACTGGCCCAGTTTATCGACGGTAAGCGCGCGGTGCCGTTGCAGCGCCGCCTGATGCGGGCCGAAGCCACGCTGAGCAAAGCTGAACCGGGTGCTTCGGTGATGCGGGCACGGGTTGCGCTGGCCGGCATCCGCCTTGCGCTGAGCGACTCTGATTTTGCACAATTCAGGAATGCTCCATGAACCCGATGTTCGGTGAGTTTCATTTTTTGGGGTTGCTGATTCCGCGGATACTTGTCTGGCTGGCGCTGGCTGTCGTTCTGGGGGCGCTGGTGCGGCGGGTGATGGGAATATTCGACTTGTATCGCTTCGTCTGGCATCCGGCCCTGTTCGATATGGGGATGATCGTGATTCTGTTCGGTGCCGTTATTGCCGCTGTATGGAGCCTCGGATGATGCGTTTGAAAATCCTGTCGCGCTTTCTGGTGACACTGCTGGTGATTGTGGCTGCAACCGTGGTGGGGTGGAATTTATGGACATATTACATGCGCGACCCATGGACGCGCGATGCACGTGTGCGTGCCGATGTGGTGACGATCGCCCCTGATGTTTCTGGTCTGGTGGCCGAAGTGGCGGTGCACGACAATCAGGCGGTCAGGCAGGGGGATCTTCTGTTCCGCATTGATTCGCAGCGCGCCGAACTGGCCGTGCGCCAGGCCGAAGCAGCACTGGCCAACCGTCGCGCGGCGATGATCAATGCGCGCCACGATGCCGAACGTTATCACAATCTGCCACCGACCGCTGTGTCGCGCCAGCAGCAGGAACAGTCAGAAACCGCATCCGAACAGGCTGAGGCCGCATACGATCAGGCGATGGCGGACCGCGATCTGGCGCGGTTGAATCTGGCCCGCACACGGATCTATGCCCCGGCCGACGGTGTGGTGACCAATCTGAGCTTGCGCCCGGGTAACTATGTCGCGGCAGGGCAGGGGGTGATGGTGATGGTTGAAAGCCGCAGCCTGCACGTGACCGGATATTTCGAGGAGACCAAGCTGCCCAGGATTCGCATCGGCAGTCCGGTATCGATCTGGCTGATGGGCGAAAATCAGATGCTGCGCGGGCATGTGGAGAGCATTGCGGGCGGGATTGCCGATCGTGAACGTTCGGACACCGGCAGCGGCCTGGCGAATGTGAACCCGATCTTCAGTTGGGTGCGATTGGCACAGCGTGTTCCCGTGCGGATTGCGTTGGATCAGGTGCCCGAAGGCGTACTGCTGGTGCCGGGACGAACGGCTACCGTGGCGGTTGAATCTGCGCGTTAGATTCCAATGCGTTCAGGTTGAAGCGCACATGAAGCTTGCAATGGATTTCTCAGGCACAAATTCAGGCCTGTCTTTTCCCGCTTGGCTGTTTTCCTGCTGTTGGGCGCCGGCATGTATAGACCCGTGCAGGCGACAGAACTTCCGTCGAGCAGTCCATCGGATACGCTGGACGGAAGCCGCTGCCCATATGTGGTGTTGCGCACATCCGTAATCGACACGCACGCGACCGGCCGGATTGCCATTCTGATCAAATCGGGCGCGCCGTCTCCAGCATGCTGGCGCTGGGATTCGCATATCGCGGGTGAGGGCGCCGGCGGGCTCGAGTTCCTTATATTCTGGGGCGTATGTGGTATTTATACAGTCAGGGCGTGACCTGAGCCGTCTGGTCGGTTAAATAACCCGGCCATTTCATCAGAAACCGAATCGCATGCCCGACGACCTGACCGGACACATACAGGATACCCATCTGGCCGACGCCTTGTCGGAGCGGTATCTCGCCTACGCGCTTTCCACCATCATGTCCCGCTCGCTGCCCGATGTGCGCGACGGGTTGAAGCCCGTGCATCGCCGCCTTGTCTATGCAATGCACCAGTTGAAGCTGGATCCGGCGGGCGGTTTCAAGAAATGCGCGCGTATCGTGGGCGACGTGATGGGTAAATTCCATCCGCACGGCGACGCGGCGATCTACGATGCAATGGTGCGTCTGGCGCAGGATTTTGCGGCGCGTTATCCGCTGGTCGAGGGGCAGGGAAATTTCGGCAATATCGATGGCGATAACCCCGCCGCGATGCGCTACACCGAAGCAAAACTGACCGCTTTTGCGCAGGCGCTGCTGGCCGGGATCGACAGTGACGCGGTCGATTTCCGCCCGACCTACGACGGCGAGGAAAAAGAGCCCGTCGTGATGCCATCAGCCGTGCCGAACCTGCTGGCGAACGGAGCGGCGGGGATCGCGGTGGGGATGGCGACCAACATTCCGCCGCACAATGTGGGCGAGGCCTGCGCGGCGGCGGTGCATCTGATCCGTCATCCGAATGCCACCACGCGCGATCTGATGAAGTTCATCCCCGCGCCGGATTTTCCGACCGGCGGCGTACTGGTGGAAAGCGCCGATTCGATCTGCGAGGCATACGAGACCGGCCGCGGCGGTTTCCGTCTGCGCGCCAGGTGGGAAAAGGAAGAAGGGCGCTTCAGCACCTGGAACATCATTATTACCGAGATTCCGTACCAGGTGGCGAAGTCGCGGCTGATCGAGCAGATCGCACAGCTTCTGGAGGAAAAGAAGCTGCCATTGCTGGGCGACATCCGCGACGAAAGCACCGACAAGGTACGGCTGGTGCTGGAACCGAAGAATCGCACCGTCGATCCTGTCGTGCTGATGGAAACGCTGTTTCGCGCCACGCAACTGGAAACGCGCTTTTCGCTGAACATGAACGTGCTGGATGCCGATCGCACGCCGCGTGTGATGGGGCTGAAGGAGGTTTTGCGCTGCTGGCTGGATCATCGGCACGAGGTGCTGGTGCGTACCTCGAAGCACCGGCTGGCGGCAGTGGACCGGCGCATCGAGATTCTGGAAGGCTATCTGGCCGTCTATCTGAATCTCGACGAGGTGATTCGCATCATCCGCGAGGAGGACGAGCCCAAGTCCGAGCTGATGAAGACGTTCGAGCTGACGGATGTTCAGGCGGAAGCGATCCTGAACATGCGTCTGCGCAGCCTGCGCAAGCTCGAGGAAATGGAGATACGCAAGGAGCACAAGGGTCTCAGCAAGGAACGCAAGGCGTTGCAGACCCTGCTGAAGGACGAAGCGGCGCGCTGGAATCGCATCGCCGACGATGTATCGGCCAGCGGCGAGAAATTCGCGGACAAGCGTCGCACGAAGCTGGGCAAGCCGCCGGCGGCGATCGATATCGCGGTGGAAGCGGCGGTGGAACGCGAACCGATCACCGTGGTGCTGTCGGAAAAAGGCTGGATCCGCGCGCTGAAGGGGCATCTGGCCGACGACGCGGACCTGAAGTTCAAGGATGGCGACAAGCTGTATGGTCTGCTGCGCTGTGAAACGACAGACCGGCTGTCGATCTTCGCCACCAACGGCAAGGCGTACACGCTGAAAGCGGGCGACCTGCCGCGCGGACGTGGCGATGGCCAGCCACTGCGCCTGATGGTCGATATGGGGAACGAGGACGCGGTGGTGCGTTTCTTCGTCTGGGGTGAGGGGCGGAAGTTCCTGGTCGCCTCCAGCGCCGGGCGCGGCTTCGTGGTGAAGAGCGAGGATCTGCTCGCGCAGACCCGCACTGGAAAACAGGTGCTGAACACCAGGCCGGGCGACGAGGCAGCGGTCTGTGTGCCGGCCGAGGGCGACACGGTGGCGGTGATCGGCCAGAATCGCAAACTTCTGCTGTTCCCGCTGATCGGCGTGCCGGAGATGACTCGCGGGCAGGGCGTGATGCTGCAGAAATACAAAGATGGCGGGTTGTCGGACGTCAGGGTGTTCCGGCTGGCGGACGGGCTGTCCTGGGCAGCCGGAACGCGAACCCGCACCGAGACGGATGTGAAGGAATGGGTTGGCGAGCGCGCTCAGGCGGGTAAGATGCCGCCACGTGGTTTTCCCACCAGTAACAAGTTTGGTTAGGACGGAGGTAACGACATGACAGCAATAGCCTTGCCGCGCAGCCGTGCGGCGACGATTTTGGCGGTGGTCGGCGGCAGTCTGGCGCTATGGGCGTCGGCCAAGGCACAGGTGCCGTTCTGGCCCGTGCCGATGACGATGCAGACATTCGTCGTGGTGGCACTGGGCATGCTGCTGGGCGCGCGCGCCGGCGTGGCCGCAGTGTTGCTGTATCTGGCGGAAGGCGCGGTGGGGCTGCCGGTGTTCGCTGGTCCGGTCGCCGGGCTTGCCTATATGGCGGGGCCGACGGGCGGTTTTCTGCTGGGGTTCGTGATCGCGGCGTTCGTCGCGGGCCGGTTGCGGGCGCACACCCTGCTGGGGCAGAGCGCGGTCGCGCTGCTGGCACATGCGGTGCTGTTCGTGCCGGGGCTGCTCTGGCTGTCGACATTCGTCGGTCTGGAACATGCCTTTGCCGCAGGTGTCGCGCCGTTCGTGCTGGCGACCCTGCTGAAGGCGGCGCTGAACGTCGCCGCGGTGCGGATGGCCCGCTGAGCGTTCCTCTGTCATAGAAAAACCCCATGCAACCGGAGTTGCATGGGGTGAGCTGAAATGAAGGCGCGGCGCTTAAATAATACCCGGCAATCAGAGATTGTTGCCGAGCCATTCGAGAAGGTAATCGTGATAATTCGGCGCCTCGAAATCGATGGTGAATTCGAGTACGCCGGCATTCAGTGCCAATCCGCGTTCGCTGCCACCGCGGCAAACGACGCTGGTGATTTTTTCCGTCACCGCCTGACGCCCGAGATCGCTATCGCAAACCGAACGTAACGCGCTATAGGCTTCGGCGCAGAACGTTGTTGCACGCCGCTGGCCTTCGGCATCGAAACTGTCCCAGTTGATGGTGGCTGGCAGTTCGCGGCCGCAGCGCTGCGTCGTCGGGGCGATTTCATCCGATGCAAAGCGGGTCTGGTCCGTTGTGCGCTGCTGGCGTTGCTGCAGTGTCTGGGCGGACAAGGAACCTGCGGCCAGAGAAACGGCCAGCAGGGTAAGGGCCAAAAGGGAAGGTTTGCTATTCATGGATTTATTATTACTGTTAATTTAATTTTCAGGCAAGGGGCTTTTTCCGAGGAAATAATTTTTTGCTGTAGCCTCGCGCAGCGAATGCTCCTGTATGGTTTCGCTGGTTGTAAACAAAGCATCATGGCAGTTTTGCAGACGATCCGCGGCACCGGCCGTGGTTTTGCGTTTGCTGAATCCGGTGCATGGCATGCCATGCCGCCGCGCCGTAACCGATTTCCGAGCAGTCCGGAGTTTCCTCCTGCCGTAAAATTGCCTAGAACGCCCAGCCGATCCGGAGATTGAACCATGGCCGCTTATCAGTACGTGTATGTGATGAAAGACCTCACCAAAGCCTATCCAGGCGGGCGCGAGGTATTCAAGGGTATCACCCTGTCCTTCCTGCCGGGGGTGAAGATCGGCGTGCTGGGTGTGAACGGCGCAGGGAAATCCACGCTGCTGAAGATCATGGCCGGGATCGAGAAGGAATTCGGCGGCGAAGCCTGGGCGGCGGAAGGCGTGAAGGTCGGCTATCTGGCGCAGGAACCGCAGCTCGACCCCACCAAGACGGTGGGCGAGAACGTGCGCGAGGGGATGGGCAGGGTGGCGGCGGCGCTGGACCGCTTCAACGCCATTTCCGCCAGATTCGCCGAGGAAATGACCGACGACGAGATGAACACGCTGCTCGCCGAACAGGCCGAGCTGCAGGAGATCATCGACGCCGAGAATGGCTGGGAAATCGACCGGCAGATCGAGATCGCGCTGGACGCCCTGCGCTGCCCGCCGCCGGACAGCCCGGTGACCAACCTGTCGGGTGGTGAAAAGCGCCGTGTGGCGTTGTGCCGTCTGCTGCTGGAAAAGCCGGACCTGCTGCTGCTCGACGAACCGACCAACCATTTGGACGCCGAAAGCGTGGCGTGGCTGGAAAAGACCCTGCGCGACTTCCAGGGCACGGTGATGATCATCACCCACGACCGTTACTTCCTCGACAACGTGACCAACTGGATCCTCGAGATCGAGCGCGGCCGTGGTTATCCGTTCGAGGGCAACTACTCGTCCTGGCTGGACCAGAAACGCAAGCGCCTGCAGCAGGAAGAGAAGGAAGAAACCGCGCGCATGCGGGCGCTGGCGGCGGAAAAGGAGTGGATCGGCCAGTCGGCGCGCGCGCGTCAGGCCAAGAGCAAGGCGCGTATCCAGAAATACGAGGAAATGCTGGCGGCCAGTAACGAGAAGGTGGCCGGTGTCGCCGAAATCGTCATCCCACCCGGGCCGCGTCTGGGCGGCACGGTGATCGAGGCGGAAAATCTGTCCAAGGGTTTCGGTGATACGCTGCTGATCGATAATCTGAATTTCAAGCTGCCGCCGGGCGGCATCGTCGGGGTGATCGGACCGAACGGCGCGGGCAAGTCGACGCTGTTCAAGATGATCACCGGTCAGGACAAACCCGACAGCGGCTCGATCCGCATCGGCGAGACCGTGAAGCTGGGTTATGTCGACCAGTCGCGCGACAGTCTGGATGGCAGCAAGACCGTCTGGGAGGAAATCTCGGGTGGCACCGATGTGATCTATCTTGGCAAGCGGGCGGTGCCGTCGCGCGCCTATGTCGGCGCGTTCAACTTCAAGGGTAGCGATCAGCAGAAGAAGGTTGGCGTGCTGTCGGGCGGTGAACGCAACCGCGTGCACCTGGCGAAGATGCTGAAGCAGGAAAGCAACGTCATCCTGCTCGACGAACCGACCAACGATCTGGATATCGATACGCTGCGCGCACTGGAAGAGGCGCTGATGGAATTCGCGGGTTGCGCGGTGATCATCAGCCATGACCGCTGGTTCCTTGACCGTCTGGCCACGCATATCCTGGCGTTCGAGGGCGACAGCCACGTCGAATGGTTCGAGGGTAACTTCGAAGCGTACGAGGAAGACAAGCGCCGCCGTCTGGGCGCCGATGCGACCGAGCCGCACCGCATCAAGTACCGGCCGCTGACCCGCTGATCGGGAATGCCGCATGACGCACGACGAAGCCGGGGAGGGGCGACGCATGACATCGGCGTTGATGCTGCGTACCGCCCGGCTCGTCATGCAACCGGTCGGGCCACAGCATCTGAATGATCTTGTCCGCCTGAAGACAGATCCGCGGGCGTTTGCGCGGATGCTGGGCGGGGTGCGCACCCCGCTGCGTGCGCATCAGGAGCTGGCCGAGGAGATCGCGCTCTGGGGGCGGCGGGGGATCGGCATTTGGGTTGTGTACGAAGGCGCGGAATTCGTCGGCATGACCGGTTTCATGGAACGTGCCGACGGTCGCGGGGATGCGTTGCGCTTTGCGTTTCTACCGGAAAGCCGCGGCCGCGGGCTGGCGCGCGAGGCAGCGGCCGCGGCGTTGCGTTTCGCGCACGAAGTTGCGGGCCTGGCGCGTGTGGTCGCTATCGCGCGCGAAGACAATTTCGACAGCCGTACCGTGCTGGGGGCGATCGGTATGGTGGAATGCGAGTATTTCATGCGCGATGGCTATCGGATGCTCACCTATGAAAGCGTTCGGCAGACGGCATGAAAAAGCCCCCGGTTTATGGGGGGCTTTCGTTCGGTTCAGCGGGCCGGGGCGTTCTGTGCCAACTGAACGCGCAGGCGTTCGGTCAGTTCGTCCAGATTGCCGTTGCTGCGCTGAAGTACGGCGGAATATTCGGAACGCGTGGTCAGTCGCAGCGATGTGCCTTCGGCCACCACGTCGGTTACTTTCAGCACCTGATTTGCATCGGGGCCGACACGCCAGCCCAGTACTGTCGGCTGCTGGCCGGGACGGCCGACGAGAGTCTGCACCTCGAAGTCGGTATCGTCGCGCGGCAGGGTGCGGGCGATCTGGAACGTCACGCCTTCCAGCTCGCCGAATCGGCTGGCCAGATTCTGAACGATGACCTGCTCGAAGACCTGACTGAACGCCTGCTGCTGGGCCGGTGTGGCGCTGCGCCAGTGGCGGCCCAGCACGAAGCGCGCGATACCCGGCAGGTCCACCACGTCGCGCAGCAAAGCGGATGTACGCGCTTTCTTGGCGTTGATGTCCAGTCCGCGGTTGTTGACGATGTCGATCATCCGCTGCCCGGCGGTCTGGATCAGGCTGGTGGCACGCTGGGCGTTATCGGCCTGGGCGCGCGCCGCGGTGCCGATCAGGGAACTGCTTGCAATGAGGGTAAGAAAAAAACGGCGTCGTATCTGAGTCAATTGGAACCTCCAAGACGGCGGCTTTGAGTGTCGCGCGTCAGCGTATCGAGTTCATCCGCAATATTGGCGTTGCGTCTCTGGCGATATGCGCTGCGCAGGGTTGCATACGGGTCCAGCGATGTACGGCGGATGTCGTCGATCACCGGGATCAACCCTTGGCGAATATCCAGCGCGCCCACCACGGGGCGGGCGACGCGGAATGCGTTTACATACGGGTCGTTCGACTGCCCGAGGTAACCCCACGGGTCGATAACCCAGTCAACCCCAAAGCCTGCCAGGTCGCGCGGGTTGGTGGGGCCGAGAACCGGCAGATACAGATAGGCGATCTCGCCGACCCCCCAAGTGGCCAGCGTTTGGCCGAAATCTTCATTGTGTCCGGGATAACCCCAATCGGTCGCCACATCGAAGATACCGGCGACACCGAAAGTGGAATTGATCACGAATCGCATCAGCGTGTCGCCGGCACGCTGAGGCTTCGTCTGGAAGACGTCGTTTGCAAACACGACAGGCAGACGCAGATTGTCGAGAACATTGCGGACACGGTCACGAACCGGTTCCGGGACGAAGATGCCATAGGCTTCGGCCATCGGACGGACCACCAGTGTATCGGCTGCCAGATCAACCTGATACAGGGCGCGGTTCATCGGCTCCAGCGGGTCGTTGTTAGCACGGAACTCGGCCAGTTCCTCGGCATCCGCACCGGGCGGCGGCGTGGCACAGCCGCTCAGAAGCAGTGCCCCGAAACCGAGGACGGACAAAAGTGCTGAAAGACGCGGCGCCTGCATAAGGGACATATCCTCAGTATGCTTGGGATGGAATTTAGTCGGAAATATGACGGTTATCGAAAAACGAGTCACCGACATTGGCTATTGGGCTTTATCTGGCAGGCAATAGAAAGAGTTGCAAGCCCGTTCATCTGCACGTAACCAAGTCGGGCCTGGCGGACAATTCCGTTTGCGTGCCAATATCCGAGCGAAAGCCTTTACCGAATGAAGCATACATTATCCGCTGCTGTCGAGAAAATGGCTGCCGACAATACGCTGGCGCGCTGGCTGACATCGCCGCGGGTGGCAGGGTTGCCGGCGCCTGGCAGCGGTGCTCCGCCGCTGCTGTCGTTCGAGTTTTTCCCACCGAAGACGGAAGCGCTGGAACAGCAGCTCTGGTCGTGCATCCGCCGGCTCGAACCGTTACAGCCGCGTTTTGTTTCGGTGACATATGGCGCCGGCGGCAGCACGCAGACCCGTACGCATGCCATCGTGGCCAGGTTGGTCAAGGAGACCAGCCTGGTGCCGGCCGCGCATCTGACCTGTGTCGGAGCCAGCCGGGCCGAAGTGAACGAGGTCGCGCAGCGTTACTGGGATGCCGGTGTGCGTCATATCGTCGCACTGCGCGGCGATCCGCCGGCGGGCACGGGCGATTACTGTGCGCACCCCGATGGGTATGCGTATGCGATAGATCTGGTCGCCGGTCTGAAGAAGGTCGCCGATTTCGAGATCAGTGTTGCTGCCTTTCCCGAAGCGCATCCGACCGCCCTGTCGCCCGAGGCGGATCTGGACAACCTGAAGCGCAAGATCGATGCCGGGGCAACGCGGGCGATCACGCAATATTTTTTTGATGCTGATATATTTCTGCGCTTTCTGGACCGCTGTCATGCGGCGGGGATCACCGTGCCGATCGTGCCGGGGATTTTGCCGGTATCCAATTTCGCGCAAGTCGTGAAATTCAGCCAGATGGCCGGGGCCAGCGTGCCTGGCTGGTTGGCCACCCTGTTCGAAGGGCTGGATGACGATATCGAGACCCGGCGCATGGTGGCGGCGGCCGTGGCTGCCGAACAGGTGCGTCTGCTGCAGGCGAACGGGGTGGACGAATTTCACTTCTACACGCTGAACCGTCCGGATCTGACCTATGCGATCGCCCATATTCTGGGGGCGCGGCCAAAAATTGCCAGGTAACTTGATGCCTGCTTGAACGGCTCGGTGTCGGCAGAACGGCGCGCAGAAAAATAGCTACTATTTGTGGTTATACCGCGTGCGTCGAGAAGATGCCGAGGCTGCACGCTCGTCATTGGCGCGATACATCGCGCCAATGTGCGCCCGGATGCATGTCTCAGCCGCCAACGCGGCGCAACGTGCCGGGCTGGCGGGATCAGTGCATGCGAACCCGTCCAGGATAAGCTTCCAGAACGCGCAGATCACGGCGCAGGGCTGCCAAGTTTGGTCCAGAATCCGCGGAGCATAAAAATTGATTACCTTAAAAAGGCAACAAAACTATATAGTTATAACTTAGTGAAAGATTGACAAAAAATTACCCTATTGATAGTAAGCGGCGATGCTCATCACAATTTCTGTAACGTCTCTTGGAGCTGAATCAGCATGAAATTTTTGACTTTCCTGCCTGTTGTCGCGTTTGTCGCCATGTCCGGCGCCGCTCTGGCGGCCGAAGACCCGATCGGTGTTGCCGAATGCGATACCTTCCTGGAGCAGTATGTCGCATGCGCCGAAAAAATGCCTGAAGCCGCGCGCCCGACGATGACACAGGTGATCGAGCAGATGCGCGCCAGCATGCGCGCCTCGGCGGCCGATGCGACGCAGCGTGCGGCGATGCCGGCACAGTGCACGCAGGCGCGTCAGGCCATGGCGCAGAATCCGCAGATCACGGCGCTGGGCTGCCAGTTCTGATCTGCGGCGCTTCGCTTCAGCAGAGGCTGCGGTAAAATCCCCGGCACGGCAGTGCCGGGGATTGTCGTTTTCGGGAAACACGTCAGGATGGTGGGGAGCTCTTCGGTTCCTTCCAACATCACGGTAATCCAGATGCTGCTGATTCCCGGTCCCGTTACCACACACCCGGATGTGCGCGCGGCCATGACGGTCGATTTGGCCCCTTGGGATCCCGGGTTCTATCCGCTCTATACCGATGTGCGCGATCGTGTGCGCGCGATCGCGGGCGGTCTTGCCGGTGAACATGTCGTGTTGCCGTTACAAGGCTGTGGGCATTTCGTGCTGGAAGCCGCGATTCGCACTCTGGTCCCGGCCGGCGCGAAGATCCTGATCCCGATGACGGGCAGCTATGCCGAGCGGATGACGCGCCTGGCGCGCGAAGCAGGGCGTGTGCCGGTCGGGGTCGAGGTCGCGCATGACCGCCCGGTTGATCCGCAGTGCGTGGAGGCGGCATTGCGGGCCGACCCCGCCATCGGTCATGTCGGTCTGGTACATAACGAAACGGCGAGCGGTGTGGCGAACGACCCGGCGGCGATCGGCGCGGTCGTGCGTGCATGCGGGCGGCGGATGATTCTGGATTCGGTATCGGCGTTCGGTGCGCTGCCGCTCGATGTCGGCACGCAGCCGGAATTGGATGCGGTGGTGTTCACCTCGAACAAGTGCCTTGAGGGAATGCCGGGGCTTGGGTTCGTGGTGGCGCGGCTGGCAAGCGTGCTGGCGGGAAAGGGGCGCGCAGGGTCATGGTGCCTGGATCTGTGCGACATCTATCATCATGCCGAGGTGAACGGTTTCGGGTCGTTCCGGTTCACGCCGCCGGCGCAGGTGTTGAACGCGTTCCGCGTGGCGCTGGATCTGTTCATGGCCGAAGGCGGGCAGCCGGCGCGGCTGGCGCGCTATACCGCCAATCGTGATGTGCTGATGGACGGCATGCTGGAACTGGGGTTGCGCCCGGTGCTGGCGCGCAACGCGCAAGGGCCGGTGGTGGTGAACGTCCATGCGCCCGACACGCCGGCCTGGGATCTGCAGGCGTTCGTTATGGCGCTCAAGCAGCATGACGTGATCATCAGCAATTTCTACAACACGCCATTTCCGTCGTTCCGGGTGGGGTGCATCGGCTGCATCACACCGGCCGATATGCGGCGCGCGGTACGGGCGATGGGCGAGGTTCTGGCCGGCATGGGTATTGTCCGTCAATCGGCGGCATGAAAAAGCGGGCCGGATGAAGGCCCGCTTTTTCAGCATGAATCAGCAGCCGATCAGATCGTGCCCCTTGCAAAGCTCGAGCGTGTTCTGCGTTTCCAGCAGATCTTTCACGC
Source organism: Acetobacteraceae bacterium (assembly GCA_031555315.1). Taxonomy (GTDB): domain Bacteria; phylum Pseudomonadota; class Alphaproteobacteria; order Acetobacterales; family Acetobacteraceae; genus JAVBJV01. Next base: position 26,770 of record JAVBUO010000075.1, read on the forward strand.
CTTCGAAATCGCCCTTGGCATATGCGCCACCGGCCGTGTAGGCGTCCTTCACCAGATCGATGACCTGCTGTGCGGTGTAGAGATAGTTGATATCGCCGGAGCTGGCATTCAATAGCGCCGCCACCGCTTCGCGCGCCAATGCCATTTCACCGCCGCCCTTGGCGTTCAGGGCGTCCTGCAATGTCCACGAGCCGTTCTGCCCCTTGACGTCGACGCCGAAGACGGACTCGAAAGAATCCTTGGTGTCGTAGGCAGTGACAATATCGGTGCCTTTCCCGTCCCATTGCGTGGTGTGGTTTTTCCAGTAGCCGTGGGAAAGCCCTTCGTAGCAGACAGGCTGCTCCGGTATTGTGATGATTTCTTCCGTGTAGCAGAGCGAGCGCACCAGAAAATCCGACGGATCGGTGTGACTGGTTTCGGCGCTGCTCAGTGCCAGTTGCAGGCCGCCGGACGAGAACTCGACGAAGCTGAATGTGATGGCTTTTCCGTCGGCGTCTTTCAGGGCGAATTCCATTTCGAACAGCCCGCCGTTGCTGCCGTCCTGCTTGTAATCGTTGCCGCTGCCCACGGCGATGGCGGTCTGGTCCGGCGCGATGCCATGACCGCTGATTTCCATCGTGCCGACGCTGGAGGTAGCGAACACCACGACGCCATCGGCGCGGATACGTGCTACGCCGAGGATTTCTCCGGCGTCCAGAAGGCCGTTGCCGTTCAGATCGTTGCCGAGGGTGATCGTGGCGGTTTCGCATCTGGCCGCCGCGCCGATGACCGGCTGGTTGTCCGGCTGGGACGAGGCATCGGCGTAATAAAACAACGACAGCTCGGCTTTCGCCGAGACAACCTGTTTGTTGATGTCGACCCCCAGGATGTCGCTGGGCAGGCCGTTCGGGCCGGCGTTGATCTCGCCGTTGTTGCCGTTGGCGCCGCTGCTGTAGACGCTGCTCAGGTTATCGACGCCGATGCCCTTGGCGGTGCTCCAGACTTCTGGGCCGAAGGGAAATTCGGGGGCGGGTACATCGGGGTCGAAAACCGCGGCGTCGCCGGCGTCGTTGATGCCGTCGCCCAGAATGGTGGTGGTGAAAACGGGGACGTTGCCGGGACCCATGTTTTCGAAGTGGTGCGCGTACAGCGTTACGCCGGTGCCGGTCACCCAGTCGAGCGCTTCGTATGTGTCGCCCTGCTGGCCGAGACACGTCGTAACCAGTTCGGAGGTAGGCGGTGTGCTGGTGCAGTCCGGTGTTCCGGTATGACAACCCGACGGGGGCGACCAGTTGCACCCGTGCGACGAAGGCGAGGGCAGGGATATGTCACATTTCAGCCCCGACAGGAGCTTTGAAACGATGCTGCCCAGATCACATGACGCTGAGCTCCAGGGGGTATGGTCCTGCAGTTTGAACGCTTTCAGGGACGCCATGACATTCTTTCCTTATACAGAGGAGGAACTGGAGGGACGTTTTCGGTCGTTGGCGCAGGCATGCCTCAGCAGGTAATTTGAAGCTGATGACAGGCGCTATGACGGCGAATTATTGTTCAATATGGTCTTTTTTTAAATTAAAAATATTACGATATACAAATAAACATGTAGATTGCAGAATGTATTGTGCTGTTTGGCGCTAAGGCGGTTAATCACAATTTCCGGTGGGAGTGTTCCTGCGGCTATGCACGAAAGAAAGGCCGGGCGCACGCCGGTTCAGGCGATGCGGCCAGCCTTGGCAGCCGGGCGTGTTGCGGATGTTCAGCCGGGGGAGACGTTGAAAATCCAACCCTGTCCGTAGCTGCATTCATTCGCTTGCGCCATTCTGACTTGCGCCTCTGTCTCCAGACGCTTGACGATGACGGCGGTTTTGGCGCCCGTCGAGGTCTTGACGATCTCTTCCAGAACATGCCGGTTGTAACTGTTGTCGATTGCGGCGTTGACGTAATGACCGTCGATCTTGACGTAAGCGGGGCGTATGTTTCGCAGGAAGTCGATGTTCCGTTGTTCCAGATTGAAATCGTCCACGCAAAGTCCGACCTGACGCGCCGTTAGCGCGGACAGGGTTTCATACGCGGTGGAAAGGTCTTCGGCGGCGAGAACCTCGGTGATGTCGATCACCAGGCGGGCGGCGAGGGCGGGTGTCTTGTCCAGCCGTTCGAGGACCCGGTTGCAGAAGCGCGGATTCTGCAGACTGTGTACGGAAACGTTGATGGTGATTTTCTTGTCCGTCTGCTCGGACAACGTGGATAGCACCCGTTCCAGAACGGCGTAGTCCAGATTCTCGCCTAATCCCACGGTCGTGGCCAGCGTCACGAAAGTGAAGGGGGAGCGTAGCAGCTCGGGAAGACGGGCCGGCAAGCGCAGGAACGCCTCATGAAGCAGGGGAGTGCGATGCCGCAGATCGACGATGGGCTGCAGGACCAGACTGAAGTCGCCCGAGCGAATGGTCTCGCGCAGCGTTTTTGCATGGATGGCGGCATGGTCGACGAAACCGCTCAACCCGGAACCGAGCCCCATGTACTGCAGGCGCGGCAGACCACCTTCGGCGAACTGGTTCAACGCGAAATTCAGGGTGCGGGCGACCTGCGTCGCGACAAGGCCGGCTTCCCGCAGCGGCAGGGTTACGAAATCGAGCCGCGCGGAAGAGTAAGAAGAGTGATGGGAACGGAAATTTTTGTAGATCCGGTCTCTGACGGTCGCTGCCTGTTCATTGTCCGGCACTTCGACGACATAGCGCGTGTCGCTGACAGGTACGGCATTCTCTGCCCGCATGATTTCCGTCAGCAGGGTTTTCAGCGATTGGCAATGCGTGTCCGCATCGGACAGAAAATCCTCGGCGGGAGCGCTCAGTTCGACAAGCAACAGGTGATGGTCGGCGCGATGCAGGGCGGCGCCACAGACTCTATTCGACAAATCCGCCAGATGCTGCGTGACCGCCCACACATGAGACGCGACAGGTGCGATGCTGAACAGCAGGCGCAGGCGCGAATTATCATCGGGCGAGCGCAGGCCGGACAGCATCATGCGTGACTGCTGCGGGTCGGACAGCTCGATGATGTGATAGTCCATCTGATCACTCGTCAGTATCTGCGCCAGTGTGAAGGGGAAAGCCGCCCGGTCCATAGGGCTGAGCAGTTCCTCTACCTGGGAGCCGACGACACTGTCCTTTCCGAAATGCGTATGAAACGCCCCTTCGGCATGGAGAATCCGGCCGCTCATATCCATGTCCACCAGCATCTCCGCATTGGAGGATGCCTGCACGAACAGAAGGTTTTGGGGAATCTGATGTTGCTGTGGCATGACGCGCATTCTGTTGGATGGCTATTGCCAGTTGATTAATCACGCCGGCAGAACGCGAAAATAAGCCGGCATCAGTCTGTGACCGATACCGGCTGAAATCAAAGGAATACGGACGTCAGGCGGCCAGTGTGGCGGCTTCGCCTTCGAGTGTCGCGGCGACCGCATGCATGACGGCACCGATGCGTACCGCCGCCTGGATCTGTTCGGCCAGTACGCCGGCCTGACGCAGGATCTTCTCGTGCGATTCCATGCACATGCCGCAACCGTTCACGGCCGAGACGGCCAGCGACCATAGTTCGAAATCGACTTTTTCCACGCCCGGCCGGCCGATCACGTTCATACGCAGCTTGGCGGGCATGGTGCTGTAATCGCCGCCGACCAGATGCACGAAGCGGTAATAGATGTTGTTCATGCCCATGATCGCGGCGGCGGCCTTGGCGGCATCCAGCGCTTCGGGGCTGAGCTGCGGGCCGAATTCGGCCAGCGTGGCGGCCGTCAGTTCAGCGTTGCGCGAGGCGATCGCCGTGGCGACGAAACAGCCGGCGCGCTGCTGCTGGTTCAGCGACGGTTCGGCGACCAGCGTGCTCAGGTTCAGCCTCAGATCCTTGGCGTATTCGGGCAGGCGGTCGCGCAGGGCTTCCAGCGACATGGCGGAACTCCTTCTTCAGGCTTGAAAATGTGCAAAGAGGCGGGCAACCCGCGAAAGCGGCGGGCAGCATGGACATGCTGCCCGCGGGGATCATCAGGCGGCCTTGAACAGCTTCTGGGCGTCGAGCGTGTTGGCGCCCTTTTCCCAGTTGCAGGGGCAAAGCTCGTCGGTCTGCAGCGCGTCGAGGATACGCACGATTTCCTGCGGATTGCGGCCGACGTTCAGGCCGTTGACGCTGGCGTGCTGGATGACACCGTCCGGATCGACGATGAACGTGGCGCGCAGCGCAACGCCCGCATCCTTGTCGAGGATACCGAGCGCGGTCGACAATTCGCGCTTCACGTCGGCGAGCATGGCGAACGGCAGATCGTGGATGTCCTTGTTGTAGACGCGCCAGTTCAGGTGCACGAATTCGCTGTCGGTCGATACGCCGTAGACGACGGCATCGCGGTCGGCGAAGTCCTTGTTCAGCTTGCCGAAGGCGGCGATTTCGGTCGGGCAGATGAAGGTGAAGTCCTTCGGCCAGAAGAACACGATCTTCCACTTGCCCTCGTTGCTGGCATTGTCGATGTCGATGAACGACTTGCCGGGACCTTCCAGTCCTTCCGGTCCACCTTTGACGGCGCTCAGTTTGAATGTGGGGAATTTATCGCCAACTGTCAGCATATGCGGTTGCTCCTCGGATAAATCGTCGAATGACCGGTTCGGTATGCCCGGTTCAATTCGATTGTTCCAATGAATAGTTTTTGAATATACTATCGATAGAATCGATCATTTGGGGATTTGATCGAAAATCCCAATTTTGCCGGAAAGAGTATGAATTTACCGAGTCCGCAGCAGCTCCGTTACCTGACCGCCCTGGCCGAACATGGGCATTTCGGCCGGGCTGCGGACAGTTGTGCGGTGACCCAATCCACGTTATCGGCCGGTCTGATCGCGCTGGAGCGCCAGTTGGGCGCGGCATTGCTGGATCGCCGGTTCGGCAAGCGTCCGGTTTTCACGCCGCTGGGGCAGGAACTGGTGGGGATGGCGCGCACGGCGCTGGCGGCGCTGGCGGCGATCGCCGAAGCGGCGGACCAGGCGCGCGAACCGCTGACCGGCCCGCTGCGCATCGGCGTGATCCCGACCATCGGCCCGTTTCTGCTGCCGCGGTTGATGCCGATGCTGCGCGAGGAATTTCCACGCCTGCGTCTGTTCCTGCGCGAAGACACGACGCCCAATCTGTTCGAGGCACTGGAAGGCGGGCGGCTGGATCTGCTGCTGCTGGCCCTGCCGTGCGCGTCGGGCAGCGCGGAGACCGTGCCGCTTTACAAGGATGTCCTGCGCCTGGCGTTGCCGTCGGGGCATCCGCTGGCGAAACGCACCAGCGTGCCGCTGGGGATGATCGCGGCGGAGCGTCTGCTGCTGCTGGAAGACGGGCATTGCCTGCGCGAACACACTTTATCGGCCTGCAGCCTGATGGATGACCGCGGCAGCGGCTTTTCGGCGACCAGCCTGCACACGCTGGTGCAGATGGTGGCGGGCGGGCTGGGGGTGGCGCTATTGCCCGACATCGCGGTGCGCGGCGGCGTGCTGGCCGGAGCCGATGTGGTGATGCGTGATCTGGAAACGCCCGATGCGTTTCGCACCCTGGGCATGGCGTGGCGCCCGCAAAGCCCGCGTGTCGCGGAGTTCCGCGCGTTGGCGCGTGTGGTGGCGAAGACGGAAAATCCGTAATGCAATTTGTCTGACATGAGTTTCCCGATCTTCTTCACCGGCACGAGCGTGGGGCTGGGCCTGATCGTCGCCATCGGCGCGCAGAATGCCTTCGTGCTGCGGCAACCCGGTGCGCAAACTGTCTGTGTAACGTGCGTGCTCTCAGCGCAGATTGAACCGCACCGGCACCGTCAGTTCCAACTGGCTGAGATTCATTTCGGCAGGCATGGCGGGCAGGGGCGAGGCGCGCTGGATCATGTTGGTAACCTCGGAATCCAGCAGCTGATAGCCCGAGGAACGCACGATGTTGAAGCTGGTCACCCGGCCGCTGCGGTCCATCACGAAATGCAGCAATGCGGTTCCCTGCTGGCGCTGCTGGCGCGCCTGGGTGGGATAGCCCTTGTGGCGTTCCAGCCAGGCCTGCAACCGGCCGAGATAGCTGGGCGGCGGTCCCGGCGGGGCGGCGCCCGCGTTGCTGGCCGGTCCAGCCGTGGCGGTCGCCGGGGCGGTTTGCGCGGTGCCTGTCGCCTGCTGTGGCGCCGCCGGGGCGGCTCGCTGCGTTACGGGGCGCGGGCGCGGCTGGCGCGGTGGGCGGACCTGCTGCTGCGGCGGCGCGGGGGGCGGGGGCGGCAGCACTTCCGCCACCTCGACCGCTTCGGCTTCTTCCTCGGCCAGGGTCGGCAGCGGGTCTTCCACCAGCGGCGCGTCGGCCGCGTTGCTGGCCAGCACGGCCTCGGTGGGCTCGATCTCGGCCACTTCCTCCATCGGCGGTGGCGCCTGTTCGGCGGTGCTGGTGTCGGGCGTGACGACCGGCATCATCCCGTCGGTTGCGATGGCGATGGTGACCGGGGTGTCGCCGGCCGCGGCCGCGTCGGGCAGGTGCGGCACCACGTTGATCAGCAGCAGTCCCAGCACGCCGGCATGGACGACGGCGGAGGCTGAAAAGAACAGAACGGGGCGCTGGCTGGGCATGACTATCGTGCCTGTGTGGTCTGGCTGTTTTCGGCTTCGGCGATCAGTGAAACGCGTGTGAATCCGGCCTGTGTGACCCGGCCCATCACACGCATCACATCGCCATACGGAATGCCGCGATCGGCGCGGATATAGACGGTGGCCTCGGCATCTTCGTCATGCAACGCGTCCAGGCGCTGCGACAGGGCATCGGCCGCCACTTCGTCTGCACGGACGAAGACCTTGCCGTCCTGGGTCATCGACACGATCAGCGGCGGGCGTGATGGCTGTACGGTGGGGGCCGAGGTGCGCGGCAGCTGGATCGGCACGCCGACCATCATCATCGGCGCGGCGACCATGAAGATGATCAGCAGCACCAGCATCACGTCGACCAGCGGCGTGACGTTGATCTCGGCCAACGGCGCATAGCCGCCGTTATCGTCGTCGCCGTTGTTGTGCGAAAGGAGCGCGCCGGCCATTTCAGACGGCCTCGCGACGGATCAGACGCGCCGAGCATTCGGTGATCGCTGCCGAAAAACGCTGACCGATGCGCCCCAGATCGGTCGACAGCTTGTTATAGGCAACCACGGCGGGAATGGCGGCGACCAGGCCGATGGCGGTGGCGAACAGTGCTTCGGCAATACCGGGCGCGACGACGGCGAGGCTGGTGTCGTTGGCCGAGGCGATGGCGGTGAAGCTGTTCATGATCCCCCACACCGTGCCGAACAGCCCGACGAACGGCGCCACCGAACCGACGGTCGCCAGCAGCGGCAGGCCGGGTTCGGCGGCGCGCAGGCGTGCGCCCATCACGGCGCGCATCGCGCGTTCGAAGCGTTCGCGCATTTCGCCCCGGCTTTCATGGGCCAGATTGCGTTCCTGCCATTCCAGATGCCCGGCGCTGAGGATGTCGGCGGCAAGGCCGGTATCGACGCCGTTCAGTTCTTCCGTGCGCACCGCGCGTTCGAAGCGGGCGGCTTCGCGGCGCAGCCTGGCGAGCTGGAACAGCTTTTCCAGAATCACCGCCCAGACTGCGACCGATGCCAGCACCAGAACCAGCATCACGCCTTTGACGATGGGGTCGGCCTGCCAGAACAGGCCGAGCAGATTCATCGTGTGCTGTGCAGTTTCCACTGGTGGCATGATAGGGTCCATTACGGGGGTTACTTACTTGTTCAGAGGGATGTCAGCGCGGCTTGAAACGGCCAACTGGGAAAGGCAGTCGGCACCGGCACTGCACTGGGGAATGTCGTTGACCAGGATACTGCCGATGCCGTCGCAGTTGGTGTCGGTGACATCGAACAGTTTTACGGTGCGGCGATCGGCGCGCAGCGGGCCGGCATCGACCGCGAGACGGCGTTGGATCACACCATCGCGCCCGAACAGTACCAGATCGAGGCGCAGCGTTTCGATCGGCGCGCTGTGGTTGTTGCCGAACACCAGATAGATCCGGCAGCCGCGCGGTTGATTTTCCAGCCGGTTCAGTTCCAGGGTAAGTTGTCCGGTGGTGGTGGCGGTTTCAGGAGGGGGAGGTTCCGTCGTGGCAGCGGGCGGCTGTCCGGTGGGCGGCTGTGCGGCGGGAGTTTGGGCAAATGCGCTGGTACAAAAGCCGGCATATGTAATTGCGGCGACGGCGGCCAGGACGCTGCGAAGAGGGTAGGGGAGCATAATAGGGTCTCCTGCAATCGCGAATTACTCGCATTTTCTGTCAGATTTCACCCTGTACTTCAACCCCATTGGCGGCAATTTGTCTAACGCAGGAATATGATCAGGCCGGATTCAGGCAGGCCCGCAGTTTGCCTTCGATATCATCGATCGGGTTCGTTTCGCTCTTACTCTGAATAAGGAAGTTTTTTTCAATCAAGGGTTGTATCGCTATGGCGCGATCGACCTCGGGGTCGGTGCCGGTGCGATAGGCGCCCATACGCACCAGGTCGGCGACCCGTTCCCATGTGGCCATCAGGTTGCGCGCCTCGCGCACCAGTTTGCGCATCTCGGGCGGCAGACAGGCTTCGCCGCCGCGCGACAGCGATTTCAGCACATCGATCGCCGGATAAACGCCACGTTCGGCCAGGGCGCGGTCCATCACCACATGTCCATCCAGAATACCGCGAATGAAGTCGGCGATCGGGTCATTGGTATCGTCTGATTCTATCAGTACCGAAAACAGCCCCGTGATGTCGCCGGTGCCTTCCCGGCCCGGGCCGGCGCGTTCCAGCAATTGCGGGATCTCGGTGAAGACACCCGGTGTGTAGCCACGCACCGATGGCGGTTCGCCGATCGACAGGTACACCTCGCGCAGGGCGTGGCAGAAGCGTGTGATGGTGTCGAGGATCAAAACTACGTGTTTTCCCTGGTCGCGGAAGTGCTCGGCCAGAGTCATCGCCGTGTAGGCGCACCAGCGGCGCAGGATCGGCGGCTGGTCGGATGTGGCGGCGACCACCAGTGTGCGGTGGCGGGCGGCGTCGGGGATGGTGTCTTCCCAGAATTCGCGCACTTCGCGCCCGCGTTCGCCGATCAGGCCGACAATGATGACGTCGCACTGCGCGTGGCTGGCGAGCAGCGAGACCAGACTGGATTTGCCGACCCCCGACCCCGCGAAGATGCCGAGGCGCTGGCCGCGGCGACAGGGGATAAACGCATCGAAGGCGCGCACGCCCAGCGGCACGATGTTGCCCAGACGCTTGCGTGTCATGGGCGGCGGGGGCTCGGTGCGGATGGAACGCCTTTGCGGTCCGGGGGGCAAGGTGCTGCAACTGCCGTCGATCGGGTTGCCCATCGCATCGACGACATGCCCCAGCCAGCCGTCGCTGGGGGCGATCTGCGGCGGCCCGGCGCGCATGACGCTGGCCCCGGGGCGGACTCCGTCGATCAATCCCAGTGGAAATGCCACCGCGTCGCCCCCGCTGAACCCGACGACCTCGGCAAGAATAGGGGGGGCATTCATGCGCTCGACGCTGACCAGATCCCCGATCGGGACAAGTCCGGCCATCCCGCCTATTTTTATATTGGTATTCATAACGGATGTTACTTGCCCGGAAATTTTCCAGCGGGACAAGGACGTTAGCTGCGCCAATACATCTTTGGCGCCCGGAATTCCAAGGGATGGCGTTATTTCTTCGGGTTGCGAATCATCTTTGGGTTGGGTCATCTTTAACGATCCGCAAAAAAAACAATAGCAGGTTCATGCAGTCTCCTGTATATGTAGGCGCATATTCTAAAGAATGTGAAAAAATCCTCCGGCGGCGGAGCGATAAAATGCGCATCTTGGTGGTATCCAGTGATCCGACAACAGTACGGACACTCGGGCAGGTTTTCTCTATTGCAAAAATTCAGATGGAGACGGTTTCTTCGGGCGACGAAGCCATGGAACTGCTCTCAAGCTACAGCTTTTCTCTGGCTCTGATCGACATGAGACAGGGTGAAACACGCGGGTTCGACACGATCCGCAATATCCGGATGCGCAAGGACAGCACGCCGATCATGGTGCTGGCCGCGGATCAGGATGCGGCGGTGCGGGTGCGCTGCCTCAACCTCGGTGCCGACGACTGTATGGCGAAACCTGTGGATCAGCAGGAAATTCTGGCGCGCATGCAGGCGCTGGTCCGTCGCAGCGGCGGGTTTCCGTCTTCGCAGATTATTGTCGACAACATGACGATCGATCTGTCGACGCGCGATGTCTGGGTAAACGACCAGCCGGTGCGGCTGACCGAAAAGGAATTTCAGGTTCTGGAAGCCCTGACCCTGAAGAAAGGCCACGTGCTGACGAAGGATCACTTTCTGAACTATCTGTACGGCGGCATGGATGAGCCGGATGCCAAGATCATCGACGTGTTTATCTGCAAGCTGCGCAAAAAACTGATCTCGGCCGGCGCCGAAAACCTGATCAGCACGGTGTGGGGACGCGGCTATGTTCTGCGCGATCCGGCCGATGCACGTCAGACTGCGGATAGCGAACAGAGCCTGAGCGACAGTCTGAGCGACGATGGTGCGTATGCGGAAATGCCACGCCTGATGGAAGTTTCCTGAATACGGACAGGCCCGATGTTGCGGACCGCGCGTCTGCGCCTTTTAGGTCCGAACAATGCACCGCCGGGACGGGAATGGCTGGGTAACACCGGCCTTTTCCATATCCCGGCAGTAGCAAGAACAAATCATGATCGGGTGGGATCACCCGGTCACGCGAAGATGCCCGGCAGACAAAGACCTACAACATTTCCCATGAACCAGAGTGAACGGAAAATACTAGTGGCGGCTGTCTCCCAACCGGCCTGATCCGTACTGCGGGATCTGACCGGTTCGGCATGAAGTGGACGCGTTCCTTACGCGACTTCGAACAGGCCGGCGGCTCCCATCCCGCCGCCGACGCACATGGTGATCACCACGTAACGCACCCCGGCGCGCTTGCCTTCCAGCAACGCATGGCCGACCAGACGCGCCCCGGTCATCCCGTAAGGATGACCGATGGCGATCGCACCGCCGTTCACGTTCAGGCGTTCGTCGGGGATGCCCAGCTTGTCGCGGCAATATAGCACCTGGCACGCGAAAGCTTCATTCAGTTCCCACAGACCGATGTCTTCGACCTTCAGCCCATGCTGCTTCAGAAGTTTGGGAATGGCGTAGACCGGACCGATGCCCATTTCATCGGGTTCGCACCCGGCAACGGCGATACCGCGATAAATGCCCAGCGGCGCCAGGCCACGGCGTGCGGCTTCCGCGGCTTCCATCACCACGGCAGCGGATGCGCCGTCGGACAGCTGCGATGCATTGCCGGCGGTGATGAACCTGCCTTCCTTGATGACCTGACCGTTCTTGAACACCGGCGCCAGCGATGCCAGGCCCGCAGCGGTGGTGTCGGCGCGGTTGCATTCGTCCTTGGTCAGCGTGACCTTCTTTTCGCTGACCGCGCCGGTGGCCTTGTCGACGACTTTCATCACCGTATCCATCGGCACGATTTCCGCATCGAACTTGCCGGCTGCCTGCGCCGCGGCGATACGCTGCTGCGAACGCAGTGCGAATGCGTCCTGTGCTTCGCGCGAGATCTTATAACGGTCGGCGACGACTTCGGCGGTTTCCAGCATCGTCATATACATGTGCGGCACGCGCGCCAGCAGATCGGGGTCTTCGCGGCGATAGCGGTTCAGATGATCGTTTTGCAGCAGCGAGATCGAATCCACACCACCGCCGACGACGACACGCATGCCATCCTGCAGCACCTGCTTGGCCGCGATCGAGATCGCCATCAGCCCCGAGGCGCACTGACGGTCTACTGACATTCCGGCGACGCTGGTCGGCAGTCCGGCGGCCAGGGCACACTGACGGCCGACATTATAGGCCTGCGATCCCTGCTGGACGGCGGCCCCCATGATCACATCATCGATTTCGGCTGGGTCAACGCCGGCGCGCTGCACGGCGTGACGGATTACGTGTCCCCCCAATTGCTGCGGCTGGGTATTGTTGAACGCACCGCGATGCGCCTTGCCGAGGGCTGTCCGAGCGGTTGATACGATCACTGCTTCGCGCATATTTTTTCCCCTTGGTATGTCTGAACGTTATTCCGTCCTGCAGCGGCGTTGATCGCCGTGTGACGGTAAGGCTCCCAGACCGGGCGCGAGAAGACAACCCCTGCGCGTATTTCAGAGCGCAGAAATCTGCAATTGGCGTTGCAACGCACCAATAAGTTCCCTGTTTTGGGAAAGTGGTTTCACAAGGAAGTGGAGTTTGGCTGGGGGACCTGGATTCGAACCAAGGCTGCCCGGGTCAGAGCCGGGAGTTCTACCGCTAAACTATCCCCCAAGCGGAGGCGGCGAATTAGCATCCTGTTTCAGGAAGAGCAAGTATCTAAATCTCAGGGGCTTGAATAATATGCTCCAACACTGGAATCATAGGGATTCCATGGAGCAGCATTATATTTTGTCAGAACGCAATTCCGCTGCCGACAGAGGTTGGAAACACAGGGCGACGGCCTATGCGGCGCTTGATCTCGGGACCAATAACTGCCGTCTGCTGATTGGCGTGCCGCAACGGACCGGTTTTCGTGTCATCGACAGCTATAGCCGGATCGTGCGGCTGGGTGACGGTCTGTCGGCAACCGGGAGCCTGTCCAATGACGCGATGGAGCGTACCATGCAGGCGCTGCATGCCTGCGCCACCCGGCTGGGCCGTTATTCCGTGCAGGAGGTGCGCGGTGTCGCAACCGAAGCGTGCCGGCAGGCGTCGAACGGCCTGGAGTTCATAACCCGGATACGCAACGAAACCGGATTGCCGTTCGATATCATTTCGCCGCGCGAGGAAGCCGAGCTTGCCGTGGAAAGCTGCGCGCCGTTGCTGATGAAGGGCAAGGGGCAACGGGCACTGCTGTTCGACATCGGCGGGGGATCGAGCGAACTGGCCTGGGTGCGTTTGGGCGCGGGGGGACAGGTGCATGTGATCGCGTACGAATCTCTGCCGATCGGTGTCGCGACGCTGGCCGAGCGTTTCTTCGCCGATGGCGATGCCGCGTTCGACAGGCTTGAGGAGGAGATATACCAGTCTTTTCTGCGGTTCGAGGCGATCCACCAGATCGGCCAGGAAATCGCGCGCGGCGGCGTTCGCCTGATTGGCGCGTCGAGCACGATAACCACGCTCGCCAGTGTGGCGCTCAACCTGCCGCGTTACCGGCGTTCGCTGGTGGACGGGCGTACGCTCAGCCTGCGGCAGGTGGATGCCGCCCTGGCGTCCATTCGTGCCATGGGGCAGGCGGCGTTGGCGCGGCATCCGTGTATCGGGCCCGAGCGGGCGGCATTTGTGTTGCCCGGCTGCGTCATTTTTGCGGCCATCCGGCGCCTGTGGCCGGTACCGCAGGTCATCGTTGCAGACCGTGGCTTGCGCGAGGGGATTCTGCAGCGTCTGATTCGTCAGAATCAGAAACGTTCGGTGCGTTCATCTCGATAATGGGTTGATATTATTGTATTGTCAGACTGACGCACTACCTATGGGCGGATTTGCCGAAGGCGGTAAGCGTATACAAAGATATTGATACTCACTTTCATTTGCAATAAACCGGCGGCTCTCCTGCTCCAACAAGGCAAGTTGCTACCGTGAACAATCTGGAAAACCTCAGGGCTGTCCGCCCTGCAGTATCGCGCCCCGCTTCCGGAATGCTGGTCGGGTCGATCTCGACGATATTTCTGGCCTGCGGCTTTTCGTTGCAGGCGCAGACTGCCCCGACGTCCATCATGCTCGATCCCATCCAGGTAGAGGGTGGAACGCCACGCGGCGGGATCGTCGGCTACGTGGCGCAGGAGAGTGATGCGTCGACCAAGACCGATACGCCGCTGCTCGAAGTGCCGCAGTCGGTCTCGATCGTGCCGCAGGACCAGATTCGCGATCAGGGGGCGAGCAATGTCAGCGAGGCGCTGCGTTATACCCCCAGCGTGCTGGTGCAGCCGAACGGCGAAAGCTCGCACTACGACGAACTGCGCATCCGCGGGTTCGAGCCGCTGAAATACCAGGACGGTCTGCCGCTGCCGCTGCAGAACTGGTGGGCGACGCCGCGCGTCGAGACATACGGCCTGCAGCAGATCGACGTGCTGCGCGGCCCCGGTTCCGCGCTGTACGGGCAGAACTCGCCCGGCGGTCTGGTGAACATGGTCAGCCGCCGGCCGGTTTTCTCCCCGATCGGCGAAGTGCAGCTTCAGCTCGGCAGTTACGACCGTGTGCAGGGGGCGTTCGATATCGGCGGCCCGCTGACGCAGGACCGGACGCTGGCGATGCGCCTGACCGGGTTGATGCGCGACGCGGACACGCAGGTCGATCATACGCACGATCAGCGCGTGTTCATCGCCCCCGCCTTTACCTGGCGCCCGACCGACAGCACCACGCTGACCATCCTGACGCAGTACGCCGAAGATCGCGGTACCTATCCGCATCAGTATCTGCCCGCACAGGGCACGGTGTATGGCAATCCGTACGGCCGGATTTCGCGCCATACCTATGTCGGGGATGACAGCAACAACGATTTCCGCCGCGCGCAGTACGCCGTGGGTTATGCGTTCGAGCATCGCTTCGACGATACCTGGACGGTGCGCCAGAACCTGCGGTACATGGGCATGTCGATGGATATGCTGGCGCTGCGTGGCGAAGGTCTGCAGGCCGATCTGCGCACGCTGAACCGCAGCGCCACGATGATGGATGCCGATTCGGCGAATATCGCACTCGACAATCAGGGACAGGCGATTTTCCGGACCGGCGCGCTGGAACACAAACTGTTGTTCGGCCTTGATTACGCAAGAACGACGGGATCGTATGTTTTCGATCTGGGTACGGCGGACCCGATCGATGTGTTCCGGCCTGTTTACACCAACGCGAACGCCAGGAATTTCACACGCCGTGCCGATCAGCATCAGACGCTGGACCAGTTTGGTCTCTATGCCCAGGATCAGGTCCGTTTCGATCGCTGGCTGCTGACGCTGAGCGCACGCCAGGACTGGGCCGGCATGCGGTCTGACGACTATTTGTTCGACACCCGCACCAAGCAGGATGACAGCGAATTCACCTACCGCGCCGGCCTGACCTATAACTTCCCGAACGGGATCGCGCCGTATGTATCGTATGCAACGTCGTTCCAGCCGGTCATCGGTGTAGATACGAACAATCAGCCTTTCGTGCCGACGACCGGCAGGCAGGTCGAAGCCGGGGTCAAGTACCAGCCGAACGGGATGAACGCACTGTTCACGCTGGCGGTGTTCGATCTGCAGCAGGAGAATTCCATCACCTATGACCCGGTGACGTTTCTGGGCACGCAGTCGGGCGAAGTGCGGGTGCGCGGGATCGAACTGGAAGCGCGCGCGGCATTGACGGAGCAGATCGAATTTCTGGCGTCCTATTCGTATTTGAACTCGGAAATCACCGCGAGCAGTAACCCATTCGAGATCGGCCGCAACCAGCCGATGACGCCCGAACATCAGGCGTCCGCCTGGCTGAAATATACCTTTGCGGAAAGCACCGTGCCGGGCCTCGGTCTGGCGGCGGGGGTACGCTATCAGGGATCGAACTATTCCGAAGTGTCGAGCCCGGATCCGGTCCGGGTGCCGTCTTCGACGCTGTTCGACGCGGCGCTGTATTACGATCTGGGCAAGGTGGCGCCTGCACTGGACGGCATGCGGCTGGCGGTGAACGGGACCAACCTGTTCAACCGCTATACGGTGACGTACTGCTACGGCGAGACATATTGCAGCCTGGGGGCAGGGCGGACGGTGACGGCCACTCTGTCGTATCGCTGGTAAAGCAGGGCCGTGGCGCTGCTGTCGGTCGGGGGCGCTCCGATTCCCGGCCGGCCCTTGCATCCGGGCCAGCAATGAGGCAAGCGGGATGGGCAAACCAGAAGGTTTGCCCCGCATTGTCAGATGAATTGATGCCAGTATGAAACGCCCATCGCGCGGTGGCGCTTCGCCGGTCGGCGGCAGCCGCGAACTGAATGTCCAGGTCAAGAAGGCGACGGGGCGCACCGAGGCCAGCCGCCGCTGGCTGGAACGCCAGTTGAACGACCCGTACGTGGCGGCCGCGAAGCGCGACGGCTGGCGCTCGCGTGCGGCCTACAAGCTGATCGAACTGGATGACCGCTTCAAACTGATCAAGCGCGGCACCCGGGTGCTCGACCTGGGGGCGGCACCGGGCGGCTGGACGCAGGTGGCGGTGAAGCGCGGCGCGGCGATGGTGGTGGGCGTCGACCTGCTGCCGGTCGAGCCGCCGGTCCAGGGGGCCGAGATCATCGTCGGCGATTTCACCGACCCGGACATGCCGGCGCGGCTCGAGGCGCTGACGGGCGGCAAGGTGGATCTGGTGCTGTCCGACATGGCCCCCAATACCACGGGGCATGCGAGTACCGATCATCTGCGCATCATGGGGCTGGCGGAGATGGCGGCGGATTTTGCGACCACCGTGCTGGCCCCGGGCGGCGCCTTTGTCTGCAAGGTATTTCAGGGCGGGTCCGAGCGGGACATGCTGAACCTGCTGAAGCTGAATTTTGCACAGGTCAGACATGCAAAACCCCCGGCCAGCCGCAAGGAAAGCAGCGAGCTTTACGTCGTCGCGCAGGGGTTTCGTGGAAAATCCGGCGAATAGGGGCCGTGGCGCGCTTGCGTCGACTGGAACGAGCGCCTAAGAAGGGCCGCCAAGGTAGCGGACAACAACGGGGCTCCTCACCATGGCATCAGACAGCAATCCTTTTCCTCATATTTCTGAAGCGCTCGCGTTCGATGACGTGTTGCTGGTCCCTGCCTATTCCGAAGTGCTGCCATCGGGCACCGACACCAGCACGCAGCTGACCAGCAAAATCCGCCTGAACATCCCGCTGGTCTCCTCGGCGATGGACACGGTGACCGAATCGGCGATGGCCATCGCGATGGCGCAGGCCGGCGGCATCGGCGTGGTGCACAAGAACCTGTCGCCCGAGGAACAGGTCGCCGAAATCCGCCAGGTAAAGAAATTCGAGAGCGGCATGGTGGTAAATCCCGTCACCATTCATCCGGACCAGACTCTGGCCGATGCGCGCGGCCTGATGGCGGCGCACCGGATCAGCGGCATCCCGGTGGTCGAGCGCGGCTCGGGGAAACTGGTGGGGATTCTGACCAACCGCGACGTCCGCTTCGCCACCGACCCGGCGCTGAAAGTCTACGAGCTGATGACGCGCGACAATCTGGTCACGGTGACGCCGGATGCGACGACCGATGAAGCGCGCCAGAAGCTGCACCGGCACCGGATCGAAAAGCTGCTGGTGGTGGACGATGTGTTCCGCTGCGTCGGTCTGATCACCGTGAAGGATATGGAAAAGTCGCAGGCCAATCCGTTCGCCAGCAAGGACGATCTGGGCCGTCTGCGTGTGGCGGCGGCGACCGGCGTGGGCGAGGATGGTTTTGTGCGCGCCAAGCAGCTGGTGCAGGCCGAGGTGGATGTCGTGGTGGTCGATACCGCGCACGGGCATTCGGCGGGCGTGCTGGCGATGGTCGAGCGCATCAAGAAACTGTCGGACAACATCCAGATCGTGGCTGGTAACGTCGCAACGCCCGAGGCCGCCGAGGCGCTGATCGCGGCTGGAGCAGATGCGGTGAAAATCGGCATCGGGCCGGGCTCGATCTGCACGACTCGCATTGTGGCGGGGGTCGGTGTGCCGCAGTTCTCGGCGATCATGGAAACGGCGGCGGCCTGCGCGGCGCGCGGCATTCCGGCGATCGCCGATGGCGGCGTGCGCACCTCGGGCGATCTGGCCAAGGCAATTGCCGCCGGGGCGAACTGTGTGATGGTCGGCTCGCTGCTGGCCGGGACCGAGGAAGCGCCCGGCGAGGTGTTTCTGTATCAGGGACGGTCGTACAAATCCTATCGCGGCATGGGCAGCATGGGTGCGATGGCGCGCGGCTCGGCGGACCGTTACTTCCAGCAGGACATCAAGGATTCGCTGAAGCTGGTGCCGGAAGGCATCGAAGGGCGCGTCGCGTACAAGGGGGCGGTCGGTGCGGTGATCCATCAACTGGTCGGCGGGCTGCGGGCGTCGATGGGTTATACGGGCAGCGCGACGATCCCCGATATGCAAAAGAACGCGCGCTTCCGCCGCATCACCGGCGCGGGCCTGCGTGAAAGCCATGTGCACGACGTGGCGATCACCCGCGAAGCGCCGAATTATCGTCAGGAATAAGCATCGCTATGACACCTGCCGCGCGTATCGCAACGAGCATCGAACTGCTGCAGGCGGTCGAGGCATCGGGCCGCCGTCCGGCCGATGCCGTGGCGAACGATTTCTTCCGTGCGCGCCGCTTCATCGGTGCGGGCGACCGTCGCGCGATCAGCGACCGGGTCTGGGGTGTGCTGCGCAACCGCCGCCGTCTGGGCTGGTGGATCGAATACGCGAAAGCGCCGGCCACTGCGCGCATGCTGCTGGCCGTGTATCTGATGATGTTCGAGAACTGGAACGCATCGGGGCTGGCGCAGACCTTTTCAGGCGGCAAGTTCGCGGCCGACAGGCTGATCAAGGAAGAAGAGGCGACCATCGCGGCGCTGGAAGGACGTTCGGGCACGCACCCCGACATGCCGCGCGCGGTGCAACTGGAAGTGCCCGATTGGATCTTGCCGCTGCTGGAGGAACGCTTTGGTGACCGCCTGGAAAAGGAACTGGCGGCGATGGCGGGCAACGCGCCGCTGGACCTGCGCGTAAATCTGCTGAAAGGCACACGCGAGGCCGCGATGGCGGCATTGCAGGCCGAGAATTTTTCCCCGCAGCCGACGGCGTTGTCGCCGTGGGGCATACGCCTGCAAGGCCGCCGCCCGGTGACTTCGGGGCCAGCGTTCAAGTCGGGGCTGATCGAGATCCAGGACGAGGGCAGCCAACTGGTCGCGCTGGCGGCGCAGGCGGCACCCGGTATGCGGGTGGCCGATATCTGCGCCGGGGCGGGCGGCAAGACGCTGGCGCTGGCGATGATGATGCAGAACAAAGGACATATCGCGGCGTGCGATGTTTCAGCCCCGCGTCTGGAATCGGCAGTGGTGCGTCTGCGCCGCGCAGGTGCGCAGAATGTCGAGCGTCATTTGTTTGCGGCGGGCGATAAATGGGTGAAGCGTCGTGCGGGCACGTTCGATCGCGTGCTGGTCGATGCGCCGTGCACCGGCACCGGCACCTGGCGGCGCAACCCCGATGCGCGGCTGCGCACGGAAGAGATCGACTTGCTGGAATTGGTGCCGAAACAGGCTGCTCTTCTGGACAAGGGGGCTGCACTGGTGAAGAAGGGCGGGCGGCTGATCTACGCCACCTGTTCGATCCTGCCGGCCGAGAACGAAAAACAGATCGAGGCGTTCCTTGCCCGCAACGCCGCTTTCAGACTGGTGCCGCACGGGATCGACGGTCTGGATGGCCCGATGCTGGCGTTAACGCCCGCCCAACACGACACGGACGGATTCTTCACCGCCGTGCTTGAACGCATTTCTTGAAAAGTTCCGGAAACACGCCATGACCGCACAACCCGAACATGACCGCATCCTGATCCTCGATTTCGGCAGCCAGGTGACGCAGTTGATCGCGCGGCGCGTGCGCGAAAGCGGTGTGTATTGCGAGGTCTGGCCGTTCAACACCGATGTGAAACGCATCGAGACGTTCGGCGCGAAGGCGTTCATCCTGTCGGGAGGTCCGGCCAGCGTACATGAAGGTACCAGCCCGCGCGCGCCGGAGTTGGTGTTCAAGGCCAGCGTACCGGTGCTGGGCATTTGCTACGGCGAACAGACGATGTGCGCGCAGCTGGGCGGCAAGGTAGAAGCGGGGGATCACCGTGAATTCGGCCGTGCCTATGTCGACGTAACCGATACCTGCGCGCTGTTCGACGGCGTGTGGCAGAAGGGGGCGCGCGAACAGGTGTGGATGAGCCATGGCGACCGCGTGACCGCACTGCCGGCGGGCTTTCGTGTGGTCGCAACGTCCGAAGGCGCACCGTTCGCGGCGATCGCCAATGACGAACGCAAATTCTACGGCGTGCAGTTCCATCCGGAAGTCGTGCACACGCCGCACGGCGCGGCATTGCTGAAGAACTTCACGCACAAGGTGGCGGGCTGCAAGGGCGACTGGACGATGGCGGGGTTCCGCCAGGAAGAGATTGCCAAAATCCGCGCGCAGGTGGGCAAGGGCAAGGTGATCTGCGGCCTTTCGGGCGGGGTGGATTCATCGGTGGCGGCGGTGCTGATTCACGAGGCGATCGGCGATCAGTTGACCTGTATTTTCGTCGACCACGGGATGATGCGCCAGGGCGAGGCGGAAGACGTGGTACGCACCTTCCGCGACCGCTTCAACATCAAGCTGGTGCACCGCGATGCGTCGGATTTATTCCTTGGCGCGCTGGACGGCGTGACCGACCCGGAAGTGAAGCGCAAGACGATCGGCAGACTGTTTATCGAGGTGTTCGAGGAAGAACAGAAAAAGCTCGGCGGTGCAGATTTTCTGGCGCAAGGCACGCTGTATCCGGACGTGATCGAAAGCGTGTCGTTTACTGGTGGGCCGAGCGTGACGATCAAGTCGCACCACAATGTTGGCGGCCTGCCCGAACACATGCGTATGCAACTGGTCGAGCCGCTGCGAGAACTGTTCAAGGACGAAGTGCGTACGCTGGGCCGCGAACTTGGTATTCCGGAACACATTGTCGGCCGTCATCCGTTCCCGGGCCCTGGACTGGCGATCCGCGTGCCAGGGGCGATTACGCGCGAAAAGCTGGACATCCTGCGCAAGGCCGATGCGGTCTATCTGGAGGAGATCCGCAACGCCGGCCTGTACGATGCGATCTGGCAGGCGTTTGCGGTGCTGCTGCCGGTGCGCACAGTGGGCGTGATGGGCGACGGCCGTACCTATGACCACGCCTGTGCCCTGCGCGCGGTGACCAGCACCGATGGCATGACAGCGGATGTGTACCCGTTCAGCATGGAATTCCTGACCCGTGTGGCAGGTCGCATAATCAATGAAGTGCGCGGCATTAACCGTGTGACCTATGACATCACGAGCAAACCACCAGGGACGATCGAGTGGGAGTGATTTGGCGTCTGGCACCGGCTGGCACCTGGTAGCAGGAGAACACACCTAAGCCCGCGTGATTGCGGGCTTTTTTGTGATTTCGTTCGGCACCGGCTGGCAATTCTTGGTATCGCCAAGCACCATTTTTTCATGGCATGATGAATGGCATTGAAGGCATCGATGCCATGAGGTTCCATCGATACCATGTAGCTACCCTTCTAGTGATCATGGTATTTATCTGACGTAACGCAATGATTTCATTGTGTTTTTACGCCAGGATTGGACGATTTTTGATCATGGTATTTGAGCCGCACTAGGGCGAGAACCATGCTGACCGATACCAAGCTGCGCAACCTCAAACCGAGGGACAAGCTCTACAAGGAGAACGACCGTGATGGCCTCTATGTGGCCGTCACGCCGGCTGGGGCGATCTCTTTCCGCTACAACTACTCGATCCACGGCCGCCAGGAGACCATCACCTTCGGCCGCTATGGCGTAGGCGGCATCACGCTGGCCGAGGCCCGCGAGCGGCTGGGCGAGGCCAAGAAGATGATCGCGGCCGGGAAGTCGCCTGCCAAGGAAAAGGCGCGAGACAAGGCCCGCGTCAAGGATGCGGAGACGTTCGGAGCCTGGGCAGAAAAGTGGTTGCGCGGCTACCAGATGGCCGACTCCACCCGTGACATGCGCCGCTCGGTCTACGAGAGGGACTTGAAGCCGAAATTCGGCAATCAGAAACTGGTGGAGATCACCCATGAGGACCTGCGGGCGCTGACCGATGCCATCGTGGAGCGTGGCGCGCCGGCAACGGCAGTGCATGTCCGCGAGGTGGTGATGCAGGTCTATCGCTGGGCCATCGAGCGTGGCCAGAGGGTCGAGAACCCGGCGGAGCTGGTGCGCCCAACGTCCATCGCCAAATTCGAGCCGCGCGACCGTGCGCTGACGCCCGACGAGATCGGCCTGATGTACCAGTACATGGAGCGCATCGGCACAGCGCCATCCATTCGGGCGGCGGCCAAGCTGCTGCTGTTGACGATGGTGCGCAAGAGCGAGCTGACCAACGCGACCTGGAGCGAGATCAATTTCAGCGACGCGCTTTGGACGATCCCGAAGGAGCGGATGAAGCGGCGCAATCCGCACCTGGTGTTTCTGTCCCGCCAGGCGCTGGACATCTTCATTGCCCTGAAAACCTTCGCGGGTGGATCGGACTACGTGCTGCCGTCGCGGTATGACTCGGACTTACCCATGAGCAGCGCCACACTCAACCAGGTGCTGACGCTGACGTATCGGCTGGCGCAGAAGGAGGGAAAGCCGCTCGCCAAGTTCGGGCCGCATGACTTGCGGCGCACGGCCAGCACGTTGTTGCACGAGGCCGGCTACAACACGGACTGGATCGAGAAGTGCCTGGCGCACGAACAGAGAGGCGTCAGGGCCGTCTACAACAAGGCAGAGTACCGCGAGCAGCGGACGGCGATGTTGCAGGACTGGGCGGACATGATCGACGAATGGACGCTCAAGCGGCCGAAGGCGTAAGTCAGAGGAGGGCAGGTAGGGAGCGCCTCCAGAATAGCGACCATGGCCTCGGCTGTCATTGACACTTGAGGGGCGCGGCGTTTTAGCGGCTAAAAAGCGGTGGCTGCGACCGACGGGGTGAAGCCAGGCCGCATGGCCTGCGTGCCCGATGACTTGCGCGCCTCGATCCATTCCTCGATTTCTGCCAAGTCCCAGGCGACGTTTCGGCTGGTGAGTGCGATCCGGCGCGGGAACTCCCCGCGCTGCTCCATGTTGAAGATCGTGCGCTCAGACAGCGGGATCATCGCCAGCAGTTTCTTGCGATTGATGAGCGTCTTACTTGTCGTTGCCTGCATCCCCTGGCCTCTTTCAGTCACTTGCGAACATGTGCCTGATAGTGCCCGTCAATGCGGGTTGATTCGGCCCAATGATTGACCCTTTTGGTTGACACGAAAAGAAATCAGCGGATGGGGCGCTTCTTCTTCAAGTGAAACATTGCGGGGATTGATGACAGCGCCTTCGATACCGCTTGGCGCTCGATGCCCAACCTTCGCGCAATCTCCGACTGATTGAGTCCAGACCACTGGAGCATCAAGATCTGCTTCTTCCGATCGGAGAGCTTCGAGTCCACCATCAGCCGCGCCTGGTTGCGCAGTTCCGCTTTGTCTGCCGGCTGCAACGTCTGGCGCATGACATAGTGGAAGAAGTAGCCGTCAACGAGTTGATCGCCCGATTTCACTTGCGGCGTTGCCGGCTTCGCGCATTGCTGGCTGAGCCTGGCCAGCTCAAGTTCAAACTGCGCGAGTGATCGCTTCGCCTGCCTGTATGCGGGGTTCCATTCGCCATTCGTTAGCTTGGGTCGATGCCCTTCGCAATACTGGTGACTAAGTTCAAGTTTCTTGCGATTCTCAAGCTCCGCATCATTGACCTGTTGCTCCGCAACCTTGGCCATGAACGCGGAAAACTCCGTCAGCTCTCCGCAGAAGTCGCAGAAGCCGTGTTTCCGTTGCGCATTGAGACTGACGCCCTGAGCGGGGGAAGACGTTTGAGGGCGTTTGCTGGCACAGTAGCAAACCAGTTCGATCAAGGCTTCGATGGTCGCGGTAAAGCGATGATCCCTTGGTGTCTGTCGGTCTTCCGTTTTGATGAACTGGCGCAGCAACTGGCGCTGCACGCGAACCATCGCGTCAAGTCCTACCAGTCCAATGATCGCGCTGAAGCTCACACCTGTGCCGGCGCCGGGAACGTAGCCCGAGTAGCGTACTGGAAGGGTTGCCATGTAGGCGGCTACAGCAGGATCGATCACTTCCTGGATCAGTCGCCCGATAGGGTAGCGTCGCGAAGACGTGGAGTATGGCTTCCAACGTTCGCGGAAATCTTTGATGGACTGAGAAACGGTGGGGTCGCAGCCTTCCCAGATGGGAATGTAGTAACGACCAAGGCGCTTCTTTGCGTGCTCTTCGTTTTCCATGTCAACCATTATTGCCAACTAATAAGCTGCTATCAAGCCTGACGCTGCTTAACCTTCGTTGCAATTCAGTTGATAACGGAGGTTTACGCAATGACGATGGAAGACACGCTGCTGCAACGCTTCGGCCCGCTGCTGAGCATCGCGCAGCTCGCCACTGTCCTGGATCGTTCGCCTGATGGGTTGCGGATCAGCTTGCGAGCGACGAACGAATGGACGCAGCGGATCAACAAGGCCCGCTTGAAGATCGGCCGGAGGGTCTACTTCCGAACCTCGCAGATCGCCGAGGTGTTGAGTGACGAGTCCCTGTACGGAACGGGGAACTGAGGAATGGCGATTGATGTACTGGCGGCGTTCGAGCACGAACCGCCGGTGCTGGACTTCATATGGCCCGGCTTCCTTGCGGGCACTGTCGGCGCGCTCGTCGCTCCAGGAGCCACGGGTAAGAGCTTCTGGGCGCTGGAAGCAGCCATGAGCATCGCATGCAGCGTCGCGGGTGGCGACCTCGTTGGCCTTGCTCCCGCGCACACCGGGCGCGTGGTCTATTTGGCCGGGGAAGACCCTCCGCCGGCGCTGGTGCGGCGCATTCATGCCATCGGCCAGCACCTCGGGCACGCCGCCCGCCAGGCCATCGCAGAGAACCTCGCGCTTGAGCCGATCATGGGCAAACGCCTGAACGTCATGGACGATGCCCACTTGCGCCGCGTCATCGAGTACAGCGCCGGGGCGCGGCTGATCGTGCTGGACACCCTGAGCCGCATTCACGCCCTCGATGAGAACAGCAACGGCAACATGGCCCACCTCGTGGCCGTGCTGGAGCACGTTGCGGCCACCACGGGCGCATCCGTGCTCTACCTGCACCACGTCAGCAAAGGCAGCGCCCGCGAAGGGCAGACCGACCAGCAGCAGGCCGCACGTGGCGCGTCCGCGCTGATCGACAACGCCAGGTGGTGCGGTTACGTCGCCCGCATGACCGAGGACGAAGCAAAGCGCCTCAGCGACCGCGCCCATGACCGGCAGCCCATCGGCAATGAGCGCCGCAGCTACTTCGTGCGTTTCGGCGTCAGCAAGCAGAACTACGACGCCACGCCGCTTGATCGCTGGTACATGCGACATGCGGGCGGCGTTCTGGTGCCGGTGGAGCTGCACGAGGTCAGCAGGAATGAGGAGAAGGGGCGCGATGGCCGGAGGCGAGGCGATGGCTTTTGACCTCACCCATGCCAGGCACGATCCGATGCACTGCTTGGTTCCCGGTCTGTTCCGCAGCCTCAAGCGCGGCGAACGGAAGAAGCTCAAGCTCGATGTGACGTACCACTACGCCGAGAAGGAGCAAGCACGGTTCGTCGGCTTCGAGCCTCTTGGCGCTGATGACATGCGGCTTCTGCAAGGTCTTGTGGCTCTTGGCGGGCCGAAGGGCATCATCCTGACGCCAGAGCCATCAGCGGATTTGCCGAAGCAGCTCCGTCTATTTCTTGAGCCGAAGTTCGATGCGGCAGGGCAGGATGCGCTTGTCGTGCGCGAGAGCATGACCAGTCTGCTAGGCGAAATCGGCTTGACCGATGGCGGCGACAA
>JAVBUO010000074.1:0-5706 GCA_031555315.1 Acetobacteraceae bacterium
TGCGATAGAAATCGCTGCGGTCGATGGTGCTGTAAAGCAGTTCTGCTTTCTGCTGGTTGATTTTATCCATTTGCGCCACGCCACCGTTGTTACGCAGCCACTTGAAGACCAGGCCAGAGAGGTACCATGCGAAGGTCGGTGGCGTGTTGAACATCGAGTCGTTATCGTTCAGCACGGTGTAGTCCAGAATCGACGGGCAGGCTTTGTGGGCTTTACCCAGCAAATCTTCACGCACAATCACTAATGTCAGACCGGCCGGGCCAATGTTCTTCTGTGCGCCAGCGTAGATAACGCCATAACGGCTGATATCCAGCGGAGAAGAGAGAATGGTGGAGGAGAAGTCCGCCGTGACGACCACGTCATCGCCAAAGTTTGGCTCTTCATGGATGGCGATACCGTCGATGGTTTCATTCGGGCAGTAGTGCAGATAGGCTGCATCACGGGACAGCTGCCATTCGCTCATGGGTTTAACTGCGCGCAGACCGTCGACGCTGACTTTGGCATCAATAACGTTCGGGGTGCAATATTTGTGCGCTTCTTTTACTGCGCTGGCCGCCCAGTAACCGGCATCGACATAATCCGCAGACGTTTTGTCACCCAGCAGGTTCAGCGGGATACCCGCGAACTGACCACGGCCACCGCCGTGGCAGAACAATACTTTGTAATTTGAGGGGATATTCAGCAGAAAACGAAAATCCGCTTCGGCTTCTTCCGCCACCTGAATAAACTCTTTGCCACGGTGGCTGACTTCCATCACCGACGTGCCAAGACCGTTCCAGTCACACAGCTCCTGTTGAGCCTGTTTGAGCACATCCGCCGGTAACATTGCCGGACCTGAACTAAAATTAAAGACCTGAGCCATTTCCCCTCACCACGCTAAAAGTCATAAGTAATAACTGTGGATATCGGTTTTATCATTCAGTGACACGCGCCGCAATCTCTAAAACCGGCGAGGGGTAAAATGTGCGCCACTTCACACAACACTTTCCACCACCCTGCCGTAACAAAACCGACATAATGGCTATCAGGTGATGCGTTTTGCCCTGCTTACCTTTGTCCACTCGGGATGTTTGCAGCGCGGGCATAAGCGCTCTTCTTGCGCCTGCAATGTTTCTACCTTACTGCAACGCAGGCAGGCGTAGTCTCCGTCATCCGGCACCTTCACAAACCGCTCTATACATTTGTCCGGCAGGATACACAGCCCAGGTTTGACCTCGTCGTCGTGATAGTAATAGACGCTGATCTGCCCGTTGGTCTCGAGAATGGCCAACCGCACCTGCCCCAGTTGATCGACGCTGTTCAGACGCAACTCCATAAAAAATTCGAATTCGGTCATGTTGGCGCTGTGGAGCTCTTGCCAGGCCAGTTGTCCCTCTTCAACTATGACCACCGGCTTGCCTTCAAGCAGATCTTCAAGCTTTTCGCTTTTCGACATCAGCCACATCACCAGCCGATACAGCAGGCCCAGGGTGATAAACACAATCAGCACCGGCAACATGGGCACATCATCGTAAAAGGCCACATCCCCGGCAGCAGAGCCCAGCGTCAGAATAATGAGGACT
The DNA here is from genome assembly GCA_031555315.1 of Acetobacteraceae bacterium. Lineage (GTDB taxonomy): Bacteria > Pseudomonadota > Alphaproteobacteria > Acetobacterales > Acetobacteraceae > JAVBJV01. The sequence continues at coordinate 1,563 of JAVBUO010000074.1, forward strand.
TCAAACAGCGACATTTGCCGCACGCCGCGTCGACCGGTAATTTTGAGAAACAGAAAGACTAAAACGAAGGTATACAGGCTACGCAGCGCGACTTCCCACAAAAAGTCTGGCGGGACCTTATCCAGGGCCATTCTGTGTAGATCGAAGGTTCTCATTTTTCTATGCCTTAACAGTAGGTTACTGCTTCTAAGCATAGCTGAGGCTTTTATTTTCGCCGAAACCGCCGGGAGGATAGCGCCTGTCACGCAAAACCCGTATCATTGCGCGCTTTCCGTACGATATAAGTGATCGCCATGACTCAAACGTTTATCCCCGGCAAAGACGCCGCCCTGGAAGACTCTATTGCTCGCTTCCAGCAGAAACTGACCGACCTGGGCTTTAACATCGAAGAAGCCTCCTGGCTCAATCCAGTTCCTCATGTCTGGTCTGTGCACATTCGCGATAAAGAGTGCGCGCTGTGCTTTACCAACGGTAAAGGCGCAACCAAAAAAGCGGCGCTGGCCTCCGCGCTGGGTGAGTATTTTGAACGTCTGTCTACTAACTATTTCTTTGCCGATTTCTGGCTGGGCGACACTGTGGCCAATGGCCCGTTCGTTCACTACCCAAATGAAAAATGGTTCCCGCTGACTGAAGACGACGAACTGCCGGAAGGCATTCTCGACGATCGTCTGCGTGCCTTCTACGACCTGGAGAACCAACTGACGGCCAGCATGCTGGTCGATCTGCAGTCTGGTAACGACGACCGTGGCATCTGCGCCCTGCCGTTTACCCGTCAGTCTGACGAGCAAACGGTCTATATCCCGATGAATATCGTCGGCAACCTGTATGTCTCCAACGGCATGTCCGCAGGTAACACCCGCAATGAAGCCCGTGTTCAGGGGTTGTCTGAAGTCTTTGAGCGTCATATCAAAAACCGCATTATCGCGGAATCCATCAGCTTGCCGGAAATCCCGGCGGACGTACTGGCCCGTTACCCGGGTGTGGTGGAGTCCATTGCGAAACTGGAAGCCGAAGGTTTCCCAATCTTTGCCTACGACGGTTCTCTGGGTGGCAAATACCCGGTGATCTGCGTGGTGCTGTTCAACCCGGCTAACGGCACCTGCTTCGCCTCCTTCGGTGCGCATCCGGACTTCGGCGTGGCGCTGGAACGTACCGTGACGGAACTGCTGCAGGGTCGTGGTCTGAAAGATCTTGATGTCTTTACGCCGCCGACCTTCGATGACGAAGAAGTGGCAGAGCATGCAAACCTGGAAACGCACTTCATCGACTCCAGCGGTTCCATCTCCTGGGACATGTTCAAGCAAGATGCGGATTATCCGTTTGTTGACTGGAGCTTCTCAGGCACCACTGAAGAAGAGTTCGCGACGCTGATGGCTATCTTCAGCGCAGAAGATCAGGAAGTGTACATCGCCGATTACGAACACCTGGGTGTGTATGCCTGCCGTATTCTGGTCCCGGGCATGTCCGACATCTATCCGGTAGAAGATCTGTGGCTGGCCAACAACAGCATGGGCAGCCACCTGCGCGAAACCCTGCTGGCACTGCCGGAGAGCGCGTGGGAGAAAGAGGACTACCTGAACCTCATCACCCAACTGGATGACGAAGGGCACGACGACTTTACCCGTGTGCGTGAGCTGTTAGGCCTGGCGACAGGCAAAGATAACGGCTGGTACACCCTGCGCATCGGTGAGCTGAAAGCGATGCTGGCGCTGGCGGGCGGCGATCTGGAACAAGCGCTGATCTGGACCGAATGGACCATCGAATTCAACGCCTCGGTATTCAGCCCAGAGCGCGCTAACTACTACCGTTGCCTGCAAACGTTGCTGTTGCTGGCGCAGGAAGAAGATCGTCAGCCACTGCAGTACCATCATGCATTCGTGCGCATGTACGGTGCAGATGCCGTCGATATGGCAAGCGCCGCCATTAGCGGAGAAGCCCCATTCCATGGCCTGCAGGCAGTGGACAGCGATCTGAAAGCCTTCCCGGCGCACCAGTCGTTACTGAACGCCTATGAGAAACTGCAAAAGGCCAAAAGCGCGTACTGGGCAAAATAACGCCACATAGCACTACAAAGAGTAGGCGTATACAATCACCTACGCTATATTACGGGGCAATTTTATTGCCCCGTTTTTTATTTCCGCGGTGATAATATTTGATTGTAATAATAAAGTTAAATAATGGTAGCTATAATAATAGCGTCTTGACGGTTATTGTTACTTTTTATGTGAAATACTCCATTCTAATTAACTGTTCTGGAGCGAGTGGAAAGAAAAAAATCAAATCATTTTGTAACTTTTAAAATTTATTTTTATACGGATAATCAAACACTTACACCGCATTCGCTGCAAAACCACGCACTTTGCGGGCCTATAAGCCAGGCGAGATATGATCTACATCAATTTCTCTTCTATAATGCTTTGTTAGTATCTCGTCGCCGACTTAATAAAGAGAGAGTTAGTGTGAAAGCTGACAACCCTTTTGATCTTTTACTCCCAGCTGCAATGGCAAAAGTTGCCGAAGAAGCGGGTGTCTATAAAGCAACAAAACAACCGCTGACGACGTTCTTCCTGGCGATTACAGCCGGGGTGTTCATCTCCATTGCCTTTGTTTTTTACATCACTGCCACCACCGGTACTGCCGGGATGCCCTTCGGTATCGCTAAACTGGTTGGCGGCATCTGCTTCTCACTGGGTCTGATCCTTTGCGTCATTTGCGGCGCCGACCTCTTTACCTCGACGGTTCTTATCGTGGTGGCGAAAGCCAGCGGTAGGATCACCTGGGGCCAACTGGCAAAAAACTGGCTCAACGTTTACGTTGGAAACCTGATTGGTTGCCTGCTGTTTGTCCTGCTGATGTGGTTGTCTGGTGAATATATGACAGCCAACGGCGCGTGGGGGCTTAACGTCCTTCAGACCGCCGACCATAAAGTACACCATACATTTATCGAAGCCGTTGCACTTGGCATCCTTGCTAACCTGATGGTCTGCCTGGCCGTCTGGATGAGCTACTCAGGACGCAGCCTGATGGACAAAGCCATGATTATGGTTCTGCCTGTCGCGATGTTTGTTGCCAGCGGCTTTGAGCACAGTATCGCAAACATGTTTATGATCCCTTTCGGTATCGTAATTCGTGATTTTGCTAGCCCGGAATTCTGGACCGCGGTTGGTTCCAGCCCGGAAAGTTTCTCTCACCTGACCGTTATGAACTTCATTACTGATAACCTGATCCCAGTCACAATCGGGAACATTATCGGCGGTGGTCTGCTGGTTGGGTTGACATACTGGGTCATTTACCTGCGTGGCGATAACCATCATTAATGGTTTTCTCAGGCAGTAAATAAAAAATCCACTTAAGAAGGTAGGTGTTACATGTCCGAACTTAATGAAAAGTTAGCCACAGCATGGGAAGGTTTTGCCAAAGGTGATTGGCAGAATGAAGTCAACGTTCGTGACTTCATCCAGAAAAACTACACCCCATATGAAGGTGACGAGTCCTTCCTGGCCGGTGCAACCGACGCCACCACCACCCTGTGGGACAGCGTTATGGAAGGCGTTAAACAGGAAAACCGCACTCACGCGCCTGTTGATTTCGACACCTCCATCGCATCCACCATCACTTCTCACGACGCGGGTTACATCCAGAAATCCCTCGAGAAGATTGTTGGTCTGCAGACTGAAGCGCCACTGAAACGTGCGATTATCCCGTTTGGTGGTATCAAAATGGTTGAAGGTTCCTGCAAAGCGTACGACCGCGAGCTGGACCCAATGCTGAAAAAAATCTTCACCGAATACCGCAAAACCCATAACCAGGGTGTATTCGATGTTTACACCAAAGACATTCTGAACTGCCGTAAATCTGGCGTTCTGACAGGTCTGCCAGATGCGTATGGCCGTGGCCGTATCATCGGTGACTACCGTCGTGTTGCTCTGTACGGTATCGACTTCCTGCTGAAAGACAAATACGCACAGTTCCTGTCCCTGCAGTCTGACATGGAAAACGGCGTAAACCTGGAAGCCACAATCCGTCTGCGTGAAGAGATTTCCGAACAGCACCGTGCGCTGGGTCAGATCAAAGAGATGGCTGCTAAATACGGCTGCGATATCTCTGGTCCTGCTACCAATGCTCAGGAAGCTATCCAGTGGAC
>JAVBUO010000037.1:0-2698 GCA_031555315.1 Acetobacteraceae bacterium
AACGTTCATTGACATCATGAAGCGAGGAAGGTAGACTGTAAGGGTCTACCTGACAACAAGAGGTAAATCGTTGATTCTTTCTGTACGAGAGTACGGGTAATGAAGAGAACGATCAGCAAAAGTTAGAAGTAATAGATTTTACTTTGATAAGAGGTAAAAACAATTTCACGAAGAGAAAGTAGAGAAGGGCGAACGGCGGATGCCTAGGCTTCTAGCGGCGAAGAAGGACGCGGTAAGCTGCGACAAGGTGCGGGGATTGGCAAACACGAGTTGATCCGCACGTTTCCGAATGGGGCAACCCGGCAGGCAGAAGGCCTGTCACTCTGAAAGGAGAGCTAACCCGGCGAACTGAAACATCTAAGTACCCGGAGGAGGAGAAAGAAAAATCGATTCCCTGAGTAGTGGCGAGCGAAAGGGGAAGAGCCCAAACCACGGCTGTTTCGGCAGCGGTGGGGTTGTAGGACTACCGTAATCGAGAGAACCATAAGTGGAACGACCTGGAACGGTCGGCCGTAGCGGGTGACAGCCCCGTACACGTAGGCGGTTTTTGAGAGGGTAGAATCCTGAGTAGGGCGGGGCACGAAGAACCCTGTCCGAACCCGCGGGGACCATCCCGCAAGGCTAAATACGACTAGAAGACCGATAGTGAACCAGTACTGTGAAGGAAAGGTGAAAAGAACCGCGAGCAGCGGAGTGCAATAGACCCTGAAACCGTTCGCCTACAAGCGGTCGGAGTCCCTACGTGGGATGACGGCGTGCCTTTTGCATAATGAGCCTACGAGTTGCTCCTCACCGGCGAGGTTAAGGACTTCAGGTCCGCAGCCGAAGCGAAAGCGAGTCTGAACAGGGCGCATAGTCGGTGGGGGCAGACGCGAAACCTTGCGATCTACCCTTGGCCAGGTTGAAGTTGCGGTAACACGCCATGGAGGACCGAACCAGTTTCCGTTGAAAAGGATTTGGATGAGCTGAGGGTAGGGGTGAAAGGCTAATCAAGCTGGGAGATAGCTCGTACTCCCCGAAATGTCTTTTGGGACAGCCTCGTGGTTTAGCTTTGCGGAGGTAGAGCTACCGATAGGATGCGAGGGCTTCACCGCCTATCAACTCCTGACGAACTCCGAATGCCGCAAAGTGTACACGGGAGTGAGCCACCGGGTGCTAATGTCCGGTGACGAGAGGGAAAGAACCCTGACCATCCGCTAAGGTCCCCAAGCCTACGCTAAGTTGGTTTGAACGAGGTCCGGTTGCAGCGACAGCTAGGATGTTGGCTTGGAAGCAGCCATTCATTTAAAGAGTGCGTAACAGCTCACTAGTCGAGCGGCTGGGCATGGATAATAATCGGGCATCAAGCGTAGCACCGAAGCGATGGATTGAGATAATCAGTGGTAGGGGAGCATTCCGCCGCCTGCGAAGGTTGACCGTAAGGTTGGCTGGAGGTTGCGGAAAAGCAAATGTAGGCATAAGTAACGATAAGGCGGGTGAGAAACCCGCCCACCGAAAGACCCAGGGTTCCTGATCAACGTTAATCGGATCAGGGTTAGCCGGGACCTAAGGGGCAGCCGAAGGGCGTACCCGATGGACAGGCGGTTAATATTCCGCCGCCGGTGCCAGCTGCGATGGGGTGACGGAGGAGTGAAAGGTCCGCGTGCTGACGGAATAGCACGTTGAAGCGACGTAGGTATAGGTGCCGGGTAATGCCGGTGCTTGCCGAAGCGCGACAGTACCGGAAGGCTTCGGCTGACTGGATAGCGACCCTAATCCGACTTCCAAGAAAACCCCCTAAGCGATAGGCTGGTACCGCCCGTACCGTAAACCGACACAGGTGGTCGAGGAGAGAATCCTAAGGTGCTCGAGTGAATCATGGCTAAGGAACTCGGCAAACTAGCCCCGTAACTTCGGGATAAGGGGCCCCGCCGCGAGGCGGGCGCAGAGAAACGGCCCAGGCGACTGTTTAGCAAAAACACAGGGCTCTGCCAAATCGAAAGATGACGTATAGGGCCTGACACCTGCCCGGTGCCGGAAGGTTAAGAGGGGGCGTCAGCCGCAAGGCGAAGCGCTGAATCGAAGCCCCGGTAAACGGCGGCCGTAACTATAACGGTCCTAAGGTAGCGAAATTCCTTGTCGGGTAAGTTCCGACCTGCACGAATGGTGTAACGATCTGGGCGCTGTCTCAGCCATGAGCTCGGTGAAATTGTAGTCACGGTGAAGATGCCGTGTACCCGCAACGGGACGAAAAGACCCCGTGAACCTTTACTGCAGCTTAGCGCTGCTTTTGGGTAAGCGATGTGTAGGATAGGTGGGAGCATGCGAAGCGGTGCCGCTAGGTATCGTGGATGCGCCGTTGAAATACCACCCTTCGCTTGCTTGGAAGCTAACCCCCGAGGGGGGACACCGCTTGGTGGGTAGTTTGACTGGGGTGGTCGCCTCCAAAAGCGTAACGGAGGCTTCCCAAGGTGCCCTCAGCACGGATGGTAATCGTGCGTAGAGCGTATTGGCATAAGGGCGCTTGACTGTGAGGCCGACAAGCCGAGCAGGTGCGAAAGCAGGGCAAAGTGATCCGGTGGTTCCGCATGGGTGGGCCATCGCTCAAAGGATAAAAGGTACTCCGGGGATAACAGGCTGATCGCTCCCAAGAGCTCATATCGACGGAGCGGTTTGGCACCTCGATGTCGGCTCGTCACATCCTGGGGCTGAAGTCGGT
>JAVBUO010000076.1:0-5181 GCA_031555315.1 Acetobacteraceae bacterium
GGCCGAGATGTTTACCTTTATCATTCGCCGCAACTGGGTTATTCGCTTGCCTGACAGCGTGCCTGAGTCCGTCTCACGTTCGTTCTCGGCGGTGATCCCTGGCTTCATTATCCTCTCCATCATGGGGGTTATCGCCTGGGCACTGACTCACTGGGGCACCAACTTCCACCAGATCATTATGGACACCATCTCTACGCCGCTGGCGTCGATGGGTGGCGTGGTTGGCTGGGCATACGTGATTTTCACCTCTCTGCTGTGGTTCTTTGGTGTGCACGGTTCTCTGGCGCTGGCCGCGCTGGACAGCGGCATCATGACCCCGTGGGCGCTGGAAAACGTGGCGCTTTATCAGCAGTACGGCTCCGTTGATGCGGCGCTGGCGGCAGGCAAGACCTTCCACGTCTGGGCTAAGCCGATGCTGGACTCCTATATCTTCCTCGGCGGTACAGGTGCAACGCTGGGTCTGATTATTGCGGTGTTTATTACCTCTCGCCGTGCGGATTACCGCAAGGTGGCGAAACTGGCACTGCCGTCAGGTATCTTCCAGATTAACGAGCCGATTCTGTTTGGTCTGCCGATCATCATGAACCCGGTTATGTTTATCCCGTTCATCCTGGTGCAACCACTGCTGGCGGCCATTACCCTGACCGCATACTACCTGGGCATCATCCCACCCATCACTAACATTGCTCCATGGACGATGCCAGCAGGTCTGGGTGCCTTCTTCAACACCAACGGCAGCATAGCGGCCTTCCTGGTGGCGATGTTTAACCTTGGTGTGGCAACCCTGCTCTACATGCCGTTCGTGGTTATCGCTAACAAAGCACAAACCACCATTGATGAAGAACAGAGTGAAGAAGAGATCGCTCTGTCACTGAAATTCTGATGTAACCTGACGCGGGGCAACCCGCGTCAGACCTGGAGGACAAGAGATGTTTGATTTAGATAATGTTGTTGCAGAAGACGTTGTTGAGAACGACCTGGAAGAAGTAGTGATGGGACTTATCATCAACTCCGGACAGGCCCGCAGCCTGGCGTATGCCGCACTGAAAAAGGCCAAACAGGGCGATTTCGCCGCCGCCCACGCGATGATGACGGAATCCCGCACTGCCCTGAACGAAGCGCACCTGGTACAGACAAAATTGATCGAAAGTGACCAGGGAGAAGGTAAAATGAAGGTGAGCCTGGTGCTGGTACATGCACAGGATCATCTGATGACCTCCATGCTGGCACGCGAGCTGGTGACGGAACTCATCGAACTTCACGAGAAAATTCAGTAAGTCAGGTTTAGCAGGAGGTCAGCGCGATGGAAATCACTACCGCCCGGGAACAGCAACTGTTCAATGGTAAAAATTTTCATGTGTTTATCTACAACAAGGTGGAGAGCATCAGCGGTCTGCATCAGCATGACTACTATGAGTTCACCATTGTGCTGACTGGCCGCTATTTCCAGGAAATTAACGGTAAGCGGGTGCTGCTGGAGCGTGGGGACTTCGTCTTTATCCCGATGGGCTCGCATCACCAGAGTTTTTATGAGTTTGGTGCCACGCGCATTCTGAACGTCGGGGTCAGTAAGCGCTTTTTCGAGACCCACTATTCACCGCTGGTGCCGCTCTACTGCGTCGCCTCGCAGGTCTACCACATTAAAAGTGAGTTCCTGACCTGGATCGAAACGGTGATCGCCTCCCTTAACTTTCGTGACAATGAGTTTGATGAATTTATCGAGACCGTCACCTTTTACGTCATCAACCGCTTACGTCATCACCGTGAAGATCAGCAGGCGACCGACGACGTCCCGCAGTGGTTACGCGGCACGGTGGAGATGATGCACGACAAACTGCGATTTGGTGAAAACGCGCTGGAGAATATGGTGGCGCTGTCCGGGAAATCGCAGGAATATTTGACGCGCGCGACGCAGCGGTATTATCAGAAAACCCCGGTACAACTGATCAACGAAATACGGATTAATTTCGCGAAGAGACAGCTCGAGATCACCAACTATTCGGTGACCGATATTGCTTATGAATCCGGTTATAGCAGTCCGAGTCTGTTTATTAAAACCTTTAAGAAATTCACATCATTTACACCTAATAGCTACCGGAAAAACCTCACGGTTATAAATTAACGCCCGCCGGTTTTACCGTCGGGAATATTGACTTAAATACTTGCCCAACAGGTGGGAAGGGATCGCTATACGCAAATGGCGGATCGCCCAGGGAGAATATTATGCAAAAGAAACTGAAAGTAGTGACCATCGGCGGCGGAAGCAGCTATACCCCGGAATTACTGGAAGGCTTCCTCAAGCGTTATCATGAATTACCGGTCAGCGAATTGTGGCTGGTTGATGTGAAAGAGGGCGAGGAGAAGCTCGATATTATTTTCGACCTGTGTCAGCGGATGGTGAAAAAAGCGGGCGTGCCAATGACGGTGCATAAAACCCTCGATCGCCGTGAAGCGCTGAAAGATGCCGATTTCGTGACCACCCAGTTGCGCGTCGGCCAGCTGAAGGCTCGCGAACTGGATGAGCGCATTCCCCTGAGTTACGGCTATCTGGGCCAGGAGACCAACGGTGCTGGCGGACTGTTCAAAGGGCTGCGTACGATCCCGGTGGTCTTCGACATCATCAAAGACGTGGAGGAGATCTGCCCTCAGGCGTGGGTGATTAACTTCACTAACCCGGCAGGCATGGTGACCGAAGCGGTTTACCGCCACACCGGTTTCAAACGCTTTATCGGGGTCTGCAATATCCCTATCGGCATGAAGATGTTTATTCGCGACGTGCTGGCGCTGACTGACAACGACGATCTCTCCATCGACCTGTTTGGCCTTAACCACATGGTCTTTATCAAGGACGTGCTGGTCAACGGTCAGTCTCGCTTCGCGGAACTGTTAGATGGCGTCGCCAGCGGCACCCTGAAAGCGAGTTCGGTGAAAAACATTTTCGACCTGCCGTTTAGCGAAGGGCTGATCCGTTCGCTGAATCTGCTGCCGTGCTCCTATCTGCTCTACTACTTCAAGCTGAAAGAGATGCTGGCGATTGAGATGGGCGAGTACTACAAAGGCGGTGCCCGTGCGCAAGTGGTGCAGAAGGTAGAAAAACAGCTGTTTGAGCTGTATAAAAACCCTGACCTGAACGTCAAACCGAAAGAGCTGGAGCAGCGCGGCGGGGCTTACTACTCCGACGCGGCCTGCGAAGTGATCAACGCGATTTACAATGACAAGCAGGCAGAGCACTACGTAAACGTACCGCACCACGGCCATATTGATAATATTCCGGCAGACTGGGCGGTTGAAATGACCTGCATCCTGGGCCGCGATGGTGCGAAGCCGCATCCGCGTCTGACTCATTTTGATGACAAAGTCATGGGGCTTATCCACACCATCAAGGGCTTTGAGGTGGCGGCAAGCCAGGCGGCGGTGAGTGGCGAACTGAACGACGTGCTGCTGGCGCTGAACCTGAGCCCGCTGGTGCAGTCCGACCGTGATGCGGAGAAGCTGGCTCGTGAACTGATTCTGGCCCATGAGAAATGGCTGCCTAACTTCGCCGCCGCTATCGATAAACTGAAGAGCGAGCAGCACTAAGAGGGATCGCTATGGAATATCTGCTGATCGTCAATGCTGATGATTTTGGTCTGTCAAAAGGGCAAAACTACGGCATTGTGGAGGCCTGCCGCCATGGTGTGGTGACGTCCACCACTGCGCTGGTTAATGGGGATGCCATTGAGCATGCCGCTGCACTCAGCCGGGAACTGCCCGCGCTGGGCGTCGGGATGCACTTTGTACTGACACTCGGCATGCCGCTGACACCGATGCCTGCGCTGACGCGTGACGGCGTGCTGGGCAAATGGATCTGGGAGATGGCAGAGCAGGGGACCTTACCGCTGGACGAGATTGCCCGCGAGCTGGATTGCCAGTTCAACCGCTTTGTCGATCTCTTTGGACAGGAACCAGACCATATCGACAGCCATCACCATGTGCATATGATCCCGGCCATCTTCCCGCTGGTGGCCGAGTTTGCCCGCCGTAAGGGGGTTGCCCTGCGAGTGGATCGCAAAGAGCCTGTTACCCGTGAAGGGGGCATTGAACTGCCGCCGACCACAGACGGATTCAGCAGCGAGTTCTACGGGGACGCGATCAGCGAGGCGCTGTTGTTAAAGGTGCTGGACAGCTCCGTAGAGCAGGGGGAACGCTCCCTTGAGGTGATGGCGCATCCGGCTTTTATCGATAACACCCTTCGCAAAAGCGCCTACTGCTGGCCGCGGCTGACGGAACTGGATGTGCTCACGTCAGCATCGTTGAAATATGCGATCGCCGAACGCGGGTATCGTCTGGGAACGTTCAGGGATCTATAACACCTGCCGGGTGGCGTATGCGCCACCCGGTATTTTTACGCCGGTATCGAGTCAGTTTTACTGCTGCGCGACCACACCCGGTGGGCGGCGAGCAGGTCAAATAAGGTGTCCATAAACGCACCGTCAGCGTCTTCACCCTCCACAATGCCTTCTTCACCCTGATCGGCCACGTTCAGCCGGGCTTTGAACTGCCGCGCATCCCCTGCCAGCGCAATGGGCTTGAGGTGTTTATAAGCCTCCAGCAGATAATAGACGGCGTCGCCGTTCGTCAGCAGGCTCTGAATATCCCCACAAGGCACCACCACCGCATCTACAGTGAGCGACGGCGAGCCGGCAAAGGTTCCTGCCACTGGTAGAACTGAACCGTCATCAGCAGTCACGTCCCCCATGCGTGAATAGAGCAGCTTCGTATGTACCCCTTTCGCCTTCAGACTCTGCAGTACCCCGAGCACGTCGCTGGCGCGGACGGTATCGTTGAGTAAAACGGCCACCACCCGGCCTTTGATATCCCCACCAGGAACAGCATACAGGCTGAGTGCAGGATCCTTTTTCACCCCGTTGACCTCTTTCGGCGGCGCAAGATTGCACTGCTCGTCGCTGAGGGTGATGCCCAGCTTATCTGCCACGCCCTGGGCAAGGGTGATATCAATATGCGCCAGTTGATCCACAACCCGCTCGCGAATATAGGCACGCACCACTTTGCTTAGCTCAAAACTGAACGCGCCAATAATATGCTGTTGCTCCACTGGCGTCTGACTTTGCCAGAACAGACGTGGGTGGGCGTAATACTCGGCGAAGGAGGGGCTGCGCTCGCGGATTTTGCTCCCTTCAA
>JAVBUO010000047.1:0-33856 GCA_031555315.1 Acetobacteraceae bacterium
AACCTGTTCATGGATCAATTGATCGCCGAAATACAGACAGCCGCTGAAGCGGCCAAGGCGGAGAGCATTTTCATTGAGACGCAGTCAGTCGCCGCCTTCGACGGCGCCGCCTTGGCCGCCCTGCTGGGCGAACTGTCGCCCGAGCGCTGGGACGGGGTCGCGGTGGTGGTGCCGAACGTGCCGCATGTCCGGCAGGCCATAGACGGCTGCATCGACAGAGGCATAAAGGTCGTCACGCTGGTATCGGACCTTCCCTCTTCGCGGCGCTCTTTCTACGTCGGCGTCGACAACATCTCCGCCGGGCGCGTCGCCGGTCGCCTGCTGGGAAAATTCACCTGCGGCCGCCGCGGCAAGCTGGCGGTCATTCCGGGGTCGTTGACCCTGAGCGACCACATGGAGCGGCTCATGGGATGCGGCCAGGTGGTGCGCGGCCACTATCCCCATCTCGAATTGCTCCCGCCCGTCGAAGGCAGGGACAACACGGCCGACACCAGGGCGGCGGTGGCCAGATTGTTGGACGAGCACCGGGAGGGGATAATCGCCATCTACAACATCGGCGCGGGCAACCGCGGATTGATCGCCGCCATCGAGGAGAGCGGCCGGCGGGAGGACCTCGTCGTCGTCGCCCACGAGTTGTCGCAATACTCCCGGCAGGCGCTGGTCGACGGCACCATCGACGCCGTCCTGAGCCAGGACGCCGAACGCGAGGTCGAGCGGGCGGTGACGCTCCTGCGGCAGCTCTGCGACGGGGAGAAGGACATCAGGAACTCGTTTGTGCGTACCGATATTTTCCTGCCCGACAACCTCTAAGAAATCGCCACACCCGTCGCCGCGTCGAACAAGTGCATGGCGGGTCGGGAGAAGTACAGGGTCGTCGGCGTGTCCGGCTTGTCGTCGAAGACGGCGGGACAGCGGGCGGTGAACTCCCGGCCGCCGACGGCGAAGGTGACCAGGGTCTCCGCGCCCAAAGGCTCCGTGATGACGACACGCGCCGCCACCGGAACGCTTTCCGGCGCGGGCGACAAGGCAATATTCTCCGGCCTGATGCCGAATTTCGCCGCGCCGCGCCCGACTGATCGGGCCGCCAGCGCCTCAGGGAGGGGGATTGCGGCGTCGCCGACGAGCGCCGCGCCGTCCCGCAGTTCGCAGTCGACGATGTTCATGGCGGGCGAGCCGATGAAGCCGGCGACGAACAGATTGGCGGGCCGGTCGTACAGCTCGAGCGGCGTGCCGATCTGCTCGACATGCCCGGCGTGCATCACCACGATCCTGTCGGCCATGGTCATCGCCTCGATCTGGTCGTGGGTGACGTAGACGGTGGTGGTGGACAGGCGCTGGTGCAGTTCCTTGATCTCGCTGCGCATCTGCACGCGCAGCTTGGCGTCGAGGTTGGACAGCGGTTCGTCGAACAGGAACACCTGCGGGTTGCGCACGATGGCGCGGCCCATCGCCACACGCTGGCGCTGCCCGCCGGACAGTTGCCGCGGATAACGGGCGAGGAGATCCGTCAGCCCCAGGATCTGCGCGGCGCGGCCGACCTCGCGGTCGATCAGTGCGGCGGGGGCTTTGGCCAGCATCAACGAGAACGCCATGTTGTCGCGCACCGTCATGTGCGGATACAGCGCGTAGTTCTGGAAGACCATCGCGATATCGCGGTCTTTCGGCGGCACGTCGTTGACCATGCGCCCGCCGATGGAAATTTCGCCGCCCGAGATGTTTTCGAGCCCGGCGATCATGCGCAGCAGCGTGGATTTTCCGCAGCCCGACGGGCCGACCAGCACGACGAATTCACCGTCGGCGATCGCGATGTTTACGCCGTGCAGAACCTCGAGCGTGCCGAAGGATTTACGCACGTTGCGGATATTGACTTCAGCCATCTGCCCCTCCCCTGACAGCCGGTCTGCCGCCGGCATTGGTCACCCTGGATGCAGTCTGTCCTTAATTATGCGATCCGGTTACGGATCGGCGGCGAAAGCATGAGTCTGTCCCGTCGCGGCACGGTTCATCGTCTGCCGGCCGAACTGCGGCGCGGTGGAATACGGGGCTGTCTGCGCGGTTGCCGAAATCGTCGAAAAAGGGGCGCCGTGACGCCGCATGGACAGTGCGATGACTTCCCGGCGCAGCTCTTCGAGTATCTGACGCTGTTGCTGGAGTTCGGCCGCCAGATTGGTGGCCGCGCGCTGGGTGGGCGGCGTTTCTGTCGTCTGCGGTGTCAGCGGCAGAACATTGGCAAGCGTGATGCCAAGCAGCGCGACGAACACGGACAGGCCGGCCCAGAGAAAAGACCAGATATGCAGCGACCGTTCAGGTGCGATCGATACACCCGGCAGGCGTTGCACCATCGCAGCCTGATCTATCTGGGCAGAAACGTTATCCATGCAATCAAATCCAATCGGATATTTGATCGAAAACAACAGCGCCATAGCCTGCGTGGTCTATTTTGAATAAGCAACAATTAAGAGGTTGGTGCTTCGAAGTGGAAAATCTACCTGACGGAAATTCGTTTTTGTAAACGATAGTAGTTGGATTTTCAGAACATCTGCGAACCAGATAATGCGGATGGCATCATTTTCTCATTTCATGCCGCTGCAATCGTTTTCATCAAGATGAAGTATATGTGAAAGAAGATTTTATGAATGTTCCGGTATGTGGATTGTGATGGCTTTTATGCCTGTTGCGGAAAACAAAATTCCACGATGGCGCGTTTGTAAGAAACACCACCATGTAGTGCGATTTCTTATGTACGCATAAAATATTGGGTATGAAAAAGACCCCGGTCAGAAACCGTAAGGTGGGGCCCTTGGGGCGGTGGCTGATCGTGTTGGATTCGTAGCTTGCGGGTGATTGCAAGGCACGCAATTCGCCCAGACGAATTTGCACACAAAATAATAAATTCAATGCAGACCGAAAAATATTTTCGGGGACTGCTCTTTCGTTCCCTGCTGGCGTGCAGGATTGCTGTTGTGGCCGGTCGCGCAAAAAAACAGCCGGGCGATCGCCCGGCTGTGCCGTTTAGAGCAGATCGTGATCGGGAGGAATCATCCGGTCACGTGGAAATGCTCTGGGGGATCAGTGCGGAGATCTGCGTGTCGGACAGGCCGGTTTCACGCAGAATCTCGCCGGTGTGTTCGCCAAGCCGGGGGGCAAGCGTGCGGACCTGGCCCGGGGATTCGGAGAACTCCGGCGCGATCGCCGTGGTGATCATTTTGCCTTCCGTCGGGTGCCGGACGCGCTGGAAGAAACCGGTCTCGTTCAGATACGGGTCATCCAGCATGGCATCCAGCGTCAGGATCGGCCCGTGTGGGATGTCGGCGTCTTCCAGGCGTCGCTGCCAGTCGGCCGTCGTGTGCTTTTTCATCTCGTCGGTGACGATCTGATACAGCGCGTCGATGTTCTTCGTCCGCATGGTGATGGTCTCGAAGCGCGGATCCGCCAGCAGATCCGGGCGCTCGAACACTTTGAACAGACGCTTCCAGTGACCGTCGGTACTGGCCATCACGCAGATATAACCGTCCGCGGTTGCGTGCGGGCGGCGATACGGTGTCAGCAAACGGGTGTACCCGAAGCCGTGCGTTGCCGAATCATCCAGTACCGCGCCCCACAGATGCTCGGCCAGATTGAAGTTCAGCATGGTCTCCAGCATCGGCAGATGGACTTCCTGCCCCTTGCCGGTGCGTTCGCGCCGGTACAGCGCCATGGCGATGGCGGATGCCAGTGCGTGCCCGCAGAACTTGTCGGCGATCACGGTGGGAACCAGCGCCGGCCTGCCGTCGCGCATCGTGTGCAGGTCCGAAATGCCGCTCATGCCCTGGATCACATCGTCATAGGCGGGTTTGTCGCGCCATTTGCTGTCCTTGCGAAAACCGGTGGCGGACGCATAGATCAGCCGTGGATTGCGCGCCGACAGCGCCTCGTAACTCAGCCCCAGGCGGGATGCCGCGCCGATGCGCATGTTGTGCACGAACACGTCCGCGTTATCCACCAGCTTCAGCAGCGCCTCCTTCGCCTCCTTCCGCTTCAGGTCGAGCACGATGCTGCGCTTGTTGCGGTTCATGTTGAGGAAAAAAACGCTCATCGCCGGGCTGCGGTGCGGCCCGGTCAGGCGGATGGGATCGCCGGCGGGAGGTTCCACCTTGATCACATCCGCGCCCATGTCGCCCAGCATCTGGGTGGCGATCGGACCCAACACGTTCACGGTCAGGTCGATCACCCGAATGCCGGCCAGCGGTCCACCTTCGGGGGCGTTCACCATCAGCCGTTGGTCCGCGCCTTGATCATGCGGGTCGGCGTATAGGTCAGCACCACCGTGCCGTCCTGCTTCACCACACGGTTGCGGGTGGTGACGATGCCGCGGTTCGGGCGGCTTTTGGAACGGCGGCTTTCAGTGACTTCCACTTCGACGTGAATGGTGTCGCCCGCGAAGACCGGGTTTTCGACCTTCAGTTCCATGCCGAGGAACGCATAACCGGTGTGCTGCATCGTGGCGTGCACCAGCAGCCCTTCCGAGAAACTGAAAACCAGCGAACCGGGCACCAGACGGCCCTTGATGTCGCTTTCGTGCTTCAGGAATTCCAGGTTGGTGAACAGCACTTCGGTCAGGCCGGTGCAGTTGATGAAGGCGACGATATCGGGTTCGGTGATCGTGCGGCCGATGGTGCGGAACTTGCGGCCCAGCGGCATGTCTTCAAAAAACTGGCCGAGGCCAAGAACGGGCAGTTCAGAGTTCAGAATATCGGCCATTTCAGCGGGCTCCTGTCTTTCCGATGATGTTGCGGGCAACGATGTTGCGTTGAATCTGATTGGTGCCTTCGATGATCTGCAGCACCTTGGCGTCGCGGAAGTAGCGGTTGATCGGGTATTCGCTGGAAATGCCGGCGGCGCCGAACAACTGCACCGCATCGGTCGCCACGCGCATGGCGACGTCGGTCGAGAAGCACTTGGCCGCGGCTGCCAGCGTTGCCATTTCCGGTCCCTTTTTTCCGGCATCGATCGCCGCAGCCGCGGTATAGGTCAGCTGGCGCGCGGCTTCGATCTGGATCGCCATGTCGGCAACCATCCAGCGTACACCCTGGAAATCCGCGACCGACTGCCCAAAGGCCGTGCGGTCCTTGATGAAGGCGACAGAGTGATCCATTGCGCCCTGCGCGCAACCCAATGCGCGGGCCGAGATCAACGGGCGCGACTTGTTCAGCGATTCCATCACGTCTTTGAAATTGCCGGCTTCGCCGCCCATGCGGTTTGCGGCCGGGATAAACACATTGTCGAAGTAGATGGAATACGAGGGAACCCCGCGCGCGCCCATCTTGTCTTCCTTGCGGCCGACGCTGAAGCCTTCCATCCCTTTCTCGACAATGAAGAACGAGATATCGGACGTGTCGTCGATCTTCGCCGCGACCAGCACGAAATCCGCCACACCCGCATTGGTGCACCAGATCTTGCTGCCGTTCAGGCGATAGCCGTTGCCGTCACGCCGCGCGCGGGTCTTGATGCCCGAGACATCCGAACCCGATTGCGGTTCAGTTAGCGAGAACGCGCCACGCAGATCGCCAGCGGCCAGACCGGGCAGGAAGCGCTGCTTCTGTTCTTCGGTGCCGCCGATTTGCAGCGTGCCCATCGGCAGCCACTGCACCAGCAGCAGATAGGCGGTGTTGTAGCACACACGGCCCAGTTCCTCGATCGCCAGCACGGCGGACAGCAGGCTGCCCGTTCCGCCTTGATCGACCGGGCTGGGCAGCGTGAACAGGCCCAGTTCCTTCAGCAGGTCGAACATGTCCTGCGGATATTCGGCCGTTGCATCAATCTCGGCGGCGCGTGGCGCCACGCGTTCCTGCGCAACGCGGCGCACCATGTCGCGGATTGTAATCTGCTCTTCGTTCAGGGCGAAGCTGCTCATGATGCCGCCCTCAGACCATCGTCAGGCCGCCGGAGACGCTGATCGTCTGGCCGGTCATGTAAGCGGCATCGTCGGACAGCAGGAACGCGATCATGCCCGGATAGTCGTTCGGCGAGCCAATGCGGCGCAGCGGAATAGCGCGGGCCAGCCCTTCGGCGATCTTGTTACCGGTGGGCGATGCGTTCTGGAAATTGTCGAACAGCGGCGTATCGGTGGGGCCGGGGCACAGTGTGTTCAGCACAACGCCCTTGCGCGCCAGTTCGCGTGCGATGGTCTTGGTGAACGCGATCACACCGCCCTTGCAGGCCGAATAGACCGCTTCCCCCGAGGACCCGACGCGGCCTGCGTCGGACGCCACGTTCACCACACGCCCGAAGCCGCGTTCCGCCATGCCGCGCACCACGGTGTGGTGCATCACCAGCGGTCCATACAGGTTGATGCGGATGACCTTGTCCCAGAAGGCGCGATCGGTTTCCAAAAAGGGGACCGGCACGTCCCATCCGGCGATATTGGCCAGCCCTTCGACGGGGCCGTGCGCGGCTTCGAACGCCGCGACGGCGGTCTTCACAGCGGCTTCGTCCGCGATGTCGGCGGTGTGGACCTCGATGCGTCCCGGTTTGCGGGCCGCCAGCTTCGCCGTTTCTTCGGCACCCGCGGTGTTCAGGTCGAGAATACCGACGATGCAGCCTTCTTCGGCCAGACGCAGGGCCGCTGCGCGGCCGATCCCGCTGGCGCCGCCGGTTAAGATGATTCGTTTACCAGTAAGTCCGCGCACGTTTGGCGTTCCTCTCGTCCTGGGGCCGGGGAGCGTTCCCGGGGGTTGTGCCGTCCGCTGCTCTTGACGCAGCGGGGGCGGTGTGTTCATATTGTAGAACAACGTTCAGGAATTGTGAAACCCCCAAAATGCGGGAGAGCCGCAGAAATGTGATTGGAGGCGCGGGTGGGACCATTGGCGGGAGTGAAAATCGTCGAGCTTGCCGGCATCGGCCCTGCGCCGATGTGCGCGATGCTGCTGGCCGATCTCGGCGCGACGGTGCTGCGCATCGATCGGCCCGACCCGCCGGAGCTCGGGCTCAAGCGGCCATTGAAATACAATCTGCTGCTGCGCGGCCGTCAGACGCTGGCGCTGGACCTGAAGAGGCCCGATGCGCTGGTGTTGGCGCTGCACCTGATCGGGCAGGCGGACGCGCTGATCGAAGGTTTCCGCCCCGGTGTGACCGAACGCCTGGGCCTCGGCCCCGAGGCGTGCTGGGCGCGAAACCCGCGTCTGGTCTATGGTCGCGTCACCGGCTGGGGACAGACGGGGCCGCTGGCCCAGACGGCGGGGCACGATCTGAACTATATTGCGCTGACCGGTGCGCTGCATGCCATCGGGCGCGAAGGCCAGCCGCCATCGCCGCCGCTCAATCTGCTCGGTGATTATGCGGGCGGGGCGCTGTATCTGGCGGTCGGCATGATGGCGGCGATGCTGGAAGCCAAGCGGTCGGGGCAGGGACAAGTTGTCGATGCGGCAATCGTCGACGGCACCGCGCATCTGATGACCAGCGTCTACGGCCTGCTGGCGGCGGGGATGATCAACGAGGAACGCGGCGCCAACCTGCTGGATTCCGGTGCGTATTTTTACGACAGTTATCTCTGCAAGGACGGCCGCTATCTGTCGGTCGGTCCGATCGAGACGCGCTTCCACGCTGTTCTGCTGGAAAAACTGGGCATCGATGCCGAGACCTTTCCCAAGCAGGCCGACTACACGCGCTGGCCCGAGGCGCGCGCGCGTCTGGCCAGCGCGTTCCTGACCCGCACGCGCGATGAATGGAGTGCGGTCTTTGCCGGCACCGATGCCTGTGTCGCGCCGGTGCTGACGATGACCGAGGCGACGCGGCATCCGCACATGCAGGCGCGCGGCGTTTATGTCGATGTGGATGGCGTGACGCAGCCTGCGCCGGCACCGCGCTTCAGCCGCACACCGCCCGGTCTGCCGACGCCGCCGGAACCGGCCGATCCCGCCCGTGCATCAACGGTGTTGCAGGGCTGGCTGCCGGAGCACGCCATCACGGCGCTGCATGCCGCTGGAACGTTGGGGTAGCGCAGATGACCGATCACGACGCCATTCGCGCCCGCGTTCAGAAACTGGTGGATCGCAGCCCGCATAATTCCTGGCTCGGGCTGAAGATCACGTCGCTGACCGACGACGGGATCGAGGTGACGTCGGGCTGGCGCGAGGACTTCATTTCGGCCCCCGAGCGCCGCGCCGTGCATGGCGGCGTGCTGGCGGCGCTGGTGGACAGCGCGTCGATCTTTGCGGTGATGGCGCGCAGCCTGAAATACGCGACGACGGTGGATCTGCGCGTCGATTATCACGCGATCGCGGCATCGGATTGCATGCGCGTTACCGGGCGGGTCATCCGCTTGGGGAAAACCATCTCGACCGCGGAAGCCGCGGTGCATGACATCAACGGCAAACTGGTGGCCAGCGGGCGCGCCACCATTATGACCTTGCCGCAAGACGTCCCATAAGGATTCTGATCATAAAAAATCCGGGGGAAACATGATCGAACGGCGTGGCGTTTTGGGCGTGGCGGTGATGGCCACCATCTCGACGGCGCTGGCGGTGCATCCGCCGTTCCCGGCGCGCAGCCTGCCGATGGTGATGGATACCATGGCCTCGCTGGCTGAACCGTACCGCAGCGGGCAGGTGCGCATTCTGACCAACTTCTCGGCGCAGTGCTCTGCCGTGTTCCCCGATATTCCGACCGCGGTGGAACAGGGGCTGTCCGGCATGACGATGGACTGAGCGCGCGTGGGGAAATGAATTCTGCGACAGAGCAACTTTGGAGCTAAGGGACGAATGATGGGGGATGTTTATGGGATGCGCCGGCGTTCGGTGCTGCTGGGTGGTTTTGCGGCGCTGGGGGTGGCGTCGTCGCGCGGTGCGCGGGCGGCGGAATGGCCCGATCGCACGATTCGCATGATCATGCCGTTCGCCGCCGGCGGCGGCACCGACGTGACGGCGCGGCTGCTGATGCAAAAGCTCAGCGAAAAACTCGGCGTTTCGGTGGTGGTGGAAAACCGCACCGGCGCGCAGGGCAATATCGGCGCGCAGGCCGTCGCGCGTTCGGCGCCGGACGGATACACGTGGCTCTACAACACGTCGTTCGTGGTGACGTCGCCGGCGCTGATGAACAACCTGACCTACGACTGGCGCAAGGACCTGATGCCGGTGGTCGGGATCGCCAGCGTACCGCTGGTGCTGCTGGCGCATCCGTCGTTGCCTGCCAATACGCCGGAAGAATTCCGCGACCTGGTGCGGGCGCGCGGCAACGATCTGACCTATGGTTCGGCGGGGATCGGCAACACCACGCATCTGGCGACGGCGCGGCTGCTGCAGGAACTGAACGCGACGGGCACGCATATTCCGTATGCGGGCGACAGCCAGGCGGTGACCGACCTGATGAAGGGGGTCATCGACTACTATTCGGGCACCGTCAACACGGCGCTGTCGTTCATTGCCAGCGGATCGGTGAAGGCGATCGCGATCGGCACGGAAAAGCGCATCGACAGTCTGCCGAACCTGCCGACCGTCGCCGAAACCATCATGCCGGGGTACACGGCGGAATCCTGGCAGGGCGTGATGGCGCCGGCCGGCACGCCGGAACCGGTGGTCCGGCGGATGAGCGAAGAGATCCAGAAGATCATGGCCGACCCCGAAATCGTGGCGCGGCTCGCGCAGACCAGCACGATTCCCATGGTGCGCGACACGGCGACGTACCGCACCTATCTGGAAAGCGAGGCGGCAAAGTGGCAGACGGTGATTCGTAACGCCGGGATCGAACCACAATAATGCCAACCAGCCCACCACTGCGCGCGGTGATGTGCCGCGAATTGACAGGCGCCGGCGCGCTGCGCCTGGAACATGTGCAACCCTTGCCCGCCCCGGGCGCCGGGCAGATCCGGGTGCAGGTGAAGGCGGCGGGACTGAATTTTCCAGACCTGCTGATGGTCGCCGGGAAATATCAATTCAAGCCGCCGCTGCCGTTCGTGCCGGGGCGCGAGGCGGCGGGAATCGTGACTGGGACCGGTCCCGGCGCCGGCCGCTTTCGCACCGGCGATCGCGTGGTGCTGTGCCTGGATCACGCCGCCTTTGCAGACGAGATCGTCGCCGATGAAGGCGATGCCTATCCGATGCCCGCACCGTTCAGCTTTGCCGAGGCCGCGTGTTTTCACGTCGCCACGGCAACGGCGGTGAACGCCTTGCTGCAACGCGGGCAACTGCGTGCGGGCGAGGTGCTGCTGGTGCATGGCGCGGGCGGCGGTGTCGGTCTGGCGGCGGTCGAGGTCGGCAAGTTGCTGGGCGCGACGGTGATCGCGGTTGCCGGCGGCGCGGAGAAGCTGGCCGTGGCGAAGTCTTGCGGTGCAGATCATCTGATCGATCATCAGCGCGAGGATTTCCGCGCCCGCGTGAAGGAAATTACCGCCGGGCGCGGCGCCGATGTGGTGTTCGACCCGGTCGGCGGCGATGTGTTCGACCAGTCGCTGCGCTGTATGGCCTGGGGCGGGCGCATTCTGGTGGTGGGGTTTGCGGGGGGCAGGATTCAGCAGATCCAAGGCAACCAGCCGCTGCTGAAATGCATCAGCATCATCGGCGTGCAGGCGCTGACCCACGCCGAACGCGAACCGCCTGTGGGCGCGGAATATGTGCGCTGGATGTACGGCCATGCCGCGGAAGGGCGGTTGCGCCCGCATGTCTCGCGCACGTTGCCGCTGGAACGCTTCGCCGAAGCCCTGGATCTGATTGCGACACGCAAGGCGATCGGCCGCGTGGCGTTGACAATGGAAAGCTGAAGGAACCCAAGAATGCCCGACCGTTACGCCCGCTATGAACGGCTGCAGTTCGACCGTCCGCACCCGCGCGTGCTGCGGATCACCATGAGCAACGGCAAGATGAACACCGCCGACGAGAAGATGCACGCCGAGCTTGGCGAAGTCTGGCGCGATGTCGACAGCGATCCGTCGGTGGCGGCGGTGCTGCTGACCGGCGGGCCGAAAGTGTTTTCGGCCGGCGGCGACATGAAGCTGGTGCAGGGGATCGCCGACGACTGGCAGACCCGGGCGCGCAACTGGAAGGAAGCGCGCGACATCGTTTACAACGTCATCAACTGTTCCAAGCCGATCGTCAGTGCCATTCGCGGTCCGGCGGTGGGCGCGGGACTGGTGGCGGGACTGCTGGCCGATGTGTCGGTCGCCGCGAAGGACGCGCGCATCATCGACGGCCACACCAAGCTGGGTGTCGCGGCGGGCGATCATGCCGCCATCGTCTGGCCGCTGCTGTGCGGCATGGCGAAGGCGAAGTACTACCTGCTGCTGTGCGATACGCTGTCGGGTGAAGAGGCCGAACGTATCGGCGTGGTCAGTCTGGCGGTGGATGATTCCGAACTCGATGCGAAATCGCTGGAGCTGGCGGTGCGTCTGGCCGAAGGGCCGCCGTCGTCGATCCGCTGGACGAAATACGCGCTGAACAACTGGCTGCGTCAGGCCGGGCCGACCTTCGATGCGTCGCTGGCGCTGGAATTCCTCGGCTTTACCGGGCCGGAAGTGCAGGAAGGCATCGCGGCGTTTCGCGAAAAACGCAAGCCGGAATTTCCGCAGGATTGCCCGCTGTAACAACGCCCGCTGCGAGATCAAAGGCCGCGGTGACCGCGGCCTTTTTTATTTGGGCTGGATCGCCGATGCCCGCGCGGCGGCCTCGCGCACCAGGGCGCTCAGTTGCGGCAGGTTGCGCTTGAAACGGTCGGCCGGCGCGCCGACGAGCAGTGCGGTGGTGACCGAACCGTCGGCATTGAACACTGGCGCGGCACAACCCGCAGCCCCCAGAATGGTTTCTTCCATCGTCACGCTGAGGCCGTCCTGGCGGGTCTTTTCCAGAATTTTCCGCAACATATCGACGTTGGTCACGCTGTGCGGCGTGATGGGTTTGAATTTGGTTTTCTTCAGATACGCCTCGCGCCACGCCTCGTCCTGATAGGCGAGGAACAGACGCCCGGCGGCCGATGTATAGAGCGGGCGCATGGAACCGACCGGGGCGACATAGCGGACCAGTTGTTCGCTGGGGATTACCTCGGTGTAGTTCACCATGCAGCTGTCGCGTTCCAGCACCGTCAGCATGACGGTTTCACCACTCTCGCGCGCCAGCCATTCCATCGCTGTGCGCAACTGCTCGGGCTGGCGGCGCGTCGACAGGATCGAACTGGCCAGATGAAATGCGGCCGGCCCCAGACGATAGCGGCTGTCGGCATGCAGCAGGTAGCCTTGCGCGACAAGCGGCCGCAGCAGCAGCAGCAGGCTGCTTTTGGGGCTGCCCAGCCGGGTGCTGATCTCCACCAGAGACAATCCGTTCGGCGCCAGCGTAAGGGTCTCGAAGATCCCGATCACGCGCATCAGCGAGCGTGGAGAAGAAGTCTCTGTCATAGGGGGTGTTTAGCCGGTCGTTGGATGATCGGCAACGACGCACACACCGGGTTGCGGCCATGCCGATCGGCGACGGCCGGCTTGAGGAGCCGCGCTCAGTAATCGTCGTGCTCGCGCCGCACCAGCACCTCGCGCTTGCCGACATGATTGGCGGGGCCGACGATGCCTTCCTTTTCCATCAGCTCGATCAGTTTCGCCGCGCGGTTGTAGCCGATCGACAGATGCCGCTGGATGAAGCTGGTGCTTGCCTTGCCCTCGCGCGCCACCAGCGCCACCGCCTGGTCGAACAGCGCCTTGTCGGCCTCGGACGCGCCGGCGATGCCTGAAAAGCCCAGACCGCCCGCCTCTTCCTCGTCCGCCGTGGTCACCGCGTCTTCATAGACCGGTTCGCCCAGCGTGCGCAGATACGCCACCACCTGCTCGACGTCCTTGTCGGCGACGAACGGGCCGTGCACGCGCAGCAGCCGCCCTCCGCCCGCCATGTACAGCATGTCACCCATGCCCAGCAGTTGTTCGGCGCCCTGTTCACCCAGAATGGTGCGGCTGTCGAACTTGCTGATCACCTGAAACGAGATACGGGTCGGGAAGTTGGCCTTGATGGTGCCGGTGATCACGTCGACCGACGGGCGCTGCGTCGCCATCACCACATGGATGCCCGCCGCGCGCGCCATCTGCGCCAGGCGCTGCACCGCGGCCTCGATCTCTTTGCCCGCCACCATCATCAGGTCGGCCACCTCGTCGATGACCAGCACGATGAACGGCAGGGTTTCCAGCGACAGCGGCTGATCCTCGAACACCGGGCGGCCGGTTTCCGGGTCGAACCCGGTCTGCACGCGCCGGGTCACCACTTCCCCCTTGGCGCGCGCCTCGGCGACGCGGTCGTTGTAGCCGCCGATATTGCGCACGCTGAGCTGGCTCATCGCGCGATAGCGGCGTTCCATCTCCTTGACGGTCCATTTCAGCGCGGTCACCGCCTTGGCGGGTTCGGTGACCACCGGCGCCATCAGGTGCGGGATGCCTTCATAGACCGAAAGTTCCAGCATCTTCGGGTCGATCAGGATCAGCCGGCACTGATCGGGCGACAGGCGATAGAGCAGCGAGAGGATCATCGCGTTGATCCCCACCGACTTGCCCGACCCGGTGGTGCCGGCGACCAGCAGATGCGGCATCCGCGACAGGTCGGCGAACACCGGCTCGCCGCCGATATCCTTGCCCAGCGCCACCGCCAGCTTGCCGCTGTGGCGCATGACGTCCTGCAGGCCGATCATTTCCGACAGATAGACGGTCTCGCGCTTGGCGTTCGGCACTTCGATGCCGATCACGTTGCGGCCCGGCACGGTGGCGATGCGCACCGCGGTGACCGACAGGCTGCGCGCCACGTCGTCGGCCAGACCGATGACCCGCGAACTGCGGATGCCCGGGGCTGGTTCCAGTTCGTACAGAGTCACCACCGGGCCGGGGCGGATCTCGACGATGCGGCCCTGCACGCCGTAATCGCCCAGCACGTTTTCGAGCAACTGCGCGTTGGCCTGCAGCGCATCCTCGCTGGGGCCGGTGGCGGTGCGCGCCGGCGCCGGGGTCAGCAGCGACAGCGACGGCAACTGCCAGGTGCCGTCGGCCAGCGGCAGAACCTCCTGGCGCGGCGGCGGGCGCTTGCGCGCCGCGGCGCGCGGCTGTGGCGGCACCTGCACGCGCGGCGGCGGCGATGCCGGGGCGGTTTCCTCGTCATCGGCCTGCCAGTCGCGGCGCGGCAGTACAGCCGGGGTTTGCGCCGCTGCGGGCTTGCGCCGGAACAGGCGCAGCAGCCAGCCGCCGGAACGCAGCACCGCGCCGCCCACATGCTTGCCGCCCTGTGCCGATACCATGGCCGAGGCCGCGGCCACGCCGGCCATGTGCTGGCCGGCGGTTTTCCATTCGCCCGCGGTCAGTCCCATCGCCATGATCGACAGCGTACCGGCGACCACCCAAGTCAGGGCCGCCACCACCAGCCGCCCCAGCAGGCCGAACGTGCCGCCGATGGTGTCCTGCAGACCGGGCGAGATCGTCGCCCCGGTGATGCCGCCCAGTCCGGCCCGGGTCGGGAACGCAATGTCGACCGGCAGCGCGGCCAGCGCCGCGGCCAGCGCGGGGACCCCCAGCGCCAGTGCGATCAGCCGCAGCCACACGGCGCCGAACGGGCGGTGCGAGGCCAGCCGCCAGGCCCAGCCCAGCAGCGCCAGTGCCGGCAGCGCGCCGGCCAACCCGAAGCCCTGCAGCAGGATGTCCGATACCGCAGCGCCGAACGGGCCCGCCAGATTGTGGGGCACCCGAGTCGTCGCCGTGTTCAGCGACGGATCACGCTGGTCGTGGGTGATCAGCGCGACCAGCAGCGCGATGGCCAGCAGGGCCAGCAGCAGGGCGCCGAATTCCCCGGCACGGCGGCGGATCAGTGCCTTGACGGCAGGCGAGGCCAGACGGCGATTGGACGTGGATGCAGACATCTTTCCGTTGGAATGCTTGAACACAGGATGAAGTGTAACCCGGAAGAGGTTGAATAACCACTGATGCGGATTCAAGTCCAATGCCGTCTGCTTCCGGAGCCGCGGAAAATGGGGTATGCAACCGATTAATACCGCAGCAAGGAGGGATGTGATGCCGATCGATCAGCAAGCCATGGACCGGTTGTTCCTGTCGGCGCGCAGTCAGAATGCGTGGCAGGACCGCGAGGTTCCCGATTCGAAACTCGAAGAACTTTACAACCTGCTGAAGATGGGACCGACCTCCGCCAATTCGTCGCCGGCGCGGTTCATGTTCCTGCGCACCCGGGAAGCGAAGGAGCGGCTGGTGCCCGCCCTGTCGCCCGGCAATGTGGAAAAAGCCCTTACCGCGCCGGTAACGGTGATCGTTGCCTATGACCCCAGATTCTACGAATACCTGCCGCGGCTGTTTCCGCACACCGATGCGCGCCCGTGGTTCACGGGCGAGGGCAAGGAGAAGTTCGCCAGCGTCACGGCGTTCCGCAACAGCTCGCTGCAGGGCGCCTACCTGATCATGGCGGCGCGCGCCGTGGGCCTCGATTGCGGGCCGATGTCCGGGTTCGACAACGAGAAGGTCGATGCGGTGTTCCTGACCGAACGCGGCTGGAGATCGAATTTCCTGGTCAATCTCGGCTTCGGCGATCCGGCCGCGCTGTATCCGCGGCTGCCGCGGCTGAGCTTCGACGAAGCCTGCATCCTGCAGTAGGAATGAAGCTGCTGGTTCTGGATGCGGCGCTGGCGCGCTGTTCCGCCGCGGTGGTGGTGGAGGGCGCGGTGCGCGCGCAGCGCATGGCCGAGGAAACGCGCGGTTTCGCCGCGCTGTTGCCGCGCATGGCGCAAGCGGTGCTGACCGAAGCGGGGTTGCGCGTGGACGATCTGCACGCGGTGGCGGTCACCGTGGGGCCGGGCGGTTTCACGGGAATCCGCACCGCGCTGGCGCTGGCGCACGGGATCGGCCTGGCGGCGGGGATCGAGGTGATCGGGGTCAGCGTCGGCGAGGCGATCGCGGCGCTGTTGCCACAGGACTGGCCGGTCTGGTGCGCGCTGGACAGCAAACGCGGGCGGGTGTTTCTGGAACGCGACGGTGTGGTGCGGAGCCTCGATCCGGCGGATCTGCCGGTGCCCGCCGCGCCGGTGCTGATCGCCGGCAACGCGGCGGGGTTGGTGGTCGAACATCTGCGCGCACAGGGGGCACCGGTGCAGCAGGCCGCGGGCGCCGATGCCGTCGAACCGCTGGGTCTCGCGCTGGCCGCCGCGGCGCGCCACGCCGGGCGGCTGGCGCCGCGCGCCGCCCAGCCGCTGTATGTCGATCCGCCCGAAGCCCGCCTGCCGCGCCATGTGCGCCCCGCTCCCGGCTGACCGTGCAGTTCTGCATCCCCGCCCATGCACCGGCGATGGCACTGATCCATGCGGCGGCCTTCCCGCACGACGCCTGGGACGCGGCGACGCTGGCCGGATTTCTGACCCAGCCCGGGGTTTTCGGGCTGATCGACAGTCGTGGCGGTTTCGTACTGGCCCGGCTGGCCGCCGACGAGGCCGAGATCCTGACCATCGCGGTGCTGCCCGAGGCGCGCCGCCAGGGGGTGGGCGGCACGCTGTTGCAGGCGCTGCTCGACGAAGCGGCGCGACGCGGCGCGCGGGCGATGTTTCTGGAAGTCTCGACCGCCAACCTCGCCGCCGGGCGGCTGTATGAACGCAACGGCTTCGTGCAGGTCGGGCTGCGGGCGCGCTATTACGACGACGGATACGATGCGCGGGTGATGCGCCGCGACCTGCGCTGAGAATCTGTCCGATTGCGCGTCAGGAATTGCGTTCCTTGAAGAACTCCAACCGGCGAAGCGCGTGGCGTTGGCGGTGCAGGTAAATACACGCCGGCACGGCGGACAGTGCGAAACAGAGCGCCTGCCAGGCGGTCAGCGCCAGGCTCCCTCGCGCGCCTTCCACTTCGCCCGGCAAGGCGAGCACGGCAAACAACGGAGCGACCAGGAACGGGATCGTCAGGAGATACGCCAGTATGCCGACCGTTCTGCGCGCCGGTGCGGACAAGGCGGCGAGGGACAGCAAACTGGCGACATACAGCCGCATGCAGAGGTACAGCCACGGCACCGCAGCCAGGGCGATCAGCGCGGAGTAGACGAAAAGGCTCATGGTATCGACGCTCGCATTTTCCCGCATCCATGTTCCGGCAATCGCTACTGCCCGGACACTGGTCGATCAGTGGGTTTGACGCCGGTTGCGCCGAGGGCGTTCCCTAGCACAGGATGACCGCAAGATGAAATTCTGGCGACGTCTCCTGCTGGCGGTGGTGGCGCTCGGTCTGGCCGGGCTGGCGGCGGTGTGGCTGCTAGCGCCGCTGGACCCGCGTGCGCCGCCGGACATCGCCACCCGCTTCAAGCTGCTGCGGGCGCGCTGGGATGCCGAGTATTGTCTGACGTCGCTGCGTATCGCCGTGCCCGATGCGGCGTTCCTGCCGCCGGTGACGGGTGAAGGCGGCTGCGGCATCGCCCATCCGGTGCGGCTGCGCGGCGGCATTCTGCCGATGCGCCCGAACGTGCCGGTGATGGCGTGCCCGCTGGCGCTGACCTACATGGTCTGGGAACGCCACGCGCTGCGTCCGCTGGCGCGCGAGATGCTGGGGGCGGAACTGGCGGCCGTCGAGCATCTGGGCGTGTACAACTGCCGCAACGTGCGCAACAGCACGGTCTGGCTCAGCCAGCACGCGCTGGGGCAGGCGCTGGATGTCTCGGCGGTGCGGCTGGCCGACGGGCGGCGCATCACGGTGGCCGGCGGGTGGGACGATGCCGGCGCGCCGGGGCGTTTTCTGCGCGCCGCGCATCGGGCGGCGTGCGGGTTCTTCAAGGTGGCGCTGGGGCCGGAGTACAACGCGCTGCACCGCGACCATTTCCACCTCGACACCGGCTGGATGATGCGCTGCCGCTAAAGATTTACCTCCAGCGCAGCAGCCGCAGCGCGTTGATGGTGACCAGCACCGTCGCCCCGGTGTCGGCCAGAATGGCCATCCACAGGCCGGTATATCCGGTCAGCGTGGTGAGCAGAAACACCAGCTTCAGCCCCACCGCGATGGCGACGTTCTGCTTTACGTTGGCCAGCGTGTCGCGCGACAGGCGCACCAGATCGGCCACCCCCATGATGCGCGGGCGGATCAGCGCCGCATCGGCGGTTTCCAGCGCCACGTCGGTGCCGGTGCCGATCGCGATGCCGACCGAAGCCGCCGCCAGTGCCGGCGCATCGTTGATACCGTCGCCGACCATGACGACCGGGCCTTTGGCCTGCAATGCGGCGATCTCGCGCAGTTTGCCGTCGGGCAGCAGTTCGGCGCGCGCCTCCAGCCCCAGCACGTCGCCGATGGCTTTCGCGGTGCGCGCGTTGTCGCCCGACAGCATGACCGGCGCGACGCCCAGCGCCTTCAGCGCTGCCATGGCGTCGGCCGCATCGGCGCGCGGTTCGTCGCGCATGGCGATCAGGCCGCGATGCACGCCGTCGCTCAGCACCGCGACGGTGGTCTTGCCTTGTGTTTCCAGTGCGTGTGCATCCACCGTCACGCCGAGCTCTGCTGCATGACGCGGCGAACAGACGATGACCTCGCGCCCGTTGACCTCGGCGCGCACCGCTTTGCCCGCAACGGCGCCGGCATTCCTGGCCGGGGGAATGTCCACGTTGCGCGAAGCGGCTTCGTCGAGGATCGCGCGGCCCAGCGGGTGCGAAGATCCCTGTTCCACGGCGGCGGCCTCGGCCAGCAGGCCGGCGGCGTTGCTGGCGTCGACAGGCACCACGTCGGTGACGCGCGGGCGGCCTTCGGTCAGCGTGCCGGTCTTGTCGAACGCGATGGTCACCGCCTGGCCGATGCCCTCCAGCGCCGCGCCGCCCTTGACCAGCAGCCCGCGCCGCGCCCCTGCCGACAGGCCGGAGGCCATCGCGGCGGGAACCGAGATCACCAGCGCGCACGGGCAGGCGATCAGCAGCACGGCAAGCCCGCGATAGATCCACGTCTCCCACGCCGCACCGCTCAGCAGCGGCGGTGCGACCATCACCACAATGGAGACCAGCATGGCGCCCGGCGTCCACCAGCGTGCGAAGCGTTCGACGAAGCGCTGCGTGGGGGCGCGCGATGCGCTGGCTTCCTCGACCATGTGGATGATGCGCCCGATCGTGTTGTCGGACCCGACATGCGTGGTGCGCACGCGCAGCAGCGCATCGGTGTTGATCGATCCGGCGATCACCGTTTCGCCCGCGCCGCGCTGCACCGGGATGCTCTCGCCGGTCACCGGGCTTTCGTCGAGCGCCGACGCCCCTTCGATGATGGTGCCGTCGGCCGGGACGCGATCGCCGGGGCGGATGTGCAGCACCATGTCGGGGCGTAACTGGTCGAGGGCGATTTCGCGCACGCCGTCTGCGGTTTCCGCCAACGCGGTATGGGGGATCAGGTTCATCAGCGCGGCGATGCCGCTGCGCGCGCGCCGCGCCGCCAGACCTTCCAGCACCTCGCCGATCGCGAACAGCAGCAGCACGACCGCGGCTTCCTCCGCCGCGCCGATCACGATGGCGCCGATCGCCGCCGTGCAGGTCAGCGTTTCGATGGAAAACGGCGACCCGGCGCGCGCCAGCGCGATGGCGCGTCTGCCGAACGGCAGCAGCATCAGCACCGCGACGGCCGTGTACAGCGTGTGCGACAGCGCGGGCAACGCAAATCCGGCGGCGGAAGTGACCAGCAGCACGGCGATCAGCCCGGCGACCAGCAGGATGTTACGGTCCTGCCACCACGCGCCGTTGGTGTTCACGCCGGCATGGTCGTGCGTGTGCGCACCGGTATTCGCCTGTCTCTGCCGTTCCGGGGTGCGCGTGGCGGTGAAACCCAGGCCGGACAGCGTGGTTTCGATCAGCGCCGGGTCGGTGCCGTCCAGCCGGGCGGTCATTTCGCCGGCCAGCAGGTTGACCGATACCTCCGTCGCGCCGGGCAGGCGGCGAATGGCGGTTTCGATTTTGCGCACACAGGACGGACAGTCCATCCCGGCGACTTTCCAGCGGGTAGGGGTGATGCTGTTCATGCCGCATTATCAGGGCGGCATGAACGCAAATATCAAGGGGGGAGGATACGTGCGGCCAGTCAGGAGAGGATCGTGTCGATCAGTACCTTGACGTTCAGGGCCACGATCAACGCCGCGCAACTCCACCCCAATACCGCCTGCCAGCGCGGCGCGACCAGGGCGCCCATGCGCTTCCTGTCGGTCACGAACATCAGCAGCGGGATGACGGCGAACGGCAGCTGGATCGACAGGATCACCTGCGAGAGGATCAGCAGCTGCGCGGTGCCGCTTTCGCCGTACAGCCAGGTGACGATCACCGCGGGCACGATGGCGATGACGCGGGTCAGCAGCCGGCGCAGCACCGGCGATATGCGCAGCCGCAGGAATCCTTCCATGACGATCTGGCCCGACAGCGTGGCGGTGATCGTCGAGTTCAGCCCGCTGGCCAGCAGCGCGATCGCGAACAGCGCGGGCGCCGCCACACCCAGCAGCGGGGCGAGCAGCGCGTGCGCGTCCTGGATCTCGGCGACATCGGTGTGCCCCGCCGTGTGGAAGGTGGCGGCGGCGACGATCAGGATCGCCGAGTTGATGAACAGCGCCAGGGTCAGCGCCAGCGAGGAATCGATGGTGGAATACCTGATCGCCTCCTTCTTGCTGGACAGGTCGGTGCCGTAGTCGCGCGACTGCACGATCGCCGTGTGCAGATACAGGTTGTGCGGCATCACCGTGGCGCCCAAAATGCCCAGCGCGATGTAGAGCTGGGTGTTGTTCTGCACGATCGATGTGGCGGGGATGTAGCCGGCGACGACTTCGCTCCAGACCGGGTCCGACAGGATGATCTGCCAGGCGAAGCACACGGTGATCAGCGTGATCAGCCCGAACACGAAGGCTTCCAGCCAGCGCACGCCGCGGCGCTGCAGATAGAGGATCAGCAACGCGTCGAGCGCTGTCAGCACCACGCCGATCAGCAGCGGAATGCCGAACAGCAGTTCCAGGGCGATCGCGGTGCCGATCAGTTCGGCAAGGTCGGTGGCGCAGATCGCCACCTCCGCCAGTCCCCACAGGCCGAGCCCGACCGGGCGGGGAAACCGTTCGCGGCACAACTGGGCCAGATCGCGCCCGGTGGCGATGCCCAGCCGCGCGCACATCGCTTGCAGCAGGATCGCCATCAGCGACGAGATCAGCGCGACGGAAAGCAGCGTGTACCCGAACGCCGAACCGCCGGCCAACGCGGTCGCCCAGTTGCCGGGGTCCATATAGCCGACCGCCACCATGTAGCCGGGGCCGAGGAAGGCGAGGAACTTGCGCAGCCAGCCGCCGACGGCGGGCACATGCACACTGCGATGCACTTCCGGCAGGCTGACCGGCACATCGGCCGGAACCATTGGGGCGAATGCGGCGGCTTCCGTTTGAGGTTCGGGTTGATGCTTCATGGTGTAGCCAAGGCTACATTTACGGCTGTTTCGAAGTCAACCTGAAAACAGCGCAGCGACCCAGGCGATACCAGCGGTACTGGTATGTCAGCGGATCTGTACGGGGCGGGCCGGGTCGGCCGGTTCCACGGTCAGGTCGCGGATCACCAACTGGTTGCGCCGCAACGCCAGTTCGATCGTCGCACTGCCACCGGTCGGCGTGTCGGTATCGGCGTCGGTGATGCGCCACAGCGGCGTTTCGGCTTGCAACGCGGCATAGTCGGGAAAAATGCCGCGCCGGATCTCGAGCCCGCGCGGCAGCCGGTAACGCAGCTCGTTCAGCCATGCCAGGTCGTCCACCTCGTGCCAGTCGGCGCCCCAGTCGGCACCATGGAGCTGTAAAAGGCGGCCGGCATTGCGTTGCAGGTCCCCGTCGGCGGTGCCGGGCAGCACCAGCAATGTCTCGCCGGTGTCGGTGCGGACGATCTGCGGCGTGCCGTACTGCGCATCGGGACCCGACACCCAGGCCACCGGCACCAGCCGTCCGCCCGCACGGCGCAGCACCGCGCTGCCGCCCCCCGTGGTGCTGCCGGCCTGGGCGGGGTCTCCGAGCCAGTCCTGCAACTGATACACCAGCCCGCCGCCCAGATCCCCAAACCCGATCACCGAACAGCTTTCGCCGTCGGGGTTGCCGTCTTCGCGCAGCGGCAGGCAGATGGTGTCGAGATTTTCGGGGGCGATCGCCGCGCGAACCGCGTCCAGTTGCGCGGCCAGCAGGGCCAGTTCGCGCATGCGGTCCTGATAGGCGGCCTGAATGGCGTCGATCCCGCGGGCGGCGTTACGGGTGCGCAGCCAGCCCTGCTGGGCATCGGCCAGCGCGATCGGGTACGGGGTGGCGGTCTGCACGCGCCGATACAGCGCCGCCAGATCCGCGTCGGCGCGCCGCAGGGCCGGTGTGTTGCAGATCGTGCGTTCCGCCGTGCCGGCCGGGCGCGTGCAGTCGATGTCACCCGCCCGGGCCGGTGCGCCCGGCGCCAGCAACAGAACCAGCATCAGCGGCAGGAGCAGCCGGCGGCGCATTAACCGCCCCGGCGCGCCAGTGCCGCGGTCAGCGTGTTGTCGAGCAGGCAGGCGATGGTCATCGGGCCGACCCCGCCAGGCACCGGGGTGATCGCGCCGGCGACCGGCAATGCCTCGGCGAACGCCACGTCGCCGACCAGGCGTCCGTCGGGCAGGCGGTTGATGCCGACATCGATCACCGTTGCCCCGTTGGCGATCCAGTCGCCGCGCACCATCTCCGCCCGGCCGACGGCGGCGACCAGAATGTCAGCGCGGCGGCATTCGGCCTGCAGGTCGCGGGTGCGCGAATGTGCGATGGTCACGGTGGCGTCGGCCGCGGTCAGCAGCGCGGCCATCGGCCGGCCGACGATGGCGCTGCGGCCCAGCACCACGGCGCGCGCGCCGGATGTCGGGATATCCATCGCGGCCAGCAGCTTCATCACTCCCAATGGCGTGCACGGCACCAGTTTCGCCTGGCCGCTGGCCAGCAGACCCGCATTGACCGGGTGGAACCCGTCGACGTCCTTGGCGGGCGAGACGGTCTGCAGCACCTTCTGCGTGTCGATGTGCTGCGGCAGCGGCAATTGCACCAGAATGCCGTCGACGTCGTTATCGGCGTTCAGCGCCTCGATCTGCGCCAGCAGCGCGGCCTCGGGCGTGTCGGCGGGCAGGCGCAGGGTCCGGGCGTTGAAACCGGCGGTCTGCGCGGCTTTGTCCTTGTTGCGGACATAGACCTGGCTGGCCGGGTCTTCACCGACCAGCACCACGGTTAGGCCGGGCCTGTAGCCCAGCGTGGCGACGCGCGCCGCCACGTCGGCGCGGACCCGGGCGGCGATGGCCTTGCCGTCGATCAGGCGGGCGGTGGGGGCGGGCTGGGTCATCCGAGTGCTCCGAGCTTGGCGGCGAGGCCGGCGGGATCGCCGGTGATACGCAGGGTTTTCTCGCGCGCTGTCGCGCCAGCGATTACTTCAATCGCGCGCGCAGGAACACCCAGAGATTTCGCCAGGACGCCGATGACCGCCTTGTTGGCCTTGCCGTCCTCGGGCGCTGCGTTCACCGCGATGCGCAGCCGCCCGTCGGTCCCCAGGCCGAGCGTGCCCTGGCGGCGGGCCTTGGGCTGGACCTTGACCTCGACGGTGACGAACCCGTCGCCGGTGCGGATGCAGTCCATCGGTTACAGCAGGGCGGGGGCCACGGTCCGGACCAGGAAGATCTGCATCGCCTGGAGCAGCAGGATCAGGATGATCGGGCTGATGTCGATATTGCCCAGATCGGGCAGAACGCGCCGGATCGGGCGCAGTGCCGGTTCGGTGATCCGGTAGAGGAAGTCGCCGATGCTCCAGACGATCCGGTTGCGGGTGTCCAGCACCCCAAACGCCACCAGCAGGCTGTAGACCGCGGCCAGAATGACCGCCCATTTGTACAGTTCCAGCCCCTGGTTGATCAGCCAGAGCAGTGCCTCCATCGGTCTCTCCTGTCGGCGGGACGCCGGAATGTTTCCGGATCGGTTCGAGCCGGTTGTGTGTCTGTCTCTTTGTGCCCGGTTTTCCGGGGCGAGCGCAACCTTCGCGCTGCCGGTGTGCCGCGCCGCGACGATGGCAGTGTAAAAACATGTTCCCCCGCTTGACGAAACCCGCAAGGCCGAGGATAAACCGGCCCCTGCACGGAATGGGGCTGTAGCTCAGATGGTAGAGCGCCTCGTTCGCAATGAGGAGGTCAGGGGTTCGATTCCCCTCAGCTCCACCATTCCGGCTGAATTTATCATACAATTCAATATGCTAGATATTACCGAAATGGGCTAACGCGGAACTGTTGCCCAATGCTTGTTTGGGCGGGGTGGTTTTTGCCATGGCTTCGACGGCCATCCGTGCCAACTGCTGCTGCGACAGACCTATCATGATGCGGCGTTCGTGGATGCCGGGCGCCGATCTGGCGACCGGTTGGAGTGGTGCGCGTGACCCCCGGACGCGCGGCAGTGTGGTCGCTCATGGCAGCCTCCCGGTGGTTGGGAGATTGATGATGGGAATATGCCCATTCGCCAATACAATATTGGGTTTAATCCCAAAATTTACCCCCTTCCCTTTCCGCGCAACCCGTTACAACATCGGGCATATTCAATCGTTGGTGGAGATGCGCGATGGCGGCTGTTCCGAAGAAAGTGGCGGATCGCCTGACGGTGGGGCTGAAGCGGTATCAACCGGTTCTGGCGGCGGCGCGGGCGCGCGATGTGGGCGAGGCCGATACGGTCACCATCATCAAGGATGTGCTGGCCGACGTGTTCGGGTACGACAAATACACCGACCTGACGTCGGAACACGCCATACGCGGCACATACTGCGATCTGGCAATCAAGGTCGACGGGCAGTTGCAGACACTGATCGAGGTGAAGGCGATCGGGCTGGAACTGAAGGAGCAGCACGTCAAACAGGCGATCGATTACGCGGCTAACCAGGGGGTGGACTGGGTGTTGCTGACCAACGGCATTATCTGGCGCGTCTATCACCTGACGTTTTCAAAGCCGATCGAGCAGGAGCTGGTGCTGGAACTGGACTTTTGCGAACTGAACCCGCGCTCGGAAAACGATGTCGAGCTGCTGTATCTGTGGTGCAAGGAAGGCTGGCAGCGGTCTGTGCTGGGGGAATACCACGCGCAGCGGCAGGTGCTGTCGCGGTTTTTTATAGGGGCCGTGCTGCAGACCGATCCGGTGCTGGACGTGATCCGTCGCGAACTGCGCCGGGCGGCGCCGGACGTGCGGATAGACAGCCAGCAGATCCGGGACGTACTGGTGAACGAGGTAATCAAGCGCGAAGCGCTGGAGGGCGAGAAGGCCGGCGAGGCCCGCAAGAAGATCAGCAAGGCGTCCCGGGTTGCATTACGGGCGACGGCGGAAAAACCTGCGGCGCCAGAGGATGGCGCGGATCGTCTGATGGTGGAATAGCGTTCGTGCGCTGGGGACTTCGGCTGCCAACAGAATACAGGAGGGTTGATTCCCGGCGCGGGGAAAGATAGCCGTGGCTTCCCTACCAACTCCCATCTGGTAGACTCGGGCGCCGCGCCGAGAATGTCGGCGATCTGCCGTGGCTTCCCTACCAACTCCCATCTGGTAGACTGAAATCAGCCGGCGCAGTTTGAAAAGCGCAGCCGTGGCTTCCCTACCAACTCCCATCTGGTAGACTTCGGGCAATTCGGCATGCGTCGAGACTGTGGGCCGTGGCTTCCCTACCAACTCCCATCTGGTAGACTTCCGCCCGGTTGCCGAGCATCAGCCATTCGGGCCGTGGCTTCCCTACCAACTCCCATCTGGTAGACTGCACGCTGCCGTCTGGAAGCGCGTTTACAAGCCGTGGCTTCCCTACCAACTCCCATCTGGTAGACTAGACCGGCCGACCAGCCAAACACGAACCGCGCCGTGGCTTCCCTACCAACTCCCATCTGGTAGACTGCACTTGATGTGTCACGCCGGTGCTGGGGTGCCGTGGCTTCCCTACCAACTCCCATCTGGTAGACTCAGCCGGTATTGCCCCTGCGCATAGGCCAGGCCGTGGCTTCCCTACCAACTCCCATCTGGTAGACTTTGTTCTTCGGTTCGCTGGCATCGTTAGTTGCCGTGGCTTCCCTACCAACTCCCATCTGGTAGACTCACGCCGGCGGCTGCGTGATGCCCGCCTGGGCCGTGGCTTCCCTACCAACTCCCATCTGGTAGACTAGATGATGACGAACAAGCGTTTGTTGGTCGGCCGTGGCTTCCCTACCAACTCCCATCTGGTAGACTAGGCATCGAAAGGCACCACGTCACCCATGGGCCGTGGCTTCCCTACCAACTCCCATCTGGTAGACTACCAAAGCACGAAGCTGCGCATCGGATACCGCCGTGGCTTCCCTACCAACTCCCATCTGGTAGACTCGATCAAATCTGCACCGTGCAAATTGGCACGCCGTGGCTTCCCTACCAACTCCCATCTGGTAGACTTTCTCGGCAACGTAGGTCATCGACATCTCTGCCGTGGCTTCCCTACCAACTCCCATCTGGTAGACTGGCCGGGCGATTTTATGCCGGGCCGGTGCAGCCGTGGCTTCCCTACCAACTCCCATCTGGTAGACTGCCGCCCGCATCGAACGTCTGTGCGGGGCTGCCGTGGCTTCCCTACCAACTCCCATCTGGTAGACTTAATCGGACCACAGAGTCTTGCCGACCCGTGCCGTGGCTTCCCTACCAACTCCCATCTGGTAGACTGACCTGTAGCTACACCTGTCGCTATAAGGCGCCGTGGCTTCCCTACCAACTCCCATCTGGTAGACTCCGGATCCTTTTCTGGTTTTTCCATCGTTGGCCGTGGCTTCCCTACCAACTCCCATCTGGTAGACTTTCCGGCCGTTCTCGGTCCTGCCTGTGGGCGCCGTGGCTTCCCTACCAACTCCCATCTGGTAGACTGCCACGCCCAGGGCATCTCGCGGCCCCAGTGCCGTGGCTTCCCTACCAACTCCCATCTGGTAGACTTCGCCGGTTCGCCGCTCAGCGTCAGGTGGCGCCGTGGCTTCCCTACCAACTCCCATCTGGTAGACTTATCCGAAGCGTATAGTATCTGAGCACAGTGCCGTGGCTTCCCTACCAACTCCCATCTGGTAGACTAACATTACGCCAATAGCATCACGTGTCTGCGCCGTGGCTTCCCTACCAACTCCCATCTGGTAGACTCGTAATCCGCCCGGCCCAGCATCCGATTGCGCCGTGGCTTCCCTACCAACTCCCATCTGGTAGACTTCCCCGATGCGGCCATGGCGCTGAACACGCGCCGTGGCTTCCCTACCAACTCCCATCTGGTAGACTGTTGCTGCATGTTTTCGACATTCCGACAACGCCGTGGCTTCCCTACCAACTCCCATCTGGTAGACTTCAACCAGCGACGCATCGGCGGCCGGCACTGCCGTGGCTTCCCTACCAACTCCCATCTGGTAGACTTATGACCTGATCTGACTCGATCGTGGTGCTTGCCGTGGCTTCCCTACCAACTCCCATCTGGTAGACTTTAATTCGGTCCATCCTAACGGGAACCCCAGCCGTGGCTTCCCTACCAACTCCCATCTGGTAGACTTGACGCTGACCGCGCGTAACGCGGGTATCTGCCGTGGCTTCCCTACCAACTCCCATCTGGTAGACTAGAACAGAAGAAAGGGGCCGCGTAATGGCCGCCGTGGCTTCCCTACCAACTCCCATCTGGTAGACTTCACTGCCCCTCGCACGCTTCGATTGTCCGGCCGTGGCTTCCCTACCAACTCCCATCTGGTAGACTGAAAATAAGGCATTGGTTCAGGCGAGTGCAGCCGTGGCTTCCCTACCAACTCCCATCTGGTAGACTCAAGGACTCTCATGACTGCTCGCGGTATCCGCCGTGGCTTCCCTACCAACTCCCATCTGGTAGACTCGCCGCAGTGCACGATCGGCGCGTGCAGACGCCGTGGCTTCCCTACCAACTCCCATCTGGTAGACTGGGTGCGGCGCTGGCGGCGGGTGATGTCGGGCCGTGGCTTCCCTACCAACTCCCATCTGGTAGACTCGTGAAAATCAGCAGAACGCAAACCGCACAGCCGTGGCTTCCCTACCAACTCCCATCTGGTAGACTATATAAAGCAGGTCAGGCTCGGTCGCGAGAGCCGTGGCTTCCCTACCAACTCCCATCTGGTAGACTGATCGAGGACGCGGCCATCACAGCACGGCGGCCGTGGCTTCCCTACCAACTCCCATCTGGTAGACTCGCACTCATCGTCGGAGGACACACGAGATGGCCGTGGCTTCCCTACCAACTCCCATCTGGTAGACTAAAAAATCTCTGTAAGCGCGCCATGTTTTGGCCGTGGCTTCCCTACCAACTCCCATCTGGTAGACTCCGGAAAGTCCGCCCGTCGCGCACGATCTTGCCGTGGCTTCCCTACCAACTCCCATCTGGTAGACTTCCACTTTATGCATGCTTTGCTTCGTCACGGCCGTGGCTTCCCTACCAACTCCCATCTGGTAGACTGGCACGCGCAGGGTAATGCTGTCCGCATCGGCCGTGGCTTCCCTACCAACTCCCATCTGGTAGACTAAGATCGCCAAGGAAACGGTGAAGCAGCTGGCCGTGGCTTCCCTACCAACTCCCATCTGGTAGACTTTCGTGCCCGGCGCGCCACGCTGCGGCTGGGCCGTGGCTTCCCTACCAACTCCCATCTGGTAGACTTTCTGGTCTTCGGGCTTGCGCCCCGCTGGCGCCGTGGCTTCCCTACCAACTCCCATCTGGTAGACTTGCGGTGCGCAGCCCGGCATCGGTCGTCAGGCCGTGGCTTCCCTACCAACTCCCATCTGGTAGACTGGCGTGCGCCCACTTGTGCGCGGTAGTCTGGCCGTGGCTTCCCTACCAACTCCCATCTGGTAGACTCCGCCGGTCGCCGCATCCTCGAAAGCCGATGCCGTGGCTTCCCTACCAACTCCCATCTGGTAGACTCGGAATCTGGATGTCGAGCCACCGCATCAGGCCGTGGCTTCCCTACCAACTCCCATCTGGTAGACTGACAGCGGACAGGAGGGGCTGGTGACTGGCGCCGTGGCTTCCCTACCAACTCCCATCTGGTAGACTACCGATTGGCTAGAATATTGAGAAAGCTCTGGTTTTTCCTTCTGAAACAGGGGAAAAATCAGAGCAGGACCATTTGCTGGGGCGCGATTCTTTCATTTTTTCCTGCCTGTCCAAGCAATAACTTCATCCGCGCATATTGCCGGTCTGTTACCTGTAATGCCCTGATACTGCCCTGCTTTGGCAAACTGCGTGTCACACGTTGTATATGCTTATCCACGGCATC
Organism: Acetobacteraceae bacterium; assembly: GCA_031555315.1. Taxonomy (GTDB): domain Bacteria; phylum Pseudomonadota; class Alphaproteobacteria; order Acetobacterales; family Acetobacteraceae; genus JAVBJV01. The sequence continues at coordinate 29,222 of JAVBUO010000047.1, forward strand.
TTCGCCACGGCATACTCGCGCATACACGGAAAATTGCAGCATCATATAGCCATCATCTTTCAGGAAATTTCGAAAGCGTGTGGCCGCATTACGCTCTGGTTTGGTGCCAACCGGCAGATCGAAGAAAACAAATAACCACAAGATTCGTATATCCTCTGGTTTCACGGCAGTAAGTCCGGCAACTGCAGCAGGGCAGGGGATTTGGCCTCAAGACTGCGAACCAGTGATGCGGCTGCCCGTTCGGTGGCGGTCAGTAAAGTTAATGTCTCGCCAGCCAGCCGGCATTCGGCAAGAAGCACTCCCGCCATGATGCGTCTGTCCTCAAGGGTCAGCGTATCACGTCTGGCTGGGCCATTCCCTGCTGTGCGCCATGCCAGAATATCCACGAATGGCCTGAATGGCTCGACCAGATCGTCGGCCAGATTAAAGGCATTTGTAGCCGATGCGTGTTTCAATCCAAAGGCCGGCAGCAAACCACTGGCCACCAGAGCGCGTGCGACGGCTGAACGGACAACGGCATAGCCATAGTTCAGCATCTTGTTACGGCGGTCGCCTTCGTCTTCACGGCGGAACTGTGGCCAAAAACGCCCCCAGTAATGGCGGGCAGCTTGTGCTTCCAGGTTGTCGGGGTCGCCGGAGCCAACCCGGCTGCTCATGGCGCGCAGCGGAGCGAAATCCTTGGCGCCAACGCTTTCCATCGCGCTGGCCTGATTGGCAATCTTGCTTTGAATAATTGCCTGCCATAGCCGCTTCTTCACAGGCGCACTGGCGGCTATCTGCAGCTGTGCAATATCGGCCTGCCGATGGTGACGATGAAACGGCAGCATCACACCCGATGGTGTGTGGGTTTCATCCGTGACGATCAGGGCTATACCCGCTTGCGTGCAGGCCGATAGCAATGCGCCACTCAATGTGGAGCTATGGGTATCCAAAACAATCCAGGCAATGTCTTCCAGCGGAAGGCGGGCATCCCCGTCTTCCTGCTGAACGACGATCTGCCCGTCGGCAAGGGACAGGCGCGATGGCAGTGCTATGTGCAGACCACGCCATGCCATGTGCGCTTTTCCCGCTCTATTTCAAACCTCTGGCCAAGCCGGGTTATCTGATATTTCCGAAATGCCTTAGCGGTTTTAACCCCGATGCCGCGTTCAAGAATGTCTTTCGAATGGTGTTTGGACAGGTGGATTGCTCCAGTGCTTCTATCCAATCCACGGAAATACCCGTCGATTAATGTTCCATCCAATTTTTCCACTTCAAGGAACGACATGGGATAGATGCTCCACAGGAATTCATGCGCTGTGGTCATTTCCGGCCATTCTGGCTCTGGTTTGCTATGCGCGACAGCCCTATTAGGGGGGAGGGGCCAGTCCTGCTCATCAAAAACCTGATGCGGGTAGATTGGCACCAGGAAATACTCCCACTTGCCGCGTGCGTTCTGCTTGCGAAAAACATCAACGCGCGCCATCTCGCCGCGATCTGCCGCACCATCACGTACCAGAACATCGGCTTTCTTATCTGTGGCCAGGCGGACTTTCCGGATTTTATCCGCCCCTCCATTTCCTTCTGCCTGCAAGGTTGGCGGGCCGCCATTTGGTTTACCTGCGGCGATCCACTGCTTCAAAAGGTGGATCAGTTTTGCATTCCGCTCCGGGTCTTTGATACGCTTGAGATCGGCCTCGGTCAGTTTATCGACCGGCTTCCGTTCGTAAACGATGGGTACGCCATCACGTTCGGAAATCTGGCGGATGGTTGCGGCGTGCGCTTCACCACGTGCGCGTCTGCGTTCAGCCCTGGCAACGAACAGTTCCCGATAGCGTGCCTCGACATCCGAAACAAACCCGTCCCACGGTTCGGGAAAATCCACGAAGATGCGGCGTTCACCGCGCCGTTCGGCTTCCTGCGCAATCTTGGTGATCTGCTGCATGGTGCTTTCTGTCGCGGCAGCGACAATAACGGCGTCCAGTGCATGATGGCGGCTGTCTTCCAGGCGCTTGTCGTTCAGGTCTTTCTTTAATCGCTGCAAGCCCCAGCTATGGCGCAGGATATTGGTTAACTGCCCCGGGCGGGTGCGGATACGGCGATTGCGAACGGTTTTTCCGCTCTCCAGCCTGGTATCCGTTTCTGGATAAAGTGCATCCAGCGCACCTGCCAGAAGCCTGGCTGCGTAACGTGTGTCGTTCAGATTCCTGGTGCTGAATTTTTCTTCCAGGAGCTTGGAGTTTTTCAGCAGGTAATTGCGTTTTTTAAATCCCTTCATCTGTTTGTTGCTCTCAACGGCCGCAACAAACAGATCCCAACGCGACGCATCTCCCCCCATCCATTCGTAAGGCGTACGCCCTTTTTTGTCCTGATTCTCTTTTGCGAAGCACAGCGTCTTGTTCTGAAAGCTGTCGTCGAAAGATCTGCTCCAAGGCAGGATATGGTCTACTTCCAGTGTGCGGTCCGTCGACACAATCTGGCGTGGATCGATTGTTCTGTCGCTATACAGACAACGGCCATTCTGTTCGCGCCACAACTCGTAGCGTAACAGATCCTCACCGCTCTTCGGTTCGGCACCGACATCGGTTTTGAACAGCTCTTTCAGTTTTTCCTTGGTCTTGGTGCGCTTATCAATTCCGCTCCGGATCTGGTCGCGTTCTTCTTTGCTTTTACCGACATCGCGCGCCAGTTCTACGTGAATGGCGCCGGGCAGGCCATACACCTGGATCAGCGCCTTCACCTGCTTCATCGCTTCCGAGAAAGCTTTTCTGGCAATGGGGTTGCCGATCTCCTCGATCTTGGTTTCCACACGATCTGTGTGGGTGTACCCAGCCGCGGCGCAGGCATCGGAATATATCATGCCCTTGCGAAGGTGCGGGATAAGGGCGCGGCAGGCCTTGGCTGATATATGACCTGCGCCTTTGAATTTTTCAAAAATCTTCCCGCTCTCAACAGCGGCCATCAAGGCTTCCAGAACCGTTGGCTCCAGGGAAAGATCGCTCAGGCCATTACGAATGGACGCAAGATCGTCCCGGAATGTGATGATTGCCGCAGCAGCATCCAGCTTTTCCGGGGTATTCAGCAAGCTTTTCCAGGCATGTTCATCGGCGTATTCAGTTACAGCATTACGCAAGGCGGATGTGCCTTCTGCGGCACTTCCCGTCCGAACGACAAAGTCATTTTTTTCGTGTTCGTCCGAAACACCGGCAAACCGGATGCTTTCTCCAAGCCCCAGTATGTTACGCAGGGTTTTATAGCTGACCGTTTTCTGCTTTCCGAAACCTGCTTCTGCTTGTTGCAGTTGGGCTTCACTTAATGGCGTTTCCTCGTGCCCTTTGGGGCCGATCCGCAACGCCATCAGGCGTGAGAGCATCCGGAACCGTTCGAAAGATGGCGCATGTCTGGCAGCGCGGCGTTCGCCTGTTTCAAACGGGCAGAACCCCACCAGATCATCACTGTCCCGCAAGGGGCGCTGGTAAAATGCCACGTCGATAAATGCATCTTCCAGTTTCTCTGTGGCGTGCGCGTTTTTGAAACGGCGTTGCTGCTGGAAGATTGATTTTACTTCTGCCAGTTGGTCATCGCGCAGGACGGAGCGCGTGTAATCGCCGTCACGGTTGCGTTTGCGGGTTCTGTATTCTTCGTCGCGGGCGAACATTTCACCAACGGTGCGGTACTGGGCAAGCTTCTCGCGGGTCGCATCAATCGCCCCCAACATGGCTGACGTGTCTTTGGATGCGTTCCCGCCTTTGTCGCGCTTGCTGTTGGATTTAAAACCGCGATGCCGGGCGATGTGGCCCAAGGCGATCGCCAGTTCCTCGCCTGTCAGCTTTCGGTCAAGTGCCTCGGCACGCAAATTCCACGGATCAAGCCCCGGGCGTTTCAAGGCGTCCGATTGGTTAGTGGGGATCAGTCCCGCATCGGCAAACAATGTCCGGATACCGGCCATGCGCTGACGGCGCCGGTGCAGAACACGGCGCAACCCGCGATGCTGGCGGCGCAGCTGGTTGGTCGGGGTTCGCTCTTTATCTGTCTCGGGCGCATCAAACAGCCATACCCCCATGTCAACGATGCTGCCGTGCCCCGGTGCATGATAGCGAAGCAACGCCCAGCCGCAGGATGCAATGCCAAGATCCAGCGCCAGAATTAACCCTTCTTCAATCTTGGTGATCATTTTTTTCCATTTCATCAGAGGGGGAATAAGACTATTTCCACCTACTATTATTCATCGAATAGTTGGATGTTGACATGCACGTATTACCGAGGGCAAGCTGCGTGTGGGAGTTGGTGGGGAAGCCACGGTAATGTGGTTTAACCACTGAAGGATGATCCCCCAGAGCAATCTGGGGTACCCCTCGGGGCAACCCGGGGGGGATTCCTTGCTCAGCGGATACAGCAGAAAATTCAACAGTCGAGTGGGCTTGCTCAGAACAGAGCTAAGAGCTCGACATTTTTCAACGCGCCGCCGTCATGCTGCGTCAACCGGAGCGCGGATGTTAATGCTAAAAACTGAAGGCTACGATCAGGACCCATAAACTGTTTACACGATAACGCGTCGTGTGATTCGTATTTCCCCCTGTGATTGGTGGGGATACGGTGATGCCCGGAGAATTCTGGCTGAGTGATGCGCAATGGGAGCGTTTACGCCCGTTACTG
>JAVBUO010000011.1:0-138821 GCA_031555315.1 Acetobacteraceae bacterium
GCGTTCTGCACCGAAACCAGCGTGGTGCCCGTCGCGTTGCCGTTGACGATCAGCCGGTCGGTGGTCTGGTCGGCCAATGCACCGCCGGCGTTCAGCACCGTGTTCATCCGCACCATCGCAGCGCCGGATGCCGTGTAGGCGTGGTCGACCTGCAGCGTGCCGAACACGCCGCCGACCGGTGCTGCAAATTCCACCGTGCTGGCATTGTTGGTCAGGCTGCTGACCCGTGACAGTGCCAGCGGATCGGCCGATACCGGCGCCACCGTCGAGGCAGTCGCCGGGGTGATCATCCACAGCGTGCCGTTGTTCAGCGTGAGATCCAGCGTGGAATCCGCACCAGGCCGTGCCGCGCCGGTCAGCAACGAATGATCGGCCGTCACCGTCAGAGTGCCCGGGTTCGTCAGCACCGGCGTGGCGCCCGACATCGCATTCGACACATCGAACAACGCCGTCGCACCGCTGACGGCCGCATCGGTGAACGTCGCCTGCATGTTGCCGCCGCGCACCAGCAGCGCCGCGTGCTGGGTGCTGGTGATCGTGCTGTTCGCCGCACTCAGCGTGTTGGTCTGCGTGTCAGTGCCGTTGGAATAGACGGCTGCCGCATCGGCGCCGTTCGCCGTCAGGCTGGCGCCATTGGTCAGCGCCACCGTGCCGCCGCTCAGGATCCGCGCCGCATATGCCGCGGTCCCGCCCATCGTCACCGAACTGTTGTCGATATTGACCCGGCCTTCGGTATCGGCCTGCACGCCGTAGCCATTGGCGCCGGACAGGTTGGAGATCGCCGTGCCGCTCTGCAGCGTGATGACCGTGTCGGCGTCGCGCGCCAGCACGCCAATTGACGAGCTCGAGTTATTGAACGTCGCCCCGCTGACCATCACCTGGCTGTTCGACTGGGCGAAAATCCCCGTTGTCGCGATTGCCCCAGCAGCGGCCTCGATCGTGAACGTCGTGCCAGTTACATTGGCCACACCGTTGGCTACAACCATGCCGTTCGATGTCGTCCCCGTGCTTCTGACGGTGAACGAACCGCCGGTGATCGTGGCCACGCCGCTGTGGTTTCCGCCGAAGATCCAGACCCCCTGCGAGTTCTTGCCGTTGAGGATCACATCCACGTCGGTCATCGTCAGATTGGTGGAGCTGTCCGTCTGCACACCATGGGTATTGTTCTTGCTGCCGAACCCCAAGACCCCGCCAGAACCGGTTTCTATCCTGGTGCTGGAAATCGTGATCGTTCCGAGAGTTGTGCTCGTTCCGCCGCCAAGCACCGCAGTTGCACTGGCGCCGGTGGTCTTGATATCAGCGCCACGGATCGTGATGTCGGCAACACCAGCCGAACGGACGGCGCTGGCCTGGTCGCCTGTCGTATTGATCGTGGTGCCGGCAACGGTGATGCTGTTGCCTCCCGTATCGGAGAATATCCCCCACGAAGACATGCCGGCTGTGGTGATCGAGCCGCCATTGACCGTCACCGACGAACCGGCTTCACGCAGCCGAATCCCGGCCGACGCCGTACCGGGCGGCGGTGTGCCGCTGGCCATCTGAGTGGAGATGGTCACGTCGGTGAATGTCGCGCTGGCCGTACCGCTAATATCCACCGCAGTGGCATAATAACCTTTCGTGGTTACCGAGCCGCCGGTCATGCTCAACTGGCTGGTACCCTCCATCGAGATACCGAAATTCACCCCCAGAGCATTGGTTGACGCCCCCACATATTCAGTGGTGACCGTCGTGTTCGTCAGCGTGGCCGATGCGTTACCGAAAAGCGCGATCCCGTCCGAGCGCGACCACCCGGCTGTCGAAACGTCCGTATTGGTCAGAGACAATGTCCCGCCCGTCGCGGTAATCGCGTTCGCGCCGTTCCCTGTCGTTCTGATCGTGCTGCGCTCTGCCGCTGCGTTACCGCCGACAACGGTGAAGCTGGGCGACGTTCCTGAAAGCGTCACACCTACAGCCGCAACCCCAGACGTGGAGAGCGCCAACTGACCGTAATTGACGGTCGCGTTATCCACCAAGATACCGTAATTCACCCCCACCGCCGTAACGGTCTGCGGTGTTGAAAACGTATAAGGCGATCCAACTGCCATGAAAGTCTGTTGATACGTCTGTGCGGACGCATGTCCGATAACAGACAGGCCGACAATTGCAGAATATACAGTTAGTTTGTTTCGGAAACTTGTCCGCAGTGACACGATATTAACCTCTTGGAGTCGATAAATTAATCATCGGTTGCAGTATACCGAATTTTCTTTGAATAAAAAAATACCAACCTCTAAAAATGATCTTTTTACAAAAAATAATATTAACTTTTATTAGCAAACCAATAACGTCAATAATTTATATTTACCCGTCTTCATACAGTTTTATATTGTATAAAAGATTGCAAAGTTTCTCTAAATTTATGCTCTGCGGTGTTTCGTCGCCAAGTGAAGGGCTGCCATTTCGTGATCAGCCACCCACAAAAAGTTGACCCTATCCGCTCAGATCGGGGAAACTGCCCCGCCCGCCCGATGGGCATCACGCTTCCAGCCAACGATGAAAACCTCGCAGTCCGACCGGCCACAATTTTTCTACACCAGCACGCCGCTCCCCTGCCCGTATGTGGCGGGCAGGGTCGAACGCAAGCTGGTCACCGAACTGTCCGGCCCGGATGCCGATCCGCTGCACGACCGGCTGTCGCGGCAGGGATTCCGGCGCAGCCACAACATCGCCTACACGCCGGTGTGCGTCGGCTGTTCGTCATGCATTCCGATCCGTATCGACGTCGCCGCCTTCACGCCCGATCGCGGCTTGCGGCGCATCCTGCGCGACAATGCCGAACTGAAAGGTTACGTCATGCCGGCCCGCGCAACGTCCGAGCAGTTCGCCCTGTTCCAGCGTTACCAGCAGGCGCGCCACGCCGATGGCGATATGGCGATGATGGGGTTTTACGATTATCGCGCCATGGTCAAGGATTCACCGATCGCCACCGCGCTGATCGAGTTTCGTGCCGAAAACGAAACTTTACTCGGCGCCTGCCTGACGGATTTTCTCGGTGATGGGCTGTCGGCGGTTTATTCCTTCTTCGATCCTGCCCTGCAGAAACGTTCGCTGGGTACCTGGGCCATCCTGTGGCTGGTCGACTATGCGCGCACGCTGCAACTGCCCTATGTGTATCTGGGTTACTGGGTGCCGGAGAGTCCCAAGATGGCCTACAAGGCGCGCTTCAAGCACACGGAAGTCTTGCTGCACGGAAAATGGCAACCACGCAGCGCGGCTATGTCGCCGGCGGATAAGCACGCGCACATACCAGCCATGGTTGAATGACGGCAGAAGGCTCTTTCATTCTGAGTTCATGCGAACGATCATAGTCGGGTCATGATTCTTCCCGCCGCACTCACGCCTTTACGCCACCCGGTTTTTCGCGCCCTGTGGATCGCCAACCTGGCTGCCTCGCTCGGCACCTGGATGCAGAACACCGGCGCCGGCTGGATGATGACCAGCCTGGCGCCCGATCCGCTGATGGTCAGCCTGGTGCAGGCGGCGACACTGCTGCCGGTTTTTCTGTTCGCACTGCCCGCCGGCGCGCTGGCCGACATCGTCGATCGCCGCCTGTTCCTGCTGGGCACGCAGGGCTGGATGCTGCTGGCCGCCACCGCCCTGGCGGTCTGCACCGGGCTGGGCCTGATGACACCGTGGATGCTGCTGGGGTTCACCTTCGCGATCGGCGCCGGGTCGGCGATGAACATGCCCGCCTGGGCCGCCACCATCCCCGAAACGGTACCACGCGACGACCTCGTCCAGGGGCTGGCGCTGAACGCGATCGGTTTCAATCTGGCGCGCGCCGTCGGCCCTGCGATCGCCGGGCTGCTGGTGGCCGCCGCCGGGGCCGAGGCCGCCTTTGCCGTCAACGCCGTTTCGTTCCTCGGCGTGATCGGGGTGGTCTATTTCTGGAAGCGCGTGCCGCCGGAAACCCATCTGCCGCGCGAACATTTTTTATCCGCGGTCGCCACCGGTATACGCTTCGTTGCCGCCACACCGGCGATGCGCGCCGCCATCGTGCGGGCCGTGGCGTTTTTCGCCTTTACGTCCGCCCCGTGGGGGCTGTTGCCGCTGATCGTCAAGGACCGCCTGCTGCTGGGCCCCGAAGCCTACGGCATTCTGCTTGGCCTGATGGGCGCGGGCGCGGTCGGCGGCGGTTTTCTGCTGCCGCTGTTACGCAGCAGACTCAATCGCAGCGGCATCGTGCTGACGGCTACCCTTGTGTCGTGTATTGCGATGCTGGCGCTGGCGCTGATCGCGCACTGGAGCATTGCGGGGATCGCCATGGTTCTGTTCGGTATCGGCTGGATCAGCGCGGCCAGTACGGTGCAGGCCGCCGCGCAGCTCGCCTGCCCGTCCTGGGTGCGCGCCCGTGCGATGGGGATCTACCAGCTCTGCTTTTTCGGTGCGCTGGCCGCCGGGTCGGCCTTCTGGGGCTGGATGGCCACTCTGGCCGGTGTGCCCGTATCGCTGAGTCTGGCCGGCATCGTCGGTATCCTCGCGGCACTCGCGGTGCGGCGGCAGGTGCTCGACGCTGGAGCCGAAGCGCCGATACCCAAAGGATTCAGCCAGCCGCAGCCCGAAGCCCCGGCGCCGGAACTGGCCGCCATTCTGCCCAAAAGCCGTGAACAGGTGCTCGAGGTGCTGCGCTATGAAATCGCCGCCGAGGACCGCACGGCATTTCTCGCCGTGATGGCGGAATGCGAGCGTGTCCGCCGGCGCGTTGGCGCCAAGCACTGGCGTCTGTTCGAGAACGTCGCCCATCCTGAATTGTGGATGGAAAGCTGGGCGGTCGATTCCTGGACCGATCATCTGCGCGAAGCCACGCGCCTGACCGAAGCCGACCGGGCGACGCTGGCCCATGCCGCATCGTTTCACCGCAGTAAGCATCCCCCCGTTGCCGAACGCTATCTTAATTCGCCGTCATAAGCGCGCGGCAGGCTGGCAGAAACTTCCGACGTTCCTATCTGTAACCAGTTCAGAACAGAGGACGAGCACTTATGCACAAGACCCAGAACAATCTCTCGAGCAATACCAAGAAAGTCGCGATTGCTTTGATGAATGAACGGCTGGCTGACGTGCTGGACTTAAAGGCGCTTACCAAGCAGGCCCACTGGAACGTCAAGGGCCCGCACTTCATCGGATTGCACGAAATGTTCGACGGTTTCGCAGCTACGCTGGACGGTCACGCCGATATCATTGCCGAACGTATCGTGGCTATTGGCGGCACCGCATTGGGCACCACGCAGATGGTCGTCAAATCGTCGATGCTGGCCGCCTACCCCACCGATATCTATGCCGGCAGGGACCATGTCGAAGCGCTGGTCACGCGCTACGGCGCCGCCGCCAACGCCGCCCGCAAAAGCATCGACGAACTGGACGAAAAAGGTGAAGCCGATGCAGCCGACATCCTGACCGCCCTGTCGCGCGACCTCGACAAGGCGCTGTGGTTTCTGGAAGCGCATCTCCAGGCCGACAACTGAAAGACTGCCCGTTACTGCTACGGGCGCGGCCGTCTGGCGGCGGTTTCACGGGTATACGGGCGCGCGCAGCGTCCGTATATTACCTCCGGGGTTGAAGACGACTCCCGTCCGCCGCTACAAGACCCGCCCCTGACCCCGGAACCCGACATGAGTGACCTTTTCGGCGCATCGAAAGCCCCGAGTGATTCCTACTCGGCAAAAGACATCGAAGTCCTGGAAGGGCTGGAGCCCGTCCGCCGCCGTCCTGGCATGTATATCGGCGGCACGGATGAATCCGCCTATCATCATCTGGCGGCCGAGATCCTCGACAATTCGATGGACGAGGCCGTGGCCGGCCATGCGTCGTTCATCGAAGTGAAGCTCGCCCCCGGCAACTGGCTGACGGTGCGCGACAACGGCCGTGGCATTCCGGTCGATCCACATCCAAAATTCAAAAACCTCAGTGCGTTGGAGGTCATTCTTACAACGTTACATTCGGGCGGAAAGTTCGGCGGTAAGGCCTATGCGACGTCGGGCGGTCTGCATGGGGTGGGCAGTTCGGTGGTCAATGCGCTCAGCGAACGCATGGACGTGGAAGTGGCGCGCGACAAGAAGCTGTGGAAGCAGTCCTACGCCCGGGGCAAATCCATCACCAAGCTGGTGAATGGCGGCGCAGTGGCGAACCGGCGCGGCACCTCGGTCAGCTTCAAGCCCGACCCGGCGATCTTCGGCGAGCATGGCTTCAAGCCGGAGCGGTTGTACCGGATGTGCCGATCGAAGGCATACTTGTTCCGCGGCGTGGAAATCCGCTGGTCGTGCGATCCGTCGTTGATCAAGGGCGACGCCGTTCCGGCCGAGGCCGTGCTGCATTTCCCCGGCGGGCTGGTGGACAGTCTGGCGGCCGACACCGAAGGAATGGAGAAGGTAATCCCCGCCCCGTTTTCGGGCGACGCGACGTTCCCGGACAATCAGGGGCGCATGGAATGGGCGGTCACCTGGGTGGAACGCGCCGACGGGTTCGTGCACACATACTGCAACACCGTGCCGACGCCGCTGGGCGGCACCCACGAAAACGGCTTCCGTGCCGCGCTGTTAAAGGGCCTGCGCGCTTATGGCGAGTTGAAGAACAACCGCCGCGCCGCACAGGTCACGGCAGACGATTTATTCGCGGGCTGCGCGGCGAAGTTGTCGGTGTTCATCCGCGATCCGCACTTTCAGGGCCAGACCAAGGAAAAACTGACCAGCCCGTCGGCTGCCAAATTTGTGGAAGCGGCGCTGCGCGACCGCGTCGACCACTGGCTGACCGGCGACCCGGCCACGGCGGACAATCTGCTGGCTTTCGCGATCGAGCGCGCCGAGGAACGCCTGCGCCGCAGGGAAGCCAAGGACACGCCGCGCAAATCCGCCACCCGCCGCCTGCGCCTGCCGGGCAAACTGACGGACTGCTCGCGCGAGAGCGCACAGGGAACCGAGATTTTCCTGGTCGAAGGGGATTCGGCCGGCGGTTCGGCCAAACAGGCACGTTCGCGCGAGACGCAGGCGGTGCTGCCGCTGCGCGGCAAGATCCTCAACGTCGCCTCGGCTTCGACCGACAAGCTGCGCCAGAACCAGGAACTGAAAGACCTGATCGAGGCGTTGGGCTGTGGCTCGGGCGAGCGGTTCGACCTGCATAAGCTGCGCTACGGCCGCATCATCATCATGACCGACGCCGACGTCGACGGTGCGCACATTGCATCGCTGCTGATGACGTTCTTCTACCGCGAACTGCCCGAGGTCGTGCGCGCCGGCCGGCTCTACCTTGCCTGCCCGCCGCTCTATCGCCTGAGCCAGGGTGCGAAGACGGTCTACGCAATGGACGATGCGGATCGCGACCGGCAGTTGAAGAAATCGTTCAAGGCCGGATCGAAGGTCGAGATCAGCCGCTTCAAGGGGCTGGGCGAAATGCCGCCTGCCTATCTGAAGGAAACCACGATGGACCCGGCCAAGCGCACGCTGCTGAAGGTGGTGGCGCCTGCCGAGGACCGGGCCCGCACCAACGACATCGTGGAAAGCCTGATGGGCCGTAAACCCGAACTGCGCTTTCGCTTCATCCAGGAAAACGCCAGGAACGTCGCGGTCGAGGTTGTGGACGTGTAAGGGAGAGGCCGGTGTTCAGTGCCGGCCTTCCTTTTAGGCCAGCTTTAACGTTTACAACTCAAGCTCGATCACCGGAAAGCCTTGCGCCTCTCCAGCATAATCCAGCACGACAAAGGCCCGCCGGATCTTCAAGGATTTATATCTTTGGCATATGTCGGCATTTCGTATCATTTCAACCGTAATCCACTTTTCAGGTACATAAATCGCCAGAAAAATGTCCACTCCAGAAACGGCTGCCTTCGCAAGTTTTTTATCTTTTTTCTGAATGATGGAGTCCAGTTTCTTCGACAGCGCACCCTCACTCCAATCCCGATAGACACTACGGTTCCAATGATCCGGTATAGGATGGTTTTCCTTGAGTGTTCTCCAGAAAGCCGCGTCCCGGTCTTCTCCCTTTTCAAGCGCAGCCTTGCTTGCTTTCCGTGCCAGTGAAAACGCCCGTTCTTTTGCTTCTACGGCTTGAAGTGGCGTAAGCTCCTTATTCCACTCCGCAAGATGCAGAACTGCACGGCTCTCGCGAATTTTTCCATCAACAAGCTTGGTTACCTCGACATCTACCGCTGTCCTGCCATCTGCCAGAGTTGCTCTCACATCGGGCGGGGTGTCTTCACCATTCGGTTCCGAATGCAAGTCACACGGCCAAAAGTTGATATGCTCCAGAACAAGCTGTGCAACCGCACGCTCCTCAAAATGTTTATCTCCAGCAAAACCCGCTTTTTTGTTCCGGGGGATACCCTCGAGCACGCCACTGCCGGGAACTTGAGCGTATACATACTGCTCAAGACCCATATAGATTTCTCTGTCTTCTTCCGGCATTCTCGTGCCCTACACATTTCCGCATCATGAAACTTGAGGCATGTTTCGGGTGTCAAGCATCCCAAACCAACAGAAAATTACCCAGGCGCCCCAAACAACCCATTCTATAAAAAGCTGAAATTTTCCGGACTTTCTTTTGTTAAATTCTTCACACCCAGGAATATAGTATAAAACAACTCCAATTATACGCTGGAACTCAATCTCTTCTTCTGCATTATTTAATCATGTCGAATACGATACATTCCAACTGTGGAGCAATATCGTGCTTGGTATGGGCACAAACCGCCGCCGTCCAGCCCGGCGTCACGACAAGAAAAATCAGCATCAAGGTCAACGCACAACCGTGCGTTCTGCAGCGTTCCTGCTTGATGTCGCCCGTGAACAGGCGACGCTGTATGGCGAACGCTATCGCAATGCCATAGCACAGATCATCACCGATATGGCGCTGTCACTCTACGATAACCTTGGACGGCGCAGACGCACGCAGGCCGGTGCCGCTCAACAGAATGCCATCGAAGAAACCGCGCTGTGCCTCGCACGTGCGGCAGACGATCTGCGCACTGCTTCGGTCCCGGATCTGATCGACGATATCGAAGCCGCGGCACGGCGGCACCCGCTGCTGTTTCTGTCCGCGGTGGCGGCAGGCGGTGTACTGATTGCCCATCTGCTGCGTGCAGACGCGCAGACGGAACCGGACTGATGCCCAAAGACCACCGCCCGAGATTGAAAACAGCCATTATGGCACTGGCGTGTACAGTGCTGCGCTTGCTGCAAAGTCAGGCGCAACTGTTCAAAGCAGAACTGCGGCAAGGGGCTGCGTGTCTGCGTCGGGGGGTACTGCTCGCCGTCTGCGCTGCGGCATTTGCTGTAACCACGCTGGTCTTTGCAGGAATTGCGCTCGAAGCCTGGCTGACGATTCTGCTTGAATCGCGCGTGGCGGCAGCTCTCAGCATTGCGGGTGGTATGGCTGTGATCGCGCTGATACTTGCGCTGTGCAGCGCGCGCGCTTTTTCCTCGGCATTCCAGCCGAGCAGAACCCTGCAATCGCTGACGGCGATCGTGAAGACCGTGGCGGAGCGAGGCAAGGATGGCTGATGACATCCACCTTATCGAGCGCCGTATCTCCTTTTTAACAGCGCGTCTGCAATGCGACATCATGGCTTTACGGCATCTGTGGCCCGATCTCTGCCCTGCCATGCTTTCCACAAAGCCCGCATCACCGCGCTTCCTTGCCGGCCTCCGCTCGCCCGTTACACGGATGGCAAGCAAATATCCGGTTCATGTCTTTCTCACTTGCCTTGGCATCGGACTGTTTCTGCGATGGAAGCTGAACAGGCATGGGAAGCATGCACATCCGTGAAGACGTAATGGAAAAGTCAGCACCACACCAAAAGGACAATCGATGAAACAGGACCCAATCCGCAGCACAAAACGTACCGTCAACAAGGCGCGCCGTCAGGCCGGATCATCCGTCAACGAGCTGCACCGCCGCATGAAGGCAACTGCCGAAGAGATGGAAGACCAAGGACGCGCCGCTTTCGATAAGGCGGCAGAATGGGCGGCCGATACCTATGAAAACGGACGCCAGACGTTCGATCATGCCCGGGAAACGGTCAGCCGCAACCTGTATGCCGCGGGCGGCGGCCTGCAACGTGTCGCGGCCGAAAACCCGCTGACCGTCGCCGCGGCCGGGCTTGCCGCAGGTTTCATCCTGGGGGCGCTGGTGATGCGTTACGGTTTTTCCACTGAACCCTATGGCTATGATGATGAAGACGAAGATGCCTGATGACGTATCTGGCGCGAACAGTCCGGCGCGCCAGATATTTGCCGGTTCCAGGTAACCGTCATCCCATGCTGGAGGTTTCCTGCTCCGGCAGAGCGAGAATGGAGTCTGGCTGACCGACCATGTGCCGCCCGTCTGCCATGTGTTGGCCCAAGGCTTATTTCACCCCACGCAGCCGGTTTTCCTCCAACACCGACACAAAATCCAGTCCGGCCTTGGACAACGCAGCTTTCACGCGAGTCGTAATTTCCAGATCGCACTCCAGAATGAACCGGCAGTCCGGGTACTCCGGAAACCGCAACGCCGTTCCCGGCAGCAGATCAACCAGCTCGGCATAGCGCGGATTATCGTCCGAAACGTAACCGCGTGGCACCTCATTGGGAGAGAGGAACGCGAACGGCCATACGTCATTGACTTCGAGACGGCCGAACAGGCGCTGGATCGATGGCAGAAAACCCGGCCATGCGAACCCCCACTTGCATACAGGATATCCGCCTTCGCTAATCCACGGCCCTACATGCCGCGAACCGAACACTTCATCCAGACGCGCAGCAACGTCCTCTATCTTTCCTGGCGTCCGAATACCCAAAGCATTCTGGGACAACACCGGTTTCAGCATCTCCAGGAAGTCAGAGAAACAGCCGGCAATCTTCCGGTCGGTTCGCTCGCCCAGATCAATGTAGCTGATACACGGTTCACTGTACGGGCCGTGCAGGCGATAGTCGAAGCAGAGAAACCAAAAGCCATCGCCATCAAACGGGATCAGCAGTTCGGCGTTCTCGGGCTTCCATTCTCCCTCTGTCTCGGAAAACGCCGAACGTCCGGGCACCAGCGGTCCGGCATTTTTGGGAGCGTCCTCGTTCCAGTCGGACCACGCCCAGACCGCGGTGATGTTGGGAAAATTCGGGCCGATCCCCCAGATGGCATCGGGATACCAGACACTGGAAGCCGGCAGTGCCGACGGACGCAGATAGCCACCATTCTGTTCGCGCAACAGATCCAGATACGCGCGCGGCAGCGTCACCCCCAACAACGCCTCAGCCTGCGCGGCCGCTTCCTCGGTCAGGACGGGCTGGACATAGAGAAGATCGGCCGGAACATTCCAGACGGAAAACTGCATGTTGCCTGCTCCACAGCGCGAGATATTCTCGCGTCGTAAACAGGCAACACGATGCACGCAACCGGCGCGGTTCGTTACGCTGAAACCAGCTTCAGCCCGACAATCCCGGCAGCGATCATCGCGATGCATCCCAGGCGCATCGCCGAGGCGGGTTCCTCGAACACGAAAATTCCGAACAGCACCGTGCCGATCGTGCCGATCCCCGTCCAGATCGCATAGGCGGTGCCCAGCGGCAGATCACGCAGCGCCAGCCCCAACAGCAGCACGCTGATCGCCATCGCCGCCACCGTCAGCGCGGTCGGTATGGGCCGTGTGAAGCCTTCGGTGTATTTCAGCCCGACCGCCCAGCCGATCTCGAACAGCCCGGCCAGAAACAGAACGATCCATCCCATTGCGCACCTTCCCGATCCACATATGTCGCAGGGTCGTCCCCACCTGTTACGGAAAAGCGCATGGGGTCGTCCCCATGCGCCTGTCTCTTACAGATAATCCGGAGAAAGCCCAAACCTGTCAGGCGGGCTTTGCGTCATTCGCCGGCTTCGGGTTGATGACCCCGGAAATGGTTTCACGCAGAATGATCACACGCACATTCTCGGCGATCTCGACCTCGAGCTCGTTCGAACCTTCCTGCGGCGGTTTGGCGATCTTGCCGATGATCCCACCGGCGGTGATCACGCGGTCACCGCGCTTCAGCTGGGCAAGCGCCGCCTTCAGTTCCTTGGCACGCTTCTGCTGGGGGCGAAGCAGCATGAAATAGAACACGGCAAAAATCAGGACCAGCGGTGCGATCTGCATGATGGTGGCATTCGCACCAGCAGCGGCCGCGTCCTGAGCAAAGGCGGGGGAAATCCACATCGGTTTCGGTCTCTCCATGTTGCCGTATATGTCGTCCGGCCCTACCGTCCGGAGCGCCGCTGGTCAAGTTGAGAACCGAAGACAGATCATGAATGAAGCACTGCTTACTCGCATCGCTGAAGCCCTCGAGCGCCTGGCCCCGCCGCCGCCCGACCGGATGAACCTGTCGGTTGCAGATGCGTTCGTCTGGCACCCCGCCCCGCCCCGCCTCGCCCCGGTGGCGCAGGTCTCACGGGTCGAGATCGGCCTGCTGCAGGGGGTGGACCGGCAGAAGGCCATCCTGCTGGAAAACACCCTGCGCTTCGCCCGCGGCCTGCCCGCCAACAACGCGATGCTCTGGGGGGCACGGGGGATGGGGAAATCTTCCCTCGTCAAAGCCGCCCACGCTGCCGCCAATGCCGGGCACCCAGGCAGCCTGGTGCTGATCGAGATCCACCGTGAGGACATCCGCACCCTGCCCGACCTGCTGAACGTGTTGCGCCAGGAAAAGCGCCGCTGCCTGATCTTCTGCGACGATCTGTCGTTCGAGAAGGAAGACGCCGATTACAAGGCGCTGAAGTCGGTGCTGGACGGCGGAATCGAGGGGCGGCCCGAAAACGTGCTGTTCTACGCGACATCGAACCGCCGCCATCTGATGTCGCGTGAGATGATCGAAAACGAACGCTCGACCGCCATTCATCAGTCCGAGGCGACCGAGGAGAAAGTGTCGCTCTCGGACCGTTTCGGGCTGTGGCTGGGCTTTCACAACTGCGACCAGGATACGTTCTTCGCGATGGTCGAAGGATATGCCGCGGCGTTGAAACTGCCGATCCCAGCCGAAGAACTGCGCGCCGAGGCGACGGAGTGGTCGATGACACGTGGTTCACGTTCAGGGCGTGTTGCATGGCAATTTATTAATGATACAGCGGGGCGGTTAGGAGTAAAAATCAGCAAATAGTAATTGGCTACCTAGCAGGGGCTAGTATAAACCCTAATCCCAGACGATATTATATATCATTGTTTTATATAAGTATGAGTAATATAAAACCGTAAAAAACCTTCCCATGAGGCACTGGTTATGCTAACGCATATGCGCCGCCCGTTTTGGTGGCATCAATGATTTGATGTATTTTTTGTTGGAATTCAAGGTATTAAAATTGCTTTTTTGTAATTTAACTACTCTGAATTCAAACTGAAGCACATCGGTCATTTACATGAGACCTTTAAATTAGGAGTGAGATAATCTTGCAAACAAAACATACTGCCGTCGGTTTTGAAGAACTGAGCAATGCCGATCTGAACAATGTCAGCGGCGGTGCCATTTCAACCCTGAAACTTCCGGTCGTGCGAATTCCGGTTGTGCAGATTCCGGTCATAAAAATTCCGGTTGTGCAAATTCCGGTTGTACGAATTCCGGTGCTTTTCGGGTAGCCGCACACCGACCATCCGGAGCGATGCTCCGGATGGTTTTTATTGTTCGGATTTAAAATCTTATTGGAAACAAACAATGTCGAATGAAAAAAGCCGCTCACCCCGTTTCGAGGAATTGCGGGGCACGGATCTGGACGATGTCAGCGGCGGACGGACACCGCCACTGCCCCCCAACTACGTGTGGCCAGAGCAGCGGATCGTGATCTGCCGGCCGCCAAGCAAAGAGCAAATCGACAACTGGCGGCAGCGCTTCCCCGCCCGCTGACGGAAACTGCGCACATACGGTGACGCATTCACGGCGCACCGGTAGTGCGCAGCACATGCCTGCCATACCTGTCCACAGGACAGGTATGGTTTGCGCCAGCCTCCGACTGGTTCAGGCGACGAGCACCCACTTCTCTCCCTTCTGCACCACGTGCCCCTGCCCGGCCAGCATCACCAGATGCGACAGCACGGACTGTCCGGCCATGCGCTGCAGCCGCGCATCCAGCACCGGGTAAAGCCTGCGCACCAGTTGCGGAATATCCGCCGCGCCGGACCGCAGGGCAGACAGGATCGCAGCCTCGCGCCGCTGCCGATGTTCCTTCAGCGCGTGCACATACGCAGCCGGTGCTTCGATCGCCGGTCCATGTGCGGGCAGATAGATGCGGTCGTTGCGCGCCAGCAGCTTGTCCAGCGACGCCAGATATTCCCGCATGTTGCCGCCGGGCGGAGAAATCACCGATGTCGACCACCCCATGACGTGATCCGCCGTGAACAGTACACCGCCGTCTTCACGCGCAAAGCACAGATGCATGCTGCAATGCCCCGGTGTATGCACGGCCTGCAGGCCGAAAGCACTGTCTCCATCCTTTAACAGAACATCTGGAATCACATCGGGGCGGAAAACACCGAACCCGTAGACGGGCGCGCCGCTCGCCGCACGCAGCGCGGGCACCGCGTCGATATGGTCGTGGTGCTTGTGCGACACAAAAATACCCGCGATGTGCCCTGCTTCCCGCAGCACGGCCTGGACATGGCCGGCATCGTCCGGGCCGGGGTCCAGAACCACCGTGCCGCCTTCGACCTCGATCAGCCAGGTGTTGGTGCCGTGATACGTCATCGGTCCCGGATTGGGGGCAACGATGCGGCGAATCCCCGGGGCGATCTGCTGCGCCATGCCGTATTCGGGCGCCGGTTCCATCACGTGTCGCATCTCATTTCTCCCCTTCTTATGCCGCCTGGCGTTTGCGCACACGTTCGCGGTGCAGGTTGTAAAGGCCGGCGGCAGCGACGATCGCCGCACCGAACAGTGTATTCCGGTCCGGCAGTTCGTTGAAAGTCAGATATCCCAGCAGACAGCCCCAGAGCAGCGGTGTGTATTCGTACGGCGCAATCGCCCCGATCGGCGCCAGCCCGTAGGCGCGCGCAAAAAGCCAGTGCGCGATCCCGTTGCTGATCCCCAGCACGACCAGCGTCACCCAGACCACGATGTCGATCGGCAGGGTGAACGGGAAGAGCCAGAACATCGGGAACGCCAGAAGCAAGTGCGAAAGCATCAGCGTGAACGACACGCATTCTGGACTTTCCGTGCGCGCCAGCAGACGGGTCAACACGCGCGAGACCGCCAGCAGCAGCACCGCGCCGATCATCGGCAGAATCTCCGGCCGCCAGAGACCGCCATCAGGGCGCAGCATCACCAGCATGCCACAGAACCCGACGATGATCGACAGCATGCGCCGCCAGCGGATCTGCTCGCCCAGAATGGGAATGGCCAGCAGTGTCATCAGCAGCGGCACCACGAACGCCACGGCGTAGCTTTCCGCCAGCCCCACATGCAGCCAGGCGATGTACCACAACAGCGACGACACGCAGTGGATGACGTTGCGCAGCGTCAGCAGCTTCCAGTTTCTGGGTATCAGCCGTTCCGGGCTGCGCGCCAGAACGGCCACCGTGGCGGCGCCGAAAATACCGCGCCAGAACATGACGCTGGCCGCGCCAATGATCGGCAGGCACCATTTGGCGGCTGCATCACCAATGGTGACGATCGCATAGGCGAGCACGACCAAAAAAATGCCACGCAGAATCTGCGTGGCATTTTCGGCGGGCGGCGGTTCAACCAAATGCTGCGTCCGCCGCCATGCAGACGGCACCGCTGGGGTCGCGCGTTTCCAGGGCGATCGCTCCCCCCTGCCCGCGCTGTCCGACCAGCAGCAGAGGTTTCGCATGGAACGCCGGCCTGCGACCGCGATAATTGAACGTCTTCAGCTTTCGTCCGGCCATGCGCACGGCATGATCGGCAAGCCACGTCGCCTGCAAAGGCCCATGCACGACCAGGCCGGGATATCCTTCCTCTTTGGTGGCGTAATCCAGGTCGTAGTGGATCCGGTGCCCGTTGCCGGTCAGCGCGGAATAGCGGAACAGGATGACGGGATCGGGCAGAACCTGCCGCGTCACCGCCTCCGCCGTCACGGCCGGGGCCGGTTCGGCGGGCTTCACGGCCTCGCCTTCGGCGCCGCGATAGACGATGTCCTGCTCCTCGACGATCGCCACACCGCGCGGCCCGGACGTTTCGTGGCGCACGGTTACGAACACCAGCCGTCCGGAACCGCCGCTCTTCTCCGTCACCTTCAGGATGGTGCTGGTGCGCGAGACGTCCTCTCCGGTTTTCAGCTCACCCTGAAACGTCACGCGTCCGCCCGCCCACATCCGTCGCGGCAGGTCGTGCACGGGCGGCAGAAAGCCGCCGCGCTTGGGGTGCCCGTCTACCCCCAGACCCGAGGCCGGCGCCCATTCCTGAAACAGCATCCAGTGCCAGAGTGGGGGCAGAACGCCACCCGGCGCTACGCCATCCAGATCGAAATCGAGCGTCGCGGCCAGTCCGCGCACCAGGCGCGGCGAGATGTTGTCGTGATGGGTCTCCTGACGCCCGACGAATTCCTGAAATACCATTTAATCCTCCCGCACATAAATGCTGTATTGCTCCACTGTCGCGGCTTGGCGGTAATGTGTCCAGAGCTCGGCGAACAAGGGATGGCGGGAAAAATATTCGATGAAGTCGAATTCCTGCCCGCACCACGGAATCCCGGGCACCCGCGACACCAGAATGACGCTGGGCGGCGCAGCGGCAGCGTCTTCGGCGACGGTGCGGTACATGAAGAACTCGGCGCGGGACATTTCCCAAACCTCGCGATAGCGCCGCCCGTCCGGCAGGCATTCACTGTTCGTGCCCTGCAGCAGCCACAGATTCATGGTGCGCAGCGTCGATCTGGCGTGCGCGTAATTGATCGCCGGATAGACCGGGTAAATGTCCGGCGTCAGCAGCAGTACCCGCTCGCCATACGCGTATTCGCGCAGCGCATCGGTCAGCCGGCCGGCGATCGAAGACGGATACGTCATCTCGCGCCACGGCGCTTCGCCCACCGCCAGTGCGCGCTCGGCGAACACCAGCGACAGCACGGCGACCGTCAGATGCGGCGGCGCGATGCTGTAGCGGTCCAGAAACCGTGCGGCGAGGGTCAGCACCGTGGCGATGGTGAACAGTTCGATCGGCAGTACGTGGTACGACCATCCCTTGTGCTGTGCGATGGCCGACATCAACGCGGCAACCGCCCCCAGAAACAGCATGCGCGGCACGCCGGGCCGGCGCATGGCGAACCAGGCGATGGGCAGCATCGCCGGCCAGATCACCGCCCCCAGCCGGTCCGTGAAGATGATCCAGAACAGCGACTGGTTGCCCAGATCGACGTAATGCTCCCAGACCAGCGGCACCACGCTGTTGAAATAGGCGGGCAGCAGGATCGGAATCGACACCGCATACAGCACGAAAAACGCCGCCATGACCCAAGGGACCGGATTGCGCAGCGCCCGCCAGCCCAGCCCCAGCAGCACTGCCAGTTCGACCAGCACCGGCAGCGCCAGAAAATGCGGCTTCAGCGCCAAACCGACCGCCGCCGTCAGCGCGGTGGCGATCTGCAGTCTGGGTATTTCACCACGCGCCCGGCGCACCGCCGCCAGGATGTAGGGCAGCGACATCATCGCCATCAGATGTTCGCGCTGCCCAAAATCGTACCCCGCCGTCAGCAGGAACAGAACGGGCAGGACATCCAGCAACGCACACTCGATGGCACCTTCACCGCGCGGATCGCGCACGCGCCGGGACAGGTACCAAATCCAGACTCCCAGCAACAGTACGCAGAGCTGGAACGCCAGCGGGCCGCTCAACGGCGTTACCGCGGCAATGGCCGCAGGGATCAGATTGAGGATGAAAATCAACGGCGGATTGACGTCGATCAGATCGACATACATCTGCTCGCCCGCCAGCCAGCGTTGCGAGAAATGCAACACACCCGCCACGTCGTGGTTGAGCGGCGGGGCCAGAATGGCCGGCAGAAAGACCAGTGCCGGCAACCAGGTCCAGAAGGCGCCGATATCCGGCAACCGCCAGAGTCTGGCGCGCTTTGCAGCCGGCCCGGTATCGGGTTTCATGTCGGTCAAGAGAGTATCCGGACTGTAATTTGCGCCATTCATTCCCTGTCCGGCCCGTCTGTGCAAGGCCCCGGCCGTTGCGGCGCACGTAAAGACATGCCACACGAGGCGCATGGAAGCGGCTGAATACGACCTGATGGACGCTGCCGAGGCGCGCATGTGGTGGTACCGTGCGCTGCATATTCGCCTTATGATCGCACTGAACGATGTGACCGGCCCGGTCCTGGATGCCGGCTGTGGCACCGGCGGTCTGCTGGCACGGTTGCCGCACACGTGCGCGGCGGTCGGTCTGGAATATCATCCGCCCGCCGCCGCACGGGCCAGAGGCAAGACGCAGCGCCCGGTGGTCGCCGGTTCCGTGAATGCGCTGCCGTTTGCCGGCAATGCCTTCGGCTGTGTGGTCTCGGCCGACGTGCTCTGCCACGCCGGGGTCGACCCGGCGGGCGCACTGGCAGAAATGCGCCGCGTGCTGCGCCCCGGCGGCCGTCTGGTGCTGAATCTGCCGGCTTACCAGTGGATGCTTTCCGCGCATGACCGGCGCGTGCAGAATGCATACCGTTTTACCTATACAGGCGCCGCCCGGTTGCTGAAACAGGCAGGATTCTCCGCCATACGCGGGCGTTACTGGAACAGCCTGCTGTTTCCGTTGATGGCGGCTCAACGGCTGCTGCTGGCGGGTTCGCGGACGGCCAAATCCGATGTCGCGGACTTTCCACCTTGGCAGGACCGCCTGTTCTTCGGCATGACGGAATTCGAACGCCGCCTGCCCTTTGCGCTGCCTTTCGGCGGATCGTTGCTGCTGACGGCCGAAAAACCGGCTGAATGAGGACTGATATGGACACGCTCGCCCCCAACGGCCCCGGACTGTCGATCGTCGTTCCCGTCTATCGCGGGGCGGCGACCGTGGGAAAACTGGTCGAGGCCCTATCGGCGTTAAAGCCCGAGGGGGGGCTGGAAGTCGTCCTGGTGAACGACGGCAGCCCCGACAATTCCGACGAGGCCTGCCGCGCCCTGCTGCACAGCGCCACGATCCCGGTGACCTATGTCGAACATTCGCGCAATTACGGCGAGCATAACGCCGTGATGACCGGGCTGCGGCATGCGCGCGGCGCGTATGTCATCACCATGGACGACGACCTGCAGAACCCGCCCGAGGAAGTGATCAAGCTCTACGACCATACGCGGCGCGGCAATTGGGACGTCGTCTACACGCGCTATGCCGTGAAACAGCACGACAGCTGGCGCAATCTTGGCTCGCGCTTTGCCAACCGGGTGGCGGATTCGCTGCTGGACAAGCCCAAGGGCCTGTATTTGTGTTCGTTCCGCTGCATGTCGGCGATGGCGGTGCGCTCGATCTGCCGCTACGAAGGCCCGTATCCGTATGTGGACGGGCTGCTGATGCAAGTGACGCAGCGGATCGACAGCATCGAGGTGCAGCACCTGCCGCGCATGGAAGGGCGCTCGAACTACACGATGCGCCGCCTGATCCGGCTATGGCTGAACCTGGCGACCAATTTCTCGGTGCTGCCGCTGCGTCTGGCGGTGATTGCCGGCGCGATGATGGGGGTTCTGGGGTTGATCGCGGCGCTGGCCGTGATCATCGAGGCGCTGACCGGAGAAACGCCGTCCGGCTGGGCGTCGATGATGACGGTGACGCTGCTGATCGCCGGGATTCAGTTCATGATTCTCGGCATTCTCGGCGAATATGTCGGGCGCACCTTCCTGACCGCCAACAGCAAGCCGCAGGGCAACGTGCGCGACGTACAGCGCGGCGGGAAAACGTCATGAGCACCTACTGGATCGCCCTCGTCGCCGCCATCGCCACCAGCATGGCCGGTCAGACCCTGTTGAAGGCCGGCGCTGCCGCCGAGAGCTTTTTCGCACAGCTATTCGACTGGCGGACGATGATCGGACTGTGCCTGTACGGCGGAGCTGCGATTCTTTATATCGTGGCGCTGCGGCGTATCCCGATGTCGGTCGCCCTGCCCTGCACCGCCGTGTCCTATATCGCCGCGGCGCTGATCGGGTATTTCGCATTCGGCGAGGCGCTCGGTGCGATGAAGATCGGCGCGTTGGCGCTCATCGCCGGCGGCGTCGTGCTGCTGGCCTTCAACGCGTAATCGAAGCCGGTCCGCCTTTCCCGTTTTACAGAGATTTCAACGCGCCACAGACGTGATCGACCTGCGCATCGCTCAGTTCCGCAAACAGCGGCAGACTGAAAATCTGCTGTGCGGCAAGTTCCGTATTCCGGCATGCCGCCGGTCCCATCGCGATACTGCCGCGATAAGCCGGCTGCTGATGGATCGGCACCGGATAATGGATCGCCGTCGCGATTCCCTGTGCTTTCAGCCTGTCCTGCAACACTGCGCGCTCCGCCGAGCGCACGACATACTGATGGAACACATGCGTGGCACCGGCGCGGCGCACAGGCGGCGTAAGACACGTATTCTGCAACGCCGCATCATAACGCGCGGCGATCTGCTGGCGGCGCGCGTTACGCTGATCGAGCTGCGGCAGCAGTACACGCAATACCGCAGCGTGCAGCTCGTCGAGCCGTGAGTTCACACCCGCCAGATCCGAGATATAACGTTCCTTCCAGCCGTACTGGCGCAGCGCGCCGATCCGTTCGGCAAGTACCGTGTCGTTACACGTCAGCACGCCCGCATCGCCGAATGCCCCCAGGTTTTTGGTCGGATACAGCGAGAACGCCGAACATTCGGTCATCGTCCCCACCTTGCGCCCGCCCAGTGTCGCACCGTGCGCCTGGCTGCAATCCTCGATCACCGCCACACCGTGTTTCGCCGCCGCCGCGCGGATCGGGTCGAGATCGGCGGGCTGCCCGTACAGATGCACCGGGATCACCGCACGAACCGGCGGCAGGCCGGGCGCGGCGTTTGCCAGAACATGCGCGAATTCGGCCGGGTCCATCGTGTAGGTCGCCGGATCGATATCGATCAGCACCGGCGTTGCCCCCACCATCTCGATCGCCGCCACGGTCGCCACCGCCGTATGGCTGACGGTCGCCACCGCCATCCCCGGCCCGACGCCTAGCCCGCGCAGGCACAGCGCCAGCGCGTCGGTACCATTCGCACAGCCGACCGCATGCTTCATGCCGAGCCATGCCGCGAATTCGGCTTCGAACGCCGCATCTTCCTTGCCCAGAATATACCAGCCGGATTCCAGCACACGCCGGATCGCCTGATCGATCGCCGCCTGATGGGCGCGATAGACGGCGCCGGGATCGGCCTGTGGAACGCTAAGAACGTCGGTCATCGGAACAGCAACTTTCGATCGGAGATAAACGTCAAGACGCGGGCGGCACCAGGCCGGCGGCCGGTGCATCTCTTCTGCCAGCGTAACACGCGGATACTCAACCCCGGCAAACGGCACCGGCCAGCAACAGACAGAGATTTAAACTTTTTTGGCATTTCTACGGCAGGCATATTTACAAATGAGAATTATTCGCATTATCAATAGTGATCTGTCACATAGAACGAAACGTTCTGCATTCCCGTAAAAGAAAAGGCTGACTTACGATGAGATGTCTCCCCGCCCTGTTCAGTCTGCTGGCGGCAAATCTTGTGTGTCCCGACTTTGTCCGGTCTTCGGCTGCCCAAACCGCCCCTGCCGGTTCGACGGGAGACGCAGCACCATCCGCCGCCGTGCAGTTGGAAGAAATCACCGTCGATGGCAATCGGGCGCGCGGCGTGACCCAGCCGCTGGGCGCACGCCCCGCGCAACCGGAAAACCTGCCCGTTCAGGTGCAACAGGCGGTAACGGTCATCGACCGTGCCGAGATCGAGCGCACCAATGCCGCGGGAACGCTGGACCTTCTGCACGATGTGCCGTCCCTCAGCATCAACCGGGCCGGTGGGATCAACGGCACCGTCTTTCTGCGCGGGCTGAACACCAACGACTTTCGCGTGCCGATGTTCATCGACGGCGATCGCTTCCGCGGGCGCAACACACTGCAACTGATGCTGGTCTCACCGTTCGAGATCGAGCGGATCGAAGTCGTGCGCGGTGGCGCGGCTTATATGTATGGCAGCGATGTACTGGGTGGGGCGATCAACATCGTCACCCGCCGTCCGCACGGGAATCCCAACGGGCCATGGCGTATTACCGGCGGCGATACGTTCCTGATGTACAACACCAACGGCAATGGCCTGCAGGCTGGCGGCAGCGTCACCGCCATGGGAGACGGGTTCGATCTGACCCTGAGCGCCAATGGCCGCCTGTCGGATGATTACCATTCCGGCGACGGTGTGATCGGCAACAGCGACTACAGGACCGGCGGCGGCGGCATCGTGCTGGGCTATGCGCCTTCCGACAACCAGCGTGTCGAAGCGGCGTTTCGCATGGCCAGCGTGACGGATGGCCGCGCCAACGCACAGCCTGCCTATCCGCTGCTCACCAACCGCGACGCAACGATTCAGGTCTACACGGGGCGGGTATCGTACACGGGCGACTTCACCGAAGGCCCGTTCAGCCGTGTCGAGGCCAGCCTGTACCGCAACGAGTTCTTCACCAAGATCACCAATGACAACCGCGTCAATCCACTTCAGGAAACCAACGCACGCAGTTACGTGCTTGGCCCGGCGGTCTGGGGCGGCCGGGTCGCCGGCACCATCCCGTGGCAGGACACCAGCACGACGATCGGTCTAGATTTCATCCGCGAAAGCCGCCCGGGCAGCGAAGCATCGTCCACCGTGACCAGACGCAATGCGGCGGGTAACGTGACCAGCGTAACCGAAAATTCGCGCAAACCTACCGGACCAGATGCCACGCAGCTCAATATCGGGGCGTTTGCGAACAGCAGTTGGAACCCGATCCCGCAATGGACGCTGACCGGCGCAGGACGGTTCGACTGGGTTCTATCGGATGTCGATACATCACCACTGGCCTCCCCCAACCTGCGTCCTGCATTCGAGGCGGCACAGAACACCACGGCCACCGCCACCACCGGTAATATCGGCCTGGCCTACAGACCGATCGACATGCTGGAGCTGACCGGCAGCATCGGAACCTCGTTCCGTTATCCGGTGACGATGGAAATGTTCGCCCAGGGACTGACGGGGACCACCTATACGATTCCGAACCCCGACCTGAAACCCGAATACGGCATCAACTACGAAGCCGGCGCGCGCCTCAATCTGCGCGATGCGACCATCCGCATGACAGCTTTCTACAGCAGCTATCGCGACTTGATCCTCAGCGTCCCGACCACCTACATGGGGTATAACGCGACCCAGCGGCAGAATGTCGGCGAGGCGGAGATCGCCGGGATCGAAATGGACTGGCGCTGGCAATTCACCCCGTCGTGGAACCTGTTCGGCAGTGCCTCGGCGCTACGCGCCACCAACACGACGACGGATAAGCCCCTGCCCTATATTGCGCCATTCAGCGGACGCATCGGGCTGCAGTACGCACTGCCGGAGCGCGGCATGGCATTCACCGGCACTGTGGACTGGGGGGTGGCAAAAACACGGATCGACACGGCGCAGGAATTCGAAACCGGTGGTTATGCGATTCTCAATCTGGGGGCCGAGTTCCAGTTGAACCAGATGATCTCGCCCCGCCTCGGCAATACGACACTGGTGATGAACCTGAACAACCTGCTCAACACCAGCTATCGCACGGCAGCAGCGGCGGCGAATACCCGCTATCCTGAAGGGCCGACCAATCCGCTTCTGGAACCGGGGCGCAGCTTTACAGTGTCGCTGCACACACGGTTCTGATAAGCGGACCGCACGGCACTGTGCTGCATGGAGGCACAGTGCCGTGCACTTCCGGTCAGAGATAAGCGTCAAGGCGCGAACGATACCAGTCCAGCGACCGGCGCAACCCTTCTTCCAGCGTAACATGCGGCGCCCAGCCGGTTGCAGCGCGGAATGCGCTATCGTCGGCGACATAGGAACCGATATCGATCTTCGCACGCTCGGCGGGGAAGACGTGCGTGTCGTAACGCCCACTGCCATTCACGGCGATCAGTATACCGGCCAGATCTTTCAGCGAGACCGGCGGCGAACCGCCCAGATTGAACACCTGCCCCGCACACGCCTTCACGCTGGCGGCGCGCAGGAACGCATCGGCCACGTCGTCGGCATAGGCCAGATCGCGCTGCTGTTCTCCGCCCCACACTTCGAACGCCGCGCCTTCCAGCACGCGCCGCAGCCAGACACCGAGGAAGGTCTGCTTTGCGTCCCTGATGCGCAGGCGTGGACCGTAGCAATTGGTCAGACGCAACGCGGACACGTGCCGCCCATGCACCTTGTGCTCCAGCAGCCAGTATTGTTCCGCCGCAAATTTCGCCACGCCGTTGGCATCGGGCGGTGCAATCGGATGCGCTTCGTTCACCGGCAGGTATTGCGGTTTGCCGTATAGCTGCCGCGTCGACGCATACACCACACGCGCAGCGGGAGATCCGCTCCGCAGCGCCAGAATCAGACGCAGACGCACGCGTGCATTGTGATCCAGATCGCCGATCGGGTCGGCCTGGCTGCCCATATGACTGGTCTGCGCGGCCAGGTCGAACACCGCATCCAGCCCCGTGCAGATTTGCGTCAGGTCGGCCTCGCGCAGATCGGCTTCGATCAGTTGCGCGTTACAGCCCAGCAGATTGGCACGATTGGCGCCGGTCTCGGCAAACATCGCATCCAGCGCGATCACCTGCGCGCCCTGCTGCGCCAGGATGTGACACAACGTGGCGCCCAGAAACCCCGCACCACCGGTGACCAGAACGCGCTTGCCCGCCCAGTGCATCAGCCGCCTTCCGCGATCTGCATCAGGTAATGGCCGAGGTCGGTCTTGCCCAGCTTGCGCGCCTGTTCCGCCAGCATCGCCGCATCGATAAAGCCCATGCGGAAGGCGATTTCTTCCGGGCAGCCGATCAGCAAGCCCTGCCGCGACTGGATGGTCTGCACGAAGCCCGCTGCCTGCAACAGACTGTCCGGCGTGCCCGCATCCAGCCAGGCAAAACCGCGACCGAGTTTTTCGACGTTCAGCTCGCCCATCTCCAGATACAGCCGGTTCAGGTCGGTGATCTCCAGCTCGCCACGCGCCGAAGGCCGCAGCGACGCGGCAAGCTCCGTCACCCGTTCGTCGTAGAAATACAGCCCGATCACCGCCCAGTTCGAGCTCGGGCTCTGCGGCTTTTCGACCAGTTGCGTCGCCTGCCCCTTCTCGTCGAACCACACCACGCCATAACGCTCCGGGTCGCGCACCTGATAGCCGAACACAGTCGCCCCCCTGCGTCCCGCGCTCAGGGTTTTCAGCATGGCGGACAGGCTGTCGCCATAGACGATGTTGTCGCCCAGCGCCAGCGCGCAGGCCTCGCCCTGCAACCAGTCGCGTCCGATATGGAACGCCTGCGCGATCCCTTCCGGTTTCGGCTGTTCGGCATAGGTGAAGCGCACGCCGAAGCGTTCTCCCGTCCCCAGCAGACGGCGAAAGCCCGGCAGATCGTCGGGCGTCGAGATCACCAGAATGTCGCGAATCCCCGCCAGCATCAGCGTGCTGAGCGGATAATACACCATCGGCTTGTCGTACACCGGCAGCAACTGCTTCGATGCCGCCAGCGTCATCGGGTGCAGGCGTGTGCCCGAGCCGCCCGCCAGCAGAATGCCCTTCATCGTTCAGCCAACCTTTCCCAGGCGCTCGCCTGCATAGCTTGCCGCGCGAATTTTTTCCCACCATGCGCGGTTATCGAGGAACCAGTGAATGGTCTTGCGCAAACCCGCCTCGAACGCGTGATCGGCGCGCCAGTCCAGCGCGGCTTCGGCACGTGTGGGATCGATCGCATAGCGGAAATCGTGGCCGGGGCGGTCCGTCACGAAACGGATCAACCGCGTGCGCGGGCCGGTGAGATCGGGCCGGATCTCGTCCAGAATGGCACAGATCGCCTGCACGACATGCAGGTTGCTGCGCGTCTGCCGCCCGCCGATCGCATAGGTGGCGCCCGGCTGCGCAGTCTCTAGCGCGCGCACCAATGCGACGGCATGATCCTCGACGAACAGCCAGTCGCGCACGTTCGAACCGTCGCCATAAACCGGCAATTCCTTGCCTTCCAGCGCATTCAACGTAACCAGCGGGATGAGTTTTTCCGGAAACTGCCACGGCCCGTAATTGTTCACCGTGTTGGTGACGAAGGCAGGAAATCCGTATGTGTGCTGCCAGGCCCGCACCAGATGATCGGACGCCGCCTTCGATGCCGAGTACGGGCTGCGCGGATCATACGCCGTGTCTTCGGTGAACGCCGGATCGTTCGGCCCCAGCGTGCCGAACACCTCGTCGGTCGAGACATGATGAAAGCGGAACCGCGCCTTCGCCGCCGCCGGCTGCGCCAGCCAGTAGGCGCGCGCAGCTTCCAGCAGCGTCCAGGTACCGACGATGTTGGTCTGAATGAACGGCGCCGATCCGTCGATCGACCGATCGACATGGCTCTCCGCCGCCAGATGCATCACCGCGTCAGGTCTATGTTGCGCGAACACCAGCTGCATCGCCGCGGCATCGGCGATATCGGCGACCACCAGCGCATGCCGCGCGTGCGTGCGCGCTTCCTCGAGCGCATCCTCCGATGCGGCATAGGTCAGCTTATCGACATTGATGACACTGTGATCCGTATGCCGGATGAGATGGCGGACGACCGCCGCGCCAATGAACCCACAACCGCCGGTTATCAGGATGCGCATTTCATTCTTTGTCTACACCTGGATTTCATGTCACGCCGAAAGCACGCCCAGCATACCTGTCTCTGAAACGGATCAACAGGCCAATTTGAGTATTATAATACCAAGCGATCCCCCTTTCCACGGTTTTTATTGCACTCGACCCAACCGTTTCGACATCATGATCCTCCACCATAATCATGGCAGGGAGTTTTAAGGGGAAAGGGCCAGGAACCATGTCGATAGCACACATCTTACGTCATAAGGGGAACGACGTCATTTCGACCACCGACAGCGCGACGATCGCCGATATCGCCAACCTACTCACCCGGCACCGGATCGGTGCCGTTCCCGTTATTGGCGAGGACGAACAGATTCTGGGAATCGTCAGCGAACGCGACATCGTTCACGCCATCAGCCTGAACGGGGCATCAGCATTGAGCATGACGGCCGGGCAGATCATGACACGCACGGTACGCACCGCAACGACGGACACCAGCGTGTCCGACGCCATGGAGATCATGACCAACAGCCGTTTCCGCCACCTTCCGGTGGTTTCCAACGACGTTCTGATCGGCATCGTGTCGATCGGCGATATCGTCAAGGCCCGCCTTGGCGAACAGGAGCACGAGGTCGACAGCCTGCGCGCCTATGTCGCCACGGCGGGATGAATTCAGGTGGCGCCCGAAATCACCGCGCCACCGAATTTATCGAGAATGAACTGCCTGACCTCGGGACGCCCGTATCCCTTGGCCAACGCTTGTGCCCAAGGCGTGTTCTCGTCCCCCTCGCGGACGACGACAAGAATGGTATAGGCGCTGTCTACACCCTCAACCGCGATCCCCTCTCTCAGCGGGTTGAGGCCGGCCGGCACGGCATAATTGCCGGTGATGGCGGCGGCATCGACGTCATCCAGCGAGCGCGCGATCTGCGCCGCCTCCAGTTCGAGGATACGAATATTCCGGGGGTTTTCCGTGATGTCGGCCACAGTGGCGCGGAAATCCACGCCCTCGCGCAGCTTGAAGACGCCGTGCTGGGCCAGCAGCAGCAAGGCCCGCCCGCCGTTGGTGGGATCGTTTGGAATGGCGACGCGCGCACCGTTCGGCAGGTCGTCCAGCTTCGTGTATTTGCGGCTGAACACGCCCATCACCGTCAGCACGGTACGCCCCACCGGCACGAACCGGTAACCCCGATCGCGGCGCTGCGTTTCCAGAAACGGCATGTGCTGATACGTGTTGGCGTCGAGTTCTCCGGCGGCAAGCGCGACGTTCGGCTGGATGAAATCGCCGAATTCGGTGATCTTCACGATCACCCCGTCATTGGCCAGAACATCGCGCACTTTTTCCAGCACTTCGGCATGTACACCGGACGTCACCCCAACCCGGATCGGTCGCGCGGCGCTGCCGATGGCATCCTCGGCCCGCGCCGTGCCCGACAGGGCCAGCGCACCGGCAGCGGTCAGAAAAGTTCGACGTTGAATAGGCATGTTTTTCCTTCCTCCATTCAGAAGGCGATCACGATGGATCCGGCAAAGGTGGTTTCCACAAATGCCCGGATCTCGGGGGTCTGATAGGTCTCGACCAGTTTTTTGGCCCAAGGTGCTTCAGCGTTGACGCGTTTGACGGCGATCACGTTCGCATACGGATTTTCACCGCCGGTCTCCGCCACCAGTGCGTCCTTGCCGGGGTTCAGGCCGGCAGGCAGAGCATAGTTGGCATTGATGACCGCCGCATCGACATCGTCGAGGCTACGCGGCAGCAACGCGGCTTCCAGTTCCACGATGCGAACGTTCTTCGGATTGGCAACGATATCCATGACAGTCGCCCGGTAATCGGCTCCCGGTTTCAGCGTCAATATACCATGCTGTGCCAGCAGGACCAGCGCCCGCCCGCCATTCGTCGGGTCGTTCGGAATGGCGATACGCGCGCCGTCCGGCAGTTCCGCAAGCGACTTGATGCGGCGCGAATACATCCCCATCGGAAAGATCAACGTCTTGCCGATCGACACCAGATCGTAACCGCGATCACGCACCGTCTGATCGAGGAACTGCTGATGCTGGAAACAGTTGGCATCCAGATCGCCCGCGTTCAGCGCCGTGTTGGGCTGGATGTAATCCTGGAACTCGATGACCTGCAGAACAAGTCCCTTGGCCGCGCCGAGCTCGCGCACCTTCTCCATGACCTGCGCATGCGGCCCGGCCGTCACGCCTATGCGCAGCGGGCGCGCGGCGGAACCGATGGCGGCGTCCTGCCCCTGCGCACCATGCATGAACGCCAGTGCCGAGGCAGGAACCAGAAGCGAAAGGCGGCGACGGGAAATATCCATGGCAGACGTCCTTTTCATTATAGTATGAAGACCGGCGTTACTTGCGCCGGCTGCGGCGCACCAGAAAATCGCCGAACGATTGCAGTCCCTGCACCAGTACGATCAGGACCACCACAACCACGACCATGACTTC
This sequence comes from Acetobacteraceae bacterium, assembly GCA_031555315.1. Classification (GTDB taxonomy): domain Bacteria; phylum Pseudomonadota; class Alphaproteobacteria; order Acetobacterales; family Acetobacteraceae; genus JAVBJV01. The sequence goes on from JAVBUO010000011.1 coordinate 29,192, forward strand.
GGGCATGAAGCGCTGATAGCCGAAGCGGATCCCCAGATCGCCCAGCCCGCCGCCGCCGACGGCGCCAGCCATTGCCGAAAACCCGACCAACCCGACGACGGTGACGGTCACGGCGGCGATCAGCCCGGGAACCGCTTCGGGCAGCAGCACGCGCCAGACGATCTGCAGGCGTGTCGCACCCATCGCCTGCGCGGCTTCGATCAGGCCGCGATCCACTTCACGCAATGCGTTCTCGAACAGACGGGCGATAAAGGCCGTCGCGGCGATCGCCAACGGCACAACCGCGGCACTGGTGCCGATCGATGTGCCCGCCACCAGCCGCGTGAACGGCACGATCGCCACCATCAGAATGATGAACGGCGTCGAACGGATGGCATTGACGATCAGCCCCAGCGGCTTATTGAGCCAGGCATTCGCACCGATCTGCCCGGGCGCGGTGATCATCAACAAAATGCCGACCGGCAAACCGATGACAATGGCAATCAGCAGCGCGGCACCCACCATGATTCCGGTCTGCCAGAACGCCTCGATCAGCAGATCGATCATAACCGGAGGAAGCCCCAGCATCAGACGCCTCCCTGAAATTCGGGAACGATCGCAACATCCAGATGCAGTTCCCGCAACCATGCCATGCACGCATCCAGTGTCTCGCTGCTGCCATAGGCAGCCACAGCCATGATGCCGTAAGGCTCGCCACCGATCTCGTCGATGCGGCCGGACACGATGTTGAGATCAATGTTGAATTGCCGGCTCGCCTCGCTGATCACCGCGCGCGTGCTATGCTGGCCGGCAAACAGAATGCGCCAGAGCATGCGCACCTCACCCACATAGGGCGCTGGCAGTCTGGCGACGGTGCCGGGCGGGATCGCATCGCCGATTACCTCGGAGACAAAGCTGCGTGTGGTTTCACACTGCGGGCGCGTAAAAACATCGAACACGGAACCTTTCTCGATCACTCGTCCGTGTTCCATTACCGCCACACGGTCGCAGATCGATTTCACCACCGCCATCTCGTGCGTGATCAGCAGCACGGTCAGCCCCAACTGGGCACGCAACGCGCGAATCAGCCGCAAAATATCAGTTGTGGTTTCCGGATCCAGCGCGCTGGTGGCTTCGTCGCACAGCAGAATGGATGGCCGGCTGGCCAGCGCGCGGGCAATCCCCACACGCTGTTTCTGACCGCCTGAAAGCTGCGCCGGATAATGATCGGCGCGCCCTTTCAGCCCCACCATCGGCAAAAGCTCGTCAACCCGCGCCCGCCGGTGCGCGCGCGACACCCCTGCGATGGCCAGCGGAAAAGCGATGTTCTCGGCAACCGTTGCCGATGACAACAGATTGAAATGCTGGAAAATCATACCGATGCCGCGCCGCGCCTGATTCAGGCCGTAGCTGCCGAGAGCCAGCATGTCCCGGCCGTTGACCAGCACCGTGCCGGAGTCCGGGTTTTCAAGACGATTGACGCAACGGATAAGCGTGGATTTACCGGCGCCGGAGCGGCCGACGATACCAAAGATCTCGCCGCGCTTCACAGACAGCGAAACATTGTCGAGCGCGACGGTACCGGTCGGAAATTTTTTATGCAGCCCGGTCAGGCGAACGGCATACGCCTGTGCATTTACAGCAATCTGCGGTGGGGATGTGTCCACCGTGGTGATCTCCTCGTTACGCGATCGTCCACGAAGGCACTTCGTGGCGCTTTAGCATTTGGTGACGCGGAGCAAGCTGCGACTTCAAATCACCGCGGCCCGGCTACGGGCGTGCGCATTCATGCGGGTTTTCGGAATGGACGTCAATAGCTGTCATTCTGCTTCCGGCACGCACCCCGTGCCGGTCTCACCAGTGTTCGGTCAATGCACCGTTGTTTCCTGTCTGGAGCCCAGCAGCAAACGCGCTTCACGGCGCAGTTCGCTCAAATTGGACCATAGAATATCCCGGATTTTCCTTACGCGGGTGTCGGTGGGGACAAAACGGAACTTTCCGTTGCTCTGCAGAATTGCCGCTCCAGCAAAAATACCGTCTATTTCAATAATGTAGGATCGCAGCATCGCTAACTCCTTTGGTCTGTACACCAAATACGATATATTCGTTAACCAAGAATTTCCCGGCATATGGAAACAGCGGCATCCACATCGCCGGCCTTAGAACGATTAAAGATATGGGGAGGCAGTAGTTCCATTTGAAGATTCATTTCAAATCGCAGGACAAATCATGCTGATGTTAAATCGCCACTGACAGCGGCGGTATTCAAATAACCGAACTCTTTGGCTAAAACATGTCACACGACGAAAGGAGCCCGGCATTGAGAAATTCATGCGCCAGCCGACGGCAGGTGATGACTTCGTCACTGCTGTTCGCAGCAGGTCTGGGCACACGTGCGCATGCACAATCGCCATCGCAGTTACTGAACGTCTCCTACGACCCGACGCGCGAGCTTTATCGCGCCTATAACGCGCTGTTCGCCGAGCACTGGCGCAGGAACGGCGGCGCACCGGTGCGGGTCAACATGTCGCATGGCGGGTCCGGCAGGCAGGCGCGCGCCGTCATCGACGGACTGGAAGCCGATGTCGTCACTCTGGCGTTGGCCTACGATATCGACGTCATCGCCGAGCGCGGATTGATCGCGCCGGACTGGCAGAAACGCCTGCCCGACAACAGCGCGCCATACACCTCGACGGTCATTTTCCTGACCCGCAAGGGCAACCCGAAGAACATCCGCACCTGGGACGATCTGGCGCGCCCAGGCGTTTCCGTCATCACCCCAGACCCCAAGACATCGGGCGGCGCGCGCTGGAACTATCTGGCGGCCTGGGCCTGGGCGCTGCGCAAACCGGGCGGAAACGCCGAAACCGCGCAGGAATTCCTCAAGCAAATCTTCCGGAACGTGCCGCTGCTCGACACCGGTGCCCGCGGTGCGACAGCCACCTTTGCGCAGCGCAACATCGGCGACGTTCTTCTCGCCTGGGAGAACGAGGCACATCTGGCGGTGAAGGAGCTCGGCGCGGACAAGCTGGAATTCGTCTATCCGGCGTTCTCGATCCTGGCCGAGCCCTGCGTTTCCATGGTTGACCGGATCGTCGACCGCAAGAACACACGCCCACTGGCCGAGGCCTATCTGTCGCATCTGTACTCGCCCGAAGCACAGGCACTGGTGGCCGAGCATTTCTACCGGCCGCGCAATGCCGAGGTGATGACCAGACATGCGACAAACTTCCCCGCCATGGAAATGGTGAGCATCGACGAACTGGGCGGCTGGCGCGATGCGCAGCGCGTACACTTCGACGACGGCGGCACGTTCGACCGCATCTATCAGCAGGGCCGATGACAGTGCGCGCCGCGACAGAGGCTTCGCCTTCTCGCCTCGTCAGGCGCCGCGCCCTGTTCTCCTGGCCTCACACCGCCATCCCGGGCTTCGGCCTGACTTTGGGCGTAACGCTCGCCTGGCTCGGCATTCTGGTGCTGCTGCCACTGGCGACGCTTCTTGCCCGCCCGTGGGAGCTCGGGCTGGATGGCTTTTGGGCGTTCATCACCTCGCCGGTGGCGGTGGCGTCGCTGCGCCTGTCGTTCGGCGCGGCGTTGCTGGCCGCACTGATCGACGTTCCGATCGGGCTGCTGATCGCCTGGGTGCTGGTGCGTTACCGCTTTCCCGGCCGGCGCATCGCCGATGCGATCATCGACCTGCCCTTCGCACTGCCGACCGCCGTCGCCGGGATTGCGCTGACCACTCTGTACGGCCCCAATGGCTGGGTCGGCGGCCTGTTCGATTCACTCGGCATCCAGCTGTCGAACAACAGAACCGGCATCGTGCTGGCGCTGATGTTCGTCGGCCTGCCGTTCATCGTGCGCACGCTCGAACCCGTCATGATGGATCTGTCCGCCGATGTCGAAGAAGCGGCGGCGACGCTTGGCGCCAGTCGCTGGCAGACGTTCCGGCGCATCATTCTTCCGGTGCTGACCCCGACACTGGTCAGCGGATTCACCCTGGCTTTCGCGCGCACGGTCGGCGAATACGGGTCGGTCATCTTCATCGCCGGCAACATCCCGCTGGTCAGCCAGATCGCCCCGCGGCTGATCGTGGTCCAGGTGGAACAGCACAGATACGCCGCCGCCGCCGCCCTCGGGCTGACGATGCTGCTGCTGTCGTTCTGCCTGCTGTTGCTGTTGGGTCTGTTCCGCAAACGCCTGCGCCGCTGGGGGGAAAGATGAGAAGAGCGACGGAAGATTCTCCCGCCGTCCGCATCACGCTGATTCTGGCGGCGGTCTGTCTGCTGGCGTTCTTTCTGGTGCTGCCGCTGCTGACCGTTTTCGCAGAGGCACTGCGTCACGGATTTGCCTTCGCGTGGGAAGCGGTGACCGAGCCCGACGCCCTGTCGGCGATCAGGCTGACGCTGCTGGTCGCCGGCACCAGCGTCGCCGTCAATCTGACCGGCGGCCTTGCCGCGGCGTGGTGCATCGCCAAGTTCGATTTCCCGGGAAAGACCGCCCTTCTCGCCCTGATCGAACTGCCGCTCTCCGTCTCGCCGGTGATCGCCGGGCTGGTTCTGGTATTGCTGTTCGGCGAATACGGCTGGCTGGGACCGTGGCTGAATGCGCTCGACATCAAGATCATTTTCGCCTTTCCGGGCCTCGTCCTGGCGACCCTGTTCGTGACCTTCCCGTTCGTGGCGCGCGAGCTGATTCCGTTGATGCAGGAACAGGGACGCGACGAGGAAGAAGCCGCCGTTACGCTCGGTGCTTCCGGATGGCAAATCTTTCTGCGCGTCACGCTGCCCAATGTCAGCTGGGCCCTGCTGTCCGGCGTTCTGTTGTGCAACGCGCGTGCCATGGGCGAATTCGGCGCAGTGGCGATCGTCTCCAGCAGTGTGCGCGGCCTGACCAGCACCATGCCGCTGCATATCGAAACACTCTACAACGGTTTCCAGGCCGCGGCGGCTTTCGCCGTCGCCGCATTGCTGGCATTGCTGGCCATCGTTACACTGGCCGCCAAACTTATCGTTGCGCATAAAATGACCGGCGACAGCGCGAGACATATGTAAAAGTCATGAGTGTAGAAGCACACGGCATCGTCAAACGCTTCGGTCTGATCGACGTTCTCGAAGGGATCGACCTGTCGGTTTCGGAAGGTGAATTCGTCGCCCTGCTGGGACCGTCCGGCTCCGGCAAGACCACACTGCTGCGCGCCCTGGCGGGGCTCGAGGGGATCGATGCGGGCAGCATCCGCATCGCGGGACAGAACATGGAAAACGTTCCTGCCCGCCAGCGCCATATCGGCTTCGTGTTTCAGCATTACGCGTTGTTCCGGCACATGACGGTGTTCGAGAACGTGGCCTTCGGCCTGCGCGTGCGTCCGCGCGCCCAACGCCCGTCGAAAACCGAGATCGCCGCGCGGGTGACCGACCTGCTCAATCTGGTGCAGATCCCGGAGCTGGCTGCGCGCTATCCCGACAACATCTCGGGCGGGCAGCGTCAGCGCGTGGCGCTGGCGCGCGCGCTTGCCATCCAGCCGCCGGTCCTGCTGCTGGACGAACCGTTCAGCGCACTCGACGCCCAGGTCCGCGAGGAACTGCGCGACTGGTTGCGCAGCCTGCATGAACAGTTGCGCCTGACCAGCATTTTCGTCACCCACGACCAGGCCGAGGCGTTTCATCTCGCCGATCGCATCGCCGTGATGCGCAACGGGCGGATCGAACAGATCGGCACGCCCGACGAGCTGCGCCTGAACCCCGTCAGCGAATTCGTGGCCAGCTTCATTCGTTCGTGAAACGGTTATTCCATATTTAATTGCGAATAACTGGCGAGGCTGGCGCTCGTCACATCCGCCATCCCCTACTCAGCGCAGGCACAGGCGCCGCAGACGGTGAACGTCGTGACGCACGAGGCGCCGCTGGGCCGATCTGCAATTTTCAGTTTGAAGAGAGAATGGTCGGACCGGCGGGATTCGAACCCACGACCCCTTGTCCCCCAGACAAGTGCGCTACCAGACTGCGCTACGGTCCGACCGAAAACGGCGCCATCCTCGCGCCGCCGGGAAGGTGCATCGGATAGCAACCGCGCGCCGCCGGCGCAACCTGCCGGATGCCGGTTTTTGCGTTTCGCCGGGATTAATTCAATTGCGCGCGCAGCGCTTCCAGTTCGGTCAGGACATCGCCCAGCACATGGCGCAAACGTTCGGTCTCGGGGTCCGTCTTCTGGCGCACGACCACGCGCGCCGGTGTCTTCGACACATGCACCGGCAATGTGTCCGCATCCGGTAATAACGCAAGTTGCGATGGCGCGTGCTGCATGTTCTCTGCCTCGGCCCGTTCAGATGGCGGCGCCGGCGGGATGTCGTCGCGCAGGATACCACCCCCCTCGCGCAACAACCGCTGGACGCCTTTGATCGTATAGCCCTGAGTATAGAGAAGGTCAGAGATTCGCCGTAACAGAGAAATGTCGTCCGGCCGGTAGTAACGGCGCCCGCCGCCGCGCTTCAGCGGCTTCACCTGCGAAAACTTGGTTTCCCAGAAACGCAGCACATGTTGGGGAATGTGCAGATCGTCCGCCACTTCGCTGATGGTCCGAAAAGCGTTCGGAGCCTTGCGCGTCCGCGCCCCCTTGCCGTCGTCGGTATCGTCGCCGCTCGAGTCGCTCATTCGTCATCCCCGCTCGGCAGCGGATCGCCGTTGACCTGCGCCTTTAAGATCTGGCTCGGACGGAAGATCAGCACCTTACGCGGCAGAATGGGAACCTCGATCCCGGTCTTGGGATTGCGCCCGATGCGTCGCCCTTTCTGCCTTACAGAAAAAGTCCCGAATCCGCTGATTTTGAAAGATTCACCGGACTCCAGCACCGAGCAGATCCGCTCAAGGACGGCCTCGAGTAACTGGGCGGATTCGTTCCGGGACAAACCGACTTGTGTATAGATCGCTTCAGCCAGATGGGCGCGGGTAATGGTCTGCACCGTCACACTCTCCACACTGCTCATATACTGTATCCAGGCATCTGCATGCGCATGCAGATAAGAACTCTATCGCAATATTAGGCACAGAAAGGCCTAACGTCAATAAAATCCAAAAGGAACAGAGACTTATCGTGTGCGTCGCGACCGGAGCCGTAAGTTCACATGCGAACCAGCGCCGATCCCCAGGTCAAACCGCCGCCCAGCGCCTCGAGAATGACCAGATCGCCGTCCTTGATCCGCCCGTCGCGCCGTGCCTCGTTCAGTGCCAGGGGGATAGAGGCGGCCGAGGTGTTGGCATGCCGGTCCACGGTGATCACCACCCGGTCCTCCGGCAGACGCAGCTTACGGCCCACGCCTTCGATGATGCGCCGGTTGGCCTGATGCGGGACCAGCCAGTCGATATCGGCATGCGTCAGGTTGTTGTGCCGCAAGGCCTCGTCGACCGCTTCGGCCAGCTTGGAAACCGCATGGCGGAATATTTCGCGCCCATTCATGAACAGATGCCCGGACAGTCCAGGCTGCCCCACCGCGCCATTGATATACAGTAAATCGCCGTACTGGCCGTCGGAATGGATGTGGGTCGAAAGAATACCGCGCGATGCATCTTCTGCTGCGCGGATGAAGGCGGCGCCGGCACCATCGCCGAACAGCACGCAGGTGCCGCGATCGTTCCAGTCGACGATCCGCGAATACACTTCCGAGCCGATCAGCAGCACGCCGCGCGCCTTGCCCGACTGGATCAGCGCATCAGCGATCGACAGGCCATAGATGAAACCGCTGCACGCCGCGCTAAGGTCCATGCCGAAGCCGTGCCTGCACCCCAGCGCATGCTGAATGCGCACCGCACAGGCGGGAAACTGCTGGTCCGGCGTAGCGGTCGCCACCAGGATAACGTCGACGTCATTCACACTGGCGCCCGCATTCTCGAGCGCCGCCCTGGCCGCCATTGTGCCCATCATGACGGCGGTTTCGTCCTCGCCGGCGATGTGCCGCTGGCGAATCCCCGTGCGCTCCACGATCCAGGCGTCGGATGTGTCCAGACGTTGGGCAAGTTCATCGTTGGTAACGATACGACGCGGCAGATAGGCGCCAGTACCGGCAATCATGGAGCAAAGCGACACGTGCGTAGAGTCCTGAATTAAGCAGCCGGCAGCTTGCCCTGATCGTCCGTGCTTGGCCAGACAATCCGCGAAATACCAGCGCTAATTTTTTCGTTAAATCCGTGCGTGACCATATCCTGCGCGACGTCGACGGCGTGCGCGAAACCCAGCGCATCCGTTCCACCGTGCGATTTGACGACCACACCGTTCAAGCCCAGGAATACCGCCCCGTTGTAGCGCCGCGGATCGAGCCATTCCCGCAACCGTTCCATCGACGGCTTGACCAGCAGATACCCGAGTTTCGATGAAATCGACGACGAGAATACCTGCTTGAGCAGATCCCGCATCAATTTCAGTGCCCCTTCCCCGGTTTTCAGCGCCACATTGCCGGTAAATCCATCGGTCACAACGACGTCCGTCGTCCCGCTCAGGATGTCGTGGCCTTCGACGAAACCGTGGAACTGCGCGCCCAGATAACTGCTTTTCAGCATATCCGCCGCCTGGCGAATACGATCGTCGCCCTTGAGCTCCTCAGAACCGACATTCAGCAGCCCGAGCGACGGCGCCGTCAGTCCCAGAACGGTGTCGGCAAACACGACGCCCATCACGGCGAATTCGATCAGGTTGCGCGCATCGCACTGCACGTTGGCACCGAGGTCGAGCATCACCACATCGCCGCGCGCCGACGGCATGATCGCCGCCATAGCCGGCCGGTCGATCCCCGGCAGCGATTTCACGATGATTTTCGAGAGCGCCAGCAGAGCACCGGTATTGCCGGCCGAAACCACGCCCGCGACCTGCCTGTTCGCCACGGCGTCGATCGCCATGCGCATGGACGCCTGGCGCATACGCAGCGCGGCGGTGGGCTTCATGTCGCCACTGATGGTGTCGGGCGCGTGCACCAACGTGGAAATAGCTGCAGCGCGCGGATACGCCGCCAGCAGCGGCGCCACGCGCGCTTCATCGCCAAATACCAGAAATCTTGCAGCCGGATGCCGTTCGGCGGCGATACTCAGCCCTTCGATGATAACCTCGGGGGCACGGTCGCCACCCATGGCATCAATTGCGAGCGTAAACATCCCGGCCCCCGCTCACACGACGATATGCGATTGCGTTGACAGATCAGAGGCGGACAGCCGCTTTCTGGCTGCCGGCCGTTGAGACCACTTCACGTCCGTCATAATGGCCGCAATGGCTGCACACATGATGCGGGCGCTTCAGTTCGCCGCAGTTCTTGCATTCCGCATTCGCGTTGGCCGTCAGCGCATGATGGCTGCGACGCATACCCTGGCGAGACGGGGATGTTTTCTTCTTAGGAACGGCCATGGGGGAATCCCCTTCCTCAACAGGTCTGGCCGGACGACATGCGGTCCGGCAAATGTGAACGAGCGCGGCGGAATAGCAGAGGCACTCCTCTCCCGCAAGCTGCCGCTGTATTTTTTTAAATATTTTCAGTCTTTTTCCGGCTTTAACGCCTTCAGCGCCGCGAATGGATGCGCGGACGCATCATTCACCTCGGCCGGCAACACCGCGCCCGGCCGCCGCGGATATGGATCGAGCGCCAGCGCCAGGGCCTGTGCCGCAGCCTCGCCCAGTTCCAGGGTTTCACCTTCAATGGGAATATCATCCGGCTCATCGGGGTCGGCCACGTCCGAGTCGTTCTCTTCCTCCACGAAGCGCCAATTCAGCGGTATACGCATACTGACAGGGAAATCGGTCAGAGAAACGACGCAGGTCTGGGTGATCTCGGCCGCCAGGCTGCCGCGCGCCGCGAACCCACCGCCATGCAGCGGGCGTAGCTCGATGCTGGCCGTCAGACCGGCGATCGCGGGTAACCCGAAACGCCGCGCCAGTTCCGCGCATTCGGCCGGGGTCGCTTCCAGAGCGACCGTCCGTCCGTCCGGCGGAATCGCGCTGGCGGTCAACGGGCGGGAGAATTCCAGTCTGTCATTCATCTCATACTTCCCTGAAATGCACCTGCCCGGCGGACAAGGCCGTGATATCCTGCCCGGACAGATACGCATCCTGAGCCAGAACATGGTCCGCCAACGCCGCAAGGCCCGCCGGCTGGGGCTTGTCTTCCGTCAGCCGCCAAACATTACGCGCCAGCGCCTTGTGTAGCAGTCCCAGGTCGCCGGCATCCAGCGCCCGGGCGTAAGCGGCCGAGCGGCCGTTGAAGGCCTCCCACATCGTGCGCACCTTTCTGCCGACCGACATATCCCCCACCCCCATTTCGCGCAGGTTGATGTCCATATCCGCGAACATGGCATCGAACACCGCCTGGGCGAGCTTTTGGCCCGGAGACGGCTGCCGCAGCAGGCGGCGCACCAGCAGAAACGTATGCAGCCCGACCATGTCGAACCGCCCGTCCAGCGTGTCCGGAACCCCCAGTTCCTTGTAGAACCGGGGCTGTCTGGCAGCGGCCACGGCGGCTCCGTACAGAACGAAACCGGTTCGTTCCCAGCGCCAGCGGGTAAAAAATTTGAGCATTGCCATCCTATTCGGCCATCCGGAGCCGGCTTAATAGTTGACACCGTTCACCGTTGACGGCGACAAGTGCCAACGCTTCGACCATTGGTCAACAAGGGTTCTGCATATGTCTGTTTTAATCCGTCTTTCAGTTCTGTTGCCACTCGCCGGCCTGAGCATGGCCGGTCTCTCCCTGTCGGGGTGCTCGGTCATCGAACCGCCGGCCCAGGTGCGCGGCAACAAGGTGGATGAGGAGGTATTGCGAGAACTGGTACCCGGCACATCCCGCCGCGCGGACGTGTCGGCCCTGCTGGGAACCCCTTCGGCCACCAGCACCTTCAGTGACGACCAATGGTATTATATCTCTGAAGTCACCCGCCCGCGCGTTGCGCGCGTCCAGAGAGTCGAGGAACAGCAGGTGATCGTCCTGACGTTCGACCGCGAAGGCATCCTGCGCGACATCAAGAAACTGACCGAGGAAGACGGCCAGAATGTCGGCGCCGTCTCGCGCACCACGCCGGTGCCCGGGCACGACCCCACCATCCTGCAGCAGTTGCTGGGCAATGTCGGCCGCTTCACGCCGTCGGCGGGCAGCCCGGGGCGCAGCGGCACGACGGGCGGCAGGCTCTGATCCCGACGTCATCAGACCCGGCATCATCAAAGAAAGAACCCCGCCATCGCGCGGGGTTTTTTCATGGCCGGTCAGACATCTTGGTTTTTCAGATACCCGAACCGGTGCCAGACGATCAGCGCGGCCGAGATGGCCAGCGCCGGCAGGATGGTCAGATTGATCGCCCCCCAACCGGCGACGGCATGCAACGCGCCCGAGCCCAGCGCCGTGCAGGCCACCGTCGCGAACACCAGAAAATCGTTCGCCGCCTGGGCACGCATGCGCTCTTCGGGTGAATGCGCCGAACCCAGCAGCGTGGTCGCGCCGACGAACAGGAAATTCCAGCCGATCCCCAGCAGCACCAGCGCCACCACGAACGATGCGTACGACGCCCCCGTCATCGCGAAAGCCGTGCACAGCGCCGACAGCAGCGCCCCGGTCAGCATCACGGCATGAATGCCGAAACGCTGGATCAGGCGCCCGGTAACGAAACCCGGCGCGTACATGCCGGCCGCATGCAGGCCGATCACCGTCGTGGAATCGTCGACAGCGAAACCGCACAGCATCATCTCGAGCGGCGTCGCGGCCATCAGAAGATTCATCGAACCATAGGCGACCAGCGCGGACACTGCCGCAACGATGAAGGTCGGGCGCTTCATGATGGAGCACAGCGGCGTCGCGCTTGTCTGGCGCGGCGGCGGCGGCGCCAGCGTTGCGAGCTGCAACAGCACCATGCAGACCAGCGGCAGAACCGCCAGCGACAGATAGGTGCCGAGAAACAGCATCGGCGGCAGAAGTTCCTTGGTGCTGCGCACCAGCAACGGCCCCAGCAGAGCCGCCAGCACGCCGCCCGCCATGACCAGCGCGATGGCGCGCGGCCGCCAGTCCGGCGTCGCCACCTCGCTGGCGGCAAAGCGATATTGCTGGGCGATACCGAACCCCAGCCCGGCCGGGATCGAGCCGATGCAGTACAGCGTGAAATCCCCCTGCCAGATGCCCGCCGCGAACAGCAGACTGCCCAGCAGATTGCCCGCCGCCCCCAGCATGAAGCCGGCCCGCCGCCCGAGCCGCGCGAACACGATGCTGGCGGGGATCGACGCCGTCATCGTCGCCGTCATCTGGATCGCCATCGGCAGAGTGGCGAAAAATTTGCTGGAGACGAGCGAATAACCGACCAGCGCGCTCATCGCCGCCTGCCCGACCACAGCGGCATTCATCAGCGCCTGACAGCAAAACAGCAGCCAGACCGTGCGCTTCATGGCCTGCTGTGAGACCTGTATCATCAAAACCGGTTCCCCCCGCGACGAAACACGAAGGGTGTTCCATCCATTTTCCAGATGATGAACATAGCCGCATTCGTTTGGAAAGCGCCGTTACTGGAAGTGGCTCCAGCCTCCGCGCCCGAATTCCAGCGACGTTCCGTCCGCCCGCCTGATATCGACCGCCGGCGCCCCGGGATAAAAACGGCCGATCCGCGTCAGCGACACACCCGCCTGCCGCGCCGCAGCGCTCAGCATGATCTCGCGTTCGGGGGGAACGGCCAGCAGAAGCTCGTAATCGTCCCCGCCGGTCAGAACCTGTTCGAGGAAAGCCGGCTGATCGGCGAACTGGTCCGCCAGACTGCGCGCCGCGCGCGACAGCGGAATGCGATCGACATCGACCACTGCCACGCATCCGGATTCACGGCACAGATGACCGAGATCCTGCACGAAACCATCCGAGACATCCATCGCGGCGCTGGCCACACCGGCGATCTTCATCAGGCGCGGACGCGGCAGATGATAACGTCCGGTCAGAAACGCGCGCACATCCTCGGGCGCCGACACTCTTCCGGTCAGAACGGACAATCCCAGCGCGCTGTCACCGATGCTGCCGGTCACCCACAGACTGTCCCCGGGCCGCGCCGTGCTGCGCCGCACGGCCTGTCCAGGCGGCATCGTGCCGATAATGGTCAGCGACAGCACCACCGGGCCGGTCGTGCCGGTCGTATCGCCACCCAGCAAACGCATGCCGAACGCCTTCTGGTCCGTCGCCAGCCCGACCACAAACGCCGCCATCCACGCATGGTCGATACGCGGCAGCGACAGCGTCATCAGATAGCCGAAGGGCGCGCCACCCATCGCCGCCAGATCCGACAGATTGACCCGCAGCAGCTTGCGCCCCAGTGTTGCCGGAGGATCGGTCGGCAGAAAATGCACACCCTCGACCAGCGCATCGGCGGCCATCACCATCTCCTGCCCGGCCGGCGGCATGAACACCGCGGCATCATCGGACAGGGAAAACGAACCGTCTCCGGACAACGGTTTGAAATAACGGGTGATCAGGTCAAATTCCGGAGGAAGTGTCATTATGGCCGCCTGACATCAATGTGAAGCTGCTTCATGATTCATCCCGGTCAACATACACCCTTACTATACGTTGTCGAACTCCGCCGGCCGAAGTTTGCGCGCGATACGGTCGAGGATCGCATTGATCATCCCCGGTTCGTCGCCTTCGAAGAAACCGTGCGCGATATCCAGATAGTCGCTGATCACCGACCGTGCCGGCACCGCATCATGCGCCTGCCACAGTTCGGCCGAAGCTGCCCGCAGCAGTCCGCGCAGAACCGGGTCCAGCCGCATCATCGGCCACCCCGCGGGCAGATGGTCGGCAATCAGTGCGTCGGCGGTATCTTGTTGCAAAGACGCCGTGCGGACGATTCGCGCGAACAGCGCCACGTCGGCCTCGGGAATCGCCCCATCCTCAAACGATGCCCGACCGATACGATGACGCACGAACTGATCGATCACCGTCTCGGCGCCCTCGCCCGCCTGCTCGCACTGGAACAGCGCCTGCACGGCGGCGACGCGCGCATTGGTCCGCGGGTCGCTGTCCGGGCGCGCCATTACGCACCCACCTTGCGGGCCAGCACGATCTGCATGAGGCAGGCCGCCGCCGCCTCCGCGCCCTTGTTGAAGCGGTCCAATCGCGAGCGCATGATCGCCTGTTCCTCGGTATGCACGGTCAGCACGCCGGTGCCCAGGCACAGGCCGAACTGTAACGCCACGTTCATCAACCCCGTGTGGGTTTCGCGGCAGATATGGTCGTAATGATCGGTATCGCCCTTCACCACACACCCCAGTGCCACGAACCCGTCATAGCGCACGCCGTTGGCGGCAGCGCGCGCGATCAGGCGGATCGCCTGCGGCAGTTCGAACGCACCGGCGACGTCTTCGGTCTCGGCCACCGCGCCTGCCGCCTCCAGCATCCGGCGCGCGCCTTCGGTCATGCCGTCCACGACATCGCGATAATACGGTGCACGCACAATCAGAACGCGGGCGGGTTCGGTCAGGATCGCCGCACTCGGCAGCGGCATGTCGGCGGTGCTCATCGAAAATCCGTTCAGTCAGTAATCGGCCGTGTGGCGGAAACGGTCAGGCCATAGCCTTCAAGTCCCACGATAGTACGCACCGTGTTGGACAGCAGAACCATATCCTTCACACCGAGGTCCAGCAGGATCTGCGCGCCGATCCCGTAATCGCGCAGTTCGCGCCTCGGGGCGGTGCTGGCGTTCAGATTGCGCACGCGTTCGGACAGACCGGTCGGCTTGGTCTCGCGGATCAGCACCACCGCGCCGCGCCCTTCCCTGGCGATCATCTGCATCGCGCTCTGCAGGTCCGCAGGGCCGCGTTCGCCGATGATGTCGGTCAGCAGGTTCACCGCATGCATGCGCACCAGCGTCGGGCCGCCCCGCGAGATGTCGCCCTTTACCAGTGCGACGTGTTCGGCATAGTCCAGCGTGTTGGTATAGACGATGATCTTCCATACTCCGCCGGCCGCGTGATGCAGTTCGCCTTCTTCGACGCGCTTGACCAGCCGTTCGGTGCGGCGGCGATAGGCGATCAGATCGGCGATCGTGCCCAGCTTCAGCCCGTGGTGTTGCGCGAACGACACCAGTTCCGGCAGGCGTGCCATGGTGCCGTCTTCGTTCATGATCTCGCAGATCACCCCGGCGGGATTGAGGCCGGCCAGCCGCGCGATGTCCACCGCCGCTTCGGTGTGCCCGGCCCGCACCAGCGTACCGCCTTCGCGCGCCATCAACGGAAAGATGTGCCCGGGCGTGACGATATCGGCAGGTTCGCCGTTGATCGCCACCGCCACCGTATGGGCGCGATCGGCGGCCGAAATGCCGGTGGTCACCCCCTCGCGCGCCTCGATCGACACGGTGAACGCCGTCTGATGGCGCGTGCCGTTCGACTGGCTCATCAGCGGCAGACCCAGATGTTCGACGCGCGCCCGGGTCATCGACAGGCAGATCAGTCCGCGCGCATGCCGGGCCATGAAATTGATGGCGTCCGGCGTCGCAAACTGCGCGGGGATGATCAAGTCGCCTTCATTCTCGCGGTCTTCGTCGTCGACCAGAATGAACATGCGGCCGGCCCGCGCTTCCTCGATCAGCTCCTCGGCCGAGGCGAGGTAATTGGAAAGATCCGCCTGCTTCATTTGAACTCCGCCAGGCGGGCCACATACCGCGCCAACATGTCGATTTCCAGATTGACCGCATCGCCCGGACGCAGCGTGCCGAAACCGGTCACCTGCGCGGTATGCAGGATGATGTTCACGCCGAACGTGTCGCCGGCGACCTCGTTCACGGTCAGCGACACGCCGTCGATGGTGACCGAGCCTTTCTCGGCGATGAACTTCGCCAGTTCCGCCGGCGCGCGAAACCGCCAGCGCGTCGAAGCGTTCTCGGGCGTTGCCGACAAGGCCTCGCCCACGCCATCGACGTGACCGGACACGATGTGTCCGCCGAGTTCGTCACCCATGCGCATCGCGCGTTCCAGATTGACGCGCCGCCCGGTCTTCCAGTCACCCAGCGTGGTTTTCGACAGGGTTTCGGCCGAGGCGTCGAACGCCATCATCCCTTGTCCGCGTTCCACCAGTGTCAGGCAGCAGCCGTTCACCGCCACACTGGCGCCCAATGCAATCTCCGTCGTGTTCCACGACGTGCCGATGGTAAAACGCGCATCCTGCCCGCTCCCCAGCGGCGCGACATCGGCGACCGTGCCCAGATCCGTGATGATACCCGTGAACATTCTCAGCCCGCCCTTACAAACTCGGTCAGCATGTCCGCACCCACGGGACGCGTCGCCACCCGCTTAAAGCGCGGCATGGCGGCCAGTTCCCTGACGCCGAACGCCGCCACCGCCGACCAGCCGTCGTTGCCCATCACCGACGGCGCATGAAACCACACCGCCCGATCCACCAGGTCATCACGCAACACAGCGGCAGCCAGTTGCGCGCCGCCCTCGCACAACACGCGCGTCAGCCCGCGTTCGGCCAGGGCCTGCAGGCCGGCGGTCATATCCACGCCGACGCTGGCGCGCGGCACTTCCAGCAGTTCGACACCGGCGTCACGCATCGCCTGACAACGGCCGCGATCATTGCCCGGGCCGGTCAGCACCCAGGTCGGGGTCTGCGCGGCACTTGTCACCAGCCGCGAGGTCAGCGACAGGCGCAAACGGCTGTCCACCACCACACGCACCGCCGGCCGGCGCGCATAGCCGGGCAGACGGCAGGTCAGGTCGGGATTATCCTCGAGCACCGTGCCGATCCCCACCATCACCGCGTCGTGCTGCCCGCGCAGCGCATGGGCGGCGTGCCGCGCCTCGGGGCCGGTGATCCACTGGCTGATACCGTTTTCCAGTGCGATCTGCCCGTCCAGCGTGGAGGCCAGCTTCAATGTCAGCAGCGGCCGCTGCTGCACGACGCGCTTGAAAAAGCCTTCGTTCAGAGACACTGCCTCGTCGCACAGCAACCCGTCGTCAACGATGACCCCGGCAGCGCGCAACCGCGCCGCTCCGGCCCCGTTCACCCGCGGGTCCGGGTCGCCCACCGCCATTACCACCCGAGCGATGCCGGCGGCGATCAGCGCATCCGTACAGGGCGGCGTCTGGCCGTGATGGCTGCACGGTTCCAGTGTGACATACGCCGTCGCCCCGCGCGCCGCATCTCCGGCCATGGCCAGCGCGACGACCTCGGCATGCGGACGCCCGCCGGGCGCCGTCCAGCCCCGGCCGGCCACCCGGCCGTTATTGACGATCACGCACCCCACCGCCGGGTTGGGCCATGTGTTGCCCAGTCCCCGGCGCGCCAGCGCCAGCGCCGCGCGCATGTGGAAAGTGTCGGCGTTCATCGGTCGCCCTGCGGTTCGTCCGCCGGCGACATGGTGCCCAGAAACTGTTCGAAATCCTGCACTTCGCGAAAATTGCGGTACACGCTGGCAAAGCGGACATAGGCCACGGCGTCCACCTCCTTCAGCGTTTCCATCACCTGCTCGCCGATCAGCTTCGAGCTGATGTCACTCTCGCCCGAAGCCTCGAGCTGGCGCACGATGCCGTTGACGATGCGCTCGATCCGCTCTTCCTGCACCGGCCGCTTGCGCAGCGCGGTGCGCACCGAGCGCGCCAGCTTGTCGCGGTCGAACGGCACGCGCCGACCGTCACTTTTGATGACTGTGAGTTCGCGCAGCTGCACGCGCTCGATGGTGGTGAAACGCTGCCCGCAGTTGGCGCACGACCGGCGGCGGCGGATCGCGCCGTTATCTTCCGTCGGGCGCGAGTCCTTCACCTGCGTGTCTTCGTGGCCGCAGAACGGACAGCGCATATCCTATCGCCCGCTATAGATCGGGAACTGGCGGCACAGTTCGCTGACCCGCGCCGCAACCTCGCGTTCCACGGCATCGTTGGTGCCGTCATTCGATTTCGTCAGCCCGTCCAGCACACGGCCGATCAGCTGGCCAATCTCGCGGAATTCCGCCACGCCGAACCCGCGCGACGTGCCGGCAGGCGTGCCCAGACGAATGCCCGAGGTCACCGCCGGTTTCGCCGGGTCGAACGGAATGGCGTTCTTGTTCGCCGTCATCAGCGCACGTTCCAGCGACGCTTCGGCCGCCTTGCCGGTCAGGTTCTTCGGGCGCAGGTCGACCAGCATCAGATGGCAGTCCGTGCCGCCCGAGACGATCGCCAGCCCCTGCTGCACCAGCGTGTCTGCCAGCGCACGTGCGTTGTCGAGCACGGCACGGGTATAGACCTTGTATTCCGGACGCAGCGCCTCGCCGAACGCCACCGCCTTGCCGGCGATCACATGCATCAGCGGACCGCCCTGCAGGCCAGGGAACACGGCGCTGTTGATCTTCTTGGCGATCTCGGCGTCGTTGGTCAGCACCATCCCGCCACGCGGGCCGCGCAGGGTCTTGTGCGTCGTCGTCGTCACCACATGCGCGTGCGGAATGGGCGACGGATACACGCCGGTCGCCGCCAGCCCCGCGAAATGCGCCATATCGACCCAGAAGATCGCGCCGATCTCGTCGGCGATTTTGCGAATGCGTGCGAAGTCGATCTCGCGCGCATAGGCCGAACCGCCCGCCACGATCATCTTCGGTTTTTCAGCGCGCGCCTGGCGTTCCAGATCGTCGTAATCCAGCAGCTGCGTGTCCTGCGTCACGCCGTAAGACAGCGCGCGGAACCACTTGCCCGACATGTTGACCGAAGCGCCGTGAGTCAGATGCCCACCCGCCGCCAGGCTCATGCCCAGGAACGCATCGCCCGGTTTCAGCAGCGCCAGAAACACCGCCTGATTGGCCTGCGAGCCCGAATTCGGCTGTACGTTGGCGTATTCGCAGCCGAACAGCTTCTTGGCGCGTTCGATGGCCAGCGTTTCCACCACGTCGACATATTCGCAGCCGCCGTAATAGCGCCGGCCCGGATAGCCTTCCGCATACTTGTTGGTCAGCACCGAACCCTGCGCTTCGAGCACCGCCGCCGAGACGATGTTTTCCGAGGCGATCAGCTCGATCCCATCCTGCTGGCGCGCCAGTTCATGCCGCATGGCGCCGAAGACTTCGGGATCGACCTCGGCCAGAGGTGACGTGAAGAAGCGCTGCGTGTTGGCGGCTGGAGACAACTGGTTCATGCGGGATCCTCGATCTTGGCAATGCGGCGGTCGTGACGGCCGCCTTCATACTCGGTGGTCAGAAACGTGTTCAAGGCGTCGAGCGCGGTCTCGACCCCCGTGGTGCGGGCGCCAAACGCGACCACGTTCGCGTTATTATGTGCGCGGGTCAGGCGCGCACCGGTCACGTCGTGGATCAGCGCACAGCGAATGCCGCGGAAACGGTTTGCCACCATCGACATGCCGATCCCGCTGCCGCAGACCAGCACGCCGTAATCGGCCTTGCCCGCCAGCACGGCACGACAGACCGGGGCCGCATAGTCCGGATAATCGACGCTGGCGGTGCCATCGGTTCCCATATCGGTAACCGTATGCCCAGCCGCGCGCAGCGCCTCGGCCAAGGCGGACTTCAGGGAAACGCCGCCATGATCGGCGCCGAGGGCGATGGAAAAACGGGTCATGGCACAGCACTATCACGACGTGGGGGGCGGGTTGAACCCCGGGTTTTCCGATTTCGGCTTTTCATCCGGCGCAGGCATTATATCCTGCGGCGCAACATAGCCCCAGATATTTCCCGTCAAAAAACGCCGAGGACGACCGACCGATGACCGATTTCGCCCCGTTCACCTCCTCCCGCCCCGAAACCCAGGCCCTGCACGCCGGCTGGCGGGCCGACCCGGCAACCGGCGCGGTCTCGGTCCCCATCTACCAGACCACCTGCTACCAGTTCGAGGACACCCAGCACGCCGCCGACCTGTTCGCCTTGAAAAAACTGGGAAATATCTACACCCGTATCATGAACCCGACGGTGGACGCGCTGGAAAAACGTGTCGCGGCGCTGGAAGGCGGGGTGGCGGCGCTGGCGCTGAGCTCGGGCCAGTCGGCCAGCATGTTCGCGGTGATGAACCTCGCCTCGGCCGGGGACAATATTGTGTCCTCGACCAATCTGTACGGCGGCACCTGGAACCTGTTCGCCAACACGCTGAAGGAATTCGGCATCGAGGTGCGCTTCGCCGACCCGGCCGACCCCGAGTCGTTCGCCCGGCTGACCGACGACCGCACCCGCGCCTGGTACGGCGAGGTGCTGCCCAACCCGAAGCTGCACGTCTTCCCGATCGCCGAAGTGGCCGCCATCGGCCGTAAGCTCGGCGTGCCGCTGATCATGGACAACACCGCCTCCCCCCTGCTCTGCCGCCCGCTGGAACACGGCGCGGCGATCGTCATGCATTCCGCCACCAAGTGGATGAACGGGCATGCCAGCGCGATCGGCGGCATCGTCGTCGATGGCGGGAACTTCGACTGGGCGGCGCATGCGGCGCGCTTCCCGAAGCTCAACACGCCCGACCCGTCGTACCACGGCGCGGTGTGGACCGAAGCCGCCAAGCCGCTGGGGCCGATCGCCTATATCCTGCGCATGCGCGTCACGCTGCTGCGCGACGTGGGTGCCGCGATGTCGCCGTTCAATGCGTTCCTGTTCCTGCAGGGGATCGAGACCCTGCCGCTACGTATGGAGCGCCATTGCCAGAACGCGCTGAAGGTCGCCGCGTTCCTGTCCACCCACAAGGCGATCGCCAGCGTCACCCACCCGTCCCTGTCTCAGGGCGAGGAAAAACGCCGCGCCGATACGTATCTGAAGGGCGGCCTCGGGAGTCTGCTGGGGTTCGAGATGAAAGGCGGGATCGACGCCGGGCGCCGCTTCATCGAGGCGCTGAAGATGTTCTATCACGTCGCCAATATCGGCGATTCGCGCAGTCTGGCCGTCCACCCCGCCACCACCACCCACGGCCAGATGACCGAGGCGGAACAGCGCAAGGCAGGCGTCACCCCGGGCTATGTGCGCCTGTCGATCGGCATCGAGCATATCGACGACATCATCGCCGATCTGGATCAGGCCTTGTCGAAAGCTACCAGTGCATGACGGATACATTGGCAGCCGCCAACTCTACCCAGCGACTGGATCAGCGTTGTCCAAACTGTAAGATGGCGCTGCAGGATTGCGGTGCTTTTGTCCGCTGGTGCCCGGCCTGTGACTGGAATGTCGACCCGGATCAAAGATACCCGAAGCGTTTCGCCCGCAGCGAAGATATCGTCGATGCCGTGCTGCGCAAATACGCCGGACATTACCCGCGCCGACTGTTTGAGGCGTTATTGAACCTGCCGCAGGAAAAGCTCAGACCACGCCGGGACTTCAATACCGTCGTGTCAGTGGTTTGTGCCTGCCTTGTACACGGCCTTACATTCTGTGTCGGGGGGGGCGGCGCGTATCTCATCATTGCAAACTGGTTTTCGCTCCTACCGTTCTGCTTTGGCACGGCATTTCTCGGGCTGGCTTATGCTCTGGCGCCACGGCTCGGGAAGATGCCCAAAGATGTTGTGCCACACAGTCAGGCGCCCGAGCTTTACGCCTGCGTGAATGCCATTGCATGCGGGCTCAACGCACCTGTCGTCGATGCCATTGCCGTTGATGAAAACTACAGCGCCTCGTTCTCCATGGTCGGCCTGCGCGGCCGACGCGTTCTGACCATTGGTCTGCCGTTATGGCTGGTTCTTGATCCGGTAGAACGGACCGCCCTGATTGCCCACGAGCTTGGGCACGGGATTAACGGCGACCCGATGCGAGGCTTCTTCGTTCATGGTGCGGTCAACTCGCTGGCAAAGTGGTACCAGTATCTACGCCCCCCAGCCCTATTCGACCCTCGCTATGACGAGTTTTTGAAGTTGGCTATGGTCGGCATAAACCTGATCCTGTTCGGTGTAACCAAATGCATTCTGGTCGGTATCAAGCTGTTTGCCGCCTTGCTTTGGCATAAATCGCAGGAAGCCGAGTATCTAGCCGACCTGATCGGCGCCCAGGCAAGCGGTACCAAGGCTTTCACCCGGTTGCTGAACAAGCTGGCCTATGCCGACAAACTCGAAAGCGTTGTTCTGCAAACAGCCAAAAAATCTTTCAAGAACCGAGATCTGACCGTTTTTGATCTATTCCCAGATTATATCGCCACCCTGCCTGCACTTGAAAAAGAGCGTGTGTACAGGATGACGCAGCACGAAGCTTTCCGACTGGACGGAACGCATCCGCCGACAAAGTTCCGGCAGGATTTTTTAGAGCACCGTCTTCAGGAGAAGGCGCCTTTTGGCATCTCCGAAGGCCCTGCATCTTTCAGCATGACAGATAAAAGCGCACGACAGATTGATACCGAGCTGAAGGTATTGGAAAAACGCCTCAGCGACCGGCTGATCTGGCGCTACTGCCCCGACCTGGCCTGACTCAGTAACAGGAAACTGATTATGATTTCTTTTTCCCTGGCTCCTTCTCAGCAGTTCCCAGCTACCCGCATGCGCCGCAACCGGCTCGATGGCTGGACGCGACGCCTGGTGGCAGAGAACACCCTGTCGGTGAACGACCTGATCTGGCCGGTGTTCGTCTCGGCCGGGTCGGGGTTCGAACCGGTCGCATCCATGCCCGGCGTGCAGCGTGCCGGGCTGGATGTTCTGGAAAAGCATGTGGAACAGGCGGTGCAACTCGGCATCCCGGCCATCGCACTGTTCCCCGCCACGCCGCTCGCGCTGAAGAACGCCGAAGGCACCGAAGCCCTGAACCCCGACAACCTGATGTGCCGCGCGGCGCAGGCATTGAAGCGCGCCTTCCCCGATCTGGGCCTGGTCGGCGACGTGGCGCTCGACCCTTACACCGATCACGGGCACGACGGGGTGATCCGCGACGGATATGTACACAACGACGACAGCGTCGCCATTCTGGCGCAGCAGGCGCGCGTGCTGGCCGAGGCTGGTATCGACGTGATCGCGCCGTCCGACATGATGGACGGGCGCATCGGCGCGATCCGCCAGACGCTGGACGACGCAGGGTTGATCCACACGCGCATCATGTCCTACGCCGCGAAATACGCCTCGGCGTTCTACGGCCCGTTCCGCGACGCGGTGGGATCGGGTTCGGCGCTGAAGGGCGACAAGCGCACCTACCAGATGGACCCGGCGAACAGCGACGAGGCGCTGCGCGAAGTGGCGATGGATCTGGCCGAGGGCGCGGACATGGTGATGGTAAAACCCGGCATGCCGTATCTCGACATCGTGCAGCGTGTGAAATCGACATTCAGCGTGCCGACTTTCGCGTATCAGGTCTCGGGCGAATACGCGATGATCATGGCGGCGGCGCAGAACGGCTGGATGGATCAGGAAAAGGCAATGCTGGAATCGCTGCTGGCCTTCAAACGCGCGGGGGCAAACGGCGTGCTGACGTATTTTGCCCCGGCGGCAGCGAAGGTGTTGCGGGGGGCGTGACTGCCCCTTCCTTGATATATTGCAGCGAATAGCATCTCGTCATGATTATGGGTGAAATGCAGCTCCCTCTCGGGCAGGTAATTTTTTGCTCTCGCAAGCTCGCGATCCAGCACGTCATCAAAATCCAACGCGTTATCACCTTTCGTTTCTTTCAAAGCCTGCTCCAGATAAGAGCGTCCTTCTAAAGACCGGTCTGTTTACCGCCAGCTGCCCAACACGATGCAATCCGCCCTTACGCGGCAGAATGAATACATCTCGACATAAGTATAATGAAAGGCCGCGGCTAAATGTACTATCCTCCAGAATTCTACACGACACAGTCGGGCCGCAGTCTCATCTCGGCGCGCATTGTATTAAGTGAATTTTTCAAGGTCTTCCGCCCCGAGACAGTGGTCGATATCGGATGCGGCGTTGCACCCTGGTTATGTGCCGCGCGCGAACTGGGCGTAACGGAATTGCTCGGCATCGACGGCGATTACGTCAAGAGCGAGCAATTACTGGTAGATCCAGCCTATTTCGTCGCCGCCAACCTTGAACGGCAGCGGATCGCAGAAGTGCTCGCCCCCAACCGGCACTTCGACCTCGTCATGTGTATGGAGGTGGCGGAACATCTCTCCTTCGATCGTGCGCAAACATTCGTCGAGGACCTCGTCAGCCTCGGCGATGTCGTGCTGTTTTCTGCCGCCATCCCGTTCCAAGGGGGTGTGCATCATATCAACGAACAATGGCCCGAGTTCTGGGCGTTGCTGTTCCGCAAGGCGGGTTTCGCCTGCGCCGATTTTCTGCGGCCAAAGATTTGGGCACGCGCTGACGTGGCCTGGTGGTACGCGCAGAACACACTGGTGTTCTTTCGTAAGGACAGCACGGCAGCCGCGATTCTTCAGTCATATCAGATACCGGTTGGCGCCAGTCTCTCGCGCGTACATCCGAACAACTATCTCACCCAGATTGAGAAGTCTTACCGTTACCCCGCAACGGCGGAGGAAAACGCTGATCTGCGTGCGTTGCTTGACGTCTATATGGCCGGAAAAACGGATTTGCCCGACCTCCAGGCCGTGGAACGGGCCCGTGCACATCCGGATCGAACCGATGTTTTTCCCTTCACACGCTCGGATTACTTCGTTTCAGAAAACATAATAGCAGAGTCACGCACTGGCGCTCCGCCCCTTGCGCCGTCGCCGGAAGGAACGTGCCACAGCCGCGCCATGCGCATCATCGCGTTCTATTACAGTCTGTATTCACGGCCGGTGACCGGGCCTGTCATCAGACAGTTGCGTCGCATTGCAGGCGGTATCTTGCGAGCCATTCGACGCTAAGGGACCGGCAGTTGAAGTCTGACGCCGTTCCCGAGCGCGGCGACACCGCATACGATATCGGCTATGCGGACATCCGCTGTCGTTTACGTTCGCAAAACGTCACTCAACCATCCACCCCTTCCCGCACCACCAGCACCTTGTCCACGCGCCGCCCATCGACATCCACCACCTCGAACCGCCAGCCGTCGAACACGATGCGGTCCCCCACGCGCGGCAGGCGGCGCAGCAGCGCCAGCAGCAGGCCAGCCAATGTGTGATATGTGCCCTCGGCCGGCAGGGCGGACAGTTCCAGACGTGAACGCACCTCGTCGATCGAGGCCATGCCGTCGATCAGCAACGACCCATCCGGACGCACCATGAACGAATCCGGTTCGTCGTAACCTTCGGCCAGTTCGCCGACGATCGCCTCCAGCAGATCCGCCGCCGTCACCACGCCCTCGAAGCTGCCGTATTCGTCCATCACCAGCGCCATCCCCATCGGGTCGGCGCGCAGCTTTTCCATCGCGTCCAGCCCGTTCACCGTATCGGGCAACACGATCGGCTTGTGGATCAGCGGGCGGATCTGCACGGGTTTGCCATCCAGCACCTGATCCAGCACGTCCTTGGCCAGCACCACGCCGGTTACGTTGTCGATATCGCCATCACAGACGATGAACCGCGCGTGCGAGGACGCCTTGATCTGCAAGATCACGTCCTCGGGCGGGGACTGCAGGTCCACCCAGTCGACATCGTTGCGCGGCGTCATGATGGCGCGCACCGGCCGGTCGGCGAGCCGCAGCACGCGCGAGATCATGTCCCGCTCCTCGACGTCCAGCACTCCGGCCTGGGTGCCTTCCTCGACCAGCGCCTTGACCTCTTCTTCGGTAACCGCCGAGTCTTGCGCCCGGTGCGCGCCCATCAGCCGCAGCACCATCGCCGAGGCATGCGACAGCACCCACACCGCCGGCAGTGACAGATACGACAGCGCCGCCAGCGGCCGGGCCAGCCGCGCCGCGATCCGCTCGGGCGCGCGCAGGGCGAGCTGCTTCGGCACCAGTTCGCCGATCACCACCGACAGGAAGGTGATGGCCACCACCACCACACCGAATGCGATATCTTCGCCATACGGTGCCAGCCCGACCGCATTCAGCCCCTCGCCCAGCGTGGCCGACAGCCGCGCGCCGCCAAACGCGCCGGCCAGAATACCGATCAGCGTGATGCCGACCTGTATGGTAGGCAGAAACCGCTGCGGGTCTCTTCCTAGTTCGGCCGCCAGCGCCGCGCCGGCGTCTCCCTTTTGTTCCATCGCCGTCAGCCGGGCGCGCCGGGCCGATACGATCGCCAGTTCGCCCATCGCGAACACGCCGTTCAGAACGATCAGTGCCAGAACCAGCAGGATTTCGAATACAACGCTCATGGAAAGCCCTCGCGGATCGGTTATCCCTATTCCGTTTCCTCGGCATCGGGGAAGACACGAATTGCCCGATATTTCCGGGTTTTTGGGTATTTTGCCCTATTATCGCCCCAATTCGGTCCGTCCGTCGCCGCATCAATCCGTGATCATGCGCTTAACGGATGGGGAAGACGTGCCTGCCATCCGCGTGGGACCGCATCGGCGCATGCAGCTTCGGCGACGCACCGGTCAGGCCCAATCCAGCACGGACCGGTCCAGAGTCGATGAACGAGATCCGCGTTCCGCAAAACCAGCAGCCCATGCAGGCCTCCTTTCGCGCCACGCCCATCCGGCGTTCCTGGGTCAGCCCGACGACATTGCTGGCGCTGTTTCTGATGGCGGCTGTGCAGCTGGCCTTGTGGTGGGGCTGGACACGCCCTGCCACCGACCTGCCCAACTTCACCGGCCAGGTAACGGGGTTCGCCTTCTCGCCGTTCCAGCGCGGACAATCAGCCGAAGACGGCAGCTGGCCCGCAGCCGCCGAGATCCGGCGCGACCTGGAACTGATCTCCACCCAGACCCGCAACATCCGCACCTACGGCATGCAGGGCGGACTGGACCGTATCCCCGAACTGGCGCGCGATCTGCCGCTGACCATCACGCTGGGCTCGTGGCTGGACACGCGGCTCGAGCTCAACGCCGACGAAATCCGCCGCCAGATCGCCGCCGCGCGCAGCCCCAATGTGGCGCGCATCCTGGTCGGTAACGAGGCGATCCTGCGCGGTGACCTGACGGTGCCGCAACTGATCGGCTACATGAACCAGGTGCGCGCCGCCGTGCCGGGCAAGCCGGTCTCCACCGCCGAACCGTGGCATGTGTGGCTGGATCACCCCGAACTGGGCAACGCCGTCGACTTCATCACCATCCACCTGCTGCCCTACTGGGAAGGCCTGCCGGTGAACGACGCGATGCGCTTCATCATGGAAAAGTATGAAGCCGTGCGCGCCATGTACCCGAACAAGCCGATCGTGATCGGCGAAGTCGGCTGGCCGTCGCGGGCGCGCGACACCGGCGCGGCGCGGGCCAGCGTAGTGAACCAGGCCGACTTCATGCGCAGCTTCTTCGTCGAGGCGCAGCGCCGTCACCTCGACTACTTCGTGATGGAAGCATTCGATCAGCCGTGGAAAACCAGCTTCGAAGGTCTGGCGGCCGGTTACTGGGGCATGTTCGACCTCGACCGCGCGCCGAAATGGTCGCTGACCGGCCCGGTGCAGGAATATCCGCAGTGGCTGGGCTGGGCGCTGGGCGCCACGCTGGCAGGCGTGCTGGTCGCCGGCGTTCTGCTGCGCCGCCGCCCCGACATTCGCGTCCAGGGTAAACTGCTGATGGCCGGTATGGCGCAGCTGTTCTGTGCATCGCTGGCCTGTGTACTGCTGATGATGAGCACCACCTACCTGTCCTCTTTCGCCGCCACCGTGTGGGCGGCGCTGATCGCCGGCCAGTTGCTGCTGCTGGTGCTGCTGATGGCCGACACGTTCGAAATGGCGGAAACCGTCTGGGGCCGTGTCTGGCGCCGGCGCTTCACGCCGATCGCCGCACCGCAGTCGGCGAAGATGCCGAAAGTGTCGATCCACATCCCGATCTGCAACGAACCGCCGGAAATGGTGCGCCAGACGCTGGATGCGCTGGCCGAGCTCGACTACCCGAACTTCGAAGTGCTGGTGATCGACAACAACACCATGAACCCCGGCCTGTGGGAACCGGTGGCCGAACACTGTGCGCGACTGGGGGAACGTTTCCGCTTCTTCCATCTGGGCAAATGGCCCGGCTACAAGGCGGGCGCCCTGAACTTCGGGTTGCGCGAAACCGCGCCGGATGCCGAAATCATCGGCGTGATCGACAGCGACTATGTGGTCAACCCGGATTGGCTGCGCCGCATGGTGCCGTTCTTCGCCGACCCGCGCGTAGGCTTCACGCAGTCGCCGCAGGATTACCGCGACAACGACGGCAGCTTCTTCAAGCGGCTGATGTTCTGGGAGTATGCCGGCTTCTTCCATCTGGGCATGGTGACCCGCAACGAACGCAACGGCATCATCCAGCACGGCACGATGACCCTGGTCCGCCGCGAGGCGCTGAAGAATGCCGGCAACTGGTCGGAATGGACGATCTGCGAGGACGCCGAGCTTGGCCTGAAGCTGTTCCGGCAGGGCTGGGAAGCGATCTACGTCAACGAATCCTTCGGTCGCGGCGTGATGCCGGACGATTTCGCGGCCTTCCGTAAACAGCGCTTCCGCTGGGCCTATGGCGCGATGCAGATCGTGCGCGGACATCTGGGGGCGCTGCTGAACCCGTTCAACCGCGAGCTGACACTGGGCCAGCGCTGGTCGTTCGTGATGGGCTGGCTGCCGTGGATAGGCGACGCGCTGGGCGTGGTCTTCCTGATGGCCGGGCTGGCATGGTCGGTCGGCCTGATCGTCGCGCCGATGCGCTTCGACTTCCCGATCGCGCTGTTCATGATCCCCTCGATCGGCCTGTTCGTGTTCAAGATCACCCAGATCATGACCCTGTACAAGGCGCGTGTGCCGACCGGTTTCATGAACCGGCTGGCCGCGGCGCTGGGCGGGCTGGCGTTGTCGCACACGATCGGAAAAGCGGTCCTGAAAGGTCTGGTGATCCGTTCGGCGCCGTTCCTGCGCACCCCGAAGATGACCAACGCTCCGGCGCTGGTGCAGGGGCTGGTGATGGCACGCGAAGAGTTGCTGATCCTGCTGGCCACCTGGGCGGCGATGGTCGGCGTTGCCTTCGCGCACCGCTTCTCGACACGCGAGGCCCTGCTGTGGTGCGTGGTGCTGTTCGTGCAGTCGATGCCCTATCTGGCCTCGGTCGTGGTTTCTCTGGTGGCGGCGTTGCCGACCCGTCAGAAACCTGTGCAGTTGCCGGCGCTGGAAACCAAGCCGCTGCCTGTCGCAAGCAGCCCCGTACTGGCGCGTTCGGGCGCACCCGGCTGAACGGCACGGGCTATCGATCTACAGGGGCTATCGATCTACAGGGGCGGTGTCACAAGGCACCGCCCCTATTGCGTATATTTCATTTATGTTGACAATTTTGGTAAAGTTTAATAATTTCTTTACAGTTTATTATTACGGCAAGGTATTCGCGCATATGTCGACCCCCGTTGATCAGACGAATGTCATACCGTTTCCAACGCGCCCTGCTTCGCCCGATAGCGCGCCTCAGGTAGATCCCAATCAGCGTCTGCGCCATGCGCTCGAAACTCTGGAAAAAGCACTGAATCATCAACGCACCGCGATTGCCGATTTGCGCAGCGGGATCGGCCGCCTGCACACGTCGATGACACAGTTGCAGGACAATGTCGGCGCCTACCGCAACCGTCTGACCAACCTGAAAGGGCAGGTCATCCAGGCGAATCAGCAGGCCCTCAAACTGGCCGACTACGCCGGATTAATGGGCCGCCTCGGCAATACCGGAACACCGCCCGAAGACCATCAGTCCTGAGCGGACTGCAGCAGCCCCTGGGCGCAGGCGTCCAGAATGGCGTCCGCATCCATCTGATAGGCGTGATACAGATCGGGGATGTCGCCGCCCTGCCCGAAGGTCTCGGGGCCCAGGGGCATCACACGCTGACCATACACACTTCCCATCCAGCTCAGCATCGCCGGATGACCGTCCAGCACGGTCACCAGAGTCGCGTTGCGGGCCAGCGGTGCCAGCAGGTGCTCGATATGGCTTTTCGGTGCCGCCGGACCTTGTGCGCGGCGGGCGCGTTGCGCAGCCAGCCAGCCCGCATGCAGCCGGTCGGCGCTGGTAATCGCCAACAGCCCCGCGCCTGGTTCCTCGGCGCACAGTTCCTCGAACGCGGCGAGCACGTCCGGCACCACAGCCCCCTGATACGCCACCGCGCAACGCGCGCCTTCGGCTGGCCGTACTGCCCAGTAGCCCCCGGCGATGACAGCCTCTGCGTCCAGCACACGCACGGGCTGCTCGATCATCCGCGTTGACAGCCGCAGCCAGACGGATGTGCCATCCTCGGCCTGCATGCTGGCCAACGCGTGGCGCATCAGGATGGCGAGTTCGTCGACATAGGCAGGCTCGAATGCCTGCAGCCGGTCCTGCGCCATACCGATCAGCGGCGTGTTGATCGACTGGTGTTGCCCGCCCTCGGGCGCCAGCGTCAGGCCGGACGGCGTGGAGACCAGCAGGAAGCGCGCATCCATGTAACAGCCGTAGATCATCGCATCCAGGCCACGGTTGACGAACGGGTCGTACACGGTGCCAACCGGCAGCACCCGCGCGCCGAACAGGCGGTCGCACAGCCCCATCGCCGCCATCGCCAAAAACAGATTCAGCTCGGCGATGCCGAGTTCCACATGCTGCCCGGACGGCGACATCCCCCAGCGCTGCGCCGAGGCCAGTTTGGCATCGCGGAACACGTCGTTCTTCAGATGCCGGTCGAAGATCCCGCGCCGGTTCACCCATGGGCCGAGATTGGTGGAAACGGTGACATCGGGGCTGGTGGTCACGATACTTTCGGCCAGTTCGGCGCATTCCCCCTGCCCGCGCCCGATCTCGGCAAGGATTTCGCCGAAGCCCGCCTGGGTCGAAAGCTTGCGTCCCGCGCTCGATACGCCCGGCAGCACGGCCGGCACATGCACCCGCGGCGCCGCCAGACAGCGCCCCTCGGGCGTCAGCTTTTCAGCAAACGGACGCGACTTGATAAAAGCCTCGAGCTCGTCCGCCGGCACCGGCAGGCCCACGAATTTTTCCCATTCGTCGCCGGGGGCGATGCCCATCGCCTGGCGGAACCCGTCCATCTGCGACGGCGTCATCATCCCCGAATGATTGTCCTTGTGGCCTGCGAACGGCAGCCCCATGCCCTTCACGGTATAGGCGATGAAGGCTGTCGGCTGATCGCCCGCCGCATCGGCGGCGCGGAACGCCTCGAGCAGGGTTTCGATGTCGTGGCCGCCCAGATTGGTCATCAGCGCAGCCAGATCGTCGTCCGACAATGTATCGATCAGTTTGCGGATGGGGCTGCGGCCGAGCTCCGCCAGCACCGCCGTACGCCACGCCGCGCCGCCCTGGAAGGTCAGCGCGGAATACAGGCTGTTCGGACAGTCGTCGATCCAGCGGCGCAGATCCTCGCCGCCCGGATGCGCGAACGCCGCTTCCAGCTTGCGGCCGTATTTCAGCGTGACGACGTTCCAGCCCATGTCACGGAACAGGCCCTCGATGCGACCGAACAAACGGTCCGGCACCACGCTGTCGAGGCTCTGGCGGTTGTAGTCCACCACCCACCAGACATCGCGCACATCGTGCTTCCAACCCTCGAGCAACGCTTCGTAGATGCTGCCCTCATCCAGTTCGGCATCACCCATCACGGCGATGTGCCGTCCACGCGGCAGATCCTTGCGCGCCAGTCCATGGGCGTGCACGTAGTCCTGCATCAGCGACGAGAAAACCGTCATCGCCACACCCAGCCCGACCGAACCGGTGGAAAAATCCACCTCGCCGCCATCCCTGGCGCGCGACGGATACGGCTGGATCCCGCCGAACTGACGCAGCGTCGGCAGCCGGTCCTTTTCCAGACGTCCGAACAGATAGTTGATGGCATGAAAGACCGGCCCCGCATGCGGCTTCACCGCCACACGGTCCTGCGGGCGCAGCACGCCGAAGTACAACGCCGTCAGAACGGACACGATCGACGCGCACGATGCCTGATGCCCGCCAACCTTCAGACCGTCGCGGTTCGGGCGCACATGATTGGCATGATGGATCATCCACGCCGAAAGCCAGAGCAGCTTTCTCTCGATCGCATGCAGCAATTCCAGATCCCGCCCGTTTTCGGTTTTCTGGCATGCGGCAATTACCGCGGTATCGTTCATATGATGCCCCTAGCCGGCTGGTTTCTTACCGCATCGCCCGCCTGATCTCCGGCGACGCATGGCGCTTTCCTTCCCCGGCGTAATCCTCGTGATATTGTTCGATCTTCCCCGGATCGTAAAGGTAATTCACCATCAGCGAAGCGCTCTCACGCATGCCTTTTTCGGAGGTATCGGCCAGAAAATTCAGCCGCTCGATCCGCGCGCCGTTCGACAAATGAAAATGCGTGACCGGGTCCCCGGCACGCCGCCCTTTTCCCGACTGAAGCAAATAGCGCGCGCCGAGGCGCATCAGGACCGGTTCCACCGCCCTGGTTTTCGTCAGGTTGCGCTGCCAGCCCTTGCCGTCCAGCAACATCATCAGTGCACCGGCTGCATTTTCCCCGCCGGGCGCCAACGCGAGAAGCGCCGCCTTCTCGTCATCCGACGCATACAGATCCGCCTCTGACTTGACGGTTACATCCAGCCAGCGGCGAAATCCGGGCATCGGGGAAAGCGTCGCATAGGTGGTCAGGTTGTGGAACTCGCCGGACAAAACTTCGACGACCTTCTTGATCAGAAAATTCCCGAACGAGATACCGGCAAGCCCGGCCTGACAGTTGCTGATCGAATAGAAGATCGCGGTGTCGGCCTGCTGCGGGTTCTGATGCGGCGCGTATTCGTCCAGCAGACGCTGCACGTTACCCGCCATCCCGCGTTCGAGCGCCACCTCGACGAAGATCAGCGGCTCGTCTGGCATGCGCGGATGAAAAAACGCATAACAGCGCCGGTCGGAATCCAGCCGGTTTTTCAGATCGCGCCACGACCGGATCTGATGCACGGCTTCGTAGCCGACCAGTTTTTCCAGCAGCGCCGCCGGGCTGTTCCAGTCGATGCGTCGCAATTCCAGAAACCCGACATCGAAGCAGGTGCCCAGCAGACCGCGAAAATCCGCATCCAGCGCCTGCAGAGCGGCATCACCCTTCATCAGCCGCAGCAAATGCGTGCGTAAATCGACCAGGAATTTCACGCCGTCCGGAATGGCCAGGAACTGCGTCAGCAAGCGAATGCGCGGCGGCTGCAGCGCGGTGCGCAGATCCGTCTGCACGGCAAGCCGCGCGGTATCGTCTTGTGCGGCGAGCAGTGCCTCGGCGGTCTTGCGCACCTGTGCGGCGTCGGTGTCGAAACCGGCCAGCGTGCGCAAAAACTCGGCCCGCTTGTCATCGCCGAGCAACAGATAGGTCTGTGCCAGCTTCGCGGCGCGATTGCGCGCCGATACCTCGCCGCCGCGCGCCGTCAGACAGGCATGCATCTGGCCGGCGATACTGGTGTCCGTATCACCCGTCACCATCGCGGCCATGTCGCGCCACAGCAGACCGATCCGCTTCAGCGCACGATCAAGAAGACCCGTGCCGGTTAAGGCATCTCTTGCCTCGACATCCATCGTTCCCCCTTATGTTTTCGTAGCCCTGCGTTTTTATGTTTATGCAGCCGTTCTCGCCCGCATGATTGCAGCCGGGAGCGCGGCTGGCAAATCTTCCGCGATCAGATTGGCACCGGCGCGGTAACCCGCCTCTCCGTGCAGCCAGACGGCGGCACAGGCAGCATCGAACGGGTCCGCCAGCCGTGTGGCGCCCAGGGCGGCGATCACCCCGGCCAGCACGTCGCCCGTCCCCGCACTGGCCAATGCCGCCGGCGCATGCGCGTTGATCGCCAAGCGGCCGTCCGGGGCGGCCACTACCGTATCCGGCCCCTTCAGCACCGCCACGGCGCCGGTGCGTTGCGCTGCCGTGCGCGCAGCGGTCAGCTTGTCGGGGCAGGCTCCGAACAGCCGGCGGAATTCCCCCATATGCGGCGTGATCCAGGTCACCCCGCTCAACAGCGCCGGGTCTTCGGCACAGGCGGTCAACGCCCCGGCATCGGCCAGCACGCGCGCACCGGTTTGCAGCGCCGCCGCCAGACGGGCGCGGGCGCCGGCATCGGGCGGCATGCCGGGGCCGATCACCACGCAGTCCGCACGTGCGGGCATCACGGCATCGCTGACGATCAGCCCGGCTTCCGTCGCCCGTAGCACGGCAGCGGCGTCTGTATCGCCCGTATACAAGCTCACATGTCCGGCTCCGGCGCGCCGGGCCGCCGCGGCAACCAGACGTGCCGCCCCCGGCATGCCCGTGCCGGTCAGAACGGCCACCGCGCCGTGTGTGTATTTGTGCGCTTCGGCGGCCGGAGGCACCAGAAGGTAGCGCCAGCTCCTGGGGCTGTTCATGCGTCCCGCGATGCCGGTCTCGGTCAGCACCCGCTCCGGAATGCCGATATCGGCCAGAATCACCTCTCCGCACAGGGTGCGCCCCGGGTACAGAAGATGCGCGGGCTTCAAGCGGAAAAACGTGACGGTCGCCTCGGCCTGCGGCGCGTAGCCGCGTGATTGCCCCGTACTGCCGTCCAGCCCGGATGGAACGTCCACCGCCAGGATGCGCCGGCAGACCCGCAGAACGTCGGCGACGATCCCCTCGACATCGCGTTGCAGCCCGGCACCGAACACCGCATCGATCACCAGAGAGGCGCGTTCGGCTTCCTGCACGGAGAACGGCGCCATGGGGCCATGCCAGCGGTCAGCGGCCTGGGCCGCATCGCTGCCGGCGCGCACCGGGGCCAGCGCCGCCACGGCGACCGGCCAGCCCATCTGGGCCAGCAGCCGTGCGGCGACATAACCGTCGCCGCCGTTGTTGCCCGGCCCGCACAGCACCAGCGTCCGGCACGGGCGGGTCATCTTCTGCGCCGCGCGCGCCACCGCCCGTCCCGCCGCCTCCATCAGGTCGATGCCGGCAACGCCGCCTGCGCCCGCCAGGCGATCGGCATGCGCCATCTGTTCGGTGTCCAGAATCTCCGTCGGAGTCGCTGCACGAAACGTCATTGCACTGTCACCTGCTCCGTCCGCCGCAAATTGTATCATCTCCGCCGCCAGCACGCACCGCCCGGCGGCTATTTCCTTTCGCAGGCAGAATCGGCCTAGACTTCCCGCATGGTCGCAGTCATCACCGTGGCGCAGCAGAAGGGCGGAGCCGGGAAAACCACTCTGGCCGCCAATCTCGCCGCCGTTCTGGCCCCCGAGGCGCGCGTCGCCCTGCTCGATATAGACCCGCAGCAGACCCTGACCCGCTGGCACGATCTGCGCCGCGCCAATCTGCAGCAGGCGGCAGCCCTCACCTTCAGCAACGTCTCGGGCTGGCGTCTGAACAACGAACTGGCCCGCCTGCGCGCCAGTCACGACATCGTGGTGATCGACAGCCCGCCGCAGATCGACACCGACGCCCGCCTGGCCATCCGCAGCGCCGATCTGGTGCTGGTGCCGCTACAGCCCTCGCCGCCGGATCTGTGGGCGGCGGAAGGCACGCTGAAACTGGCCGCCGACGAACACCGCGCCGCGCGCCTGCTGCTGAACCGCGTGCCCGCCCAGTCGCGCCTGCGCGACACCGTCGAAGCCGACATCGCCGCCCGCGGACTGCCGATCCTGCACGCCGCACTCGGCAATCGCGCCGCCTTCGCCAACGCCTTCGCGCGCGGTCTGAGCGTGGCCGAAGCCGCGCCTTCGAGCACCGGGGCACAGGAACTGCACGCCTTGGCCGACGAGATCAAAAAGATCCTTACCGGCGTCTGAGGTTCCGCAAATCCGCCTTGACAGAAGCAGCCCGAGGGTCCACCTCGGGGCCGCCCGTCGGTGTGCGGTGATACGCGCCGGGCAAACAGGAACAGCATACGCATGTCAGGCGACAGTACAGGCCGATTATTGAAACCGTTGCGGCGCGCCGCGGCCTGATTCCTTCCGGTCAGGTCATCGTGGTTGCCCCGTCGGCGATCCGTGAAGGTGATCTATGGAAGACAAACGCGCCCCGCACGACACCCGGCCCGCCGACGATACCGCCGATCACGAAAACGATATCCTCAATCTGGACGACGCCGCGCTGAACCCGGCCGAACTTGCCGCCGGTCTGGCCGACGAACACGTCGCCGACATCGTCGAGGCGCTGAACGAGCAGGAAGCCGAAGCCGCGGTCGACATTCTGGAACGCCTGCCGCTGGAACGCGCGGCGGAAGTGTTCGACCAGCCCGAGCTCGACGATTCGGCCGAACTGATCTCGACCATGCAGCCCGACCGCGCCGCCGAACTGCTGGGCGCCATGTCGGCCGACCGTGCGACCGACGTGCTGCAGGAACTCGACGACCCGCAGCGCGACGCGATCATCGCCAAGCTCGACCCCAAGACCCGGACCGAGCTGCAGCATCTGCTGACCTACCCCGAAAACACCGCCGGCAGTCTGATGACCACCGAGTTTCTCAGCGTGCCGAGCACCTGGACGGTGGATCAGGCGCTGCAGCACATCCGCATCGTCGAGCACACGCGCGAGACCGTTTACGCGATCTACATCCTCGACCCGAAGACCAAGATACTGCTGCAGGCCGTCGGGCTGCGCCGGCTGGTCATCGCGCCGCCGCACGCCGAGATACTGTCGGTCGCGGCGCGCCCGGCCCCGATCACCACCACACCGCTCGCCGACCGCGAGGATGTTGCCCGGCTGTTCTCGAAATACAATCTGCTGGCCGTGCCGGTGGTGAACGAGAGCGGGCACATGCTGGGGATCGTGACCGTGGACGACGTGATCGACGCGATCGTCGAGGGTTCGACCGAGGATGCGCAGAAATTCGGCGGCATGGAAGCGCTGGACGAACCATACATGCAGATCGGCTTTCTCGAGATGATCCGCAAGCGCGCCGGCTGGCTGGCGGCCCTGTTCCTGGGCGAAATGCTGACCGCCAGCGCCATGCAGCATTTCGAGGTCGAGCTCGAGAAGGTCGTCATGCTGACCTTGTTCATCCCGCTGATCATGAGCTCGGGCGGGAATTCCGGCTCGCAGGCGACATCGCTGCTGATCCGTGCGCTGGCGCTGCGCGAAGTGCGGCTGCGCGACTGGTGGCGCGTCGGGTTTCGCGAACTGCCGATCGGTTTCATACTGGGCGCCATTCTGGGTGTCATCGGCATCGTGCGTATCGCCGTCTGGCAGAAGACCGGTCTTTACGATTACGGCGAGCACTGGATCCTGATTGCGGTGACGGTCGGCGCGACGCTGGTCGGGATCGTGATGTTCGGATCGCTGGTCGGCTCGATGCTGCCGTTCCTGATGAAGCGGATCGGCTTCGACCCGGCCAGCGCCTCGGCACCGTTCGTCGCGACGCTGGTCGATGTCACCGGACTGGTGATCTATTTCAGCGTGGCGCTGTTCTTCCTGCGCGGTGTATTGCTTTAGAGCTGGTCTGCTTCCGGCTCGACCAACGGCCGTGCACTGTGTATTACTACTGCGAACAATTCGCAGAAGCAGGGATGCCGTCCGATACCTCGTTCCAATCGCGTCTCCGTCTGCCCCGGACCGGGCTGATATCGGTTCTGGCCGCAGCCGTGGTCGCCACCCCGGTAGCCGCCGTTCTGGCCGCGGCCTTCGCACCGGCGAGCGATGTGTGGCGGCATATCGTCTCGACCGTGCTGCGCGATTACGTCGTGAACTCGATCTGGCTGGCGTTCGGGGTCACGCTGATCGTCGCCTCGGCCGGCGCGATCTCGGCCTGGCTGGTGGTGGCCTTCCGCTTCCCCGGCCGCCGACTGGCCGAGGTCGCGCTGCTGCTGCCGCTGGCCATGCCGGCCTATGTGTGCGGCTACGTTTATACCGAACTCCTCGACACCGCGGGACCGGTGCAGACCTGGCTCCGCGAGGCCGGCGGATGGCGCTACGGCGATTACTGGTTCCCGGTCATCCGTTCGCTGCCCGGCGCCGCGTTCGTGCTGGGGCTGGTGCTGTATCCGTATGTGTATCTGCTGTGCCGTGCGGCGTTCCTGCAGCAGTCGGTCTGTCTGCTGGAAGTGGCGCGCACATTGGGCTACGGGCCGGCGCGCACGTTCCTGCATGTCGCGCTGCCGCTGGCGCGCCCGGCCCTTGCCGCGGGGATCGGTCTGGCACTGATGGAAACATTGGCCGATTTCGGCACCGTGCAGCATTTCGGCATCTCGACCTTCAGCACCGGTATCTACGATGCATGGTTCGGCATGGGCGACCGCACAGCAGCGACGCAACTGGCCGTCATCCTGCTGCTGGCCATCGTGCTGCTGTTGACGCTGGAACGCATCGCGCGCGGTCCGCAGCGCTTTCATCCGACGACCACGCGCCTGCCGCCGCTGCGCAGCATCCCTCTGCCCGGTCTGCGGGGGGTGCTGGCAAGCGCCGCATGTCTGATGCCGGTGCTGCTGGGCTTCGGCATTCCATCCGCCTATCTGCTCTCTCTGGCCATCAAGGCGGGCGACCCGCTGCCGTTCGGCGAATTCCTGCGCTTCGGCCAGCACAGTTTCATTCTGGCGACGATCACCGCCGTGCTGGCCGTCGTTCTCGCCTGGGTGGTCGCCTGGAATGCCCGGCACCACCGGAACGTGATGACCCGTCTGGCGCGACAGATCGCCGCGATGGGCTATGCCATTCCGGGATCGGTGATCGCGGTCGGCGTGCTGGCGCCTTTTGCGTTCCTCGACAACACCATCGATGCGTGGGCGCGCGCCCATCTGGGCGTCTCGACCGGCCTGTTGCTGTCCGGCACGCTGGCGGCGCTGGTGTTTTCCTATCTGGTGCGATTCTTCAGCCCGGCGCTGTCCGCCGTGGACGGCGCGCTGGGGCGGCTGAAGCCGACCCTCGCACAATCGGCGCGACTGCTGGGATACAGCCGCTTCGGCGCGGCCTGGAAAGTCGAGCTGCCGCTCTCGCGCGGCGGTCTGCTGGCGGCGGCTGTGCTGGTCTTCGTCGACACGATGAAGGAGCTGCCCGCCACGCTGATCGTGCGCCCGTTCGACTTCGACACACTGGCGGTGCGCATTTACAAACTGGCCTCCGACGAAAAACTGGCCGAAGCCTCCACCGCGTCGCTACTGCTGGTGCTGGCCGGGCTGCTGCCGGTGATCGTGCTGACTCGCGCTGCCATGCACTCAAAAGAATGAAACGGAATACCTCGGCGAATAAAAAATGACCCCCCGGTGCGGCATCACCGAGGGGTCTGTCCGTCCAGTTGGTGGAGCGCGGGGGGAAGCGTCAGCGCCAGCCGGCGCGCTGCATGATCTGCAGCGCCTGGGCGGAATCAGCGGCGATCTCCTGTGCATGCAGACCGTCCGCCTTGAAAGGGCCGAACGTCGCCAGCGCCGGGTTGGGGGGCACCGAGGGAACGACCGGATATTCGAAATTGCCGTTGGTGAACAAAGCCTGCGCTTCGTCCGAGGTCAGGAATTCCAGAAACTTGATGGCAGCGTCGCGGTTCGGCGCATGGCGCGCCACCCCGGCACCCGAGATGTTCACATGTGCGCCGCGATCCGCCTGATTCGGAAAGATCACGCCGATCCGTGCGCCCAGCTCACGCTGCCGCGGATCCTCGGCGTTCACGTAACGCGCCAGGTAATACGTGTTGGCAATCGCCAGCCGGCACTGGCCGCTGGGGATCGCTTCGAACTGCGGGCGGTCTCCGCCCTGCGGCGGCCGCGCCATGTTGGCAACGACACCGCGCGCCCAGGCCTCGGTCGCGGCTTCGCCATCGGCGCGCAGGATGCTCGCCGTCAGACTGATATTGTAATCGCTTCCCGACGAGCGCACGCATATCTGCCCGCGAAAACGCGGATCGGCCAGGTCTTCATAACGGTTCAGCCCTTCCGGACGTCCGTTCTGGCGATCGTACATGATCACGCGCGCGCGCATGGTCAGACCGAACCACGCACCGTCAGGGTCGCGATAACTGGCCGGCACGCGGCGCTCCAGCCCGGCATTGCTGACGTTCTGCAGAATGCCGGCCGTTTTCGCGCGCGACAGGCGCGCCGCATCGACGGTCAGAAACAGGTCGGCCGGGCTGTTCGCGCCTTCGGTGCGGATACGCTCGATCAGTTCGTCCGCTTTGCCCTCGATCACCCGGACCTGAATGCCGGTGGCGCGGGTAAAGGCCTCGTAGACGGCACGATCCGTATCGTAATGCCGCGCCGTGTACAAATTCAGCTCAGCCGCCCCAACCTGGGTCGCGAACAAAAACCCGGCACCTGCCACCAGCCATCCCCGCACCGCCATGAACATCCCCTTCCAAGAGCCAGATTTAATAGACATCTAATCTAATTGAGAATGCTTCGCAAGTGCGTTTTGTGCTCTTTTTTCCCTTGGCCTAGATAGGCGCGCATGTATCCCGATCCGGCTCACCGGCAATTACGCATCGTCGGCGATGTGCATGGCGACCTGCGCGGCTTTGTCGCGGCCTGTGCCACGGACCGTTTCATCATCCAGCTGGGTGACCTGACCGACGGCGGCACCGACAATGCCGGCGTGCTGAAGCTGATGCTCGATCTGTGCGATTCGGGGCGCGGTCTGTTTCTGCTCGGCAATCATGACCACAAGCTGTGCCGTGCGATTCTGGGTGATGTAAAACGCCTGCCGCCGCTTCTGGCCACAACACTGGCTGCTTTGGATACAGCCCTGCGCGCCCGCGCCGCCGCCGCCATCCGCACCGCCCCCGCCTGGTTGCGCATACGCGATAATGTTTTCGTACATGGCGCATTCCATACCGCAATGCTGGATCGACCATCGCCACCGGACATCATGGCCCGCCGTCCCGACGGGCTGGTATCGCGCGCGCTCTACGGAGAAACCACAGGGCGCATGCAGGCGGATGGTTATCCAGAACGAAGTTACGG
Organism: Acetobacteraceae bacterium; assembly: GCA_031555315.1. GTDB lineage: Bacteria > Pseudomonadota > Alphaproteobacteria > Acetobacterales > Acetobacteraceae > JAVBJV01. The sequence goes on from JAVBUO010000011.1 coordinate 69,855, forward strand.
TTGGATCGATCGCATTCCGGCTGGTATCACGGTTTACTGTGGGCATTCGGTGCGCAGCACCGATGGCAGACCACTGGAACTGCATGGCGCGGTCGAAGGACGTGTAATGTTTCTGGATACGGGCGCCGGAAAAGGCGGACATCTGTCCTGGATTGACCTGAATTTGCCTGAAAAATAGTCTAAAGCCGGATGCGACCGACCTTCTCTGTGTATGACGGGAAAAATGCGACAGCTGCTGCTGCTGCGACACGCAAAATCATCGTGGGATAATCCCCGCCTTTCCGACCACGACCGCCCGCTGAACGCGCGCGGCCGCACCGCGTCGGCATTGATGGGCCGGACGATTCGCGAACTCGGGCTGATACCCGACATGGTGCTGCTCTCGACGGCGCTGCGCGCCCAGGAAACCTATCTTCTGCTCGGTCCCTGGCCGGAACACCCGCTGCTGGAGATCAGAGGCGAGCTTTACCTTGCCGGAAACCAGCGCCTGCTCGACGAACTGCACCGCGTGCCGGAAACCGTGCGTAGCGTCATGCTGATCGCGCACAATCCGGGGCTGCATGAACTGGCGATGCGGCTGGTCGGCGAGGACGTGATGGTATCTTCCGGCACGTCCCATATCAAACGTCTCGCACAGAATTACCCCACCGCCGCGCTGGCCGAATTCAACATTCCGGGGCCTTGGCGCAAACTGAACGACGGCGACGGCCGGCTGGCACGCTTTCTGGTCCCGCGCGAACTCGCCACCTCCAGCGTCGGATAAACATGCGCGCCATCACCCGGCGAAACACCCGCCGACTCATGGCGTCCGGGCTGGTCGCCCTTGCCGTGCTGGCGGGCGCCGTACTGGCCGTCGCACTCGGCCTGCCCGCGGATTTTCCCGACCTGTTATCCGGACCGGCAAGAACCGAGGGGCGGGATGTGCGGGTGATCGACGGCGACACCATCGACCTGAACGGCATGCGCATCCGCCTGTTGGGCATCGATGCCCCCGAGCGCGGTCAGATATGCCGGAACGCCACCGGACAGACGTTCGACTGCGGCGCCGCGGCCACCGCCGCCCTGAGCACCCTCGTCGCCGGGCAGAACGTCCGCTGCCGTCTGTATGGTCGTGACCGCTGGCAACGGCATCTGGGCGTGTGCGATGCCGGGGCACACGAGGTCAATCGTTTCATGGTGGAAACGGGACGGGCACGCGCCTACGGGAAGAACCCGGTTCTCCAGGTTGTCGAGGTTTTCTCGTGGCTTGGCAGGCGCGGTTTCTGGGATGGCGTTTTCCCCTCCCCCCGGCAATGGCGTCGCATGCAGTCGGAACATTCCAGGCCTGAAAACTAAAACCGCCCGCTATATGGCCAACAGGTTGAATGTTGCAGTTGCTAAGGTTGCAGCCCGTCAATCTCCCTCCTATCTTCTCGCCCCTGGATGCCGCGCCTGCCGGCTCCGCCTCTAAACGACAAAGGGAAAGCCGCATGAGCGCTCCACAGAAGACCCTGACCGTCACCTTGGACGGCACCGACAAGAAAGCAGTCCTGCCCTTGATCACCGGCACAATCGGCCCGGAGGTTGCCGATATCCGCAAGCTTTATGCCGATCTGGGCGTCTTCACGTTCGACCCGGGCTACGGCGGCACCGCGGCCTGCGACAGCAAGATCACTTACATCGACGGTGACGAGGGGATTCTGCTGCATCGCGGCTATCCGATCGAGCAACTGGCCGAAAAATCGAACTTCCTGGAAGTTGCCTGGCTGCTGATGCACGGTGAACTGCCGACCAAGGAAGAATACGCCAAGTTCGTACCTGGCGTGATGCATCACACCATGCTGAACGAACAGATGCGCCGCTTCTTCGAGGGCTTCCGCCGCGATGCGCACCCGATGGCGGTGATGTGTGCCGTGGTTGGCGCGATGAGCGCGTTCTATCATGACAGTATCGACATCCACGACCCGCGCCAGCGTGAAATCGCCGCCTATCGCCTGATCGCCAAGGTGCCGACCATCGCCGCCTGGGCCTATAAATACTCCGCCGGCCAACCTTTCATGTATCCGCGCAACGATCTGTCGTATGCGGAAAACTTCCTCTACATGATGCACGCGACCCCGGCCGCCGATTACAAGGTGAACCCGGTGCTGTCCCGCGCCATGGACCGCATCTTCATCCTGCACGCCGACCACGAACAGAACGCCTCGACCTCGACCGTGCGTCTGGCGGGATCGACCGGCGCCAACCCGTTTGCGTGCATCGCCGCCGGCATCGCCAGCCTGTGGGGCCCCGCGCATGGCGGCGCCAACGAGGCGGTGCTGCAGATGCTGGCGGAAATCGGCGACGTGAAGAACATCCCCTCCTTCATCGAGAAGGTGAAGGACAAGAACTCCAACGTGCGGCTGATGGGCTTCGGCCATCGCGTCTACAAGAACTACGACCCGCGCGCGAAAATCATGCAGCAGACCTGCCACGAAGTGCTGCAGGAACTGGGCATCAAGGACGACCCGATGCTGGACATGGCGGTCGAACTCGAACGCATCGCGCTGAGCGACGAATACTTCGTGCAGCGCAAGCTGTACCCGAACGTCGATTTCTATTCGGGCATCATCCTGAAGGCGATGGGCTTCCCGACGCAGATGTTCACCGTGCTGTTCGCGGTGGCGCGCACCGTCGGCTGGATCAGCCAGTGGAAGGAAATGATCGAAGATCCGTCCCAGCGCATTGGCCGCCCGCGTCAGGTTTACACCGGTGCGGCGCAGCGCGACTACAAGGCAATGAACGCACGCTGACACAAAAAACGCTGGAGCATCCCTGCTCCAGCGTTCCACGCTTCGGCTCGGATGCCCGCACGGAACAACCGCGCGGGCATTTTATTTATCCGGCGGCCGGCGGCGGCAAAGTTTCGGTGCGCGCCTTGGCGGCCAGCAGCGCCTGCTTCAGCTCGGCCTCGCAACGCGCCAGTTCCGTCACCGCCCCGACGCGCTTGGCGCGGCCTTCATCGGCGATGCGCAGGCTGTCCTCGATCGTTGCGATCAGGCTTGTGTTGGCGGCCTTGATCGCCTCGATATCGAAAGCGCCGCGCTCGATCTGGGTTCGCGCTTCGACGTTACCCTGACGGAGGGTTTCCGCATTCGAGGTCAGCAGCGTGTTCGTCAGGTCGGTCGCCTGCTGCAAGGTCTTGCCGGCTTCCTGCATGCGCGCGATCGCCACCGCCTGCGCCAGTTGCGCACGCCACAGCGGCACCGTGTTGGCGAGCACGGAGGTGATCTTGCCGATCAGAGCCTTGTCGTTTTCCTGCACCAGACGGATCTGCGGCAGCGCCTGCATCGCTACCTGGCGCGTCAGCCGCAGGTCGTGCACCCGGCGCTCCAGGTCGTCGCGCGCACTGCGCATGTCGCGGAGTTGCTGCGCCAACAGCATATCACCGCCTTCCGCCGCTTTCGCGGCCTCCGGAATGCTTTCGGTATCGAGGCGCGCCAGCACCTGCTCGCCTGCCTCGATATGGGTGGCCAGAGCGTGAAACCATTCCAGCGTCGCGCCATACAAGCGGTCCATCGACGCAATGTCTTCCATCAGCTTGGTCTTGTGCGTCTCGAGCTTGTCGCCGGCCGCTTCGAGCTGCGAGCGCACACCTTCGTATTTCTGCAGCGCCTGCACGGCGGCGCCGGCACGGCCGAGCAGCCTGTCGAGGAAACCGCGTTTCTCACCCAGCTTCGACACGTCGAACCCGCGCAGTGTCGCCAGCATGCCCGACAGCGCGTCTCCGGCGGGACCGGTGTCCTGATTGCGCACACCATCGAGCATACGGTCCGCCACTTCCGTCAACCGCGCCTGAGCGGCGGTGCCGAAGGTCGCGATGCTGTTGGCATCCGACAGATCCACCTGGCGCATCAGCGCATTGACCTGCGCCGGATCCGGCTGACGCACAGCCTGCCCGGACAGGGTCATATCGGTAACGGTGGTTTCGCTCATACCAGTCCCTCTTCTTTCAAACGACGCGACAGCACTTCGACCTGAATCTCGACGGATTCACGGTCCGCGTCATGTAACTGTCGCCGCAGTTGAGTTGCCGCCGTGTGCAATTCATCCAACAGCGGAATAAAATTCGCCGGCGCGCTGCCTTCAGCGGCCCGCTCGGCGATGTTGGCCAACCCCGATACGTGTACCACCAAAAGCCGCCTGGCGCGCGCCAGATCGACAGGGTCCTTCTCGGCTTCCTTCAGAATCCCGCGCGTTTCACTGACGATCCCGTACAGGCGCATCGAAACATCGGCACCGACCCTGCGCATGCAGGCCTCGACCCGCGCCAGATCGTTGCGCGCCTTGCCGATCACCGGGTCCGGCGGCGGCACATACGGTGCCGGCAGCGGTGGCGGCGGCGCCTTGGGCACCAACGGCCCCTCGCCCCACAGCAGCCAGCCGCCGGCCATCGCACAGCCGGTCAACAGCAGCGTCGTCAAAGGCGAGTGTCCGGTCAGTAGAAAAGCCGGAAGACCAACCCCAACTCCCAGCAGCAGGGACGCCGTACGCGGGCGCCGCTTCCCCACGGAATATCCGGCCAACGCAATCGCGGCATAGCTTGCTCCGGCGATCAGCGCCTTCGTGCCCTCACCCGCAGCCAGACAGGCGATCGCCAGTAGCGCCAGGGGCGAAGCGACCACCCACATCCACAGACCGCCAGCCCAACGCAACGCCTGCTGCCACCACGGGTCCGAAGGTTCGACAGTTATGGTCATCACCAGGTTCCAGGAAGCGAAGTCAGATCTATCATAAATCGAAAGAACGGCTGCCACGTGGCCAGCAACAGCGTAACGAACAGCAGCCAGAACCCACAGAAGCGACGCAGAAAACCGCCCATCACTGTCAATTCATCTCCATTGCCTGAAGCATCTTCCCTGCGGGAAGCGTTACCGGACGTCATATGAAAATTTCGCCAATAAATAAAGAAAATCAAAACAGTCAATTTTCTACGGCCAGCTGCCGCCCATGCAGCACAGCCGGAAAACACTATAATATTTTCATTGAAGTATAGAAATAACACATGCCAGACTCCTCCCCCGACAGATCAAGCAGTGCAGGGTAACCATCATGAAATTTCGGCATTTTCTAATTTTTGCCTGCCTTGGAATTCTAGCCGCCTGCAGCAACCAGTCTCCGCCCCGGACGGAAGCGTCCCCGCCAGCACGCTCAGCAGCATTGTCGCCACATGCCGATTCAATCCTGCGCCGTGTCGGTACGACCTTGTCACAAACCCATAGTCTCGCCTTCAACGTCGACGTCCTGCGCGAAGTGCAGATGGCCGATGGCCGGCGGGTCAACCTGGTATCGCACGACACCGTTGCGATACGCCGTCCGGACAGGTTGCGCGCCGATCTGCGTGGCGATGCCAATGTCTCGAACATCTATTACGACGGCAAGCGCGTCGTGGTCGAAGAGCTGACAAGCAATCTTTACGCTGCCGTCAACGCGCCGCCCGATATTAACGGCACTATCGACATGCTGCAGGACCGGTTGGGCGTTCCGCTGACGATCGGTGCGTTGCTGCGCACCGATGCACACCGGCGCATTACCGAGAACACCACCGGTGACGTCGTCGCCAGCAGCATTCTGGACGGGCGACCGGTCGATCATCTGCTGATGACAAGCGGAGCACTGACCTGGGAACTGTGGGTGACACAAGGCGAGCACGGCTTGCCGCTGATGCTGGTCACCAACCGCGACGGGCTGCGGACCGTCTATAAATTCAGCGACTGGCGCCTCAACCCGGCAATCCGGGAAGACGTTTTCCATTACACGCCCCGACGCGGTGCGCACGAAATCCCATTCGTTCCACTGCGCGCAGACCAGAGAAGCTGAGGACACACGCCATGAACCGGTTTTTATTGACAGCTTCAGCCGTTCTCCCGCTGTTTCTGATATGGCAGAACGCGCAGGCGTTCGAGGGACGCTTCCATGGCGGTGCGCGCGGCGGTGGTTTCCATCCGCAGGCGCCGCTGGGAGGCGGAGGCTTTTCCCGGCCGCCAATCCAGCCCAGACAGGGAAGTCCGCATAATTTCGCACAATCGCACCCACAGGCCCGGCAGAATGCGCATAATTTCGCGCAGTCGCACCCACAGGCCCGGCAGAACGCGCATAATTTCGCGCAGTCGCACCCACAGGCCCGGCAGAACGCTCAGAATTTTCGCACCAACCATCCGCCGCCGCCCAACAACCGCGACATCAACATTTCGGGCAACAACGTCGTCGTGAATCGCGGCCCCGGCTGGGCCGGCGGCGGGCCGGTCTATGTCGGCGGCGGCAACGATTACGACTGGGGCGAGGCCATTGTCGGCGGATTGGTGGGCGGTGCCGTCGGCGGGCTGGTGGCGGGCGCCGTCAGCAATGCATCGCAACCCGCCGCCCCCGCCTATTATGCCGCCCCCCCACCCGCCTATTACGCGCCGCCGCCCGCATCTGCGGCCGACTCGGCCGCCAGTTCGGCCAGCGCGTCCTCGGCGCGCAGCAGTTCCGCAACGGCACAGAGCGCCGCAAGCTCGGCCCAGTCCTCGGCCGCTCAGGCGCAGCAAGCCGCAACCAGCGCCCAGGACGCTGCCCGCCAGGCACAGAGTTCAGCGCAACAGGCACAGCAGACCGCCCAGCAGACGCAGCAACCATCGCAGGCCGGCGCCAATGTCGCACCAGGCGGACACGTCACTTACGGCACCCGGTTTGCAAGCATTCCGGACGGCTGCACACAACAGACCGAAGGGCCGATCAGCTATCAGCAATGCGGTGCCGACTGGCTGCAACCTTTCATGCAGGGCGGACGTGTGGTCTGGATGGCTGTTCCTCCCCCACGCTGAGCGATTCCGAATTGGTCGCAACGGCCTGGTTTTTCCTCGGAAAAACCAGGCCGTTGCAGCGAGACTTTAAGTTGAGCGGAAACAAGCCCGCCGAAACCCGCAACGCGCTCGCCGCGCTTCTTATCGATGCGGTATCCTGATGTTTCAGACTGCGCTCAGGCCGACTCGGTTCGCATCGCACGTACCGGCGGGATTTGTCAGCGCCCCCGCGATGGGTCGCCAAAAACCGAGATTCGACGCGGCGTTCAGATGACTATGCTCCGCTCATCCGGTGCGGCTGGAACCTCGCATCACCTCGGCTGTTTTGCGAATTTGGAAAATAGTCCTATATCATTCGGCTGACGGTAATCATCTGTGTGGTGAGCCCGCCATCTGCAGAGATCGCCAATGATCGAACGGGACAGATACACCACAAAGTTTTATAAAAAATATTTTTCGCCAGAAAAAACGCACTTTTGAATTGCATAGAATTAATTTATAGCCTAAGTTAATTCAGGTTAATATTTTATGCTGTAATTTTGATGGATTTCTTGTTATTTATGCTTTTATGGGATTTTTTTTGAAAAAAGGAATGCATCTACTTTATCGGCTTGGATTCTTGTTTTCAGGCCGCTATTACAATATATGATAATTTATAATCAACCTGTCGTTCATTGTGAACTTTGCCGAATAATCCTCGACTGCAGGTTTGGAGAAAAAGAATGCGTTTTACCGAAATAGGCCAACAGCTCAGAGCTTATCGGCTTGAGTCGGGTTTACGAGCGGAAGAGATAGCAGCCCGTCTCGGGGTATCACGAGCTGCATTGTACCGTTACGAAAAAGGGGAGGTCATAAAGCTCGATACAATCAAGCGGCTTGCCGAGCTTTTGAGGATCTCTCCACTTTCTCTGCTGGGTATCGGCGTCGAATACTACAGCCGGCCGACCGCATATGCGGAGCGTATCCGCCAGGTCGAAGAAATGGCCGACCAGATCCTGCAGATACATGGCCAGATCTGCTATCTGACGACATCGGACGCTTACGATGCGGCGCTCGCCGAAGCCTATCACGAGGCAGCCGACAAAAGCGGCGCCGAACAGCGCAGCCATCTGGTCGCGGTTTCCGCCCAGATGCAGAAGCTGCTGCTGGAACGCAAGAAGATGTACATGACCCGCAGGCCGAGCATCATCGCCCTGTTTCATACATCAGCCCTTCGCCTTCTGCTGGAACAGGGCGTTGCCGGTGCGCTCGATCTTTCCGAACAGACGCGCCAGCACTGCCGGCAGGTTGCCAGGACCGAGGTCAAGAACGTCGCCGACCTGATGGCGGCCGAACCGATCGGGGTTCAGTTCGGCCTGCTGGACGGCCCTGCCCTGAGCGGTGGCTTCAAGATCATGCGCGGACGCGACCGTGCCGTCCTGTGCATCAACCCCTTCTTGCACGACACGCACCCCAGTCTGCAGGCAGGCGTGGCGATGATCACCAGCGCCGAGGAAGCGATCTCTGTACATCAGCGCACCGCCGAGACCTTGTGGAAAACCGCGATCAAAGGGGCCGCCGCTGCGGATAGAATTCGCCAGCTTCTGTCTGCCTGATACGAAAGAGCGGCTGATACGAAAGGGGGCTGATCGGAAAGACCAGCCCCTGTAGGGCGCTCTCTACAGAGGCCGGTCCGGGTTCCGCTTCAGTTGTTGTCCTGCTTGGGCTGGATGACGGTGAACGTCGCTTCCACCAGATCCGGGTCGTCCGGCATGCGTGCCGTCTTGAAGCCGAGACTCCGTACGAATCCCAGCATTGCCTGGTTTTCGGCCAGAATCTGCCCGGTGATCTTTTCTATCCCCTGCTCACGCGCCCAGTCGATCAGGCAGGTCATCAGATGGCGCGCCACGCCCTGCCCGCGCATGTGCTGCTCGACCAGAATTGCGTACTCTCCTTCATTCGCACCGATATCGCGCGTCAGCCGCGACACCCCGACCGTTGCCCCGGTGCTTTCGCGCACCGCGACAAACGCGATCTCGCGATCGAAATCGATCTGCGTCATTCTGACGATCTGCATGGGTGAAAGTTCCTTCAGTGACGAAAAGAACCGATAGCGGATATCGTCCGGCGACAAACGCGTGAACAGCGTCATATGTTCGTCCGCGTCCTCCGGTCTGATCGGGCGGATGGTCAGCTGCTCTCCTGCCGGCGTCATATAAGTGCCGATCAGCTCTTCCGGGTACGGAGGAAACGCCAGTTGCGACACACTGCCCGGCGGCCTCAGACTGATCCCCGCATCGACCGCCACGACGCCCTGGGCGTCGGCAAACAGCGGGTTCATGTCCAGCGTTGCGATCTCGGGGAAATCAACGACCAGCTGCGACACCCGCACCAGGGTTTCCAGCACGGCATTCACATCGGCAGACGCGTGATCGCGCCAGCCGTGCAGCAGGCGGCTGACCCGTGTCCGTTCGACCAGACTGCGCGCCAGCGCCAGATTCAACGGTGGCATCTCCACGGCCGTATCATCGATGATTTCGGCCTCGGTCCCGCCGTGCCCGAACTGGATGGCCGGGCCGAACACCGGATCTTCCAGCACGCGAATCTGCAACCGCTCGCCACCGCCGACCTGGCGCTGTACCAGCAATCCCGCCAGTTTCACCTCGGGTATTTTCTGCGCAACCGCCGCACAAAGGTTCTGTGCCGCCTTCTCGACATCGGCCTTCGCGCGCAAGCCCAAAACCACACCGCCGACCTCCGTCTTGTGCTTCAGATCCGGGCTGCGCACTTTCAGCACCACCGGAAAACCGATCGCCTCGGCCGCCGCCGCGGCATCTTCGGGGGTCTGCGCGGTATGCGTCGTCACGGTCGAAATACCGTAGGCCGCCAACACGGCCAGCGCTTCGTCTTCCATCAGCTCGGTACGCGACGCGGCGCGCACGCGCTGCAGAATCGCCGTAACAGCGGCGCGATCCGCACCCGTCTTCACAACGTCGCGTGACGGCAATTCGCGCATCACGGCGCGATTGGCCCGGTCTTTCACCAGCAGGCAGAACGCCCCCACCGCGGCTTCCGGTGTCGCGAAGACGGGCAATCCGGCCTGCGCCAGGCGTAAACGCAATGGCCCGCCGGTCGTCTCGCCCAACGCGCAGAACAGCACCGGTGCTTTTGCCGACACTCCTGCCGCCTTCAGCGCTTCAGACGTCAGCATGCCGTTCGCATCGCCTTCCTCGGGCGGTGCATGCAGCACCAGCACGCCACCGACCCCCGGCGTTGCCGACAGCACGGCGGCCGCCTCGGCCAGCCGGTTGCTGGCCACGCCGGGCAGATAGAGCGGATTGTCCACCCGCACGCCTGCGGGCAGAAACATCGACAGCGTCTGCCCGGCGCCCGGTTCAAACTGCGCGAGCTCGCCGCCGCTGCGCTGCAATGCCGTCACCGCCAGCCGTGCGGGACCACGTGCATTGGTCGCGATCGCCAGTCCCGGGCCGCGCACAGGTTTGGTGCGGGTCAACGTTTCCGCCGCTTCCAAAAGTTCCTCCAGCCCCGTCACGCACAGCACACCCGCCCGGCGCAGAGCCGCGACGAACACGGCTTCCTCGGACCGGCCGCGGCCCGAGAACATCGCCACCACCGGGCGCATCGCCGCAGCGGCGCGTGCAGAAGACAAAAACGCGCGGCGATTACGGACCAACTGGATGTCGAGCAGAATGGCCGCCGCCGCCGGGTCGCGCGACAGCCAGTCCAGCGTGGCGGCAAACCCGAAATTGATATTCCCGCCGATCCCGACCATATGGCTGAACCCGACCGCGTTCGGTCCCGCCCAGTCCAGCAGGGTACGGCACAGCGCAACGGACTGCGACACGAACGCCAGCTTCCCACGCGGCACCGGCATGTGACTGCGCGTGATGTTCAAACCCAGAGCCGGCACCGCGATGCCGAAGGAACGCGGGCCGAGCACGCGCACGTTGCCCGCCTCGGTCGCCTGTCTGGCGAAATCGGCCGGCACGCGCCCGGGCACGACAACAGCGCGGCAGCCGCGCGCGGCCACGGCGCGCAACGCGTCTCCCGCCTCGTCCTCGGCCACGGCCAGCACTGTCAGTTCAGGAGATTCCGGCAGCCCCGCCATATCAGGGTAGACACGCAACCCGTGTGCTGCTTCCATTCCAGGATCGACAGGGAAGATCTTGCCTTTGTAACCGGCCTCGACTGCATTCCCGAGTATCTGCGCGCCATACTGCGTACCGGCACCGACGATGGCGATACTCCTGGGGGCGAACATCGACTTCAAACGGAATTGGCCAAATGGTCTGGCAGAATACGGCATGATCGGGACAACCTTAATAATCTGCGAAAAACAGCCGCACCTATCATAGGCCAACAAGAAAGATCTGGACACCGCCATGACGAAAGATCTTCCCCCCGAAGACACCCGCTGGGATCCGGAAATGTTGATCGCCGCACGCGCCTTCGATCGCAGGGTTGCGGCAATGCCGCCAATCGTGTTGCGCGAGCCTTTCGACACGCCACGCAGTATCAACGAAAAGTTGAATCTCCCTCTGACCGCCGGTGGCCCCGCCATGGCCGAGAGTACGGATCGCTGGGTCATGGGCCGCGGCCGGCGCATTCTGTGCCGGGTACACAAGCCGATCATGGCAGAGTCACTTCCCGTACTGGTTTATGCGCATGGCGGCGGGTGGGTGTGGTCGTCCGTCGATACGCACGACCGTATCGTTCGCGAATATGCCGCGGCGGCGGGAATCGCCGTGGTGTCGGTCGATTATGCGCTGTCGCCGGAAGCGCGGTTTCCACAGGCGCTGGAAGAAGTCGCCGCCGTGGTCCGCTTCCTCCATGCGCAGGGTGCGCAATGGGGGCTCGATAGCACGCGTATCGCGATCGGCGGCGATTCCGCCGGCGGGAACCTCGCCCTGGGATGCGCGCTGATGCTGCGCGATCAGGGAGACGGCGAGATCCTGAAAGGAATTCTGGCCAACTATCCGGTCTGCGACGACGATTTCGCGAACCCCGCCTATCGCGCGTTCGGAGCCGGTGGATATTTTCTGACCGAAGAGAAGATGCGCTTCTACTGGTCGGCCTATGTACCGCACGCCGCAGACCGGCGGCACCCCTGGGCGGCGCCGTTGCACGCACAGTGCCAAGGACTGCCGCCGGTTCTCGTGCATCTGGCTGAACTCGACGTCCTCGCCCACGAAGGAGAAGCGATGGCAGCGCGTCTGCAAGCCCACGGCGTGCAGGTGGAACTGGAAATCTTCCCGGGCACGATACACGGCTTTCTGCGCAATACGGAACACGTCGGCAAGGCACGCGACGCAATCGCCAAGGCCGGCGCATGGCTCAAGAACACGATCGGAGAGCATTGATGCTGAAACATACGGGTGGTCTCGACCATGTTGTGGTCACAGTGCGCAACCTCGAGAGCGCGGTCGAGCACTGGCGCAAACTTGGGTTTACCCTCTCGCCGCGCGGCATGCACAGCGCGCATATGGGAACCGCCAACCACACGATCATGCTCGATCCGGATTACATCGAACTTCTGGGCGTTCTGGTGCCGACGCCGCACAACCAGGGCGGTCGCGATTTTCTTGAACAGCGCGAAGGCATCGAACGCGCGGCGTTTCACGCCTTCGACACGATTGCCGGCATCGACGAACTTGCGGCGCGCGGCATCGCCGCCACCGGCCCGTATGAATTCGGCCGCCCGGTCGATCTGCCCGACGGCCGCAGGACCGAAGCGAAATTCCGCAATTTCAAATGGCCGACGGACGAAGCCCCGGGGGATCTGCGGATTTTCGCCTGCCAGCACTTAACCCCTGAAGCCGTATGGGTTCCGGAACTGAAGCAGCACGCCAACACGGCGAAATGCCTGCAGCGCATCGAGGTCGTCACGCCGGACCCGGCACAGGCCGCCAGGCTGATGACGCGCCTGATCGACAGTACCGTCACGCCAGAGGTCGACGGTGCACTGAGCGTCGCCAGCGGCCCGGACCGTGCACCGTTCATTTTCCTGACCCATCAGCAACTCGCACACCGCCATCCCGGCATCGTGCTCGACGCGCTGCCCCAGGAAGGCGCGGTGACGATCGGGATCAAAACGCACAATCTGGAACGCGCCCGCGACTGCCTCGGCATGTCGGGCGCGACACTGGCCATGCAGCGCGATCACGTCACTGTTTCCCCGCACGATGCAACGGGCGTGATTCTGCAGTTCCTGCAGGGCTGAAAAACACGGACGACGGATAGTTTCTCCTATCTTTCCGGAAAGAAGAAAATCTCTGCTGCGATCCGGGGGGACAGGAGCATGGCGCTTGTCACCCTTTTTTCTTTTTTTGCCCCGTGCCAGCTTGTGGCCGACAACCTCTGCCGAGAACAAAAAATGTTGACACGTCGCGACACACTTCTTGCCGGAATTGCAGCCTTTGCCGCGGGCACGTCGGCGTACGGCCAGACCGCCACACCAAGACGCGGCGGTATCGTGACCGTGCACCTGAACAGCGAACAGCGTATCCTGAACGCGGCATTGCGCGCATCGACGAGCGTTTACGTGATCTCCAGCAAGATTATGGAGCCTCTGGTTGATTTGAACGCCGATGGCGGCCCGGATCCGATGCTCGCCACGGAATGGGACAGCTCGCCCGACGGTAAGACACACACGTTCAAACTGCGCCGGGGCGTCACCTGGCACGACGGCAAGCCGTTTACCTCGGCTGATGTGCAGTACACGGCGCTCGAGATGTGGAAGAAGCATCTGAATTACGGCACTGCGCTGCAGCAGTATCTGGAGGCGGTCGACACGCCCGATGCGCACACCGCCGTGTTCCGCTATTCCCGCCCGATGCCGCAGGATCTGCTGCTGCGCGCCCTGCCCGATCTCGGCTACATCGCGCCGAAGCATCTCTACGAAGGCACCAACCTGCTGGAAAACCCGGCCAACACCGCCCCCATCGGCACCGGCCCGTTCAAGTTCACGCAGTACGAACGCGGGCAGTTCGTGATCGCCGATCGCAACCCGAATTACTGGAAGTCGAACGCGCCGTATCTGGACCGCATCGTCTGGCGCTTCATCACCGACAAATCGGCCGCCGCCGCCGCGCTGGAGGCCGAACAGCTGCACATGTCGAACTATTCGGGACTAACTCTGGCCGACATGGATCGTCTGCGCCACGACCCGCGTTTCGAGGTGACGACCAAAGGCAGTGAAGGCAACACGGTGATGAACACGATCGAATACAATCATCGCCGCCCCGAACTGGCCGATGTGCGGGTACGCAAGGCGATCGTGCATGCGCTGGACATCGATTTCTTCTGCGAGAATTTTCTTTACGGCTGGGGCAAGCGCGGCCAGGGCCCGATCCCGACCTCCTCGCCCGCGTTCTTCACGCCGGGCGACCTGTCCTATCCGTTCGATAAAGCGCAGGCGGAAAAGCTGCTGGACGAAGCGGGATACAAGCGTGGCGCCGACGGCACACGCTTCAGTCTGCGTCTGCTGCCCGCGCCGTGGGGCGAGGACATCACGCTGTGGGCGACGTTCATCCAGCAGTCGCTGCAAGAGGTCGGGGTTAAGGTCGATATCGTGCAGCACGACGCAGCGGGCTTCCTCAGCGGTGTGTACCGCGACTGGAACTTCGATCTGGCAACCGGCTGGCACCAGTACCGGAACGATCCCGCGGTCAGCACCACGGTCTGGTACCGCAGCGGCAGCCCGAAAGGCGCGCCGTGGACCAATCAGTACGGCTGGCAGTCGGATGCGTCCGACACCCTGATCGACAACGCCGCCTTCGAAATCGATCCCGCAAGACGCAAAGCCCTGTATGCCGAATGGGTGCGCATGATGCACCAGGAAGTGCCGGTCTATATGGCGATCGAGCGGCAGTTCATCTCGGTGATCAACAGAAAACTGCGAAACTACAACAACAACCCACGCTGGGCTTCCAGCCACTGGGCCGATCTGTGGCTGGCATCCTAGGGCGGACAGTATGCGCATTCTGCATCTGGCCGGACGGCGTCTGGCCGCCAGCATCCCGACATTGGCGCTGATTTTGATCGGCCTTTTCGTACTGTTGCAGTTCGCGCCCGGCGATACGGTCGATGCGTTGATGGCGCAGATGGGCGGCGGCGATCCGCAGATGGCAGAAGAACTCCGCCGCTATTACGGACTGGATGCCCCGCTCATCACCCGACTGGGGCAGTATCTGTGGCGGCTGGTGCAGCTCGATCTCGGCTTCTCGGCGATCTACGGCAAACCGGTCGCCACGGTGATTCTGGAACGTCTGGTCCCGACCCTGCTGCTGATGCTGTCCGCCCTGTCGTTGTCCTTCGCGTTGGGAATGGTGTTGGGCGTACTGGCGGCACGGCGCGTCAATGGCTGGCAGGATGGGCTGATCTCGACGCTGGGACTGATTTTCTACGCCACGCCGTCGTTCTGGTTCGGGCTGATGTCCATCGTGTTCTTCTCGGTCCATCTGGCATGGCTGCCGCCGGGCGGTTTCGGCACGGTCGGCGTGGATCTGACAGGCTTTGCCGCTGTGCTGGACACTGCCAGTTATCTGGTGTTGCCGACGATCACCCTCGCGCTGATCTTCCTTGCCATCTATCTGCGGATCATGCGCGCCTCGATGCTCGAAGTGCTGACACTGGATTTCGTGCGCACCGCGCGCGCCAAGGGGCTGTCGGAAACCGCCGTCGTCTGGCGGCACGTGTTACGCAACGCACTGCTGCCGATGATCACACTTATCGGCCTGCAGGCGGGCACCATGCTGGGCGGATCGGTGGTGGTGGAAACCGTGTTCTCGCTGCCCGGCCTCGGGCGTCTGGCCTATGAAAGCGTCGTGCAACGCGATCTGAACACCTTGCTTGGCATCGTTTTCGTTTCGGCACTTCTGGTGATCGTCGTGAACTTCATCGTCGATCTGCTCTACGCGCGCCTCGACCCGCGGATCGAGGCCGCACGCTGATGGCATTCGTAAAACGTTACACACGCAACCCTGCCGCCATTCTTGGCCTGGCGCTGTTGCTGCTGGTGGTTCTGGCCGCTTTGTCCGCCGGGTATCTCTATCCGCGCGACCCGCTGAGTCTGGCCGGACGGCCGTTGCAATGGCCGGGCGCCAGTGCGCGCTTCCTGCTGGGCACCGACAATTCGGGCCGCGATATCGCCGCACAACTGATGTACGGCGCGCGCATTTCACTGCTGATCGGCCTGGTCGCCACCTGCGTGGCGATCGCCATCGGCATCGTGGTCGGCGCACTGGCCGGCTTCTACGGCGGTGTGGTCGACGATGTGCTGATGCGCGTCACCGAAGCGTTCCAGACGCTGCCCAATTTCATCCTGCTGCTGGTGCTGGTCGCCGTGTTCGGATCGACGATCCAGACCGTGGTGATCGCCATCGGCGTGGTCTCGTGGCCCGCCGTGGCACGGCTGACACGCGCTGAATTCCTCAGCCTGCGGGCCCGCGAGTTCGTACAGTCGTGCCGCACACTGGGCATGCGCGATGCGCAGATCATCTTCCGTGAGATCCTGCCCAATGCGCTGCCGCCCGTCATCGTCTACGCCTCGGTGGTGATGGCCGTCTCGATCCTGCTGGAAAGCGCGCTGGCGTTCCTCAATCTCTCCGACCCCAATGTCGCATCGTGGGGCAACCTGATCGGGCGCGGAAAATCCGTGCTGCGCAGCGAATGGTACGTCTCGGCCATTCCCGGCCTAGCTATTCTGCTGACCGTTCTGGCCGTGTCGCTGGTCGGACAGGGCCTGAACGACGCGCTGAACCCGCGCCTGAAAGCCCGCGGATCATGAGCCTGCTGGAAATCGACAACCTGACCGTCGCACTGCCGCGCGGCGCCGATCGCGCGCATGCGCTGGAAAACGTCAGCCTGCGCGTGGAGCCGAACGAGATCCTCTGCGTGGTCGGCGAAAGCGGTTCCGGCAAATCGATGACGACATCCGCCGTCATGCGCCTGCTGCCGCTGGGTGTTGCAGTGACGGCCGGCGCGATCCGGTTGCAGGGCACGGATATCCTGACCCAGCCGGAAAGCGCGATGCGTGCGCTGCGCGGTGCGAAGGTCGGCATGATCTTCCAGGAACCGATGACGGCGTTGAACCCGCTGCGCTCGATCGGCGACCAGATCGGCGAGATGTTCCGTGAACACACCTCGCTGAGCCGCCACGATATCTGCGACCGCGTTCTGAAGCTGCTCGAGGAAGTGCGCATCCCCGATCCGCTGCACGCCTTCAGCGCCTATCCGCACGAGCTATCGGGCGGACAGCGCCAGCGCGCGATGATCGCCATGGCATTGGCCTTGTCGCCGCCGCTGCTGATCGCCGACGAACCAACCACGGCGCTGGACGTCACCACGCAGGCGCAGATCCTGTCGCTGATCCGCGACCTGCAGCACCGCAAAGGCACCGGTGTGCTGTTCATCACCCACGATTTCGGCGTGGTGGCCGAGATCGCCGACCGTATCGCCGTGATGCAGAACGGTGTGGTGGTGGAACAGGGCAACGCACACGACATTCTGAACGACCCGCAGCACGCCTATACGAAATCGCTGATCGCAGCGGTACCGCCGCTCGCCCCACCGCCGGCGCGCCCGGTCTCCGGCAAGACACTGCTGTCGATCGAAAACGTGACGAAAACCTACCGCAGCCGGCGCGGCATCTTCCAACGCGCGCACCGCACGACGCATGCCGTCAAGAATGTCTCGCTGCAGCTGCCGCGCGGCGGCACGCTGGGCATCGTCGGCGAAAGCGGGTCCGGCAAATCCACCCTCGCCCGCTGCCTGGTGCGGCTGCTGGACCCGGACAGCGGCAGCATCCGGCTGGAGAACACCGATCTGCTCACCCTGTCGCGCAGCGCCCTGCGGCGCGAGGCGAAGCGCATCCAGATGGTATTCCAGGATCCGTTCGCATCGCTGAACCCGCGCCGGCGGGTGGGCGAACTGGTGGCGCAGGGCGCGATCATCCATGGTACCCCGCGCGTGGAGGCAATGGAACAGGCCAAGGAGCTGTTCACACTGGTCGGCCTGGACCCAGCCGCCGCCGAACGGTATCCGCACGAGTTTTCCGGCGGACAGCGCCAGCGCATCGGTCTGGCGCGCGCGCTGGCGCTATCGCCGCAGGTGCTGGTGGCCGACGAACCGGTTTCGGCGCTGGATGTGTCGGTGCAGGCACAGGTGTTGCGGTTATTGGCCAAACTGAAGGAACAGCTGGGCCTGTCGATGGTGTTCATCACCCACGATCTGCGCATCGCCGCCCAGATCTGCGACCGCATCGCCGTGATGAAGAATGGCGAGGTGGTGGAAGAAGGGCCGACCGCCGCCGTCTTTGCCGACCCGCAGCATGCCTATACCCGGGCCCTGCTGAGCGCGGTGCCTGGAAAATCCTGGGATCACCGGTTGCCGGCCGAGGACTCCGCTGCCGCCATGACGCGCGTGGAATAGCGCGCCAGCGTGATGATGCAGGTTGCGGTGGCCAGCGTCGTCACCAGGATGAACAGCACGATCACCGTCGGCCCCGCCCGGCCCAGGCTGGCCAGGATGACCGGCGAGGCCGCGTTGGCGATCTGCATCGGCACGCTCAACCGCCCCACCCAGGTGGCGTAGCTGCTGCGTCCATAGAGCAGCAGCGGCCACAACGTGCGGGCGATGCTCAACAGGCCGACACCGCCACCGTAGATCATCACGAACATCAGCGATGCGGTGAAGGTGCCGCCCGCGAACAGCAGCGGCAGTACCGATAGCGGCAGCAACACCACGCCGATGACGGCCGTGCTGACGATGCTGGAACGCCGGCCGCGCAGGATATCGATGATCCGCGACACCACCTGCGACGCCCCGAAGAACGACGCCGCCAGCACGGCGTAATGCGGCGTCACCCCTTGCGCTTCGAACAGGCGGATCATGTGCACCGGAATTCCCCAGGCGATCAGCCCGTTCAGCGCGAACGCCGCCGAAAACAGGATGAACACGCGCCGGCGGGCGAATTCGGGAATCCCCTCGGCCTGCTGCGTCGTTGCATGCATCGCCACACCGGACACCGCCACCGGCTCGGACGCCGGCAACACCCACCAGTAGGCCGGCAGGCAGAGCACAATCTGTGCGGCGGCAAACACGTAGCAAATATGCCGCCAGTCCATCACGGTCAGCAGCGAAGCCGTTACCGGCAGCGCCACGGTCGAGGACAGGCCCGTCACCAGCGACAGCCAGGTAATGGCGCTGCGGGCGCGCTCGGGCGCCATGCGGATCAGCGCCACGTTGACGGTGCCCGACAGCCCCAGCGTGCAGGTGATCCCCAGAAACACCCACCCCGCCACATAGCCGCCGATTCCCTGTGCCGAGCCGATCAGCAGCAGCCCGACGCAGGCGGCCAGCGTGGCGGCGATCAGCGCCGGGCGTGCATAGCCGCGGTCGAGAAACTTGCCGACCACCGGCGCCGTCGCCGCCACGATCAGCACCATCATCGTCATGCCGCCGTAAACCACCTCGTTCGACAGACGCAGATCGGCGGCAATCGCCTCGCCCAATGTGGCCGGCAGATAGAAGGATGTCGCCCAGCCGATCACCTGCATCACCCCGAGCAGAATGACGACCAGCGGGAACCTCATGACGGACACGCGGGCTTCATAACCGCATCTAACACCTGTTGTTCCGGTATCAGAAGCCGGGTTTTTATCCATGGCAAAGAAAAACGGCGCGGACGGTTCCCCATCCGCGCCGCTTGCGTTCAGGCAGAGCGGGTCAGCCGCTCTTCGCCATGATCTCGTCGGCCACGTTGCGCGGCACCGGATCGTAATGGTGGAACTGCATCGTGAAGGTCGCGCGGCCCTTGGTCATCGAGCGCAGGTCGCCGATATAGCCGAACATTTCCTTCAGCGGCACATGTGCGCGCACCGTCACCGTGGTGCCTGCGGTTTCCTGGTCCTGGATCATGCCGCGGCGGCGGTTCAGGTCGCCCACCACGTCGCCCACGTGATCCTGCGGGGTGGTGATTTCGACGTCCATGATCGGTTCCAGAATCACCGGTCCGGCCAGCTTCATGCCTTCGCGGAAGCAGGCCTTGGCAGCGATTTCGAACGCCAGCGCCGACGAGTCGACGTCGTGGTACTTGCCGTCGACCAGGGTGAACTTGAAGTCCACGGTCGGGAAGCCCGCCAGCACGCCGGTTTCGGACTGGTTGCGGATACCTTTTTCAACCGCCGGTATGTATTCCCTCGGCACCGAACCGCCGACCACGCTGTTGACGAATTCGATCCCCTTGTTGCGTTCCTGCGGTTCGAACACGATCTTGACTTCGGCGTACTGCCCCGAACCACCCGACTGCTTCTTGTGGGTGTAGATATGGGTGCACGGCTTGCTGATCGTCTCGCGATACGCCACCTGCGGCGCGCCGACATTGGCGTCCACGCCGAATTCACGGCGCAGACGGTCGATGATGATGTCCAGGTGCAGTTCGCCCATGCCCGACAGAATGGTCTGCCCGGTTTCCTGGTCGGTCTTCAGCCGCAGCGACGGGTCTTCGCTGGCCAGCTTCTGCAGGCCGATCGTCATCTTCTCGACGCTGTCCTTGGTCTTCGGTTCGACCGAGATGTCGATCACCGGCACCGGGAAGGCCATGCGTTCCAGCACCACCGGATCGTCGGTCGCACACAGCGTATCGCCTGTGTGGGTGTCCTTCAGGCCGACGAACGCCGCGATGTCGCCGGCATGCACTTCCTTCACTTCCTCGCGCTTGTCGGCGTGCATCTTGAACATGCGGCCGATGCGTTCGCGCTGGCCTTTGCTGCTGTTCAGCACCATGTCGCCGGTCTTCGCCGAACCGGCATAGACGCGCACGAAGGTCAGTGTGCCGTACTTGTCGTTGATGATCTTGAACGCCAGCGACGCGAACGGCGCGGCGCTGTCGATGTCGATCACGCGGCGGTCGGGATTGTCTTCTTCGCTCTGGCCTTCTTCCAGCGCGACCTTGATCCCCGGCACTTCGTTCGGGGCCGGCAGATAATCGATAATCGCATCAAGAAGAGGCTGTACGCCTTTATTTTTGAATGAAGTTCCGCACAGAACCGGACGGAATGTGCCGTCGATCGCACCGCGCTTGATGCACTTCTTCAGAGTTTCGACCGCGACGTCGCCCTTTTCGAAATACTCTTCCATCGCCGTGGTATCGACGGCCAGCGCCGTATCCAGCAGCTTCTGGCGGTATTCCTCGGCCTTTTCCTTCAGGTCGTCGGGGATCGGGGCTTCATGGAACTTGGCGCCCAGTTCGCTGCCTTCCCAGATCAGGGCCTTCATTTCCACCAGATCGACGATGCCGACGAACTGGTCCTCGGCACCGATCGGCAGCTGCAGCGGCACATAGACGATGCCCAGCTTTTCTTCCAGCGTATGGCAGGCGCGATAGAAATCGGCTCCCGTGCGGTCCAGTTTGTTCACGTAGATGATGCGCGGCACATGATAGCGATCGGCCAGACGCCAGTTGGTTTCAGACTGCGGCTGCACACCCGCCACGCCTTCGATCACGAACACCGCGCCGTCGAGCACGCGCAGCGAACGGTTCACCTCGATGTTGAAGTCGATGTGGCCCGGGGTGTCGATCACGTTGATGCGGTGATCTTTCCATTCGCAGGTCACCGCCGCCGAGGTGATGGTAATGCCGCGCTCGCGTTCCTGGTCCATGTAATCGGTCGTCGTATTACCGTCATGGACTTCGCCCACCTTGTGCGACACACCGGTGTAATACAGCAGACGCTCCGTGGTCGTGGTTTTACCGGCGTCGATATGCGCGGTGATCCCGATATTACGGATCTTGCTGAGTTCGTCTGCGGCCACGGTGACCTCCTAAGGCAAAAGGGCACCTGCGGGTCCAACCGCGGCGCCTGGAAACACTCTTCCCGATACGGGCTGCGCTATCTGCGCTGCTACGGCCCATTTTGCAAGCCGGGCCGTAGCATTTCTCGGCAGAAAATACGGAAAAAGACGGTTAACCGAATAATTTTACTGCCAGTTTGGCCACATGCTGCCCCTGGAATCGGGCAATCGCCAGTTCTTTCTCAACCGGCTGGCGGTCGCCTTTCGATCCGGCGATCGTGCCGGCGCCATAGGGGCTGCCGCCCTTCACCTCGCTCAGATCGGCCAGTTCGGGGGCTGCGTAGCCGACCGGCACGTAAATCATCCCGTGGTGCATCAGCGTGGGCAGAAAGCTGAGCAGCGTTACCTCGTTCCCGCCCCCCGTGCCGGTCGACACGAAGGCGCTGGCCAGTTTGCCGTGCAGCTTGCCCGCCGCCCACAGGCCACCGGTCTGATCCATAAAATTGCGCATCTGGGCGGCCATATTACCGAATCTGGTCGGCGCGCCGAAGATGATCGCATCGTAGTCCGCAAGTTCGGCCGGCTGGGCGATCGGCGCGGCCTGGTCGGTCTTGGCATGGATCTGTTTCTGCACATCTTCGGGCATCAGTTCGGGAACGCGCTTGATGGTCACTTCGGCCCCCGAAACGCCGCGCGCCCCGGCAGCTATGGTTTGCGCCAAAGTCTCGACATGCCCCCAGGTGGAATAATAGAGGACCAGAATTTTCGCCATGAAGCATTCTCCCACACGGTTACCATGACACCAGAGAAACAATGTGGCCCGGAATCCTGACGCCTGGCTACCGCCAATCATGGATTCCAGTTATCCACTGGATCGATGGCACCGCAGAGTCAGGAAAGCTCTTTCACGGCCGCCGCCGTACGTGTTGACAATCCCCGGGTGCGACATAGAACTCGCCGACCTTTGTAATTGAACCGAAGAACCCCCGGCAATGGCCACCATCGTTCACGTAGGGTATTTCCCGCTGGGCCTGCGTCCGGGGTTTCAGCACGGTGTGCAAAACAAGATATCCAACGGCTTCATCCGCAACGGACACCTGGTGCTGAATTTCTCGGACCGGGACATGGCGCGCGCCCTGTCGTTTTTCGGCTCACGCTCGCTCGGTTTCGGGCGCCGAAACAGCAACCGGGCATTGCTGGAATTCTGCACGCATCACCGCCCGGACGTCCTGCTGCTCGGTCATGCCGACATCATCGAACCCGAGACCGTGCAAAAGATTCGCGCGCTGCTGCCAGACATGCGGGTTGCGCAATGGAACGTCGATCCGCTGTTCACCGAAGACAACGTCGCCAGGATTCGCAGCAAACAGGACGTCGTCGACATCACGTTCGTGTCAACGGCCGGGCAGGCGCTGCGGGATCTGGGGGCCGGGCGTTATCGTGTCGCCTTTCTGCCCAACCCCGTCGACGCCTCGATCGAGCATGGGAAAAATCACCTGAAACCCACCCTGCCCTACGACCTGTTCTACGTCTGCGGCAATCCGGGACGGCCTCTACGCACGATCTGCGGGCAAGACTGGAACATGAACGATTTTTTCCAGTTGCTGATCCAGCGTCTGCCGCATGTGAAAATGCTGCTCGGCGGGCTGCTGGGGCACCCGCATATCAGGGCGGCGGAATATCAGAGTGCCCTCGAATCGGCAGCCTTCGGCATCAATATCAGCCGCCGGCCGGATTACGAGCTGTACAGCTCGGATCGTATCGCCCATCTGGCCGGCAACGGTCTCGCCGTCCTGATCGAGCGCGCGACCGGTTACGACAGATTTTTCTCGGATGACGAGATGGTCTTTTACGAAAGCCTGGATGAGCTCGTCGAGAAAATCGACATGCTGGCCCGTGACCATCCACGCCGTCAGGCGATCGCCTCGGCGGGTTATAAAAAATACTACACCCTGTTCAACGAACGTACGGTCGCAAAATACATATACGATGTAGTTTATCAGCACAGCGCTGCGGATAGTATTTTAAATGTGAATCCTCTTGTGAATCCTCTATAGCCTCGCATACATGCTTATCATCAAGCGCGCCTCCCCTGCTGTTCTCATGCTTATTGCCATTGCACTAAGCTTTGTTCTGCCGCGCCCGATTTCCGCGTTGCTGTTTTATTTCGTAGTACTCCCGTTTGTATTCTACCAACTGTACCGGGATGGCTGGGCACCGCTTAATGATCACGCCTTCTGGCTGATCATCGCCGTCTGTCTGTGGTTTACCTTGTCGCTCGCCTGGAGCGTCAGCCCGTACGGGCTGGAACATGTACATCGGTATCTCAGCGGCGGCCTTTGCTCGGCGGTGTTCGGCCTGGCCTGCCTGCGCTGTTTTGCCACCGAAAAACGCCCTCGGAACCTGCTGATCTCGGTGCTCATCATCGGCGCGCTGGTCAATGTCTGCATTGCCTTTCTGCGGTCGCCATTCATTTCCCTTCCTGATGGAAGAATGCCCGGCTGGGGGGTGAGCACCAACCTGATCCTGGGGGCAAACGTCATCGGCGTTTGTGTGATACTCGCCCTTGGCCGTCTGCTGGAAAAAGGCACGCACAGGCAGCAACTCGTCAACGCCGCCGCGGTATGTCTTGGCCTCGCCTTCATCGTCGCGACCGGCAGCCGCGGCCCCTTGCTGGCGGTTGGCGGCGCAGTGCTCCTCCTTCTGTTCATGGTCAAACCGCGCGCTCTGATCTGGTTCACCGTTCTTGCCGGGCTTATCGCCATTCTGGTCATTCAGATCTGGCCTGCTTTCCTGCCAGCGATCTGGGAACGTCTGGCCGCGCGCGGATCCTCGTACAGGCTGGAAATCTGGACCGTCTCCGTCGAATCCATCCTGCGGCGCCCGCTATTCGGGCACGGCCCACTGTACACCTTCGATCATCCGCTCTACCGCTTCCCGCACAACCTGTTTCTGTCGACCTGGCTTTACAGCGGCGTCATCGGTTTCGCCCTGCTGCTCGGCCTGTTCGGCCTCGCCCTGAAACGAACCAAGGCGGCAGCATCGTTCACGCACCGCTGGACGCTGCGCGCCTTGTGGCTGCATACGATACTGGCCTGCCTGACCGACTACGCACAGCTAACGCGCGGTCCAGGCCCCTATTGGTTTGTCATCTGGATGCCACTGCTGTTGTGCATCGGCGCTGAAAGCAGCAACGGCACGGCGCGGCCCGTCTGGTCGGGAAAGCTTGCCAAAGCCTGGTTCGGCCGGAACCAGCGCGATCTGGACTGGATGGTCGGCAAAGCCGATCCACCCGCCCCCACAACGGGCTGAACGCCCGCTACGCCTTGCTGACCTCGAGCATGATCTTGCCGGTATGCGCGCTCGATTCCATCAGCGCGTGCGCCTGCGCGGCTTCCGCCAGCGGGAAGACCTTGTGGATGACAGGGCCGTATTTACCCGCCGCCAGCAGCGGCCAGACCTTTTCCTTCAGCGCGCGCGCGATCGCCCCCTTCTGGGCGGTGGTGCGCGGACGCATCGTGCTGCCGGTGATCGTCAGACGGCGCGTCATCACATGCGTGAAGTCGAATTCCGCCACCTTCGCCCCTTCGAGGAAGGCGATCAGCACCAGCCGCCCATCGGTCGCCATACAGCGCAGATTGCGCGCCATGTACGGCGCCCCGACCATATCGAGCACGACATCCACGCCCCGCCGGTCCGTCAGGCGTTTGATCTCTTCGACGAAATCGGCATTGCGATAGTTGATCGCCGCATCGGCGCCGAGCTCGCCGCACGCCCGGCATTTCGCATCGGTACCGGCGGTGACGTACACTGTGGCGCCAAACGCCTTCGCCAGTTGGATGGCCGTCACGCCGATGCCGCTGCTGCCGCCGTGGACCAGCACCGTATCACCGGCCTTCAACCCGCCGATATCGAACAGATTGGCCCAGACGGTGAAATACGTCTCGGGCAGCGCCGCGGCGCGAATCGCGTCGTAGCCATCCGGCCAGGGCAGAACCTGAGCCGCCGGCGCGGTGCAATACTCGGCATAACCGCCGCCATTGACCAGTGCACACACTCTATCCCCGGGTTTGAAAGCCGCCACCTGCGCGCCCACCGTCACAACCTCGCCCGACACTTCCAGCCCGACATACGGGGACGCACCCGGCGGCGGCGGATATTTGCCCTTGCGCTGCTGCACGTCCGGCCGGTTGACGCCGGCGGCCATCACGCGGATCAGCACTTCGTCCGGCTGCGGCACAGGCACAGGCCCGGTTGCCGGCACCAGAACCTCGGGGCCTCCCCCGTCACCGTGCGCGATATAAGTCATGCTGGCGGGAAGAGACATGCGGACGCTCCGTTATAACCGACGATACCGGAAGGTTGGCGATCAGCCGCGCCCGGTCAAGCCGTTTCACGTAAAACAAAAACGGAGACCCGCTGACGCGGATCTCCGTTTCAGAAAATTCCAGCGCCCAGCCTGGGATCAGGCGGCCTTCTTGGCCTGCGCGCGTTCGATCCGGCGCTTGATCTGCAACGCTTCCGGCGCCAAGCGCCGGTCCGGCGTGCCGAGCAGAAAGCCATCCAGCCCGCCGTTGTGCTCGATGGTGCGGATCGCGCGCGTCGACAAACGCATGCGTACCGTCGTCCCCAGAACATCGGACAGCAATGAAAGCTCCTGCAGGTTGGGCAGGAAACGGCGGCGGGTCTTGTTGTTGGCGTGGCTGACGTTATTGCCTGTCAGCACACCTTTGCCGGTAATTTCGCAACGACGCGACATGGTAAACCTCGAAAAACACGGTAAAGCGCACAGACCCAGGCCCGCACGTTGTTCTTAGCGAAGCAGGGCTTATGACGAAGCCAGAAGACCCGGTCAAGCATCCGATACGACAGAACCGACGATTTTTGTGGCGACACCACGGGAATCGGCCCTTACCCCTAGCAATCATACCGTCGCATCTACCCTGTGCAGGCATCGCCCTTGGATACCGACATCGGGCGCAGCACGCGATCGCCACGTTCGGTATTTTCACAGAATATCATAAGAAATAAATTCAAAAATTTTACAAAATCCCAAAAATTATATTTCCTCACAGTGTAATTTGCCGTCTTTTTAAAAATATGAATTTAATCATAATTAACCTGGATTCATAGGCCAGATATCTAGGAACAGCACGTAAATTACCGTATGTTCCTCGCGCATAGTTCTGCGGTATCTCAAAACATTATTGGAAGAATTTGAATTTGTTGTATTTATTCAAACCATCTTCTGAATTCACGTTTTCTCATACCCAGGGACATCATGCGGCACTTTTTTCGCTCTCAATCCCAAAAGTGGAGTTGTTTTCATGACACAGATCCGTGAACTGAATCTGGAAGAAGCCGGCCAGGTCGCCGGCGGAACCTGTTGCACGATCGTAGCAGTCTCGGCGATCGCGGCGCTCGTCATCGG
The DNA here is from genome assembly GCA_031555315.1 of Acetobacteraceae bacterium. GTDB lineage: Bacteria > Pseudomonadota > Alphaproteobacteria > Acetobacterales > Acetobacteraceae > JAVBJV01. Next base: position 96,882 of record JAVBUO010000011.1, read on the forward strand.
TGCGAAGGTTGTTCTTGGATTCCTCGGCGCCCTTTCCCGGAAGCGCTGCTGAGATCGAAAGCCGTTCCCTGTCGACAGGCCGGCCCGCAACACCGATCGCCGTCTGCCGCCTGCTTCGATCGGGGGGCTGTCCTGATACAAAGAGAGGCTCCCGGACGCCGGGAGCCTCTTTGCTTTCTTCACTGGCCGAAGCCCCAGGCGAGTTCTTCACTCAGGCCTTGGGCGGCGCCATCCGGCGCAGTTCGCCTGCCTGGACACTGTGCGTCGCGCTGGCCAGAACGTTCAGAATTGCCGAATCGGACATGGACCGCGCCATCAGCCCCAGCGCCCCGCCCAGCATTGCCGAGGCGATGGCGATTTCGCTGATATTCTGTCCGGCCATATATTCTATGGCCTTGTCCACGACAGACCCCGCATGGCTGAGATCGTCCGGTGCCTGGCCGGAAGAGTCGAATTCCATAGCCCACTCCACATCTAGAATATGCCGAAGAATCGGTGTGTCAGTTGCGCATCCCAGCTCGACCCTGCAAGGGGCAAATTAGATCATACAGTGCGATTGTAACTTTGCAGCAACACTCGAAGGTTTAAGTCGCCAGGCATTCTTTCCAACCTATGGGAAATTAGTAATTTTTAACCTTAATGCACAAAAATCATATTAAATTTAAAATTTACCCATCCCTTAATCTAAGATTTTTTTGAAATGTCTATATTTGGTTTTATTTCTCCAAATTTACTAAATTTCGGTCTATACATACCGCTTAAATTACCATATATCTTTCCTTGCATGACACTTTGACGTTAGAGAAGAGGGCAGAAAAAGGCTGAATTTTCTACATTTACTCAGCCTGACTTACAAATGTCCTATCATCTTTCATCTTGGTGTGTGATGCAAAATTATTTTTCGTCCTCAGTCTAAAAATTGGAGTTGTCTTTATGACACAGATCCATGAACTAACTCTTGAAGAAGCGAGCGTCGTGGCTGGCGGTTGCAAACCCTGCACGCCGGTGAAGCCGACCCCCCCCACCCCCCCCGCTCCCCCCACCCCGACGAAGCCCTGCGGCACATTCACGTTCAAGGGTTTCCTCGTAGCGATCTTCGCCGCCCTGGGGGTCAGGATCTCCTTCTGCTGAGATCGAAGGTTGTCCCCTGTTGCGATGGTGATCCGGCAGCCGGATAACGGTCTGCGATCCGTCGGCACAGGAGGCATCTTTTCTTTCGACAGAATAGGAAGTCCCCGAGCGTTCGGGGACTTCCTTTTTCATTCTATAGTCATGTATATATTTTATCTGCCCACAAAAATTCCGGCAGCGTTATTAAAATCCATACCACGGCACACAGAACACACGATCATTGTTTCGTAATTGTTGATTTATTAAAGACCGCTTCGGATTGTGAGTTTTTGTTATGTTTCGCACAGAAGTTCTTGATGCTCAGAAAAACCGCCTCGAAGGCGATGTTATTCTTGTCTCTCCCTTTACCTGGTTCGGTCTGACCGGCCTGTACGTGCTCTTGGTCTTCGGTGCGCTGATTTACCTGGCATTTGGGTCCTACGCCCGCACAGAAACCGTGCCCGGACGGATCTACCCCTCGACCGGGGTCGTCGCCATCACACCGCGTACCCCCGGCATGGTCACACACGTCGCCGTGAGGGACGGGCAACAGGTGCGGGCCGGCGACCTGCTGGCGGCCGTTAAGGTCGAACAGAACTCGGTGGCGGGCCACAGTGCCGAAGAACGTGCGTTGCAGGCGGTCGAAGGGCAGATCACCGCCTACGAGCAGCAAAATCAATTTTTGCGTGAATCTTTGGCGGCCGAAATCGCCGGTCTGCAGGCCCAGATCACCGGTGCCGATGCCGAACTGGTGTCGTTCGCCGAACAGATCCGCGCGCAGACCAACATCGTCGAACTGCAACGCCGCGAAAACAGCGAGGTGCAGACGCTGCTGGAAACCGGCGCGATTTCCCGCCGCGAACTGCAGCGCCGCGAGGAAACCCTGATCTCGCGCGAGCAGCAGCTTTCATCCCTGATCCAGCAGCAGGCGCAGGTCAGCAGCCGCCGCGAACAGGCCATCCGCCAGATCGCCGAACGCCAGGCGAGTTCCCTGCTGCAAAGCTCGCGGATCGAGGTCGAGGTCGCCAATCTGGAACGCAGCAAGGCCGAACTGGAAGGCAGGCGCAGCTATACGCTGACCGCACCGCTGGACGGGCGGATCACCGCGCTGACCGCCCGTGTCGGCGATTCGCTCGATGGCGCGCGCTCGCTGATGTCGCTGATCCCGACCGGCGGCAAGCTGCAGGTCGAACTGCACGTTCCCAGCAGCGCAATCGGGTTCATGCGCGAGGGGCAGGAAGTCCGCCTGCGCCTCGACGCCTTTCCCTACCAGCGATTCGGCACCGTCACCTCGCATATCCAGCGTATTGCCGAAGCGCCCACCATCGAGGTGCAGGCCCCGGCCGGCATGGCGGCTCAGGGGATGACCAGCGGCCCCATGTATCTGGTCATCGCCACCCTGGACGAGGATTTCTTGTTGGCATTCGGGCGCGAAATGCGTTTCCAGCCAGGGATGACCCTTCAGGCCACCATCATCACCGAGCGCCGTTCCCTGTTCGAATGGCTGTTTGAACCCGTTCTAGCCGTGCAGTACCGTTCATGAAAAATGCAGCCTCTCTGTTGAATTTTAGCGGCGGCAACAAGGTCCGCCCGCTCATGCAGACCGAGGCCGCCGAATGCGGTCTGGCATGTATCGCCATGGTTCTGAACTACTACGGTTCGGACGTCGATCTGTCGTCGATGCGCCGGCAATACGCCCTCAGCCCGCGCGGCACCACGCTGAAGGAACTGATCGGCATTGCCAATACGCTGAACCTGATCACGCGCGGGGTAAAATGCCCGCTGGAAGTGCTTCACGAACTGCCCACCCCCGCCATCCTGCACTGGGACATGAATCACTTCGTGGTGCTGGAAGCGGTTCGCGGGCAGGTCAAGAAACGCTACATCATCCACGATCCCGCCCGCGGGACGCGCGTGCTCACCCAGGCCGAAATATCGCGCCATTACACCGGCATCGCGCTGGAACTGCGCCAGGGCAGCGATTTCAAGCCGGTCAAGGCACGCGAGAAACTGCGCTTCATGCAGCTCTGGAGCAATATCCAGGGGCTGAAGCGTTCGGTCGTTCAGGTGTTCCTGCTGACCCTGGTGCTGCAGGCTTTCGTGCTCGTCAGCCCCTATCTGCTGCAGGTCTCCGTCGATACGGTCCTGCCCAGCCTCGACCTCGACTTTCTGGCCGTGCTGACGCTGGGCTTCGCGGGGTTTGCGGTGATCTATGTCGCAGCAAATCTGTTGCGAGGGTTCGTGCTGATGCGGCTCGGCATCGCCTTCAGTTTCCAGATCGGCATCAATCTGGCGCGCCGGCTGCTGCGCCTGCCCATCCCGTATTTTGAACGGCGGCATATCGGCGACATCCTGTCGCGCTTCCTGTCGATCGAACCGATTCAGGAGGTTCTGTCGACCGGCGCCGTCGCCGCGGTGGTGGATAGCTGTCTGGCAATCGTCACCCTCGGGCTGATGCTGTTCTACAGCCCGCGCCTGACCCTGATCACACTGATCGCGTTCCTTCTGTATCTCGGCCTCCGCCTGGCGACCTATACGCTGGAGCGCCGGCGCAGTGAAAACCTGATCGTCATGGAAGCGCGCCAGCAATCCACCGTGATCGAAACCCTGCGCGGCATCACCACGCTGCGCATCTTCGGGCGCGAAGACGACCGGATGACCATCTGGCAGAACCGCATGGCCGACACGGTCAATGCGCGCATCGCCGTCACCCGGCTGCACCTGTTGCAGGAGAACGCCAGCCTGCTGCTGTTCACCGTGGAAAACATCCTGGTCATCTACTTTGCCATCCGTCTGGCCATCGAAGGCGGCTTCAGCGTCGGGATGGTGTTCGCCTACATGGCCTATAAACAGCAATTCGCCGAAAAGGCCGCCAGCGCCATCAACGAACTGATGAAAATCCGCCTGCTGGCGCTGCACCTCGAACGTATGGCGGACATCGCCCTGCAGGAGGAGGACGCCTGCTTCCAGCCGCGCCCGTCCAGCGACAAGCACATCAGCGGCGCCATCCAGCTGTCCAACATCGTCTATCGCTACGCCCCCACCGAACCCGCCGTCCTGAACGGGATTTCGCTGAACATCGGCAGCGGCGACCATGTGGCGATCACCGGTCCGTCCGGCGGCGGCAAGTCGACGTTGCTCAAGATCATGCTGGCGCTGGTCGACCCGGAAGAAGGCAAGATGATCGTCGACGGTGAACCGGTCAGCGTGATCGGCGCGCGCCGCTATCGCCAGTCGGTCGCTGCCGTGCTGCAGGATGATCAGATCTTCGCCGGCTCGATCGCCGACAACATCACCTTCTTCGACCAGCAGCCGGACATGGAATGGGCACACGAATGCGCGCAGATGGCATCGGTGCATGTCGAGATCATGGCTATGCCGATGCGCTACGAAACGCTGGTCGGCGACATGGGAACCACGCTGTCGGGTGGACAGAAACAGCGCGTCCTGCTGGCCCGCGCGCTGTATCAGCGTCCGAAGATCCTGTTCATGGACGAAGGGACTTCGCACCTCGACAGCCTGAACGAGCGCACGGTCAACCAGGCCATCTCGGCACTGGGGATCACCCGCGTGGTGATCGCGCACCGCGCCGAGACCATCCGCAATGCCGAGGTAGTTTACTGGCTCGAACACGGCCAGCTCTATCGCATCGACCGCGAGGTCGCGCCCACCAAGAAAACCCCGCCTGCCCAGCCCCGGCTGGAAGCGCCCGGTTAGAGCAGATCGTGATCGGGTGGGATCACCCGATCACGTGAAGATGCTCGACAGACAAAGACCTAGAGCAGATCGTGATCGGGTGGAATCACCCGATCGCGTGAAGATGCTCGACAGACAAAGATCTAGAGCAGATCGTGATCGGGTGGGATCACCCGGTCACGATAGGGCGGCCGGGTTTTCGGCTTGGTCACGCGCACTTGGCCCCTCGCGCCGGAGGTTTTCACCGCGTGCCGCGGCTTCGGCCTGGCTCGCCCACATGCGCGCATACAGTCCCGCCTGCGCCAGCAGCGCGGCATGCGCGCCGCGTTCGACAATAACCCCGTCACGCAGCACGATGATCTCGTCGGCGTCCACCACGGTGGACAGGCGATGCGCGATCACCAGCGTGGTGCGATCGCGCGACACATCGGTCAGCGCCTGCTGGATGTCCTGTTCCGTGCGGGTGTCCAGCGCGCTGGTCGCCTCGTCGAGGATCAGAATCCGCGGGTTCTTCAGGATCGTGCGCGCGATCGCCACGCGCTGTTTTTCCCCGCCCGACAGTTTCAGCCCGCGTTCGCCGACCCGTGTCTCATAGCCATCCGGCAGCTTCAGCACGAAATCGTGCACCTGCGCGTGTCTGGCAGCCTGTTCGATCTCGTCCCGCGATGCATCGGGCCGGCCATAGGCGATGTTGTAACCGATCGTGTCGTTGAACAGCACGGTGTCCTGCGGCACCACGCCGATCGCCGCACGCACGCTGGCCTGCCGCACGTCGCGGATGTTCTGCCCGTCGATCAGGATGCAACCCTGCGTTACGTCGTAAAAACGGAACAGCAGCCGGCTGATCGTCGACTTTCCCGCCCCGGTCGGCCCGACGATCGCCAGCTTCTTCCCGGCCGGCACCGTGAACGAAATCCCCTTCAGGATCTCGCGGTCGGGACGATAACCGAAATGCACGCCCTCGAACCGTATCTCTGCATTACCGACCACAAGCGCCGGCGCGCCGGGCGCATCATCCACCTCGCGTTCGACATCCAACAGACGGAACATGTCCTCCATGTCCACCAGCCCCTGCTTGATTTCGCGATAGGTGAACCCGAGGAAGTTCAGCGGCAGGTAAAGCTGGATCAGATAGGTGTTGACCAGCACGAAGCCGCCTACCGTCATCGTGCCGTCGCGCACCCCCAGCGCCGCCAGCAGCATCACCACGGCCAGGCCGACGGCGATGATCACCGCCTGCCCGGTATTCAGCGCATTCAGCGTCACCTGGCTTTTCACTGCGGCGCGTTCGTAGCGCGCCTGGGCCTCGTCGTAACGCCGGGCCTCGTGTTCCTCGTTGCCGAAATATTTGACGGTCTCGTAGTTCAGCAGAGAGTCGACCGCCTTGTTGTTCGCCTCGGAATCGCTCTGGTTCATCGACCGGCGAAACTGCGTGCGCCATTCGCTGAACGCGATGCTGAACCACGTGTAAGCGACGATCGTCGCGAAGATCACGCCGGCCAGCAGCGGGCCGAACAGCCACCACACGAAACCGGCGACCAGCACGATTTCGAACAGCGTCGGGACGATATTGAAGGTCGCGAACCGCAGCACCGTTTCGATCCCGCGCACCCCGCGTTCGATGGTGCGCGACAGCCCGCCGGTCTGCCGGTCGAGATGGAACCGCAGGCTGAGCGCATGCAAATGGTGGAATGTTTCCATCGCCACCTTGCGGATCACGCGTTGCTGCACCTTGGCGAACACGGCATCGCGCAATTCACCGAAAGCCGCCGACAGCACGCGCAACAGACCATAGGCGACGATCACCGACACGATCGCCGAAATCGCCACGGCCTCCGGTCCGCCGGCGTATGCGCCGAGCATGTCGACGGCGCGGGCATAGACGATCGGCACATACACATTGGCGATCTTGGCCAGCACCAGGAACAGCATCGCCACCACCACCCGCACCCGCGCGCCGGTCTCGCCCGCCGGCCACAGGTAAGTCATCAGGTTGCGCAACGTACCCGTGTGGGAATCGGACCTGCCGTCCCGGCGTTTCATGCTGCTCATCCCCTGCATGTGGCATGCGCGCCCCTGAACGAAAAGCCCCATAGGCGAACGGGGAAATCTGGCATAAGCACTCCGCAGACACACAGCGGTTTCCGATGCAGACACACCTTTTCCGCCGCCACGTTCTTACCTGCAACAATGTGCATCTGCCCGGCGGGCGGATCGCATTCTACATCGGCCGCGCTCTGGCCGGTCTGCTCGACCCGCCCGTGGCACAGGCGCTGACGTTTTGGCCGCAGCATTTCCATTTCGACAAGGACGGCATTTCCATACACCCCGGCCGTGCCGCCGCCGCCCTGCCCGGCGTCGCGCAGCGATTGTCCGACCGCGGCCATTTTCGCTGGCGCGGCGAAATGTTCGACGTGCGCGCAACGCCCGACGGCCCGGTGCTGGCCGAACTGGACCGCGGCGCGCTGCCGGTATTCGGCATGCTGGCCCAGGGGGTGCACCTGAACGGCCTGGTCCGCCGCGCGGACGGTCTGCATGTCTGGATCGCACGCCGTGCCGCCGACAAGAAGCTCGATCCCGGCAAGCTCGACAATCTGGTCGCCGGCGGCATGCCCGCCGGCCTCGGCCCCGAGGAAACCCTGCTGAAAGAGGCCGGGGAAGAAGCCTCGATCCCGCCCGAACTGATCGCACAGGCCCGGAAAACCGGCGAAATTTCCTATGCCATGGCGCGCGAGGAAGGGCTGCGGCGCGACCATCTGCACTGCTACGACCTGTTTCTGCCCGAGGATTTCACCCCGGAACCGGCCGACGGCGAGGTCGAGGCGTTCGAGCTCTGGCCCGTCCGGCGCGTGTTCGAGGCAGTGCGCGATACCGAGGATTTCAAGTTCAACGTCAATCTGGTGCTGATCGACCTGCTGCTGCGCCATGGCGAGATCGACCCGGCCAGCCCCGACGGCGCATGGCTGCAACGCGGATTGCGCACCTAGAGCAGATCGCGATCAGGTGGGATCACCCGGTTACGAGAAATGCTCCAGGCTGGTGGACTGCGGCCTTTCTGATGGTAAACTCAGCCCCGTCATGACCGTATCCTTCCCCGCCAAGGCCCTTGCGCCGCAGACGGACGAGGCGTTTGTACTCGCTCTTCCCAAAGGCCGCATTCTGCAGGAATGCACACCGCTGCTCGAACGCGCCGGGATCATCCCCGGCAGCGATTTTTCGGACGAAAACAGCCGGCACCTGCGTTTTCCCACCAATCACCCGAACCTCGACATCGTGCGGGTGCGCTCGTTCGACGTGGCGACCTTCGTGGCGTTCGGCGCGGCGCAGATCGGCATCTGTGGCGCCGACGTGCTGATGGAATTCGATTACCCGGAAATCTACGCGCCGCTCGACCTGGGGATCGGCAAGTGCCGGATCAGCGTCGCCGAACCGGTCGCCACCGCCAATATGGACGACCCGGCCCGCTGGTCGCAGGTGCGGGTGGCCAGCAAATACCCGAACGTCACCCGCCGCCATTTCGCGGCTCGCGGTATTCAGGCCGAAACCGTGGAACTGAACGGCGCGATGGAACTGGCACCCAGCCTGGGGCTAAGCCGCCTGATCGTCGATCTGGTGCAAACCGGATCGACACTGAAGGCCAACGGGCTGGTCGAGACCGAGGTCATCGCCCACATCACCTCGCGCCTGATCGTCAACCGCGCCGCACTGAAAACTCGCCCCGAGCAGATCGGCGCGTGGATCGAAACCTTCCGGACCGCGCTGGCGGTGTGACACAACGATGAAGCAACTGAACACCGCCGATGCCAGCTTCGCCGCCGACTTCACCGTCCTGCTGGACACCGCGCGCGAAACCACCGCGCGCGTCGATCATGTGGTGGCCGGCATCATCGCCGCCATCCGCCAGGACGGCGATGCCGCGCTCTGCCGCTACACCACCGAATTCGACCGCTTCGCGCTGACGCCGGATAAAATCCGCATCACCCAAGACGAAATCGACCGCGCCGCAGCATCGGTGCCGGCCGAACTGCATGCCGCGCTCGACCTTGCCGCCACGCGCATCGAGGCGTTTCACAAGGCGCAGTTGCCGCAGGACCTGCTTTTCACCGATGCCACCGAAACCGAACTCGGCATGCGCTGGAACGCCGTCGACGCGGTGGGCCTTTACGTGCCGGGCGGCAAGGCTGCCTATCCGTCCTCGGTGCTGATGAACGCCATCCCGGCGCGGGTGGCCGGCGTGGGGCGCATCGTGATGTGCGTGCCCACCCCCGACGGCAACCTGAACCCGCTGGTGCTGGCCGCCGCCAAGCGCGCCGGGGTGACCGACGTGTTCCGCGTCGGCGGTGCGCAGGCCGTGGCCGCGCTCGCCTACGGCACCGCCAGCATCGCCCCGGTCGACAAGATCGTCGGCCCCGGCAACGCCTATGTCGCCGAGGCCAAGCGGCAGGTGTTCGGCAAGGTCGGGATCGATTCGATCGCCGGTCCGTCCGAAGTCGTTATTCTGGCCGACGCCGACAACACCCCCGCCCATATCGCCATGGACCTGCTGGCGCAGGCCGAGCACGACGAGGCCGCGCAGTCGATCCTGATGACCACCGATGCCGCGTTCGCCAGACAGGTCACGGCCGAGGTCGCCCGCCTGATCCCCACCCTGGATCGCGCTGCCATCGCCGCGGCGTCGTGGCGGGACAACGGCGCGGTCATTCTGGTGCGTGACTGGAACGAAGCCACGCAGCTGACCGACCGGCTGGCGCCCGAGCATCTGCAGATCATGGTCGCCGACCCCAAGGCGCTGTTCGCGCGCATCCGCCATGCCGGCGCCGCCTTTCTGGGCCGGTTCTGCCCCGAAGCGCTGGGCGATTACATCGCCGGGCCGAACCACGTGCTGCCGACCGGGCGCACGGCGCGGTTCGCCTCGGGCCTGTCGAGCTTCGACTTTCTGAAGCGCACCACCTGGATCGCGGCCAGCCCGGCCTCGCTGGCCGCGCTGGGGCCGGCCGGTATCGCCCTGGCGCGGGCCGAAGGGTTGCAGGCCCACGCCGAAAGCATCGCACAGCGCCAGTCCCATAACGACATTATTTGACTGGAAATCCTTGACCGAAGCGGGCCCGCGGCTCATGTTCCGCGCCGCAACCCGTTCGTTACCGCCGCCCCTGGCGGCGCGTGTTTTATGAAAGAGACTGGATGTCTAAAGAAGACATGATCGAATTTTCGGGGACAGTCGTCGAGCTGCTCCCGAATGCCATGTTCCGCGTGAAGCTCGACAACGACCATCAGATTCTCGCGCACACCAGCGGTAAGATGCGCAAGAACCGCATTCGCGTGCTGGCCGGCGACCGCGTCAACGTGGAAATGACCCCGTACGATCTGACCAAGGGTCGGATCACCTTCCGCTTCAAATAAGTCTTGGCGCCCGGACCTTCCGCGCGTCTGATTCTGGCGTCTGCCTCTCCGCGCAGACTGGAACTTCTCGCCCAGATCGGCATCGTCCCGGATGCCGTCGTGCCGGCCGAGATCGACGAAACCCCGGCAAAAGCAGAAACACCGCGCCATCTGGCGGCGCGCCTGGCGCACACCAAGGCGCGCGTGGTGGCCACAGCACAGCCGGACGGCTTCGTGCTGGCCGCCGACACCGTCGTTGCCGTCGGGCGGCGCATCCTCGGTAAACCGCAGGACGAGGCCGAAGCGCGCCGCATGCTGACGCTGCTGTCGGGCCGGCGGCATTGCGTCTTCACCGGGCTGACGCTGATCGCGCCTGACGGACGGTCGGCCGAACGCTGCGTCGAGAGCGTCGTGGCATTCGCGCGCCTTTCCGCCCCGCAGATCGGCGCTTTCGTCGCCAGCGGCGAATGGCGCGGCAAGGCGGGTGGATACGCGATCCAGGGGCGCGCCGCCGCCTTCACCCGCTTCCTGTCGGGCAGCCATTCCAACGTGGTGGGGCTGCCGCTGTTCGAAACCGCGCAATGTCTGCGCGGCCTCGGGTATCCCGTGCCGTGACGGTGGAAATCCTTGCCGTGTCATCACCGGGCGAGGTCCGTATTCTGGCCTGCGACGCGCACGGCCCGATCGACGCCGCCGTCCACCGTCCCGCCCTGCGGTACCGGGCGGGCGAGATCTGGCGCGTGCGCATAACGGCGCTGATGCCCGCCATGGCCGGCGCCTTCGTGGACATGGGGAACGATGTCTCGGGCTTCCTGCCCGACAGCGCCGGCGCCAAGGGACGCACCGAGGGTGAAATCCTCGGCGTGCAGATCACCCGCGCCCCGCAGGGTGGCAAAGGGCCGCGGCTGGCCGCCGTAGCGGTTGCCGACGGCTCCACGGGGCTGGTGGCCGAGGCCCCGCACAAACTGACCGCCCTGGCCGCGCTGCACCCCCAGGCGCCGATCCGCGCAGCATCGCTGGAGCTGGTCGCCGCCTTTCATCCGGTCTTCGCGGCGCGCATCCGCCATGCACCGGACATCGCCGCCGCTTTCGAGAGCGATTTCGCCGCCCTGCTGGCCCCGGACGTGCCGTTACCGAACGGCGGCCGGCTGCGCATCCACCCAACCCCCGCCCTGACGGCGATCGACACCGATATCGGTCCCGGCACTGCGGCGCGGCAGACCAAGCAGGCAGCGCAGCACGCCTTCAACCGCGCCATCATCCCCGCCCTCGCCCGCCAGATCAGGGCGCGCAACCTGTCCGGTGGCATCGTGGTCGATCTGGCCGGCATGCCGGCCCGTCAGCGCGCCGCCATGGCGCCCTTGCTGCACGCCGAACTGGCGAACGATCCGCTGCAACCGCGTCTGCTGGGTTTTACCGCCCTGGGATTTGCCGAGATCCTCCGCCCGAGGGCCGATGCTCCGCTGCACGAACTGTTCGCCCAGCCGCACGCCAGCGCCCTTGCCGCGCTGCGGGCCGCAATGCGCGAATCCTGCAGCACCGTATCGGTACCGCCGGCCGCCGCCTCGGCCCTGATCGCCGACACCGCCGCCCGCGCCGAATTTCAGCAGGCGACCGGAAAAACCCTGCACATCGACAGCAACCCGGATCTTGCGCCGGGACAATGGCTTCTGAGATCCTGACGTATGACCGGCCCCGCCCCCTGCCCGATCTGCCGCAAACCCGCGACTGCGGAATTCACCCCGTTCTGTTCCCGGCGCTGCGCCGACATCGATCTCGGCCGCTGGTTCACCGGCGAATACCGGATCGCGGCGATCGAGAGCGACCAGGACGAAGAAAATATGCCCCCTCCCGACAAGGGTGCTTGATCCCCCGGCGCGAGTGTCTTATACGCGCGCCTCTACCCCGGTGCCCAGATAGCTCAGTTGGTAGAGCATGCGACTGAAAATCGCAGTGTCGCTGGTTCGATTCCGGCTCTGGGCACCATTTTCTCTTTTATTCCTGATTAAGACTTCGAAGGGGATTTTCTTCAGGGTCTTTGGATTTTGCAGTAAGCTCTTCTAAATTGGCGTAATTTTTCATCTGTTCTCTTTGTCATTCCGGCGCTCGGAATGAAAAAACACTCCGTAGATGACTATTTGTGTGTGCTAGATTTCCCCACAAGCAGGTTTATTGTCGTGCGCAGCGCCCCCTGTTCAGCGCCTTGCGCAAGGGACGGAGAAAAAAACGCGTGCAGCCCGGTCCGGCATCACATCGACAGTGCTTTTTCCTGTACCTGCTGGCAGCCATCGGCTGCTGGAGCCTGTCCATACCCGCCATTGCCGCCGAGCCCGACGCCTCGTGGAACATCCCCTTGGGGTTAGAGGATCTTGCCGACTATCTGCCCGAATATGCTCTGGGGCTGAGCCGCGGCGGTTCGACCAACTACGCCAAAGGCACCCAGAGAATATTTTTCTATACCACCGCCAGGGTGAGCCATTTCGCGAAAGACGGCAATTATACCGTCAGGCATGCCTATACGCCCTTGCGAAGCATCGTGGTCTTCCATGTGGTCAGCGGCAATCTGCGCCGGCGAACAGGGCATGGCAACGCACCGCTGCCGACACGTGCGGATACGCCGATCACCATCGAACGCGCCAGGATCCTGCGGCAGCAGATCATGAATGACATACCGCTTCGTAACGGCGCCGAGTCCGAACTGCGCGGACAGATGTTGCTCCAGTACGGCGATATCCCCATCATGCGCTGTTACAGCGTTATCTATACACAAGCGGAACGCATGCTGAGTTCTCCGCGCGCCTATACGCTGGATTGTCTTGGTGCCATACACGGCTGGTTTTTCGAGACCCGCTTCACGACCCCGAGCGCCAACGGCAACCGCGATGAACGGGCCGAACTGTTCGCGCTGTTGTTCGCCAAGGAAATCGCCGCATCCCTGCTCTCCGTCCGGACAAGCAGCCTGTCGGTCGGGCCGATGCCCGAACAGCGGTCCGCACAATAAGGCGGCAACGGAAAAACCCGCCGGAGCAACGCCGGCGGGTTTCAATGCGAGTCAGCCTCGGGTCAGAAAGCCAGCGGTGCGGCCTGCACCACCAAGGGCAGCTTGCGCACGGTTTCGAGAACTTTTTCCGGCACCGCTTCGTCCAGACTGACCAGGCAGATCGCATCGCCGCCCTGCGTCGCGCGGCCCAGATGGAACGTCGCAATGTTGATGCCCGCATCGGCCAGCACCACACCGAACTTGCCGATAAAACCGGGCTTGTCCTGGTTCGTCACATACAGCATGTGGCGCGCGAAATCGGCCTCCACCGGAATGCCCTTGATATCGACCAGACGCGGCTTGCTGCCCGCGAACAGCGTGCCGGCCACCCAGCGCGTGTCCTTGTCGGTCGTCACCGAGACCCGCACCAGGGTCTGATACTCACTGGCGCGATCGTGGACGACCTCGGCAACCTCGATCCCGTGTTCACGCGCCGCGGCCGGCGCGCTGACCATGTTCACGCCTTCCATCATCGGGCCGAGCAACCCGGCCAACGCCGCCGATGTCAGCGGTTTGTGATTTACGCCCGCCGCATGCCCTTCGTACTCGATCGTCACGCGCCGGATCGCCCCCTCGCGCGCCACGGTCAGCTGCCCGGCAAACGAACCGAGCAGACGGCACAGTTCCATATACGGCTTCAGGCGCGGTGCATCTTCGGCGCTAACCGACGGCATGTTGATCGCGTTGGTCACCGCCCCGGTCAGCAGGAAGTCGCTCATCTGTTCGGCGACCTGCAGCGCGACGTTCTCCTGCGCTTCAGTGGTCGAGGCGCCCAGATGCGGCGTGCAGACGACGTTTTCCAACGCGAACAACGGCGATTCCTTGGCCGGTTCGGTTGCGAACACGTCGAGCGCCGCCCCCGCCACATGGCCCGACTTGATGGCTTCCGCCAGCGCCGCTTCGTCCACCAGGCCGCCGCGCGCGCAATTGATGATCCGCACCCCCTTCTTCATCGCGGCGATCGCCTGCGCCGACAGTACGTTGCGGGTGGAATCGGTCAGCGGCGTGTGCAGGGTGATGAAGTCGGCACGATGCAGCAGGTCTTCCAGCTCGACCTTCTCGACGCCGAGTTCCAGCGCGCGCTTTTCCGACAGGAACGGATCGTACGCGACGACTTTCATGTTCAGCCCGACGGCGCGGTCGGCGACGATCGAACCGATATTGCCGCACCCGATCAGCCCCAGCGTCTTGCCGGTCAGTTCCACGCCCATGAAGCGGTTCTTTTCCCACTTCCCGGCCTTGGTCGAAACCGACGCCTCGGGGATCTGGCGCGCCAGCGCGAACATCATCGCGATCGCGTGTTCCGCCGTGGTGATCGCGTTGCCGTACGGCGTGTTCATCACCACCACGCCCTTCGACGTCGCAGCTTTGACGTCGACATTGTCGACGCCGATGCCCGCACGCCCCACCACCTTCAAATTGGGTGCGACGTCGAGCACTTCCTGCGTCACCTTGGTGGCCGAGCGGATCGCCAGGCCGTCGTACTGGCCGATGATCTCGCGCAGCTCGGCGGGCGTCAGGCCCGTCTTCACGTCCACATCCAGGCCGCGGTCCTTGAAGATCGCCACGGCCGCCGGGGACAGTTTGTCGGAAATAAGAACCTTGGCCATTGCGATTACTCCGCCGCCTGCGTTTTGAAAGAGTCAGCCACCGTATCCGCCGCCCAGTCGAGCCATGGCAGCAGCGCCGCGATGTCGGCGTTTTCCACCGTCGCCCCGGCCCACACGCGCAGGCCCGGAGGGGCATCGCGATAGCCGCCGATATCCAGCGCCACGCCTTCCTTTTCCAGCGCACTGGCAATCTGCTTCGCCGCCTTCGCCTGCCCTTCGGCATCCAGCGCCGCAAACCACGGCGCGGTGATCGACAGGCAGATCGATGTGCACGAACGCACGGCGGGGTCTTTGGCCAGGAATGCGTAGTTCGGCGTCTTCGCCTCCCACGCCGCCACGGTCTTCAGGTTGCCTTCGGCGCGTGCGATCAGCGCCTTCAGCCCACCGGCCTGTTCGGCCCAGCGCAGCCCGTCCAGCGCATCCACCACGCACAGCATCGACGGCGTGTTGATGGTCTCGCCCTTGAAGATCCCCTCGCTGAGTTTGCCGCCGCTGGTCATGCGGAACACCTTCGGCAACGGCCAGGCGGGTTTGTGGGTCAGCAGGCGTTCCACGGCGCGCGGCGACAGCGCGATCATGCCGTGCGCGGCTTCACCCCCCAGCACTTTCTGCCATGACCAGGTGACGACATCGAGCTTGTCCCACGCCAGATCCATCGCAAAGGCGGCCGACGTCGCATCGCAGATCGCCAGCCCTTCGCGGTCGGCGGCGATCCAATCACCGTTCGGTACACGCACGCCGCTGGTCGTGCCGTTCCAGGTGAACACCACGTCGTGACTCCAGTCGACCTGCGCAAGGTCCGGCAACGCGCCGTACGGTGCCTTCAGCAGGCGGGCATCGAGCTTGAGCTGCTTGGTGATATCGGTGGCCCAGCCTTCGCCGAAGGATTCGAACACCAGCACATCGACCGGGCGCGCCCCGAGCAGCGACCACAGCGCCATTTCCACCGCCCCGGTGTCGGAGGCGGGCACGATGCCCAGCTTCCAGTCGGCCGGCATGCCGAGCACGGCCTTCGAGCGTTCGATGACCTCGGCCAGTTGCGCCTTCAGCGGCCCGGCGCGGTGGCTGCGGCCCAGAATGGCGCCTGACAGCGCTTCAAGCGTCCAACCCGGACGTTTCGCGCAGGGACCAGATGAAAAATGTGGATTTTGCGGGCGTGTGCCCGGCTTCGTGGCAGTCGCCATGAATGCGCTCCCTTGCAGAAGACTAGCGCCCCGGTGGGGGGGCGTGACCCGTTGCAAGGCATACGCTGTAGCCATCCGCCGATCAAGCGGAATATTATTTCAGGGTAGAAATTCGTTCCTGACTAACTGTTATCGCATGGTTCAACGGTCCACACCCCTGTCCGAATCCGGGTGCGGCTTCGATCGCCGCGTGCACGTAGGCACGCGCGCGGCGCACCGCGTCCACCAGCGTCATCTTCTGCGCCAGGCCTGCGGCAATCGCACTGGCCAGCGTGCAGCCGGTTCCATGCACATGCCTTGTCTGGATGCGCGGTGATTCGAATCGCACGAACCCTTCCGGTGTGGCCAGGATATCCGTCACGACGTCCGTATCCAGATGCCCGCCCTTCAGCAGTACGGCGCTCCCTCCCAAGGTCAACAGCATCCCGGCGGCATGCTGCATGTCGTCGAGATCCTGGATCGTCATACCGGACAGCGCTTCGGCTTCGGGTATGTTCGGCGTGATGACCGTCGCCAGGAATGACAAGCGGTGCTTGAACGTATCGAGTGCCGTTTCCGCCAGCAGCACATGGCCGCCCTTGGCGATCATCACCGGGTCCAGCACCAGCGGAACGCCGCGCGCTTTTTCTTCGAGCACGTCGGCCACCAGATCGATCGTGGCGGCGTCCGCCAGCATCCCGGTCTTGACCGCATCGACACCGATATCGTCGAGCACCAGTTCCATCTGCTGGCGCAGGAACGGTAGCGGTGTGGGGTGAACACCGAACACGCCACGCGTGTTCTGCGCGGTCAGTGCCGTGATCGCCGTGGCGGCATATCCGCCCAGCGCCGTCACCGTCTTGGTATCGGCCTGAATGCCGGCGCCACCGCCGGAATCGGACCCCGCCACAACCAGCACACGTCCCGTCATCTGCATCATCAGGCGGCCCTTGCGATCACGTCGCATAACGAGGCGACGGTGGCTTCCACTTCGGCCGCGTCCTCGCCCTCGGCCATCACCCGGATGACCGGCTCGGTTCCCGACGGGCGGATCAGCACGCGGCCACGGCCATTCAACTGTACCTCTACCGCGCGCACCGCGTCCGTCACATCCGGCCGCGACAGCACGGCCCGGTCGGCGCGCACGTTGCGCAATACCTGCGGCAGTTTTTCGAACACGCGACAGACCTCGCTGGCCGGACGGTTGCTCTCGGTGATCACCGCCAGCACCTGCAAGGCAGCCACCAGCCCGTCGCCTGTGGTCGCGAAGTCCGACAGGATCACGTGGCCCGACTGCTCGCCACCCAGATTCATGCCCAGCGCACGCATGCGCTCACCGACATAGCGATCGCCGACCTGTGTGCGATGCAGTTGCAGGCCGCGGCTTTTCAGCAGACGTTCAAAACCCAGATTGGACATCACCGTCGCCACCACGCCGCCCCCCAGCAGACGCCCGCTGGCGTGCCACGAACTGGCGATCAGCGCCAGGATCTGGTCGCCGTCCACCACCTCGCCATGTTCGTCGACCAGCACCAGCCGGTCGGCATCGCCGTCCAGCGCGATACCCAGATCCGCGCCTTCGCGGCGCACGGTTTCCACCAGCAGCCCAGGTGCCGTGGAACCGCAGCCGTCGTTGATGTTCACGCCGTCGGGCTTGGTGCCGATCTGCACGACTTCCGCCCCCAGTTCCCACAGTACGGTCGGCGCGACGCGATACCCGGCGCCATTCGCGCAATCGATCACGATCTTCATGCCATCGAGCCGCAGGCCGCGCGGAAACGTGTTCTTCGCAGCTTCGATATAGCGCCCACCGGCATCTTCCATGCGCACCGCACGCCCCAGTTCACGCGGTGCGGCAAGACGCGCCGACAGATCCTGGTCCATCAGTTTTTCGATCCCGGCCTCGGTCGCATCCGACAGCTTCACACCATCGGGCCCGAACAGCTTGATCCCGTTGTCCTCGAATTTGTTGTGGCTGGCGCTGATCACCACGCCAAGGTCGGCGCGCAGGCTGCGTACCAGCATCGCGATGGCAGGTGTCGGCAGCGGGCCGACCAGCGTGACGTCCATCCCGGCGCTGATGAAACCCGCCGTCAGCGCCGGCTCCAGCAGATACCCGGACAGGCGCGTGTCCTTGCCGATCACCACCCGGTGGCGATGATCGCCGCGCATGAAGGTCAGCCCGGCAGCCTGCCCCAGACGCAACGCCGTTGCAGCGTCCATCGGCGCGGCATTGGCCTTGCCGCGGATACCATCCGTGCCGAACAGGCGGCGTGTTTTTACAGGCATTTAGACACCACATACAACCAGAACATGCAGAGCAAGGTTTTACTCCGCCCGCTCGGTGCGGGAAAAGTTTTTTAAGCCGTCAGGGCAGATATTATGCGCAACGCCTGTACGGTTTCGGCAACATCGTGTACCCGCACGGCCGATACCCCGACCGTCGCCGCAAACCCATGCACGGCAAGACTTCCAGGCAAGCGATCCTTCGGGGCCTGCACACCCGCCGCCTGCCCGATGAACGATTTGCGCGATGCGCCCAGCAACACACTGCAACCCAAATTGAACAGCAGCGGCAGTCTGGCCATCACGGCAATACTCTGATCCGCCGTTTTGGCAAACCCGATCCCCGGATCCACCACGATGTTCGCACGCGCGATTCCAGCTGCTTCGGCCGCGGTGATGGATGCCTCGAGCTCTTCCACCACATCGCAGGCCACATCGGCATACCGGCTCAGCGCCGTCATCGTCGCCGGCGTGCCGCGCATGTGCATCAACACCACCGGGCAGTGCGCCTCGGCCGCCACGCGCCGCGCTGCGGGGTCGTGAGTCAGTGCCGACACATCGTTGATGATCCGCGCCCCCGCCACCAGTGCCGCCTGCATCGTCGCGGCATTGCGGGTGTCGACCGATATCGCGGCATACGGCGCCAGCGCCCGGATTACCGGCAATATGCGCGCCTGTTCATCGGCCGGGCCGATGACCGTCGCACCAGGCCGGGTGGATTCACCGCCGATATCGATGATATCGGCCCCTGCCCGCACCATCGCCAGACCGGCGGCGATCGCAGCATCAGGCGCTGCAAAATCGCCGCCGTCGCTGAAACTGTCCGGCGTGACGTTGAGAATCCCCATCACCAGCGGTCGCGAACCGGAAAACCCGGCCCAGGACGGACGCGCATCGGTGATACGCTGCATAACCGTCTGCCAATCGCCGGGGATGTCCGCCACCGGCACGATCCGCGCCAAACCCGTGCGCCGATCGATCAGCCGGGCCAGGGAAAAGGCCGCGGGTCCGCCCGCCAACGGCAGGGCAGACCCGTCATCCATCGCTTCAACCGCCGCCCGCCCGTAGAGCAGGCCCAACGGTTCGATCAACCGGGACAGCCGCAAGATTATGCGCTGGGTTGCGGCTGTGGCCCGAGCCCGTCGACGGCGGGGCGCCCCGCCGTCGGCACACTGCTGCGCCGGCCGTGATCCTGAGTCGGGATATCGTCGTCCGGCTTGCGGCTGATCGGCTCGCCCTTCATCAGGGCACGGATCTCGTCGCCGGTCAGGGTTTCGTACTCCAGCAGCGCCTTGGCCAGTGCGTGCAGCTTGTCGATATTTTCGGTCAGGGTTTTCTTCGCGTCGGCGTAGGCGTCGTCGATGATGCGTTTGATCTCGGTATCGATCTCGCGCGCCGTCACTTCACTGACGTTCTTGCTCTGGGTCACGCTGTGGCCCAGGAACACTTCCTGACTGTTGTCTCCATACATGACCATGCCGAGCTTGTCGGACATGCCCCACTGGGTCACCATCATGCGCGCACGACTGGTCGCCATCTGGATATCACCGCCGGCGCCGTTCGAGACATTATCCGACCCGAAGATGATTTCTTCCGCCGCACGCCCGCCCATCGCCATGGTCAGGATCGAAAGCATCTTGATCTTCGACATCGAATACCGGTCGCCTTCGGGCAGACTCATCACCATGCCCAGCGCACGGCCGCGCGGAATGATCGTTGCCTTGTGCACCGGATCGCATTCCGGTTTCATGATGCTGCAGATCGCATGACCGGCTTCGTGATACGCCGTCATCTTCTTCTCGTCGTCCGACATCGCGATGCTGCGGCGCTCGGCGCCCATCATCACCTTGTCTTTCGCCGCTTCGAACTCGGCCATGCCGACCACGCGCCGCGCATTGCGCGCCGCCAGCAGCGCCGCCTCGTTGACCAGATTGGCCAGATCGGCGCCCGAGAAACCCGGCGTGCCGCGCGCGATCACCCGCGCATCGACGTCCGAGCCCAGCGGCACCTTGCGCATATGCACACGCAGGATCTTCTCGCGCCCGTTCACGTCCGGATTCGGCACCACGACCTGCCGGTCGAAGCGGCCGGGACGCAGCAGCGCGGGATCCAGAACGTCAGGGCGGTTAGTCGCCGCAACCAGGATCACGCCCTCATTGCTTTCGAAACCGTCCATCTCGACCAGCAACTGGTTCAGCGTCTGCTCGCGCTCGTCGTTGCCGCCGCCCAGGCCCGCACCGCGATGTCGGCCGACCGCGTCGATTTCGTCGATGAAAATGATGCACGGGGCATTCTTCTTGCCCTGCTCGAACATGTCGCGCACGCGCGACGCGCCGACACCGACGAACATTTCCACGAAGTCCGAGCCCGAGATCGTGAAGAACGGAACATTCGCCTCGCCCGCAATGGCGCGCGCCAGCAGCGTCTTACCGGTGCCCGGAGGGCCGACCAGCAGCACACCTTTGGGAATCTTGCCGCCCAGACGCTGGAACTTCTGCGGGTCACGCAGGAATTCGACCACTTCTTCCAGCTCGCTCTTCGCCTCGTCGATACCGGCAACGTCCTCGAACGTCACGCGGCCCTGCTTTTCAGTCAGCATCTTGGCGCGCGACTTGCCGAAGCCCATCGCACCGCGCCCGCCCGACTGCATCTGGCGCATGAAGAAGATCCACACACCGACCAGCAGCAGCATCGGAAACCACGACAGCAGATAGTGCAGCAGCGGGTTTACGTCGCTTTCCTCGGGCTTGACTTCCATGCGCACGTTCTTGGCGGTCAGCGTGGAAATCAGGGCTGGATCCTCGATCCGGTAGGTCTGGAACCCGCGCCCGTCGGTCGTCTGGCCGGTAATCCTGTTCCCCTGCACGACGACTTCGCGCACCCGTCCCGCATTCACGTCGGACAGAAAGTCGGAATACGCCATCGATGTCATATTGGAGCGCGAACCGCCGCTCGGCTGAAACAGGTTGAACAGAGCAACCAGCAGCAGCACGACGACAGCCCAAAGCGCAAAATTCCGGCCGAGGTTATTCATCCTGTCCTTCATCCATACCATCTCGCCTGCCCCGGTACGCCGGAGGCGGGCAATTTACATGCAATAGAGCAACATAGGGTGCCGCTAGAGGTTCTGCATCCCCAGAACGCGGGCCGGTGCATTTTTTTACGATGCCGGCTGAAAGGAAGCGCCCGCCAATGGCACTGACGGTGCGAAAATAACGGGAAAGTTGCACGATACCGCCGGATCGGGCCATCCGAGGTGCGGTACGGCCAGAAGCTCCCCGCCGGCGTCCCGGATGGCGGGCAGCACACGCAGAATGGCGGCTGGCAACCCACTGCGCCGTCTGAACGCCGGTGCGTCGTCCCCCAGCGCGCCGATCGATTTCCCTTTGAACATGGGGCTGTCGCCGATCAGAAACCGCCGGTCCCAGAATCGCCCCGGCCGGACCAGCCGCAGCGGTTCGACCGCCGCTTCCTCGCGCAACAGCCAGAACCCGCCCCGGCGCCGTATCAGCCGCAACCCGGCCAGAGTCGCCGGGCGGGGGTCTGCTGCCAGACGGGCAACCCGCGCGGATGGCCAGTCGTGCCCGCCCAGAGTACGCACCAATGCCGCCAATGCCGCCTCGCTCCAAGGGCCGGGCCGCAGATATGCGTATCCAGCCGGGTAGATGTCGGCCATGCGGGCCAGTTCCCCGGCCAGTGCCGCCTCGCGAGCGGCCCGCACCAGACCATCGGCCCGCGCCGCCGCACACAGCGCACGGGTGGCGGGCCCCGTGCCCGCCGCATCCAGACGCAACATCCGCAACCGGGCGCGCAGAGCGCGTGGATCGGTGTTGCTGGGGTCGCGCACGGCGCTCAGACCTGCCGCGCACACCAGTTGGCGCAGGGTTCGCGGCGCCACGCCCAGAAGCGGGCGCACGATGCGCACCGAACCAGAAAACCGGACCGCGGACATGCCCGCCTGCCCGGAAGACGAACTGCCAGCTAACCGGCGCATCAGGCGGGTCTCCGCCTGGTCCCCGGCATGCTGGGCCAGCAGCAGATGCAAGATTCCATGTGCCGCACAATATGCCTCGAGCGCCGTCAGCCGCGCGGCACGGGTTGCCGCCGCAGTGCCGCGCAGACCGGACAGAGTAACGATTTTCGCCGGAATACCCTGCGCCATCAGCGTCGCTGCGGCATCGCGCGCTTCCAGCGCCGCTTCGGGCCGTAATCCATGATCGACGATCAGCGCCAGCATGCTGCCCATGCGCATTCCGGCCCAGCGCGCAGCCAGTAACGCCAGCGCCAGACTGTCAGCCCCGCCGGACACCCCTACTGCAATGGATGGAGATGGCCCCCATGGGCCAAGCGCCGCCATGTGGGCGGCGAAACAGGTGAAAACGTCCGGTTCGGGGACGTTCAGCGGCATCCTGCCCGTTGCCGCGCCTGGGCGATCCGGTCGCGCAGATCCTGCCGGGGAGACGGAAATTCCGACCGCAACTGGTCGAGCGTATCACAGGCCGAGCGTTTTTCGCTGATCCCGATGAAACTGTTCGCCAGACCAAGCAATGCATCCTGGGCGCGCGTGCCGGTGCGGCCGCGCCGATAGGCATCGTCATACGCAATGGCCGCCTGTTGGTACTGCCGGCGGCCGTAAAGCGCCTCTCCCAGCAGAAACTGGGCATCGCCGGCGCGCGGGCTGGACCGCGCCGCCAGCACCTCGCGCGCCGCGGCTTCGGCCGCCGCGTAATCGCGCCGCGCCAGCGCGGCATTGCCTTCACGCAACGCAACTTCGGGCGTGCGCTGCGCCGCCGGCTGCTCGGCCCTCGTCCCCGCGGCCGCACCGCCGCCCTCTGTGCGGCGCCCCGTGGCCGGGCGACTGTTTTCCAGTTCGTTCAGACGAAACTGCAAATCCTCGATCGCCTTCTTGGATTCCTCGGCCTGACGCTGCACCTGGTTGCGCATTTCGTCCGACTGGCCGCGCAGCCGGCGGACCTCTTCCTCCATTTGTGTCACGCGTTCGAGCAGCGCCGCCGTCATGTCGGAATTGACGCCCGCAGCAGGCACAGCGGGCCGCGTCCCGCCGAGGCTGGAACCACCACCCCCGCTGCGGCCGGAAGACTGCAAGGCCTGGATATCGCGGCGCAGCTCCAGAATCTGGTTCTGCAGTGCGATCCCCTCGCGACTCTCGATCTGCGCCCGCGCCGTTCCCGACAGCCCCGGGGCGACGACCAATGCAGCCAGTAACAGCAACCAAGACTTCATACGTCAAATCTCCTGTCCATCCGGAACATACCGTGCTCCGGCGGAACCGTTTCCGGAAAACGGCACGATAACCAACCGTCCGACAGTCGACAAATCCGGTTTATGTGGCGTTTCTATGAAAACTCCGGCTTGTCCGGTTCAAAATGACGAACGGACGGCCGATAAGCCGTCCGTTCAGAGCCGATTCCCGGCCATATGCCGCACGATCCGCGCCGGCACGAGGCTTACGCCTCATGCCCGGCGAGCGGTCTCAGCGCAGAACGGTCGTCGCGTTGCGGTTCTGGGCCCAGGCCGCAGCATCCGAACCCAGCGCCGTCGGGCGGTCCTTGCCGAACGAGACCGTGTTCATGCGCGACGATGCAACACCGCGCGCGGCCAGATATTCACGCGCGGCATTCGCACGGCGCTGACCCAGCGCGATATTGTATTCACGCGTGCCGCGTTCGTCGCAGTTACCCTGCAGCTGGATGTTGTTCTGCGGATATTGCTGCAGCCACGTGGCCTGACGGTCCAGAGTCGTGCGCGCTTCCGAACTCAGCGAGCTGCTGTCGGTGTTAAAAAACACGCGATCGCCGATGTTCTGAGCCAGATCTTCCTGGCTGCCCGCCCGTGCGGTTCCCGCACCGGCGCCGCCCGCACCCGTCGTGCTGGCGGAATCACTGGAATCACCGCAAGCGGCAAGCAAAGCTACCGCAGCCAGTGCACCCAGAAGCTTCAGTTTCGTCATTTAAGAACCCCTGCTTTTTTATGTTACGGGTTGACCCAGCCGCGGGCAGATCCCGCGTACTCCCTGCGGCGCTTACTTCCGCCACTGGGAGCGGTCAAGATAAATCAGGAAATAAGCGGTGACCATGCCGGATCCGAGCCATCGGCCGGCGTCGGCACGGCACGCTCGTTAAATCCGGTGATATCCACCGACACCAGCCGGGTCGAATACCCGGACCCACGCGAATCCCGCGCCGGCGATTCGCGATAGAACATCAGCACGCGGCCGTTCGGCGCAAAGGTCGGGCTTTCCACGACGTAACCTTCGGAAAGAATACGTTCGCCGCTGCCGTCCGGGCGCATCACGCCGATACCGAAGCTGCCGCCGCCGATGCGCGTGAAAGCGATCAGATCGCCGCGCGGCGACCAGACCGGCGTCGCATAGCGGCCGTTGCCGAAGGAAATGCGCCGCACGCCGGAACCGTCGGCGCCCATCACATAAAGTTGCTGATCGCCACCACGGTCCGAATTGAAGACGATCTGCGTGCCTTCCGGATTGAAGCACGGCGACGTGTCGATCGCGCCGCTGTCGGTCAGGCGGCGTTCGCGGCGGCTGCGCAGATCCACGACATAGATGTCCGAACCATTGCCGCGTGTCGACGACAGCAGCAGACTGCTGCCATCCGGGCTGAAGCGCGGCGCGAAGGTAATGCCCGGGAAACTGCCCAGTTGCTGCTGACGGCCGCTGTCGATATCGAACAGCAGCACGCGCGGATTGGCGCGATCCTGATAGCTCATGAAGGCGATCTGGTTGGCCTGCGGGTGGAAGCGCGGCGTCAGCACCAGTACCGAACCGTCGGTCAGGAAGCGGTGGTTCTGGCTGTCCTGATCCATGATCGCCAGCCGCTTCACACGCCTGTCACGCGGCCCGCTTTCGGCGACATAGACGATACGGGTGTCGAAATAGCCCTTCTCGCCCACCAGACGTTCGTAGATCACGTCCGACATGATGTGCGCGATGCGGCGCCAGTTATTGATCTGGGTGGTATACGCGGTGCCCTGAATCTGGGTCTCGGGCAGCACGTCCCACAGCCGGAATTCGACGCGCACGCGGTCGCCGCCCTGGCTTTCCACCTTGCCGGTCACCAGTGCCTGCGCGCCGATCACCCGCCAGTCCTGCCAGCGCGGCGTTTCCGCCGCCTGGCCGGCCGCCTGGATGAAGGCGGCGCGGTCGATCGGGCGGAACAGGCCCGAGCGTTGCAGGTTGTCGGTGATGACTTTCGCCATATCCCGGCCCAGACGCTGGGTTTCGGAATTGCTGCCGACCAGGTCCGGAATGGCGACCGGAATGGGATCGGTCCGTGCACGGTTGACGTCGATCACCGCCGAACGTGCCTGGGCGGAAGCTCCGCCAGGCAATCCGGCAACACCAGCCAGACCGGCGGAACCGGCCAGCATCAAGCGACGGGAAACGGGCATATGAAACATCCTACAAGGCCTCATGGTCTGAAGCGGAAATCCCAGGTTCTTGTCTGCCCCAGCATAGAGGCAGGCAAGGGCAGATTCGCACAACGCGGGTCCATAACAGCGCGAACCGCACGTTCCGCAAAGGCGCGAAAGCGTGGATCGGATAATTTTCCTCGGTCCTCATCTGCAACAACGGCACGGCGTACGACGCCGTTGGCATCGGTCGTTACCGTCAGCAGCGCCATCTGACGGTCGGCGTTCAGCGCGGCGCTGTCTGCCGTCCAGCAGGCGCGCACATGATCGCCGATCGCGCCGCGCTGCCCGGTCGTCAGGTTCGCCGTATCGCTGCCGTCGGGACTGCCGCCGGCATTCGGCGTGCCGCCGCGCGGCCCGCCGGGACGCGCCGTCGGCGCCTGGGTCTGCTGCTGCTGACTGCGCAGCCGTTCCAGCGTGTTGAGCACGCTGGTGCTGCGTTCGCTCGGCCGCTGCGTCGGGTTCGGCTGCGATGTCGACGACGGCGGCGGAGGTGTCGGCGGGGGCGGCACCGGCGGCGGCGGAATCGGGGTCGGTGGCGGCGGCTGTGGCGGCGTAGGCGTCGGCGGCGCCGGTGGTGAAGGCGGCGGCGGCGGCGTGGGCGGCACGGGCATCGCCTCCGGCGTTGGCGGCGGAGGGGGCGGTGCGGGGGTGGGTGGCGGCGGCTGCGGCGGCGTCTCGACCGGCGGCGGAGGGGGCGGCGGCGGTGGAGGCGGCGGTGGCGGTGGCGGCTGCGACGGCGTGGTTTGCTGCGGCGTTTCCGGGTTCTGCGGCGCATCCTCGGCCGCTTCGACGGGGCCTGCCACCTGCCCGGTGTTTTCCGACCGCGCGACGCTTTCCTGCCCCGAGACGATTTCGACCGTCATCGCCAGTTCGACCGGTTCCTCGAAATCCCTCCTCAACTGGAACACGCCGAGCAGCAGGACCGCGATGCCCACATGCAATGCGGCGGAAACTCCAGCTCCGATACGAAGGTTACGGTCCATCGGCCAGCCTGTCCGGTCAGTTCCGCCCGGCCGGGCGGCGCTGCGGCGCCGGTGCGGCCGGCTGGCGCGTCTGCCCCGCAGCCGGGGCCGGTGCGGTCATCGCCTGTTCGGCCAGCAGCGCGACCTTCGTAAAGCCGCCCTGGGTGATGGTGCCCATCACCTCCATGATGCGTCCATACGGCACCCCCTTGTCGCCGCGCACGAAGATACGGCGTTCGGGGTTGTTCTGGCTGATCGCCTGCAGGCGCGAGACCAGCCCGGCCAGGTCGGTTTCGGTCTCTTGCAGATAGATCACGCCTTCCGCATTCACCGTGATGGTCAGCGGTTCGTTGTCCTGGTTCATCGCCGCCGCACTGGTGCGCGGCAGATCGACCTTGATCCCCACCGTCATCAGCGGCGCAGCCACCATGAATACGATCAGCAGCACCAGCATCACGTCGACCAGCGGCGTGACGTTGATCTCGGCCAGCGGTTTGTACCGCCCCTTGCCTTTGCCGCCGCCTGAAAGCGATGCCGCCATGACTTACCCCTGCTCCTCGCCCTGGCGCGACAGGATCGCGCTGAATTCAGTCGCGAAGCCTTCGAGCCGCGCCGCATAACGCGCCAGATCGGTGCTGATCTTGTTATACGCCAGCACGGCGGGAATGGCCGCCACCAGGCCGATCGCGGTGGCGAACAGCGCCTCGGCGATCCCCGGCGCAACCACGGCCAGATTGGTGTTCTGCATCGCGGCAATGGCCGAGAACGAATTCATGATCCCCCAGACCGTGCCGAACAGCCCGACGAACGGCGCCACCGAGCCGACCGAGGCCAGAAACACCATCCAGCGTTCCAGCCGTTCCATCTCGCGCTGGATGGTCACGTTCATCGCCCGCTCGATGCGTTCCTTGACGCCGGCATAGGCACTGATCTTGCCCGCACTGCGGGTCGAGCGCTGCCATTCGCCCATCGCCGCGCCGAACACCGCGGCCATCGCGTGTGTCGGCGACGTGCCTTCGCGATCGTAGAGGTCGTCCAGCGAACCGCCCGACCAGAACTTGTCCTCGAACAGCGTCGCCTGTTTGTTGGCGCGGCGCAGCGTCATGGTTTTCTCGAACACGATCGCCCACACCCAGACGCTGGCGAACAGCAGCAGGATCATCACCGTTTTGACGATGATGTCGGCCTGCAGGAACAGCGTCCAGATCGACAGGTCGGTATGCGTTCCGAGAGCTACCGCCTCGACAGCACGTTCAGGCATTCCATTCACTCCTCAGTTCACGCAGACGTTACGGCGCGGGGGGCGCATCTGTTACAGTCAGGCGCAGCAACGCACCGCGCCACGGCTCGGGGATCCGCACCGGTTTCTGATCCGCCTGGCGCACACACACCAGAACCACCGTCAGCACCACCGCCGGCGCGTCGTTGCAGCGGATCTCCTGACGCAGGGTCACGCTCGCTCCGCCCATAGCAGATACCTGCGTGACCACCTCAAGCCCGTCGTCGAGTCGCGCCGGGCGCAGGTAGTCGGCTTCGATCCGGCGCACCAGCAGAATCAGGTCCAGCCGGTTCATCATGTCGGCATGCGGCAAGCCCATGTCGCGCAGACATTCGGTGCGCGCGCGTTCGGCAAAACGCAGGTAATTGGCGTGATACACGACACCGCCCGCGTCGGTATCCTCGAAATAGACCCTCACGGGAAAGTGATGTGCGGTCGTCATTCTTCGTCCAGCAGATCGGCCTGTGCGACACTGCGCGCCGGCGCGCGCAGGCCCAGATGCTTCCAGCCGGCATCGCCCAGCATGCGCCCGCGGCTGGTGCGCAGGATCAGCCCTTCCTGGATCAGATAGGGTTCGATCACATCTTCCAGCGTGTCACGCGCCTCGGCCAGCGCCGCGGCCAGCGTTTCCACCCCCACCGGTCCGCCGCCATGGTGATCGGCCAGACGGCGCAGATACCGCCGGTCCATCGCATCCAGCCCC
Source organism: Acetobacteraceae bacterium (assembly GCA_031555315.1). GTDB lineage: Bacteria > Pseudomonadota > Alphaproteobacteria > Acetobacterales > Acetobacteraceae > JAVBJV01. The sequence continues at coordinate 125,562 of JAVBUO010000011.1, forward strand.
AGCGCATCAACCTCCAGCCGCGCCAATGCCGCATCGGCGGTCTGGCGATCGATCTGCGCGCGGCCGGCCACCGACGCGAAATCGCGCACCCGGCGCAGCAGGCGCCCGGCGATGCGCGGCGTGCCGCGCGAACGGCGCGCGATTTCGGCCGCCCCGTCCGGCGTCAAGGCAAATCCCAGTTTTTCGGCGCCGCGTGCGACAATCAATTCCAGTTCTTCCGCCGTATAAAAAATCAGGCGCAGCGGGATTCCGAACCGGTCACGCAACGGCGTTGCCAGCAACCCCGCCCGCGTGGTGGCTCCCACCAGGGTGAACGGGTTCAGGTCGATCCGCACGGTGCGCGCGGCCGGCCCTTCCCCAATGATCAGATCCAGCTGGAAATCCTCCATGGCTGGATAAAGTATTTCCTCGATCGCCGGTTGCAGCCGGTGAATCTCGTCGATGAACAATACATCTCTGGGCTGAAGATTTGTCAGGATTGCGGCAAGGTCGCCGGCTTTTTGAATGACCGGCCCCGAGGTCGCCCGAAAACCCACCCCCATTTCGCGCGCCACGATCTGCGACAGCGTGGTTTTTCCAAGGCCCGGCGGGCCGTGCAGCAGCACGTGGTCCAGCGCCTCGCCGCGTGCCTTCGCCGCCTCGATGAACACGCGCAGATTCTCGCGACTGGCTTTCTGGCCGATGAATTCACCCAGATGCTGCGGCCGCAGCGATGCCTCGCCGGCGTCCTGATCGGTGCGAATCGCGCTGACCGGACGGTCTTCCTCGTTCATCGCGCCAGCTCCTTCAGACCTTCGCGGATCAGCAGATCGACCGATGCATCGTCACCCACACGCCCGATGGCGCGATTGACCGCCGCCTCCGCTTCGGCGCGGCGATAGCCGAGATTGATCAGCGCCGAGGCCGCATCCGCGGCCGCGCCGCCGGCTGGCAGCACCGTCGCCGCCAGCATCACGCCGCCGCCCGCGGGCATCGCCCCGACCCGATCGCGCAGTTCGGTGATCAGCCGCGCCGCCAGTTTTTTCCCCACGCCAGCCGGGCGCGACAGGATGCCCGCGTCGGCGCGGCCGATCGCCGCCGCCAGATCGCCCGGCCCCAGTGTGGACAGGATCGACAGCGCAACCTTCGCCCCCACCCCCTGCACCGTCATCAACAAGCGGAACCAGTCGCGTTCGGCGGTGTCGGCAAAACCGAACAGGGTGATCGCGTCCTCGCGCACCTGCATCTCGACCAGCACCGTCGCCGCCGCGCCCATCGGGAACTGCGACAGGCTGCGCGTCGAGGCATGCACCAGATAGCCGACACCGTTCACATCGACGATGCAGTGATCGGCGGCGATTTCCTCGATCCGGCCTTTCAGACGCGCAATCATGCAGCCCCCGCCGCCCAGGTGGTTTTGGTCTGCCGATTATGCGCATGGCAGATCGCCACCGCCAGCGCGTCGCCCGCATCGGCGCGCCGGATCGCCGCCCCCGGCAGCAGGCGGCGCACCATCATCTCGACCTGCTCCTTGGTGGCCGCACCGGTGCCGACCACCGAACGCTTGACCATCTTCGCGCCGTATTCGTGCACGCGAATGCCCGCCAGCGCCGGCGTCAGCAGCGCGACACCGCGCGCATAGCCCAGCTTCAGGGTCGAGATGGCGTTCTTGTTCACATAGGTCTCCTCGACCGCCGCCTCGACGGGGTGATAGGCGTCGAACACCTGCAGCAACCCGTCGTGCAGCACTTTCAGGCGTTCAGGCACGCTCTGCTCGGCATCGGTGGCGATCACCCCGTCGGCGATGTGACGCAGACGCGCGCCGTCCACGTCGATCACCCCCCAGCCGGTGAAGCGCAACCCCGGGTCGATGCCGAGCAGGCGAATCATGTCGGGAACCTCATGCCGACAGCTTCGCCATCACCGCATCGGGGATGTCGAAATTCGCCCAGACGTTCTGCACGTCGTCGTTCTCGTCCAGCACGTCGATCAGCTTCATCACCGACACCGCGGTCGCCTCGTCGACCGGCACGGTGACCTGCGGCCGCCATTCGATCTTCGCCGATTCCGGATCGCCGAACTGCGCCGACAGCGCATCGCGCACCGCAAAGAAGTCCTCCATCGGGCAGGTGACCTCGTGGCCGTTCTCGTCGGTTTCCACGTTCTCGGCCCCGGCCTCGATCGCCGCTTCCAGCATCGCGTCGGCCCCGGCTTTCTCCGCCTGATAACGGATCACGCCCATGCGTGTGAACTGGAACGACACCGAATTGCTCTCGCCCAGCGCGCCGCCATGCTTCGAGAACGCCGAACGGACATCGGACGCGGTGCGGTTGCGGTTGTCGGTCAGTGCCTCGACGATCAGCGCCACGCCGCCCGGGCCGTAGCCCTCGTAACGGACCTCGGCGTAATCGTCGCCCTGCCCGCCGCCAACCGCTTTCTTGATCGCGCGGTCGATGTTGTCCTTCGGCATATTTTCTTCACGCGCCCAGGCCAGCGCGGCGCGCAGGCGCGGGTTGGTGTTGGGGTCCGGCGCGCCGGTTTTCGCCGCCACGGTAATTTCGCGGATGATCTTGGCAAAGGCGCGGGCGCGCTTGGCGTCCTGTGCCCCCTTGCGGTGCATGATGTTCTTGAATTGCGAATGGCCGGCCATTGCCGTGCCTCCTTCGGGAATCTGCGGATGATCGGTTGGGACCGTCTTATAACGGCACCGGGAACGAAAGGGAAACTCGTCGGAACCCGCTACGTTGGAGGCTGCCCGGCCAGCCGCAGCCAGCCCAGCAGCCGGGCGTTGTCGCGCGAGATCACCTCGCGCGAGGCCCCGAACGGGCCGGGGTTCTGCTGGATGACCTCAATCCCGCCATCACGCAGGCCGGTGACGATGGCGACATGACCGTACGGGTTGAACAGGCTGGGGCCGAGGACGAGCAGATCCTCGACCTGCGGCGCCCCCGCGCCGTCCCGGCGGTATTGCATCAGCCCCCGGCGCGGGTTGAGCGCGCCATCGGGCACGACCGGATCGAAGAAATCCCGCGCATGACCGTAGCTGTCCGGCATGCGGTGGCTGAAGCGCTCGAAATAATACCGCTTTACGAACTCGACGCACTGATAGCGGATGCCGAGGTTATAGCCGTCCGCACTCAGGTTGCGGCCGGCCGAGTGATTGACGCCGCCGTTGTAATACACAGCGACGTTGTTGAAGGTGTCGATCTGCTCGCCGGGCCGGCGCGCCGGATTCAGGTTGAGGCGCGTGCCGCCCCAATATCCCGCCCCCGCAAGGCCGACGGCCGCGCCGGCCGTCATGATCATCCGGCGCTTCATGTTCATGCCAGCGACGGCACCATCTGCGCCAGCCGCCCGCCCAGGCGCAACGGTTCGATCCGGGTGGCGAGGCCGGTCGCATCGTCGGTGACCACGAACACGCCGCACACCGTGGCCGGGCCTTCGGCCGGCTGCAGGTGCGCGCTGGGCACCTTCTTCCACAGCCGGGAAATTGCACTGACCTTCTGCATGCCGATCACGCTGTCGTAATCGCCGCACATGCCGGCATCGGTCATGAATGCCGTGCCGCCGGGCAGGATCTGCTGATCCGCCGTCGGGATATGGGTATGCGTGCCGACCACCAGGCTGACCTCGCCATCGAAGGAATGGGCGAAGCCGATCTTCTCGCTCGACGCCTCGGCGTGGAAATCGACCACCGCGGCGGTAATGGAGGCTCCCAGACGGTGCTTCACCAGTTCGCGCGCCCCGGTCTGGAACGGGCAGTCGAGCAGGTCCATGAAGATCCGGCCCATCAGGTTCATCACCAGCGCCTTGCGCCCGCCGCGCACATCGACCACCACGCTGCCCGCCCCGGGCGTGCCGTGCGGGTAGTTGGCCGGGCGGATCAGGCGCGGATGATCGGCGATGTAAGGAATGATTTCCTTGCGATCCCAGGCATGGTTGCCCAGCGTGATGACATCGACTCCTGCCGTGAACAGCGTCTCGGCCATGTCCGGCCCCAGCCCGAAGCCGTGCGAGGCGTTCTCGGCGTTCACCACCACCAGATCGGTATCCAGCCGCATGCGCAGATCCGGCAGCGCCGCCAGCACTGCCTCGCGCCCCGTGCGGCCGACCAGATCACCCAGAAACAGAATATGCATGCCCCGTCACATCAGGGGGAAGTCCGGCACTGTCAACCTGTATTACGCCCGTACAGCACCACCCGGCCGTAAACACATATGATAGGACGAATCAGGCGCGCGCCACGCCTGCCGCGTTCATGTCCGTCCGTGCCCGTTCCAGGGAACCGTTTACGTCGATCGCACGGCAGTATTCTTCGATCACAGTCACCTCCAGCCCGAAGCGCCGCGCGTCCAGCGCCGTCCACGCCACGCAGTAATCCAACGCCAGACCGCACACGAACACCCGCTGCACGCCGCAACTGGCCAGATATCCGTCGAGGCCGGTGCGCATCGCGCGGTCGGCTTCCAGAAAGGCCGAGTAACTGTCCACCTCGCGCCGCAGCCCTTTGCGAACGATCAGCCGCGCATGCGTAATGTCCAGCCCCGCATGTAGCGCCGCCCCCGGCGTGCCCATCACGCAGTGATCGGGCCAGAGCGTCTGCGCGCCGTACGGCATCTGCACGGTATCGAACACCGCCTTGCCCGGATGCTGGCTGGCGAACGAGCGATGGTCCGCCGGGTGCCAGTCCTGGGTCAACACCACGTGCTGAAACCGCCGGGCCAGCGCGTTGAGCGGCGCGACGATCTCATCGCCCCCCGCCACCGCCAACGCGCCGCCGGGCATGAAATCGTTCTGAACATCGACAACGAGCAAGGCGGTACCGTTTTGCATGAATATCAATCGTCTCTGCGTTAAGTCTGATCCTGCCCGTCACGTGGACCGACAGCGGATCACGCCATGTTCGGTGGCAATCGCATGCAGCGCAACATCGTCCGGCCCGGCCGGCACCTCGGGCACCTCCAGCGCCGCGAACGCCGCCCCGACCGTGAACGCCTGCGGCAGAGCGGCCAGCGTGCGGTCGTAATACCCGGCCCCATACCCCAGGCGATGCCCGTCGCGGTCGAACGCCAGCAACGGCACCATCAGCCAGCCGGGCATCAGTTCCGGCCCATCGGGATGAGATGTGCCAAAACGGCCTGCCAACAGAGGTTTTTCGGGTGTCCATTGCTTGAATATCAATGGATTATTTCGTTTCGTTGTCACTGGAAGGCAGACCGTCTGCCCCCGCGCGGCCAGCGCATGCAACAACGGCCGGATATCCACCTCGCCCGCCATCGGCCAGAACAGCGCCGCCACCTGCCCGGGTTCGGGGGGACATTCACGCAGCACATGTTCGGAAAGCAGCTGCCCCACCGCAACCGGATCGCACGCCGCGCGACGGCGCAATGCCGTCTGACGCATTTCGGTTTTCAGTTCCTGGAGGAGCGTGTCGCAATAAATCGCGCGCGGAGCCGCCGTAGCCGTTGGCATTGTCATCCTCCCTGGGCCTGCTTCACAGCAGGTGGGCACCGGGTAATGTGGCCACGACCACAACAGAGCCAGCTCCCTAGGGAGTCAAATCGGCCCCGGGGATGAACGTTCCTGACGCACCCAGCAGCCCCGCATCCGTTATTCTAGGCGCGATGCCCCCATTCTGCAACGTATTCGATATCACTCTTTGCCGATCATCACGCTCGACGCCTTGATGATCGCCGAGGCCTGTTACCTCGCCCGAACTTACTTAAACTTGACGGTGCCCCTTTCCCCGCCTGTTTATTTTCAGACAATCTTACAAAATGATTGCCCGCTTATCGCACGAGCCAGTAGCCTTGCCACGCAACAGCCGGCGATCGGATTCCCTTGAGTTCCCTCGGAGTCTGCCTATACAGCCCCCAACGGGCGCCGGTATGGGGTGAGTGCCAGAATGGACGGATCGAAAACCTGAATGGATGACACGGACCTGCAGATCCCGCGCAAGAATGCAACGCTGCGCTATATGGTCGAGGAAAAACTTCGCAAGGCGATCGCCACCGGGCGCTTCAAACCCGGTGAACGTCTGATCGAGCGCGAACTCTGCGAACTGATCGGCGTCGGCCGCACATCGGTGCGCGAGGCGCTTCGGCAGCTGGAAGCCGAGGGGCTGATCCGTTCCTATCCGCATCGCGGCCCGGTGGTCAGCACCATCAGCCTTGCCGAGGCCGAGCAGCTCTACAAAATCCGTGGATTGCTGGAGGGGTTTTGCGGGGCGGAATTCGCCCGCAACGGCACCGAAGCACAGATTGCCACGCTGGAAGCCGCCGTCGCGGATTTTGCCCAAGCCGCCACAGCCGGCAACAGAGAGCGCCTGATCGACACCAAAACCGCTGTCTACGCCTGTCTGATGAAAGGGGCCGGAAATACCTTCGTCGAGCAGATGCTGACGTCTCTGCATAACCGGGTGACGTTGCTGCGCGTCATATCGATGACGCAGGAAGGGCGGCTGCCCGAAAGCGTGGCTGAAATCCGCGAAATCCTTGCCGCCATTCGCGCCCGAGACAGTGACCGGGCACAGGCCGCCTGCATCCGGCATATCGAGGAAGCGGCGCGAATCGCCCTGGCCTGCCTGCGCGTCCAACCCGCACCCGCCGCAGTCTGACCGGATATCAGTTCTCCCGTCTTGTGTATTGCCTGATTGTCTGACAATTTAGGACGGAATCAGGTAATCACACGGCCGACCAATGCGCCGTGGAGGGAGAGATCATGTCGAACCCGAAGCGGGGAGCTTCAATCGCCTTTATCGGTCTGGGGATGATGGGCGCGCCGATGTCCGCCAACCTGCTGCGTGCAGGTTACAGGGCACGCGGTGCCGATCTGTCCGAGGCTGCACGCGCCGCCCTGACCGCCAATGGCGGCGAAGCGTTCGCTTCCGCGGCCGATGCCGCTGCGGGATGCGATGTCATCATCACCATGCTGCCGAACGGACAGATCGTGCGCGACAGCCTGCTGGGGCCGCACGGTGCGTTGAGCAAGGCACCGCCAGGCGCACTGATCATCGACATGAGCTCGTCTGCCCCGCTGGAGACAAGATCGCTGGGCGCGGATCTGGCCGCACGCGGCTTCAGGCTGGTCGATGCTCCGGTTTCGGGCGGGGTGAAACGCGCCGTCGATGCCGCGCTGACCATCATGGCGGGCGGTGCGGCGGCGGATGTCGACGCGGCGGAGCCGTATCTGGGTGCAATGGGCAGCAAGATCTTCCGCACCGGGGCCCTCGGGTCCGGCCATGCGATGAAAGTGCTGAACAACTTCGTCTCGGCGGCGGGTGCCATGGCGACGATGGAGGCACTGGTGCTTGGGCGGGAATTCGGCCTCGATCAGCATGTGATGACGGACATCCTCAACGCCTCGACCGGCAAGAACAACACGACAGAGGTGAAAGTGAAGAACTTCATCCTCTCGCAAAGCTGGGGTTCGGGATTTGCCATGGCGCTCATGTCGAAAGACGTCGGGATCGCTGCCGAGCTTGCGAAGCAGCTGCATCTACAGATGGATACGCTGGCGCTGACCAGCACAATCTGGAATGCGGCCACAGCATCGCTCGGCAAAGGTGCGGACCATACCGAGATCTATCGCTACATCGACCAGCATGCCCACGACTGAGCAAAACAATACATTATCCAGAACGGATTTATTGGAGAGAAAACGCAGATGACCACCCTCACCCCTGCGGGCAAGCCCGCCAGCCAGAAATTCGAAAACGGCCTGAAGACCCGTCGCGAAGTGCTCGGCCCGGCCTATGTCGACAACGCCGTGAACAAGGCGACCGACTACAACTGGCCGATGCAGCAACTCGTCACCGAATACTGCTGGGACGAGATCTGGAACCGCCCGGGGCTGGATCGCAAATATCGCTCGGTCCTCAACCTCGGGATGATCGCCGCGCTGGGACGCAACCATGAACTGCGGCTGCATGTGCGCGGCGCCATCAACAATGGGCTGACCAAGGAGGAACTGCGCGAGATATTCCTGCAGGTCGCCATCTATTGCGGCGTGCCGGCGGCAATCGACAGCTTCCGCGTCGCACAGGAAGTGTTCGCCGAGATGGGAATCTGAACATCCCGCGTGGCGCGCTTCTGGACGCGCGCCGCACCATCCACGCTGGCACGCCGACAGCAGGAATGTGCGCCCTTCACAGGCAATGTGCCGCATCGAATGCTGCCAGATGTCCCGATTATCCACCGTCCCTCGGCAAGCTCGGTGCCGAAGGCTGTCGGCGTGAAAAATGCACCGACAGCGGCCCCAGCGGCGCGGTAGAGCTCGACAAAACATCGGCCCCTGCTGCACGCGGATAGACACGCCGCACACGCCCAAGCTCCAACAATCGGGCCAGGCCGACCTGCCCTGAATGCCGCTTTTGATCATTGCAATTTAAAATTGAGTTCCCTGCATCTTGTTGTCCAAATATTTTTCATGACACTATGCGCCACGGGGTGCCGGTTTGGGCGGCATCCTGCGTCGCCGGGGCAATTCCGACGACATCCGGGCTTGTCCCTTGGGAGGTTTCAGCGTTTCACGCGGGCGGGCAGTTGCGAACACGGGCATCAAGGTAACAATAATGGCGAAAGTTAGTTTCTACAGTGGTGAACCCATCCCTCTGGAAATGCACAAGGTGCGTGTCATCCAGAGGCTGAACCTGCCTCCGATCGAGGACCGGTTGAAAGCCATCGAAGCGGCCGGCAACAACACCTTCCTGCTGCAGACCTCCGACGTTTATCTGGACATGCTCACCGACAGCGGTGTGAACGCGATGAGCGACCAGCAGGTCGCTTCCATGATGGTGGCCGACGATGCTTATGCGGGTAGCGCCACCTACACGCGTCTGGCTAACAAGCTGCACGAAATCTTCGGCATGGATTATTTCCTGCCCACTCATCAGGGCCGCGCCTGCGAAAACATTCTGGCCCAGACGCTGGTGAGGCCGGGTTCCATCGTGGCGATGAATTTCCACTTCACCACCACCAAGGCACACATAACCCTGAACGGCGGCACCGTCGAAGAATTGGTGTCCGACGCGGGTCTGGAAGTAAACAGCACGCAGCCATTCAAAGGCGACATTGACATTGCCAAACTCGAAGCCCTGATCGCCCGGCACGGCGCCGACAAGATTGCGTTCATCCGCGTTGAATCAGGCACCAATCTGATCGGCGGCCAGCCGATCTCGATCGCCAACCTGACCGAAGTGCGCAAAGTATGCACCAAGCACAGCCTTCTTCTCGTGCTTGATGCCAGCCTCCTCGCCGACAATCTCTATTTCAACAAGACCCGCGAGGAGTCCTGCAAGAACCTCAGCATCCGCGAGATTACCCGCCGTACCGCGGATCTGTGCGACATCATCTACTTCTCTGCCCGCAAGCTCGGCTTCGCACGTGGGGGCGGTATCTGCATTCGCAACAAGGATCTGTATCTGCGCATGCGCGGTCTGGTGCCGCTGTATGAAGGCTTCCTCACCTACGGGGGCATGTCGGTGCGCGAGATGGAGGCATTAACCGTCGGCCTTGAGGAAACAATGGATGAAGAAGCCATCAACCAGGGCCCCCAGTTCATCCGTTTCATGGTCGAGGAACTCGACAAGCGTGGCGTTCCTGTGATTACGCCCCCCGGTGGTCTGGGCTGTCACCTCAACGCAATGAAGTTCCTCGACCACATCCCTCAGAGCCAATACCCGGCAGGGGCGCTTGCGGCAGCGATGTACATCGCAGGTGGCATCCGCGGCATGGAACGCGGCACCCTGTCCGAACAGCGCACCCCGGATGGCAACGAACCTCTTGCCAACATGGAACTGCTGCGCCTCGCCTTGCCACGCCGGGTCTTCACGCTATCGCAGGTTAAATACGCGATCGACCGCATCCTGTGGCTGTTCGACAACCGCCACCTGGTCGATGGCCTCGAATTCGTCGAAGAACCGGAAGTGCTGCGTTTCTTCTACGGCCGGCTGAAGCCTGTGTCTGACTGGCAGCAGAAACTGGTCGCCAAATTTCGCCAGGATTTCGGCGACAGCCTGTAAAACGGAAGCTGCGCGCGGGGCATCGTCAAATTAAATGGCGCTGGACGAGAACACCCGCGCGCAGACCCGGGGTGTTGCGCCGTCACCGCTGAGCGGACGTCCGTTCGATGCCGATGGGCACAAGATGTCGCCTGCAGGGGCGCGGGACAGCAAGGGGTGGCTCTATCGCTATTACGTCTTGTCTCCGCATCTCGGCAGCCAGGCTCGATGCCTGTATCGCGGAGGTTTTGCAGCGCTTGCTGCACTCCTCGGCAGAGGGCACGGATCTTCTGTCCCATCCTCTTCGCATCGAGCTGCGCCAGGGCGCGTTGACGATCCTGCTGTCAGATGTCGATCCGGCCCTGCTGCGTCTGGAAGAACCCTTGTAAGGCGCCTGGAAGCGCCATCTGATCCGCGCAGGCCCGGCTGTTCGGGTTCAAACCATCGCCCTGAACGCGCGGCTTTGTGCCACGACCGCGTCGCGTCGACGCACCTGTTCCTGCACAAAACAGGCCTGTTTCGGCCCAGGAACAGGAAACCGCCCGCACGATCCAGCAACCCATTGTTTTAACGCGTCTTTCCTGACCATCTCGCGCGCAGGGCAGGCAAAACCCGCCCTTCAGCGGTAACTCCGCCTGTTATCACCCGGAATTTTCTCGGAATTCCCTGTTAACCCCCAAACCGCACCCATCACCGAACCCGCAGAGACACCCCCGCCAACAGCGCGCACAAATGCCCCTGTTCGCAGCAAAACACCGATACCAAAATGCAGAGGAAGGCAAAAACACCCCTGTTCCCGCGCAGTTAGCCGCGCAGCATCAAAACGGAAGATAGGTTGCGAGGGTGTTTGGCGTCCCGTAGGGGGTTAGTATTATTTAATAATATTAATAACTTAAATTGACTAACTGCTCCAAATCACATACCCGGCATCAATGGGTTACGGGTCGTTTGACTAACTCAAAAAACTAGATAATCAGCCTGGACTGCTTCTCCCAACGCCATGCTCAGTCTTCGCCCAAGGCGTATCAGGCATGGGCAGACATCACCAAACCAGCATAACCAGATTTGCCCAGTACACATCACCTCGACCAAGCTCACTTAACTTGACGATGCCTTTAGCTCCGACCTGAAGCCTTCCACCTTCTCCCGATCCACAGGCGTCTTGGCCGCTCGCTCAAGGACAGGGCCTGCATAGTATTCGAGAAGCCCTTTGTCTGAAGTGTCGCTCGGCGCGTTCTTCCGCAAGATATCAACCAGTCGGGAGACCTTCATGAAGGACGCGAATACCTCATAAGGTTTTGCGCTCGCGAACGGCAACCGGCTCAAATAGTAATCGGCCAGACGCGCCTGATCTGCTTTTTTCCATGACAGGTGAGCTATGATGGTAATGGCATCACCCCAGTCGGCACTCCCTACGGGGTACCGCTCCATCAACCATTCAGCCGCATCTCTGGAGGTCAGCTTCCGAAGATCGCTCACGATAGGCTCAATGTTTCTACTCATCTCCACCACCTATCGACCAGAAAACAAGTTAAGAGGCAAATTCGCATTGCCGTTCAGCATATCGTGGAACGACACGTTCACGTCCGCCGCGCCCGGCAGCCAACTGCCAACACCGGCCGACAAACCCGCCACCGCATAACTGCGCAGCGCATCCGAGCTGGTCATATCACGCAGCGCGTCACCGATATTGCCACGATTCCGGCAGCCCCCTATGGCGCGACACTGGTGACCATGGCGCTCGCAACAGGCGCGATGAGTGCGGCTAAAGCGGTCGCTTCTGCCAGGGCTGCCGTTGCAGTCGTGAAAGCCGTTGCCGCGATGGCGACATTGCCACCCGCAGCAGCCGTCTCAGGAAGCCAGATAATCGACCCCAGCTACCTCTCTCACACCGTGTTGCGCGTAGTGATCGCGGCCATGCGGCGGATGCTAAAAGCAGGGGATTATGATTCCCCGCACAACACAGCAAAAAATGGCACATGCGTCTTCACGTGAAGATCACTCGAACTGGTCTTCGTATGTGAAGTAGCCACTTTCCAGAAACGAAAAATTGCCGGCCACAGACTACACAATATTTCTATAACTCTAAACCCATTCCTCCACTCTCTAAATAGAAATATGAGAATTACAATAATTTTTAAATTTTTTCATTAATCTCTGAGTATTTTCTTTCTTGGAATAGTCCTGCGGCCTACACCCATCCTTTGGCACATTATAGCGTATTAGATCATAAATCTCTTCTGGGTAATCAAAATCCGCATATATTTTTTCTACCAACATAAGAGGGTCTTGAATATTATCTTTATTCTCAAAAATCCATGACAAAATAATCCTCATCCATTGAAGACGGATATCTTCAATAGAAAATTCGCTTTCGGAAAAATTTTCATATAATATCGATAAATATGATTTTTCATGATGGAAGATTTTTTTAAAATATCTCCGTTTATAAGACCACGGAAAGAATCAATATTTTTTGCAAAATCCTCCTTCATTATCCAACCGCATTCCAGACCAACCAATACGTCTGGCCAAGACAACTTATATCTAGAAGAGATAAAAGAGGCTGGAATTATTTTTGTAAACACGATCAATTTCCACTTATTATAAGTATTGTTTACCGTCTCATTTCAAAATAGGTAAATTGACCATGAAATACCTTGCAAAAATTGTATTATTCAATATCTAAATTCGCGGTATTATTTTCCGCAAGAGGTGGCCCAATTTTTATGCCCTGCTCCTTATTAGAAAGGGCAACTATATAGCACTTAAGAACTCCATCCTCTACATCTAGTAGATAAACACACTCTCCCTCCTCAAGGTCACCAATGGCATCTCTGATTACTTCTGGGGCAAAATTTTTTTTCTGAAACATAAAGGATTGAGGACCAATATACCGCGCTCCTTTAGAAATTAGGTTTCTTTTTATTAAATCTCGTCGCTGATCAGATTGGGTTTCAACAAAAACAACAATACGATCAGACACTATAAGGCCATGCATCTCAATACTCACCGAGGCATCTCCCAGATATTTCCATCACCAATTGCATAAGGTCTAAATCGAATTGAATAAGTACCATCAAAATTCACAATAACAGACGATCTTTGCCCCAAGGAGATCAATGCTGCCCTATCCGCATCATTACAACACTCCGGGGCGATTTTGGCGTGATAGTCAAAATTTCCCAATGCGGCCAATGGGATATCGGCCTGATACCCCGACGCGACTGGCTCAAAAAGCTGATATCCCCCCGACGCGGGTTTTGCGCCTACGGGCGCAA
>JAVBUO010000062.1:0-43213 GCA_031555315.1 Acetobacteraceae bacterium
ATGCACGGGAAAGAACGCGCCGATCGCGACGAGCGTGATTTTCGGCGCTTCGTCGATCCCCATCCACAGCAGCAGCACAGGCACCCACGCGAGCGACGGAATTGCGCGCAGTGCCTGAAAACTCGGGTCGAGCAAGGCGTCGAGGCGTCGGCTCAGGCCCATCGCCGCGCCCACCGCGATGGCGAGCGCCGCGCCGCAGCCGAAACCCAGCGCGACGCGCGCCGTGCTCGCGGCGATATGCAGCGAAAGCCGCGCGCCGCCCAGTTGCCAGAGCGCCTGGGCGATTTCGCTGGGCGCGGGCACGAGATTGTCGGGCAGCACGCCGCCGCGCACGAGCGCTTCGAGCAGTGCGAGAAACGCGAACGGCAGCAGCGCGCCCGCGATGCGCCAGCGACGCGGCGCGCCTGCCGTTGCGTGCTCCTGCTGACCGGTTTGCGTATCGGCGTGCTCGGCCTCATGCGCCCCGCCCTGCAATACGCGCGGCGCGTGAGCGCCCGGCGAGCCCGGCGCGGCGGCGGCACGCGTCAGGGTGGGCACGCTCAACTCGTCGATAGCCATGCGAATCCTCTTAACCTGCGCTTATGTGCGCTTATGTCCGCTTACTGCCGCTGCGCCGACGCCAGCGCCGACTCAGACGCCTGCGTATCGATCAGCGACTCGATCACCTGGTTCAGATTCGTCCCCGGCTTCACGAGGTTTTCCTGCACGAGAATCGGCGCGGCGGCTTCGAGCGCCTCGATCTGCTTCGCGCCCGGCTGCGGCTGGCTGAAATCGTTGCGGCTCAGTTGCAGCTTCGCGACCGCAAGCGATACTTTGGAATCCTCTGCAACGATCTGCGCCGCCTCGTTCGGATGTTCGCCGATCCACACGCGCGCGCGTTCGTAGACCTTGAGCACGCGCGCCACGGTATCCGGGTACTGCTTGAGGAAATCGTCGCGCACGTTCAGAAAGCCCCACGTATTGAAGTCGACGTTGCGGTACAGCAGACGCGCGCCGTTGTCGATCTGCGCGGCTGCCATGTGCGGATCGAGCCCGGCCCACGCGTCGACCTGGCCGTTGACGAGCGCGGTGCGTCCGTCGGGATGCTGAAGATTGACGATCTCGACGTCGTCGCGCGTGAGACCCGCCGTATGCAGCGCGCGCAGCGTGAAGAGATACGGATCGGTGCCCTTGGTCGCCGCGATCTTCTTGCCCTTGAGGTCCGCGAGCGTCTTGATCGGCGAATCCTTGCGCACGACCAGCGCGGTCCATTCGGGGCGCGAGAAGATATAAACGGTCTTGATCGGATTGCCGTTGGCCTTGCCGAGCACCGCCGCGAGACCGGCGGTCGACCCGATGTCGATCGCGCCGCTATTGAGGTATTCCAGCGCGCGATTGCTGCCGAGGCTCAGCACCCAGCGCACCTGCGTGTGATCGGGCGCGAAGGCCTGTTCGAGCCAGCCATTGCGCTTGATGACGAGGCTTTCGGGCGAGTAGTAGGCGTAATCGAGCTTGAGTTCGGCGGGCGCGGCGCTCGCGGCCTGCGCGTGCGAGGGCGACACGGCTAGCAACGCCAGCGGCGCAAGCGCGGCGGCGGCGCGCAACGCGGAAGTCAAACGCCGCCAGAGCGGCGTGCTCCCGCGTGCGTCGTGGTGCGTGTTCGTGAATTGGTTGATCGTGTGGTCCCGCATCGGCTTTCCCCTGTTTGTCTGGCTGCATGGGGAGGCACGCAATGTGCCTCCCGAATTCGCCAAGCATAAGAAGCGCGGACGCCAGAACGAACCAACAATCGCTCAGATCGTAAGCAGCGAAAGGAATATCCGCGCGGGGCGGGTGCGGGGAAACGGCCGATCAGTCCACCGGAATCCACGCCGCCGTGGCCGCGTCGCTGACGCGGAACGCCGGGAATTTCGCGCCCAGCTCGGCGATCGTGTGGATGTCGTTTTTCACGAGATCGTCGCGCGTGACCAGAGTGGGCTTCACGACGATGTGATGCGCGAGCGGCTGCCCCGCCACATCGAGCGCCGCCGCGCGCACCGAGACCGCGCCCACCACGGCGGGATTGGTCGCCGCCGTCGCCACCCAGGCGCTGCCCGGCGCGCGGATCGCCTCGATATCGGCGGTGGAAATATCGGCGCTGTAAATACGCAGCTTGCTCGCGACGTTGGCCTCGTCGGCGGCGAGGCTCGCGCCGCGCGCGAACTCGTCGTAGGGTGCAATCACCACGCGGATGTCGGGATGCGCGCGATACGCGGCCGCCGCCTGATTCGCCACCGACTGCGCGATCGGATTGTCGACCGTGCCCCAGCGCGCCTGCTCGCGCACGCCCGGATGCGCCTGCTTGAACGCCTGCCACACGGCGTCGCGGCGATCGAGCGGCGCAAAGCCCGCCACGTAGACATACCCCGCCGAGAACGCGTTGCCGTTGTCCTTCACGGCCTGGCCGAGCAGCAGCGTGGCGAGGTCGTGATCGCTCTGTTCGATCTGCGGGATCTTCGGATTGGCGAGATCGACGTCGAAGGCCACGACCTTGATGCCCTTGTCGAGCGCCTGCTGCACGACGTCCTTCAACGACTCGGGCAGCCCGTGATTGACGATGATCGCGGCCACGCCCAGATTGATCGCCTGCTGGATCTGGTCGCGCTGCTGCGCAGCGTCCTGACGTCCTTCGTAGATACGCAGGTCGATACCGAGCGCCTTCGCCTGCTTCTGCGCGCCCGCCTCGTAGGCCTGGAAGAAGTCGCCTTCCGAGAGATAGTTGACGAGCGCGATCTTCACGCCGCCCTTGTCGAACGGCGCGGGCGCGCCCTTGAGCGGCGCGGCCTGCGCGGAGACGGCGCCGAACAACGCCGCCGCGCTCAAGGCGATTGCACTGATTGCGCCGATCGCACGGCGGCCGGTACGGGACATCGACTTGTTCATATTGCTCCTCTTGTTATTCAGGTTTCCTATGTTTATCGGACCCACTTTTTCTTCGAACGCATTCTCTCTACCTGACCCCACGCTTCACGCGCGGGCGTCGTTTCTGCGGCCGATGCTGAAGGTGAACGCCAGCGCCACCACCAGCAGCGCACCCTTGATGCAATCCTGCAAGTAGTACGGCGCGTTCAGCATCGTCAAGCCGTTGAGCAGCACGCCGACGAACACCGCGCCGATCACCGTGCCCGGCACGTTGGGCCGCTTCGCGCCCCACACCGCGTAGCCGACCAGCGAGGCCGCCACGGCGTCGAGCAGCAGAGAATGGCCCGCGCTCACGTCGCCGCGTCCGACGCGCGCCGCGATCAGCAGACCGCCGAGCGACGCCAGCGCGCCCGAGGCCACATAGGCCGCCACGCGATAGCGCGCGGCGGGCGCGCCCGCGAGCCGCGCCGCCGTTTCGTTGCCGCCGATCGCGTAGATCACGCGGCCCCAGCGCGTGGCCGCCATCACGACCGAGACGAACACCGTGAGCACCGCGAGCACGAGCACCGGCGCGGGCACCACGTCGAAGAAGAAACGCGCGCGGCCCAGCGCCAGAAAGGCATCGGGGAAGGTGCCGCTCGCTTCGCTGCCGTCGGGCAGGATCGTGCCGGTCGCGAGCGAGCGTCCGCCCGTCGGAATCAGTTGCAGGCCCGCGAGCAGAAACAGCGTGCCGAGCGTCGCGAGCTGATCGGGCACGTGCAGGCGCGTGATGAGCACGCCGTTGAACAGCCCCGCCGCCACGCCCAGCGCGAGGCAGGCCGCCGCCGCTTCCCACGCGTTGCCGTGCCAGACCACCAGCACGTAACTGGCCGCCATTTGCGCCGACGCCGCCACGCTGCCGACGGACAGATCGAAGCCGCCCGCCGCCAGCGTAATCGTCACGCCGATGCCGAGCAGCGCGACAATCGAGACCGCCTGCAGGATGCTGAAGAGATTCGCGACGTTCAGGAACGCAGGCTCGCGCGCGGTGAACAGCACGAGCATGGCGGCGAGCACGAGCAGCAGGCCGCTGCGTTCGAGCAGTACGAGCAGGCGGCGCGTTTGTGATGTCTGTGACGTACCGGACGCGGTGTGCAGCAGCGGTTGATCGGTGACATCGGTGACGAGCGGAGTGGCGGCGCTTTTCATGGTCGCTTTTGAGTTGCTTAGTGTGTCGATTACGATTCGATGGCTTCGGCAGGATGGCCGGCTTCGAGCGGATCGGCGGTCTCTAACGCGCCGCGATCGAAATACACAATGCGGTCGGCGACTTCGTGCGCTTCCTCCAGATCGCTCACCAACACGAGCGTCGCGCGGCCCGGCGCTTCGCGTCGCAGCGTCGCGGCGATATCGGCGCGCGCGCCCGCGTCCACGCCCTGAAACGGTTCGTCGAGCAGCAGCACGCGCGCGGGTTCGGCGTGCCAGCGCGCGAGCAGCACTTTCTGCTGATTGCCGCCGGACAGTCGCGGCAGACGATCGTCCGGCCCCGCGCAGCGAATGCCGAACGCGTCGATCGCCGCACGCGCGGCGGCGCGCTCGCGCTCGCGCGCGACGAAGGCGCCCCGGCTCCAGCGCGACAGAAACGGAAAGCCGATCGTCCCCGCAATCGAGGCGAAGGGCACGGCATCGGGAAACAGCGAGGTGCGCCAACGGTCTTCGCCCGCGAGAAACACGCCCGCGCGGATCGCGTCGCCGGGCGTGCGCGGATGCCAAGGCGCGCCGTCGAGCCGCATCTCGCCCGCGAACGCACGCGTGGCACCGAAGATCGTCTGCGCGAGCCGCGACTTGCCTGCGCCCACCGGCCCCACCACGGCGACGATTTCACCGTCGCGCACGTCGAGATCGAATGCAGCGGTACGGTCGGTGAGACGCAGCTGGCGCAACTGCAGAACCGCCTCTCCGTTATTTACTTCGTCATACGAATCAATACGCGGCGGCGGCAAGGGACGGCCGATCATCGTTTCGAGCGCGGCGTCGAAGTCGACCGGCGCGCTTTGCTGCGATACGACGCGGCCATCGCGCAGCACCGCCACGCGCGTCGCGAGACGGCGCAGATCCGCGAGCCGATGCGAGACCAGCAATACGGCCACGCCCTCGTCGCGCAAGGTATCGACGAGCGCGTGCAAGCGCGCGGCCTCGGCGGCGGACAGGCTGGCCGTCGGCTCATCGAGGATCAAGAGACGCGGCCGCGTGGCCAGCGCACGCGCCAGCACCACGCGTTGTTGCGCGGCCAGCGCGAGCGTGCCGAGCGGCGCGTCGAGATCGGCATCGAGCCCCACGCGCGCGGCCAGTTCACGGGCACGTTCGCGCCGCGTCGCGCGCGGCGTCCACCAGCTTTGCGCGCCGCCGCAGAGTTCGTCGAGCAGCAGGTTATCGGCGATCGACGAAGCGGGCACCACGGCATCGGCGATCGATTGATGCACGGTCGCCACGCCCAACTGGCGCGCGGCCAGCGGCGAAGCCGGCGCGTAACGCTGGCCGTCGAGCTGCATCGCGCCCGCGTCGGCGCCCTGCACGCCGCTCACGATCTTCACGAAGGTCGATTTGCCCGCGCCGTTCGCGCCCATCAGCGCGACCACCTCGCCCGCGCCAATCGAAAAGTCCAGATGCGAAAGCGCGACGGTCGCGCCAAAGCGCTTGTCGATCGCGCGGGCGGAGAAAATCGGGGCGGAAGAATTCGGAGCGGACATGCGGGCGTCTCGGTCTCGCAGGCACAGGATGGCGTCATCGTAGCGAGACGCTTCGTTGCGCCCAACGAAGCGATGCTCATATTGATCCGCGCGCCATCGATAAGGCGGCTGAACGCGGCAAAACCCCGCGAGCGCTGTTTTTACGGCGTTTTATCCGTGATAACGCGATGCATCGCGCACAAATACGCGCCGCCGATATCGATTCGAGAATCCGTTATTGGAGCGCCGCGATGCGCATTTCTATACTGGCCCTTCACGCCATCCGAGGCCGAGTCCCGATGGAGAAACCCGGAGGAACACCATGACAATGTCGCGATCCGCTCCCATTCCCGACCTTCACGCCGCCGCGCTCTCGACCGGCACGGACTACGAAACGCTCGCCGCGCGTTTTCGCCCGATCTTCGCGGAGATCGCGCGTGGCGCGGCCGAACGCGACCGCGAACGCATCCTGCCGCACGAGGCCATCGCCGCATTGAAGGACGCCGGTTTCGGCGCGGTGCGCCTACCCGTGCGCGACGGCGGCGCGGGCGCCTCCATTCCGCAATTGTTCCAGTTGCTGATCGAACTGGCCGCCGCCGATTCGAATCTGCCGCAAGCGCTGCGCGCGCATTTCGCCTTCGTCGAAGACTGGCTCAACGTGCCGCCCGACGCAGATCAGCGCGCGTGGTTCGACCGCTTCGCGAGCGGCCAGATCGTGGGCAGCGCGTGGTCCGAAGTGGGCAACGTGGCCGTGGGCCAGGTGCAGACCCAGGTCTCGCAGCGCGACGGCCGCTTCGTCGTGAACGGTGCGAAGTACTACAGCACCGGCACGATCTACGCCGACTGGATCGACGTCTACGCGCAGCGCGAGGCCGACGGCAGCGACGTGATCGCCGCCGTGAGCACGCATCAGCCGGGCGTGGTGCGCGAGGACGACTGGGACGGCTTCGGCCAGACCACCACCGGCAGCGGCACGACGCGCTTCAACGATGCCGTGGTCGAGCCGCGCAACGTGATCGACTTCGCGCGCCGCTTCAAGTATCAGACCGCGTTCTATCAGCTCTTTCACGTGGCCACGCTCGCGGGCATCGCCGAGGCGGTGCAGCGCGACGCCGCCGAACTCGTGCGCACGCGCAAGCGCGTCTACAGCCACGGCAACGCGCCGCACGTGAGCGAGGACGCGCAGATCCAGCAGGTGGTCGGCGAAATCGCGTCGTGGGCCTATGCCGCGCGCGCGGTCGCGCTACTGGCGGCCGAACCCGCGCAACGCGCCTACGAGGCGCGCTTCGGCGGCAACGAAGCGCTCGAACGCGCCGCCAACGTCGAGGCCGAAATCGCGTCGGCGCAAAGCCAGCTCACGGCGTCGGACTTCGCACTGCGCGCGGCGACGCATCTGTTCGACGCGCTCGGCGCCTCGGCCACCAGCACGCGCCTCGCACTCGACCGGCACTGGCGCAATGCGCGCACGGTGTCCTCGCATAATCCGCTCGTCTACAAGGCGCGCATCGTCGGCGACTGGGCCATCAACGGCACCGAGCCGCCCTTCGTCTGGCAGATCGGCAACGGTCCGGGCCGTGGGAGCAAGTGAACGTCATGAGTAAAACCATCCGCCTGAACGCCTTCGAAATGAACTGCGTGGGCCATCAGTCGCCGGGGCTGTGGACGCACCCGCGCGACCGTTCGTGGCAATACAAGGACCTCGAATACTGGACCGATCTCGCGAAGATTCTCGAGCGCGGCATTTTCGATGCGATCTTTATCGCCGATGTGATCGGCTATTACGACGTCTATCAGGGCGGCAATTATCACGCGCTGCATCAGGCCGCACAGATTCCCGTGAACGATCCGCTGCAGCTCGCCGCGCCGATTGCGATGGTCACCGAGCATCTGGGCATCGGCATCACGGCGTCGACGAGTTTCGAGCATCCGTATACGTTCGCGCGGCGTCTGTCCACGGCCGATCATCACACCAAGGGGCGGCTCGCCTGGAACGTGGTGACCTCGTACCTCGAAAGCGGCGCGAAGAACGTGGGCCAGTTGGGCCTGCGCGATCACAACGACCGTTATGCGGTGGCCGCCGAATATCTCGAAGTGCTCTACAAGCTTTTCGAAGGCAGCTGGGAAGACGGCGCCGTGGTGCGCGATCGCGAGAACCGCGTGTTCACGCATCCCGAGCGCGTGCATGAGATCGGCCACAAAGGGAAATATTTCGAAGTCCCAGGTTATCACCTGTGCGAGCCGTCGCCGCAACGCACGCCGGTGCTGTTCCAGGCGGGCGCATCCGGTCCCGGCAAGCGCTTCGCCGCCGAACACGCCGAATGCGTGTTCGTGGCCGCGCCCACCCAGACGCTGCTACGCGACTACGTGGCCGACGTGCGCCGCCAGGCCGCGCTCGCGGGCCGCGATCCGCGCCAGCTGCTGATCTACAACCTCGTGACCGTGATCGTCGACGAAACCGACGCCAAGGCCCAGGCGAAGTTCGAGGAGTATCAGCGGCACGTCTCGTACGACGGGTCGCTCGTGTTCATGTCGGGCTGGACCGGCATCGACTTCGGCCAGTATCTGCCGACCGATACCGTCAAGCGCGTGGAAACCAATGCGATCGTCTCCGCCGTCGAACATCTGGCGGGCGGCGACAAGGCGTGGACCATCGAGGAACTCGCGCGCTGGGGCGGCGTAGGCGGACTCGGCCCGGTGTTCGTGGGCTCGCCGTCCACGGTCGCGGACATTCTCCAGCAATGGGTCGAGGCCACCGATGTCGACGGCTTCAATCTCGCGTATGCCATCGCGCACGAAACCTTCGAGGACGTGGTCGAGCATCTCGTGCCGGAATTGCAGCGGCGCGGCGTGTATCCGCGCGCCTATGCGAGCGGCACGCTGCGCGAGAAGCTGTTCGGCGCGGATGCGCGTCTGCCGCAGGATCATCCGGCGGCGCAGTTTCGCGATATCGAGCGTGTGAAGCGTGAAGCTGCCGCGCAAGTGAACGCGCAGTCATCCACACATTCATCCGCGAAGAGCGTGCAGGCGGAAGCCACGGCCTGAGCGGCCGGATTCATCACGCGCCCGCGCCATGGCGGCCCGGGCGCGTCTCATCCCGACACCTACACTCACCGGACCACACCTATGACTGAACTCGCGGCCACGGCGGCGCGCGACGGCACCTTGCGTCGCGGCTATCTTTCGTTATCCGAACTGATTGCACAATCGATCGGTCTCGTCGGCGCGGCGGGCGGCGCGGGGCTCCTGATCCCGGCGGTGTTCGCCACCGCGGGCAACGGCACCTGGCTCGCCTATCTGTTCGCGACCGTGGGCCTGCTGTTCGCCTCGTGGAGCATCACGCAGTTCGCCAAACGCACGGCCTCGCCCGGCGCGCTCTACACCTATGCCGCGCGCGGCCTCGGCCCGATCTGGGGCGCGGTGGCGGGCTGGTCGCTGCTGATCGCCTATGGCGTGGGCGCGGCGGGCATTCTGCAAGGCACGGTCAACGAGATCGTGGTGCTGTTCAAGGATATCGGCGTGGCCTCGGGCGCGGGGCTCGCCGTAACGGTCGCGATCACCGTGTTCGTGACGCTGGGCGCATGGTTCATCACGTGGCGCGACATCCGGCTCTCGACGCGCACCACGCTGTGGATCGAGTTGAGCACCGTGGCGCTGATTGTGTTCGTGATCGTCGCGGCGCTTTTTGCGCAGCATCGCTGGGTCGATACGCATCAGCTGACGCTGGCCGCTGTGAAGCCCGATCAGTTGCGGCTCGGCATGGTGCTCGCGTTCTTCAGCTTCACGGGCTTCGAAAGCGTGACCGCGCTCGGCGCGGAAGCGCGCGAACCGTTCCGCCTGATTCCGCGCGCGGTGATCGTCAGCATTCTCGGCCCGGCGGCGCTGTTTCTCGCCGCCTCGTATGGGCTCGTCGCGCTGTTCCAGGGCGCGGCCACGCCGCTCGACCAGGCGAGCGCGCCGCTTTCGGCGGTCGCGCATGGCATTCATCTGGGCGCGCTCGGCGTGCTGATCGACGCGGGCGTGGCGCTGAGCTTCTTCGCCGCGTTCTTCTCGTCGATCAACGCCGCCGCTCGGCTGCTCTACACCTTCGCGCGCCAGGGCCTGCTGCACGCAGCAACGGGCCGCGCGCACGCGGGCAACGCCACGCCGCACGTCGCGGTCACGCTGCTCGTGGTGCTTTCGCTGATCGTGGCGGTGACGTTCCAGTTCGCGGGCACGTCGCTATTCGACGCGTACGGCTATCTGAGCACGATCGCCACGTTTGGCTTCCTGCTCACCTATGTGATCGTGGCAGTCGCCGCGCCCTGCTTCCTGCGCCGTCGCGGCGAACTCAAGGCGCGCCATGTGGCGATCAGCGCGGCGGCCATCGTGCTGATCGGCATTCCGTTCGTCGGCAGCATTTATCCGGCGGCGCCCGGCGTGTATGCGGTGCTGCCCTATGTGTTCGGCGCGCTGCTCGCGGCGGGACTCGGCTGGTTTCTGGCTTTGCGCGTGGTCGCGCCGCATCGGCTGCGCGAGATCGAAGCGGAACTCGCGGATGCGGATTCGCCGCGCGAGGAAGGCCCGACGCTCGCCGATGCGCGTGGCGTGTCGGCGGCTTGAAGGCGGTTGATGGCTTGTCGCGGCGCTTGAACGCGCCGCCTTCAGGCACAGATTGAAGCGCCGGCTAATCCGCTGACTGAGGCGCCGCTCAGCCTAAAACTCAAGCCGCCGACACGCCCGAGCACCGTCCGCATGAGCGCGCCTGGCCGAGCCGCAGGCGTCCGGCGCTGACCGTCACTTCGGCGCCGCATTCGCATCGGCAGACCCAGACGCCATCGCCCGCGTAGCGCTCGGTCGTCAACTGCCCGAACACCTCGCCGCCCTTCAAGGACGGCGAACCCGGGCGCGAGCGCCAGACCTGGCGCTGCTCGCGGCAGCCGCAATCGCGCGTCTGGCCGCTCTCCACCGCATCGAGCCGCGCGCTCACATGGCCGCCGCAGCGGCAGCGCCAGAGCCACACGTCCGCGCCGCGATAGCGCAGCGCGACGAGCTGGCCGTAGGTGCGGCCAGCCACATCGCGAGTCGGCGGGAACGGCCACGCGGGCGGCAAGGGATCAGGGATACGCGAATTCACGACGAATAAATGGGATTCGGCGGCCGGCTTTCAACGGCTCGTGGGGTGCCCTCATTCTACAGCGACGGCGCAAAAGCGCCGCGCGCCGCCATATGGCGGGAAACCCTCGGCATGCCGCCCCCAAAAATGCGCCCCAAAGCAAACGGCACACGCGACGGAAATTCCGCCCGCGTGTGCCGTTCTTGTCAGGCTCCCGCGCCTTCAGCGCGAGAGCGGCGCGATCGCCCGTCCCTCAATTCCACGCATGGCGCGCGGGCTTTTTCCCGTTCAGATAGTAATTGCCGACGAGGTGATACTTCCAGCGCACCGGATCGTGCAGCGTGTGCGTGCGCGCGTTGCGCCAGTGGCGGTCGAGGTTGTGCGCCGCCAGCGTCGACTGCGTGCCGCCCAGTTCGAACAGCTTTTCGCCCGCCAGCAGCGCGGCTTCGGTCGTCAACACCTTCGCCTCGCCCACGGCGACCGAGGCGCGCGCAACGTCGTCCTCGCTGATCGTGTCCTGTGCGGCGATCGCGTCGAACAGCCTCGCGGCGCGTTCGAGCAACGCTTCGGCGGCGTGCAGCTGAATATGCAGATGGCCGATTTCGCGCAGCGTGAGCGGATCGTCGGCGGCACGCTCGACGCCGCTGTCGACCCACGGACGCGCGCGCTCGCGCACAAACGTGAGCGTGTCGGCGACGGCGGCGCGCGCGATGCCCGCGTCGATGGCCGCCTGGATAATCTGCGAAACCGGGCCGTTCAGCGTCGGCTGCTCGGAGACGCGATGCGCCGGGAACACGTGCGAAGCGCCCACGCGCACGTTGTCCAGCGTGACTGTGCCGCTCGCCGTGGTGCGCTGGCCGAAGCCCGACCAGTCGTCGGTGATCGCGAGGCCCGGGGTGCCCTGCGGGATCCACGCGAGCCAGCCGCGCCCGTCCGCGTCGAGCCCGAGCACCGGCACGTAGTGCGCGAACAGCGCGCCCGTCGAATAGAACTTCGTGCCGTTGACCACGTAATCGTCGCCGTCGCGCAGCACGCGCGTCCTGAGGTCGAGCACGTGTTTCGTCCCTTTTTCGGAGAAACCGTTGCCGAAGCGCTTGCCCGCCAGCACTTCGCCGAAGAAAAAGCGCTTCTGCTCCTCGGTGCCCGTGAGCGCGATCACGTCGACGAGCCCGAAATGGTTCTGCGGCAACTGTCCGAGCGACGGGTCGGCGGCCGAAATCAGCTTGACGACTTCGGTCAGCGTGACGAACGAGACGCCCGCGCCGCCATAAGCCTTCGGCACCGTGATGCCCCACAGGCCCGACTGCGAGAACCATTCGATTTCCTCGCGCGGCAGCCGCCGCTCGCGGTCGCGCAGCGCGGCGTCTTCGGCGAGGCGCGCGGCCAGTTCGCGCGCGGCGTCGAGCGCTTCGTTGTCGTCGGCGATGACGCGCGCGGTCGTGCGCGCGGCGCGGTCTCCGGTCTCTGCCATGGATGGCTCCGCGTGATGAGGTCGATCGTTGATGGATGGCGTGCGCCTGGCACGCGGGACCAATCTAGCAGCGCGCCCGGCGCGGCCCAACCGAGCGATTGGCACATCGATATTCCGCGCGGGACTAACCTGGTTCGGGGATGCGCGGCGCAATGCGCGCCAAACCCCGCGGCGGCGTCGCAAAACGCCCCGGCGGGCGGGCCGGGCGGCCCTGCTGCGGGTGTGGGATAATCGCTGAGTTTGCCCAAAGCGCAGCTCAAAAGGTTGTCCGCACGGGCGCGCGAAGGGCCTTTATTCCCGTGGCCCGCTGTTTTCCTGCGACCTTTTCGACCTTTTCATAGCACCCACGATGCCCGCATACCGTTCCAAAACCTCCACCGCCGGCCGCAACATGGCGGGGGCGCGCTCCCTGTGGCGCGCCACCGGCATGAAAGACGAAGACTTCCAGAAGCCGATCATCGCGGTGGTCAACTCGTTCACCCAGTTCGTGCCCGGGCATGTGCACCTGAAGGATCTGGGCCAGCTTGTCGCGCGCGAAATCGAACGGGCCGGCGGCGTCGCCAAGGAATTCAACACCATCGCGGTGGATGACGGCATCGCCATGGGGCACGACGGGATGCTCTATTCTCTGCCCTCGCGCGAGCTGATCGCCGACAGCGTTGAATACATGGTCAACGCGCATTGCGCCGATGCGATGGTGTGTATCTCGAACTGCGACAAGATCACCCCGGGCATGATGATGGCGTCGCTGCGGCTGAACATCCCCAGCGTGTTCGTCTCGGGCGGGCCGATGGAGGCGGGCAAGGCGGTGCTGCACGGCAAGGAACAGGCGGTCGATCTGATCGACGCGATGATCGCCGCCGCCGACGACACCGTGACCGAGGCCGAGGTCGCCGCCGCCGAACGCTCCGCGTGCCCGACCTGCGGATCGTGCTCGGGCATGTTCACCGCCAATTCGATGAACTGCCTGACCGAGGCGCTGGGTCTGTCGCTGCCGGGCAACGGCACGGTGGTGGCGACGCATGCCGATCGCAAGCGGCTGTTCATCGAGGCCGGGCACCTGATCGTCGATCTGGCGCGCCGTTACTACGAACAGAATGACGAAAGCGTGCTGCCGCGTTCGATCGCCAGCTTCAAGGCGTTCGAGAACGCGATGACGCTGGACATCGCGATGGGCGGTTCGACCAACACGGTGCTGCATCTGCTGGCTGCCGCACAGGAAGGCGAGGTGCCGTTCACCATGCACGACATCGACCGTCTGTCGCGCCGTGTGCCGTGCCTGTGCAAGGTCGCGCCGACGATCAGCAACGTGCATGTGGAAGACGTGCATCGCGCCGGCGGCATCATGGGCATTCTGGGCGAGCTCGATCGCGCGGGCCTGATTCACACCGACTTGCCGACGGTGCACGAAGCGACGCTTGGGCAGGCGCTGGCGCGCTGGGACGTGAAGCAGAGCGGCAGCGAGGCGGTGCATACTTTCTATCGCGCCGGCCCCGGCGGCGTGCCGAGCCAGACGGCGTTCAGCCAGGACCGCCGTTACCCGGCGCTGGATACCGATCGCGCGGCAGGGGTGATCCGCGACAAGGCGCACGCGTTCTCGCAGGATGGCGGGCTGGCGGTGCTGTACGGCAACCTTGCCGAGGACGGCTGCATCGTGAAGACGGCGGGCGTCGATGAAAGCATCCTGACCTTCACCGGCACGGCGCGCGTGTTCGAAAGTCAGGAAGCGGCGGTGTCGGGCATTCTGGGCGGTAAGGTCGCGGCGGGTGATGTCGTCGTGGTGCGTTACGAAGGGCCGCGTGGCGGGCCGGGCATGCAGGAGATGCTGTACCCGACCAGCTATCTGAAGTCGAAAGGGCTGGGCAAGGTCTGCGCGCTGGTCACCGACGGGCGGTTCTCGGGCGGCTCGTCGGGCCTGTCGATCGGACATGTGTCACCGGAAGCGGCGGAAGGCGGCACGATCGGTCTTGTGCGCGACGGCGACACGATCACCTTCGACATTCCGAACCGGCGCGTGCATCTGCATGTGGACGATGCCGAATTGCAGGCGCGGCGTGTGAAACAGGAAGCGGCGGGCTGGAAACCGGCCGAACCGCGCAAGCGGGTGATCTCGACGGCGCTGAAGGCCTATGCGTCGATGGCGACCAGCGCGGCATACGGCGCGGTGCGCAAGCTGTAAGAGACATTGCATCGTAAATGAAAAAGCGCGGGAATTGTCCCGCGCTTTTTTGCCAGAGACTGTTCGAGACTGCGCTGGCATGAGTCGTATGGTGGTGCTTTCTGAGAACCGGCGCGCAGCGGACTGATGTCCGTGAGCACCACAAGCGCAAGAAAGTGCCGCCAGACGGCCACGCCAGTAGCGGTATCGGGCAGTCTCTCAGAACGTCAGTGTGGCGCGCACACCGAGCAGGAAGGCGTCGTCGAGCGGTTTGGTGTCGCTGACGCGTTCATCGGGTTCGCGGGCGCCGGGGTTGATGATCCACTGGGCGATCGGGCGGATGTGAATCCGGTCTGGGATCACCGCGAGGTCGTAGTTCAGTTCCAGCACGGTCTCGCCGTTGCGCACCACACGATCGGTTTCGCCGAAGCGGCGCCGGTCGCGGTCCATCCCGCGCGCCGCATCGCCGACCCGTGCATAGGACACCCCGAACGAGAGTGTATCGTGCGGGCGGCCAAACGGGCCGCGCCAGGCGACGCCGCCGTCGAGCTGCAGTGCGATCAGGTTGCGGTCGTCCGGATTGACGAAGGCGCGCGTGAAGACGGCGATCGCCGATTCACCGCCGCGCCAGAGCGTCGCCTCGCCGATCGCATAGGCGCCGTAATTGTCGCCGTAGCGGCGCGGTGCGCCGGTGGAATTCGGATCGGCGAGCGACATGTGGTCGGCGTCGTAACGCTGTGAATCGGTGTTCGCGCTGTGATACCAGCCGCCGAGTTTCACCACCCACGGGCGCAGGTCGGAGTCTTCGGGGGCTTCGGCGCCCAGCACGCCTTCGCCGATCACGAAGACACCGCCGCGGGTGCTGAAGTTCAGCCCATAGCGGTTGTGGCGCTGCGGGTCGGTCTCGGGGGCGTAGCGTCCGGCGGGATCGCCCGAAAACACACCCAGCCGGATGCCGTTGCTGTCGTCGGGGTTGCCGATGGCGAGCCGCACGCCCGGCGCGGCGAACGGATAGGCAGGGCCGCCGGCGGGCAGCGCCTCGGCCAGGATGACGGGCCAGCCGAACGTGCCGTTGACCAGATTGCCGGCTGCCGTGGCGCCGGCGAATTCGGCGTCGACGGCCAGCTGACCGAAGCGGATCGAACCCATGTTTTCGAGTTCGTACTGCAACCACAATTCGGACAGACGCACCGTCGAGAGCGCTTCGATATTGCTGACCGGCGCAAGGCTGCCGACCAGGCTTTCGGTGATCGGGCGGCCGTAGATACCGAACACGGTGGTTTGGAACGACCAGCCGTTCAACCCGGCGGCCGCGCCCAGATCGACGTTCAGGTCGACGCGCAACTGGCTGGTGGCGGCGGCGCGTTGATGCACGCCGCCATGCAGGTTGATGAATCCATCCACGGTTGCGGTAGCGGCGATACAGACGCCGTTGACGATCGCATGACCGCCTTCGCAGGCGGGAGGGTCTTCGTTGGCGTGGGCGGGTGGAGGCAGGGCGGATAGCGCGCAGGTCAGGAGGGAGGAACAAAAGAGCAGATTTACAGGTTGCATATGAAAGGTCCGTGCAGAGATTTTCGCGCGAATATATTCTGCAAGGTTGATGATGATAATAAGAATCTTTCTTAATAATAATTATGGTAATAATATAACATATCGTTTTGGTTGGGTGCGGCAATGCTGTTGATTGCGTCGTTAGGAGAGAAACGGGCTGATCTCAAGCGTGGTGGTAAATTGCATGAGTCAGATCTCCAGCTCGCCCGCCGCACGCAACGCCGCCAGCCGCGTGCGCCGGCGCTGCAGGGCCGCCTTTGCATCATCCAGCATCTGCCGCTCCTCGCGCAGCGCCTCCAGCGGCCATTCCAGCCGGCGGGCGCGCATGTCCGGATGATCCGACCGGTGCGACCAATGCGCCAGGATACGGGCAATCAGATCGTCGCGCAGTGCCGCATCGTCAGTCATCAAAGGCACTTGCCGGCGGTTTCATGCGATGGCCAGCCGTTCCCGCAGTTTCTGGACCGCGAAAGCCTGCGGTTGCAGCAATGGGCCTTCCATGCCGGCGATGCGGGTCAGGATGGCGAGGAATTCCACCCGCTGTTCATGCGTTAGCCGTTCCCGCCAGAGCGTGCCGAGCTTGAGGGACACATCGTTGGGCGAGGGAACCTGTTCGGCCGTCCAGGTTGCGTAGGACAGCAGGTCGTCCGGGTCGGATGTGCCGGTGATGGTGCGGATCGTGTCCTTGATGGCCGCTTGCGTGGCGGCGGACAGGGGGCCGCGTTCCAGACAGGTGCTGACGATCATGATCACGGCGCCGACTGCTGGATCGTTGACCGCCGTCAGCACGGATCCCTGTGCCTTGGTGCGGAATTTGCGGCGGTTCCATGCGCCGCGTGCCCGCTGTGCGGCATCGACCACTTCCGACGCAGCTTCGCCCGCAGCTTTCATGCGGTAATACCAGAAAGCCGCCGCCGCTATGATACCGAGGAGGCCGAGTAAGATATGCATGCTGTGTGTGCACTCATGGAGAAAAATCAACTATTAATTGAAATTCCCTCCCAAAATCAACACGAGGTCCGCATGGTACCTTGCCATTGCAGCCGGTAGAGGACGTGCCGTTGCAACGGGTGTCCGTCCGGCACGTTCGGGTGGTCGAAATCGGCGGCCGGGTCGCGTGTCATGCCGAGCCGTTCCATGACGCGCTGTGACGGCGTGTTGCTTGCCGCAGTGAAGGCCGCCAGCGTTTCCAGCCCCAATGTTTCGAACGCAAACCGGCATGCCGCACGCGCCGCTTCCGTTGCGTAGCCTTTGCCCTGTGCAACGGGTGTCAGTCGCCAGGCGAGTTCGACAAAGCTCGGGTCCCATGCAGGCCTGTCCAGGCCAGCCACCCCGATGAAGGCTGTAACGCCTGGCACTTCCACCACCCAGCGGCCGAGGCCGTATTTCTGCCAGCTCTCGGGAATGCGCCGCATCCAGGCGTCGTTTTCTTCGCGTGTCAGCGGTTGCGGATAGTAACGCATGTTCTGCGCATCGCCGTTCATGACGAAGGCGGCCTCGATATCAGATTCGCGCGGGGCGCGCAGCAACAGCCGTTCGGTGCGCAGTTCCGGAATCGAAAAGGCCCCCGGCAGGGGGCCTTTGGTATCCGCGGGCATTACGCCGCTTTCAGCTGCGCTTCGGCGAAGTCGTAATTGGCCAGCTTGTCCAGCCAGTTCTGCAGATAGTCCGGGCGGCGGTTGCGGAAATCCACATAGTAAGAATGTTCCCACACGTCGCAGCCCAGCAGTGCCTTACCCTGGCCTTCGGACAGCGGGTTCGCCGCATTGGCGGTCTTGGTGACCTTCAGCTTGCCGTCGCTGCCCAGTACCAGCCACGCCCAGCCCGAACCGAACTGGCCGACGCCGGCCGCCTTGAAGGCTTCCTTGAATTGCGCGACGCCGCCGAAGTCCTCGACGATCTTCTTTTCCAGCGCGCCGGGTATCTTGCCGCCGTTCGGCGACATCGCATTCCAGAACAGCAGGTGGTTCCAGTGCTGGCCCGCGTTGTTGAACACCGGCTGCAGATCGCCGCCCGCCTTCGAGAGCGCGATGATCTGTTCCAGCGACTTGCCTTTCAGCGCGTCGTTCTTTTCGACGAACCCGTTCAGCGCCACCACATAGGCGTTGTGGTGTTTGCCGTGGTGCAGATCCATGGTTTCTTCACTCATGCCATTGGCGGCAAGGGCGTTTTTCGCGTAGGGCAGGGCGGGAAGCTCGAAAGCCATGGGGTTTTCTCCGGTTTTTGGGGTGGAACGAATGGGTCAACCGGGTACGTAGGTGCGGCAATCCAATGCGTCAAGCGGGTATTGGTTCGATATCGTGTTAAGTCCGATGGGCGCGCTGGTCCGTGCGCACGATCCGGACCGTTTTCTGACTTGCCTGTTCGCGCCCGCGGAACACCGTGAGGTGTTGTTTCTGCTTTATGCATTCAACCATGAATTGGCGCGGGCGCGTGAAGCGGCCAGCAACCCGATGCTGGCGTTGATCCGTTTGCAGTGGTGGCGCGAGGTGGTCGAGGGCGCCTGCAGATCGCACGAGATCGCCACTCCGTTGCACGCCGCGCTGACCGACGGGCGGCTGGACCGTGCCGACCTGCTGGCGATGATCGCCGGGCGCGAGGCCGAAACGCACGAAGACGGCATCCCGACACTGGAGGCCTGGTTCGCCTATCTGAACAGTACCGCCGGACATCTGGCACTGGCGGCCGGGCGTGTGCTGGGGGCGGTGGACCCGGCGCTGTTGTTTTGGGGCGCCCAGTATGGCGCGGCGGGGGTGCTGCGTTCGGTTCCCGCGCTGGCGCGGCAAGGACGCTGCCTGCTGCCGCAGGATATTCTGGCGGAACACGATCTGTGCGCCGACGACATCATCGCCGGCAGCGCCGATGTGCAGCAATTGCGGCTGGTGATCGCCCGCCTGGCCGATCAGGCACTGGATCAGGGCGGCGATCATCCGTCGCCTGCGCGTGCCGCCATGCCGGCGGGTCTGATCGGCGTGTATGCCGGGCGTGATCTGGTGCGGCTGGCGCAAGGGCGCGAGATTCCTGCACAGCGTGGCTTCCTGGATCGCTGGCGGATCGTCTGGGCGGGGTTGCGTGGGAGAATCTGAGGTTTTTCCCGTATGAAATGACGAGGACGCCGAACGATCGCTGGACAGCGGTTTGAGAATATCGGGTGGATCACGGCTGCGCATGAAATTACTCTCAATGTTTTGTCAACGACATGGAGTGCGGCAGAAATTGAGACCCTGCTTGTTTTCCCGCGTTGGTTGAATTAAATGTAAATTCATAAACTATTTAGTAATGATAATCTTGCAGGAGACTTGCGATGCTTGCGTCGTCGCTGAATTTGTCCGCCGTCAGGGCGGCTTTTCCCGCCCGCCCGCTGAAACTGTCTGTGCCTGGAACGGGGATTGGCGGCTGGCTGATGGTGCTGCTGGTGGTTGGCATAGCTATGGGGATATTCGGCTTTGCCGGCCGGGGGCTGTTCCCGGATATCTACGACGATTACCGGATCAGCGGTACCGCGCGCCCGATACGCGGTCATGTCGAGGGCAAATGCACTGGCCGCCTGATACTTCAGGCCTGCGACCTGACATTGACCTATCGTATCGGCGGCCAGAGCTACCGGCGCAGCCAGCATTACGGGCTGTTCAGCATGACAGACCATGATGTGATGGTGATGGTGGATCCCGATTACCCGGAACGTGCCACCACCGACTTCGGGCTGGACCAGTTATGGAACCGGGTTGCTTTTTTCCTTGGCATGATCGGCCTGGGGTTCGCTGTATTGTGCGGCGCGATGATCATGGTCCGCAACGCCTGGCGAAACGGCAGGATCAAAGCGGAACTGAACAACCGGCAGCTTTTTCCAACGACGTTACCGGTGGTGAAAACCCACGACAGCGTCGTCGAGACCCGTAAGGCCGACGGCAGTGTCCGAAAATGGATGTTGGGTGGCAAGCTGGTGCCGCTGTTGCTGCGTGATGCGGCGCAACAGACGCATGTGCTGGCGGTGGCGGCTGCGCCGGATGGCAGCGGGGTGGTCTACCCGCTCGATCGAAACCTGAAGGCGCTGAATTTGAGCAAGGCGGAACGCGAGGCGGTTCTGAACGCTCTGCCCGCGTGAAGGACGATGATAGGACAGGCGGCACTGATGGCACTGATCGCCGCGGTGATTTCTATCGCCGGAACCGGAGAGAGCGGGCCGTCAGGCCCGTTTCTTTTTGGCTTTACCGGCAGCAGGCTTCAACAGCGGGGCCAGAAAATAACCAGTATGACTGGCCGGGATCTTCACGATGTCCTCGGGCGTGCCCGCGGCGACGATCTGCCCGCCGCCGTCACCGCCTTCCGGTCCCAGATCCAACACCCAGTCGGCGGTCTTGATGACTTCCAGATTGTGTTCGATCACCACCACCGTGTTGCCCTGATCGACCAGTGTGTGCAGCACTTCCAGCAGTTTGCGCACATCCTCGAAATGCAGGCCCGTGGTCGGTTCGTCAAGGATGTACAGCGTGCGCCCCGTCGCCCGGCGGCCGAGTTCCTTGGCCAGTTTGATGCGCTGTGCCTCGCCGCCCGATAACGTCGTCGCCTGTTGGCCGAGATGGATGTAACCCAGCCCCACCTGCTGTAGCACTTTCAGGCGGCCGTGGATGCGCGGCACGGCGGCGAAGAACGTCACCGCTTCGTCCACCGTCATCTCCAGGATATCGGCGATCGATTTGCCGCGGAACTGCACCTCCAGCGTTTCGCGGTTGTAGCGCTTGCCCTTGCAGGAATCGCAGGTGACGTAAACGTCGGGCAGGAAGTGCATCTCGATCTTGAGAAGGCCGTCGCCCTGACACGCCTCGCACCGCCCGCCTTTGACGTTGAACGAGAACCGGCCCGGTTTGTAACCGCGCGCGCGGCTTTCCGGCAGTTCGCTGAACCAGTCGCGGATCGGCGCGAAGATGTCGGTATAGGTGGCCGGGTTCGAGCGTGGCGTGCGGCCGATCGGCGACTGGTCGATATCGATGATCTTGTCGAGCTGATCGATCCCGTCGAGCTGTTTGAACGGGGCGGGGGCGGTGGAACTGCCCATCAGCCGGCGCGCCGCGGCCTTGTACAGCGTTTCGATGATCAGCGTCGATTTGCCGCCGCCCGACACGCCGGCCACGCAGGTGAAGGCACCCAGCGGGATTTCCGCCGTCACGTTCTTCAGGTTGTTGCCGGTCGCGCCGACCACGCGCAGCACGCGCTTGGGGTCGAACGGGCGGCGCTGGGGCGAGAATTCCACATGCCGCCGCCCCGACAGATAATCGCCGGTCAGCGATGTTTCATTGGCGATGATGTCGGCGACCGTGCCTTCCGCCACCACCCGCCCGCCATTCACCCCGGCGGCGGGGCCCATGTCGATCACGTGATCGGCGGCGCGGATCGCGTCCTCGTCGTGTTCGACCACCAGCACCGTGTTGCCCAGATCGCGCAGGCGGCGCAGCGTGGCGAGCAGGCGTTCGTTGTCGCGCTGATGCAGGCCGATGCTCGGTTCGTCGAGCACATACAGCACCCCGGTCAGCCCGGAACCGATCTGCGAGGCGAGGCGGATGCGCTGGCTTTCCCCGCCCGACAGCGTGGTCGAGGAACGTGATAACGTCAGATAATCCAGCCCGACATCGACCAGGAACTGCAACCGGTCCTCGATCTCGCGCAGGATACGCCGCGCGATCTCGGCGCGCTGCGCGTTCAGGCCCGGCAGCACGGTTTTGAACCACTGGGCCGAGGCGCGGATCGACATGTCGGACGCTTCGGCGATGTTCTTGCCTGCAACTTTCACCGAGAGCGCTTCCGGCTTCAGGCGCGCCCCACAGCACGCGGCGCAGGCCTTGTCGGCCTGATAGCGCGACAGATCCTCGCGCACC
Source organism: Acetobacteraceae bacterium (assembly GCA_031555315.1). GTDB lineage: Bacteria > Pseudomonadota > Alphaproteobacteria > Acetobacterales > Acetobacteraceae > JAVBJV01. The sequence continues at coordinate 21,737 of JAVBUO010000062.1, forward strand.
CAGGCGCTGTCGGTTTCCTTCCAGCGGCGCGACAGATTGCCGAGCACACCTTCGAACGCCTTGGTCACCGTGTGGGTGCGGGTGTCGCTTTTGTAGACGAAGTGGATCTCGTCGTCGGTGCCGTTCAGGATCGCGTTGCGTACTTTTGCCGGCAGCGCGCGCCACGGCGTGGTGGTCTTCACCTTGAAGTGCTTGGCCAGGCTGGCCAGTGCCTGATCGTAATAGGTGGCGTGCGCACCGCTCCACGGGGCGATGGCGCCCTCGGCAATGCTCAGCCGCTCGTCCGGCACCACCAGCGCGGGGTCGAAGAACAGCTCGATCCCCAACCCGTCGCACGACGGACACGCGCCGTGCGGGTTGTTGAACGAGAACAGGCGCGGTTCGATCTCCTCGATCGTGAAGCCCGAAACCGGACAGGCGAAGCGTGAGGAAAACACCGTGCGCTCGCCGTTATCGGCGTTCTCGGCATAGGTGATGCCGTCGGCCAGCGCCAGCGCGGCCTCGAAACTGTCGGCCAGGCGGGTGGCGACGCCATCGCGCACCACGATGCGATCGACCACCACCTCCACGTCGTGCTTCAGCTTCTTGTTCAGCGCCGGTGCGTCGGCGATTTCATACAGCGTGCCGTCGATCTTCACCCGCGTGTAGCCGCGCTTCTGCAGATCTGCCAGCTCCTTGCGGTATTCACCTTTGCGCCCGCGAATGATCGGGGCCAGCAGCAGCAGGCGCGTGCCCTCGGGCATCGCCATCACGCGATCCACCATCTGGCTGACCGTCTGCGCCTCGATCGGCAGGCCGGTGGCGGGCGAATACGGCACCCCGACCCGCGCCCACAGCAGACGCATATAGTCGTGAATCTCGGTCACCGTGCCGACCGTCGAGCGCGGGTTCTTGCTGGTGGTCTTCTGTTCGATCGAAATGGCGGGGGATAGGCCCTCGATGCTTTCGACATCGGGTTTGCCCATCAGTTCCAGAAACTGGCGCGCATAGGCGGACAGGCTTTCCACATAGCGCCGTTGCCCCTCGGCGTAGATCGTGTCGAACGCCAGCGACGACTTGCCCGAACCCGACAGGCCGGTGATCACCGTCAGGCTGTCGCGCGGGATGTCCACGTCGATGTTCTTCAGGTTGTGAACGCGCGCGCCGCGCACCCGGATACTGCCTGCCATGGTCTGGTCCTGGTCGGGGATGTTCTTTAAACGTTCTCCCTCATAAATGCTTCTTTCGTGCCTGGGAAGAGCGGCTTTGGCGTATGAAATCTGCCATGCAAACCGGGCATATGCGGCTTTGGGCGATTTTTCCGGATTACCGGGCGATTTCGCCCGGCGGGAAATTGCCCGATTGTGCGGTTGCGAGTAGGTTTCCTGATCGATTCTCGGACAGGGTGAAAGTTCTATGGCTGGCAGCGTAAACAAGGTGATTCTGGTTGGAAATCTGGGGCGTGACCCCGAGGTGCGGAACACCCAGAGCGGCGAGAAGGTCGTCAACCTGTCCGTTGCGACGTCCGAGACCTGGAACGATCGTGCCAGCGGCGAACGCAAGGAACGCACCGAATGGCACCGTGTGGTGATTTTTAACGACCGTATCGCCGACGTTGCCGAACGCTTTCTGCGCAAGGGCCGCAAGGTCTATATCGAAGGGGCGTTGCAGACCCGCAAATGGACCGATCAGTCCGGGCAGGAGAAATACAGCACCGAGGTGGTGATCTCGCGCTTCAAGGGGGAGCTGACGATTCTGGACAGCGACCGCGGCGGTGCAGCCGGCGGCGACGATGCCGGCTACGGCCAGAGCGGCGGTGGCTATGGCGGCGGGCAGAGCCAGGGCGGCCGCAGTGGCGGCGGCGGGCGCAGCAGCACCCCGCCGCGCAGCGATGCCCCGTCGTGGGACAGCAAAAAGGGCGGCAGCGACCTCGACGACGAGATTCCGTTCTGATCCGTGCACCCGTCCGAACGCGTCTCTAACCGAAGCAGACCGACATGACCGAAGCGACCCCCGGCGACCTGCAGCCCATCATGCTCGAAGAGGAGATGCGGCGTTCGTATCTCGACTACGCGATGAGCGTGATCGTCTCGCGCGCGCTGCCCGATGCGCGCGACGGGCTGAAACCCGTGCACCGCCGTATTCTGTATGCGATGCATGAAGCCGGCTATACGCCGGACAAGCCATACCGCAAATCGGCGCGCGTGGTCGGTGACGTGATGGGTAAATACCACCCGCACGGCGACAGTGCGATTTACGACGCCATGGTGCGCATGGCGCAGCCGTTCTCGATGCGCACGATGCTGGTCGACGGCCAGGGAAACTATGGATCGATGGACGGCGATCCGCCGGCGGCGATGCGCTATACCGAAGCGCGTCTGGCGCGCGCCGCGCAGCTGTTGCTGGCCGATATCGACAAAGATACGGTCGATTTCCAGCCGAACTACGACGACAGCGAAACCGAACCGGCCGTGTTGCCCGCGCAGTACCCGAACCTGCTGGTCAACGGCGCCAACGGCATCGCCGTCGGGATGGCGACCAACATTCCGCCGCACAACCCCAGCGAAATCATCGATGCGACGCTGCTGCTGGTGCGCAACCCGGATGCGACGCTGGAAGACCTGATGGCGCTGTGTCCGGGGCCGGACTTCCCGACCGGCGGCACCATCATCGGCCGGTCCGGCATGCGCGCCGCGCTGGAAAATGGGCGCGGATCGATCACGTTGCGGGCCAAATCCTCGATCGAGGAGATCCGCAAGGACCGCCACGCGATCGTCGTTACCGAAATTCCGTATCAGGTGAACAAATCGACGTTGCTGGAACGCATCGCCGACCTGGTGCGACTGAAGGAAATCGAAGGTATTTCCGACCTGCGCGATGAAAGCGATCGCGACGGCGTGCGTGTGGTGATCGAACTGAAGCGTGAGGCGACGCCCGAGGTGGTGCTGAACCAGCTGCACCGGATGACGCAATTACAGATCACCTTCAGCGCCAACATGCTGGCGCTGGATAACGGCCGCCCCCGGCTGATGGGTCTGAAAGACGCGCTGATGTGCTTCATCGGCTTCCGCGAGGATGTGATCCTGCGGCGCGCGCGCTTCGATCTGGCCAAGATACGCGAACGCGGGCATCTGCTGGTCGGCCTGGCCATCGCGGTGGCCAATATCGACGAGGTGATCCGCGTGATCCGCGCCAGCCCCGACGCGGCGACGGCGCGCGCGGAACTGATGGCGCGCGACTGGCCGGCGGCCGATATCGGCCCGCTGCTGGCGCTGATCGACGATGCGGGCAATCAGATCGTCGACGGCAAGGTGAAGCTGACCGAAGCGCAGGCGCGCGGCATTCTGGAACTGCGCCTGCAGCGTCTGACCGGGCTGGAGCGCGACAAGATCGATGCGGAACTGCAGGAGATCGGTGTGAAGATCACCGATCTGCTGGATATCCTCGCCTCGCGCATTCGCCGCATGGAAGTGATGGAGAACGAACTTCTGGCCGTGAAGGCCGAGATCGGGTCGCCGCGCCTGACCAATATCGAGGATTCCGAAGCCGACTTCGACGACGAAAGCCTGATCGAGCCCGGCCTGATGGTGGTGACCATTACCCAGGAAGGCTATATCAAGCGCACGCCGCTGGAGGTGTTTCGCGCCCAGAATCGCGGCGGCCGTGGCCGGTCGGCGGCGGGGATGCGTCAGGACGACGTGGTGACGCGCAGCTTCAACGCACACACACACCAATGGGTGCTGTTCTTCTCGTCGCGCGGCATGGCGTATCGGTCCAAGGTCTGGAAACTGCCCGAAGCCGGTCCCGCGGCGCGCGGGCGTGGGATGCGCGGTTTCCTGCCGCTGCTGGACGATGAGGGCATCACCGCGGTGCTGCCGCTGCCGCAGGATGAAAGCTTGTGGGACAATCTGTATCTGGTGTTCGCCACGGCGTCGGGCAATGTGCGCCGTAACCGGCTGTCGGACTTCCGCAACGTGCGGTCCTCGGGCCTGATCGCGATGAAGCTCGACGAGGGCGACAAGCTGATCGGTGTGCAGACCTGTCGCGAGGGCGAGGACGTGATGCTGGCGACGCGCGGCGGCAAGTGCATCCGCTTCATGATCGAACCCGAAACCCTGCGCGTGTTCAGCGGCCGCGACAGCACCGGCGTGCGCGGCATCCGTCTGGCGGCAGGAGACGAGGTCATCTCGCTCTCGGTGCTGCGCCACGTGGAGGCATCGGTCGGCGAACGCATGGCCTATCTGAAGGAGGCCGCCGCCCGCCGCCGCAACGCAAGCGAAGAGGAACCCGAAGACGTGCTGGACGCCGACGAGGTGGCGGAAGACGCGACGCTGACCCCCGAACGCTTCGCCGAGATGGAGGCCGCCGAGGAAACCCTGCTGACGATAACCGATCTGGGCTTCGGCAAGCGCAGTTCCGCGTACGACTACCGGGTCAGTGGGCGCGGCGGGCAGGGGATCGCGAACATCACGTTAACGGAACGTACCGGGCGTGCGGTCGCCGCGACCTTTACTGTCCGGCGTGGAGATGATGTGATGCTGGTCACCGATGCCGGACGGCTGATCCGCGTGCCGGCCGATCAGGTGCGTCGCACCGGTCGCACGGCCCAGGGCGTCACCATGTTCCGCACAGACGGTACAGAACGTGTAACCAGCGCATTTCCAGTGCTGGACGAGGGCGAAGGAACGACAGATGAGTGAACGCATCGGCGTTTACCCGGGAACATTCGATCCCATCACCAATGGCCATATCGACATCATCAGCCGCGCGGCCCGGCTGGTTGACCGGCTGGTGGTGGGGGTTGCGAAGAACATCGGCAAGGATCCGATCTTCCCGCTGGAGGAACGGGTCGAATTGGTGCAGGCCGAAGCGCAGGTGATCAGCAAACGGACCGGTACTCCGATCGACGTGACGGCGTTCGAGGGGTTGCTGGTCGGGTTTGCGAAATCGGTTGGCGCTGGCACCATCGTGCGCGGATTGCGCGCAGTGACCGATTTCGATTACGAGTTCCAGATGACGGGGATGAATACCCGTCTCGATCCCGCCATCGAAACCGTGTTTCTGATGGCGAGCGAGCGCCATCAGTTCATCTCGTCGCGGTTCGTGAAGGAAATCGCGAAACTCGGCGGCGATATCACGAGCTTCGTGCCGAAGCTGACGCTGGAACGCACGCTGTTGCGCGTAAGCGCTTAACCACCAACCGAAGGGGCCAGTATGCGCCGACGGACACTATTGACTGCAACTCTTGCCGCTGGAGCGATCATGGGCGAAACAACCGATGCCGAGGCCCAACAGGTTAGCCGCGATAACCTGGTATACATGGACCTGAAGGACGGCCGCGTGGAGATTGAGCTCCGCCCGGACCTGGCGCCGAAGCACGTGGAGCGGGTACGCACCCTGGTTCAGCGCGGCTTTTACGACGGCACGCCGTTTCATCGGGTGATCGAAGGTTTCATGGCCCAGGGCGGCGACCCGACGGGCACCGGCACGGGCGGTTCCGACCTGCCGAACCTGCCGGCCGAGTTCAGCCCGCCCAGCCGTGCGCGCTTCCTGCGTGGCACCGTGGGGGCGGCGCGGTCGCAGAACCCGGATTCGGCGAACAGCCAATTCTTCATCATGTTCGCGCCTGTTTCGTCGCTGGACGGGCAGTACACGATCTGGGGCCGGGTGATCCGCGGCATGGAATTTGTGGACCGCATCAAGCGCGGCTCCGGCCAGTCTGGTATGGTGCAGAATCCAGACCGCATCGTGCGCATGCGCATGGCGTCTGACGTACGGGAATAATCCCTCACGTTACGGCAATTGACACATGGCGGTGCAGCCGCTACCTCGGCGCACCGCCATTGTCTGTGAGCTCGTAGCTCAGCTGGTAGAGCACGTGACTTTTAATCATGGGGTCGAGGGTTCGAGTCCCTCCGAGCTCACCAAAATTCCCCAGTAATTCCAATGCGTTGTTCCGTTGGTCCTGTGAGAACAGAACTGGAACTAAGTTGGATAGTTCAAAACTGTCCAACTTTTCGCGTTCACGGCGGGTGTTTCAGTCGCATTTCAGGGCCTGATGCAGCGACCTGCGCGCCGCCGTGACGGCAGTATCGATGGCGCTGTATAAAAAACAGACGGCGTATCCTTCTGGGCGTCCGATAATATCAGGACGGCTGGCTATTATCAGCAACGCATCGGCAGCGGATGCGATATCTTCCAGACGACTGTCTACACGGTCCAGATGCTTGAACAATTCTTGCGCATTTTTTCTCTCCCATTGGCTGAAATACAGTGGGCGCATGAACCGGTTTATCTCAAAACAGAAAATGTTTCTGCCGCCAGACGTTTCCTGAACGCCGCTTCGGCGAGGTTCGCGGTGCGCACCAGATAGCGCTGCAGGATCTGTTCCACGGCGGCCAGCGAATGGCCGCTGATCGAGGCGATCTCGGGGATGGTGCAGAGCCGGCTTCGGCAAGGCGCGTGACGGCCGCGTGGCGCAGCCAGAGGAATTGCAGGCCGGCCAGTTCCGGACAGGGGCAAGCCCGCATCGCTGTCGCCCATGATGGCGGCGGCGCGGATGTCGTGGAAGATGTGGCGGAAGTGACCGCGCTTCCAGGCGCGCCCCGTCGCCTCGCAGACCAGCAGCGTGCCCCGGGGCCGTCACGGAATAGGGCGATGTCGATATCGCTGGCGGCGCAGATGCGCTCGACCATCGCGCGGGGAGGTTTGCGGCATGGTGCCGCAAACTCTGCCATACCGCCGCAACTCGCCGGCGTTGCGTTCGATCGGGCGCGATAAATCATGTGTTCGCTCAAAGCCCAGCACTTCGGCCAGCCGCGAATGGGCGTGCAGGGCAAGGTGGCGTGGATGCGGGCGCCGATCTGGCGGTCGGTTGGTACGGTGCACGCGATCCGGACGCGCGGTGGTGTGGTTGGTCGTGGCGGCCTCCCAATGGAGGGGGGCATATGCATTCTTGCTGCTATGCAATGCGCAAATACAATTATGCAAATTGGGCTATTGGGGAGGTGTCTTCCCTTTCCGCTCAACCCGTTACAACATCGGGTATATTCAACCGACGGTGTGGCGATTCATGCGTTGGAAACCCTGGCTGCTTTTCCTGCTCATTCTCGTGCTGGTGGTGCTTGTCGCGCTGTCCGACCGGCAGAACACAGGGGGCGGCGATTACCGAAGCCCGGCTCCGCCGCAGAGAGTAGAGAACAATTTTATCGTGGTTCCACCGCAGGATGCCGCCACACAGGCAGCACCGGTTTCGGCAACGTCGCAGAGAACCGGAGCGAGATCTTCGCCTGCACCCGCGCGAGCCCCGCGTCGTGTGCCGCCCGCGCCCAATTACAGCGGTGGATGCAGTTGCAGTTCGGGGAATTACTGCACCGGGCCGCGCGGCGGGCGTTATTGCATTACGGCGAGTGGCAATAAGCGTTACCTGCGGCGGTGAAGGGTGGGACGGTTGATAGCAAAACGGCGGGCTGTTGGCCCGCCGTTTGTTTTTCGCGTGGTAAAATTAGATTTATTACCACCGCCGCAACAGATATCTTGGCCTTCCAGCTAAGCGTTTCAGTGTATTTTTTATTTCTTCCCAATCAATATTCGCGCCCCCACTGACATTGACCAATTCGTCTTCGTGCAGTTCGGTTAGTATATTTTCAGACATGGTGCTCCAATCCTTCAGCAGTATAAAATATCCAGCGTATAATGCGTAATTTTTTACCGCACTATTAAAATTCAATGTCCGCGAGCGGATCTCCATTTGGCCAAGGCTTCAAGCAGGCGCTCAATCTGCTTGGGCGTAAACGGGCGGGGGGCGGGCCAAGGCAAAATCGAGCGGCCACCGCTGACATCAGCCAGTTCATCTTCATGCAGTTCTGTCAGTGTAATTTTAGACATAGCATTCTGCTCCTTGAAAAAAATGATACAAAAATCAAGCGGCAGGATTATGATTTGGATGACCAAAAATCGTCAATACAAAAAAATCGTTCTATAGATAAATTATAAATATTATTACTTTTTATTATGCGAATAATATGGGAAACTCGTCGATTTATTGTCGAGAGTGGCGGGATAATACGATCATACTCCTAATCCAGACCTGGTCGCTGGATACTCGGAAGGAAATATGGGGGTATCTTGCCGCGTGCGGGCAATGTTTCGAACTTATAAGTTGATGACTGGATGGGGCTGATTCCGATGCCTAGAAAGCAGGAAGCGGCGGCGGTCGAGTTTAATCCGGCCTTGACCGACAGGTGCTTGGCGTTCAGGTCCTGCTTGTTCATGCGGCGATACATCTGGCCGCCTAAGTGCTGGCTCATGTGGGCCTTATCCCACCAAGATATTCTTGCCGAGATCAATGCGTTCCTGGCCCGACAAAGGATGGCCGACAGCACGTTTGGACGGCTGGCCGTGAACGACGGGAAGTTTCTGCGCCGCATCCGGTCTGGTGGGCCATGTGACTGGAGACTGTCGCACGCGTGCGGACATTCATGCTGCGCGTGAAGCGTCGGGAAAGGCGCAGGCATGAGCGGTATCTCTGCATGCATAGCGCCCTCTGTCCACTCCGCCAGGTGGGCAGATATGGGCGCGATCCGCCAAGCTCTACAGCCACGGGTTGCGTGGTTCTTCTTCGGCTTTTGGCGGTGGCAGGCTTCTGCGGGCGATGCGGTCGGCCCGGTTCCTCGTCGCTTTCAGGCTGCGCACGACAAGCACCAGCGACCCGATCAGCAAGATCAGCGATACAAGTATGTGGGGCGGCACGGCTCAACACCTCGTCGGTTGTGCACCCGCCGCAGCCGCCTTGGCTTTGGTCAGGCGGTTGATGGCGTTCAGGTGCAGGGATCGGCGGAAACGATGTGCAGGACGATATAGTGGATGCCGGATCACCGTTTAGTCCGAGGTTTCTGGGCGGCAGACCCCACTTGCGCCAGCACTCGGCTGACTGTTCCGCGCAAGAAAGCGCAGGCGCCTTCCGGTGCGTCAGCAAAGGCCGCGCGCCCGGCGGCGATACCGGCCTTCAGGGTGTCGGGCGCTATGGAACGCGGCACTGCGGCGTCGACACGCGCCACATCCACGTCAGACATGCCGCACGCCAGCATGGCGCCAAAAAATGCAGCATGGCCGCGGTCGCCGCCCCGCGCGAGTGGGCTGAATCTGCGCTGCCAATCCAGTGCGTTCGCGGACACTATTTCTATAATGCAGCGGTCGCGGGCCTCGACGTTCTGGCCGTGTTCCTGTTCGCACCGCTGCAACTGCGCAGGCGACGCAAAGACGCGGTTGGTCTCGGTCGCCTGTTGATTCTGCTGCGCGGCGGCGGAGGCAATGCAGCCGGTCAGGCCCAGAAATGCGGCCATCAAACCTGTTCTCTTCACGACAATTTCCCAAAATTGAAATAATCCGCAATGTGCCGTGCGTTGCGGGAAGGTGCAACCAGAAGGGGCATCAGCGTGAACGATCGAGGTGCGCATCGTCTCTGGCGAGGCGGTGCGCCATATCCTGAATGGTCATGGGCCGGATGCGCAGCTCCGGCCGGGCGAAGGCCCGATAACGCCGCAGATGATCGCGCGTTACCCGGAGCTGATCCGCACGCCGGTCGATGTGGCGCCGACCGTCACCGCCCGGGGGCTGCCGTCGGCCACCTATCTGCTGCGCGATGTGGATAGCAGTTTGGTGGTGGTGGAAGAACTGCCGCGGCGGGTGGGCGTGATGGCGCTGCGCACCATGTTCCGCATGCCGCGCAACTCTGGGGTGGCACCAGAGTGTGGCAGGTGCTGGGCGTCAAATTTCGCGTGGTGGGAGGGATGGACCAGGCGTCCCCGAGCTCTACGTCCGGAACGACCGCCGCTTTCAGGGGCGCGCTCGATGTAACCGCGCCTGATCCGGACCAGACATCCCCGAGTATTACGTCCAAGACGGGCGCCTTTTTCACGGGCGGACTAAATGACGCTGGTCCAGGTCCGAGTATAGCGCGGGCGGCGGGCGGTTTCCATTTTTTTCCCCGACGACGTGCCGGCCGATTTCAGCCGTGCGGCGCAGCCCGATGCGCCGGTTGTGTCGCCGGGCGAGGCGCGCGCCGCGGCGCAGGGCATCGACGCCGGCGATGCGGCGGCGCTTGATGCGCAGGTGGCGCAACTGGCGGCGGACGGGCGGCTGCCGCCCGATCTGCTGGGCGAATACCGGGCGGCGGTGGAAGCGGATGCGCGCGCGCGCGCGCAACACGCGGCCGATGCCTGGTAGCGGCCTGTATCCTGAGGAGGATCGGCATATGAGCCTGGCCGGATGCGTCGCGGCGATCCGTGCCGCCAGCGGGAATACGCTGAGCGAGGCCGAGGCGCGGCGCCTCTGGTCGGCACGGTCGGGCGAAGAAGGAAGATGTGGGGGCGTGGTGTCGGGCGCAGAACTATACGCCAGCGCAGGAAATCACCTGCCGCAAGGAAGCAGGTCCAACGGGCACGCCGTCACCCCCCGGAGGTTCAAACACAACGCGCCGCTCCAGCGCGCGGGCGGTGAATATGGGCCCGTTCCCGGCTCACGCAGCTTTGCTGTGCGGGCCGCTCATCGGAGTGAAGCCTCTGCCGTAAAAACCCAGAAGCTCGTCCCGATTTTTGAAGTTGGCATCGATAACATGGCGCGCATAGAGCGCCCGTTCGAATGCGAGGACTTCCTTGGTGGCGAAGATGGATGCGGGTGCGTCGGACATGTGTTCTCTATTTTTTGTTGTTATAAGATAAGGATGCCACAATCAGAACGCGTATCTAAATACACAATTTGGTTAGCGGCCTTCTGGCGAGAACTATGGTTCTGGCATGCAGTTATGCCAACTGTGGTTCACAGTTCGGTTATTGCCCGCATCGCCCATATCTGCACCGATCTAAACGTGGGAGTGCGCCATGATCGAGAAAATACGTTGGCTTACATTCTGGGCCGTTGACTGACAAAGCGACGAAGGGGCGCTGGCCGGGTTGGAGGAGGCCGAGCTGTTCGACCGCACGGAGGATGGCGCGATCCGCCTGAAGTCAAAACATGCGCTCGATCCCGGCTGGCAGATGGGCCTGCAGTGCCGGCGCCAGGACCATCTGCAAGGCGAGCATATTACGCCGTGCGCAGCGACTTGAGGAAATGATCGACTTCGGTCCGCAGATTCTGACTTTCATATGTCAACGACTGGGCCGAGACATGAACGTCCTGGGCGGCACTTCCGGTTGCCTCCGCGCCGGCATTGACGCGCATGATATCTGTAGCGACATCGGACGAACTTGTTGCTGCAGTATGGATGCTATTGGCAATCTCTCTGATGGCTGTGTTCTGCAACTCCATGGTCGCAGAGATTGTGCCGGTGATTTCAGAAATAAAACCGATCGTCGTGCCAATTTCAGAGATCGTCGCCACGGTCTCGTCCGTCGATGCCTGCATCTGCTTGATATGCAGTGTAATTTCCTCGGTCGCTTTTGCCGTCTGCGAGGCAAGGGCCTTTACTTCCTGCGCGACGACGGCAAACCCTTTTCCGGCATCTCCGGCCCGGGCGGCTTCGATCGTCGCATTCAGGGCGAGCAGATTGGTCTGTTCTGCAATGGCGCTGATGATCTTGATCACATCGCCAATGCGGTTGGCTGCGTGACTGAGATCGGTGATACGGCTGTTCGCGCTATCGGCCTGCTGTACGGCATTGCCCGAGATTTTCAGGGATTCCTGGACCTGTTCGGCAATTTTTAAGGCGGATGTTCCCATTTCTTCAGCGCTGGTCGCAGCGGATTGCACACTGGCGGAAGCATGCGTGGAAGCCGCCGTGGCGGATGTTGACAGCGTGCTGGTCTCTTCAGCTGTAACTTTGAGTGTGTCGGCCGAAGAGCGCAGGCTTTCGGACATCGTGCCGACTTTGTGAACGATCTGGGCGATGCTTTGTTCAAACTGCCCGGCCAGATTTTCCAGCACGGTCAGTTTCTCTCTTTTCCCGGCGTCCAGGTAGACGGAGATCGCGAAGTCCATATCGAGCAATGCTGCGCTCATGATGGCATCGATGATCTCGGCTTTTCTCTCGTAGAACGATTGTCTGGGAAACCGTGATGTGAGGCCTGTCTCAACCGCCCTCAGCAGGCCGCTGATGAGCAGTTTATATGCACCGATATACCAGCGCGGCTCGAGGCCGAGGCGATGATGAGCTTCTCCGATGCGGGTGACGGAACGCACGTAGGCGTCATCGAATTTTCCTGACAGGATCATATCCCAGTGCTTCATCTGGGCGGCCTTGGCTTGTGCCACGTTCTCCGGGCGGGGAAACAGTTTTCGAAGCTCGGGAAATTTTTCGAACTTTTCATACAGTGCGTCGAGAATTGCCGGCATGGCCTTCATCGCGATGGGGCGAATGTCACGGAGCGTTTCGCGCGTTTTATTATCGATTCCGACAAAATCGATTCTGGTGATCAGCGAGGTGTTGGACATCATGTGTGTGGCCCGTAACGAAAAATTATGCGGCCCGTTTCTTTCCGGGCAGCGATGAGGGCAGCCGCGCTGCCGGGCGTGAAGTGGCTGGTCTTATTACCTGATAGTTTTCAGCGTGCTCACTGAATGGTGTTATTATGAATTGGTTGACGATTTCTCAACGATCCGCGCCAAAACAGAAATTCGGCACGGTGTGGGGGTGAAAAAATCCCATTACGGCGCAAACTGCAGCTTTTTGCCGGTTCGCTCTGGCTTTTACGCCCGGTCTTGGCAGAGACCTGCGGCATAAAGGCGGTATCGCCACCCAGAGCATGTGAAAGATCGTCCGCCGTGCTGAGCCGCGATCGCTGCGCGCGACACAGCGCGGGAGGGGGCGGGCAGGTCATGCCTTTTGCCTGATGCGCGGATATTCCTCGCCGGTCATGCCGGAGTGCTGGCGACGGCATTCAGCGCGGTGAGCTCCTGCGGCGCGCCGAGCGATCCATCGGTATATGTCGGCCTGCATTGCGGATGCAGGGAGTCGTGTCTGAAACTGCCGCCCGCACACTTCGCGGAAAAAACCGAAAGCTGCGGCTTCATCAGCTGCAGGCTGTCGGCTGTTCGCAGATACTGTCCCAGACGCTGGTCCTGACACTGTCCCAGACCTTGCCGTTGACGCTATTTCGGACCCTTTTCCGGACATTGCCCCCGATATCGATCTGAAGACGGTGGCCGTATGCCGCGCGGCTAGACCTTGCAGCTCGATTTGCCGAACAGACGATAGATCGGGCAGGTGCCCAATGCGCCGGTAACCAGCGGTATCAGCCCGACCCAGCCCCAGTTGGTTTGCGGGCCGACAAAGACCAGCGCGATCAACACGACTCCCAGCAGAACCCGCAATGCGCGGTCCACGGGAGAGACATTCCTGCAACACAACATGTAAGCCTCCATTCACGGACGATGATGCCGGATGAAAGCAGCCTTCTCGAGCCGCGGCAGTGACAATGTCACATCCGGCCGGCGAGCTGGCGCAGTGCGCCGCGGTCCAGAATCTCGATCGAACCGCGATGAAGGCACACCAGAGCGCGGCGTTCGAATTCCTTCAGGCACCGGCTGATCACCTCGCGCGCCGAGCCGAGTTCGGTGGCGATATCCTGATGTGTGATGTGCAGTGCGGTCTGTGCGCTGCCCAGCAGATACTTTGCCAGTCGCACGTCGATACGCTGGAAAGTCACGTCCTCGAACAATTGCATCAGCTCGACCAGGCGTCTGCCGTGCATGGCGAACACGAAGCGGCGGAAGGCGGCGGACTGCGCGATCTGCTGTTCGAAGATGGCGCGCGGCAGGATGGCGATCCGGCAGTTCGTTTCGGCGATGCCCTCGGCGGCATAGGGCACGTCGCCAAGCAGGCAGGATGTCGTCATGGCGCAGATCTCGCCGGGGCCGACGCGATAGAGCACGATCATGCGTCCGTTCTCGGAAACGGTCTGCACCCGTACCGTGCCGTCCTGCACCAGCACGAAGCGTTCGCACGGCATACCATGGCCGAACAGGCGCGTGCCCGCCGGTACCTCGGCGATCTGCGCGTGCCGTGCGAAAATCTGTGCGGTTTCGGCGTCCAGCATCGGGGTGGTATTACCCGGTTCTTGGTTCATGCGCGTCGTTCCTGTCTGCGCATCCATACTGCCAACGTCGCCGCCAGGCAAAGCGCCGCCGTGGCCAGCAGCGAGGGAGCCGCGTAGCTGCCCGTTGTATCGCGCAGCACGCCTGCCAGCAGCGGGCCGATGATCTGCCCGGTGCCGAACGATGCCGTCATCAGGCCGATGGCGCGCGCAGGGTTGCCGGGGCTGCGTTCGCGCGCCGCCATCAACCCCAATGCGGTGATGCTCACGAATGTGCCACCCAACGATACCGCTGCCAGCAGCACCCCGGCCGCACTCGGCCACAGCACGCCGGTGGCTATGCCGAGTGCTTCCAGAAAACACGCGCCCGCATAGGTAACGATAACGCCGATGCGTCGCACGCCCCAGGCCCAGAACGCGATCGACGACGCAGCACTCAGCCCGACGCACAGCCAGACCAGAGATTCCAGTGTGCGCAGGCCTTCATCGGCGCGCACGATGGCGACAATGAATGTCGCTGTGATGACATACCCGAACCCGACCAACCCGTAAGACAGGGCCAGCAGGCCCAGCCGTCCCGCGGGAGCCACGGCGACCGTAACGGTCTGCGCCGTTTCCACCGCCGTGCGCGGCGCGATGATGACCGACAGCACGGCCAGCGCCGTTATGCATGCGCCGGCGATCCACCATTGCCATTGCCAGTCCAGCATCCAGGCGTGGGCAAGCGCCACCACCAGCGCCGATAACGTGATGCCCGTGCCGACGCCGCTGAAATATAGCGACGACCATGCCGGACGTTGCAGCCGGGCGAGCTGTTCCAATGTCAGCGCCGTCATGTTGACCATGACCAGCGCGCTGGCGACACCGTTGAGGAAGCGCGCCGTCAGCAGCGGCGCGAACGGCATCTGCACGCCGCTGGCCAGTGTGCTGGCTGCCGCGATCAGCAATCCCGTCAACATCACGGTGCGCCGGTGCGCCGTGTACCACGCCATCAGCAGCGCGCCCGCCAGATATCCGATGAAATTGGCCGATGCCGTCAGACCGGCTTCGCGCCCGCCCCAGTTCAATGCCTGCGCCATGTCGGGCAGGATGGGCGTGTAGACGAAACGGCCAATCCCCATCGCGCCCGCCAGAGCCAGTGCTCCGGCGAGCGCGACGCGGATCGCCCGTGTCGTGTTATCCAACCCGGTTGTCGATCAGATCGTTCACCACGCCGGGGTCGGCCAGCGTCGAGGTGTCACCCAGGCTGTCGGTTTCGTTCGCGGCGATCTTGCGCAGGATGCGGCGCATGATCTTGCCGGAGCGCGTCTTCGGCAGGCCCGGCGCCCAGTGGATGGCGTCGGGGCTGGCGATCGGGCCAATTTCCTTACGGACCCAGGTGACCAGTTCCTTGCGCAGTTCCTCGCTGGGGTCGATGCCGAGCTTCAGCGTGACATACGCATAGATACCCTGACCCTTCAGGTCGTGCGGGAAACCGACCACCGCAGCCTCGGCGACCATCGGGTGGGCGACCAGCGCGCTTTCGATCTCGGCGGTGCCCATGCGGTGACCGGACACGTTGATCACGTCGTCGACGCGGCCGGTAATCCACCAGTAACCGTCCTCGTCGCGGCGTGCGCCGTCGCCGGTGGTGTAGAGTCCCTTGAAGGTGGTGAAATAGGTCTGCACGAAACGCTTGTGATCGCCATAGACGGTACGCATCTGTCCGGGCCAGCCGTCGCGGATGCACAGGTTGCCTTCCGTCGCGCCTTGCAGTTCGTTACCGTCGCCGTCGACCAGAATGGGCTGCACACCGGGCATGGGCAGCGTCGCCGAACCGGGTTTTTGGGCGATCGCCCCCGGGATCACGCCAATCAGCGTGCCGCCGGTTTCGGTCTGCCACCAGGTGTCGACGACCGGGCAGCGCTCATCGCCGACCACGCGGTAGTACCACAGCCAGGCTTCCGGATTGATCGGTTCGCCCACCGAGCCCAGGATACGCAGCGATTTGCGGCTGCACCTCTTTACCGGCTCTTCGCCTTCGCGCATCAGAGAACGGATCGCCGTGGGCGCGGTGTAGAAGATGTTGACCTGGTACTTGTCCACCACCTGCCAGAAGCGGCTGGAATCCGGGTAATTCGGCACACCTTCGAACATCAGTGTGGTCGCGCCGTTGGCCAGCGGGCCATAGACGATATAGGTGTGCCCCGTCACCCAGCCGACGTCGGCGGTGCACCAGAACACTTCCTTGTCGCGATAGTCGAACACCAGTTCATGCGTGAACGATGCCCAGACGATGTAACCGCCCGAGGTGTGCAGCACACCCTTCGGCTTGCCGGTCGAGCCGGACGTGTAGAGGATGAACAGCGGGTCTTCCGCATTCATTTCTTCGGGCGGGCAGTCGGGCGATGCTTTCGCGGTTATGTCGGCATAGGCGTGGTCGCGCCCGGCCTGCATCGGCACGGTCTTGCCGGTGACCGAAACGACGATCACCGTCTTGCAGTCGGGGCATTCCTGCAACGCCACATCGGCATTGGCCTTCAGCGGTACGGACCGCCCGCCGCGGCGGCCTTCGTCGGCGGTGATCAACAGCGTCGATCCGCAGTCCTGAATGCGTCCGGCCAGACTTTCCGGCGAGAATCCGCCGAACACCACCGAATGGATGGCACCGATTCGTGCACAGGCCAGCATCGCGACGGCCGCTTCGACGACCATCGGCAGATAGATCGTCACCCGGTCGCCTTTCTTCACGCCCAGCGCCTTCATGGCATTGGCAAGGCGGCAGACTTTCTCGTGCAGTTCGCGATAGGTGACTTTCAGAGACGTACCCGGGATGTCGCCCTCCCAGATGATCGCCACCTGATCGCCGCGCGTCGCCAGATGGCGGTCGAGACAGTTGGCCGAAACGTTCAATGTACCGTCCCAGAACCACTTGATCTCGACGTCGCCGCTGTAGTCGACGTGTTTGATCTTCGTCGGGGGTCTGATCCAGTCGATGCGCTGTGCTTCACGCTTCCAAAAACCTTCCGGATCGGACAGGCTTTCAGCGTACATCGCACGATATTTTTCAGCCGTGACCTTGGTCGTTTCAGCGATGGACGGTTTGATCGCGATGAGTTTGTCGCCAGGCATTATAATCTTCCCCCTCGGTTCGTTCATCCAGCAGCGGACAAGCACGCATGCCGTCCACCCTGCAGGTTTCCCGCTTACGGTTAGCAGAACATTATACCTGAAATTGATCAAGTGATTCAGCAGGGTTTTATCCAACAGACCATTATGGCTACCGGTTGCGGCTATCCCAAATTCAGAAGGTGCCCTGCGGATCCGACGGGTAGAGCAGTTTTTGATTTTACTATCCAAAACGGATGATCTTTGGCGTATTCTGTTGCTCTGTAAAATTTCTGATGATGCAATATTGATTGCGCAGGGAAGTGTCCGAATAAACCATTCCACGAATATTGAATTTTTGAATTTGTTTTGTTGAATCTTGCCGCCGGATGGTGGCAGCGTCTGCCCCCAGAGAGACACCAAAGTTCTCTCAACGCCAAATCAAGACAGGGAGGGCGGCTGCATGAATTCGGCCAGCACGGAAGCGATAAACAAGTCGCTATCTACAGGCGGTTACCAGCACACAGTGACCAAACACGAAGAACGACGCGTGATCTTTGCGTCGTCGCTCGGCACTGTGTTCGAATGGTACGACTTTTATCTTTATGCGACTCTGGCGCCTTTCTTTGCCGCGCTGTTCTTCCCGCCCGGTAACGATACCGCCGCGCTGCTGTCGGCGTTCGCGACCTATGCCGCCGGCTTTCTGGTGCGTCCGTTCGGAGCGATCGTGTTCGGACGCATCGGCGATCTGGTCGGGCGTAAATACACGTTCCTCGTCACCATTCTCGTCATGGGGGTATCTACCTTCGCGACCGGCCTGCTGCCGACCTTCGCGACCATCGGCTGGATGGCGCCGCTGATCCTGGTGATCCTGCGTCTGCTGCAGGGGTTGGCGCTGGGCGGCGAGTATGGCGGTGCGGCGACCTATGTGGCTGAACACGCGCACCCGAAGAAGCGCGGTCTGGCGACCAGCTGGATTCAGACCACGGCGACGCTTGGTTTCTTCCTGTCGCTGGCGGTGATCGGCATCTGCCGCGTGACGATGGAGCCGGCGACGTTCGCGTCCTGGGGCTGGCGTCTGCCGTTCCTGGTGTCGCTGATCCTGCTGGTGTTCTCGGTCTATATCCGCATGAAGCTGAACGAAAGCCCGCTGTTCAAGCAGATGAAGGCGGAAGGGCGCGGTTCGAAGTCGCCGCTGACCGACAGTTTCCTGCGTTATCCGAACAACAAGTACGTGCTGCTGGCGCTGCTGGGTGCCACGGCCGGGCAGGGCGTGGTCTGGTACACGGGGCAGTTCTATGCGCTGTTCTTCCTGACCATCACGTTAAAGGTCGATTACCTGACGGCGTACACGATGATCGGGCTGGCACTGCTGCTGGGCACGCCGTTCTTCATCTTCTTCGGCTGGCTGTCGGACAAGATCGGCCGGCTGAAGATCATCCTGGCGGGCTGCGTGATCGCGGCGCTGACCTACTTCCCGCTGTTCGGCGCGCTGACCGGTGCGGTGAACCCGGACCTGGCGCGCTTCCAGCAGAACGTGCCGGTGCAGGTGGCGGCCGATGCCAACACGTGTAACTTCCACATCTTCGTGGGACCGTGGTCGGAGTTTTCGACATGTGACCGCGCGCAGGACTTCCTGACCAAATCGGGCCTGTCGTTCACGCGCGTGCCGGCCGAACCCGGCAAGCCGGTGGTGGTGACGATCGGCTCCACCCGGCTGGAAGGGTTCAACGCAGCGGAATACACGGCGGCGCTGCGGGCGGCGGGTTATCCGGCGTCGGCGGATACCAGCAAGATCAACTGGCCGCTGACCATGGCGATCCTGTTCGTGATGCTGCTTTACGTGACGATGGTCTACGGCCCGATCGCCGCGTTCCTGGTCGAGCTGTTCCCCACCAAGATCCGCTATACATCGATGTCGCTGCCCTATCACATCGGCAATGGCTGGTTTGGCGGCATGCTGCCGCTGCTGGCGACGGCTTTGGTCGCGTGGTCGGGCAATATCTACTACGGCCTGTGGTATCCGATCGTCGTGGCGGTGATCACGGCGGTGATCGGCGTGCTGTTCCTGCGTGAAACCAAGGACGTGGATCTGCACACGCACGAACACTGAGGCTTCGTTCCGCCAGGGATAAAAAGACCGGTTGGAACGGACTGCGGCAGGGGGCGATCCCCTGCCGTTTTTTTATCGGTATCCGTCTTTTCGGGGCGGGTGAGTCTCGCAGATGGACACGGTCCATTTCTTCAATGTGCTGTTGCCCGCAGCACGGGCTTCGGTTGCGGGATGCATCTGCCGTGTGCCGGCCTGCCCAGCAACGATTTACCCATACAGCGACACCAAGGCCGCCGGTTGGGCGCAACGCACTTGCTTGCGCAACTTTCTGACTTCCAAAGCCGTGAGCCCTCTTCTTCAGGTCAACTAACGTATAAGTTGAATTAAGGGTGCGTTATTGTCTCAACCCAGGCGTGCAATGTGATTGAAATGTTCAAATAATAAAACGATAAATTAGAAAATATATAAAATATAGAATACTTGTAGATTAAATGTCACAATTAGTAAAATTCCAATTGAGATTATCTACCCATTATGGATATTTCCCTAAAAAATGATTTATGACTCACTTCATTGCCGAATGGGTTGATGAAGAGTGGGAACTAGCAGAATGTACAAACCCTATACATTTCGTAATTGCTTACTGGCATACACAGCCTTTGCCGGGCTGCTGGTGGCCGCCGGTGCGGCCCAGGCGGCCTGCCCACCGACTGCGAATACGGCAGATAACTGGGTCGTTTCTGGCGGTAGCGCGTGTACATGGACGCCGCCGTCTGCCACGATTGATCGGACCGTGGGCTGGACCAGTTACATCACGGTGGGCGAAAGTACGACGTCGGGTGGCAGCAATGTGCTGACCATCAACAACGCCGTGCCTGTTACGTTCAACATCACGCCGCGCTCTGCCAGCGTTTGGGGCTTCCGCGTGATAAGCGCCGCAACTGCCACAAACACGATGACGGTTGGTGATGTCGTATTGAACGTCAACGCTGGAGCGACACCTGTCGCGAACGTTCAGGCGACCGCGATCGAGGTGACGACGAACGGGCGGTTCACCGGCGGCGATGTGACGATCAATCTTGGACACCGGAAGACGGACAACCTCTTCGCGGGTTCTTTCTCTTACGGTGTGTTGGCTGGCGGCTCGGTTAACAGCAGTGATTATGATCCGACCGCCATGGCACACGCCACATTCGACAATCTGACCATCACGGCCAATGCAAGCGCATCGTCGGGTGGGTATGCCGCCCTGATGACTACGGCAGCCATCCGTGCCATTGCACAGACAGATAACGGTTCCGGCCATGACTCAGGTTCCGGCACGGTAACCGTCAGCGGCATGACCACCATCAATACCAGTGGCACTTACAGCATCGGTATTTACGTGTCGGGCCGCGATAGCACCGTCGACATCAACGACAGCTCGATCACCACGTCGGGCAGCACATCCTCGGCGATCAGGATCGGCAAAACGCGCGATGCCGGTAATGGCGGTGGCCTGCTGATCTCGCGTGGACGGATGGAAATCGACACCACAGGTGCGGCAGACACCGGCGCGATCCTGCTGCTCGGCGATGGCGGCATCAATGCGTCCTATCGGGCGGCAACACTGGATGCCAATTTCGATGCCAGCTCGACGCGCATTCAATCGGCGGCCGAAGCGGTCTTCTATACGGTCAACGACAAGGGAACCTACGGAAATTCCGTCGGGAGCACCGCGTCGTTCAACAATGCGGTGATGACCACCACATCGACGACGGCGTCGCTGATCAAGTTCGAATCCGGCACATCCGGCGGCACGACCTATGCCCAGACGGACGCCGTGTTCAATCTGCGCGGCGCGGGAAGCCTGTTGACCGCGGCCAGCGACGGCTGGCTGTTCGAGGCGATGGACCGCACCTCGGCCACCGCCAGTATCAGCCAGGGCGCCGTCGTGCAGGGGATGGTGTTTACCGGCGCCACCAATGCGAACTTCACGATGAACCTGTCGGACAGCGCCGTCTGGGAACTGGTGGCGAAAGGAACGACGGCGACCTCGACACTGACCGCGCTCAATCTCGCATCGGGGGCGCGCGTCGATGCATCGGGCGGTGATTTCACCATCGCCGCCGCGGTTGCCAGCGACAGCGGTATTCTCGATCTGCGCGGTACCACGTCCACGGCGGGGCGCACGTTGTTGATCGACGGCGCCTACACGGCATCCGGCGCTGCGATGGTGCGGATGAACACGGTGCTGAACGCCGGCGGTGCATTGGCCGACCAGACCACCGACCGGCTGATCGTCAACGGCAACGCGACGGGCACCACGCTGGTTTCGGTGCAGAACGC
>JAVBUO010000073.1:0-2903 GCA_031555315.1 Acetobacteraceae bacterium
TTAATCAGCTTAACATATTGCTATGCTTACACCCTTAACCTATCAACCTTATCGTCTATAAGGGGTCTTACTCTTACGATGGGAAATCTTATCTTGAGGTTAGTTTCACACTTAGATGCTTTCAGCGTTTATCTAATACGGACTTAGCTACTCTGCCATGCACTTGGTAGTACAACAGATACACCATTGGTCCATTCATCCCGGTCCTCTCGTACTAAGGATGAATCCTCTCAAATTTCCTGCGCCTACGACGGATAGGGACCGAACTGTCTCACGACGTTCTGAACCCAGCTCACGTACCACTTTAATGGGCGAACAGCCCAACCCTTGGAACCTTCTCCAGCTCCAGGATGTGATGAGCCGACATCGAGGTGCCAAACTCCTTCGTCAATGTGAACTATTGGAAGGAATCAGCCTGTTATCCCCAGGGTAACTTTTATCCGTTGAGCGATGGCAATTCCACTTTCTACCACCGGATCACTAAGTCCTACTTTCGTATCTGCTCGACTTGTCAGTCTTACAGTTAAGCCACCTTATGCCTTTGCACTCTACGAATGGTTTCCATCCATTCTGAGGTGACCTTTGAACGCCTCCGTTACTCTTTTGGAGGCGACCGCCCCAGTCAAACTGCCCACCTAACATTGTCCTCCTACTAGTTTCATAGTAGTAAGTTAGATATCCATTGTTTTAAGGAAGGTATCCCAACGTTGACTCCACGAGTGCTAGCGCACCCGCTTCTAAGTCTCCCTTCTATCCTGTACATAAAACAACGAATATCAGTATTAAGTTGCAGTGAAGCTCCATGGGGTCTTTCCGTCCTATCGTAGGTAACCAGTATCTTCACTGGTACTCCAACTTCACCAGGTACATTGTCGAGACAGTGCCCAAATCATTACGCCTTTCGTGCGGGTCGGAACTTACCCGACAAGGAATTTCGCTACCTTAGGACCGTTATAGTTACAGCCGCCGTTTACTGGGGCTTAAGTTCTGTGCCTCGCCTTACGGCTAACACTTCCCCTTGACCTTCCAGCACCGGGCAGGCGTCAGCGCCTATACTTCAGCTCTCGCTTTTGCAGACACCTGTGTTTTTGTTAAACAGTTGCTTGGGCCTGTTTTCTGTGGCCTATTTCTAGGCTTCCCTTATCCCGAAGTTACGGGAATATTTTGCCGAGTTCCTTGACAATATTTATCCTGCTAGCCTTAGAATTCTCTTCGCGCCCACCTGTGTCGGTTTGCGGTACGGGTATTTATAAAACAATAGTGGCTTTTCTCGTCAGTGTGAAATCACTAGCTTCGTTACTTAAATTTCACTCCCCCTTATACATCATCCTGAATGGATACAAGGATTTGCCTCATATCCGGACTCTGTACTTAGCCAGGTCTTTCCATTCCCTGGTCTAGTTATCCTCCTGCTTCCCCACAGTTCTGTTTATAAATAGTGTAGGAATATCACCTACTGTTCATCAACTACGACTTTCGTCCTCGTCTTAGTTCCCGACTAACCCTATGCAGATCAGCTTTACATAGGAAACCTTGGGCTTTCGGCCGATACGATTCTCACGTATCTCTCGCTACTCATTCCGGCATTCTCTCTTATATATAATCCACTATCGCTTTCGCTTTAGCTTCGTCTCATATATTTTGCTCCTCTACCACTTTATAATTACTTATAAAATCCACAGCTTCGGTGTGATATTTTAGCCCCGTTAAATCTTCGGCGCAAGGTCTCTCGACTAGTGAGCTATTACGCACTCTTTAAATGAGTGGCTGCTTCTAAGCCAACATCCTAGCTGTCTATGAAACCTCACATCCTTTCCCACTTAACATCACCTTTGGGACCTTAGCTGGTGGTCTGGGCTGTTTCCCTTTTGACTGTGAGACTTATCTCACACAGTCTGACTCCTTTTCATCATCTATATGGCATTCTTAGTTTGATATGGTTCGGTAGGATTGTAGTCCCCCTAGCCAATTCAGTGCTTTACCTCCACTAGACTATTAAAAAAGGCTAGCCCTAAAGCTATTTCGAGGAGAACCAGCTATCTCCGAGTTCGATTGGAATTTCTCCGCTATCCACAAGTCATCCTAACCTTTTTTACCAGATATAAGTTCGGTCCTCCATTACCTTTTACGGTAACTTCAACCTGCTCATGGATAGGTCACTCGGTTTCGTGTCTACTACATTAGACTTCATTCGCCCATTTAAGACTCGCTTTCGCTTCGGCTCCTAACCTTCTTAGTTATTAACCTTGCCTAACATAGTAACTCGCCGGACCGTTCTACAAAAAGTACGCGGTTACTTACGCTCCCGCTGCTTGTAAGCACAAGGTTTCAAGTTCTCTTTCACTCCCCTCCCGGGGTCCTTTTCACCTTTCCTTCACAGTACTATTTCTCTATCAGTCACCAAGTAGTATTTAGCCTTGGGAGGTGGTCCCCCCGTCTTCACACGGAATTTCTCGTGCTCCGTGCTACTCTGGTAATCACTACGCCAGTCTTGATTTCATATACGGGACTTTCACCCTCTTTGGTCTTGTTTCCCAAACAAGTTCTATTATCATTCCTGGTCGTTTATGTGATACCGAAACCCCATGTACAAGTACATGGTTTGGGCTCTTTCCTGTTCGCTCGCCGCTACTTAGAAAATCGATTGTATCTTTCTTTTCCTCATCCTACTTAGATGTTTCAGTTCGGATGGTTCCCTTCTCTATACCTACTTTTTCAGTATAGGATAATAGAGGTTTACTCTATTAGGTTTCCCCATTCGGATATCTATGGCTCTATGCTCGTGTGCAGCTCCCCATAGCTTTTCGCAGCTTTCTACGTCCTTCTTCGGCTCTTGGTACTTAGGTATCCCCCTTGTGCTCTTCTTTTTTTTGATTTTCTCTCTATTCTCTTTTCATGGTTCT
>JAVBUO010000026.1:0-60715 GCA_031555315.1 Acetobacteraceae bacterium
CAGTAACGGGCGTAAACGCTCCCATTGCGCATCACTCAGCCAGAATTCTCCGGGCATCACCGTATCCCCACCAATCACAGGGGGAAATACGAATCACACGACGCGTTATCGTGTAAACAGTTTATGGGTCCTGATCGTAGCGATCGAAGCGGGCGGCAAACCGCAGGCCGCCCGCCGGACCCGAGTTTATTCCGCAGCGCTGACCATGCCGGGGGGGTGTTCACCGGTTTGCAGGCCGGCATGCGCAGCGGCCAGTTCCTTTGCAGCGCGGATCATCTGGGCATTGCTTGCGGCCCGTTCGCCCGATGCCAGCAGGGCGCCATCCTCCAGTCCGATGCGCTGGTCCAGCCCCAGCGCGACCGCTGCGCGATAGACCTGCCACATCGTCTGTTCGTAGCCGTGCAGCAGGCTGGGCAGGTGGATCTGCGCGCCGACCACGATGGTGGCGATGGCGCGCGTGGTCAGCAGCGCGTCGATGATGTCCTGTTCCGCCACTTCGATCAGCACGCGCATGCATCCGCGCGCCGCCGGCATGGCAATGAAACGCGTGGCGTCCTGCGGTGTGGACAGCCCGGCCTCGACCCCGATGCCCAGGGCGCGCGCATGCGCGATGATCTCGGGGGCGTCTTCTTCGCCGATGTTGACCGATATGTAGTCGGGGCGCGCTTCGGGCGGCAGCTTTTGCCACTGGCGGATGAGGTCCTGTCGCGCCCGGCCGCCCGGGGCGATCCACCACCCGGTGGAAACCCCGATCGGCACGCCGGGTACACGCTGGCGAATGGCGCGGATCGTGTCTTCGATGTCCTGCGGATGCAGACTTTCCTGCCCGGCCTTGTCGCGGGGATGGATATGCAGTTCGTCCGCGCCTGCCTGCGTGGCGGCCAAGGCGTCCTCGACCAGTTCAGCGATGTTGCACGGCACGGCCGGATGAAAATCCTTGCCGCGTTTTCCGTTCAGACAAGCCTGGAGCATTTCAATTTCCTCTTGCCGTTATTTTTATGGGGGCGGAAAAGCCCACCCAAAAACATCCCGCACTAACTGGTGGCTGTGGTCCGTCTGCGAACGTTCCGATTATGGACCTTTCCGGCGCCGAGATGCACGGAGTTTTTTGTCGGAACTGCCGGTAGATTTCGGCATATGCGGGGTGGACTCGCGCAGCGACCGCCCTGCCAGGTTGGCTTGCAGCCCAAGGTCCAGCGCTTCCAGCCGCTTGATTTCGTCGCGCAGGCGGGCGGCGGTTTCGAATTCCAGGTCGGCGGCGGCGTCGCGCATTTTTTTCTCCAAAATGGCGATACTGCTCTTCAAATCTTTGCCGATCAGGTTATCGATTGCGCCATCCTTACTGGCCGAGACGGTAACGTAATCCTGTTCGTAGACCGATTGCAGCGCGTCGCCGATGTTTTTCTTCACGCTAGCCGGAGTAATCCCATGCGCCTTATTCCATTCGGTCTGGCGGGTGCGGCGGCGCTCGGTTTCTTCCAGCGCGCGGCGCAGGCTGCGTGTCATGGTATCGGCATACAGAATCACACGGCCGTCGACGTTGCGCGCCGCACGGCCGATGGTCTGGATCAGTGATGTTTCACTGCGCAGGAAACCTTCCTTGTCGGCGTCCAGAATGGCGACCAGCGCGCATTCAGGGATATCCAGCCCCTCGCGCAGCAGGTTGATGCCGACCAGCACGTCGAACACGCCCAGCCGCAGATCGCGGATGATCTCGACGCGTTCCAGCGTGTCGATGTCGCTGTGCAGGTAGCGCACGCGCACGCCGTTTTCGAGCATGTATTCGGTTAGATCTTCGGCCATGCGCTTGGTCAGCGTGGTGACCAGCACGCGGCTGCCCTTCAGCGCGGCGGCGCGGCATTCGGCCAGCAAGTCGTCGACCTGATTGCTCACCGGGCGAACTTCTGTGACCGGGTCGATCAGGCCGGTCGGGCGGATCACCTGTTCGGCAAACACGCCGTGCGTGCGCTCCATCTCCCACGGGCCGGGCGTGGCGGAAACGAACATGCTCTGCGGGCGATAGGTATCCCATTCCTCGAACTTCAGGGGACGGTTGTCGAGGCAGGAGGGCAGGCGGAACCCGTATTCGGACAGCACCGATTTGCGATTGAAGTCGCCGCGGTACATGCCGCCCAACTGCCCGACCGTGACGTGGCTTTCATCGACGATCAGCAACGCGTTCTCGGGCAGATATTCGAACAGGGTCGGCGGCGGTTCGCCCGGCGCGCGGCCGGACAGATAGCGCGAGTAGTTCTCGATCCCCTTGCAGACGCCGGTGGTCTCCATCATTTCCAGGTCGAAGGTGGTGCGTTGTTCCAGACGCTGCGCTTCCAGCAGCTTGCCGTCGGCGTGCAGTTTGCCGAGCTGCTCCTTCAGTTCCTGTTTGATCCGACCGATCGCCTGCTGCAGCGTCGGGCGCGGGGTGACGTAGTGGCTGTTCGCATAGATGGCGATCGACTGCAGCACGGCGGCTTCCTCGCCGGTCAGCGGATCGAATTCCGAGATTTTCTCGATCTCGTCGCCGAACAGGCTGATGCGCCAGGCGCGATCCTCGTAGTGCGACGGATAGATATCCACGGTCTCGCCGCGCAGACGGAAGGTGCCGCGCTGGAACGCGGTGTCGTTGCGGCGGTACTGAAGTTCGACGAGGCCTTTGGCCAGTACGTCGCGGTCGATGCGCCCACCTTCTTCCAGACGGATCACCATGTTCGAATAAGTCTCGACCGAGCCGATACCGTAGATGCACGACACCGATGCAACGATCACCACGTCGTTGCGTTCAAGCAGCGCCTGGGTGGCGGAGTGGCGCATGCGGTCGATCGCCTCGTTGATCTGCGCGTCTTTCTCGATGTAGGTATCGGTGCGCGGCACATAGGCTTCGGGCTGGTAGTAGTCGTAGTACGAGACGAAATATTCCACCGCGTTGTCGGGAAAGAACGCCTTCATCTCGGCGTAGAGCTGCGCGGCGAGAGTCTTGTTCGGGGCGAGGATCAGCGCCGGGCGCTGCGTTGCCTCGATCACCTTTGCCATGGTGAAGGTCTTGCCGGAGCCCGTCACGCCCAGCAACACCTGATCGCGCTCGCCCGCCTCGACACCCTGGGTCAAGGTGGCGATGGCGGCCGGCTGATCGCCGGCGGGCGCAAAGTCCGAGACGACCTTCAGCCTGTGCAGCGCTGGCCGTGCAGGCTGTTTGGGCGGGATGAAGGTAACGGAAGATGGAGCCGTCTGGGGTTTCGACATGCCAAAGACATGGGCGCGAACGTGGCCCGTGTCGATACCTTTCGGGGGCAAGATGTCTTGCCCCCCTGGTATGTGGAAATTATTTGGCGCTGCTGGGGTCGATCCAGCCGATATGGCCGTCATTGCGACGATAGACGACGTTCAGTTCGCCCGAGGCGCTGTTACGGAACATCATGACCGGAAGGTCTGCCAGATCGAGCCGCATCACCGCTTCCCCGACCGTCAGGCGCGAGATTTCCTCGGGCAGTTCGGCCACGATCGTCGCCTG
The DNA here is from genome assembly GCA_031555315.1 of Acetobacteraceae bacterium. Lineage (GTDB taxonomy): Bacteria > Pseudomonadota > Alphaproteobacteria > Acetobacterales > Acetobacteraceae > JAVBJV01. Next base: position 3,509 of record JAVBUO010000026.1, read on the forward strand.
CGTCGTCAGCGCGTATTCGGCGGGCAGACCGTTGTTCTGCGGTGCATCGTTGACTTCGTGTTCGGTGTCTTCTTCCTGACGCAGGACGTACTGACGTGCTGCTTCGGGCCGTTCACGGTTGGCCAGTTCGCGTGCATGTTCGTTCATGCGGCGCCGATAGCGGCGCAGGCGTTTGGCAATATGCTCTGCCGCATCGTCGAAAGCCGCATGTGCGCTGGCGGCTTCGCCTTCGCCGCGCATGTTCAGGCCCCGGCCGGCGTGGATATCGATGTCACAGGTAAAGAAGCTGCGGGCCTTGCCGAAAACAACACGCGCTTCGATCGCGTGATCGAAGTATTTCCCCGCGATGATCTGCAGCCCGTTGGATGCGTGTGTTTTCAGCGCATCGCCAACATCTACCTGCTTTCCCGACACCATGATGTGCATGAAAGCTACCCCTCTATCTATGTTGCGGGTCATTCCCTGCATACAGGCAACAACCCATCTGTGAGAGTTGTTATTGTTCCGAAGGTTTTTCAATGCCCCCGGTTCAGCTAATGGACATTTTCTCCCGCCGCCGTTGTACGGACGATCCGATATGCATCGCCTCCCTGTATTTGGCCACGGTTCTGCGTGCGATGTCCACGCCCTCCTGACGTAAAAGCGCAACAATCGTATCGTCGCTCAGAATCTTTGCCGCCGGTTCGGCATCGATCATCGACCGGATGCGGAAACGCACCGATTCCGCGCTGTGTGTCAGCCCGTCGGCGGTGCCGTTGATGGCCTGTGTGAAGAAATATTTCAGGTCGAGAATACCGAAAGGTGTGGCGATACGCTTGTTGGACGTCACCCGGCTGACCGTGCTTTCATGCAGGTCGAGCGCCTCGGCGATGTCGCGCAGCACCAGCGGCTTCAGCCATTGCACGCCGTGGCGGAAGAAAGTGTCCTGGCGCTGCACGATTTCCGTGACGACACGCAGAATGGTGTGGGCGCGCTGCTGCAAGGCGCGGACCAGCCAACTGGCGGCGGCGAACTGTTCGGCGACGAAGGTTTTGTCGGCGCCTTTGGCCGAAGCGGCCAGATATGCGTAAAATTTATGATTTACCAGGACGCGGGGCTTGGTTTGCGGGTTCATCTCGATGAACCAGCCGTTGTCGGGTGTGGCGCGCATCAGAATGTCGGGCGGCTCGGCGAGGGCGGGTTCGAACGTGAAGCCGGCGGCGGGTTTGGGGTTCAGGCGGCGCAGATCGGCGATCATGTCGGTCAAATCCTCCGCATCCACGCCGCAGGCGGTGCGCAGCCCGGCCATGTCGCGCCGTGCCAGCAGGTGCAGGTTGTCCAGCAGCCGGTCCATATACGGGTCCATCCGCCCCAGCTCTTCCAGCTGCAAGGCCAGGCATTCGCGCAGATCGCGCGCGAACAGGCCGACGGGGTCGAAGCGCTGCATGGTGGCCAGCACTGTGTTCACCCGCGCGCGCGATACGTGCAGTGCTGTGGCCAGCAGGCCGAGATCGGCATTCAGCCGGCCGGCCGGGTCCAGATTGGCGAGCAGATGCATGGCGATGCGGCGGTTGGCTGCATCCTGAAAGCCGAGGCGGATCTGCTGTTCGATGTGTTCGCGCAGGCTGGGCGGAGGGGCCTGCAGGCTGTCGAGAGCGTCGGGCGCATCGTCGAAACTGCCGCCGCGGGTGCTCGTGCCATAACGCGCGTATCCGTCCGCCGCGGTGCCGTGGTCGAAGCTGTTGGCATAGGTGTCATCGCCGAACCTGATGTCGGTGGCGATCTGCCCTGTGGCGGCGGCCTGGGCGATGTCGACCGGGGCCTGCTGGGCGCGCTGGTCGGGGGCGGGGCGTTCGGGCGCTTCCCCCGCGGCATCCCGGCGCTCGAGCAGCGGGTTCTTTTCGAGTTCGGTGTCGATCAGCGCGGCGATTTCGGTGTTCGAACATTGCAGCAGCTTGATGGCCTGCCGCAATTGAGGCGTCATGACCAGACCTTGTGTCTGGCGAAGATCCAGCCTGTGTCCGAGCTCCATTGCCAGGGTCCGATACACTCCCACGATGGCCCCTGATGGGCCGGTCCATCAGGAGAACCCTCAGGATAGCCCGGTCATACCGGGCATGCATCATAGAATTACAAGGCAGAGGTTAATAAATCACCGCGTTATCGGTGCGGGCTGCGGTTATTGCCTGTCATTGGCTGTGCCTCGATAACGCATTTAAATGACACACTTAAAGGATATTTCGCCGCCCGGAGACCGACAGCAGGCGCGGTTGGTTGGGGATTAATCCGTTACTGCTGCCGGTGTGATCAGGGTGAATTGCAGCAATACGGCAGGGCCATCGGGAATTTAGACGGCGGCGGACACCCGCCTGACCCGGATTCTCAGAGAGAGAATTTTTCCCCGAGATAGACGCGACGGACGTTCTCGTCCGAGACGATCTCGTCCGAGGTGCCTTCCATCAGCACCTGACCGTCGTAGAGGATATAGGCGCGGTCGATGATTTCCAGCGTTTCGCGGACGTTGTGGTCGGTGATCAGCACGCCGATGCCACGGTTTTTCAGATGCTTCACCAGATCGCGGATTTCGCCGACGGCGATCGGGTCGATCCCGGCCAGCGGTTCGTCGAGCAGCACGTAGGACGGGTGCGTGGCCAGCGTGCGCGCGATCTCGACGCGCCGGCGTTCCCCGCCCGACAGGGCGAGCGAGGGGGTGCGGCGCAGATGCGTGATGCTGAACTCGTTCAGCAGTTCGTCGAGCATCATCTGGCGCCGGTCGCGGTTTCCTTCCACCACTTCCAGCGCGGCGAGGATGTTCTGTTCGACGTTCAGCCCGCGGAAGATCGAGGCTTCCTGCGGCAGGTAGCCAAGCCCCAGCCGGGCGCGGCGGTACATCGGCAGCGCGCTGATGTCGGCGCCGTCGACGGTGATGATCCCGGCATCCTGGGGGATCAGGCCGATGATCATATAGAACGTCGTGGTCTTGCCGGCGCCGTTCGGGCCCAGAAGACCCACCGCTTCGCCGCGCCGCACGGCCAGCGATGCCTGGCGGACAACCACGCGTTTCTTGAACGACTTGCTCAAGCCGGTGGCGACCAGCCCGCTGTCATGTGCACTGACGTTCTGTGGCCTGGCATTCTGGGGCCTGACAGTGGTCTGCTGGTGCGTCATCAGCGGCGTTCCGGTCTGGAGGGCGGTGGCTGCGGGGCGGGGGGCGCCGTGTCGCTCTCGCGGATGATCACGCCTTCGACCCGGTCGCCGGGGGCGGCCAGCAGGCGTGAAACGCCGGTGTTGAGATTGGTTTCGGCCAGCGACCCGTTCAATTGGTCCTGCCCGCGGGTGATGCGCACATTGCCCGCCACGCGCGCGATCCCCTGGTCGGGGGAATAGACGCCGCGATCGCCGCGCAGAACTTCGGTCGCGGTGCGCACCTCGACATTGCCGAAAGCCTCGATGCGATCGACCCTGGTGTTGCCGCCCGGGCGTGCATTGGCCGGCGTGCGCGCGGCTGGGGTTTGGGCGGCGTTGTCGGGTTTGAAATAGCCGACCAGCACATCGGCGCGGATGACGCGGTTTTCCGTATCGCGCGCCACGGCATCGCCGCGCGCCACCGCCATGTGGCGTTGCGACCAGTATTCCAGACTGTCGCGCGCGGTCAGTGTCTGTTCCTTGCTGGTGATGGACAGATTGCTGCCGGTCATCACCAGCACGGCCTGGTCCATGTCGTAGGTGGCCTGTTCGCCGGTGGCGCGGTCGGTCGCGGTGGTGATCACGACATGGCCGCGCGCTTCCAGCCGGTAGATCTCGTTCGCACCGCCCAGGCCGGTGTCACCGCCGGAGGACCGTTGCGCCGCCGCCGCGCCGCGGCGCGGGCGGTAACGTGCGATCAGCCGGTCGGCGGTGACGGTGACCCCGCCCCGTGTGGCGCGCGCGTTGCCCTGGGCGATGACGATCTGTTCGTCGCGCCGCCATTCGATGCCGTTGTCGGCCGTGATGTCGACGGCGCCGCCGCGCGTCATGTCGATCCCCTGGGCCTGGGCGGCGGGTGCCGTCATGCCCAGGGCAGCCGCGATGACCGCGGCGAGAAACGCGCAAAAGACAGGCGAGCGGCAAACGGGCCGCTGCATCGGAGCGGAAACTGTCACGGAGAATTCTCGTTCAGCACAAGGTGGCTCTGCCCGGAGAAATGGACCACGGCGCCGCGCCCCGTCAATGTGAAGCCCTGGGCGTTAAGCGTGCCGAAGGGGCCCTGGATGGAGACCGGCGTGTTGCTGCTGGCGCTGCCGTCCTTGAGGTTCAGGGTCATGGCGTGGGTGCGCAGCACCGATCCGTTGTCGTGCCACAATGTCACGCCGCCGCCGAGGTCCAGTTCATCCTGCGTTTTCCGGTACAGGCCGCTGGCCGATTCCACCAGCAGCCAGGCGCCGCTTTCGGTCGTCAGGTCGGCGGTGGGGTTTTGTAGCTGCATGCTGTTCTGGTCGACCTGATCGACCTGATCCGCAGTGATCGTATAGGGGCGGTTGCGGTCGTCGACGCTGCGATAGCGCGCCGAGATGACGCGCGCGCCTTCGGGATCGCCGCCGATGGTCCGCTGGATGGTCAGCCGCCCGCTGTCTTCGACTTTCTGCAGTTCCGGCCAGATCACCATCAGTCCCAGCAGGCAGAGGGCGGCGACCGGCAGGATCCACTTGGTCAGGGTGATGAAAAAGTGGCGCCGCGCGATGGCCGCCGCATCCACCGTGCGCCGCAGGTTGCTGGGCACCGAGAGCTGGCGTTCGGGCGGTGGAGGGGGCTGGGCGACGTTCATGCGACTCCCGCCCGCAACAGGTCGTGCACATGCAGCAGGCCGATCGGCCGGCTGGCGTCGTCGAGTACGAACAGGGCGGTAATGCCGTGCGCGTTGATCATGTGCAGCGCCTCGGCCGCCAGCGTGTCGGCGCCAATGGTGCGCGGCGCACGAGTCATCACATCGCGGGCCGGCAGGGCGGTCAGGTCGGGGCGGCCGAGCGCGCGGCGCAGGTCGCCGTCGGTGATGATGCCGCTGAGCCTGCCTGCTTCGTCGGTCAGTCCGACGCAACCGAACCGGCCAGACGACATCACGGCAACCGCGTCGACCACCGGCACGGCCTCAGGGCACAGCGGCAGGGGATCGTAGTGCATCAGGTCGGCGACGCGGGTGAGTTGCGCGCCCAGCCGCCCGCCCGGGTGGAACACACGGAAATCGGCGGCGGTGAAACCGCGGCGTTCCAGCAGCGCGACGCACAACGCATCGCCCAGTGCCAATTGCATCGTGGTGCTGGTGGTCGGCGCCAGCCCCATCGGGCAGGCCTCGGGCGCTTTCGGCAGCACCAGTGCGACATCGGCGGCGCGGGCCAGCGCACTTTCGGCACGCGCGGTGATGGCGACCAGCCCAATGTGAAAGCGCCGCGTATGCGCGATCAGGTCGGCGAGTTCCGCCGTTTCCCCGGAATTCGACAGCGCCAGCACGGCATCGCCGGCGACGATCATCCCCAGATCCCCGTGCGAGGCCTCGCCCGGGTGCACGAACTGGCTGGGGGAGCCGGTGGACGCCATGGTGGCGGCGATCTTGCGCCCGACATGGCCCGATTTGCCCATGCCGGTGACGACGACGCGCCCGCTGGCGGCGGCCAGGACGTCCAGCGCCTGCACGAATTTTCCGTCCAGTGTGGCGGCCAGCGCGCCCAGCGCCTCGGCTTCGGTCGCCAGCACCTGACGGGCGGTGGCGATCGGGTCGGCTGCGGTCTGCGTCTGGGCAAGGGAAGATGCGTGCGTCATAGGCTCTCTATGTGGGGAGGTGCTCCGGTGGGTCAACGGGCTGCGCTGCCGAACGTAGCACACTGGCGGAAAAATCTGGCAAAAACATGTGCCCATCGGTGGAGGAGCGACAGAGGAGGGCGGCAGTAATCCGCGGCTTTAGCCGATCTAGGTCAGAATAAGGAATATTTTCTTTATATATTCAGAATATCTTCCTCAGGAAGACTTCGCCCCGCGCCCGAGATCGCGGATGAAGGCGATGGGAACGGCACCGGCAAGAAGCGGGGCGAGACACGGACTGGCAATCAGCACGGTAAAACCGAACGTTTCCATCGGGCCTCGGGCCGGAGAGAGCCGCGGCTTCGATCGTATATTGTGTTTCTGGCGTGCCGGTGAATGTGCCGGTATTATTATATCGTCAGTGCCGGAAAATGTCCGGGTCCTCGTAGCCCAGAATGTCCAGCCGGGCGCGGTGCGGCAGGAAGTCGCAGCAGGCCAGCGCCAGGTCCAGCCGGTTCTCGCGGATCAGCAGTGCTTCCAGCTTCGCCCACAGCGCATGCAGGTGCAGTACATCCGATGCGGCATAGGCCAGTTGTTCGGGGGTCAGTTCGGCCGCGCCCCAGTCCGAGGTCTGCTGCTGTTTGGAAATCTCGATCCCCAGCAGTTCGCGGCACAGGTCGCGCAGGCCGTGGCGGTCGGTGAAGGTGCGCACCAGCTTGGCGGCGATCTTGGTGCAGCGCACCGGCGCGACGGTGACGCCCAGCGCCTGCTGCAGCATGCCGACATCGAAGCGTCCGAAATGCATCAGCTTTGTCACTGTGGGGTCGGCCATCAGCCGGGCCAGATTGGGGGCGTCGTAACCGTGCCCGCCCAGGCGTTCGGGGACGAACTGGACCAGATGGGCGTGCCCGTCGCCCGCCGACAGCTGCGCCAGACACAGCCGGTCGCGCTGCGGGTTCAGGCCCATGGTCTCGGTGTCGACGGCGACCACCGGCCCGAGGTCCAGCCCGGCGGGCAGATCGTTCTTGTGCAGGTGGATGGTGCCGTTCGGCATGAAGATGGTGCTGCCGTTTGTCATGATTTATATGGTGCCCAGAAGAAGACTCGAACTTCCACGACCTTGCGGCCACAGGTACCTGAAACCTGCGCGTCTACCAATTCCGCCATCTGGGCATCCGTTCGACCGGTCAGTCGTCCGGTCAGGGCGGGGGATGTAGCGGGCCTTTGCGGCGGCGTCAACGCGCCATCGGCCGGATCGGGGTAAAAAATGCATTTATTCGGACAAAGCGTGACGAGGGGATGAGGCAAATGGCGACGGTGGCGGTGTTCGGCGGGGCGGGGTTCATCGGGCGGCATGTCGTGCAGCGGCTGGCCGCGGCGGGGCATCAGGTGCGGGTGGCCGGGCGGTTTGCGGGGGATGCGCGTGCCCTGCTGCCGGGCGGCGATCCCGCGCAGATCGTGCCGTATGTGGCGGATATCACCGATCCGGCCGCCGTGCGCGCCGTGGTCGACGGCGCCGATTACGCGATCAATCTGGTCGGTATCCTCGTCGAGGCGCGCAAGGGGCAGTTCCAGGCGCTGCAGCGCGACGGCGCGTTCAATATCGCGCAGGCCTGCACCGCAGCGGGGGTGCGCCGGCTGGTGCACGTTTCGGCGATCGGAGCCGATGTGACCAGCGACAGCCGCTATGCCGAAAGCAAGGGGGCCGGCGAGCTGGCGGTGCTGGGGGCGTTCAGCGCGGCTGCGGTGCTGCGCCCGTCGATCGTCTTCGGGCCCGAGGACAATTTCTTCAACATGTTCGCGCGGATGGCGCGATTCTCGCCGTTTCTGCCGCTGATCGGCGGCGGGCGGACGCGGTTTCAGCCGGTCTATGTCGGCGATGTGGCCGACGCGGTGATGGCGGCGCTGACCAGACCCGAAGCCTGCGGGCGGATCTACGAACTGGGCGGGCCGCAGGTGTGGTGCTTTGCCGAACTGCTGCGTTTCGTGCTGCGGGTGACAGGACGGCGGCGTCTGCTGTTGCCGGTTCCGTTCGGGCTGGCGCGGTTGCAGGCCTGGTTTCTGGAATTTCTGCCCACCCCGCCGCTGACGCGCGATCAGGTGCGGCTGCTGGCGCGCGATAATGTGGTGACGGGTGCGTATGCGGGGCTGGCCGAACTGGGAATCGCGGCGCCGAAGTCGGTCGGGGTGATCGTGCCGCGGTATTTGCAGCGATGAGGCGATGTATGGGCAGAATGAGTAATATATGACGCCTTATATAGGTCCGAATTGATGTGTAGTTTAAGTTTTGATAAGAGGGGAAAATTCACAAGAACGTGATAACGGCCTATTTAAGACAGTAATACTGACTTAAATAGAGTTTTTTGCCTCGCATCTTTCCTCCAGATGCTGTTTATCTGCGCCCCGACCGAAACGGTCTACGAAAAGAGGGGAGCTGGCGATGGCGGAACGGATGCTGAAATTTGTTGGTTTGGAGCAACGGACTCCGGACAAACGCGCGGCCGCCGAGCGGCGTGCCGATTTCGGCGAGATCTACCGTCCCTTCACGCCGGAAACCGCCCGCGCGCAGGCCAGCCGGTGCAGCCAGTGCGGGGTGCCGTTCTGTTCGATCCACTGTCCGCTGTCGAACAACATCCCCGACTGGCTGAAGCTGACCGCGGAAGGCCGGATGGAGGAAGCCTACGAACTGGCGTCGGCCACCAACACGTTCCCCGAAATCTGCGGTCGCATCTGCCCGCAGGATCGGTTGTGCGAGGGCAACTGCGTGATCGAACGCGACTTCAACAGCGTGACGATCGGCGCGGTGGAAAAGCACATCGTCGAGACCGCGTTCGCCAACAACTGGGTCAAGGCGCCGCATCCACGCGCCGAGAACGGCATCAGCGTCGGGATCGTCGGCGCCGGGCCGGGCGGGCTGGCGGCCGCCGAATGGCTGCGGCGCAAGGGGTATACCGTGCATGTCTACGATCGCCACGACCGCATCGGCGGGCTGATGATGTACGGCATTCCGGGCTTCAAGCTGGAAAAGCACGTCGTGCAGCGGCGCTGGGATCTGCTGCGCGAGGCCGGCATCACATTCCATCTCAACACCGAGATCGGGCGCGACCTCTCGTTCGCCGATCTGCGTGCTCGGCACGCGTCGGTGCTGATCGCCACCGGGGTCTATAAGGCGCGCGACCTGCAGGCGCCGGGCTCGGGGCTGAAGGGGATCATCGCGGCGCTGGATTACCTGATCGATTCCAACCGTCGCGATCTGGGGGATGCGCTGCCCGCCACCGCCACGCCCGATGCGAAGGGCAAGCATGTGGTGGTGATCGGCGGTGGCGATACGGCGATGGACTGCGTGCGCACCGCCATCCGCCAGGGGGCGGCGTCGGTCTCGTGCCTCTATCGCCGCGACCGCGCCAACATGCCCGGTTCGATGCGCGAGGTGGCGAATGCCGAAGAGGAAGGTGTGAACTTCGTCTGGCTGTCGGCACCCGAAGCGTTTCTGGGCGACGTCCAGGTAAGCGGCGTGCGCGCGGTGCGCATGCGTCTCGGCCAGCCCGACGGGTCGGGGCGGCAGGGGATCGAGGAGATCGAGAACTCGTCGTTCACGCTGCAGGCCGATCTGGTCGTCAAGGCGCTGGGGTTCGATCCGGAAGATATTCCCGGGCAGTTCGCCGAACCGACGCTGGAAGTGTCGCGCTGGGGCACGCTGAAGATCGACCGGCGCAATTTCATGACCAGCCTGCCCGGTGTGTTCGCGGCGGGTGACATCGTGCGCGGCGCCAGTCTGGTGGTCTGGGCGATCCGTGACGGACGCGATGCGGCCGCACAGATGCACGCGTATATGCAAACTCAGAAAGCGGCCGAAGCCGTGGCAGCGGAGTGAAGACGATGACCGAGATGAATTATGTGCGGGCATATGCTGCCAACCGATCCGTGCTGGAAAACGCGCAGATCGACCTGACCGAACACGACGCCTGCGGCGTCGGCCTGGTTGCCGCGCTGGACGGCAAGGCGCGGCGCGAGGTGGTGCAGGCGGGGATCGATGCGCTAAAGGCGGTGTGGCACCGCGGCGCGGTGGATGCCGACGGCAAGACCGGCGACGGCGCGGGTATTCATATCGAGATCCCGCAGAATTTCTTCGCCGATGTGGTGCGCCGTGGCGGCGATCGCGTGCGGGCGGGACGGATCGGCGTCGGCATGGTGTTCATGCCGAAGACCGACATCGGCGCGCAGGAACGCTGCCGCGCCATCGTGGAAACCGAGATCCTGAATTTCGGCTACCAGATCTACGGCTGGCGGCAGGTACCGATCAACACCGACTGTATCGGCGAGAAAGCCAATGCGACACGGCCCGAGATCGAACAGATCATGCTGTGGAACCACAAGGGCGTCGACGATGCGACGTTCGAGCGCGACCTGTACGTGATCCGCCGGCGCATCGAGAAGCAGGCGATCGCCGCGCAGATCCCCGACCTGTATCTGTGTTCGCTGTCGTGCCGGTCGATCGTCTACAAAGGCATGTTCGTCGCCGAAAGCCTGACCGAATTCTACCCCGACCTGCTGGATGAACGCTTTGTGTCGCGGTTCGCGATCTATCATCAGCGCTATTCGACCAATACCTTCCCGACCTGGCGTCTGGCGCAGCCGTTCCGCATGCTGGCCCATAACGGCGAGATCAACACCGTCAACGGCAACATCAACTGGATGAAGTCGCACGAGACGCGGCTGGCGCACGATCTGCTCGACCCGTTCATGGACGACGTGAAGCCGGTGATCCAGGCTGGCGGGTCCGATACCGCGACGCTGGACAACGTGTTCGAGCTTCTGGTGCGCGGCGGGCGCGATGCGCCGATGGCCAAGGCGCTGTGTATTCCGCAGAGCATCCAGCAGGACGCGACGATGCGTCCGGAACACCGCGATCTGTTTCTGTACTGCAATTCGGTGATGGAGCCGTGGGACGGCCCCGCCGCGGTGGCGGCAACCGACGGGCGCTGGCTGATCGCCGGTCTGGACCGCAACGGCCTGCGGCCGCTGCGTTACACGATCACCAGCAACGACCTGCTGATCGTCGGTTCCGAGACCGGCATGGTGAAGGTGGCCGAGGCCGCTATCGTCGCCAAGGGGCGGGTCGGCCCCGGGCAATGCATCGGCGTCGACCTCGACGAGGTGAAGTTCTACGACGACGAGGCCCTGAAGGACGCACTCGCCGCGCGGCATCCGTTCGGGGACTGGACGCGGGGCATCACCACGATCGACGCCATCGTGCGCGCCGATGCCAGTGAACCGGTGCAGGTGGCGGGCGAGGAACTGCGCCGCCGTCAGTTGACCGTCGGCACCACACTGGAAGAGCTGGAGATGATCCTGCATCCGATGGTCGAGGATGCGAACGAGGCCGTCGGCAGCATGGGCGACGATACGCCGATGGCGGTTCTGTCCGCGCAGTACCGCGGCTTGCACCATTACTTCCGCCAGATGTTCAGCCAGGTGACCAACCCGCCGATCGACAGTCTGCGCGAGGCCCGCGTGATGACGCTGAACACGCGGCTCGGGAATCTGGGTAACATCCTCGATGAATCGCCGACCCAGTGCACGCTGCTACAGCTCAGCTCGCCGGTGCTGTCGAATGCGGAATTCGATGCGATGCGTGCCTATATGGGGGCATCGGCCTGCGTGGTGGACTGCACGTTCCCTGCTGCCGAAGGCGAAGCGGGCTTGCGTCCGGCGATCGAGCGCATCCGCCGCGAGGCCGAGGAAGGCATCCGTGCCGGCTGCACGCACGTGATCCTGACCGACGAGGCGACGGGGCCGGACCGTGCGCCGATCCCGATGATCCTGGCCGCCGGCGGCGTGCACACGCATCTGGTGCGCCAGAGCCTGCGCACTTTTACCAGTCTGAACGTACGGTCGTCCGAATGCCTCGACGTGCATCACTTCGCGGTGCTGATCGGTGTCGGCGCGACCACGGTGAATGCGTATCTGGCGCAGGAGAGCATCGCCGATCGTCACCGGCGCGGGCTGTTCGGCAGCCTGACGTTGAAGGAGTGTGTGCAGCGTTATCGCAAGGCGGTGGACAAGGGACTGCTGAAGGTGATGTCCAAGATGGGCATCGGTGTGCTGTCGTCGTATCGCGGCGGTTACAACTTCGAGACCGTCGGTCTGTCGCGCGCGCTGATCGCTGAATTCTTTCCCGGCATGCAGAGCCGTATTTCCGGCATCGGCATGGCGGGGATCGCCAAACGCGTGCTGGCACTGCATGCCAAGGCGTGGGATGCGGACGCGATGACGCTGCCGGTCGGCGGCAATTACAAGCTGCGCCGGCAGAACGGCGAAACGCACGCGTTCGACGGCGAGCTGATCAAGACGCTGCAAGCCGCGGTGGCGTCGGATTCGTACCAGATCTACAAGCGTTACAGTGACGGTATCCGCAAGCTGCCGCCGGTGGCGCTGCGCGATCTGCTCGACTTCCGCACCGAAGGTGTTGCGCCGATTTCGGTCGACGATGTGGAAAGCATCACCGAGATCCGCAAGCGGCTGGTCTCGCCGGGGATCTCGCTGGGGGCGCTGTCGCCGGAGGCGCATGAAACGCTGTCGATCGCCATGAACCGGATCGGCGCGAAATCCGACAGCGGCGAGGGCGGCGAGGACCCGGCCCGCGCCAAGCCGCGGCCGAACGGCGACAATGCCTCGTCGGCGATCAAGCAGATCGCTTCGGGCCGGTTCGGGGTCACCGCGCAGTATCTGAACGACTGCCGCGAGATCGAGATCAAGATGGCACAGGGCGCCAAGCCCGGCGAGGGCGGGCAGTTGCCGGGCTTCAAGGTGACCGAGCTGATCGCGCGGCTGCGCCATTCGACGCCGGGGGTGATGCTGATCAGTCCGCCGCCGCATCACGACATCTATTCGATCGAGGATCTGGCGCAGCTGATCTACGACCTGAAGCAGATCAATCCCACTGCGACCGTGTCGGTGAAGCTGGTGGCGCGTGGCGGGATCGGTACCATCGCGGCGGGGGTGGCGAAAGCGAAGGCCGATGCGATCCTGATCTCGGGGCACTCGGGCGGCACCGGTGCATCGCCGCTATCGTCGATCAAATACGCGGGGCTGCCGTGGGAGATGGGGCTGTCGGAAGCGCATCAGGTGCTGATGCTGAACCGGCTGCGTCACCGCGTGAAGCTGCGCACCGACGGCGGCATCAAGACCGGGCGCGACGTGGTGATCGCCGCGATGCTGGGGGCCGAGGAGTTCGGCATCGGCACCGCCAGCCTGATCGCCATGGGCTGCATCATGGTGCGTCAGTGCCATTCCAACACCTGCCCGGTCGGCGTGTGCACGCAGGACGAACAGTTGCGCATGAAGTTCGAGGGGACGACGGAAAAGGTCATCAACCTGTTCTCGTTCATCGCCGAGGAAGTGCGCGAGATTCTGGCCAGCCTGGGCGTGCGCCGGCTGGAAGATGTGATCGGGCGGACCGACATGCTGCGCCAGATCAGCCGCGGGTCCGAGGATCTGGACGATCTGGATCTCAACCCGCTGCTGGCGCAGGCCGACCCGGGCCCGTATGCGCGACACTGCACGCAGGAAGGGCGCAACGAAGTGCCCGACACGCTGGACGCGCAGATGTTGCAGGATGCGACGGCGCTGTTCGAACGCGGCGAGAAGATGCAGTTGCAGTACAACATCCGCAACACCCACCGCGCGATCGGCACGCGGACCAGCGCGCATATCGTGCGCCGGTTCGGCATGAAAGGCCTGCAACCCGGGCATCTGACGGTGCGTCTGCGCGGTTCGGCCGGGCAGTCGCTGGGGGCGTTCGCGGTGCAGGGGCTGAAGCTGGAGGTGTTCGGCGATGCCAACGATTATGTCGGCAAGGGCCTGTCGGGTGGTACCATCGTGGTGCGTCCGGCGCCGTCCAGCCCGTTGCAGTCGCAGCTGAACACCATCGTCGGCAACACGGTGCTGTATGGCGCGACGGCGGGTGCGCTGTTTGCGGCCGGGCAGGCGGGCGAACGTTTTGCCGTGCGCAATTCAGGCGCGGTTGCGGTGGTCGAGGGCTGCGGGTCGAACGGGTGCGAATACATGACCGGCGGCACGGCGGTGATCCTGGGCGGGGTCGGGGACAATTTCGGCGCCGGCTTCACCGGCGGGATGGCCTTCGTCTACGACCCGACCGACAGTTTCGGGGTGCGGGTGAATCCGGAAACCCTGTCGTGGCAGCGCATCACCCAGCCGTACTGGGAAAATGTTCTGCGCGATCTGCTGGAGCGGCATGTGCTGGAAACAAACAGTCGATTTGCCGAGGGGCTTTTGGATACCTGGGATAAAATTCTGCCCGCTTTCTGGCATGTCGTGCCGAAGGACTACGTCAAATATCTGCCGCAGCCGCTGAGTGCGGAAGCCGGCACGCAAGCCATGAAGGCCGCAGGCGTCTGACGTGCGTTCCGGGCGAGAAGGAAGGGGTCTTTCTCGCCCGGAATGACTTGCGCGGAGCGGAACCTCAATGCGATAAGCGCGGTCCCATGCGTATTCTGTATCATCTTCCTTTATCTCCGTTTGCGCGCAAGGTACGTCTGGTGCTGGCGGAAAAGCGGCTGCCGTTCGAACTGCTGACCGAAAAGGTCTGGGAACGGCGCGCCGAATATCTCGGCCTGAATCCGGCTGGCACGGTGCCGACGCTGGTCGAGGACAGCGGGCTGGTCATCCCCGACAGCGGCGTGATCTGCGAGTATCTGGACGAGGCCTATCCCGATGTGCCGCTGATGGGCCGCACGCTGGCCGAGCGTGTCGAGGTGCGCCGGCTGCTGGCGTGGCTGGATGGAAAATTCACCCAGGAAGTCAGCCGCAATCTGCTGACCGAAAAATTCCTGAAACCACTGCAGGGGTTGGGCGGGCCGGAAGCGGCGGTGCTGCGGGCCGGGTATGCCAATCTCAAGAACCATCTGACCTATCTGAACTGGCTGGCCGAAACCCGCACCTGGATGGCGGGTGGGACGATGACGCTGGCCGATCTGGGGATGGCGGCGCATCTGTCGTCGCTGGATTTTCTGGGCGATGTCGACTGGTCGACGGTGCCGCCGCTGAAGGAGTGGTATGCACGTATAAAGAGCCGTCCGTCGTTCCGCCCATTGCTGAACGATCGCATTCCCGGCATGGTGACGCCGATGCATTATAGGGATCTGGATTTCTAACCCGATGTCCTGATTCCGTGTAATCAGTATGGGGGGTACATGCATATTCGTCCTGCGGCGCTGGCCGATGCACCTGCAATCCAGTCGATCTATGCGCACCACGTGCTGCATGGGACCGGCACGTTCGAGGAAACCCCTCCGTCGGTCGAGGACATCGAGAAACGTCTGGCCCATCTGCAGGCGAAGGGATGGATGTGGCTGGTGGCCGAGGATGAATCCGGCATTCTGGGCTATGCTTATTACACCCAGTTCCGCGATCGCTCGGCGTATCGGTTTTCAGCCGAGGACAGTATCTATGTGCGCGAGGATGTGCGCGGTCAGGGGGTCGGCAAGGAACTGGTCGGCGCGCTGCTCAAGCACGCGGCCGAGCATGGTTTCCGGCAGATGTTCGCGGTGATCGGCGATTCCGAAAATGTCGGCTCGATCGGCCTGCATGCGTCGCTGGGCTTCGATCGTGCCGGAGTGATGCGTGCCGCCGGGCTGAAGCACGGGCGCTGGCTGGATGTCGTCTTCATGCAGAAGACGCTGGGCGAGGGCGATCGGACCGTTCCGGCGGTGGAGTGAGGCGATGCGTGCACTTGTTTTCGCGGTGATGCTGGCAGTCTGCGGCGCGGCGCAGGCGGAGGTGACCTTGCGCTGTCCGCCGGTTTTTCAGGGCGCGCGCAATTCCGGCGCGGAACTGACAGACGGTCCACCGGAGGGGTTGGCGGTTCTGGTGCCAGACAATCCCGGTGCGCCGCAACCGGTGTGGACGCTCGACGGGCCGGCCATCGGGGGGCAGTATTATCTCGTCTGTCTGTATCCTCAGACGGCGCGTGCCACGGGCCTCAGAAGGCTGGAGTTGCCTGTCGAGGCGCGGCATGTCCGCTGGTGCCGTTTCGACGTACCAACATATACGCTGACGTGCAGGACCGATTGAGGAATCAGCTCTTTATCGCGTGAATTTTTATTATATTCGATGTGTGGGATTAGATAACTCGATCGCGAGAGCAAATCATATGGCGCGATTCCGTTTGAACAGGACTCTGACTTTAGCATCGATGCTGCCGCTCGGCGGGCTCGGTTCTTCGGCGTTTGCCAGAGACTGTGAAGCAGGCGCCACAGCGATGGGCGAGGTTCCCGCCTGTTAGCGTGAAGAGGCCGAAACGCGGCTGCGGGCCGCCTTCGAACGCACATATTCCGAAGTGCGTGCACAGAACCCACGCGCCGCCCCGGCTCGAAGCCGGGGCGGATGTGTTTTGCAGCTCAGATTACCAGTTCGATCACGAACGGGCCGTTTTTGCTGAACGACGCGGCCATCAGATCGGCCAGTTGTTCCAGCGTTTCCGCCCGCGCCGCTTCCACGCCCATGCCGTTGGCGAGCTGGATCCAGTTCAGGTCGGGACTGCCGAGGTCGAGCATGTGCATCGCCGTCGGTCCCGGATTGGCGCCGACGCTGAAATATTCGCCGATCAGGATCTGATATTTGCGGTTCGACAGGATCACCGTGGTGACCGGCAGTTTTTCGCGCGCCTGCGTCCACAGGCCTTGCAGCGTGTACATGCCCGATCCGTCGGCCTGCAGGTTGACCACCCGCCGCCCGCCCGCGCCGATCGCCGCCCCGGTCGCCAGGGGAATGCCGCAGCCGATCGCCCCGCCGGTGATTTGTAACCAGTCGTGCTTTGGCGCCGCATGGGTGTGCGGAAAGAAGCCGCGGCCGAACGACACCGCTTCGTCGACCACCACGCTGTTCTCGGGCATCGTCGCGGCCAGGGTCTGCGCGACGCCTTCGGGTTCGGGGCGGCCTTTGCCTGGCGCAGGGCGCGGGCCGGGATCGGGGGCGGCGATCGCGGGGGCGCCCAGCGTTTCGGCCAGCGCCCGTAACGCGCCGATGCCGTCCTGCTCGAAGCGGGTCAGCAGATGCACGTCGCAGTCCGCCGGGTAATGATGCGACGGTTTGTTCGGGTAGGCGAAGAATCCGACCGGTGCTTTCGCATTGACCAGAATGATGTGCTTGAAGCCGGCCAGCGCCTGAATCGCCTGATCCGCCGGGTAGGGCACGCGCTCGATCGCCACACGGCCCCGGCCGCGCTCGACGCGTGCGTTCGAGCATTCGGCCATGATGCGACAAGCGGTCTTCTCGCGGATCCGGTGCGCAAGCAGCAGCCCTTCCTCGCGCAGCGCCGGGCCGCCCAGCAGGATCAGCACATCGGATTTTTCGCGCAGGATACGCGCCGCTGTGTCGATGTAGAGCGGGTCGGCGGGCTGCGCGGTGGGAACGGGCAGCTTCTCGCCCGGCGTGGCGTCGTCGTTCCAGGCGGTGTCGGCCGGCAGGATCAGCGTGGCGATCTGCCCGGGCGCGGTGCGCGCGGCCTGCACGGCGGCAGCGGCATCGTCGCCGACCTGGGCCGACGACACGGCGGTGCGCAGCCAGCCCGAAACGCCGCGCGCCCAGCCTTCGGTGTCGGCGGTCAGTGGCGCGTCCAGCGGGCGGTGATACACGGCATGATCGCCGACGATGTTGACGATGCCCGAGCGCGCGCGGCGCGCATTGTGCAGGTTGGCCAGCCCGTTGGCGAGGCCGGGGCCGCAGTGCAGCAGCGTCGCGGCGGGTTTGCCCGCCATGCGCCAGTAGCCGTCGGCCATGCCGGTGACGACGTTTTCCTGCAGTCCCAGCACACAGCGCATGCCAGGGATCCGGTCGAGCGCCGAGACGAAATGCATCTCGCTGGTGCCGGGATTGGCAAAACAGACTTCGACCCCGGACTTCAGCAGGGTATGCACAAGACTTTCGGCGCCGTTCATGGAAATTCCTTCACCGGTTGCATGCGTGGTTTTCTACAGCGTGCGTGAAGCGAGCCGGTTCCGCAAGATGGCTTGCGCAGCTTTCCGGGCTGGGCAAAGCTTCCCGCAAACGGGGGAGCACCAAGATGAGCCTGACAGTCCTGTATCCGGAACGCATGTACGACGATCCTGGAACCGAGGAGCGGATCTTCGGCCCCGGGGTGAAGGTGCTGTTCCGCGACACGCAACGGCTCGCCGAACTGTCCGCTGAGGATTGTGAAGCTGCGGACGGGCTGATGATCTTTCGCCATCAGGTGCAGCCCGAAGATCTGGCGCGCTTTCCGCGGCTGAAGGTGATCGTGCGCATGGGGGTCGGGTACGACCGTCTGCCGCGCGTTCAGGCCGCCGTGCGCGGCATCACGATCTGCAATGTGCCGGATTACGGCACGGCGGAAGTCTGTGATCATGCGATGGCGCTGATGCTGGCGCTGCGGCGCGGCATCGTGCTGCACCACGACCGCCAGCGCGCGGGGGAAGCCTGGCAGCAGGTGGAAACGCCGCTGGTGCGCCGGCTGGATGTGCAGGGTATGGGGATCATCGGCATCGGACGCATCGGCACGGCAGTGGCCCTGCGCGCGAAAGCGTTCGGCATGCAGGTGGCGTTCTATGACCCATATGCGGTCAACGGCGTCGATCGCGCGCTGGGGATCAGGCGCTGCAACACGCTGAACGAATTGCTGGCCCATGCCGACGTGCTCAGCATCCATGCCCCGTTGACGCCCGAAACCACTGGCATGATCGGTGCGGATGAACTCGCGCGTCTGCCGCGGCATGCGGTGCTGATCAACACGGCGCGCGGCCCGATCGTCGATATCGACGCGCTCGAGGATGCGTTGCGGATGGAGCATCTGGCGGGGGCTGGGCTCGACGTTCTGGCGGTGGAGCCGCCCGCCGATCCGCTGCCGGCGCTGCTGCGTGCGTATCGGGCGCGCGAGGCGTGGCTGGAAGGGCGGCTGATCATCACGCCGCATGCGGCGTTTCATACGCCCGAGGCCTGGGATGACATAAGGGTGAAAAGCGCCGAGACGATGCGTGCCGCGCTTCTCGGCCCGCGGGCGCAAAACGTGATTTCACCTAAAAATTACTGAAGCCGGAGGGTTGTGAATACCGGGACCGACGCCGACTCGCAAACGTTGTGAAGTCGCTTATAGTTTGCGTCCACTTTCACCCACGCCATGGAGCATCAATGCGCAACACCGAGGAAATCTGGCGTCTGACCGATGCCAAGGCAGAACCGTTCATCGGTCTGTCCGATCGGGTCTGGGGCATGCCGGAGCTGTGTTACAACGAACACCGCTCGGCCGCCGAACATACCGCGATGCTGGAGCAGCAGGGATTCAGGGTGACGAAGAACGTGGCCGGCATTCCGACAGCGGTGATGGGTGAAGCGGGCGAAGGCGGACCGGTGATCGCCATTCTGGGCGAATACGACGCGCTGCCCGGCCTGAGTCAGGAAGCCGGCGTGGCGGTGCCGAAGCCGCTGCCGGGCGACGGCAACGGTCATGGTTGCGGGCATAATCTGCTGGGGGCGGCGTCGATGCTGGCGGCCACCGCGGTGAAGGACTGGCTGGCCGCCAACGGTGTTGCGGGGCGTGTGCGTTACTATGGCTGCCCGGCCGAAGAGGGGGGTGCGGCGAAAGGCTTCATGGTGCGCGACGGCGCGTTCAAGGACGTCGATATCGCGATTACCTGGCACCCGAATGCGTTCTCGGGCGTGAACGAGGCGTTGTCGCTTGCCAACACCCGCATCGACTTCACGTTCAAGGGCCGGACTGCGCACGCCGCCGCCGCGCCGCATCTGGGCCGCAGCGCGCTCGATGCGGTGGAGCTGATGAATGTCGGTGTCAATTACATGCGCGAACATATGCCGAGCGATGCACGTATTCACTACGCCTATCTCGATGCCGGCGGTGTGGCGCCGAACGTGGTGCAGGGTATGGCGAAAGTGCGTTACCTGATCCGCGCGCGCGATCTGGCCGGTCTGTCCGATCTGGTCGCACGGGTGCGCAAGATCGCCGATGGCGCGGCACTGATGACCGAGACCGAGGTCGGCACGCAGGTGATCAGCGCGGTGTCGAATCTGGTCGGCAACACACCGCTGGAGGAAGCGATGTATGCGAATTTCCAGCGCCTCGGCCCGCCGCCGTTCGACGACGCGGACCGCAAATTCGCGACCGAGATCCAGAAGTCGCTGACCCCGGATGAAATCGCCACCGCCTATCGCCGCGCGGGCATGAAGCCGAGCGGGTCGCCGCTGTGCGATGCGGTGGTGCCGATGGATGCGAAGCGTGTGCCGATGATCGGGTCGACCGATGTCGGCGATGTCAGCTGGGTGGTGCCGACGGTGCAGGCCGATGGCGCGACCTACGCGATCGGCACGCCTGGCCATTCGTGGCAGTTGACCGCGCAGGGCAAGAACGCGGCGGCGCACAAGGGGCTGGTGCATGTGGCGAAAATCATGGCCGGCACGGCGGTGGATGCGCTGACCAGCCCGGAGCTGATCGCGCAGGCGAAGGCGGACCTGGCGGCGCGCACCAGCAATGCCTATAAGTCGCCGTTGCCGCCCGATGTGAAACCGGCGCTGGATATGTCGGTGGCAACGTAACCCCCGCTTCGCGGTGGTTTTCAGCCGTTTTTGACGGCGCGGCGGTTACGATCGATGATATTCGGATGGTCGAGAAAGCGGAAATATCTGGCCCGGCTGCGCGGTCGCTGCTGGTGAAATCGCGGCTGGCGCGGCCGGTGTTTTTCGCCTGCGGCTGGCTGTGCGTGGTGATTGGCGTCGCCGGGCTGATCCTGCCGATCCTGCCGGGCACGGTGTTCCTGATTCTGGCCGCCTGGTGCTTCAGCCGCTCGTCGGAACGGTTCGAAACTTGGCTGCTGGGGCATCCGAGGCTCGGTCCGTCGGTGGTGGCGTGGCGGGCGCGCGGTGTCATTCCGCGCAAGGCGAAACTATGGGCCGGGGGCAGTATGGCGGCGGGCGCGGTGCTGGCATGGCTGGGCGGCGCGCCGGGGTGGGCGCTGGCGGTGGCGTATGTCTGCATGGGCGGGGCGGCGGCGTATGTGTTCACGCGGCCCGAGGGTTAGAGCAGGTCGTGATCGGGTGGGATCATCCGATCACGTGAAGATGCTCGGCAGACAAAGACCGCGGGTATTTCCCGTGAACCAGAGTGAACGGGAAATGCTTTAGGCGACGGGCGGCGCGTTGGCGCTCTTTCAGACGGAGCGTGCCCACCGCGCCCAGCGCAGCACCATCATGACGGCGACGACGCACAGCCCGATCACCAGACCGCCCCAGATGCCGTAACCTTCCCATCCGGCGGCGAAGGCCAGCGCGGCGCCGGCCGGCAGGCCGATGCCCCAGTAGCCGAAGGCGGCGAAGATCATCGGGGCGCGTGTGTCGGCCAGGCCGCGCAACGCGCCGGCCGCGACCACCTGCACACCGTCGGCGAACTGGAACAGGCCGGCCAGGAACAGAAACCCTGCTGCCAGCGCCGTGATGGTTGGCGCAGCAAGATCGGCGGGGTCGAGAAATATGCCGATGATCCAATGCGGGAAGCCGATCAGCAGTGTGGCGGTCAGTGTGGCGCTGCACAGCGTCATCCCGATCGCGGTCCAGCCGGCGCGTGCCGCGCTCTGCGGGTTCTCCGCGCCCATCGCCAGCCCGACGCGCGCCGTGGCGGCCTGCGACAGTCCCATCGGGATCATGAACATCAACGATGCCGTGTTGATGGCGATCGCATGTGCGGCGACGGCGGCGGTCGAGATCCAGCCCATCATGAAGGCGGCGGCATTGAACACGCTGGTTTCGAACAGCATCGCCAGACAGATCGGCACGCCGATGCGCAACAGCATGCGCAACCGCTTCCAGTCCGGCCGCCAGAACCGGCCGAGCAGATGAAAGCGCCGCATGCGCCGGTCCAGCCGGATCGCCAGCAACAGGCCCGCGAGCATGAACAGGTTGGACAGCGAACTGGCCAGACCCGCCCCGGTAATACCCAGCGCGGGAAAACCCAGATGTCCGAAGATCAGTGCCCAGTCGGCGATGGCATTGAACACGATGGCGGCCAGCGTGACGACCAGCGCCGCGTGCGGGCGTTCCAGCGCGGCGATGAAACCGCGCAGCACCATGAACCAGCCGAACGGCAACAAGCCCCACATCAGCGAGCGGGTGAATTCCTGCGCCAGTGCGGACATCAGTTCGGTCTGTCCCAGCAGGCGCAGGATCGGCGCGGTGTTCCACAGTGCAAGCCAGATCGGCACGATCGCGAACGCGCAGGCCCAGAAGCCCTGGCGCACCGTGCGACGCATGTCGCGCACATGGCCCAGACGGCGCCCGCGCGCATAGGCGAGCATCGGTGCCGCCCCCATGGCGACACCGAAGATCGCCGGAAAGAACAGGTAATAGAGATTACCGCCGATCGTCGCCGCCGCCATGGCGTCGGACGAGAAATGGCCGAGCATGGCGATATCGGTCGCCGTCAGCGCCATCTGTGACAGGTTGGTCAGCACGATCGGCCAGGCGAGCGCGAACATCGCCCGCGCCTCGGCGCGCCACAGAGGGAATCTGGACTGTGCCATCCGCGCTGTTTAACGGATACGCCGGCATTTGTAGACAGCATTCGGTTTCGACCGCAGGGCTTTAACCGAAATGTCACGGTGCGTGGTGCGGCGCATCATGGCGGCAGTTACATATCTGTCCGCCGTATAATGGATGTACTTGTATTTTGCCGAGGTCAGGCTTGCCTGGGCATTGAGGTATTCGTTGCGGACTCGAGCGCAGCCGTGAGCAGTTCATAGAGCTCTGCTGAAAGTCTGTCATAGACGGGCTGCGCCTCGTCATCAAAACCCAGATCGTTCCACGATCCCATGCCGCCGAACACCCAGGCGGATTGGATTGCGGCCAACAACTGTGCGGCCGAATGCGGCAGGCAGGGCGATGATATCAAGTCCTGGTGAAACAGATTTTGGGGAAGGGGCCGAGATCCCAGACAATCGAGGCCATTTTTGAAGACCGCCGCAAAATGGCCGAGCTTCTGGCGCTTCGCGAAAGCGGCAATCTCGGACAGGTTTTTCACAAGGCGCCGTTTCAGGACGTCGAGGTCAGGCCACTGCGTTGGCGTCACCGGCCGGTCTTGGGCAACCCGGCCATAAGTGACTCGCCATATCTTTCTGTCTGGATGGTCCTGATTCCCGATCTCCCAGCGGCTCAGCCAATGGTCGGCGGTTTTACCCTTTATGGTCTCTAGCCGCCATGCTCCGCCACCGCCGGCAAATCCGGCGAGCATATGCTCGGGAGCGGATTGAATGCCCGGTGTCGGGGAATGTGCGATCCGGATGGCCTGAACGCCGTCGGCTTTAAGACGGCACACCCAGTCTGCCGGATTTTGAGCAAAGGGGTTTTCGTTCCGGTTTGCCGGTCGCCGGGTTACTTCGACGAATTTGACATACTCGCAGAAGGTCAACGTGCTGGGGGCAAGCGTGTTTTCGGGAGTCCCGCATCGTCCGGACAGAAATGCATTTCCATAAATCGCCAGAGCGGCGGCCTGCGCCATATGAGTTTGCATGAAAGTTTTTGCCGGCTGGTTTGTCGTGCACCAAGGGCACAGTCAGATCATGAAAATGGCGGTGTGCTCATGGGGTGTTGGATAAAGTCGTATTGTGCTGATGGGGGAAGCCTTCGGCTTGGCTTGGCGCAACGCCCCGTTCCAGCGGGAACGGGGCGTTGTTGCGGTATCGGTCTGAGAGCGCGATCAGGCGTTCAGTTTGGCATGCGCCAGCAGGCTGGCCAGCGCGACCGAGGCCAGACGCGCGGTGGTGCTGTCGGCGCGGCTGGTCAGGACGACGGGCAGGCGCGTGCCCAGCAGAATGCCCGCACCATCGGCGCCGGCCAGATAGCGCAACTGCTTGGCCAGCATGTTGCCGGCTTCCAGATCGGGGACCAGCAGCACGTCGGCATCGCCCGAGACCTTGCTGGTGATCCCCTTGATCCGTGCGGCTTCAGCACTGATCGCGTTGTCGAAAGCCAGCGGCCCGTCGAGCAGGCCGCCCTTGATCTGCCCGCGATCGGCCATCTTGCACAGCGCCGCCGCTTCCAGCGTGCTGGGGATCTTCGGGTTCACGGTTTCCACTGCCGACAGGATGGCGATCTTCGGCGAGGCGATCTTCAGGGCGAGGCACAGATCGATCACGTTCTGCACGATATCGACCTTGGTTGCCAGATCCGGGAAGATGTTGACGGCGGCGTCGGTGATGAACAGCGGCTTGTGATAACTGGGCACATCGAACGCAAACACATGGCTGATGCGCCGCCCGGTACGCAAACCCTTGGTGCGGTCGAGCACGGCTTCCAGCAGTTCGTCGGAATGCAGGCTGCCTTTCATCACCGCCTGCGCACGGCCGGTATGGGCGAGCTCGACGGCGGTTTCGGCCGAGGCATGGCTGTGCGGTGTATCGATGATCTCGATCCCGGTCAGGTCGTGACCGCCGGCGGTGGCTACCTCGTGGATACGCGCTGCCGGTCCGACCAGAATCGGTTTGATGATCCCCAGTTTGGCGGCGGACAGCGGCCCTTCCAGGCTTTCCTCGTCGCATGGATGCGCCACGGCGCAGATCTGCGTGGTGATTTTCCGCGCTGCTTCGACCATCCTGCTCAGGTGGGGAAAGCGGTTCAGGTCGGCCATCAACAGTTCTGTTGAAGGAGGCAGTTTGCTCATATTTCAGTTACTCCGCCGCGAAGGGCTCAGAAAATGCCTAGCGGCATACGGTTACCGTATAGCGCGTAGCGTGGGCGAGTGGTAGCATATGCGCGTCACGTCGCATACGGATCATGCTCATCAAGGTGCGCCTGTCGTACGACCGAAGCCAGAGCGGCAGACATCATGCGTACGAGAAGACTGTCATTCCGGTCATTCAGAATGACCGGGATGCGCGTTCCTAGCAGAATACCCGCGCCTTCTGCTCTGGCAAAATAGCGGAGCTGCTTTTCCAAAATCTTACCAGCTTCCAGATTCGGTGCCAGCAAAACGTCGGCATCGCCGGCAACCGGTCCTGTAATACCGTTGTCACGCGCGATAGCGGCATTGATTGCGATATCGAAAGTAAGCGGTCCCTCCAGAATGGCGCCTTCGATCTGCGCCCGCTGGGCCTGTTTGCACAGGCAGGCGGCGTCGATCGTTGCGGGAAGCTTGCGGGTTATGTGCGTTTGTGCGGCCAGCAGGGCAATTTTGGGCACGCCCATTTTAAGAACGCGGAACAGATCGACCGTGTTGCGGATGATTTCGGCCTTGGTGTCGAGGTCGGGGTCCGCGTTGATGACGGCATCCGTCACGAACAGAGGTTTGTGGTAATTCGGGACATCGAACACGAAGATGTGGCTGACACGGTTCTCCGTATGCAGACCGCTATCTGCCGCCAGAATGGCTTTCAGCAACGCGGCGTTGTCCGGAGCTCCCTGCATCAGGGTCTGGGCCTCGCCGGTACGTGCGAGCTCCAGGGCAAGGGCGATGGAATGGCGGGCGTGGTCGGTGTTGCGGATCTCGATCCCATCCAGATCCAGGCGGTTCTGCGCGGCGGTTTCGCGGATCTGTTTTTCCGGACCAATCAGCAGCGGGTGCAGAATCCCTTCTGCCGCGGCGTGTATGGCGCCCTGCAATGCCTTGGGGTCGGTTGCGTGTACGACAGCACAGACATGCGATGGGAAACTGGCTGCCACGGAAAACAGGCGTTCAAGCCGTGGATGCGACACCCGTTCGGACAATGACGGACGAAAATTCACCGAGGATATGTTTGCGGCCGATGACATGAAAATCACTGTAGTTATTTAAAATATATTCCGTAAATATAATAAAATATGTAGAATTTTAGATTGATTTCTGTGCGTTGTAAAAAAATCAGCGCTTTTATTTTCCGGTAAAAATTGTTTGAAAGTATGCGCTTTTTGCGTCCGGGCTTTCGCTCCGGCGGACGATCGGGCAGATTTTCGTTCCTTACCGTTACGAACAGGAAGACGTTATGAAGCTGCTGCGTTGGGGACCGGCTGGGGTCGAGAAACCGGGTTTACTGGATAGGGACGGTGTGCTGCGCGATCTGTCCGGTGTGGTGCCTGACATCAACGGCGCAGCATTGTCCCCAGCCGGCCTTGCCAAGCTGGCGGCGCTGGATGTGAATGGTTTGCCGAAAGTGCCGGGCACGCCGCGGATCGGTCCCTGTGTGACGGGGATGACGAATTTCGTCTGCATCGGGCTGAACTATGCCGATCATGCGGCCGAGGCTGGCGCGCCGATCCCGAAAGAACCGATCGTGTTCCTGAAGTCGCTGGGCGCGGTGTGCGGCCCCAACGACGACGTGATGATTCCACGCGGTTCCGCCAAGACCGACTGGGAAGTGGAACTGGGCATCGTGATCGGCTCCACGGCGCGCTACGTGCCGGAAGAGCAGGCGCTGGAATACGTGGCCGGGTATTGCGTGGTGAACGACGTGTCCGAACGCGAATTCCAGATTGAACGCGGCGGCCAGTGGGACAAGGGCAAGGGTTGCGACACGTTCGGCCCGATCGGCCCGTGGATGGTGACGAAGGACGAGATCGCCGATCCGCATAACCTGAAAATGTTCTGTGAGGTCGACGGGCACCGCTATCAGGACGGTTGCACGGCGACGATGATCTTCGGCGTGAAGAAACTGGTGTCGTACGTCAGCCATTTCATGACGCTGCATCCGGGCGACATCATTTCGACCGGCACGCCACCCGGCGTGGGGATGGGCGTGAAGCCGCACCCGGTGTTCTTGAAACCAGGGCAGACCATGCATCTGGGGGTCGAAGGCCTGGGCACACAGACACAGAGAACCATCGCCGCCTGACGGGAAACGCATCATGAGCAGCACCGATACGGTCCTGACCCTGCCTGTGCCGCGCGGCTGGGCGCCCGGCGAGCTCCGCACGCTGGCGGCGATCTCGGGCGCGCATCTGGTCAGTCATTTTCACATCCTGGTGCTGCCGCCGCTGTTCTTCATGCTGCAGGAAGCGATGCATGTCGGGTTCGTCGAGCTCGGCATGGCGCTGACGGTGTTCAACATCGTCACCTTTATCACCCAGACGCCGGTCGGTTTTCTGGTCGACCGGCTGGGTGGGCGCGCGATGCTGATCGCCGGACTGCTGCTCGGCGGGTTCTCGTTCATCCTGTTCGGGCTGACCGGCACGTATACGTGGCTGCTGATCGCCTCGGCGATGGCCGGGCTGGCGAACAGTGTCTACCACCCGTCGGACTACGCGATCCTGTCGGCCACGGTGGGCGAGGCCCGGGTCGGGCGGGCGTTTTCGATCCACACCTTCGCGGGGTATCTGGGCGGCGCGATCGCGCCGTTCACCATGCTGCTGCTGGCCAATGCGTTCGGTCTGCATACGGCGCTGGTCGTCGCCGGACTGGTGGCGTTCGTGGCGGTGGTTCCGCTGCTGACGCTGCGTATACACGAAACGCACGCGCATCTGGCGGCGAAGAAGACCGGGACGGTGGCGGCGAAAGTGTCGGTGTTCACGCCGGTGGTGTTCGGGCTGACGCTGTTCTTCACCATGCTCAGCCTGTCGATGAACGGCATACAGAACTTTTCCGTTGCGGCGCTGATCGCCGGGTTTGCGACGCCGGAATCGGTGGCCAGCGTGGCGCTGACGGCGTTTCTGGGGGCCAGCGCGTTCGGCGTTCTGGTCGGCGGGCATATCGCCGATCGTACCCAGCGCCACGGTGACATCGCGGCGCTGGGCTTCGGGGCGGCGGCGTTTCTGGTGCTGCTGATCGGAGCGGTAACGCTGCCCGCCGTGCTGCTGGTGCCGGTGATGGGGGCTGCGGGTTTCCTGCTGGGCGTGATTATGCCGTCGCGCGACATGCTGGTGCGCAAGGCGTCGCCCCCCGGGGCGGCGGGACGGGTGTTCGGGATCGTCACCACCGGGTTCAATCTGGGCGGCATGACCGGGCCGCTGCTGTTCGGCTGGGTGATGGACCATGGTCTGCCGCGCTGGGTGTTCTTCATCACCGTCGGCTTCATCGTTGCAACCGTGGCGATGGCGCAGGTCAGCGAACGCCGCGAGCGCCGCCGCCGCGCCGGTGCTGCCTGACGGGCTTGCAGTCCGCCCCGTTCAACGCCATGTGATGGGGCATGAACACGCAACACGATCCCGTCGGCTGGCATGGCACGACGATCCTCTGCGTCCGCCGTGGCGGGCGCGTGGCAATGGCGGGCGACGGCCAGGTTTCGCTTGGTCCTACCGTCATCAAGGGCAATGCGCGCAAGGTGCGGCGTATCGGTAACGGCGCGGTGCTGGCCGGGTTCGCCGGCGCGACGGCCGACGCCTTTACGCTGCTCGAGCGGCTGGAGGCGAAGCTGGAGCGGTTCCCGAACCAGTTGGAGCGTGCCTGCGTGGAACTGGCGAAGGACTGGCGCACAGACCGTTACCTGCGCCGGCTGGAGGCGATGATGGCGGTGGCCGACACGGAACGTTCATTCACGCTGACCGGCAACGGCGACGTGCTGGAACCCGAGGACGGCATCATCGCCATCGGCTCGGGCGGCAATTATGCGCTGGCCGCGGCGCGCGCGCTGATCGGCATGCCCGAACTGAGCGCCGAGGACGTGGCGCGCCGTGCGATGAAGATCGCCGGCGATATCTGCGTCTACACCAATGCCAACGTCACGCTGGAAATGCTCTGACCATGGAAGTTCCCACCTATTCCCCGCGCGAGATCGTCAGCGAGTTGGACCGTTTCATCGTCGGTCAGGGCGATGCGAAGCGCGCCGTGGCGATTGCGCTGCGCAACCGCTGGCGGCGTCAGCAACTGCCCGAGGGTCTGCGTGAAGAGGTCGTGCCCAAAAACATTCTGATGATCGGCCCGACCGGCTGCGGCAAGACCGAGATCGCGCGTCGTCTGGCCAAACTGGCGCAGGCGCCGTTCCTGAAAGTCGAGGCGACGAAGTTCACCGAGGTCGGTTATGTCGGGCGCGATGTGGAAAGCATCGTGCGCGATCTGGTCGAAGTCGGCATCGCGATGACCAAGGAAACGCATCGCAAGGAAGTGCTGGCCAAGGCCGAGCTGAACGCCGAGGAGCGTTTGATCACCGCGCTGGTCGGTGAAGGCGCGTCGGCCGACACGCGCCTGAAGTTCCGCAAGATGCTGCGGAACGGCGAACTGGAACAGAAGGATGTCGAGCTGTCGCTGCGCGATGCCGCCGGCACGCCGCTGGGGATGATGGACATCCCTGGCATGCCCGGCGCGCAGATGATGAATCTGCAGGAGATGATGGGCAAGATGATGGGCGGCGGCCCCGCCAAGCATCGCCGCCTGAGCGTCGCCGATGCGCGCAAGGCGCTGATTGCCGAGGAACAGGAATCGCTGCTCGATACCGAACGCTTGATGAAAGAGGCGGTCGAGCACGTCGAGAGCAACGGCATCGTGTTCCTCGACGAGATCGACAAGATCTGCGCGCGCTCGGGCGAGGGCGGTATCCGCGGCGGCGATGTCTCGCGCGAGGGGGTGCAGCGCGACCTGTTGCCGCTGATCGAAGGCACCACGGTGTCGACCAAGCATGGGCCGGTGAAGACCGATCATATCCTGTTCATCGCGTCCGGCGCGTTCCATCTGGCCAAACCGTCCGATCTGCTGCCGGAATTGCAGGGCCGTCTGCCGATCCGCGTCGAGCTGGCGCCGCTGTCGCGCGAGGACATGCGCCGTATTCTGACCGAACCGGAACATTCGCTGGTCAAGCAGTACAAGGCGTTGATCGGCACCGAGGGCGTGACGCTGGATTTTGCCGAAACGGCGATCGACGCGCTGGCCGATCTGGCGACCGATATCAACGACAAGGTCGAGAATATCGGCGCGCGCCGCCTGCACACGGTGCTGGAACGCCTGCTCGAGGAGATATCGTTTACCGCGTCCGACAAGTCGGGCCAGACGGTGACGGTGGATGCAGCCTACGTGAACGAACGCGTCGCCCCGCTGGCGGCGAAGGGCGATCTGAGCCGGTTCATCCTCTGACCTTTTCGATCAGCGCAAGAACACCGGCGGGCGCGGCGGCGATGGCTGTCGCGCCCGTTGCCATATCGGGCGTGCCATAACCCCAGGCGGCGAAGATGCTCGGGATACCTGCGCCCTTGGCGGCGTTTACGTCGTTCGCGTGATCGCCGACCATCACCGCGTGCGCCGCGTCGCCGCCCGCCGCCTGTATGGTGGCGCGCAGATGGGCGGGGTCGGGTTTGCGGGTGGGAAAGCTGTCGCCGCCGCCGATCGCGCTGAAATATCCATCCAGACCGAGCGCGGCGAGCAGCGCATGTGCCGCGGCTTCGGGCTTGTTGGTGCACACTGCCATCCGCGCGCCTGCGCTGCGCAGTGCGTTCAACAGATCGATGATACCGTCATAGGGGCGCGTGGCGTGGGCGGTGTTGTTTTCGTAGTCGGCGAGAAACGCCGCCAGATTGGCCGGATCTTCCGGGCGGCCCAACGCGGCCTGCGCGCGGCGTACCAGCACGGCGGCTCCGTCGCCGATCATGCGGCGCACGGCGTCGACCGGCAGGTCGGCGTGCAGTACCCGGTTCAGCGTCGCGTGCAGGTCGGGCAGGCTGTCCACCAGCGTACCGTCCAGATCGAAAACAGCCAGCGTGCGATTCATGAAACGGCCCTTGCCAGAGAGGAACGGTTCCTAGCATTGTCCGGCAGGTGCGCCAAACGGGGAGTCGCCGGGATGAATGCTGCCACACGCCAGATCAGGTTGATCAATGCGGCGCACTATTTCACCCATTACTGCCTGCTGATCCTGCCCACCGCCGTGCTGGCGATGGCGCAGCCCGGCGGCGTGTTCGGCGCGGAATACGGACCTATTCTGGCGCTGGCGACGGGGATGTTCGTCTGTTACGGGCTGTTCTCGTTGCCGCAGGGCTGGCTTGCCGCGCATTTCGGGCGCAAGGCGCTGCTGGTGGCGTTCTATGCCGGCACCGGCCTGTCGATGGTGGCTACCGGGTTTGCCGGGTCGCCGGCCGTGTTGGCGCTGGCGCTGGCGGCGACCGGCCTGTTCGCGGCGATCTATCACCCGGTCGGCACCGCGATGCTGGTGGAAGCGGCGGGCGACAAGCCGGGCCGCTCGATCGGCGTGAACGGCGTGTTCGGCAATATCGGCGTCGCAACGGCTCCGGTGGTGACCGCGTTCCTGTGCCAGACTCTAGGCTGGCAGGCGGCGTTCATCGTGCCGGGCGTGCTGTGCGCGGCGGTGGGTATTCTCTACTGGCGCGAACCGGCCTTCGATGCGCACGGCGCCGTCGCGCGGGCGCGCGCGTTTCCCGAGATCCCGAAATTTCTGGTGCGGCGCGCGTTGATCGTTCTGTTGATCATCGCGGTGGCGTCGGGCTTTGTGTTCAACGCCTTTACCATCCTGATCCCCAAGCTGATGCAGGAACGGCTGGCGGACTCGCCCGATCTGCTGCCGCTGGTCGGCACGCTGGCCTTCGCCGCCACGCTGTGCGGCGCGCTGGCGCAGTTCAGTGTCGGGCGGCTGATCGACCGCTCGACGTTGAAACGCATTTTCCTGCCGTTAACGCTGGTGCTGACGCCCGCCTTGGCGGCGCTGGCCTTCGTGCAGGGTTTTGCTGCGCTGGCGCTGGCGGGACTGACGGCGGCCTGTGTATTCGGGCAGGTGACGTTGAGCGAAACCATGGCGGCGCGTTACATCAGCCCGGCGCTGCGCACCAAGATCTATTCGATCCGCTTCTTCGTCGGTTTTCTGGGCAGTGCCGCGGCGGCGCCGGTGATCGGGTATCTGCATCTGGCAACGGGATCTCTGGCTGCGGTGCTGTTGGTGCTGGCCGGGGCGTCGGTGGTGACGCTGTTCTGCGCGGTGTTTTTTCCGGACCGCAAGGAAGAGCTGCAGCCTGAACTCTGGGCCGCGGTTGCCGCCGAATAGGGAATCGCCCATGCTGCTTCCATGCCCATTCTGACAGGAAAAGCCCGGCTGGCCGGGGTGATCGGCTGGCCGGTTTCGCATTCGCGCTCGCCGCGCCTGCACGGGCGCTGGATCGGGCGTTACGGGTTGGATGCTGCCTATGTGCCGCTGGCGGTGAGCCCGACGCATTTTACCGCGGTCGTGCATGGCCTGCTGCATGCCGGGTTCGCGGGCGCGAATGTGACCATCCCGCACAAGGAAGCGGCCTTTGCGGTGTGCGACACGGTGGATGCCAGCGCACGGCGGGCCGGTGCGGTGAACACGCTGGTGTTCACGGATGGAAAAGTTACCGGGTCGAACACCGACGGCTGGGGGTTCGTCGCCAATCTGCGCGCCCACGGCGTGGACCCGCAGGCCGGGCCGGCGCTGGTGCTGGGCGCGGGTGGGGCGGCGCGGGCGATCGCGGCGGCGTTGCTCGATGAAGGTGTGGCGGTGACGGTCACCAACCGTACCGCGGAACGCGCCGCCGCACTGGCGCGCGATCTGCCGGGTCTGAAGACCGTGGCATGGGAACGGCGCGATGCGGCGCTGGCCGATCATGCGCTGGCGGTGCAGACGACATCGCTGGGTATGGCCGGACACGGGGAACTGGCGCTGGATCTGTCGCGCGCGCCGGCGGGTATGGCGGTGGCGGATATCGTCTACGTGCCGTTGGAAACGCCGCTGCTGGCGGCGGCGCGCGCGCGTGGGCTGCGCGTGGTGCCGGGACTGGGGATGCTGCTGCATCAGGCGCGCCCCGGGTTTCGTGCCTGGTTCGGTGTCGATCCGGCCGTCGATGCGGATCTGCACGATTTCGTCGCATCGGATATTCCGCGGACATGAAGTGCAACGCATGAAACGCATCGGCCTGACTGGCGGGATCGGTACCGGCAAATCGACGACGACGGCGGTGTTCCGCCGTCTGGGCGTCCCGGTGTTCGATGCAGATGCGGCGGTACACGTGTTGCAGGGGAAAGGTGGTGCGGCAGTCGCACCGATCGAGGCGGCGTTCCCCGGCGCTACGCGCGATGGTGCGGTCGATCGCGCGGTGCTGCGCCAGCGCGTGCTGGGCAACCCGGCGGCGCTGAAGGAACTGGAAGCTATCGTGCATCCCCTGGTCCGCCGGGCCGAGGCGCGGTTCGTCGCCGTGGCGCGCAAACGCGGCAAGCGCATGGTGGTGTTCGATATTCCGCTGCTGCTGGAAGGCGGGCGGCAGAACGATATGGATGCGGTGATCGTGCTCAACGTCCCGCCGTCGTTGCAGGCGCAGCGTGTGTTACGCCGCCCGGGCATGACAGGGGAACGGCTATCGGCTATCCGGGCGCGGCAGATGCGCGATGCCGAGCGGAAAAAGCATGCGGATCTGTGGCTGCGCAACGGGTTGTCGCGGCATTATCTGCAGGCGCGGGTGCGTCGCTTTCTCTCGGAGCTTGAGGCATGAGCCGTTCCGTTCTGTTCGATACCGAGACCACGGGGATCGAGGTGATTCACGGGCACCGCGTGATCGAGATCGCGGCGCTGGAACTGTGGAACGATCTGCCGACCGGCAAGACGTTCTATTGCCTGCTGGACCCCGAGCGCGACATTCCGGAAGATGCGGCACGCATCCACAACATCCGCAATCACGATGTGGCCGGGCAGCCGCATTTCGCCGATGTGGTGGACGAATTCCTGGCGTTCATCGCCGATGATCCGCTGGTCGCGCATAACGCATCGTTCGACTTCATGCATCTGAACAACGAACTGCGCCTGGCCGGTCGTCCGCTGCTCGACGAGGCGCGCATGATCGACACGCTGACGCTGGCGCGGGCGCGTTTTCCCGGCATGCCGAACAATCTGGATGCGCTGTGCCGGCGTTTCGACATCGACCTCAGCGAACGTACCAGTCACAACGCGTTGCTGGACTGCAAGCTGCTGGCGCAGGTGTATGTCGAACTGACCGGCGGCCGCCAGCGCGGTCTGGAACTGCCTGCCGACGAAGCGGCGGTGTTGCACGGCGTGCATTACGATAAACCGGAAACCCGCGCCGCCCATCGTGTGGTCGTCCACCCCGAAGAACGCGCCGTGCACGAAAAATTCCTCGAACGGATCAAAGACTCCGTCTGGTCCACCCTCGACAAACCGCAATAAAAAACGCCGGGAAATCCCGGCGCCCCTTAATCCGCGTGGTCTGCAAAGCCGTTATGGTGAGTCGTATGGTGGTGCGGATCGAGAACCGACGCGCAGCGGACGTCTGTCCGTGAGCGCCGGAAGCGCAGAGCCGTGCCACCAGACGTCCGCCAGAGCGGCTTTGCGCCTCAGGCGTGGCCGGCGACAGGCGCCTGCTGCGCGCGCCGCGAATGCCACAGCGACAGGAAGTCGATCGGCTGCAGCATGACCGGCGGGAAGCCGCTTTCGCGGGTGATGTCGGCGATGATGTTGCGCGCGAACGGGAACAGCAGACGCGGGCATTCGACCAGCAGCACCGGTTCGATCGAGGCATCGGGAATGCCGGTCAGCGTGAAGATACCGCAATAGGCGAGTTCGGTGATGAACACCGGCTTGCTCTCGGCCTTCGCCTCGACACGCACGGCCAGCGCGACCTCGTAGGTGTTGTTTTCGGGCAGGCGGCGGGCCTGCACGTCCAGGTCGATCTGGATTTGCGGCTGGCTTTTCAGCGTCGCGAAGGTTTCCGGACCGCCGGGAACCTCGAAGGACAGATCCTTGATATACTGCAGATTGACGACCAGCGGCGGCAGCTGCGGCTGACCGTCCTGCGGCGGGGCCGGCGGGGGGGGATTCGTTTCGGACATGGCGTACAAGGCTCCTGAGTTCGGGCGCGGGTAGCACGAAGGGCGGTTACCTGCAAACGCATTCGGGCGAGCGCAAGCGGGCGGTTATGTCGCCGGAGAGATCAGGTCATAGCGGCGCCAGCTGCCGTTCTCCATTGCCTCGCCGGTCAGCGCTCGCAGAAACCCCCAGTGCGACACTACCAGCGTTTGTGCCGAACGGTCGCGCAGTGCTGTCATTTCAGCGCGGAACAGAGCGGCGCGTTCCAGTACCTGGTGCTCGGTCTCTGCCGCCGCGGGCCACCATATTTCCTCGATACGGCTGAAATCCAGCCGAGGCCAGAGGCGGGCCAGTTCGGTGCGCGGGGTACCGATATCGCATGTGAAGGCGCAGTGTTCGCGCACGATCGGGTTGATGACGATCTCTACGCCCAGCGTCGCATTGACGCTGGCGGCGGTTTCCAATGCCCGCGTATAGGGTGACGTGACGATCCGCCGGATGCCGCGCCCGCGCAGCGCCAGACCGGCGGCGCGCGCTTGGGCGTGGCCCTCGCCGGTCAGAGGGGGGTCGATGATGCCGGGATCGCGCCGCGTCGCACTAAAATGCAGATTGAATTTGCTTTGGCCGTGCCGCAGGAGGAACATGTACTCTAGATTAGGTTGTTTCCGGTTTTCATGAAAGCCGGCGGCCGACCGGTTGCACCCGGCCGGGCGGGCGCTTATGTCTGAGAGTAGGGTCAGGAGAGTTTCATGGGCGGTTCCGGGGGTATCCCACTCGAGCTTATTCTGTTTGGGATGGTGGCGGCGTTTCTGGTGCTGCGCCTGCGCAGCATTCTGGGGCGGCGCACGGGGTATGAACATCCGCCACAGACCGCTCCGGAAGCGCGGTCTGAATCCGCCGCCGAGAAGAGCGCCGATGCGCTGGCGCCGCCGGCACGCGATCTACCCGATCTGAATTCGCCACTGGGGCAGGCGATCGCGCGGGTCCAGGCGGTAGACCCAGGCTTTACCGCGGCGCGCTTTCTGTCCGGCGCGGAAGCGGCGTTTCCGATGATCGTATCGGCGTACGCACAGGGCGATCGCACGGCGTTGCGCAAACTGCTGGGGGACGAGGTCTATCCCGGCTTCGAAGCCGGCATCGCCGAGCGCGAACGGGCCGGCAATGTGCAGCGCTTCGAGATCCGCGGCATCCGCAACGCGGACATCGTGGCGGCGGATCTGCGCGGCACGGTGGCCGACATTACGGTGCGTTTCGTGTCGGATCAGGTCAACATCACGACGGCATCGAACGGCGCGGTGGTCGAAGGCACCGACGCGGTGACCGAGATCGTCGATGTCTGGACGTTCCAGCGCGATCTGGCGATCAAGGACGACCCCACCTGGCGTCTGGTCGCCACGTCGAGCGGGACGTGAGGTTAATGTGAGGTTTCTGTCTTCCGGGGCGGTATAGGCAAGGAGACGGGGCGGCTTTCGGCCGGATCTGCAGAATTCAGCGACGTTCATAGTTAGGGCCACGCATTATGCGTCATTTCATTCTTCCTTTTGTCATTATCGGGCTGGCCGGGTGCGGGTCTTCCCCGCCGGAGGAGGCTCCATCGCAACAACCGGTAACGGCTGGAGCGCCGACCTATACGCCGGTCCGCTTCGAGGACATGGCGGGTTGGGCGGAAGACCGGCATGCGGAATCGATTCCCGCATTGATCGGCTCGTGCGGGCGGCTGGCGCAGTTGCCTTCCGAGACGCAGTTGGGCGAAGGAGATTCGCCGATCACCCGCGCCGCCGGTACGGCCGGACAGTGGCGCGAGCTGTGCAGAGCCGCGGCGGCGCTGCCGGCCGGGAACAATCTGGCGGCCAAGGCGTTTTACGAACGGTATTTCACCCCGATCCGCATCGCCGCGGGCGCGCAGCAGACCGGTCTGCTGACCGGGTATTTCGAGCCGGAACTGCGCGGTTCGCGGACCCGGACCGAAACATATACGTTCCCCCTGTATCGCCGCCCGCCGGATCTGCGCCAGGTCGAGGCTGGTACCACCCTGACCGACGAACAGGGGCGCGCGCTGACAGCGGGGCGCGCGGGACGGCGGGGTGAACCGCTGACCCCGTATCCGACCCGTTACGAGATCGAGAGCGGCGCGCTGCACGGTAAGAATCTGGAACTGGCCTATGTCAGTTCGATGGTGGAAGCCTTCATGCTGCAGATTCAGGGTTCGGGCCGCGTTCGTCTGGACGATGGCAGGGTCATGCGGGTCGGGTTCTCGGGCTCGAACGGTAGACCGTATGTGGCGATCGGGCGGACGCTGGTCGAGCGCGGCGACATTCCACGCGACCAGATCAGCATGCAGAGCATCCGCAACTGGCTGGATCGCCATCCCGGGCAGGGCGAATCGCTGATGATGGAAAACCCGTCCTACGTGTTTTTCCGCGAGATGACCGACCTGAGCGATGATCTGGGCGCGCCGGGGGCGTTTGGCGTGCCGCTGTCGCCGGGGCGGTCGATGGCGGTGGACAACAGCTATATCCCGCTGGGGGTGCCGGTGTTCGTCGACACCACCGATCCGGTCGATGCCACGCCATGGCGGCGGCTGTTGCAGGCGCAGGATACCGGGTCGGCGATTCGCGGCGTGATCCGCGGCGACATCTTCTACGGCTGGACCAGCGATTCGGCGGCGCGCGCCGGGCGTATGCGCAACCAGGGCAGCCTGACGGTGCTGGTACCGCGGGCGACGGCACAGGCTGCGTTATAACAGGCCATATCGTAAACGGTGCATGCCGGGGCGCTTTCGGGTTGTGAAAGCGCCCCGGTCTTTTTCACGGCGCCCGTTCCGCCAGGATCGGCCGACCCGCGCAGAGAGCAGGCAGGATCTTTTCCCAGGCGATGATTTGCGCTGCGATCAGAGGACGCATGACGTCGTGCGGGATGTCGCTATCCAGAGCGAGGTGTCCGCCGATGTTCAGGTCGCCGCGATGCAGCAGCAGGATCGTGTCCGGTTTTTCCGTCATCCAACCGGGCAGGCGAAACTGCGGTGCGATATCCGCGGCTTTGACGATGGAGAACATGGTGTGTCCTTACGGGTATCAAGCAACCTTGACCGTTCAGTAGGTGGCTCGCAAACGATGTCCGGCCGGCATCGCTGTCGGCTGCATGGAAAAAGAAACCGGAATAAACACCGCGGGTCTCCGTTTTCGTAGAAAACCCCGCCCGCGCTGCTCTGATTGTTCCGCTGTCCGGCGAACCATTGTCCGATCCCGGCGCGTGGTCCGAGGATCGGGAAGGTCGGGAAAAATCGCCACGCATGGTCTAACCTGTTTTGAAATTTGAAAATTCATACGCCCGTCTGGCATGAAAACGGGCCGGTTCACAGATCGGTAAAATTCTCTAGACTGCCCGCATGTCCTCGTTCTCCTCCCCGCGCCCGCGTGTGGCGCTGTTCGTGACCTGCCTGGTCGATCTGCACCGACCGACGGTCGGGTTCGCCGCCATTCGCCTGCTGGAACAGGCGGGCTGTCTGGTCGAAGTGCCGCAGGCGCAGACCTGCTGTGGCCAGCCGGCTTATAATTCCGGCGACCGTGCGACGGCGCGCGATCTGGCGCGCAACGTGATCGATACGTTCGGCGGGTACGATTACGTGGTCGCACCGTCGGGGTCGTGCGCGGGGATGCTGGCGCATCACTATCCCGGTCTGTTCGACGACGATCCGGACTACAAGATCAAGGCCGACGCACTGGCCGGGAAAAGTTTCGAACTGGTGTCGTTTCTGCGTGACGTGATGCAGCAGGAACGGGTTGAAGCTCGCTATGATGGCAAGGTCACCTACCACGATTCCTGCTCCGGCCTGCGCGAGATGGGGGTGAAGGAACAGCCGCGCGTTCTGTTGCGCGCGATGGACGGGGTCGAACTGGTCGAGATGTCGGACCCCGAACGCTGCTGCGGGTTCGGGGGGACGTTCTGTGTGAAGTATCCCGAGATTTCGGTGCAGATGGTCTCTGCCAAGACGGCGGACGTAACGGCGACGGGGGCCGATACGCTGCTGGCCGGCGATCTGGGCTGCCTGCTGAATATGGCCGGACGCCTGCAGCGCGAAGGCCGCACGGTGAAGGTGCGCCATGTGGCGGAAATACTGGCGGGGATGACAGGGGATGTCCCCGCGATTGGTGAGGGGCAACGCTGATGCCGGCATTGGCGGATTGGGGATCGATCGTTCTGGCCGGGTTGACGGGGCTGTTCTTCGGCGCCGCCGTCGCGCAGTCCAACCTGGCGCTGAGTGTTTTCGGCGCGGCGTTCGCGCTGTGGCTGGCCTTCGGTGTGCGCGAGCTGAGCAGGCCCGGGCGCATCGTCGCCGGGCTGGTCTTCGTCGCCGGTCTGCTGACCTACGCCGCGTTTTAAGGGGCACACGCATGCGCGCCACATCGCCCGCGTTCAAAACCAATGCCGCCCAGGGCATCGCCAATACCGGCCTGCAACGGGCGCTGCAGCGTTCGGAGAAAGGCGGGCCGCCGCGCCGCGCCGCGGCGGTGGCGAAGCTCCCCGAATTCGAACAGCTGCGCGACATCGGGCGCGACATCAAGAACCACACACTTGCCCATCTGGATTTCTATCTGGAAACCTATGCCGCCAAGGTCGAGGCATCGGGTGGGCACGTGCACTGGTGCGCGACGGCCGACGAAGCGCGCGCGGCGATCTTGAAGATCTGCCGGCAAGCCAGGGCGCGCACGGTGACCAA
The DNA here is from genome assembly GCA_031555315.1 of Acetobacteraceae bacterium. Lineage (GTDB taxonomy): Bacteria > Pseudomonadota > Alphaproteobacteria > Acetobacterales > Acetobacteraceae > JAVBJV01. Next base: position 42,707 of record JAVBUO010000026.1, read on the forward strand.
GGGCAAGTCGATGATCTCGGAGGAAATCGGGGTTAACGACTTTCTGGAAGAACACGGCATCACGCCGGTGGAAACCGACCTCGGCGAATATATCCTGCAACTGCGCCGCGAACCGCCGTCGCACATCATCGGCCCGGCCTTTCATCTGAATCTGGAAGACTGGGAAGAGAGCTTCCGCAAATGCCACACCGATCTGGACCCGAACCGCGTGTTCGCGGAACGGCGTGATCTGCTGATGGAAGCGCGCACCCGGTTGCGCGAACGCTTCATCGCCGCCGATGTCGGCATCACCGGGGCAAATTTCCTGATCGCCGAGACCGGCAGCAGCGTGATCGTTACCAACGAGGGTAACGGCGACCTGACGCAGACCTTGCCGCGCGTGCACATCGTGCTGGCCTCGCTCGAGAAGGTCGTGCCGACGCTGGAGGACGCGACCTCGCTGCTGCGGCTGCTGGCGCGCAGCGCGACGGGGCAGGATTTTTCCGTCTACACCACGTTTTCGACCGGCGCGCGGCGCGCCGACGATCTCGATGGGCCCGAGGAATATCACGTCGTGCTGCTGGACAACGGCCGTTCGTCGATGGTCGGCACCGACTTTCAGGACATGCTGCGCTGCATCCGCTGCGCGGCGTGCATGAACCACTGCCCCGTTTACAGCACGGTGGGCGGGCACGCCTATGGCTGGGTGTATCCGGGGCCGATGGGCAGCGTGCTCACCCCGTCGCTGATCGGGGTGGACCAGGCGGGGCACTTGCCGAACGCCTCGACGTTCTGCGGCAAATGCGAGAGCGTCTGCCCGGTGAAGATCCCGCTGCCGAAGCTGATGCGCCACTGGCGTGAACGCGAATTCGAACGGCATCTGATGCCGCAGACCCAGCGGCGGAATCTGGGACTGTGGGCCTGGTTCGCGAAGCGCCCCGGCATGTACCGGCTGGCGACGAAATGGGTCACCAAGGTTCTGGGCTGGTCCGGGCGCCGCAAGGGCCGCTTCGCGTCGCTGCCGTTTGCCAAGGGGTGGACGGCGGGGCGCGATCTGCCCGCACCCGAAGGTGAAACGTTCTTCGTGCGTTATGCGCGTGAGCAGCGGGCGGGAAAGGTCTGATCGATGTCGCGCGAAGCCATTCTGAACAACATCCGCCGTGGTCTGAAGCGCGGTCCGTTGCCCGCCGATCAGCAGGCGATGCTGCACGGGCGGATGCAGCTGCACCCGCGCCAGCTGATCCCGGCGCGTTCGCGCGTGTCGCGTGCCGAACAGGTGGCGCTGTTCATCGCCAATGTCGAAAAAGAATTCGGCACGGTGACGCGCGTCGCCGATGCGGCGCAGATCCTCGGCGAAGTGGCGGCGTATCTGGCGAAGCAGAATCTGCCCGCCGCATGCGTCGTGGCTTCACATCCGTATCTGCGCGACCTCGACTGGGCGGCGCATCCGCTGTTGCAGAAGCGCGAAGGCCGCGCCCAACCCAGCGATCAGGTGGCGTTGACCTGCGCGTTTGCGGGGATCGCCGAGACCGGCACGCTGATGCTGCCGTCCGGCCCCGAGACGCCGACCACGCTGAACGTGCTGACCGAGACCTCGATCGTCGTGCTGCGCGCCAGTTTACTGACCGGGGCGTATGAAGAAGCGTGGGATCGCCTGCGCGCCGACCACGCGGACCAGCCGGGCGGCGGCTTCATGCCGCGCAACGTGATGCTGGTGACCGGGCCGTCGCGTTCGGCCGACATCGAAAGCATACTGGAGCTGGGCGCACATGGACCGCGCCGGTTGCATGTGGTGTTGGTCGATGACGATCCGGCGGCGCTGGCGTGACGTGCGGAGCTGCTGATACAGGATAATGGGTGGTTGTGCATGCCGGGTCGTTGGATTGCGCCGGTCTGGGTGCACTGGAGCGCGCTCTTCATGTCCGTGCTGATCACACTGCCGTTATGGTGGCAATTCAGAACGTTCAACCTGTTTGTGGCGGCTTTTGTGATCCCGGCGGTCCTGCTTTCGGTGTCCGCCCTTGTGCCGGTGTAAAGGCATAGGCTGTTGCGGGAAATATTACGAATCCGCTTGATTTTATACGCGCCGCACCGCTATGGCCTGCCGCCGCAGAAGGATGGGAAGTCATGCGTAGAAGACGTCCGGGCTGGAAGAGGTGGCTGCTGGCAGTCCCGGTCTTTCTGGCCTGTGGCGGCGTGTATCTGGGCACACTGTATCTGACCGGAAATTTTCATACGGTCATTGCAGGGGAGTTGTACCGTTCCGCCCAGCCGGACGCCGGTCGCTTGGCTCGCTATGTGCAGGAAAACGGTATTCGCACCGTCATCAACCTGCGCGGCGCCAATCCGGGGGCGCGCTGGTACCAGGACGAGATCGCCGTTTCCCGAACACTCGGGGTGACGCATCTGGATTTTCCGATGTCGGCACGGCGCATGCTGACCGAACAGCAGGCTACGGAGCTGATCGCCATGATGCGGGATGCGCCGAAACCGGTCCTGATCCATTGCCGCGCCGGGTCGGACCGCACCGGCCTTGCCACGGTGATCTACCTGAACCGGATCGCCGGGGTGGACGAGGAGAGGGCCGAATGGGCGCTCTCGCTGCTGTATGGACACATAGGCATTCCATATCTGTCCAGCGCTTACGCGATGGACGAGACATGGGAGTTTCTGGAGCAGGTATTCGGCATCGAAGGCAGCTGAGGAGCCGCCTTCGTATGTTTTTTATGTCGGCCCGATCACCGCGCACTGGTTGCGGTTCTGCCGGCTGCAGGCGCGTGTTGCTTCGACCTGGGTGAGGCCGACGACCTGGGCGCGGTACTGGCGCACGTTGCGCACCCGGATTTCCTGTATGCGCACGGCGCTGGCCGGTTCGCCCATGCGGCGCGCGGCGGCCGTGGCGGCATTCCGCGCTGCGGCAGCCGTCCGGAATGCGCCGACCTGCACCACCCAGCGCGACGCGGCGGCAGTACGCGACGGCCGCGCGGGGGTGCGTGCCGCCGCCTGACGCGATGTCGCGGCCTGCCGACGCGCCACCGGGCGGCGGGGGGGGGCAGCCTGTGCCGAGGCGACGAGGGCGGGCATGCGGGACGGCCGGTTGCTGGCATAGGCCGAGGTCGGCACGCCCATCCGGTCGAAACCGCGATCGAGCAGCGCCATCATGTGTGCGTTGCGCTCGCTGGGGTTGGCGCCACCGAAGACAACGCCGATCAGGCGCACGTTCGAACGCAGTGCGCTGGCGACCAGATTGAAGCCCGAGTCCTGAATGTAGCCGGTCTTGATTCCGTCGGCACCGTCATAGTCGGTCAGGATACGATTGTGGTTGCGGATGGTGTTGCGGCCGAACCGGAACTGCTGGGTGGCGAACAACTGGTACTCGCGCGGGAAGTCGGTTATCAAACGCTGGCCCAGGCGGGCCATATCGCGTGCCGTCGATACCTGTGCCCAGTCGGGCAGGCCCGAGGCATTGCGAAATGTGGTGCGCGACATACCCAGCCCGCGCGCGCGCAGAGTCATCATCTGGGCGAAACGGCTTTCGCTACCGCCGAGGAATTCGCCGAGCGCCGAAGCGGCGTCGTTGGCGGACCTGGTGATCAGCGCCAAAATCGCCTGCTCGACCGTGATGCGGCCGCCGGCGACCAGCCCCAGCTTGGAGGGCGGCATCGCCGCCGCGCGGGCCGAGACGGGAATCGACTGATTGCGCGTGATCCGCCCTTCGCGCAGTGCCTCGAACGTCATGTACAGCGTCATCATTTTGGTCAGACTGGCGGGATGGCGCAGTTCGTCCGGGCTGGCCGCCGACAGGGCGGCGCCGCTGCGGGCATCGATGACGATCGACGAGTACCGGCTGGAACCGATCTGCGCGGCAGCAGGTTCTGCGAACACAAATACCGACAGTATACAGGCCGCGATCGCCATCATACGGGCCAGTCGTGTGCTTGGACGTGGCGTGATCGGCATCGGTAATTTGTTCCTCAATAACGGCTGAATAGATGCGGTAGGATGATGAAGTTTATCCGCGAATCGTATCCCTGTCTAGGAAATTTCATCAATTCAATAGGTTAAAGATCGTTCCTGAAAATAAACGTAGTCTTAAAAATAATTTTGCTGCAACGCAGCATTTTTTCTTGACCTACCGATGCAGGCGGCATACATAGGGGGTGATGCTGCAGTGCAGCAAAAAGAATAACGGCCCGCAGGGGCAGAGATCACACTTATTAGACAGGACATGTTTACCATGAGCAAGACGAGCAAAACCTCTGATACAGTCGCGCAGATCAAGTCGATGGCGGACGAAGGTTTCAGCAACGCGCAGAAGGGCTTCGCCGAGGCGCAGGCCACTGTCCAGGATAACCTGAGCAAGGGCATGAAGGGCGCGGAAGAACTGGTTTCTTTCAGCCAGGGCAACCTGGAAGCGGTCGTCAAGGCGGCGCAGATCTGGGCCACCGGCGTACAGGAACTGTCGCGTCAGATGCTGACCACGGTTCAGGCCACGGCCGAAGAAGGCATGGCCAATGTCAAGGCGCTGGCTGGCGTGAAGTCGGTCAAGGAAGCCAGCGATCTGCAGGCCAGCTTTGCCAAGGCTTCTCTGGATAAGAGCGTTGCCGAAATGCAGAAGATTTCGACCGATTTCTACCGCCTGGCCGAAAGCGCCGCCGCCCCGCTCACGGCGCGTGTGCAGCTCGCGGTGGAAAAGGCCAACGCGTTCCGCGTCTGAAATTTCCGCCGGGGGCTCTGTTCCCGGCGGGACTGCAACGTCGCATCCTCCCCCCCCCTTGACGCGACGTTGCCTTGAAGCCCTGCGCATACCCTGCGCGGGGCTTTTTTTATGCGGCGCGTCGATACACGTTTCGGCTACAGATGATATCCGTGCAGCGCGGGCTTCCCCAAGGACGGTGCGTTCCGATATGCTGCCGCCGGTTTGGTCAGGTTTGGTCAGGATGGTTACAGGACAGACAAACGGCGGAGCCGGGGACGGTGATGCGGGCGACGATTTCGGCACGAAGGTTGCCGTCAAGGGACGCCCCAGAACCAAAAAGCCCACCATGTACAGAGTGCTGATGCTGAACGACGACTATACGCCGATGGAATTCGTCGTGCATGTGCTGGAGAGGTTTTTCCAGAAGAACCGCGAGGACGCGACGCGGATCATGCTGCATGTGCATCGCCGCGGTGTCGGTGTGTGCGGAATCTACACGTACGAGGTGGCCGAGACGAAGGTGATGCAGGTTATGGATCTGGCGCACCAGAACCAGCATCCGTTACAGTGTACAATAGAGAAAGAGTAGAATTTTTTACGGCGAATCAATAGTTTTTTGGTAACATTCCGGATCGTCGCCGAGAAATAAAAACGGCTATTTCAGCCCGATCGACCACTTTATGGTTGAATTTTGCGTCCGGCGACAAAAATGCTGACGCAGAGCATGCATGCTGTCAGAATTGGGCTGCCTCTATCGGTTCTGGACTGCGCAGGCACAGGAGCAATGGCCGGATATGCTATCACGTAACCTCGAACAGACCCTGCATCGCGCGTTGTCGCTGGCTGGTGAACGGCGGCATGAGTACGCCACGCTTGAGCACCTGCTGCTGGCACTGACCGAGGATACGGATGCGGGGACGGTGTTCCGGGCCTGTGGTGTCGATATCGAACGTCTGCGCAACGATGTGACCGAATTTCTCGACCGCGATATGGCCGGTCTGGTCACGGATCGGGCGACCGAACCCAAACCGACCGCCGGTTTTCAGCGCGTCGTGCAGCGCGCCGCCATTCATGTGCAGTCCTCGGGGCGCGAGGAGGTGACCGGCGCGAACGTGCTGGTGGCGCTGTTCAGCGAACGCGAAAGCCATGCGGTCTATTTCCTGCAGACCCAGGACATGACGCGGCTGGATGCGGTGAATTTCATCAGCCACGGTATTGCCAAGTCGCCGGGGCCGTCGTCGGTGCGGCCGGTATCGCCCACCCCGGAAGGCGAGGCGCGCGAGGAAAAGCAGCCCGGCAAGCGCGGGCAGGATGCGTTGAACAATTACTGCATCAACCTGAACAAGAAAGCGCTGCAGGGCCGGATCGATCCGCTGATCGGCCGCGATCAGGAGGTCGAACGGACGATCCAGATTCTTTGCCGGCGTACCAAGAACAACCCGCTGTATGTCGGCGATCCCGGCGTCGGCAAGACCGCGATCGCCGAAGGCCTCGCCAAGCGCATCGTCGAGCACGATGTGCCCGAAGTTCTGCTGAACTGCACCATTTATGCGCTGGACATGGGGGCGCTGCTGGCCGGAACGCGGTATCGCGGCGACTTCGAGGAACGGCTGAAAGCCGTGGTCAGCGAGCTGGAAAACCTGCCTGGCGGCATTCTGTTCATCGACGAGATTCATACCGTGATCGGCGCCGGGGCGACCAGCGGCGGCGCGATGGATGCATCGAACCTGTTAAAGCCGGCGTTGTCGCAGGGCACGCTGCGTTGCATGGGCAGCACCACCTACAAGGAATACCGCAGTCACTTCGAAAAAGATCGCGCGCTGGTGCGGCGTTTCCAGAAGATCGACATCGGCGAACCTACTGTGGAAGACACGGTAAAGATCCTGATGGGGCTGAAGTCGAATTACGAAAAGCACCACAAGGTGCGCTATACGCCCGAAGCGATCCGCGGCGCGGTGGAACTGTCGGCGAAGTACATCCACGACCGCAAACTGCCCGACAAGGCGATCGACGTGATCGACGAAGTTGGCGCCTCGCGCATGCTGGTGTCCGAAAACAAGCGCCGCAAGACGGTAACGCTGCGCGATGTGGAAGACATCATCGCCAAGATCGCACGCATCCCGCCCAAGACCGTGTCGAGCGACGACAAGGAGGTTCTGCGCAGTCTGGAACGCGACGTGCAGGCGATGGTGTTCGGGCAGGACAAGGCGGTTGCGGCGCTGGCCACGGCGATCAAGCTGGCGCGCGCCGGCCTGCGCGAGCCGGAAAAGCCGATCGGCAATTATCTGTTCACCGGCCCGACCGGCGTCGGCAAGACCGAGGTGGCGCGTCAACTGGCGCGGGTGATGGGGATCGAGCTGATCCGCTTCGATATGTCGGAATACATGGAACGGCACAGCGTGTCGCGGCTGATCGGTGCGCCGCCGGGCTATGTCGGGTTCGACCAGGGGGGGCTGCTGACCGATGCGATCGACCAGCACCCGCATGCCGTGCTGCTGCTCGACGAGATCGAAAAGGCGCATCCGGACCTGTACAACATCTTGTTGCAGGTCATGGACCACGGCAAGCTGACCGATCATAACGGCAAGACCGTCGACTTCCGCAACGTGATCCTGATCATGACCACCAACGCCGGCGCGGCCGACATGGCGAAGCCGGCGATCGGCTTCGAACGCGAGGTGCGCGTGGGCGAGGACGAAGACGCAGTGAAGCGTATGTTCACACCCGAATTCCGCAACCGGCTCGACGCGATCATCCCGTTCGCGGGGCTGACGCCCGAGATCGTCGCGCGGGTGGTCGAAAAATTCGTGATGCAGATGGAAGCCCAGCTCGCCGACCGTAACGTGACGATCGAACTGTCCTCGGCGGCCAAGGAATGGCTGGCGGAGAAGGGCTACGACCGGCTGCACGGCGCGCGCCCGCTGGCGCGGGTGATCCAGGAGCACATCAAGAAGCCGCTGGCCGAAGAACTGCTGTTCGGGCGCCTGGCCAAGGGCGGCGCGGTAAAGGTTACCCTGAAGGACGGCGCGCTCGAGTTCGACATTACCGAAATCGCGCCGCAGGCACTGCCCAAACCCGATGGCGACGGCGAGGGCGAGGCCGAAAAGGAAAGCGAAACGCTGTAAGCTGATGGGATCCACCGGTTACGACACCGGCACGGACTTCAACCCTGCGGTTCCATGCGGGCTGAAAATCGGCTAGATGTGCCGGAGTTTCTGGTGGGTCTGGCCGATGGCTTTTTTACGCATGTTGATCTTCGCCGCGATGGGGGCCGGTTGCGCGCTGTTGACCACCTTCCTCGCCGATCAGTCGCCGTGGGTGACGACTCTGGCCCCCGGGGCGATCTTCGGTGTGGTGTTCGCCGTCGTGCTGGGGGCGATGCGCCGCGTGTCGTTCTTCGGCGCCTGCTTCTGGGGGCTGGTCGCGACGTTCGCCTATGGCATGGCGCTGTTCATCTTCATCTGGACGGTGGCGCAGAACATCTATCCGCTGATGCTGTCGTGGCCGCTCGTCAAGTCGGGCATCGGTCATCTGACAGGTATCGACCTGACCATCGACGCGAAGGTCTTCACCCGTGTGATACTGAGCATCGGCGGTATGTTCGCGGCATGGTTCGGGGTCGGCATTCTGATCCGCCAGCACAAGCGGCTGACCGGGCTGGCGAATGCCGGCTGGCTGCTGTTCGCGGTCTGCGCGGGCAGTGCGACGCTGGGGCTGTTCATGACCCGGCCCGATGATCTGGACAACCTGCTGTTCTTCTATGTCACCACGCAGGCGCTGTTCGCCGCGGCGCTGGGCTGGACGTTGCCGCCGCGGGTCAAGTCGAAGGGACCGCCGCCTGCGGTGCCGCAGGCATAGGTTCGCGCAGTCGCCAGGCCAGCGCGGCACCATACAGGCCCTGCCATACGGCGCAGAACACGACCGGGCTCGGGACGGCCGCCACTTCGCTGACCAGGAGCAGCGGGCTGGCGATCACCGGCACGGCCAGCATGTAGCGGATGCTGTGCGGGCGCAGAAACCCGCGGAACGGCAGGGTCAGTATCGCGCTGCCGATCAGACCGCCCAGTATCGCGCTGAGTGTGAGTATCTCGAATCTGCTGAGTATGGATGCCGGGACATCCAACGGACCGGCAAGCGCGACGGTCATGAACGCGCAGAAATACCCGAGCGCCGTCGCGCCGACCCAGCCCGGCAGCACCTTGTCGCCGGGCAGGAGGCGCATGCGCCAGAGCACCCAGCCGAACACGATCCCGAAGATCAGCCCCGGCATGATGGGAAACCAGGTGACCGAGGCAGTGTCCATGTGCAGCGCGAATATCAGAAAGGGGGCCAGCACCGCCACGCTTCCCGTACAAAGCCCCAGCAGCAAAAACAGGGCGATACGGCGAACGGGCGGGTCGTCGGGCATGGGACTACTGATTGTAACTGATCAGCGCTTCCAGCGGCACGTTGATCTTCTGGCGGCCGTTCAGGAACGCCAGCTCGATGATCACGCCGGCCGCCACTACGTCGGCCCCGACGTTTTTCAGCAGCCGGATGCCTGCCGTCATCGTGCCGCCGGTGGCCAGCAGATCGTCCACCACCACCACGCGCTGGCCGGGGCGCACGGCGCCTTCCTGCACCTCGATCCGGTCGGTACCGTATTCCAGATCGTAATCCAGCCCGATCGTCGCACCGGGCAGCTTGCCGCGCTTGCGCAGCATGATGAAGCCACAGCCCAGCTTCAGCGCCAGTGGCGCGGCGACCAGAAAGCCCCGGCTTTCCACCCCGGCGATCAGGTCCGGCCTGTAAGTGCCGATGGTGCGCGCCATCCGCCCCATCGCCACCTGCCAGGCGTCGGGGTGGCTGAGCAGCGTGCTGATGTCGTAGAACAGGATGCCGGGTTTCGGGAAATCCGGAACGCTGCGGATGTGCTGTTTCAGATCCATGGTCGGGCTGATCCTGTCGGGAGGTGGACAACCGGCGGGTTCTAGCCCGTCTCACGGATCAATACAAATCGAGACCTGCTGGGGAAATTTCCGTTTTTACGTCCGATCTTTCAGGTGCGGACCGGATCTTTTGTTTTGCGTTCCGCTGCGTAACGGATAGGGTTCCGCCGAAGCGGTCTCGTCGGGGGTGTCATGGGACTGTCATTGGACAGTGCCGGGCACGGACGGTATCGGCTTCCAAGACCGTTACCAATACAGGGGGAGAAGGATCGCCATGTATCGTCGTTCATTGCTGGCCGGGGCCGCGGCACTGGGGGCGGCATCGTTGGTGGACAGGCCGGCGCGCGCGCAGGCGGGTGTGACGGAGATTACCTTCTGGCATGGGCTGGCGATGCCGCTGGGCGGCGAGGTCGAACGGGTCTGCCAGAAATTCAACGAAAGCCAGACACAGTATCGCGTCAACCCGGTGTTCAAGGGCAGCTACCCGGAAACGCTGGCTGCCGCGATCGCCGCCTGGCGCGCCGGGCAGGCGCCGAACATCGTGCAGATGTACGAAGTCGGCACCGGTTCGATGCTGGCGGCGGGACCTGCCGTCAAGCAGGTCTGGCAACTGTTCGAGGACGCCGGCGTGCCGCTGGACACCGAACAGTATCTGGCCGGGGTGCGCGGCTACTACAGTCTGGCCGACGGCAGACTGGCATCGATGCCGTTCAATTCGTCCACCACCATGGCGTGGTACAACAAGGACGCGTTCGAGAAAGCCGGTCTCGACCCGGAAAAATTCCCGGCCACCTGGCAGGAACTGGTGGTGGCGGCACGCACCCTGAAGGAGAAGAGCGCCGCGCCGATCGCCTTCAGCAACGCCTGGCCGACCTGGGTGCATTTCGAACAGTTCAGCGCCATCCACAACCTGCCGTTCGCCACGCTGTCGAACGGGTTCGAGGGGCTGGGCGCGGAACTGAAGATCAACAGCCCGGCGCATGTGCGGCATTTGCAACGCATCGTCGATATGACGAAGGAAGGTTCGTACCGCTATGGCGGGCGCGACAACGCGGCCGAGGCGCTGTTCCCGAACGGCGAGGCGGCGATCCTGATGACCTCGTCGGGCTATCGCGCGCGCGTCTCGCGCGAGGCGCGCTTCAAGTGGGGGGTGGCGATGCTGCCCTACGATACCGATATTACGCAGACGCCGATCAATTCGGTGATCGGCGGCGCCAGCCTGTGGGCGATGACCGCGCCTGCCCGCAAGCCCGAGGAATACCGGGCGGTGGTGGAATTCTTCCGCTTCATCAGCAAGCCCGAGAACGATGCCGAATGGCATCAGCGTACCGGCTATCTGCCGCTGACCGCCGGCGGCTTCGAGGAAACCCGCCGGCAGGGCTATTACGAGAAGAACCCCGGAGCCGACCTGCCGATCCGTCAGCTGACCCGTGGCGAGATGACGCCTAACAGTCGCGGTTTCCGCCTTGGCCGCTTCGTCGAGATACGCAACATCATCCAGGAAGAAATGGAAAAGACGCTGCAGGGCAACCAGACGCCGCAGTCGGCACTGGATAGTGCGGTGCAGCGCGGGAACCGGGTGCTGCGGGAATTCGAGCGCAGCAATCGCGGGTAGGCTGTGTCAGATCGCATGAAGCGGAATCTGGCACGAAAAAACACACCCGGCTCTTCACGGAGCCGGGCGTAAACGTTACGAACGAAAACCATGCGCCGCACGATCTTTGCCAACCGGTTTTTGCCCTATGCGTTGCTGCTTCCTCAGCTGGCGGTGACGGCGGTGTTCTTTCTGTGGCCGGCGGCGCAGGCCGTGAAGGCCAGTCTGTTTCGTCAGGATGCGTTCGGCATTCGCAGCGAATTCGTCTGGTTCGAGAATTTTACCGACCTGTTCATCGATCCGTTGTACCGGGCGTCGATCGTCAACACTGCGGTCTTTGCGGTGGGCGTGACGGTACTGGCCATGGTGTTGGCACTGTTTCTGGCGGTACTGGCGGATCGCGAGATCCGCGGGCGTGGTCTTTATCGCACGCTGTTGATCTGGCCGTATGCGATCGCGCCGGCGGTGGCGGCGGTGCTGTGGGTGTTTCTGTTCCACCCGCAGATCGGCCTGTTCGGACGCTGGCTGAACGGCATGGGGCTGCCCTGGGACTACAAGCTGAACGACACACAGGCGATGACGATCGTCATCGCGGCGAGCGCATGGAAGCAGGTCGCCTACAACTTCATCTTCTTTCTGGCGGGATTACAGTCGATCCCGCGCGCCGTGCTGGAAGCGGCGCAGATCGATGGCGCGCGCGCCGTGCGCCGGTTCTGGACCATCGTGTTTCCGCTGCTGTCGCCGACCACGTTCTTTCTGTTGATCGTCAATCTGGTCTATGCATGCTTCGACACCTTCGGGACGATCCATGCACTGACACGCGGCGGCCCCGGCAAGGCGACGGAAACCCTGATCTATAAGGTATACGTCGATGGGGTCGAGAATCTGAATTTGGGGTCATCGGCGGCGCAATCGGTGGTGCTGATGGTCATCGTCATTCTGCTGACCGCGCTGCAGTTCCGGTTCGTCGAACGCAGGGTGCATTACTGATGCGGGCGGTGTTTTCCGGGAAGAAATTCGACTGGATCACGCATCTGTGCCTGCTGTTGGGGGTGGCCCTGTTCGTGCTGCCGGTATGGATCGTGCTGGTGGGTTCGACATACGACGCGGCGACGATCGGGCGCGGCGACGTGCCGCTGATCCCGCGCGCCGATCTTTCCAACTATGCGCTGGTCTGGAACGAGGGACTGGGGCGCGAAGGCGCGACACCGGTCTGGAAGATGCTGTGGAATTCGTTCCTGATGGCGACGCTGATCATGACGGGGAAGATCGTCATTTCTCTGCTGTCGGCGTTCGCGATCGCATTTTTCAGGTTTCCCGGGCGGATGCTGTGTTTCTGGGCGATCTTCATCACGCTGATGCTGCCGGTCGAGGTGCGCATCATGCCGACTTACGAGGTGATGACCCAGCTTGGTCTGATCAACACGATGATGGGGCTGACCCTGCCGTTGATCGCGTCTGCCACCGCGACGCTGCTGTTCCGCCAGGTGTTTCTGACCATTCCGGACGAACTGGTGGAAGCGGCGCGCATCGACGGCGCCGGTCCGCTGCGCTTTTTGTGGGACATTCTTATTCCGGTGTCACGTGCCAACATCGCGGCGCTGGCGGTGATCCTGTTCGTCTACGGATGGAACCAGTATCTGTGGCCGCTGTTGATCGCTTCGAGCCCCAATCTGGACACGGTGGTGATCGGGATCGTGAAGATGATCGGCAGTGAATCCTATACCGAATGGAACCGCGTGATGGCGACCACCGTTCTGGCGCTGCTGCCGCCGGTTGCGGTGGTGGTGCTGATGCAGCGCTGGTTCGTCAAGGGACTGACGGAAGGCGAGAAGTAATGGCGACGCTGGTGCTCGAGGATGTGCGCAAGTCTTTCGGCGATGTCGAGGTTCTGCACGGGATCGACCTGTCGCTGGCCGATGGCGAGATGGTCGTCATCGTCGGCGCGTCGGGGTGCGGGAAGTCCACGCTGCTGCGCATCGTCGCGGGACTGGAGACGGCGAGCAGCGGCGCGCTGAAGATCGACGGACGGGACGTCACGCACAAGGACGCGTCCGAGCGTGACATCGCGATGGTGTTTCAGAACTACGCGCTGTACCCGCACATGACCGTGTTCGACAATATGGCTTACGGGCTGAAAATCCGCGGCGTGCCGAAGGCCGAGATCCGCCGCCGCGTCGAGGAGACGGCGAAGATGCTGGAACTGGGCGCGCTGCTGGACCGCCGCCCGCGCCAGCTATCTGGCGGGCAGCGCCAGCGCGTGGCAATGGGGCGCGCGGTGGTGCGCGAACCGAAGCTGTTTCTGTTCGACGAACCGTTGTCGAATCTGGATGCGAAGCTGCGCGTGCAGATGCGCGCCGAAATCCGCCGCCTGCAGAAACGCCTTGGGGTGACCAGCCTGTTCGTCACGCACGATCAGGTCGAGGCGATGACGCTGGGCGATAGGCTGGTGGTGATGCACAACGGCCGGCCGGCGCAGATCGCCACGCCGATGGAGGTCTGGTCGCGTCCGGCCGATACGTACGTGGCGGGTTTCATCGGCGCGCCGTCGATGAACTTTCTGGTGGGCAAGCTGACCGACGGCGGGCGCGCCGTGATGCTGGAGGTCGGGCTGAAGGTCACCTTTGCCGACGGGGCGCGCACCGGCGCCGAGGGGCAGGCGCTGATCGCCGGTATACGTCCCGAACACCTGGTGTTGGACAAACCGGGCGAGGGGTTGCCGATGACGGTCGATCTGGTCGAGCCGCTGGGGTCGGAAACCCTGGTGCACGGCAGGCTGGCGAATGGCGAGCCGATGACGGTGAAGCTGCAGGGCGGCGCGCCGCTGCTGGTCGGCATGGAGATATACATGACGGTCCCCGCCAAACATCTGCATGTCTTCGATGCCGCCAGCACCAGACGTATGGAGCCGGTTACGCCAGCATCGGCAGGCTGACTCGTCCGGAAATCGTTGCCGGTCGGCTGCGCACTGGTTATCCTGAACGGACCATCAGCGCGCGGGGAGAAAAATCATTCCCGATATGAAGCGTCGTTCCGGGGCCACACAGACGTCGCGGCCGACAGAAGGGGGGCGGAGCGCCGTCCCCCCCGTAACGCCGGCGGAAATCGCCGAAGCTACGCGGCGCGCCGGGTTGACGTTGAATCCAGGACAGCAGGCCGATCTGGCACTCGCCTGGGGGCAGTTCGCCGGGTTGCTTGCCGACATATCGCGCGACCGGCCGTTGGTGGATGACTTCGCGCACCGGTTTTTGCTATCGCTGCCTGTGGATGCCGCACCGGTTCGGAAAACGCGCAAGGGATCATGAGCAGAAAGACCACTCCCTTCCTGACCATCGCGCAAGCGGCAAAACTGATCGCAGCGCGCGAGCTTTCTCCGGTAGAACTGGCCAAAACACTGTTGAAGCGGATCGAGGCGATCAACCCGCAGATCGATGCGTATCTGACCGTGACGGCGCGCCCGGCGCTGGCGGCGGCGCGTGCGGCGGAAAAGGCGCTGGCGGCGGGGGAGAAGCACGGCAGTCTGTTCGGCATTCCGCTGGCCTACAAAGACATCTACGACACGGCCGGTGTGCGCACGACGGCGCATTCGCGCCTGCTGGCCGACAACGTACCGGCGCAGGATGCCGCGATCGTGCGCCGGCTGACCGATGCGGGGGCGATCATGCTCGGCAAGCTCGCCACGCACGAATTCGCGATCGGCGGTCCGGCCTTCGATCTGCCTTGGCCGCCGGCGCGCAACCCTTGGGACCGCAGGCGGTTTACCGGCGGGTCTTCGTCGGGGTCCGGGGCGGCGATCGCCGCCGGCCTGGCATTGGGCAGTCTGGGGACCGATACCGGCGGGTCGATCCGCGGGCCCGCGGCATTCTGCGGCATAGCGGGACTGAAACCGACGCCGGGGCTGGTGTCGCGCCGCGGGGTGATCCCGCTTTCTCCCAGTCTGGATACGGCGGGACCGATGGCGTGGACGGCGGAGGACTGCGCGCTGTTGTTGGATGCGATCGCCGGGCACGACCCGCTGGACCCCGCATCGGTGCCGGGACCGAAGGTGAATTATACCAAGGCGCTGCATGCGCCGCTGAAGGGATTGCGCATCGGCATTGTGCGGCATTTTTACGAACGCGACGTGCCGGCGAACGCCGAGACGCGCCAGACCGTGGCACACGCCGCCGCCTTGCTCGAAGATGCCGGCTGTCATGTGGGCGAGGCGAAATTGCCGGCCGCGGTGGAATACATGGCGGCGGGGCGCGCCATCATGTGCGCCGAGGCCTATGCGCTGCACGAAGAGAATCTGAAGACGCGGCTGGGCGATTACTCGCGCGTGTTCCGTATGCGCGTGCTGGCGGGCGGCCTGTTGCGGGCGGCCGACTATATCGCGGCGCAGCGCCTGCGCACGGATCTGATCCGCCAGACGGCAGAAGCGTTTCAGGAATTCGATCTGTTGCTCTGTGCGGCCGCTCCGGGTGCGGCGCCGTTGCTCGACGACCTGAAAGCCGATGCGCTACCCACGCCGTCGTTGCTGATGCCCGCGAATGTCGCGGCCGTCCCGGCGATGGTGGTGTGTGCCGGTCATTCCATGATGGGGCTGCCGTTGGGCGTGCAGATCATGGGGCGCGCCTGGGACGATGCGCGTGTGCTGCAGGTCGGGCACGCGATCGAAAACCTGTCGGGCAGCCGCGCCCGCCGCCCGCAGATTTAACCGGTTCGCAGGGTTACTGCGCCAGGGTTACTGCGCCAGGGTTTCACGCGCTTCGGTCAGTGCGGCTCTGGTTTCATCCGAGACATCCGGGTAGTGCAGGTCGAGTTTTTCCAGCGCGTCGACCATCGCCGCGACGACGATCAGCCGTGTGAACCATTTGTTGTCGGCCGGGACGACATACCACGGTGCGTGTTTGCTGGCCGTGGCGCGGATTGTCGTCTCATAGGCCTCCATATAATCCTTCCAGTAACTGCGTTCCTTCAGGTCCGACGGGCTGAACTTCCAGTTCTTGTCGGGGGCCTCGACCCGTTCGAGGAAACGCTTCTTCTGCTCCTGTTGGGAGACGTGCAGGAAAAACTTCAGGATCACGATACCCTGCCGCGACAGATAGCGTTCGTAGGCGGCGATGTCTTCCAGACGGTCGTCGTAGATATCCTTGTCGATCAGTTCTTTCGGCAGGTGCTGCGCGCGCAGGATCTCGGGGTGGACGCGGGTGACCAGCACTTCCTCGTAGTAGCTGCGATTGAAGATGCCGATATGCCCGCGCTCCGGAAGCCGCAGGTTGATCCGCCACAGATAGTCGTGGTCGAGTTCGGTGATCGTCGGCCCCTTGAAGGGCGCCACCGAGACGCCCTGCGGGTTCACGCCGCTCATCACGTGCTTGATGGTGCCGTCCTTGCCGGCAGCGTCCATCGCCTGGAACACTGCCAGCAGCGCCCAGCGGTCCTGCGCGTAGAGCTTATCCTGCAATTTGGAAAGATACTGCACACCTTCCTTCAGCATGTCCTGTGCATCGCGCTTGCTGAAGTCGAACCCGGCGGTGTCGGCGGGGTCGTGGTCTTTCAGTCGGAATTTTTCTCCATCGGTGATGCGATAACGCTTCAGGATTTTCAGATGTTTTTTATGCATATATCCGTCTTCATTGCCGGCGTCTGACGGCCAGCGGTGCGCTGGCCTGGCAGGTCGGCATCATTTCAATGCGGTTGATGTTCACATGCGCGGGCAGCGCCACGACCCAGGATACGGCTTCGGCGATGTCGTCGGCGTTGAGCGGCATGGTCCCATTATAAACGTTTTGCGCGCGATCCGCATCTCCGTGAAAGCGCACCAGGCTGAATTCCGTGCCGCCGACCATGCCGGGTTCGATGTTGGTCACGCGGATGTTGGTGCCGATCAGGTCGGCGCGCAGATTGAGTGAAAACTGTTTCACGAAGGCCTTGCTGGCGCCGTACACGTGCCCGCCCGGGTATGGATAAGTTCCGGCAATGCTGCCCAGATTGACGACATGCCCCTGGTTGCGCGCCATCATGCCGGGCAGGAAGGCGCGGGTCACGTGAATGAGGCCCGAGATGTTGGTGGCGACCATCGTGTCCCAGTCCTGCAGCGACGCCGCCTGCGCCGGGTCCAGCCCGAGCGCGAGGCCGGCATTGTTGACCAGGATATCGATGTCGCGCCAGCCGTCGGGCAGGGAGGCGGGCAGGCCGGCGACGGCTTGTGTGTCGGTGACGTCCAGCACGACCGGCAGCAGTCGTTCGCCATGTTCTTTGCGCAACTGGTCCAGGCGGTCGGCACGGCGGGCCGTGGCGACGACACGATAACCATCCCGAATGAAACGACCCGCGATCGCGGCGCCGAAACCGGCGGATGCGCCGGTGATCAGGGCAATGCGTTGCATATACGATTTTCCTGTATTGCGAACCCGATGGAGGGGCACACCATTGCAAGCGGTTCAGGCAGTGTCCAGCCGAGGCCATAATGATATATCACGATTCAAATACACGCCGCGATTGATCAAAGTAAAACAACCGTCGTATAATTGGACAATTTGAGGATTTAAAAATAAAAATTCAAAATGAACGGCATCCAATAAATAATTTGCTGGAATATTTTGTATAATTTTGCAATTCAGCTTGGCGGGCAGGAGAAATTGCCCTGTTCGTTTCCAAAAAGAAATCAAAAGGGAATCGTGATCATGTCCTACGTTCTGCTTTCAGCGGATTCGATAACTGACGGGCAACGCAGCAAGTGGTTTGGCGGACAGGGCACGGCCAATGCTCTGGCTGCACAGGGTCGCAGCTTCGGTGCGGATCAGGATGTCGATCTGTCAAACTAT
>JAVBUO010000034.1:0-6529 GCA_031555315.1 Acetobacteraceae bacterium
CGCCGGCCACATGATGGCCGCCACGGCCAGCACGATCAGCGCCAGAATTTTCATCGGTGCCAGGAAGTTGCCCACGGTATCCAGCAGTTTGCCCGGATAGAGGGAGACCAGAATCACCAGAGCAAAGTAGATCAGGCTGTAGATGAACAGCGGCATGGCGCCGTCACCGGTCAATGGCGCGATACCCACTTCAAAGGAGACGGTCGCGGTACGCGGAGTCGCAAACAGTGGCCCAATCGCCAGGTAGCAGACCACAGCCAGCATTACGCCAGCCACTTTACCAATTGGCGCGCTAAGGCTGTCGACGCCACCACCCACTTTCGCCAGCGCAACGACGGTCAGGACCGGTAGGCCAACTGCGGTGATCAAGAAGCCAATAGCTGCAGTCCAGACATGTTCACCTGCCTGCAAACCTACCATTGGAGGGAAGATGATATTGCCAGCGCCAACGAACAGCGCAAATGTCATAAAGCCCAGCGCGATGATGTCACGCGATTTCAATTGATGGGTCATAAAACCTTACTGCCTGTGGATGTGGTGTTGAAAACGTTGAATTTTTCGCTATCCCTGACGGAACAAAACAGCGGAAAAAATGTTCAATCTCAGCGGGAAATGCTTCCCAACCGGCGTGGAGGAGAATAGTTTTTCGATTTACCACGCAAATACAGTCTGTCCGACGATATCAGGGGGGCAATTTAAACGCTTATAACGTTTAAAGGCAATATGGGATCGCAAAACCAGAACAATATACCAACCTGAAAATAAGAACTGGAACAATACACCAATTATAAGAAAAACTCATGGCTAATCATGCGAACAAAAAAGCAACAGGCGTATAAAATTTATTCGCGCTTCGGTTGACTGCAAAGCAAACAGGCCAGCATACGCTGGCCTGTGGCAATATCTGATTACACGCCTGCTGTCAGGCGCTGTTTTTGGCAATTAAACGTTCCGGGATCACAAAGCTGAAACGCGTACTTTTACCCGGCGTACTGACAATATCGAGCCGGCTGTCGTGGTGATTGATGGCATGCTTAACAATCGCCAGCCCCAGGCCACTCCCCCCGGTCTGGCGGGAACGCGCCTTATCCACCCGATAAAAGCGCTCGGTAAGACGGGGAATATGCTCCGGACCGATACCCGGGCCATTATCCTCGACACTGAACTCCGCCCCCCCAGACGCGTGCTGCCAGCGCACGGTAATGTGGGTGCCCGCCGGGGTGTGATTCACCGCGTTATAGACCAGGTTAGAGATAGCACTGCGCAGTTCATCGTTACTGCCCCGGACTTTCAGGCTGTTATCCACCTCGAAGGTCAACTGGTGCTGCTGCTGACTTAGCGTTTGCGCTTCACGCTCTAACATCCGCAGCATCATCGGGACATCGATGGTTTCATTCAGCGCCAGCACAGGGGCCGCTTCGATGCGGGAGAGGGTCAGCAACTGCCTGACCAGGCCTTCCATACGTTGCGTCTGCTCACGCATGGTGTGCAACGCTTTTTCGCGCGGCGCGCCTTCCAGCGTCTGCTCCTGCATCATCTCCAGATAGCCCTGCAACACCGTTAACGGGGTACGTAACTCATGGCTGACGTTGGCGAAGAAATTGCGCCGCGCCCCTTCCAGCTGGTGCATTTGGGTCACATCGCGCGCCACCATCAGCCACTGTTTGTCGCTGTAGGACATGACGCGGATCTCCAGATGGCGACCGTTGTTGAGTACCAGATTAAGCGGGCGGGTAAAGTCGCGCTTTTTCAGATATTGCGCGAACTCGGGGTAACGCAAGAGGTTGAGGATGTTCTGGCCATTATCATCGGGCCAGCGCAGACCAAGTAGCTGCTGTGCCAGTCCGTTGCACCAGAACATCGTTCCCTCTTCGGTGGTGAGCACCACCGCATCCGGCAGCGATTCGGCACCGCTACGAAAGCGCTTAATCAGATTGCCCAGCTCACGGCGGCGCTTTTTATTACGCATCTGCATCTGATGCAGACCATACAGCAAGGGTTCCCAGCTGCCGCTTCCCGGCGGCGGTGTCATGCTTCTGTCAACCCACAGCCACCATGACAGGCGGAGTAAATTCCAGAACTGCCAGATCAGCAGCCGGGTGACCGCCACCACAAAAAACCCGGGTAAATACCCGAAAACGGCCCCGAGGATCAGGGCCGGAATACAGCAAAGTACCAGTTCAAAACAGAGCCTTTTCCATGACAGACGTTCCAGCACGCGTCACACTCCTGTCATTGTTTAGAAACGGGTCGAGAAGCGATAACCCGTGCCGCGAACGGTCTGTACCATGCGATCGTGACCGCTGGTTTCCAGAGCTTTACGCAAACGGCGAATGTGAACATCCACTGTCCGGTCTTCAACATACACGTTAGTGCCCCAGACATTATTGA
Source organism: Acetobacteraceae bacterium (assembly GCA_031555315.1). Classification (GTDB taxonomy): domain Bacteria; phylum Pseudomonadota; class Alphaproteobacteria; order Acetobacterales; family Acetobacteraceae; genus JAVBJV01. The sequence goes on from JAVBUO010000034.1 coordinate 2,392, forward strand.
GCAACTGCTCGCGGCTATAGACACGTTCCGGGTGGGTCATGAAGAAGTGCAGCAATTTGAATTCAGTTGGCCCCATATCGAGGGGATTTTCACCGGTCATGACACGATGCGAGGTGGGATCGAGGCTCAGCCCCTGCATCTCAATCACCTCTTCCACCGCCATGGGTGAAATACGGCGCATCACCGCTTTGATACGTGCGACCAGCTCTTTTGGGGAAAACGGTTTGGTGATGTAGTCATCTGCGCCAGTCTCCAGACCACGAACGCGATCTTCCTCTTCGCCGCGGGCGGTCAGCATCATCACCGGAATATCACGGGTTAACGCTTCACGTTTGATGTGTTTTATGAATTGCAGTCCTGAGCCGCCGGGTAACATCCAGTCCAGGAGGATCAGATCGGGCCAGGGTTCATTGAGCTGGTTCACCGCGCTGTCGTAATCTTCGGCCTCTATTGGTTGAAAGCCATTTTGCTCGAGCACGAAACAGACCATTTCACGAATGGGTGCTTCATCTTCTACGACCAGAATACGTCTCGCCATACTTTGCCCTGTCTTATTAAGGTTACACGTTTGTAATACGGCGTCATTATGCGTCAGATTTATGACAGATTTATGAAAAAAATGCCCACTAATAAAGGCAAGCCGTTGTTTTATGACAGCCCCGATTGTAGCGGTTATCTTCCTCTCCTTGAAAGTTTATAATCCTGCTCACTCTTTTTTGCCACGGATCTGTTATGCGCATACTTCACACCTCGGACTGGCACCTGGGACAGAACTTTTACAGTAAAAGCCGCGCCGCCGAACATGAAGCGTTCCTCAACTGGCTGCTTGAGATTGCCCGGTCAGAACAGGTGGACGCCATCCTCGTTGCCGGGGACATTTTCGACACCGGATCGCCGCCCAGCTATGCGCGAGAGCTGTACAACCGTTTCGTGGTCAACCTGCAACAGACCGGGTGCCATCTGGTGATTGTGGCCGGTAATCACGACTCCGTGGCCACACTGAATGAATCCCGCGAGATACTCGCTTTTCTCAACACCACCGTGGTCGCCAGTGCCGGTCACGCCCCCCGGCTGCTGCCAAAACGCGACGGCACGCCGGGCGCAGTGCTGTGCCCCATCCCCTTTTTACGGCCGCGGGATGTGGTGCAAAGCCAGGCCGGGCTATCCGGCGTGGAAAAACAGCAGCATCTGTTGCAGGCCATCACCCACTATTATGAGCAGCAATACGCTGACGCTTGCCAGCTTCGCGGTGACAGCCCGCTGCCGATTATCGCCACCGGGCACCTGACTACTGTCGGCGCCAGTAAAAGTGACGCGGTTCGTGACATCTATATCGGGACCCTGGATGCCTTCCCGGCGCAAAATTTCCCGGCGGCCGACTATATCGCGCTGGGCCATATCCACCGCGCGCAAATGATTGGCGGTTGCGAACATATTCGCTACTGCGGCTCGCCCGTTCCGCTTAGCTTTGACGAAACCGGTAAACCCAAATGCGTGCATCTGGTGAGTTTCGCGCAGGGCAAACTGGATCGCGTCGAGTCGCTCGAGGTGCCTGTCACCCAGCCGATGGCCGTGCTGAAGGGCGACCTGGCGGCGATCAGCTCCCAGCTTGAACAGTGGCGAGGTGTGGAACAGACGCCGCCCGTCTGGCTGGATATCGAAATCACCACCGATGAATACCTGCACGACATGCAACGTCGGATCCAGCACTTAACTGAAGACCTGCCGGTAGAAGTGTTGCTGGTGCGACGCAGCCGCGAGCAGCGCGAGAAGATCCTCGCCAGCAGCCTGCGCGAAACCCTCAACGAGTTACGGGTGGAAGAGGTTTTTGAGCGCCGTCTGGCGCAGGAGACTCTCGATGACGCCCAGCGTGCCCGGTTAAATGAACTGTTCAGTCATGCGCTGCACGCGCTCAGCAATGAGGAGGATAACGCATGAAAATTCTCAGCCTGCGCCTGAAGAACCTCAACTCGCTCAAGGGTGAATGGAAAATTGACTTTACCGTTGAGCCCTTCCTGAGTAACGGCCTGTTTGCCATTACCGGCCCTACCGGGGCCGGTAAAACCACCCTGCTGGATGCCATCTGCCTGGCGCTCTACCACGAAACGCCTCGCCTGAATACGCTATCGCAATCGCAAAACGATCTGATGACCCGCGACACCGCCGAGTGCCTTGCAGAGGTGGAGTTTGAGGTGAAAGGTGTGGCTTACCGCGCCTTCTGGAGCCAGACCCGGGCGCGAAATCAACCAGACGGCAACCTGCAGGTGCCCCGTGTGGAGCTGGCGACCTGCGAAGACGGCAAAATTCTGGCGGATAAGGTCAAAGATAAGCTGGAGCTGGTCGCCTCGCTGACCGGACTGGACTATGGCCGTTTTACCCGCTCGATGTTGCTATCCCAGGGGCAGTTTGCCGCGTTTCTGAATGCCAAACCGAAAGAGCGCGCCGAGCTGCTGGAAGAGCTGACCGGCACGGAAATTTACGGCCAGATCTCCGCGATGGTGTTTGAAAAACATAAAGCGGCGCGCAGCGAGCTGGAGAAGCGTGAAGCGCAGGCTGCTGGGGTCGTGCTACTCAGTGAAGAGCAGCAACAGCAGCTACAACAAGGTTTGCAGGCGCTCACTGACGAAGAAAAAAACCTGCTGCTGCAGCAGCAGACGCAACAGACTGATTTTCAATGGCTTACTCGCCACGACGAGCTGATACGCGAACAGCAGCGGTCGATGGCCGCACAGCAACAGGCGCACCAGGCGCTGACTGACGCCACCCCTGAGCTGCAAAAATTGCATCTGGCGCAGCCCGCCGCCCTGCTGCGGCCGCTGTGGGAGCGGCAGCAGGAGCAGGTGACTCGCCTGGCGCAAACGGAGCGACAGATACTGGATGTGAATACTCGCTTACAGGCGAGTTCGGCGCGATGTGCCCGCATCCGCAACGGCGCATTGCGCGATAGCGCTCACCTGCAAAACGAACTGACCGTACTCACCCAGTGGCTGACCGACCACGATCGTTACCGCCAGTGGAGCCAGGAGATTGCGGGCTGGCGCGCGCATTTCACCCAGCTTCATCGCGATAAAACGCAGCTTGCGGCGTTAACCCGACGCATTGCCGAACTGCAGCAAAAAATTGCAAGCTTGCCGGAAAACACCCTCACGCTGACCGCAGACGAAGCCGCAGCAGAACTGGCGCGGCAAACGCAATCCCGCCCGGCGCGCCAGCGTCTGACCACGCTGCATGCGGGGTATCAACCTCTGCAAAAGCGCCTGCGGCAGAATGGCGAAAGCGTGCAAAAGGGCCAGCTCGAGCTGACCAGACTGAATGAAACGCTGACGCTGCGTCGGCAGCAGTTTAAAGAGAAAAACCAGCATTTTCTTGACCTTGTCGCGCTCTGCAAACACGAAGAAACAATCAAGAAACTGGAAAGTTACCGTGCGGAACTGGAGGCCGGGAAACCTTGTCTGCTCTGCGGTTCAACCGAACATCCTGCCATTGCCCGGTACCAGGCCTTAGCGCTCACGGATAACCAGCGCCGTCGGGAGGCGATGGAAAAAGAGGTCGCCACGCTCAAAGAGGAGGGGCTACTGGTTCTCGGGCAGGTGAATGCCCTGACTCAACAGCTGCAGCGTGAAACAGACGAAGCGCAGACCCTGTCTCAAGAAGAGCAAGCACTCACTAAAGAGTGGCAATCGCTGTGTGACTCGCTGGGAATTACCCTGAATATTCAGGATGATATCTCCCCCTGGCTGACACAGCAGGAACAGTACGCGCAACAGCTTTACCAGCTCAGCCAGCGCCTGACGCTACAACACCAGCTTAGTGAAGAGGAGGCGCAAGAACGCCACGCCCGGCAGCAGCTGGCAACCTCCCGGCTGACAATGGAGCAATCGCTTACTGCCCTGTCGCTGGCCACACCCGATGAAGAAACGGCGTCGGCGTGGCTCGCGGAACGTGAACACGAAGCGACACTCTGGCAAGAGAAGCAGGTCCGGCAGGGTACCCTGCGGGAGCGTATTACCGCGTTAACGCCGCTGCTGGAAACCCTTCCACCAGCGGATTCAACAGACGCGGAAGCGGTGATCCCGGACGACTGGCGCGAAATCCATAACAGCTGTGTCTCGCTGAAGAGCCAGCTCGCCACGCTACA
>JAVBUO010000003.1:0-161358 GCA_031555315.1 Acetobacteraceae bacterium
AAACAGATATAATATTTTAAAATCAATAGCTTACGTTACCTGTTCAGATTACCCCGGCTCAGCTACAGCCCCCCCGATCCGGTAGGCTACCGCGGCCGGCGATGGCAAAGGATATAACTACCCCACCCGCCCCCTAAACGCATCGTACGCCGCTAACGGCAAGCTGATCCCCTCACGAACCGCACGAGCATAAGCTTGCTCTTTACCCTTCCCCGGCAAGTAAACCCCCAAGGCTTCAAGCCGAGCCATCTGCTCGCCCAACCTCAAAGCAAAGCACTCATCCAGCAACCTGGGCGCAATAGCAACCACCAGCATCCCAGCCCCAGGGGATTCGCTACCAGCACGGAAATCCGCTGCATCCAACGACCAATTGGCCCCCGTCACCCCCGCCGCAAGCACCTCAACCATCAACGCAATATTAGCCCCACGACCGCCCCCAAACGCCAGCAACGTCCCATGCAGTGCCTCCCGCGCGCTGCGCGTTTCATTGCCTTGCCCATCAACCGCCCAGCCTGCCGGTATCGCCTCCCCCGCTTCAGCAGCCCGCAACAGGTTCACGTAGGCCGTAGCGCTGCTGGCTTGGTCAATCGCCAGTAACCGCCCCGTGTCACTGGCGGCGGCAAATGCGATGGGGTTGGTGGAGTACAGCGGCCGGCTCTGGCCGGCCACGGTGAGCAGCGGTGAGCCATTGGTGAACGCCAACGCGACCAGCCCCTCGCGCGCCAGGCGACGGGTGTAATAGCCCAACTCGCCGCTGGTGAACGCGTTGAACTGCGCAAACAGGGCGATACCCAGTTGATGCGCATTGCTGCACAGCGCAGGGAAGGCGCGATCGAACCCCAGTTGCGCGATGCCTCGGGCGGCGTCGCAGCGGATCATGGCCGGCGCGACCTGGGTCACGATGGGCTCGGCCGCCGTGGCGATTCGGCCGGTGGCAAAGCCGCTTAGGTAGTCCGGCAAATGGCCGAAACCGAGTTCGTGTTGGCCATGGGCCTGGGCTGATACCGTGGCGTCGGCAAGCGCCGAGGCCACAGCGTGGCTGGCGCCGTGGGCCAGGCAGAGCTGTCGGGCGAAGGTGGTGGCATCGGTCAGGGACAGGCGCTTTTCGGGGTTTTCGTCGTCCATGGTTTCAGTGTTCCCGGATAGTAGGTGTGCCGCAGGCTGAAAACCTGCAGGGGCGGGCTTGCCTGCGAACACCGGCACAGCCGGTGCCAACCACCGCGTTGGATTCTTCGCGGGCACGCCCGCTCCCACAGGGTATGCGGCGCGCTCACGGGCCTTGTTCTCTGCGCGACAGCGCAGCCCGGAGGGCTGGGCAATCTCCCACAGGATTTGGGTCGTTCAGTTAGTCATCTTTACTGAATCATCCTCGGCTCACCCACTTTTGCAGCCTCGCGGTCCAGGCCAAACGAGGCGAGGATTTCTGCGATTTCGCCCGAGGCGTGCAAGGCCTGGATGTTCTTGCCCAGCGCCTCGCCTAGGGCGGCGTTGGCCTTGGTGTACGGGAAGGCGCTCTGCCCGGGCTCAAGCGTGGCCTTGACCCGTTGATCGGGCTCGGACACCTTGATGCTCTTGCCGGGGTAGCCGCCCTTCTGCTGCGAAGACACGGCCACCGCGAAGCTGTCCGCGCCAACCTGGATGCGCCTGGACGCCAGGTCCTGGGCCATGGCCACGGGGTTCGGGTAGAGCACCAGGTTGTCGCCAAAGGCTTTCTTCAAATCGTCCACCCACAGGTAGCCTTGCACGGTGCCGATACGCTTGCCATCCAGTTCGGAAATCTTCGTGTAACCCTCATCCGAAATGATGCCCATCACGTCCAGGTACAAGGGTGCCGACAAGCCCAACGCCCTGCTGCGCTCTGCCGTGCGATACCAATCGCCAATGCCGACATCGGCGCGCTTTGCCACCACTGCCTGGACGACGGCTGCCGTGTCCACCACCATGGTTTTGACTTTCAGGCATTCGCGCTCGGCGATACGCTTGATGATCTCGCCGTCCACGCCGCTCAACTGGTTGTTCGGCCCCGGTATCGAGTAAGGCGGGAAGACATACGCCGCCACGGTCAGCACACCCGGGGTGATGGTTTCAAACTGGTTCGCGGGGGTGCATTCGGCCAAGGCGTACGGGGCGCCGGCCAAGGTCGAGCACAAGAACATCCAACGGGTAAAACGCTTGAATGAGCGAGTCATGACGTCACCTTTGCAATAAGAGAGCAGCAGCCGAAATGGGCGCGAGTGGATTTGTTGTTATGGCTGGCTGGGGGCCAGTCTTTTTTCCAGCGCTGCCACACCCAGGGTCGCCGGGGCACAGACAGCGGCATACATCAAACCGGCCAGTATCAGCACCGGCATGTACTCGAACGTGGAAGAGCCAATGGAGGACGCCCGGCTGACAATTTCTGGCAGGGCGATGGTGAAACACAGCGACGAGGCCTGGAACATCATGATCGAGAACCCCAGCAGCGATGGCAGCGCCACCCGCAAGGCCTGAGGCAGGATCACAAAGCGCAGCGCGTCGAACCGGTTGAGGCCGATCACTTCGGCGGCCTCGGTTTGCCCTGCGGCCACCGACTCGATGCCACCGCGAATGATTTCACTGGTGTAGGCGGCCGTGCAGTACGCCATGGCCAGCGCAGCAGCCCAGAACGAGGTCAGGGTGAGGTTGACGCTGGGCAGGCCAAAGTAGAAATACTGCAGCAGGATCAACGCCGGTGCGCCACGCCCCAGTTCCACCACCACCAGGGAGGGGTAACGCAACCAGCGGCTCGGCGACGAAACGCCCAGTGCCAGCAACAGCCCCAGCACAACGCCCAGGCCCAGGCTGACCGCCGTGACCTGCATCGACAGCACAAAGCCCTTCCACAGCTCCGGCAACCATTGCCCCCACATCGTCAGCAGTTCGCTCATCGGGCAATCCTCTGTTTCAACGTGGCCGACAGCCAACGAGAGAACAAGGCCACTGGTACGCTGAGCACCAGGTACACCACCGCCGCCGCGCTGTAGACGCTCAGGCCCTGAAAGGTTTGCTGTGAAACCTGGTAAGCCTGAAAGCTGATTTCACCAACGCCAATCGTCGAGGCCACGGCCGAATCCTTGAGCAGGCCAATGGCGTAGGTGGCTGAGGTGGGAATGGCGATACGCACCAACTGCGGCAACACCACATCGAAAAACCGTTGCGGCGCCGACAGGTTAAGCACATAGGCGGCTTCGAACTGGCCGGCGGGAATTGCCGCGAACGCACCGCGGTACACCTCGGACATGTGCGCCGCCGTGATCAACCCCAGGCCAACCACCGCTGCGGTAAACGGCGACAGGCTGATATAGCCGCCACCGATGCCGAAGAAGATGAAGAACAGCCAGACAATCGGGGGGATTGAGCGCAGGGTCAGCACCAGCATGGCAGCGAGAATGCTCAGCACCTTGAACCTGGACATGCGCAGGGCACAGATGGGAAACCCCAGCACTACGCCGACGCAGAATGCGAGCACGGTAACGGCAATGGTCCAGGGTATGCCGTTCAACAGCATCATCAGGATGTCTTTCATCAGCGATTCCTCACTGCCTGAAGGAACTGGATCACCCGTTCATGCTCGGGCTCGCGCATCACTCGCTGGCTCGGCCCGTGTTCGATGATGCGCCCGTCAGCCATGACCACCACCCGGTCAGACACGGTTTCGGCGAAGTGCATCTCGTGAGTCACGACAATCATCGACATGCCTTCGCCGGCCAGCTCTTTCATCACCGCCAGCACCTCCAGGCCCAACTCGGGGTCCAGCGCCGAGGTCGGCTCATCGAACAGCATCAGCTCAGGGTCCAGTGCCAGGGCGCGGGCGATGGCGATCCGTTGCTGCTGACCACCAGAGCAGCGCGCCGGATAATGCTGGGCCTTGTCAGCCAGCCCAACGCGTTCAAGCAGTTGCAAGGAGCGTGCGTCGGCTTCTTTGGCGCTGCGGCCCAAGGTGCGGATTTGCGCCAGGCTGACGTTGCGCAGCACCGTCAAGTGCGGGAACAGGTTGAACGACTGGAACACCATGCCGACGTTGCTGCGGATCTGGTCCAGCGCGCGCAGATCGTCTCTCAGTTCGGTGCCGTCGACGATGATGGTGCCTTCCTGATGTTCCTCGAGCCGGTTGATGCAGCGGATCATCGTGGACTTGCCCGACCCGGACGGACCGCACACCACCACGCGTTCACCCTGCCCCACGGTCAGCGACACGTCGCGCAGCACATGCATTGCGCCATACCATTTGTTGACCTTGTCCAGAATAATGGCCGGTGTGTCCTGAACCGTCTGCGATGTTTCGCTCATTCTGTGTGCCTCCCGTTTCTTACCGCTGACGGTGTTGGTTGAATTCGCGTTCCAGCTTCTGCGAATACTTCGACATCGCGAAACAGAAACAGAAATAGATCACCCCCACGAACACATAGACCTCGACCCCGAAGCCCTGCCACGCGGGTTCGATGATCGCGGTCTTGCCCGCCGTCAGCAGGTCGAAGATGCCGATGATCAGCACCAGCGACGTATCCTTGAAAAACCCGATGAAAGTGTTGACCAGCGGCGGGATGACCAGCCGCAGAGCCTGCGGCAGGATGATCAGCCCGGTCTTCTGCCAGTAACCCAGCCCCAGCGAATCCGCCGCCTCGTACTGGCCCTTGGGCAGTGCCTGCAGTCCGCCGCGCACCACCTCGGCCAGATAGGCGCCGGCGAACAGGATGATGGCGATCTGCGCGCGCAGCAGTTTGTCGATGTTCATGCCGTCGGGCATGAACAGCGGGAACATCACGCTGGCCATGAACAACAGCGAGATCAGCGGCACGCCGCGGATCAGCTCGACATACAGCACGCACAACAGCCGCACCGCCGGCATCCGCGAGCGCCGTCCCAGTGCCACCAGGATCGACAGCGGAAACGCGAACGCCAGTCCGAACGTCGCCAGGATCAACGTGATCGCCAGCCCGCCCCAGCGTTCCTGCGGCACATAAGGCAGCCCGAACACGCCGCCCCACATCAGCACGCCGATCACCGCCAGCGTCGCCAGCCACACCAGCCCCAGTTCCCAGCGCCAGAACCGGCGCATCATGGAAATCGCGTACAGGAAAATGAACAGCCCCACGCAGATGGCGGGGCGCCACTGTTCGAAATACGGATACAGGCCGAACAGGATGAAGCGGTACTTCTCGACCGCCACCGCCCAGCATGCGCCTTCTCCCTGCAACTGGCGGCAGGCCGAGGTATCGATGTTGCGCACCGTATCCGGCGTTACCGGCGCTTCCATGCCCGGCAGAAACCAGATCGCCTTGATGAACGCCCAGTCGACGAAGCCCAGCGTCCAGCGGACGATCAGATAGCCCAGCGCCAGCGTCACCGCGCTCGACAGCCACGACCCGAACAGGTTGGTACGCACCCATGCCCAGGGGCCGTAAACACTGGCAGGCGGATGTTCGCGCGCAGCCGTAGGGGTATGCAGGGTGGTTTGCATCTGTGTGGTCATGATCAGCGCTCCACCAGTGCGATATGCTTGTTATACCAGTTCATGAACAGGCTAATCGACAGACTGATGGTCAGATAGACCAGCATGATGATCGCGATCCCTTCGATCGCCTGCCCCGTCTGGTTCAACGTGGTGTTGGCGATCGACACGATGTCCTGATAGCCGATCGCCACCGCCAGCGAACTGTTCTTGGTGATGTTCAGATACTGGCTGGTCATCGGTGGAATGATGACGCGCAACGCCTGCGGCAGGACCACTTTGCGCATCACCACGCCGCGGCGCAGCCCCAGCGCGTTGGCGGCCTCCCACTGGCCCTGGTGCACGGCCAGAATGCCGGAGCGCACGATTTCGGCGATGAACGCCGCCGTGTACAGCACCAGCCCGATCAGCAGCGCCATATATTCGGGCGACAGCGTTATCCCGCCGCGGAAATTGAAGCCGCGCAGCGCCGGCACATCCCACACGAACGGTGCGCCGTGCACGCCCCAGGCCAGCGTCGGCAGACCGATCATGAACACCAGCGCCATCGGCCAGGTGCGCGGACGTACGCCGGTCGCGTCCTGACGCTTCGCCGCATGGCGCGCCCACAGCCAGGTCAGCACCACACCGACCAGCAACGAGCCGACACCCCATAAATTACCGGTTTCCCACACCAGCGACGGCACCATCAGCCCGCGATTGGAAACGAACACGCCGTCAACCGGGTTCAGCGCCTGACGCGGACCGGGCAGGCCCTGCAGCATGGTGTACCAGAACAGCAGTTGCAGCAGCAGCGGCAGATCGCGCACCACTTCCACATACACGGCGGTGATCTTCGACAGCAGCCAGTTCTTCGACAGCCGGCCGATCCCGACCAGCGTGCCCAGCACGGTGGCCAGCACGATGCCGATCACCGCCACTTTCAGCGTGTTCAACACACCGATCAGCAACGCGCGGAAATATGTGTCGGTCGGGCTGTAATGGATCAGACTCTCGCCGATCGGCAGTCCGGCCTCGCGATCCAGAAAACCGAAGCCCGTCGCGATTTTACGCACTTCCAGATTGTGTTGGGTGTTCGACACCAGAAACCAGATCACACCGACCACGATACCCACGATCAAAACCTGCCAGACGATGCTGCGTAACAGCGGGTCCGACCAGGACAAGGTCATTCGTCGCCGCCTGACGGTGCGGGCGGGTGCATAACGGGGATCGGCAGTTTCCGACATCAATATTCCTTTTCCCAGACTTTGGGGCGTATTCGCCCGATCATCCCGTACACCTGCAGGTGCACAGGACAACGTAGTATCCCCCCCTTATCAGCACATGTCACGGATTTCTGCGACAGAACATCCCACAACACGATTTTTGAAATGATACACGCGCCCTTCGCGCAAGAGCACGTGTAAAATTAACATCCTCGTACAAATTTAAGTCTACCTGATCGGCGGCGCGTACATCAAACCGCCTTTAGTCCACAGCTCGTTGTGGCCACGTGGCACGCCGAGCGGTGCGATATTGCGGGTGAAGCTCTCGCCGTAATTTCCGATCTGTTTCACGATGTTGTAAGCCCAGGCATTGTCGACCCCCATCATCTGTCCGAGATCGCCGGTCCTGCCAATAAAGCGCTGAATGTCGGGATTGGCGCTGTCCCTGCTCTGCTCGATGTTGGCACTGCTCAGCCCCAGTTCTTCCGCCGCGACCATCGCGTACAGCGACCAGCGCACCAGATCGGCGAACCGCGCATCGCCCTGGCGCACGAGCGGCCCCAGCGGCTCCTTGCTGATCTGTTCCGGCAAAATGACATAGTCGTTGGCGCGATCCCCCTGCGTGATACGCACAGCCGCCAGCCCCGATTGATCGGTCGTATAGGCATCGCATCTGCCGGCGAAAAATGCGGCGTTCACATCGTCGAATTTCTCGATCAGCACCGGCGTAAAAGTCAAGTTCCTGGTCCGGAACCAGTCCGCCACGTTCAGCTCGGTCGTCGTGCCGGGCTGCATGCAGATCGTCGCCCCGTCCAACTGCGTGGCCGAGGTGATGCCGGCCGAACGGCGCACCATGAAACCCTGGCCATCATAGAAATTAATCCCGACGAAATCGAACCCCAGCGATATATCGCGCGTCAGCGTGAAGGTTGTGTTGCGCGCCAGAAGATCGACCTCTCCGGATTGCAGGGCCGTGAACCGTACCTGGGACGACAGGCCGACGAAGCGCACCTTGTTCGCGTCGCCGAAGATGGTTGTGGCGACCGCGCGGCACAGATCCACATCCAGCCCGCGCCAGTTGCCGGCGCTGTCGGGCAGCGAAAACCCGGCTACCCCGGAACTGACGCCGCAGATCAGATGTCCGCGCGCACGGATCGTCTCCAGCATCGGCGGCGGGACCGGCGCCTGCGCCCAGGCGATGGAGATCCCCATCACCACGGCTGTGGCCAGAACGGCGAAGCTTCTCAAACCCAGCATGCGAAACCTCCGTTGGAAAACGGGCCGTGACGGCCCGTCGTCATTTCCAGCGGAATAACCTGCCAGCAGAATGACGGAGAGAAAAGAGCAGACGCCCGTTTGCCATTCTCTATCCGTCGCGTCGTCAAAAGCCACTCCGGGTTGCGCCCGCTCAGCGAATCGGCGGCGCGTACATCAAACCGCCCTGCGTCCACAAGGCATTACGCCCGCGCTGAAAACCCAACGGTGCCAGATTACGCTGGAAGCTTTCACCATAACTGCCAACCAGTTTGACGATATTGTAAGCCCAGGCATTATCGACCCCTACCATCTGGCCGAGATCGCCGCTCTTGCCGACGAAGCGCTGGATGTCGGGGTTCGAACTGTCCATCTGCTGGCCGATGCCGGCGCTGGTCAGCCCCAGTTCTTCCGCCGCGACCATCGCGTACAGCGACCAGCGCACCAGATCGGCGAACTGCGGATCGCCCTGGCGCACCATCGGACCCAGCGGTTCCTTGCTGATCACCTCGGGCAGGATCAGGTTGTCCTCTGGCTTGGCCGACGTGGCACGTGTCACCGCCAGGCTCGACTGGTCGGCGGTCTGCACATCGCAACGCCCGTTGTTATAGGCATTGGTCATTTCCTCCGTCGAGCTCAGGACCACCGGTGTGAAGGTCATATTATGGGTGCGGAAATAATCGGCGATGTTCATCTCGTGCGTCGTGCCCTGCACGAGGCAGACCGTCGCCCCGTCCAACTGCGCGGCCGAGGTGATGTTCGACGCTTTCTTCACCATGAAGCCCTGGCCGTCGTAGAAATTGACCCCGACGAAATCCAGCCCCAGCGATGCATCGCGCGACAGCGTATTGGTGGTGTTGCGCGACAGCATATCCACCTCGCCAGACTGCAGCGCGGTGAAGCGGTTCTGCGCGCTCAGCGACACGAAGCGGACTTTCGTCGCATCACCGAAGATCGCCGCCGACACCGCGCGACACAGATCGACGTCCAGCCCGTGCCATACGCCGGCGCTGTCGGGCTGCCCGAACCCTGCCATTCCCGTATGCGAGCCGCACAGCAGATGGCCGCGCGCCCTGATGGTGTCGAGCGTTGCTGATTGTTGCGCCCAGGCCTGTGACCCGAATAACGCCAGCACTGCGCCCGCCAGGGCGCCCTTCCATGAAAGCATCTTGTTCTTGTCCTTCTCCCTTTGCAGGCTTGCGCCCTTGTGTTCCTGTCGACCGCAGGGTTGGACAAAAATGTGTGTGAAAAATTTTTGCAGTGCAACAAAAGTTTAGTAACAATTCCGTTTATATTGTAGTTATACAATATATTGTTTGCATGAATACAGGCAAACACCCTGCCGCCCTGTCTATGTGTACTTACTACGCCTCGGGCATTATCTTTCTTTATCTTCCGCACCGCTTGCGGGTTCAGTCCGGCAGCGTTCTGCACGGTCGGTAAACGATACCTCCCCCTGCGCCACGCCTGCGGATTGCAGTTTCTGCACCGCCTCCTCCAGCGCACGGATCGTTTGCGGATCCTGATTCGCCGCTTTCATCGCGGCGATCTGTGCAGCCAGCGTGGCGATCACACCTGTCAGCGTATCGGGGGTAGCCGCGCCGACTTCGGTATGTGTCAGCGCAACGTTCCGACCGTCGCCCATCGCATCGATCGCTTCCTTCGCTTCCCTCAGGCCGCAATCACAGCATTCGCGATAACGCTTGATCGCCTCGATCTTCCTGCCCGCCTGCACGAGCCTGGTGATCTCGGCCATCGCCACAGGATCCGGCGAACGTGACACATGCGGCGCAGGCAACGCGCCGATCGCGTTCTGTTCCCCGTGCGGCGCAGGCAACGCGCCGCCCACCTTCTGTCCTTCGCGCGACGAACGCCGCAGCGTCCGCCAGAGCAGATACACAAGAACCAGCGCGCCAACGACGGCAAGATACCGCATGCTGATATACATGCCCTTCCCTATCACGCGCATCCTTTCTGTGCCATGCAAATGCCAGCCACAGGGAAACATCCATGCTGACACTCACCGCCGCACAACTGCGCGCCGCTCTACCCTGGGACGCGCTAATCGATGCGCTGGCCGTCATGTTCCGCACCGGCTGCCGGGCCCCCGTGCGCCACGCGCACCCGATCGCCCAGCCCGACGCACCGGACGCCACGTTGCTGCTGATGCCCGCCTGGCAGGAAGGCATCGCTGCGCCCCGGCATACCGGCGTGAAAATCGTGCACGTCGCCCCCGCCAACCGGACGACATCCATCCCAGCCGTGCACGCCGTCTATCTGCTGTCCGATGCGGCGACCGGCATCCCGGTGGCACTGCTCGACGGTGGAGAACTGACCGATCGGCGCACCGCCGCCGCCTCGGTGCTGGCGGGGACTTTCCTTGCCCGGCCCGACAGCGCGCGCCTGTTCATCATGGGTGCGGGCAAGGTGGCGCGCGCGCTGGCCGAAGCATGGTGCGCGCGTTTCCCGATCACCGATGTGGCGATCTGGACCCGCCGCCCCGAGGCCGCACAGACATTCGCCGCCGAGCTCGCCGCGCACGGCATCCCTGCGCACGCCGCATCCGATGCCGCCGCAGCCGCCGCACAGGCCGACATCATCAGTTGCGCCACCCTCGCCACCGCGCCGATCCTGCACGGCGCGTGGATCAAGCCCGGCACGCACGTCGATCTGGTCGGTGCGTTCAAACGCAGCATGCGCGAAGCCGACGGCGCGCTGCTGGCAGACGCCGCGATGTTCGTGGACACTCTGGCCGGCGCGATGGCCGAAGCGGGCGACATCGTGCAGGCCATCGCCGAAGGCGCGATTGCAGCGGACCATGTGCGCGGCGACCTGCACGCGCTGTGCCGTGGCGAAGTGCAGGGTCGCGGCTACGCGGCAGAGATCACCGTGTTCAAATCCGTCGGCACGGCGCTCGAGGATCTGGCCGCGGCAATTCTGGCCGTCGAACGCGCCTAGAGAAGATCGTGATCGGGTGAAATCACCCGGTCACGTGAAGATGCTCGCAGACAAAGACCTAGAGCATTTCCGTGAACCAGAGTGAACGGGAGATACTCTAGAACTCCTGCTCAGATATCGAGGTCGACCCACAACGCGGCATGATCCGATCCCGCATCCTCGGGGCGGGCCAGTTCGTCGTAGGCCTCCCACTTTCGCGGGCGCACCCCCGGCCACATCCCCTTGCGGAAAACGCCGCCGGCGCGGACCCTGGCATACAGCGCCGGCGACAGCAGCATATAGTCGATCTTGTTCGACGCCGTGCACCCGCCATAGGTGCCGGGATAACCGCCATCATCGAAGGCGTCGTGCGTGAAGACATCCTTCAGTGACGTGTCCTCGATCAACGGCTCCAATGGTTGGCTCTTCGGCGTGTCGTTGAAGTCGCCGATCACCGCGATGTGGTCGACGCCCTTCGCGGTCAGATTCTCGTAAATTTCGGCGATACGCCCGGCCTGCACCCCGCGCTTCGCATCCGACGCCGCCTGCCCGCCATAACCCTTGCTCTTGAGATGATTGACCATCACCACCAGCCGCGTGCCGTTTTGCGTCGTGACCTCGAACTCGGGACAGTCGCGCGAGAAGATGGTCGCGCCGCCCGCCGTGCAATCGTCGACATGGCTGCGCATCAGGCCGATCGGATAGCCTGCGCGCGCCATCAGGCCGACATCGATCCCGCGCTCGTCGTTGCCGTCGATCACCATCACATGCCGGAACGGCACGCCATCGACCGCCGGCAGGATTTTCTGGTTGAACGCCGCAAGCACCGGGCGGCTTTCGACCTCGACGACACCGAGCACATCGGCCTGCAGGTCGCTCATCACCCGCGCCGTGTTGCGCATGGCGTGTTCGTTGACCGGTTCCTCGCGCAGTTCCAGCGATCCCACCCAGTCGGCGCGGCCGCCGGCCACGATCTCGACGCCGCCCGTTTTGGGCCGTTTGAGCAACCCGCCGCGGTTGCGGCGCAGAATCACGAAAGGACCGGTGTCGGACTTCTCCATGCCGAGCTCGACGATCAGTCTGGCCATCCTCTTCTTGGCGGCAGTGGTGTAGTGTATCTCGCCGAGCAGGCCGTTCAGGGCGGCGAAACGTTCCAGCACCGGCCGCCCCTCGGCCCAGCTCTCGTGGTTCATCGCCTTGGCGCGGTCGAAGAGGTTTTCGATATTGTAAACGGCGAGGCGCATGCGATCCTCCGTTCGATATTGCATTGCAACAACGCAATGGTCCGGGCAGACCGAAACGGAATGGTCCGAACGCAGACCGTTCGCCGCCCTCTTGTGGTTGCATGCTGCATTACCACATTTCCGTTTTTTGTTGAACCGGCGCGCCCGCCGTCAGCTTTTGGCCAGTTCCAGCGCCCGCGCGTAGACTTCCTTCCTCGGCCGCCCGGTCGCGGTCGCCACCAGCGCCGCCGCATCGCGCACGCTGTTCTGCGCCAGCGCCGCGCGCAGCGCCGCGTCGATGTCGGCATCGGCGCCCGCCGCTTCGGTGTTCGGGCCGACCACCACGGTGATCTCGCCGCGCGGCGCGTTGTCCGCGTAATACGCCGCCAGTTCCGGCAGCGGCGCGCGGCGCACCTCCTCGAACTTCTTGGTCAGTTCGCGCGCCACGGCGGCCGGGCGGTCGCCGAACACCCGCGCCAGATCGGCCAGCATCGCGGCCAGACGGTGCGGTGCCTCGTACCACAGCAACGTCGCCGACAGGCCGGCACGTTCGGCGGCGCGGATCGTGTTGAATGCCGCCAGTCGCGCCGCCGTTTTCGGCGGTGCAAACCCCAGCATCAGAAACGGCAACGGCGGCAGACCCGACAGGGTCAGCGCCATCACCGACGCCACCGGCCCCGGCGTCGCGCTGATCCGTATACCTGCCGCGATCGCCGCCCGCACCAGCCGGTAGCCGGGGTCGGAAACCAGCGGCGTGCCGGCGTCGGAAACCAGCGCCACGCGCCTGCCTTCGGCCAGAGCCGCCAGAACGCGCGGGATCACACTGTCCTCGTTGTGTTCGTGCAACGGCCACAACGGCCGCGAAAGCTGTAGCCGCGTTAAAAGTTGCAGCGTTACTCGACTATCCTCGCATAAGATTATATGTGAATCCTGTAATATGCGTGTGCTGCGGGGCGACAGGTCCCCCAGATTTCCGATGGGTGTCGCAACCAGAACCAGTTCTGCTGGTGCCGCAACAGAAAGGCCTTCCCGTGAATCGTCGTCAGCTCGTCCGTTCATCATCGCTCCTGGCCGTAACCGCAGCACTCGCCGCCTGCGGCAATCTCGACAATCTGTTCAGCGGCGGCCGCAGAACGGCGCAGGCCACACATCCGGCCCAGCCGACAACCCCGACCGGCCCGGCACCGCGCGGCGCCGGGCGGATCGCGTTGCTGGTGCCGCTGAGCGGCAGTAATGCCGCAATCGGCAGCGCGTTGGAACAGGCAACCAAACTTGGCCTGGACAACGCCGCCATCCTCGACGTGCGCGACACCGCCAGCACCCCGGCCGGCGCCGAGGCCGCCGCCGCTGCCGCCATCGCCGACGGCGCGGACCTGATCCTCGGGCCGCTGACCGCCGCCGAGACCGCCCCCGTCGCCCGCCTCGCCCAGGAAGCCGGGGTCTGCGTTCTGGCTTTCACCTCGGATTCGACGCAGGCCCGCCCCGGCGTCTGGCCGCTGGGCTATACGCCGCTGCAGCAGATGCGCCGCCTGACCGTCGCCGCGCAGGCCGCCGGCAAGACCAGCATCGCCGCCCTGGTGCCCGATAACGAACTGGGCCGCGCCATGGCCGCCGCCATGCAGCTTGCCGCCCCGGCCGCCGGAATGACGGTGGTCAACACCGTCACCTACGGCGCCTCGTTCAACGAGCTCAGCACGGCGGTGCGCGACATCTCGAACTACAGCTCACGGCGCGGCGCGTTGGATTCGCGGGCCCGCGCCTTGCGCGCCCGCGGCGACGCGGCGGGCCGGCGCGAGGCGGCGAGCCTGTCCGGACGCGGGGTCGGCAGCGCACCGTTCGATGTTCTGGTGCTGGCCGAGGGCGGCAACCGGCTGCGCGAGATCGCCTCGCTGCTGCCTTATTACGACGTCGACTCCCCCAATCAGGTCCGCCTGATCGGGCCGGGGTTGTGGGCGAACGACCCGAACATGGGCGGCGAGGCCGCGCTGCTGGGCGCCTGGTACGCGGCCCCCGATCCGGCCAGCCGGGCGGAATTCGTCTCGCGCTATCTGCAAGCCTACGGCACCGAACCGGCCCGCATCGCCGACATCGCCTATGACGCTGCCGGCATCGCGCGCGTCGTCGCGGCCAGCGGCTCCTTCAGTCCGCAGAACCTGTCCACGCCGCAGGGCTTCATGGGCGCGTCCGGGCTGGTCGTGCTGCAGGCCGACGGCGAGGTCCGCCGTGGCCTGGCGCTGTTCGAGGTAGAACGCCGCGGCGCGCGGATGATCGACGCCGCGCCGCAGACCCCCGCCATCCCCGGCACCTGATCCGCCATGGGCACCCTGCGCCTGCGGCATTTGCTGTCCTACACGGCGATGCTGTCCGGTGCATCGGTGCTGGTACTCGCCGTGCTCTGGCTAGCCGGGTTCCTGGCCTTCGCCCCGGCCGCCGCGGGCATGCTGGCGGTCTGCGCCGTCATGCTGGGGCTGGTGTGGTTCTGGCTGGCCGATCTCGGCCGGCTGGCATCGCAGGCCGCCCCCACGCGACTGGCGGCGCTGGACGCCGCCGCCCGCACCATCGACCGCCTGACACGCAACGTCGACGAACACGGCACGCTGGTCGGCCGGATGGTCAAGGTCGATGCGGCAATCGTCGAGAATCTGCCCGACCCGTTGATCGTGCTGGACGCGAACCACACCGCGTTACGCGCCAACCGCGCGGCCCGCGCGCTGTTCGGCGCGGACAGCGCCGCCCTGCTGCGCTATCCGGCCCTGCGCGCCACATTACAGAGTGCGTCCGAAACCGGCGAGGCGCAGACCGGTGCGCTGCACCTGCCGGTCCCGGTCGAACGCGACCTGCTGATCGCCGCCATCCCGATGGACCCGCCGCTGGCCGATGGCGGACGCATGGTGCTGGTGCTGTCGGACCGCACGCACGAACGCGCGCTGAACCGCATGCGCACCGACTTCATCGCCAATGCCAGCCACGAACTGCGCACGCCGCTGACCTCGCTGACCGGCTTCATCGACACGCTGCGCGGCCCCGCCGCCGACGACCCCGCCGCACAGCAGCGGTTTCTCGGAATCATGGCCGATCAGGCGGCACGCATGCGCCGTCTGATCGACGATCTGCTGGCGCTCAGCCATATCGAGCTGCTCGAACGCCGCCCGCCGCAAGACACCGTCGACCTCGGCGCATTGCTGTATCGCGCCTTGGACGGGTTCGAGCTGCGCACCGCCGCCCGCAGGATCACCCGCGACTTCACCATCGCCCCCGACCTGCCGCCCATCACCGGCGATGCCGACCAGTTGATGCAGGTGCTGAACAACCTGATCGACAACGCCATCAAGTACAACCGCGACGGCGGCACATTGCGCGTGACGCTGGAGCGCGCCGGCACGGCCGGACACTGGCCGGCGCAGCCGGGACTGTTATTGCAGATCACCGACAGCGGGGATGGTATACCGCCCGAGCACCTGCCCCGCCTGACCGAACGGTTCTACCGCGTCGACGCCGCGCGCAGCCGCAGCATCGGCGGCACCGGCCTGGGGCTGGCGATCGTCAAGCACGTGATCAACCGCCATCGCGGCCGGATGCTGATCGAAAGCAGCGAGGGTGTGGGAACCTGCGTTTCAGTCTGGCTGGCGACCGCCGGACAGGACGGGACAGATCGGGGGCCCGTGCCGGGCTAGGGCATCTTCACGCGACCGGGTAATGCCACCGGTCACGATCTGCCTAGGGCTTTGTCTGCCGAGCATCTTCACGTGACCGGGTGGTTCCACCTGATCACGATCTGCTCTGGGGCTTTGTCTGCCGAGCATCTTCACGTGACCGGGTGGTTCCACCCGATCACGATCTGCTCTGGGCCGCGCTCTGGACCTCGGGGGGCAAACGTGCTGAAACCGCCAGCCCGTTCCTGCACAAGGTATTTTGCATGACCCCTACCGATGTCGCCCGCGTCCAGGCGTATCTGCGCCACCAATTCGGCACCGATGCCATCGAGATCATCGCCCCCAAGAGAGCCGGCCTGTCGGTGGAAGTCGCCGTGCGCGGCGACGTGATCGGCACCGTGCACAAAGACACCGAAGACGGTGAAACGTCCTACGCGCTGCACCTGACCATTCTGGAAGAAGACCTTCCCGCCGCCGACGCCCTTCCCGCGTCGAAAGCGGCGCGCGGGCGTTCGTAACCGCGCGCCCTGCCCGCCTCAGACCGGCGGGATGCTCACGCCCTGGCGCAGCAGTTCGGCCCATGCGTCCTCGGCATCGTCGACGATCGAAAACAGTTTCAGGTCCTCGGGGCTGATCACGCCTTCCTCGACCATCAGCTCGAAATTGATCAGCCGCGTCCAGTAATCGCGCCCGAACAGCAGCACCGGCGCATGCGGCGCCTTGTTGGTCTGCTGCAGGGTCAGAATCTCGAACAGCTCGTCCAGCGTGCCGAACCCGCCCGGAAACACCACCAGCGCCGCGGCGCGCATCGCCAGATGCATCTTGCGCATCGCGAAGTAGTGGAAACGGAAAGTCAGATCCGGCGTCGACCAGGGGTTGGGAATCTGCTCGTGCGGCAGGGTGATGTTGAACCCGATCGACGGCGCCCCCGCATCGGCCGCGCCGCGGTTGGCAGCCTCCATGATGCCGGGCCCGCCGCCGGTGGCGATCACGTTGTCGCGCATGCCATCGGTGGTGCGCAGCGCGCCGCCGCGTTCGCTGACGATGCGCCCGAACACGCGGGCCGCCTGATACCAGGCCGACTGGCGCACGTCCCGTTCCGCCAGCGCACGCGCCTCGGGCGTCTTTGCCGCCGCCAGCTGTGCCGCCGCCGCCTCGGGCGAGAGGATGCGCGCCGAACCGAACACGATCACCGTCGACCGCACGCCCCAGTCGCGCAGCAACAGTTCGGCCTTGCTGTACTCCAGCGCGAAGCGCATGCCGCGCATTTCGTCGCGCAGCAGAAAACCTGTGTCCTCCACCGGCAGAAGATAGGCGGCGGAACGGGGCGGGGCGGCGTTGTCCATGTGCAGTTCCATCCATCAACACGTCAAAATACGGGCCGGAACCCGCACCGCGCGACGATATCACACCCTGCCGGATAAAGCGTTAACCCGGCGCAACCGTCATCGGCCGATCACCGCCGCGCCGGACAGCTGTCGTCATAAAAGCCGAGCTGCAACGGCACACCGGCAACGGCAAGATGCGGGTGTTCAAGCGGCGCGGGTCGCACATCGCCGGCCAACATTGCCGCGCGCAGGCCGGGGCACCCCGCATTCTCGACATGCGCCACACCGCGCCATGCGTTCGTCCCGCCCTGGGTAAACAGCAGCGCGTCCGACTCGGATATCAACAGAATGCCCGACACGCCATTCCGCTCACGTTCCAGAACGACCGCATGGCAGGAAGCCCCTTCGGCAAAGCATGAAGACAGTATCTCCCTGGGGAGCCAGTCGGACTGGCGCGCCGGCTCCTGGCGCAGGAAACTTTCCGCCAGCACCGCATCCACCGGCACCACGGTGATGTTCCGGGCCCGCTGTTCGGGCGCTAACAGTTCCGGACCACGCCTGCGGCTATAGTTTGTCGCTCTTGCCGCAGAGGCCGCCCGGCGCGCAATTTCAGCCGCCTGCGGCCCTTCGGGCGATGCGATCAGCTGCTGCAGCGCCTCTCGGCCATACCGGCCCGACTCATGCGCGAGATAGCGGAAATCGAAATCTGGCGGGATCGACGGGCTGGCGCGCAGCCAGGCGATCTGGCTGTTCACCGAAAGCCGGGCCGGGCTGAGCAACGGCGTGTTCAACGCCAGCAGCACGGCGGCCGTTGCGAACGCTACGCCGATATTGGTGTGCTCCAACTGTTTCATCCGCAGGCCCGAACGCAGCACGGCCAGCAGATAGCCGATCGCATAACCGGCCGCGATACCGATGACGGAAGCTGCCAGCACGCGCCCCCCAGTCCAGCCATATTGAGACACGCGTGTGAACAGCGCATGCCCGAACAGCGCCACCAGCGGCATGAGCAGCACCGCGCCAGCGGCAGATGCACAACGCGGCACCAGCGGTGCACGATCGTCTTCGCGCCCGTCGCGATACGCCGCGTTGATCAGCACGATCAGTGAGGCGATGAGCAGCGTCGCGCCGGTCAGCATGGTTGTCGCGATCCACTGCGTCTGCCACAGGGTCTCCAGCCCGTTGACGGCCAGCACGATCAGAAACCCCGCCGCCAGCACCACCAGCGGCGGCAGAAACCACGACATCACCGCCAGCGAGCGTGCGGCACGGGTCAGTTCATCGGACAGATCGGCGACGTACAGCGCACAGGCGAACGCGGTGGCGGTGACCGGAAGCCAGAAATACGGCGCGACGATCAGATGAAGCAGCAGATCGCTGCCCGCGCTTCTGAACAGCATCGCCCCCAGCGCCAGCATCGCCCAGAACACGCCGGTCAGAAACGCCGCCAGCATCAGGGTCAGAGCGTGCCGCCATGCCGCATCGAAACACGCCGGATAGAAAGCACCGCCCTGCGTGCGCCTGGTCTGCCAGGCAACCAGCAACGACTGGCCGATCAGCAAGACCACCATCAGTTCCGAGATCACGCCAAGCACCTCGGACCTCAGATCGCTCATCCCGGTATAGGCGGCATTCAGTCCGGCGCCGCCGCAGATCAGCGCGACCGTAACCGCCCAGCCCGCCAATGCCACCGGCCGCAACCGCCCGAGGCCGAGGTTGAACGTCACCGGCACAAAAAACAGCATCAATGCCAGCGGCACGACGATGAACGGGTTATCCCCGCCAAAGGCCGCACTGGTTTGCATCAACCCATAAAATGCCGGCCACAACGCCGCCAGAGCCAGGCCCTGCAACAGGCCGATGGCGATATGGATTATGCCGATGCGCATGTTCGAAATCATCGGCAGTCCTCGGCGCGCCACAGCCGCAACCGCACGCCCGCCGCGGCGGCGTCCGGAAAAAGCGGCGGCGCGGGCTGACCCGGTCCGCCAGCCAGTATCGTGCGCACGCCCGGACATTGCGAATCCATCACGTTTTCGCCGCCATACCATATTCCTGCGTCATCCTGCATGAACAGAGTAGCGAACCGCCGCGAGATCAGCAGAATACCCTGCCTGCCGTGCTGTTCGTGGTTCAGAACCACCGCAAGACAGGCATCGAGTTCCGTCGTGAAGCAGTCGCGCAACAGTCCGCGAACATACCAGCTGGCTTGGTCCCGCAGTTGAAGTTGCAGTTGCAGAAAATCGCCGGGCAGAGCCGCACCGTCCGCAGACACCACCGTGATGTTGTGCGCCCGCCGTTCGGGGGGCAGCAGAACACCCGCCGCATTGCGCGCCAGCCGGTCGCGTGTCGCATCTGTCCACGCCCATTGCGCGCGCTGCGCAATCTCGCCCGCATCCGGCCCGAAGCTGTACCGCGCCAGAAGCTGCAGTTCGTCTCTGCCGTAACGGCCCACCCCCTGGCCCATATACCGGTACCAGCCATCACTCTGATCGGGCTGCACCCGCCCCAGATGAAACCGCGCCACCTGCAAACCCGCCGAGATCCGCGCCGGGTCGAACACCGGCGTGTTCAGCGCCAGCAGGACGGCCATGGTCACAAAAGCGCCGCCGATATTGACCCGCCCCAGCACCTTCGCATGCAGCCCGCACCGCCGCACAGCGAACAGATAACCCACCGCATAGACCGCGACGATACCCGTAATGGCCACGGCATACACATGCTCGATCATCCACGGCTGGTGAACGGAGGGATGACGCAGGCGCAGCAGCGGCAACGTAAAACCGGCCGCCAGCGCCAGAGCCGCCAGCAGCAGAACCGCAACGAAACCGGCACTGCGCAAACGACGATCGGCGCCTTCGCGATACACCAAGTTGATCAGCATGATGAGCAGCACCGCCAGCATCAGCAGCGCCGGTGTCAGCAGGCGCGCGCCTTCTTGCCAGACGGGCACCAGCAGAATGAGCGCCAGGACCGACAACGCCCCCAGCAGCAGACCGCGCACCTTGCGGGTCAGCTCCTCGTATGTATCGACGACGTGCAGCCCGACGGCAAACACTACGGTGGTGACGCAAGCGTAGAAGTAATGTTCATCGGGCAGCAGCGAAACGAGATGACTGCCCTTGTTTCCGGCCAGTTCGTCGGCCAGCCCCAGTACCAGCCAGAAAACCCAGACCAGCCCGGTAGCGAACGTCAGGGCCAGCACGTGCCGCCACGTTGCATCGAAACATGTTGGGTAAAAGGCGCCGCCCGGCGTGCGCGCCGTATCCCAGGCAACCAGCAGCGACTGGCCGGCCAGCACCACCACCAGCAAGGCCGGCCAGGTCAGAAGGCTCTCCAGGGCAAGATATTCCTTCTCGCCATAGGCGATGTTCAACCCCGCGCCGGCACTGATGAACGCAACGGCGCCAGCCCAGACCGCCAGCAGCGGCCAGCGCAACCGCCCGAGCGCCAGACTGACCGCCACGGGCGCAAAGAGCAGAGCGAACACCAGTGGCACGACGACGCGAAAAGCTTCCCAGGTGATGCTCGGCGGGCGCATGCCGCCCAGCGCCTGGTATGCCGGCCACAGCGCCGCCAATGCGATGCCCTGTAACAGACCGATCCCGATCCGGATGATGCCGATGCGCATGAAGCGATCTTTCCGTCTGACTGCGCCTTCGCGGTTATGACGACCGGACAATTCGTGCCGCCCGGCCATTCCCGGCTGTCCCTGTGTCACCTTGCCCTTGTGTCACCGGCATCCGGTAAAAACCTCGAACTCCAACTGCCTGCCTGCCGCCATAAGATTGGGATATTGCAACACCCCGGGCCGCACGTTGCCGGCAATCAGCGCGTCATAGACATTTGCGCAATATACAGTCGGCGTACGCGCCACGCCGCGCCATTCACCCGTATCGTCCCGGGTAAACAGCACTGCATTCCTTGTGGGTATCAGCAGCACGCCCGACACGCCGTACTGGTCGCGGTCGAGAATGATCGCATGACAGCGCCCCCCTTCGGAGAAACACGTGCGCAGCGCGTCTTTGATGAACCAGACGGGCTGCGCGTCCGGATTCATCCGCACAAAACCGTCCGGCAGTGTGCCGCCCTCGGGCACCACCACCGTGATGTTACCCGCGCGCTGTTCCTCCGGCAGCAGAACGGCCGGCACATGTGTGTGGTTTCTGTGCGTGGTTGCCGCTGCCGCTGCCGTTGCCGCGTTCCTCGCCAGGCGCACGATATCGGCATTTCCGGACGTGGCGATCAGTTGCTGCAATGCTTCCCTGCCATACCGGCCCGAATCACTGGTCAGGTAGCCAAAACTGAAACGATCCGGTTCGACCCCGCCCGCATGCAGGCGCGCCACCTGACTGTTCACCGACAGCCGCACCGGATCGGCGAACGGCGTGTTCAGCACCAGCAGCACACCGGTCACGGCAAGCGACACGACGATATTGGCGCGTTCCAGCAGCTTCATGCGCAGACCGGAAGTCAGCACGCTGAGCAGATAGCCGACCGCATAACAGGCAGCGATCCCGGTGATGACCGACGTCAGCACGCGCTGTTCCGTCCAGCCGTACTGGCGCACGCGCAGAAACAGCGCATAGCCCGCCAGCGCCACCAGCGGCACCAGCAGCACCGCACCAACCGCGGCGGCGCACCGCAGCACCAATGCCGCGCGATTGTCCGTTTGCCCGTCGCGATACACCGTGTTGATCAGCGCAATGAACAGCGCCGCGCCCAGCAGCATCGCCGTGGCGGCCCAGCGAGTCCGCCACAACGTGTCCACCCCGTTGATCGCCAGCAGCACCAGGAACCCCGCCACCAGCACCACCAGCAGCGGCAGCAACCACGACAGCAGCACCAGCGCCAGCGTGCGCGCGCCGCGCGTCAGCCCATCGCGCACATCGGTGATGTGCAGCGCGCAGGCGAAGACGGTGGTGGTCGCCGGAATCCAGAAATAAGGCTCGCGGATCAGAACCGACAGAAGTCTGCTGCCGGCGCTTTCAAACAGTTCCTTGCCCAGCATCAGCACCAGCCAGAACACACCGGTCAGCAGGCCGGACAGCACCAGAACCAGCCCGTGCCGCCACGCCGCATCGAAACACGCCCGATAATACCCGCCCTCCTGTGCACGGCTTTCCTGCCGCGCTGCCAGCAGTGACTGGCCGATCAGCAGGAGCGTCGACAGTTCCAGCGTTGCGCGGGCCATCTCTGCTGTGAAATCGCGCATTTCGGCATAGGCGATGTTCAACCCCACACCGGCGCAGATCGCAGCGGCGGCAACCGTCCAGACGACCAGCATCACCGGTCGCAACCGCCCCAACCCGGCGTTGAACGCGACCGGCGCGAAAAACAGCGCCAGTATCAGCGGCACGGCGATATGGCGGGCATCCCAGTCGAAATTCTGACCATATCTCGACAAGGCATTGAACGTCGGCCACAGCGCCGCCAGCGTCAGCCCCTGCAGCATCCCAACCCCGATCCGGGCGATACCGGTCCACATAAAATTCAACCCTACCTAAAAATGACCATTTCTTTATATATCCATTATGAACTGCGTTCAATCCCCAATGGATAAAAACCCCGCCGCTTTCACTGGAATGCGGAAACGGCGGGCAGGATCGTTACGCCGTATCGTTACACCGTCTATTGGCGCCGGATGTTCCAGAACACCGGAATACCGGATTCGATCACGCCCCGCAGATCGCGCCGATAGGCCAGCGGCTGGCTGTACTGCCCCAGCATCACCGCCGGTGTGTTCTCGTACGCAACCCGCTGGATATCGGCGGCGATGCGCCGGCGCTCGTCCTGGCTGTTCGCCTGCGCGAACTGCGTGAACAGCGGCGTCATCCGCTCGTCGCACGTCCAGCCCAGATAATCCTGGCAGTTGTTCACCACATAGAAATGCGTGAGCGGGTTGGCGATGTCGAACCCCTGTACCGGCACGCTGAACATGCTCCACCCTTCGCGACGCGCGCGACGCGCGATCACCGTGCCCCAATCGGTCGTCTGCAGATCGACGTTGAAGCCGACTTCACGCAGCGTATGTGCGACGACATCGCCGCCGGCGCGCGCCGCATCCAGATCGGTCGCCTGCAGGATCACCACCGGCTCGCCGTTGTAGCGCGTGCGCTTCAATGCCGCGCGCGCCGCGGCGATCGACGGATTGCGGCTGATCTCGGCCCCCGCGTCGTTTTCGTACGGTGTGCCGCACATCCAGAACGACGGACAATACGCCAGCGCCAGATCACCCGTCGCGCCCATCGCGGCGGGCGTGGCGCTCTGATCGATCGCCATCCACAGCACCCGCCGCACCTCGGGGTCGGTGAACGGGCCCGACGCATGGTTCAGCCGCATATAGGCCGCCCACATGTTCGGCCCGGTCAGCGGCACCACGCGCACGTTCTCGTCGTGTTGCAGCAGCGGCACCAGATCCAGCGCCGGCAGTTCGATGAAATCCACCTCGCCGGCCTGCAACGCGCTGACCGCCGTGGCCGAATCGGCAATCGTCTTCAGGACCACGCGCTCCACATGCACCACCTTGCCGCCGGCCAGAAAATCGGCCGGTTCGTTGCGCGGCACATAAGCGGGGTTGCGGTCCAGCACCACACGATCCCCCGGCACCCACAGGTCGCGGCGGAAAATGAACGGGCCGGACCCCACCACCTCGGTCACCTGTTCGCTGCCCGGCGTACGCGCCAGGCGTTCGGGCATGATCGCCGGCACGAAGGACGACGGTTTGCCCAGCGCATCCAGCACCAGACCGAACGGGCGCGACAGCGTCAGCCGAAAGGTCCGCGCATCGATCGCTTCCAGCGATTCCGTCGCCGCGATCAATTGCCGCCCCAACCCGTCGCGCGGGCCCCAGCGGCGGATCGAGGCAACACAGTCCGCCGCCGTCACCGGCGTGCCGTCGTGGAATTTCAACCCGTCGCGCAATGTGAAGGTCCAGGTCAACCGGTCGTCGGACACCGTCCAGGTATCGACCATCTGCGGCCTGATCTCGCCCGCAGCATTCATTGCGAACAATGTGTCGTAAACCATATAGGCAAAATTGCGGGTGATATAGACGGCGGTGAAATGCGGATCGAGGATCTTCACTTCTGCCTGCAGCACCGCGGTGATCTGGTTCGGCGCGTTCTGCGCCTGCGCCGCGCCACCCAGTGTAAGGACGCACATTCCAACATACGCCGCGCGGCGCAACAGCTTCCCGATCATTCCTGATTTCCTCTGTTCTTATTCTTGCCAACGGATCATGGGCGGAAAAGAACGTCAACGCAACGACCTGTGGGCACTCTTCTTTCCTGTCGCGCCGGGAATGCGCGCGTATACTTTTTCACTACCGGTTTCACCTCTGACCACGCCCGGTGCTCTCCGGGCCGATCGTCCGGCCGGTGGCGGTTTTCCGTTCGATGCCGGCCGGTCCTGCAGACCGATGCCGCATCCGCCGTGCCGCCGGCAGCTTCCCGGGCTTGCATTCCGCCCTGAGTCTGACCTAACTCCGCCATGGACTCAGCGCGCATCAAGGCCGTCCTCGGCCCGACCAACACCGGCAAGACCCACCTGGCGATCGAGCGGCTGCTCGCGCACGATACAGGCATGATCGGCTTCCCGCTGCGCCTGCTGGCGCGCGAGAACTACGACCGCATGGTGGTGCTGAAGGGCGAGCGCCACGTGGCGTTGATAACGGGCGAGGAAAAGATCGTCCCGCCGGACGCCAAATGGTTCTCGTGCACGGTGGAAGCCATGCCGCTGGACCGGCAGGTGGAATTCCTGGCCGTCGATGAAATCCAGCTCTGCGCCGACCCGGATCGCGGCCATGTGTTCACCGACCGGCTGCTGAACGCGCGCGGGCTGGTGGAAACCATGTTCCTGGGGGCGGAAACCATCCGCCCGCTGCTCACCCGGCTGGTGCCGCGGATCGAGATCGAGATCCGCCCGCGCCTGTCGCAGCTCACCTATACCGGTCCGATCAAGCTGACCCGCCTGCCGCCGCGCACCGCCGTGGTGGCGTTCTCGGCGGCCGAGGTCTACGCGATCGCCGAGCTGATCCGCCGCCGGCGCGGCGGCTGCGCGGTGGTGATGGGCCGGCTGTCGCCGCGCACCCGCAACGCGCAGGTCGCGCTGTACCAGAACAAGGAAGTCGATTTCCTGGTCGCCACCGACGCCATCGGCATGGGGCTGAACATGGACGTCGATCACGTGGCGTTCGCCGCGCTGGGCAAGTTCGACGGCCACCAGCCGCGCCCGCTGATCCCCGCCGAACTGGCGCAGATCGCCGGGCGCGCCGGGCGCGGCATGCGCGACGGCACATTCGGGGTGACCGGCGACTGCCCGGTGATCCCCGATGAAACCGTCGCCGCGATGGAAGAACATTCGTTCGAACCGCTGCGCGAACTGTGCTGGCGGAATTCGGACCTCGACTTCTCCAGCATCGACGCGCTGCTTGCCTCGCTGGCCGCGCCGGTGCCGATGATGGGGCTGACCAAGGGCCACGACGCGGCGGACCACATCACGCTGGAAGCCCTGTCGCGCGACGCCGACGTGCGCCGCCTGGCCGATGGCCGCAGCCGCGTGCAGCAATTGTGGGAAGCGTGCCAGGTACCGGACTTCCAAAAACTGGCCGACGACAGCCACACGACCTTCTGTCGCCGTATCTTCATGGCGATCGCACAGGGCGAACCTCTGTCCGCCGAATGGATCGAAACCAGCCTCGGCCAACTGAACCGCACCGATGGCGACATCGACACGCTGATGGCGCGGCTGGCGGGAGTGCGCAGCTGGGCCTACGTCACCGCGCGCGCCGACTGGGTGAAGAACGCCGATCACTGGCAGGAACGCGCCCGCGCGGTCGAGGACGCCTTGTCCGACGCGCTGCACGAAAGCCTGACCCAGCGCTTCGTCGATCGCCGCGCCGCGCAGCTGATGCGCAAGCTCGACGATGCCGATGCGGCGGAAGAGCTGATGTCCGCCGTGACCCGCAAAGGCGATGTGGTGGTCGAGGGCCATCCGGTCGGGCAGGTGCACGGGTTCCAGTTCACCCCCGACCCGGAAGCGGCGGGCGACGAGAAGAAGATGGTGCTGCGCGCCGCGCGCCGCGCATTGCGCGAGGAAATTCCGCGTCGCCTGAACCGGCTGGAAGCGGCCGGCGACAAGGAATTCGCCCTGTCCGCCAAGCACCGCCTGCTGTGGGACGGGGCCGAGATCGCGCGGCTGAAATCCGGCCCTGCCGCGCATAAGCCGCAGATCGAGGTGATCGACAGCGAATTCCTCGACAGCGTGTCGCGCGAACGGGTGCGGGTACGCGCCCAGCGTTACGTGGACGAGCTGATCCAGCGCGAGCTCGGCCCGCTGTTCGCCGCCGCCGAAAAGGCCGATGCCGATGCCACGCTGCGCGGCCCGCTGCACCGGCTGACCGAAAACCTGGGTCTGATCCCCGGCGCGACCGACACCGAAATCGACCCCACGCTGCGCGCCGCACTGAAAGCGATCGGCACGCGAGCGGGACGGTTTGCCTTCTTTATTCCCGCGCTGATGAAGCCGCGCGCCCAGGCATTGCGCGCCCAGCTCTGGACGTTGGGGCGGGGCATCGACATGCCCGAACTGCCAGCCGGCGGGCTGGTCGCGATCACGCCGCCCACCGACTGGCCGGCGGGTTTCGCCGCCGCGATGGGCTGGCTGGAAGCCGGCCCGGTGCTGCTGCGCCAGGACGTCGCCGAACGCATCGCCGGTGAACTCGGCCATGCCACCCGCAAGGCGCCGATTCTGCCGCCCGCCGATCTGGCCAGCCGTCTGTCGGTCAAAGGCGACACGCTGGAAGCCGTGCTGAACGCGCTGGGCTTTCGCATCATTCCGGCCGGCGTGGACTCCGAAACGGTTTACGGTCCGCCCGCGCCTGCGATGATCGGCGTACTGCGCCGCCGGACCGACGCGGTGCATCGTGGCCCGCACCGGCCGCGCCATGGCAAACCGCACCATGCCGAAAAACCCGCCCGGGATCCGGCGGCGGCGGAAGCACCCAACGCCAGCCCGCCAGAGCAGGAACGCAAGCCGCGCCCGCCGCGCAGCGAAAAGTTCAAAGGCGGCAAACCGCACGGTGATAAGCCGTACGGTGGTAAATCGCGTGGGGGTAAACCGCGCGGCGATAAGCCGCATGGCGGTAAACCCGCCGGCCATAACAGACCGGCACAGGCCAGACCGCCCGCGGAAAAACCGTTCAACCCGGACTCGCCGTTCGCGGTGCTGGCAGCGCTGCGCAAACCCGGCTGAAAGCGGATACCGGCCTGAAAGATCACGGGGACACATCGCAGGACTGGCAGCGGCTGGACAGCTGGTTATGGTGCGCGCGGTTCATGAAAACCCGCGCCGCCTGCGCCGAAATGATCGCGAAAACCGGGGTCCGGATCAACCGCATACCAACCAGCAAACCGCACGCACACGTGCGCGTAGGAAATGTGCTAACCTTTCCATGGCAAAATACCGTGGTCGTGTTGCGGGTTCTGGCTTTATCCCGCCGCCGGCTATCACCGCCGCTTGTGAAAACCTTGTATGAAGATG
The DNA here is from genome assembly GCA_031555315.1 of Acetobacteraceae bacterium. Classification (GTDB taxonomy): domain Bacteria; phylum Pseudomonadota; class Alphaproteobacteria; order Acetobacterales; family Acetobacteraceae; genus JAVBJV01. Next base: position 27,616 of record JAVBUO010000003.1, read on the forward strand.
TCACCATCCCTTGATCCGCGCGCTGATGCACGCCATACCCCGATAGCCCGCGACGCTCTTTCCGGTGCGCCGGGGCAAGGATTGCTGACGTAAGGATTTTTTGCCGTGACGTATGTCGTCATCGAAAACTGCATTCGCTGCAAATATACCGACTGCGTAGAAGCCTGTCCTGTGGATTGTTTCTACGTGGGCAAGAACATGCTGGTCATCAACCCGGATGAATGCATCGACTGCGGCGTCTGCGTGCCCGAATGCCCGGCGGACGCGATCGTTCCGGATAGCGACGATGCCGCTGCCGACTGGCTTGAACTGAATCGCGACTATTCCGCCAAATGGCCGAACATCACCCGCCGGGTTGATCCATTGCCCGATGCCGATGAATGGAACAACAAGCCCGGCAAGCGCGCCATGCTGGATCCGGAACCGGGCGAGCCGTAATCGTATACGTGTAGTCGGTTTGAATTCGAATTAAACGGCAGACGGACACGTTCCGTCACATGACTTTGTTCTGAATTTATGATATGGGACGCCCCATTCGGGACTCTTGTCTGCATCGGTGCAGCAGGAACGCGTCGTTGTCCCCGATCACAGACTCAGGTGCATGCATGACTAAGCCCGCCGTCCGTTCGAAAGCTGCCAAAGCTGGAAAAACCACAAAAGCCGCTAAAAAACCCACAAAAACTGCCAGCAAGGCCAAACCGATCGCCCGGGCCGCCAAGTCATCCACCATCAAACCGTCTGTAAAGAAGAAAAATTTGCCTGCGACGAAACCCTCCGCGAAGCCCGCCAGCAAGGCGCCGCCCGCGAAAAAGGCGGTAACGCCGTCTTCCAAAAAAGCCGCTCCGGCAAAAACCGCCACCAAAAAGATCGCACCCGTCAAAACCGTGCCTGCCAAAACCGTGCCCGCCAAGGCTGCACCTGCCAAACCCGCATCGAAACCGGCAGCCAAAAAACCGGCCGTGGCGACCAAACCCGCCGCCAAAACGGCCGTGAAACCCGCGGCCAAACCGGCGGCAAAGCCCGCACCGGCCGCCAAGACCAAACCGGTCGAAAAGATTGCAACACCCGCGCCCGCCGCCGCGCCGAAAAAAGCGCCAGAGGCAGCGCCCGCCGCCAAACCCGCCACATCGGCTCCGGGCAACAGCTTCACCCCGCCATCACGGCTGATGCCGCGCGCGGTCAGCAAGATCGAAACCGTGTTTGTCGAGGGCGATCACGTCGTCTATCCCACGCATGGCGTGGGCAAGGTCGAACGGATCATCACCGAAGAGATCGCCGGACAGACGCTGGAGCTGATCCACATCACCTTCGAAGAAAACCGCATGACGCTGCGGGTGCCGGTCAGCAGGGCGCAGTCGACCGGCCTGCGCAAACTGTCGACACGCAAACAGTTCGACGAGGCGCTGAACACGCTGAAGGGCCGCGCGCGCATCAAGCGCACCATGTGGTCGCGCCGCGCCCAGGAATACGAGGCGAAGATCAACTCGGGCGACCCGATCGCGGTGGCCGAGGTGGTGCGCGACCTGCACCGCAACGCCGGCCAACCCGACCAGTCGTTCAGCGAACGCCAGATCTACGAAGCGGCGCTGGATCGCCTGGCGGCGGAACTCGGGGCGATCGACAAGACCGACAAGCCGACCGCTATCGACAAACTGAACAACTTTCTGAAGACCGTCGTCGCCGCGACGGCGGCGGCCGCCACATAGCGAACCGCAACGGCGTGCTTGCCAAACCGGGCTGCACGCCGTTTTCTTAGTGCCGTGTCCGCTTCCAGCCACCTTGCCGCACTGGGCCATCCATCCCGCATCTGGGCGGTCGGCGCCGTGCACGGTCGCGCCGGGCAGCTGGCGCGTCTGCACGCCGCGCTGGACGGGCGCATCTGGACCGGCGACCGGCTGGTCTATTGCGGCAACCTGATCGGGCGCGGCCCGGATGTCGGCGGAACGCTGAACGAGGCGCTGCTGTTCCGCCGTGCCGTGCTGGCGCGTCCGGATTTCACCACCGACGATATCGTGTTCCTGCGCGGCGCACAGGAGGAGATGCTGCACCGCCTGCTGCAGATCCAGTTCGCGCGCGGCGTCGCCGCGGCCGAGGAGGCGCTGGTCTGGATGGCGCGCGAAGGGGCGCGCGAAACGCTGGCCACCTGGGGGCACGACATCGACGACGGCATCCGCCGCGTGCGCCTCGGCCCGACGGAACTGGCGCGCTGGACCAACACGATCCGCCAGTCGATCCGCGCCGCCCCCGGGCACGACAAGCTGCTGGCCAGCCTGTACCGCGCCGCCTTCACCACGCCCGAGGATCTGGCCGGCACGGCGCCCGGCGCACTGTTCGTCGCCGCCGGCGTCGATCCGGACCGGCCGCTGGAAGCGCAGGGCGACAGCTTCTGGTGGGACGCCACCGGTTTCACCACACTCGCCGGCAGCGACCGCGAGGTCTGGAACAGCTTCCGGCGCATCGTGCGCGGCTACGACCGCACCGGCCTGGGCTTCGCGCAGACCGCACTGACCGTCACGCTGGACGGCGGCGACGAACTGCTGGCCGGCCTGTTCAACGCCAACGGCGACCTGCTGGAGCTGCTCCGGGGGTAGGAGAGACGCGCGGGTATCCCGATCGACGCCTGCGCCGTGGCCGATACTCGCAACGCATACGTTATTTTTCATCGGCTTTCGCGAACGCGCGGAAATCCTCTGGCAACGCTGGGCAAGTCTTCGCCCGCGGGCCCACACAGCAAAGACCGGCATGACGCCCGCTGCTCAGCGCGCTTATTCTGGTTATTCCGGGCAGGAGCTTGCCGGATGTCGCCCATACTTTCCACACAGTGCAGGAATTCACCGACTGCTGGCTCCGCCCCGACGAGGTTGAGTACCCAAAAATCTTGCGCGGCCTGGCGCCCGAAGCTGACAAGAAAAAATTGATGCTGCCGCATGGCCTGGAAAAAATTGTCTGCGTCCGCACCAGCGGGGAGGCGTCCCGTTATTGCTGCAAAAGCATCCGCCCGATCGGCATCGGCAGGGTTGGTAAAAGATACTTCCGTCTGCTCCAGACTCCACGTGCGCCGGTCCCTCAGCCGCAGACTGATGGAAATTCCCGCCCGTATGGGCTGGGTAACCTGAAGTTTCTTCCAAAGAAACATGAAGGATGCTGTTGGGCTGTCGGTGCGTATAATGCTCAGCGTCTCCCCGTTTCTCCGGCGCGTTTCAAGCACGCACCCATGTGCGTGACCATCGGTCGCATGTGTTCGGGCCTGCCAGAAATCCGCCTGCTGTGCCACAGCGGTTTGAACACCACCGGCATTGCCAAAGCCACGACGCAAACCCCGGCTAAATCTGGGCGCTTGTGCATGACGCGGCATCCCCTGTGTTCGATGTGTATGGATTCATAGGAAATCAGCATCGTTCGCTTATCGCGGCCTGCAGTCTGCGCGACTCTGGCGTAGATTTCGCAGAACAACGATACTGCCTTTACCGTATCAACCGAGGTAAATCCGGTGAGAATTGATGCAGGTGCAGATCATCTGTACGCAAGCCAGCGCCCGCAGGCGACAGCGACCAGACGTCTGGGATTCACGGTCATGACGATAGAATTGCAGTCAGAAAATCCGTTGTCGAGCGAACCGGTCGACGAACTGATCACTCTTCTGCCGGCTTCTCCGCCTCATCATCGTGCATCAGATCGCGCTGCACTTCGGGCGCACGCAGCGCCTTGTCGATCTGCATCGCGTAATCCAGCGCGGTGTCGGGCTGGAAGTGCAGTTCCGGCGCGTAACGCAGCCGCATCGCGTGCGCGACCTCGCGGCGCAGATACGGCGACACGCGCTTGAGCGCCGGCAGCAGCGCCTCGACGTCCGAACGCCCGAGCCGCGCGATGAACACCGTGGCGTGCTTGAGGTCCGGCGAGGTGCGCACCTCGGTCACCGTCAGGTTGGCGTCGGCCAGATCGGCGTTGTTGATCTCGTGGCGCATGAACACACCCGACAGCACGTGGCGGATTTCCTCCGCCACGCGCAACTGGCGCTGACTCGGCCCTTCGGATGATGCGCGCTTCACCATTTCTGTCCCTTACGCGGGCACCATTTCGATCTCGAAGCACTCGATCACGTCGCCCTCGCGGATGTCGCTGTAGTTCGCGAACGACATGCCGCATTCGTAACCGTTGGTCACTTCACGCACATCGTCCTTGAAGCGACGCAGGGTGGACAGTTCGCCGGTGTGGATCACCACGTTGTCGCGCAGCAGACGCACACCCGCGCCACGGCGCACCACGCCTTCGGTCACGCGGCAGCCCGCCACCTTGCCGGCCTTCGTCACCTCGAACACCTGGCGGATCTCGGCATAGCCCAGGAAGTTCTCGCGGGCCTTCGGCGCGGTCTTGCCGCGCACCAATTCCGCCACGTCGTCCGACACCTGATAGATGATCGAATAGTAGCGGATGTCCACGCCTTCCTGGCGCGCCAGATCGCGCGCCTGCGCGGTGGCGCGCACGTTGAACGCGACGATCAGCGCGTTCGACGCCTTGGCCAGCTGCACGTCGCTTTCGGTGATCTGCCCGACCGCGCTGTGCAGCACGCGCACCTTCACCTCGTCGTTCGCCTGCTTCGGCAGCGTCAGCGTCAGCGCTTCCGCCGTGCCCTGCACGTCGGCCTTGATGACGACCGCGACTTCCTTCTGCGCGCCCGCCTGAATGGCGGCCAGCATCTGGTCCAGCGTGCCGCGCGACGCCGCCTGTCCGGCCGCCGCCTTTTCGCGCAGCTGACGCTGACGATAATCGACGATCTCGCGCGCACGCTTTTCGTTTTCGACCACCACGAACGGTTCGCCGGCGCTCGGCACGCCCGACAGACCCAGAATTTCCACCGGCGTCGACGGACCGGCATCACCCATCTGCTGGCCCTTGTCGTTGACCAGCGCGCGCACCCGGCCCCATTCGGCCCCGGCGACAATGGTGTCACCCTTGCGCAGTGTGCCCTTCTGCACCAGCACCGTCGCCACCGGGCCGCGGCCCTGGTCCAGACGGCTTTCCACCACCGTGCCTTCGCCGGCCCGGTCCGGGTTCGCCTTCAGGTCCAGCACTTCGGCCTGCAGCAGAATGGCTTCTTCGAGCTTGTCGAGCCCGGTGCCCTTCTTGGCCGAAACCTCCACGTCCTGTGTCTCGCCGCCCATCGCTTCGACGACGATCTCGTGGCTCAGCAGTTCGGTGCGCACCCGTTCGGGGTTGGCTTCCGGCTTGTCAGACTTATTGATCGCCACGATGATCGGCACATCCGCCGCCTTCGCATGGCGGATCGCCTCGACGGTCTGCGGCATCACGCCGTCGTCGGCGGCCACCACCAGCACGACGATATCGGTCACCTTCGCGCCGCGCATGCGCATGGCGGTAAAGGCCTCGTGACCCGGCGTGTCGATGAACGCGATCTTGGCGCCCGATTTCAGGGTAACCTGATACGCGCCGATATGCTGGGTGATCCCGCCCGCCTCGCGCACCGCCACGTCGGTGCGGCGCAGCGCGTCGAGCAGGCTGGTCTTGCCATGGTCGACATGGCCCATGATGGTCACCACCGGCGGGCGCGGCTGCAGATCGGTGTCGGTGTCCTCGGTGCCTTCCAGACCGATTTCCACGTCGCTTTCCGATACGCGCTTCACGCGGTGCCCGAATTCCTGTGCGACCAGTTCGGCGGTGTCGGCATCCAGCGCCTGTGTCACCGTCGCCATCACGCCCATCTTCATCAGCGCCTTGACGACCGCGCCGGTGCCCGCCGCCATGCGGTTGGCCAGTTCCTGCACAGTGATCGCGTCCGGGATCACCACGTCGCGCACCACGTTAATCTGGTTGCCGCGCAGCCGGTCCAGCTCCTGCTGGCGGCGTTCGCGTTCACGCGCGCGGCGCACCGACGCCAGGCTGCGGCTCTTCTCGTCGTCGCCCTCGATCGCGGCCTGAATGTCGATCCGGCCGGGACGGCGGCGATCGTCGGGCTGCAAACCCTTCTTGGGGGCCTGAACGGGCGTCTTTTTCGAAGCCGCCGGGCCACCGACGCTGCGGCGCGGACGATCGTCCGAAAAACCGCCCTCCTCGCGCCCGCCCGTGCCACGCGACGCCAGACGCAGTGTGGCCGACAGTTCGGCCGAAGGCGCGCCCGCGCGCCCGGCGCCTGGACGCCCGGCACCCGCCGGCCGCGGACCGCTACCGGGACCGCCCGTGCGCGCGCCGCCAGCGCCTGCGGGACGCGGACCGCCAGCCGGGCGCTGCCCACCACCCTGATAACCACCGCCCGCCGGGCGCGGCGCGCCACCTGTGCGCGGCGTTCCCTGATAGCCGCTGCGGCCGGCCGGCCCGCGATCGCCGCGCCCCGCAGGGGACTGCGGCGTACGCCTGGGTTCTTCAGTGCGCGTTTCAACACGCTGCGGTGCCGCGGATTCGGACGCTGCCTCGGCAGCCGGCGCCGGTGCCTTTTCCGCCGCCTTGCGGGCTTCTTCCGCCTCGGCGGCTTTCCGCGCCGCGTCCTCTTCGGCCTGGCGCGCTTCCATCTCGGCTTTCTGCCGGGCTTCCTCGGCCGCCGACAGGATCTTCAGCTGCTGTTCGCGCTCTTCGCGTTCCTGGCGCTCGACCTCGCGGCGTTCCTGTTCTTTCTGCTGCTCGACCAGCACGCGCTGACGGGTGGCGATCTCGGACGCCGACAGCGCCCGGCCAGCACCGCCGCCCGACTTCGCGGCGCGCGATGTGGACGACTTGGCAGCCGTCTTGGCTTCGCCGCCGGCCGCCGGCGCTGCCGCCGTGCCGCGCTTCTTGCGCACCTCGACCTGCACGACCTTGGAACGGCCGTGGCTGAAGCTCTGGCGCACGGATCCGGCATCCACGGTCTTCCCCAGCTCCAGCCGCCCTGCGGGGCGCAGCGAAAGGCGGCCCTTACCCGTGTCTTTTTCGTCGGTCATGCCTTCGTCCGAACCCCGTGTCCCTCCGCCTGGCGCAAACCCGCCAGACGATCAGCTTCAACTGCGATCGCCTCGGCCAGCCGGCCTTTGGCAACCGCTACGTGTACTGCCCGGTCGCGGCCGAATACCGCACCGAGTTCAGCCCCCGGCAGCGGCGACGCCACCGGGATATCCCGTCCGCCGACGAAACGCGCGCGTTCGTCGACACTGCCATCCGATGCCTGGACGATCAGCCCAGCACGCCCGGACGCGAGCCATTCGCGGGCCTTCTCGAAGCCCGCCACCACCTGCCCGGCGCGGCGCGCAACCCCAAGCAGTTCGGCAATCCGTCGTGACAGGCCGCGGTCGATCATCATCACGAGATCGGCAGGCACTGTCACCGCCCCGCGCGCACCTCTGGCAAATGCGCCGCGCTTCTGTGCGGTTTCTATCACATCGGCCCGGGCACTCAACCACATTCCCCGCCCCGGCAGCTTTTCTGTCAGATCGGGCACGATGACCCGATCCAAAGACACCGCAAAACGCAGCATCTTTTCCTTCGGCAGCCGCGCCCGGGTTACCAGACACCGGCGCAGCGGGCCGGTTTCCTCGGGTTCATCGGCAATCAGGGCATCCGGATCGCTCAGTCCTTCGCCCCCTCGTCATCGAACCAGTGCGCGCGCGCCGCCATGATCACGGCGTTCGCGGTTTCCTCGTCCATATTGTCGGCGCCGACGATCTCGATCAGTTCGTCACCGGCCAGATCGGCGAGGTCGTCGAGCGATTTTACGCCTTTTTCCCCCAGCTGCACCAGCATGGCGGGCGTCAACGCCTCGATCGCGGCGATCTCGTCGGCCACGCCCAGGCTGCGGCGCTTGTCCTGCATTTCCTCGTCACGCCGCGCCAGATAGGCCTCGGCCCGGCGCATCAGTTCGGCGGCGATATTTTCATCGAAACCCTCGATCTCGGCCAGTTCCTCGGGGTCGATGAAGGCGATTTCCTCGATCGTCGTGAAGCCCTCGGTGACCAGCAGGCCGGCGATCATGTCGTCGACGTCCAGCGCTTCCTGGAACAGGCCGGTGCGCTTGCGGTATTCTTCCTGGCGGCGTTCGCTTTCTTCCGCTTCCGTCAGGATGTCGATGTCCCAGCGGGTGAGCTGGCTGGCCAGACGCACGTTCTGCCCGCGCCGGCCGATCGCCAGCGACAGCTGGTCGTCCGGCACCACCACCTCGCAGCGCTTGCCGTCCTCGTCCAGCACCACCTTGCTGACCTCGGCGGGCGCCAGCGCGTTGACGATGAACGTCGCGGCCTGCGCCGACCAGGGGATGATGTCGATCTTTTCGCCCTGCAGTTCCTGCACCACCGCCTGCACGCGCGAACCGCGCATGCCGACGCAGGCGCCGACCGGATCGATCGAGGCGTCGCGGCTGATCACCGCCATCTTGGCGCGGCTGCCGGGATCGCGCGATACCGCCTTGATCTCGATGATGCCGTCGTAGATTTCGGGCACTTCCTGCGCGAACAGCTTGGCGAGGAAACCGGGATGGGTGCGCGACAGGAAAATCTGCGGCCCCTTCTGTTCCTCGCGCACGTCATAGATATAGGCGCGCACACGATCCCCGGTGCGGAAGCTTTCGCGCGCGATCAGTTCGTCGCGGCGCAGCAGCGCCTCGGCGCGGCCCAGGTCGATCATCAGGTTGCCGTATTCGGCGCGCTTGACCGTGCCGTTGATGATTTCACCGACGCGATCCTTGAATTCGTCGTACTGCTTGCGGCGTTCGTATTCGCGCACCCGCTGCACGATCACCTGCTTGGCGGTTTGCGCTGCGATGCGCCCGAAATCGATCGGCGGCAGCGGGTCGACGATGTGTTCGCCGATCTGGATTTCCGGCTTGAACTTGCGCGCGATGACAAAGGCGATCTGCGTCGCCTCGTTCTCGACCGTTTCCACGACTTCGGTCCAGCGCGACAGTTCCACGTGGCCGTTCTTGCGGTCGATGGTCGCGCGGATGTCCTTTTCGTGCCCGTATTTGGCACGGCCGGCCTTGCTCATCGCCTGTTCCATCGCGTCCAGCACGTCTTCGCGCTCGATGTTCTTCTCGCGGGCGACAGCATCGGCGACCTGCAGCAGTTCGGGCCGGGCGATTATGTGGTCCATCGGTCAGTTCCTCGGTCTGTCGGCGCTTGTGGCCGCAATGAGTTCATCGGTCAGGATCAGCTTGGCGCGGCGCAGATCGGCCAGCGGCAGGCTGATATCGGTTCCGTCGTCCAGCCGCAGACGCGCGGCGTTTTCGTCGGCCCCCAGGATGACGCCCTGGATGCGCTTGCGCCCATCCACCGGCACCAGCATTTCGGCGCGCGCCAGATGTCCGGCGAAACGCACCCAGTCCTTCACCCGCGTCAGCGGACGGTCGATTCCCGCGGACGAGATTTCCAGCGACCATTCGGATTTGATCGGGTCCGCCACGTCGAGCACGGCGGACACCGCGTGGCTGATCGCCTCGCAATCGTCCACGGTGATCTGCGCGCCATCGGCACGGTCCGCCATGATCTGCACGGTCGGCCGCTCGCGCCCCATGATCTGCACGCGCACGAGTTCATAGCCCATGTCGGTGAGCGTCGGGGCGACCAATGCGGCGATGCGGGCATCGAGCCCGGTATGCATGTGCAGGTCGTTCTGAGGCTGGTCGTCGGTCACGGCGGGTCCGTTACAAAGCCGTCCGGGTAACAAAAAAGGCGGCCGGTTAAGGCCACCCCCATGCGGTCCGGAAGTGTGTGTTGCGGCAACCTAGTCCAGCTGCCGCATGAAAAGCAAGCCCTGCTTGTCTTTACACCGGAACATCGATGTTTCTGGTTAAAAATTTCGTATTCGCATCGAGTTCATATCGAAAAGATATGACTGTTAATTTCCCTTCATTTTTTATGGTTTTTGACCTTTTCCTTACTCGCCACTTTCTGTATAGTGCGGTATCCGCAGTTATCGGAGCACCATACACATAGATTTTGTTGCGGTATAACACCTATTGTTCTGTAAACAATAGACTCTGGTATTATGCTCGCAGTTAAACAATTGTGCGTGTGTTTGCTTTATTCTTTCAGAGAGGCCGCACTTATGGATATCGTCTCGCGCGTGAAGGGGATACTGCTTTCCCCCAAGACCGAATGGCCCGTCATCGCGGGCGAGCCCGCCACCGTCAATTCGCTGTACACCGGCTACGCGATGATTCTGGCCGCCATTCCGGCGGTCTGTCTTATCATCGGATCCGTTCTCTTTGGATCGCCGAAAGACGGTCTGATAACAGCGATTGTTATGTATGTGCTCGGGCTGGCGCTGCTGTTCCTGCAAGCAAAGGTGGTGGAAGCCGTTGCCCCGAACTTCGGCGGCAAGGCTGATACGGTCGCAGGCCTGAAACTGGTTATGTATGCGGCAACTCCCGTTTGGATCGTTGGGGTACTGTACCTGGTTCCGGTTCCGGCAATTTTCGGGCTACTGGCACTGGTCGCGATGCTGTATGGTCTGTATCTGCTCTTCTTGGGCGTTCGTCCGATCACCAACTGCCCTGAAGACAAATCTCTTGTTCTGACGCTGGTCATCATTGGCGTTTCGATTATCGTCTATTTTGCCCTCATCTTCATCGTTAAACTGATTGTCGGAATCTTTGTTGACGCTGGCGGGGCTGTCGTTGGATAACATGTCTGACTGAATAAAAAGGCCCCGCAAAACGGGGCCTTTTCGTTATCATCCCGCCACCGGGCGACTGTCACTCCCATGAAATTCCTCTCCCGCCTCAAGGGTATTCTGCTCTCTCCGAAGACCGAATGGCGCGTCATCGCCAGCGAGGCCACCAGCGTGAACACGCTCTACACCGGTTACGCGATGATTCTGCTCGTGCTGGTGCCGGTCACCGCTTTCGCCTGTTCCTTGCTCTTTTTTTCCCGCACCGGGGGCAATCCCGAATACGGCCTCGCGCCAGAAGTCATCCTGCAGCCGCTGCTCCACTATTGCCTCTGTCTGGCTGTGCTGTTCACCCAGGCCAAGGCAATCGAGACCATTGCGCCGAACACCACGACCGACACGGTCGCCGGCCTGAAACTGGCCGTGTATGCGTCCACCCCTTTCTGGCTGACGCTGGTCCTCCGCAACCTGATGATCGCTCTCAACCAGCCGGACATCAGTCCCTGGCCCGCTTTTTCGCAAACCCCGCTGATCTTCGTGCTGACCCTGCTCCCCGTACTGGGCGCGCTCCACAGCCTGTATCTGCTGTATCTGGGGCTGCCCCCGGTCGTCGTCTGTCACAAGGAAAAAGCGCTCGGGCTGGCGCTCGTTATCGCCGGAACCTCGTTCGCGGCATATCACATCGCCGTCTCCATCGTACAGCACGGCATCATGATCGTGCTGTTCTATCTGTTCTTCGGGACGGACACGCTGTCCGGCTTCTATCAATAAGAAAGGCCCCTTACGGGGCCTTTCTTATTGTCACGGTTTACTCGCTCTCCGCCTTGCGGCCGGCGCGTTTGCGTTCGTGCGGGTCCAGATGCACCTTGCGCAGACGCACCGCACTGGGCGTCACCTCGACCAGTTCATCGTCTTCGATATAGGCGATCGCCTGTTCCAGCGACATTTTGCGCGGCGGCGTTAACAGCATCGCGTCGTCCTTGCCGGCGGCGCGGATGTTGGTCAGCTTCTTTTCCTTGATCGGATTGATTTCCAGATCCGATCCGCGCGAATGCTCGCCCAGGATCATGCCCTGATAGACCTTCTCGCCAGGCTCCACGAACAGCGTGCCGCGTTCCTGCAGATAGAACAGCGAGTAATGCACCGCTTCCCCGTCCGCGTTCGAGATCAGGCTGCCGTTGCGCCGCCCTTCGATCGTCCCCGCCCACGGCGCATAACCATGAAACAGCCGGTTCATGATGCCGCTGCCGCGCGTGTCGGTCAGGAATTCGCTGTGATAGCCGATCAGTCCGCGCGACGGGATCAGGAAGGTCAGACGCACCTTGCCGCCGCCCGAAGGCCGCATGTCCTGCAACTGGCCCTTGCGCAGGCTCATCTTCTCGACCACGACGCCCGAGAACGGTTCGTCCACGTCGACCAGCACTTCCTCGAACGGTTCCTCGCGTTCGCCGGTCTCTTCGTTCTTGCGGGTCAGCACGCGCGGGCGGCCGATGGTCAGCTCGAACCCTTCGCGGCGCATCGTCTCGATCAGCACCCCCAACTGCAGTTCGCCGCGGCCCGCCACGTCGAACGCCTCGGCCTCGGTGCTGTCGGTCACGCGGATCGCCACGTTGGATTCGGCCTCGTGATACAGCCGGTCGCGGATCTGGCGCGAGGTCACCTTCTTGCCCTCGCGCCCGCCCAGCGGGCCGTCGTTGATGCGAAACGTCATCGACAGGGTCGGCGGATCGACGGGCAGCGACTCCAGCGCCTTGTCCAGTTCCGGCGCGCCGATGGTGTCGGGGATCGTCGCGTTCGACAGGCCGGCGATGGCAATGATGTCGCCGGCCTGCACCTCGTCGACCGGCACGCGGTCCAGCCCGCGGAACGACAGCAGCTTGGTCAGCCGTCCGGTTTCCGCCACCGTGCCGTCGGCGCGCAGCACCTTCACCGGCATGTTCACCCGCGCCCGGCCCTGCTCCACACGCCCGGTCAGCACCCGGCCGAGATAGTTGTCGTAATCCAGCAGGCTGGCGATCATCGCGAACGGCGCATCGGGGTTCACCTGCGGCGCCGGCACATGCTTCAGGATCAGATCGAACAGCGGCGCCAGGTCCTTGCGCGGCCCGTCGATCACCGGGTCCGCCCAGCCCTGCCGGCCCGAGGCGAACATCATCGGAAAGTCGAGCTGTTCGTCGGTGGCGCCCAGCGCCGCGAACAGGTCGAAGATCTCGTTGTGCACCTCGTCGGGGCGGGCGTCGCCACGGTCGATCTTGTTGACCACGACGATCGGGCGCAGCCCGCGGGCCAGAGCCTTGCCGACCACGAACTTGGTCTGCGGCAGCACGCCCTCGGCGCTGTCGACCAGCACGATCGCGCCGTCCACCATGCTCAGGATACGTTCCACCTCGCCGCCGAAATCGGCGTGACCCGGGGTGTCGATGATGTTGACGCGGGTGTCGTTCCAGACCACCGACGTGCACTTGGCCAGAATGGTGATACCGCGCTCGCGTTCCAGGTCGTTGCGGTCCATGGCGCGTTCAGCCATGGCCTGGTGTTCCTTCACACCCCCGCCCTGACGCAGAAACTGGTCCACCATGGTGGTCTTGCCATGATCGACATGAGCGATGATCGCGATATTCCGGATATCCATACGGCCTCAGACTTGAAGTGTTGTGTGCGGTGCACATACGCAGTCGAGGCCGGAAAAGCGAGGGCGCAACGGCAGAAAACGCTGCGCCTCGGGCATTTTTGGTATCCGGTTACAGAATACCCTGCAGCAGATCGGCCGGCGGACGCGCCCCCATATAGCCGATCGCCAGCGCCGCCGCCGCCGATCCCAGCGTGCCGCAGGTCAGCAGGTCGCGCCCGCGGGCCATGCCGATCAGGAACCCGGCGGCATAGGCGTCACCCGCCCCGGTTGCATCGACCACCCGGGTCGGCACCGGCGGAATCACGTGGCTTTCCCCCCGCGACACCACCACGCTGCCGTCGCCGCTGCGGGTCAACGCCGCCACTTCGACGTCCTGGCGCACCGCTTCGGCCGCTTCCTCGAAGGTGTTGGTTTCGTACAGCGCGGTAATCTCGGCTTCGTTCGCGAACAGGATGTCGGTGTGGTGCTTGACCAGATTGCGAAACGCATCGCGATGCCGGTGCACGCAGAATGCATCCGACAGGGTCAGCGCAATCTTGCGCCCGGCCTGCCGCGCCGCATGCGCGGTCTTGAAAAACGCCTGCTGGGCGGCCGGCGGGTCGAACAGATAGCCTTCGAGATAGGTAACCGCTGCTTCGCCGATCAGCGCCTCGTCGACATCGGCGCCACTCAGTGCCACGCAGGCCCCCAGATAGGTGTTCATGGTGCGCTGCCCGTCGGGCGTCACCAGGATCAGGCAGCGTGCGGTCGGCGCGTCGCCGGTCAGTGGTGCGGTCGGGAAATGCACCCCGGCGGCTTCGATATCGCGCCGAAACGTCTGCCCCAGCGCATCGTCGGCCACCTTGCCCAGAAACGCCACTCGTGCCCCCAGGCCCGCCGCCACCGCGCAGGTGTTCGCCGCCGACCCGCCCGATGCTTCCTGCCCCTGTCCCATCGCCGTGTAGATCTTCTCGGCGGTGGCCGTATCGATCAGCGCCATGGCGCCCTTGTGCATATCGTGCCGGCTTAAAAACGAATCCTCGACGCGCGCCAGCACGTCTACGATGGCGTTACCGATCCCCAGAATATCGAAACGAGAAGAAGAGGACATGGAATAACCCTATATAATTATCGATGCGGTTCAACGCGGTACCACCCTCGCTCGCGCGCGGCAAGCCACAGCCGGGTGACAATTGCCAGCAGCGCGCCGGAAATTGCATCGATTACATAATGATACCGCAGGTAAACCGTCGACAGGCAGATCCCGCAGACCGGCAGCACCGTGTACCAGAAACGGCGGCGGTCGTAGCGCAGATCGAACAGCAGAATGTAGACCGACACGCCGACATGCAGGCTGGGAAACGCATCGACATGATTGCTGGCCAGCGGATACAGCGCGGCGAGCAGCGGCATCAGCACATAGCCGTCCAGCGCTTCGGGCAGCGCGGCATAGGGGCCCGGCGCCGGCAGCAGCGTGTAGCCGAGGAAGCCGATCGCATAGACGCAGTAGAGCCCGCCGAACAGACGCCGGGCGCGCGCCGGATCGGTCAGTGCCGCCTCGATCTGCGCCCAGAAAATGTAGATCTGAAAGAAGATGTAGAACCCGGCCATCGCCTCGGTCAGCGGCGGGCTGGTCCAGCGGTCCAGTGCCGCCGCCAGCCCATCCCCGAACAGACGCGCATCCCAGGCGGCCAGAATCGCGGCGCCGCCGGCGGCCGGGGCGATGGCCGGCGCCGCCCAGCGCAGCAGCCCGAAGGTCAGCACCATCGCCACCGGATAGATCAGCAGCGCGGCGCGTTCCGGGCACAGATCGGGCCGGTGCCGTTCCGCCCAGCCCGCCCACAGCAGCGCCCCGAGGATCGCGCCGATCCCCGTCATCACCCAGACATCCGCCGCAGTGAGCAGCAGCCGCGCCAGGGTCAACGCCAGAAAGCCGCCGAACGCCGCCTGATGCAGCGCCGGCAACCGCCAGACCGTGGGACGCGCCAGCGGCACCGCATGGGTCATGGCGCGATCGCCTTCGGGCGCAGCGCCAGCGTCACCGGCCAGGACGGCTGCAGCGCCACCCGCCCGACCGGATGCGGTGGCGGGCCAGCGACCCCGGCCTCGAAACGGTCGATGAACTGGCGAATGAAACTGCACATCTCGATCTCGGCCAGTTGCCGGCCGATGCACGAACGCGGCCCCAGACCGAACGGGATGTAGCGCCCCTCGGCCATCGCGCGCGCCGCCGTTTGGGTCAGAAACCGGCCGGGATCGAAGCGGTCGGGGTCGTCCCAGACATCGGCGGCATGGTGCAGGTGGAACACACTGACATTGGCGATGCTGCCCGCGCAGACCGGCCCGTCCGACAGATCGTTGTCCGCGGTCGCGTCGCGCCCGATCGCATAGACCGGCGGAAACACCCGCATCGCCTCGCACATGAAACGCTCGATCGCCGCCTCGCGCCCGCCGGTCCCGGCCGGCGGGATGGCGCGCACCGCCGCCGGTTCGGCCGCCAGGCACAGCGCCGTCCAGTTCAGGCCGCGCGCCGTGGTCTCGTAGCCCGACATCAGCAGATTGAGGATCTCGTCCCGCACCTCGCGGTCGGTCAGCGCCGTGCCGTCCGCCAGGCGGTTATGGACCATGGCCGAGACCACATCCTCGGCGACCGGCGGCGCGGCGCGGCGGCGCGCGATGATCTCGGCGCAGATCGCATCGACCTTGCGCACCGCCTCCTTCAGACGGCGGCTGTAAAGGCGCGGCCAGCCGTCCGGCAGCATCATGGTCAGCGAATGCTGCCACTTCGCGGTTTCGGCCAGCGCGTCATCGACCAGATCCGAAATCTCGCAGACCGCCGCAGCGATGTCGGGCGCGAACAGGAAATCGACGATCACCCCGCGGCTCAGCAGGCGGCAGTCCTCGCCCACCGCGACCGGCTCGCGCTGCGCGGCCCAGCGGTCCAGCACGGCGGCGACCTTGGCATCGACCATCGCCTGCGCCCCCTGCACGCGGTCCTGGCGGAAAAACGGCGCGATCAGCGCGCGATGGCGGCGCCAGGTCTCGGTGCGCGCGGTCAGCATGCCGTCGCCCAGCACCGCGCCGAAATGCCGGCGCAGCCACGCACTTTTCTGATAGATCGGCGCACCGCCGACCAGCATGCGCCGCACATCCTGCGGCTCCATCAGCAGCAACAGCGCCCGCCGTCCGATCCGAAAGCGCAGATTGCCGCGCCCCAGCGCCGCGGGCGGCGGCAGTTTCAACCCATCGCGATGCGCGCGCCACAAAGCACGCAGCGTATCGATCTGCCCGATCGCCACAGACCTTTCCGCATTGGAGAACGGACATCCACTCATGACACTTCCTTCGCAAGCGTGCAGACGATGCGGCGGCGCTTGCGCAGCAGATCGGCACCGCCATAGGGAACGAACGCGATAGCCGGCGGGACAGCACCACAGCGCGCCGCCAGCGCCAGCAGTGCCGCGCGGGCCTGCACGGCGCTGTCCGCCGGACCGTCGAGCGCCACGCTCAGCGCGTTCTCCGCCGTCTGCGTGACGCGGAAATCGCGGATCCGTTCGTCGGCCCCGACCAGCGCGCGGCTGACGAAATCCGGCATGATGCGCACCACGCCGCCGTCCTGTGCCGGCAGACGCAGCATGTCGTCGCACCGCCCGCAGACCCGGCGCAGCACGCGCTCCGGATTGCCGCACGGGCACGGCGCATCGTCGATCTCCAGAATGTCGTCCAGCCGGTAACGGACGATCGGCTGCGTGCTGCGGTTGAAATCGGTGACGATCGGCGCAAAGCGGGTGTGCGCCGCGTCGATCCAGTCGGGCTCGATATGCAGATGCGCTTCGTTCAGATGCAGACGGCGATGGTTACAGGTCGCGCCCAGAAATCCCTCGGTGCACTGATAGACCTCGTGCAGCACCGGCCCGAACACCGCCTCGATCCGCGCCCGGTCGTCGGCATCCAGCACCTCGGCGACCGAGATCACGCGCTCGGGACGGATCTGCAACCGCCAGTCCGCCTGTGCCTCGGCCAGCAGGCGCAACACCTGCGCGGGCGCGATCAGCGTGGTCGGCCGGTAAGCGTCGAGCGCCGGCAGATGTTCCTCGATCGGGCGCGTCAGGTCGAAGAAGCGGAACTTGATCCGCCCCTTGCCGCCAGCCGTCTGATACAGGCGGTTGTCGGCGCGCAGAAGGAACGCGATCCGGTGCGCGCCGAACAGCGAGCGCGGCAGCATCCGCCCCAGGATCGTCCCCGCCCACAACGCGCGCTCGTGCGCGCTGGCCAGAAACAGGCCGCGCTGCCCCGACGTGCCGGTCGACAGCCCGACACTGACCCCGTTCAGCAGCGGGGCGAAATCACGCGTCTCCTCGGCGCGCACCGCCAGCGCCAGCGCCTCGCCCCAACGGATACCGGCGGTGTTGATCGCATCGAAATGCGCGCGCATGCCGGTCTTGTCGATCGGCGGGATCGCCGCCAGATCGCCGTCCGCCCAGCCCCGGTAATAGGGCGAGCGCCGCAGCACGCTGTCCTGAAACCGGCGCAGGCGGCGCTGCTGGTGGCGTTCGAGCGCGGCGCGGGTTTTAAAGCGCAGCCAGTAACGCGCCGACAGATAGGCGCGCAGCAGGGTGACGGCTTCGCGCATCAGTCCGCCCTCCAGGCGCGCAGCGTCGCGGTGTCGCGGCAATGGCACGGCACCATCACCACATCGCCGTTGCGGCCGAGCAGCGTATGCAGATGCCCCAGCGTCTGCCGGTACGCCGCGCCATCGCCCATCAGCGCGCAGGTCAGACGCGGCGGCGGGCGGTTCTGGCGGATCGCCGTCATCGACCACGCTGCATCGCCGACCAGCAGCACGCTGCGCCCATCGGCGCCGGTAAAACTCAGCCCGTGATGCCCGACCCCGTGCCCCGGCAGCGGCACCGCCAGCAGGCTGGCATCGCCGAACAGATCCGCGCCATGACACAACGGCGCCAGCCCCGCCGGCAGCGGCCGGCGGGGCGCGGCTTCGAAGAACTGTAAACGCTCCTCGATATCGCCGGGCAGCAGCCCGGGCAGCACGGCCTGACGCACCGCGCGCAAACCGCGCAGGCCGCGCGCATGTTCCCAGGCCGCGGCGGCGCAATGGATGCGCGCCCGCGGAAAATCCGCCAGCCCGCCGATATGGTCGGCATGAAAATGCGACACGACGATATGCGCGACGTCGCGCGCCCGCACGCCCTGCGCGGCGAGCTGGTCACACAGCGCCTGCTGCCCCTCCAGCCGCACCGGCGTGACCAGCCGGTACAGCCGCCCGGGAAAGCGTTGCGTCTGTTCGAAGAAGCGCCGCGCATAGCCGGTGTCGAACAGCACCGGTCCGTGACGCGGATGCTCGATCAGCGCGGCGAGGAACGGGAACCGGCAGGGTTTCCACGGCGCGCCTTGCAGGCTCATCCTTTCCGGGTGCAGACAGTGCCCGACCTCGAACAGCGTCCAGCGCATCATGCCTCCTTCCGCCGGTACGCGGCGGCGAACCGCGCCAGCCCGTCTGCAATCGACAGTTCCGGCGCATAGCCGAGCACACGCCGCGCCGCGCCGATGTCCAGCGTCTGGCCGAAGGCCAGCACGCCCAGGCTGTAGCGGGTCAGCGCCGGTTCCGGCTGCCCCGGCAGCAATCGCGCCACGGCCTCCATCCCCGCCGCCACGCCGTGCAGCAACCGCCACGGTGCGGGACGCAACCGCACGCGCATCTCCAGCGCTTCGAACACCTGCGACAGCAGCGCGCGGATGGACAGCGGCGTGCCGTTGCTGATGTTGAACACCCCGCCGTCGGCACCGTCGCGGTTCTGGTCGCACAGCCACATCGCCTGCGCGACGTTCTCGGCGCAGGTCACGTCGATCTGCGCCGCGCCGCCGCGCAGCAGCGGAAAGCGCCCATGCCGCGCGACACGCAACAGACGTGGCAGCAGCACGCGGTCATGCACGCCGAAGATCGCCCGCGGCCGGAGGATGCAGCATTTCAGCCCCGCGCCGCGCGCCGCCAGCACATGACCCTCCGCCGCGAACTTCGTCGCCGCGTAGGCGTTCACGAACCGCGCCGGCAGGGGGGCATCCTCGGCGAGATCGTAGCGGTCCGAGAAATCGAAATAGAGGCTCGGCGTCGAGACGTGCACGAACATGCCGACGCGCTGGCGTCGTGCCGCATCGAGCAGCGCCTGCGTCGCCGTGATGTTGATCCGCTGGAAATCCGCCGCGCGTCCCCACGGCGCCGACAGCGCCGCGCAGTGGAACACGACGTCGCGGCCGGCGCACAGCGCGTCCGCCACGCCGGGATCGGTCAGGTCGGCGGGGATGAAATCAATGCCGCCGTCGCGCAGTGCCGCCCCTGCCGCGAGGTTGCGGCCACTGGCGCGGATGTCGTAGCCGCGCGGGCGCAGATATTCCGCCAGATGCCGCCCCAGCCCGCCCGTCGCTCCGGTGATCAATGCGCGGCGCATGGGTCAGTACCGCAGCACCATGCCGCCCAGCGACATGCCGGCCGAAGTGCCGAGCAGCGCGATGGTGTCGCCGCGCCGCACATGCCCGGAGGTGATCGCCGTGTGCAGCGCGAACGGGATCGAACTGGCGATCATGTTGCCGACGCGGGCGAACACCTTGAAGAACTTCTCCGCCGGCAGGCCGAGCGGACGCGGGATCAGTGCCAGCCCCGACGCGCTGGCCTGATGCGGGATCACCGTGGCGATCTGTTCGCCCCGCACCCCGGCGCCGGCCAGCAGCCGCGCCCAGAACGCCGGCAAGCGCTGTTTCGCCAGTTTGTAAGCCGCCCGCCCGTCCATGCGGAAATACGTGCCGGCCAGAAAGGCGGCGTAATCGTCGCGTGGCCGCAAACGCGTGCCGCCCGCCGCCAGCACGCAGGCGTTCTTGCCCTCGCCATAGGTCTCGAACCCGCTGGACAGGATGCAGGCGCCGTCCCCGTCCCCGGCCCGGCCGATGATCGCCGCCGCCGCGCCGTCGCCGAAGATCGCCGCGGCTTCCGGCGTGTTCCAGTCCAGCCCGGCCGAGGCGATGTCGCTCGAGACGATCAGCACGCGTTTATAGCGCCCGGCGGCGATCGCCAGGCCGATCAGGTCGAGCGCCGCCACGAACGACAGACAGGTGGCGTTGACGTCGAACGCCGGAATGCCCGACGCGCCCAGCCCCAGCCGGTCCTGGACCAGCGGCGCGGTGCCGGGGATCGCCTGTTCGGACACACCGCAGGCGGCGACGATACAGTCGAGATCCGTCGCCGCCATCCCGGCCGCCACCAGCGCCTGGCGCGCCGCCGCCGCCGCCATCATCGACGTGGTTTCCGCCGGACCCGCCACATGCCGGCTGGCGATGCCGTAATACTGTTCGCTCCAACCGGCCGGTTTGCCGAACCGGCGGTCGATATCTGCGGCCAGCAGCCGCCGTTCCGGCAGGTATGCGCCGCTGGCCAGCAATTTGACGGGGAGAGACATCGGAGGTATCCATATGAACGATGTTCATTTATTGACAGAACTGGATTTCTCGTCAAGATGCATTTTGCACAACGTTCAGAAATTTATGGCTCGTCGTAAAGATCACACACCGGACGAATTCCGGGCACTGACCATCGATACCGCTACCACGCTGATTGCCGAGGACGGTCTGCCTGCCCTGTCGGCACGCTCGCTGGGGCGCGCCATCGGCTATGTGCCGGGGACGCTGTACAACCATTTCGCCAATCTCGAGGCGATCGTCTTCGCCGTGAACCTGCGCAGTCTGGATCGCCTGCACACGGCGCTGCAGGCCGGCGTGGCCGGGACCGCCGGCCCGGGTGCTGCGCTGCGCGTGCTGGGCGACACCTATGTGCAGTTCGTCTCCGACAATCCAAAGCTGTGGGCGGCGCTGTTCCAGCTCAACACGACGCCCGGGCAACGCACCGAACTGCGCAGCCGGATCGAGCGCACCATCGCGCTGGTCGCCCAGGTGATCAGCGCCCTGGCCCCCGCCCTGTCCGAGGCCGACAAATACCGTTACGTTCTGCTGCTGTGGAGCGGTATGCAAGGGATCTGCGCGGTGATCAGCGACAGCCCGGACCACGCGATCGTCACCCCGCCGCGCGCCGAACTGGTGCAGTTGCTGGTTGAAACCGTAACCGCCAGACTGTCGGCCTGATCCCCCGGCAGATTTTCAGAGTTCACCGCCCATGCCCCTGCTGCTCACCTCCATCCGGCTGACCCTGGCGCAGCTTTTCGACGCCGCCTTCCTGCGCCTGGTGCTGTTCAGCCTGCTGGCCTCGGCGCTGGTTTTCGCCGGCCTGTTCGCGCTGGCGGTCTTCCTGTCGACGCATTTCATCGCCGATACCGGCTGGCTGGCCTGGCTGGCGGGTTCGCTCGGCGGGCTCCTGGCGCTGGGGCTGGCGGTCTGGTTCTTCGTGCCGATCAGCATCGTCATCATCTGGATGTTCACCGACAGCGTCAGCAATGCCGTGGAGCGCCGCTTCTACCCGGATCTGCCGCCGCCCACCGGCATCGGGCTGCGCGAACAGGCCGCCAGCGCGCTGGCACTGACCGGCAGGATGCTGATGCTCTATACAGTGGCGCTGCCTGCCCTGTTCATCCCCGGCCTCGGCATGGTGGTGTTCGGCGCCATCGGCATCTATCAACTGAGCCGCGAACTGTTCGAGGCCGCCGCCCAGCGGCGCACCAGATCGCAGGAACTGCCCGGCCACTGGCGGCGCGCGCGCTTCAGCGCCTGGGGGGCCGGCGGGCTGGCCACCCTCATGTCGCTGATCCCCGGCCTCAACCTGCTGATGCCCGTGCTGGGAACCGCCATCATGACCCATATCGCGCTGCGCAGCCGGGGCGCGGAAACAGCCGCGGCAGACAACCGCCATCCGGAATGAATCCGCGCCACATTAATGCCGTTCCATGATTCGCTTCGCACGTACGCGGCGGGTTGTAGGAGCAGGCGGACGCATGCTAGCCCTTGGATATTCGTCAGCTCTACCCTGAGCGCTCCGCTGGATGAGATTTGCCAATGTTCCGCCGCCGCAAACCGGATGAGATGCCCCCGCCGCCCACGGCGCCCACCGCTATGAACGCGCCGGCCTTCTCCCCGCCCTCCGGACTGACGCCACCGCGGGCAGAGACGAAACCGCCCGCGCCGCCGGCCGCCGAGGCACCGGCGCAGGTGCCGGAAACCGCGCGTCCCGCACCGGCAGCAGAAAAACCGGTACAGACGGCGGCCACCCCTGTATCGATGGCCGCCGAGGCGCCGGCGCAGACGCCGGAAACCGCGCGTCCCGCAGCAACGGCAGAAAAACCGGCAGCAGCAGACGCCCCCGCACCGCCGCCGGCCGAAACGCCGCTGCTGGTCATCGGCAAGAAACCGCCGCAGCAGGCACAGCCGGACTCCATCGTCGAACCGCCACCGCAGCCACCTGCCGCAGAAGCGCCACCGCCGCCGCCGCCTCCACCGGTGCCTGCACGGAAGACAGACAGCCCGGCCGTTTCCGATTTCAGACCAGCCCCTCCGAAGGACAGTTCCGCCATGCATCGACCCACGCCGCTTGCCGCCTCGCCGTCGCTGACGCCGCCCAGCAGCACCGCTGGCGGTTTGCGCCCCAATCCGCCGCTGCGCCCGCAGGAACGGCGCACGCTGGTGGTCGGGCGCGGTATCAGCCTGCAGGGCACGGTGCAGGACGCCGAACGCCTGGTCGTCGAAGGCACCGTCGAGGCCACGATGATCAACGCCAGCGAACTGGCCATCGCCCACGGCGGCATCCTGAAAGGCGAGGTCGAGGTGGACGAGGCCGAGATTTCCGGCACCCTCGACGGCACGCTGACCGTGCGCGGCACGCTGATCCTGCGTTCGACCGGCAGACTACAGGGCACCGCGCGCTGCCGGCGCCTGCAGGTCGAAGAAGGCGGGCAGATCTCCGGGCAGATGCAGATGATCAGCGAAAGCCCGACATTCAAACCGGCCAGCGACGTCACCGGCTGATATTTCGCGGAAGCGCCCCGAAGGGTTGCTCCCGCCACGCGACCATGAAGAAGCCTGCCGTGAAGACCCGCGCGTGGAAGCGCTTGGCCGCCGTGTTGGCTTGCCTGTGCCTCGCGTTGCAGGCGGCGACGGCCGCCACCCCCAACCCGCCGCGCACCCCGGATTCCGGCATGCCGCTGATCCTGCCGGGTGGGCTGATCGGCGCCACGGCAGGCACCGTTCGTGCGCGCTTCGGCCCTCCGAAACAGATCCGCCAGGAAGGCGCGGTCGAAATCTGGGTTTATCAGTCCCGGACCTGCCATCTGGATCTGGTGCTGGAACGCACGCCGGTCAAACCCGAGCTGTCCGTCATCCACGTCGGCGCGCGGGCCCGCGACGGGCTTGCCGCAACGGACGAGGCACGCTGTATTCGGGACATGGAGACAACCCCAAGATGAGGGACCGTCCGAGAATGCGCTGGCATAAGTCGTATGGTGGTGCTTGCCGGGAATCGGCGCGCAGCGAACATTGGTTCGTGCGCACCGAAAGCGCAGGGAAGCGCCGTCAGACGGCGATGCCAGCCGTATTCACGAACGGCCCCTGAGAAGAGCGCCGCCCTGACCCCGTATATCGATGCCTTTTTCCCCTCGTTCGGGCTGATCCTGCTGGGGCATCTGCTGCGGCGCCGGGTGCTGACCGACGCGGCCTTCTGGAGCGGGGTCGAACGGCTGGTGTTCTACGTCCTCTCGCCGGCGCTGCTGGCGGTGTCGATCGGCGGGGTCGATCTGTCGGTCATGCCGGTCGGCACTCTGGCGATCGCCATTCTGGCCGGCCTGCTGGGCGGACTGGCACTGTGCACGCTGGCCTGGAAACCGCTGGGTCTCGACTTCGCGGCCTATACGTCGCTGGTCCAGGGCGGCATCCGCTTCAACAGTTTTCTGGGGCTGGCGCTGGCAACGGCGCTGTTCGGCAATGCCGGGCTGGCGCTGGGGGCGGTGCTGACCGGACTGATCGTGCCCGCCGTCAACACCATCCTGGTGCTGGTCTTCGCGCTGGGCGGCGGGCGGCAAACCAGCATGTGGCGCTTTCTGCTGACGCTGCTGACCAACCCGCTGATCCTGGGCTGTGCGGCGGGCTATGCGTTCAGCCTGGCGGGCGGCATGCCGCATGGGATCGGGCCGTTCCTGCGCACCCTGGGCAGCGCCACGATTCCACTGGGGCTGATGACGGTGGGCGCCGCACTGACCCTGCCGGGCATGCGCCTGCGCGTCCCGGCCCAGGTGTCCAGCTGGATCATCAAACTGGCGCTGGTGCCCACCATCACGGTCGCGATGGGGCGCCTGCTGGGACTGGATGCCACCGCCACCCTGCTGGCCGCCCTGTTCATCGGGCTGCCGACCGCCACCACCAGCTATGTCACGGCCCGCCAACTGGGCGGCGACGCGCCATTCATGGCCGCCATCATTACCAGCCAGCACATCGTGGCGATCGTCACTCTGCCGCTGCTGATCGCCCTGCTGGGCTGAAACGGTTAATGGACGCTCTTTCCCAAAGAGCGTCTCCGGAAACAAGACTGAAAATATACAAAATATTTCTCTTGCAATTTCGCCTGTTCGCTTCCGTCTATTCTCTCCGGTCTTGAGAAACCCGCCGCTCTAAAGAACGGGGATGCTGTGACTTATATCTAAAATGTTGATCAACCATTGCCAAATCACAATACCACATTTAAATAAAATATTACCGAAACTGGATACAACAGTACTCTACCGCCGGTTTTCGGCAAGAAAATCCGGTAATCAGATAATTGTAATTGTGATAGTTTTATAAATTACCCATAAATGCGGTTTATACCTGTATAATTTCAAATTCAGGTCAAATAATATAATTAATACTTATGCTAAAACCGCTATACAGCACTGCTTTCGATATAATTGCGCAGATGTTTATTTATGTTAAATATGTTTTAGTAATAAATTTGGCAGAACATACATGGTGATTGTGTATGTTGGAATAGAGAAATGAACACGATACGACCTACCCACTTGGCCGCAGACGTCAGAAGCACGCGTATGTACAAACTCCTTCTGCTTTTGTCGGTCGCGACCAGCGCCTCCACCACCACCATGGCGCAGACAACCGTACCCATCACAGCGAGCACAGGGCAGACCGTCACCATCGCAGCTGGCACGACCGTGCATGTCCCGACCGGCTCCGCCATCTCGGCAACCGCCGGCGGACAGATCTCCGGAACCGGCATCACCGCAGTCACCGACGCCAGCGCGCCTGCGGTTTATGCCACAGACACGGGGTCCGAAATCGCCCTGACCGGGGCGGGTACCACGATTACCTCGGGCCGGGCCGGCGCGTGGATGGAAAATGGCGGCCTGGTCCGCCTGGGCGACGGCACCGTCTTCAACATCAGCGGCGACAACAACGGTTCTGCCGGGATATATGTCAGCAACACCACTGTCCCCAGTGGTGCAATGGGCTCCGGCATCGTCATCGACATCAACGGTGCGGCCCGGACCAACTCCAATGCGTGGATCGGGGTTTCGGTGATAGGCGCCGCCGGAAATGTGTCTTTCGACAACCTGACCGTCAAAGGCAGCAGCGCCAGCGTCGGCGGTTATGCGGGCAATAACGGTACATTGACGCTGACCAACAGCAACATCACCATCAACGGCACCACGCCGGGGATTAACCTGGTTTACTGGCCAAGCGGCATCAATATAGCCAATGCCAAAGAGGACGGCCTGGCTGCGTATTCTGGCGGTACACTCAACGTCGTAAATACCAATATCACCGTCAACAGCGTCGGTGGCGGCGCCGTCAGGGCGCAGGGCAACGCCACAGTCAACGTGACCGGCGGTGTGTTCAACGTGAACGGCGCGCCTCTGCCGGGAGCGGTGTGGCATGGCGTTTACGCCGGCGTAAACAGCAGAATGACCCTTACGGGTACGACGATCAACGTCGCCGGAGACAGCTACGCGGGCATACGTACAACCCAGAACTCAACGATCATCGGCGATTCGATCGCTCTTACCACCGCCGGCAGCAATGCTTACGGGTTGCGGGTCAGCAAAACCTCCACCGGAACGCTGAGCAACAGCACGGTCGTGGCCCAAGGCAGTGGCAGTAGAGGGATTCACATCCAGATCAATAGTCGCATGACCATGAATGACGGTTCGGTCACGATGCGGGGCGCAGACAGCACCGGCGTAGCGGTGGACGACGACACCAGTTCGTTCACCGGCAATGCGGCGAGGGTCATTACAACCGCCGGCAACTCAACCGGCCTGAGCAACGCGGGGACCGCAACCCTGACCGGCAGCACGATCGACGCCCAGGGCAGCAACAGCGTCGGTATTATCACCACCGGCACGGCGCCCGTGCTGATCATGGCTGGAGGACATATCAACAGCACATCAACGGCGGTCAGCGTTACCGGTGCCGGCGACAACCTTTCCTTCAGCAACGGCGCTGCGATCGCCAGCAGCGGCGGTACGGCGTTCGGCGTTACCGGAACCGATGCGACGATCGCGCTTGCCGGCGGCGTCACCGCGACCGGCGGCAACGGCATTCTTCTGGATGTCGCGAACAGCGGCAATGCCGCCCTGACGGCGACCGGCGATGTCAGGCTCGACGGCGACATGCAGGCAGCGATCACCGACAGCGCCACCGCGACCCTGTCGAACAACGTCGTGTGGAGCGGTGCGGCGCGCAACATCGGCGCGACATCCATCGCCAGCGGCTCGCTCTGGAACATGAACGGCAACTCCGACGTCGCTTCGCTGCTGATCGACAACGCCGCCGTCATGGTCACCGCACCGCCAACCGATGCGGACTTCAAGACCCTGACCGTACGCGGCGATTACACCGGCACCAACGCCCTGCTCGGCCTCAACACCCGCCTCAACGCCGGCGGGCCGCTGGCCGACCAGTTCACCGACCGCCTGATCATCAACGGCAACGCCCAGGGGACGACGCGCGTGCTGGTCAACGGTCTGGGTAACGGCGCCGTTACCACGCCGAACACCACCAACCGCAACAGCGATGGGATCTCGATCATTCAGGTAGCCGGCACCTCGACCGCCGATGCCTTCACCCTGGCCACCCCCGGCGGCTATGTGGCCGGCGGTGCCTATCAGTACCGCCTGTTCGCCTACGGCCCCGGTGCAGCCAACGGCCCGGCGGCGGCCGAGCAGAACCTGACGACGGCCAGCAACGGCGCGCAGTGGGACTATCGCCTGCAGAACCCGAGCTCCGTGCCGCCGGGCACCAAGGATCGCCCGGCGCTGATCCCGCAGGCGCCGACCTACATCAATCTGCCGGTGGCGATGATGAACGCCGGCTTCCAGGACATCGACATGCTGCACCGCCGTCTGGGCGAACTGCATGACGACAACCCGAACGCCCTCAACCGCGTGCCGGCCGACCGGCGCGACGGCGAAGCCTTCCTGCGCGTCTACGGCGGGCGCTTCGACTATAGCTCCGATCGCAGCTACAGCCAGTATGGTTACGACTTCGACCAGGATTACGGCGCCGTCCAGCTCGGCGCGAACGTCTTCTCGCACCGCAACGAAAACGCCATCACCCGCGTCGGCTTCGCGCTGACCTTCGGCGACATGTCGATGCGCACCGACTCGCCGAACATGTTCGAAGGTACCAGCAAGGCGCATGTGAACACCTATTCGCTACAGGGCTACGTGACCCGGCAGTGGGACACCGGGTTCTACATCGATGGCGTGATGTCGTTCGGCCTGTTCGACGGTTCGGTCAGCAACTATGCGCGCAGCGGCGTCGGCAGCGTCGACGGCAGCAGCTTCGCGGTGGGCCTGGAGATCGGCCGGCCGTGGCACTTCGCCGAGAACTGGACGTTGGAACCGCAGGCGCAGCTCGCCTATCAGCGGCTGAGCTTCGACAACCAGGCCGACCAGGACGGCATCGACGTGCATCTGGGCACGCACCAGCAGCTGGTCGGCCGTCTGGGGGCGCGTCTGACGCGGGCGTTCCGCACCGACGAGAACCAGCTGCTCACCCCGTATGCAAAGGTCAACCTGATCCACGGGTTCTTCGACGGCAGCGACGTGATGATCGGCGACAGCACGTTCACCTCCGGCAGCTTCGGGACATCGCTGCAGGCCGGCGGCGGCATGACCGCCACGCTGAACGATCGCTGGTCGGTGTATGGCGACGCCGCCTGGCAGACCGCGCTGAACGACCACGGCTTCGGCGGCTGGACCGCCAATGCGGGCCTGCGCTACGTCTGGTAACACAGACACCATCGCAACAAACAAAAAGGCGCCCCCAAAAGGGCGCCTTTTTTTATCGAAGATCCGGCGGCGTCATTCCCCGCTGGGTCCGCCCAGCTTGCGCTCGTAATGCCGGGCGTATTTCTGGGTGACCAGATCGGTCTTCACGATGATGCAGACATCGATCGTGTTGAACTGTTCGTCGATCACCGCGCCATCCCCGACGAACCCGCCCAGCCGCAGATACCCCTTCACCAGCGGCGGCAGCTGCGCCAGCACGCGACGCGCCTCCTCGGCCGTCTGGGTCTGGCGTTTCATGTTCACATAGCGGCTGTCCAGCGCGCGGGCGCGCAGCGCGGGCGGCGCCAGATGGTTGTCGTGCAGATAAGTCAGTTCGGCCGCCAGCGCATCGGGGTCCACCCCGTGCAGGCTGGCGCAGCCGAACATCAGCTTGACGTTGTAATGGTAGACATAGGCGGCGATCCCCTGCCACATCAGCTGCATCACGGCGCGCGTGCGATGCGCGATCCCCACGCAGGACCGGCCGAGTTCCATGACGTCGCCGTCCAGCGCCAGCAGCGGCGAAATGTCGTATTCGTCCGCCGAATAAAACCGCCCGGCCTGCGCCGCCGCCGCGCGCCGGATCAGCCGGTAGGTTCCGACCACCCCCTCCGCACCCGGGCCGATATCGTGGTCGATGACCAGCAGATGGTCGGCCACCGCATCGAACATGTCCCGGTCGCGCTTGGTACGCGCGGTTTCGGGGTCGGGGTGCGCGCCCATTTCCTCGTAGAACACACGATAGCGCAGCGCCTGCGCCGCTTCGAGCTCGGCAGCCGTGGTCGCGACCCGCACCCCCAAAGACCCGAGGCGGAGTTCCTCGAACGGGGCGGGGCCGAAAGTGCGATTTGCAGCCGACAAAGAAATCGTCTCGGTTGTCACCGGGGTGGCCTGTCTGTGGATTTGGCCGCTATAGCACGCGGCTGCGCCGAACCCGAAGCGGCATTTGCCTCCACGCGGCGGCGCGCGAACAGTTCCAGCCGCTGGGACACGAGGTCGAACCCGAGCTCGGCCGCAATGCGCCGGACCACGGCCTCGTGTTCGGCGTCCTCGAATTCGATCACCTTGCCGGTATCGACGTCGATCAAATGGTGGTGATGTCCGTGCTCGGTCGCTTCGTAACGCGCCCGCCCACCGCCGAAATCATGCCGTTCCAGAATGCCGTTTTCTTCCAGCAGGCGGACGGTGCGATAGACCGTCGCGATGGAAATGCGTTCGTCCAGCGCGGCGGCGCGGCGATACACTTCCTCGACATCGGGATGATCCTCGGCATCGGACAGGACACGCGCAATGACCCGGCGCTGACCGGTCATCTTCAGGCCTTTTTCAACACACAGGCGCTCGATGCGCGATTCCATCCCCATTCCCATTGCAGCAGATAGTATAGCCCCCCGCGGCCGGCACAGCATGAACATGCGCCCGACCGCCCGGCTGGCAACTTATAACCGAAGCGGCCGCCTGTCCAAACCCAACGCGCCCGTCAACGGTCGCGCGGTTTGGTGCCCAGACCGATCTGTTTGGCAAGATTGGAGCGATGGTTGGCATAATTCGGTGCAACCATCGGGTAATCGGCTGGCAGATCCCACCGCTCCCGATATTGTTCCGGGGTCATATTGTAGGCTGTCTTGAGATGCCGTTTCAGCATCTTCAACTTCTTGCCGTCTTCCAGACAAATGATGTAATCGGGCGTCACCGATTTCCGGACGGGCACAACAGGCTGCGGTTTTTCAGTAGTGACCGGCTTCTGGTCTACGCTCATCAGTGCTTTGTAGACATCCCCGATAAGTTCCGGCAAAGCTTCACTGGTCACCGAATTTTTTGACACATGCGCAGCCACAATCTGAGCGGTCAGCTCTAATATGTCGATTTTTGTAGTTTGATCCGGCATGTCGAATACCCTCTTGATCTACTAATTTATGATTTATAGGATTGATATCCGCTATTGCGCAATAGAATTTAATGACCGCAATGTGTAAAACATGGAAAATATTTTCCCGGCGCCAGACAAAGTTCTTGATATCTCGGGCGAAACCTGCCCGATGACTTTCGTACGAACCCGCCTTACACTCGATAAACTTCTCCCGGGGCAGGTGCTGGAAATCCTATTACAGGGCGAAGAACCGCGCCAAAACGTGCCGCGCACAGTGCTGGACCACGGTTTCACCCTGTTAGATCAACAGGATCTGCCGGACGGAAAAACCCGGCTGCTGATTCGCAAACCGGCATCGAACTGAAGCTGCAAGCGAAATCCGAACCCCGGAAAACGAAATCCCCCGCTCCGTCGACCTTTATTATCATACCGCTCCGCCTTGTATCCCGAGTCGCAGGCTGGATATCGACGGAACCGGATACACAGCGATGAACGGCGCATGTCGCCCCCACAGATGAGCGTCGGTTCTCTGTAGCGTCGGTTCTCTGTAACGTGCAGGGGGCTGGCGTTTCTTTTCGCCCCGCAGCGAGAACCCGCGTTCATTGGCCTGATGTTTATCGGCCTGTATTCGTCTGGCAGCGCGGGCACGATATGATACGGTCCGGGCGTATCCAGGGCGTGACCGGCATCCGCGGGCACGCTATGACACATGCTCTTCCAGGAAAGAGGACTGCTACGTGACGACCATGCTGCCCAATTCGCTCCGCTCGGGGCCGAATGATCGTGGACGATTCGGCGGCTTCGGCGGCCGCTATGTTGCCGAAACGCTCATCCCCCTGATCCTGGACGTCGAGCGCGCCTATCTGGAGGCCAGGTCCGATCCGGAATTCAGGAAAGAACTCGATTTCCTGCTGCGCCATTACGTCGGCCGGCCCAGCCCGCTGTGGTTCGCCAAGCGGCTGACCGAGGAACTGGGCGGCGCGAAGATCTATTTCAAGCGCGAGGAGCTGAACCACACCGGCGCGCACAAGATCAACGCGTGCATCGGACAGATCCTGCTGGCCCGGCGCATGGGCAAGACCCGCATCATCGCCGAAACCGGCGCCGGCCAGCACGGCGTCGCCACCGCCACGGTCTGCGCGCTGTTCGACATTCCGTGCACCATTTTCATGGGCACCACCGACGTCGAACGCCAGAAGCCCAACGTGTTCCGCATGAAGCTGCTCGGCGCCGAGGTGCGCGCCGTCGCCGCCGGCACCGGCACGTTGAAGGACGCGATGAACGAGGCGCTGCGCGACTGGGTGGCGAACATCCACGACACCTACTATCTGATCGGCACTGTCGCCGGGCCGCATCCGTTCCCGATGATGGTGCGCGATTTCCAGACGGTGATCGGCGAAGAGGCCAAGGCCCAGCTGCACGAAGCCGAAGGCCGCCTGCCTGATGTCTGCGTGGCGGCGGTGGGCGGCGGGTCGAACGCCATCGGGCTGTTCCATCCGTTCCTCGACGACGCGCCGGTGCGGCTGATCGGCGTCGAGGCAGCGGGCAAGGGGCTGGACACCCACGAACACGCCGCCAGCCTGAACCGCGGCCGCCCCGGCGTGCTGCATGGCAACCGCACCTATCTGCTGCAGACCGACGACGGCCAGATCAAGGATGCGCATTCGATCAGCGCCGGCCTCGATTACCCCGGCATCGGCCCCGAACACGCCTGGCTGCACGAGACCGGGCGCGTCGAATACGCCGGTATCACCGATCAGGAGGCACTGGACGCGTTCCAAATCTGCTGCCGGACCGAGGGCATCATCCCGGCGCTGGAATCCGCGCACGGCCTCGCCCAGGTGATCAAGATGGCGCCCGCGATGGGCAAGGACGAGATCATCCTGCTGAACCTGTCCGGCCGGGGCGACAAGGACATCTTCACCGTCGCGCAGCATCTGGGGGTAGCACTGTGAGCCGTATCGCCGATCGTTTCGCCGCGCTGGCTGCCGAAAACCGCGCCGGTCTGATCACCTTCCTCGAGGCCTACGACCCCGATCCGGCAACCTCGCTGGCGCTGCTGCGCGGCATGCCGGGCGCGGGCGCGGACCTGATCGAGATCGGCATGCCGTTCACCGATCCGATGGCCGACGGCCCGACCATTCAGGTGGCCGGACAACGCGCCCTGAAGGCCGGCGCGACACTGGCCGGCACGCTCGCCATGGTGCGCGACTTCCGCAAGGGCGATACGAAAACGCCGATCGTCCTGATGGGCTATCTGAACCCGATCCTGTCCTACGGTATCGACCGTTTCTGCACCGACGCCGCCGCGGCGGGCGTCGACGGGCTGATCGTCGTCGATCTGCCGCCCGAGGAAGCCGACGAGCTCGCCACCCCCGCCAGAGCGCAGGGCATGGACATGATCCGCCTGATCGCGCCGACCACCGACGACGTGCGCCTGCCGCAGGTGCTGCGCGACATGTCGGGGTTCGTGTACTACGTGTCGATCATGGGCGTCACCGGCACGCGCACCGCAACGGCGGATCAGTTACGGACGGCGATTCCACGCATCCGCCGGCACAGCGACCTGCCGATCGCCGTCGGCTTCGGCGTGCGCACGCCGGAACAGGCGGCGAATGTCGCGCGCCTGGCCGACGCCGCGGTGGTCGCCTCGGCGCTGATCGATACGCTGGCCGCCAATCTCGACGATGCCGGCCGCGCCAGGCCCGACGCGGTGCGCAAGGTGCTGGACCAGGTGCGCGGCCTGGCGGACGCAATGCGCGGCGCGCGGACCTAGCCGCCCGATGGTGCGCATCGACCGCATCGTGACACGCGGCGGCGACAAGGGGCAAACCTCGCTGGGCAGCGGCGCGCGGGTCTGGAAGAGCGATACCCGCATCCAGGCGATCGGCGCGGTGGACGAACTGAACGCGGCGATCGGCCTGCTGCGCTGCGAGGTACGTGGCGAAGCCTGGGCCGACACGATGCTGGCGCGCATCCAGAACGACCTGTTCGACCTGGGCGCCGATCTATGCCTGCCCGGCGCGGAGGGCGCCGGCAAGCTGCGCGTCAGCACCACGCAATGCGCGCGCCTCGAGACCGAGATCCAGACGATGAACGAAAAGCTCGCGCCGCTGACCTCGTTCGTGCTGCCCGGCGGTAGCCGCGCCGCGGCGCAGGCCCATATCGCGCGCACCGTGGCGCGCCGCGCCGAACGCTGCGTGGTACAGCTGCTGCACGAGGAAACCGCAGCGGGCGGCGGACTGAACGCGGCCATCGTGCAATATCTGAACCGCGTCTCGGACCACCTGTTCGTGCTCGCCCGCGCAATGAACGACTGGGGTAAGAACGACGTGCTGTGGGTGCCGGGACAAACGCGCTGACGGCGACAGACAAACCCCCTGCACCTTCAACGCGTTCTTATCCGATATCCGCCATTTCCGCTCTGGGAATGTTCGCCCTGGCAAGCGTGGCACAGGCCCAACAGTTCAGCGTGGCCGACGGGCTGCCAGTCCGGCCCATCCTATACCGCCGCATCTTCGGACATGGCGGGTGCGGCGCTTTATACCACCGTCACCACAACCGACATCGGCGGTATGTAAAACAAGAGTATCTTCACGTGAGCGGGTGATGCCACCCGATCACGATCTGCTCCAAAGCCCGATGCATGTCTGAAACTGTGCATCGGGCTCCGGCTGCACCACTTTGGCGCGGGTCACTCAGGCATAAATCACGCCGTCGTGGTACAGATTGTCGTGCGCAGCAAGCGGTTCCAGATTCAGCGGCATCTGCGCAACGATCCAGGCCCGATCGCCCCCTCCCATGCTGTGCATCGCGTTGATCCAAAGGTCAGCCTCCCACTGCGAGGCACCGCGATGGTTGGCGTTCTGGTAGACGAGCTGCATGAAGTCGTGATCCGACATCTGCATGACACTCGGGGCGGTGTTCAGGATTTCCCTGGCCACCGTCTGCATGCTTTTCTGACCGGACTGCAGACCGCCGAGCCAGTAGTTGAACGCATCCTTCGACACCGCCATATCGCCGTAGACGGTGTGCCACAGCAGGTTCAGGTTAGCGACCTGCGCCTCGGGCATGAACACGCTCTGATGGTTCCAGTCGCTGCGCGCATACGCTTCCGGACAATCGATCGTCGACGCCAGGAAACCGGCCCGGTCGCCGGTCTGCTGCAGATACTGCAGCCAGGCCGCTTTCCCGGGGGCATCGGGGGCCCGATCGAGGAGGTTCTGATAGACGACATTAAGCAACCCTTCGTTCGACAGATTGCCGTAGCGCGCTGTCATTTCACCGCATGTCAGGAAAAGCTGCGCGAGCTGGTGCAGGGAATGCCCGGCTTCAAGATAATTCACCCACCCCACCATTTCCGTGCCGGTCGGGTCGCGGTTGAACGAGGCTTCGTACAGACGCTCGACCTTGAACCAGACATCGTGATCGGACAGCACCATCCGGCCGTCATCGACCTTCACCGAGATCACTTCGCCCGGCAGGTACTTGCTCCAGCCGTTCCCGGTGATGTTGAACCCCCCATTGGTGTACGTAGCATGCAGATCGCTATAGGCAGCGTCGCGCGCGCCATACAGGTATTTCACGGCCATCTGGTCATAGACGCCCAACGATGCTGTCTTGGGGCCGGGCGAGGTGTCGTACGCCATAACTGTATAGGCCAGTTTCTGCTCGGCCGACGGCAGCAGGACGCCGGCATCGAACGGGTGCTTGAAACCCAGCGCGTGCCCGGTTTCATGCAATAGCAGCATATATTCATAACTGCCGGGCGCGAACGTGCTGTTCGCATACAGATCCCGGTCGATCACCATTAATCCTGCGTTACCGCCCCCATTCGGATAGTAGGCATACGCGGCAACTGTCGGATCTCCGATCGACGCCATGCTGATATTGATGTCGGCCTGTGCCGACAGATGGTCCGGCAGTTCGACAAGAATGATGCCGCTGGCATCTGCCCAGGTCTGCAGTGCCCGGCGCTCGGCATCACGCTGGGTGCCGTTCAGGGGGATCCAGCTCGAAGGGTCTGTGCCATAGACCGTTGCGTTGGGCGCTGTGTTATTGAAGGCATAAGTAATGATCGTCGATGTACCGGCAGACCCAGACCACCGTGTCGGTTGCCCCCCGGCGTTCTGCAGCAGTGCATCAATTCTATAATCCCCAGAAAAAGACATTGTTTTCTTCCCTTATATTGGGCCACACCCGTAACGGCAGACCTGGATTTATTTAGTTGAGAAGGTTTTAAGGTCCCCCAAATAGTAAATGCCTGAAACGGTAATTAGCTTCATTCTCGGTGAGAAAATATTATATAAATTCTAATTACTCACAGTTTATGTTTTGACCTATTTGTATATTTCCTCTACTGTTTATGAACTTTTTGGATCATTATTACTTATAGTTAAATGCAACGGTTGATTCTGAGATTTTTTGGTTAATAACAGTTATTTTTATTTTTTATTCTATATTATTTTCCACCCCTCGCCGCCGCGCTGGCCTTTTTGCCATAACCATGACAAAAATTTTGCATAACAGCACTTACGGTTGCTCACGATGAACAGCGCTATCGCCGACACCCCTACCGGCAGTGCCGGGCTGCGCGCCCGCTGGTACGTGGTGATCCTGACCAGCATCGGCGGGGCGATCGAATTCTACGATTTCATCGTCTATGCGATCTTCGCCCAGTACATCTCGGCGGCGTTCTTCCCGTCGACCGACCCGTTCATCTCGTATGTGCAGACCTTCACGGTGTTTGCCGTCGGCTATGCGATCCGCCCGCTGGGCGGCGCCGTGCTCAGCCATTTCGGCGACAGGTACGGCCGCCGCCCGATCTTCCTGTGGTCGCTGCTGACCATCTCGCTGGCCAGCATCGCCATGGGGCTGATGCCGACCTATGCGACGCTGGGCGTCGCCGCTACCGTCGTGTTCGTGCTGCTGCGCCTGGTGCAAGGGCTGTGCTTCGGCGGCGAGTTCGGCGGCGCGCTGGCCTATGTGGTGGAAACCGTGCCGCGGCGCGCCGGCGCGGTCTGCGGTTTCATGCTCTGCCTGCTGACCGGCGGCGTGATGGTGGCAACCGGGATCAGCGCGCTGATCCACTGGGCGCTGGACCCGGCCGATGCCGCGGCTTATGGCTGGCGCATCGCCTTCATTCTGGGTGGTCTGCTGGGGATCGTCGGCTATGTCGTGCGCGGCGTGCTTGAAGAATCGCCGGCCTTCATGCGCATGAAAGCGCACCCCCGCCAGCCGCTGAACGAACTGTGCCGCGACCATCTGGCACCGTCGCTGGTCGCCTTCGGGGTCTGCGCCGCAACCGGCGCGCTGAACGGGCTGATGTTCGGTTACATGCCGTCCTACCTGACCAAAGTGCTGAACTACGCCTCGGCCGAAGCCGCCCCCGCCATCAGTCTGGCGACCGGCGTCGCCGCGCTGAGCTATGCGCTGGTCGGCGCCGTATCGGACGGCATGAAACGCTACTGGTTGCACCGGATCGGCTGCGTGGTGATGATCCTGCTCGCCTGGCCGGTCTTTCAGGCGCTGACCGACCGCTCGATCAGCCTGACCGCGGCGCTGCTGGTTTTCGCGATCGGCAGTGCACTGGTCAACGGCACGATCGGCGCGGTGCTGGCCGACCTGTTCCCGACGCGCGTGCGCGCCAGCGGCATCTCGATCTCGTACAACGTCGCCATGGCGATTTTCCAGGGCACCACGCCGCTGGTCGCCACACTGCTGATCGGCAGGACCGGCACCCCGATCGCCCCGGCCGTCTGGCTGATCGCGCTGTGCGTCGTGTCGTTCTTCGCCGGCCTGTATCTGCGCCGCTACAGCGGCCACATCCTGCGCGACGCGGCCTGACCGTCAGGCTGGAAACGCCCCGCGGAACCGTTCCACCGCGGCGACCAGCGCGTGCCGCGTGCCGGGCTCCAGCGCCGAATGCCCGGCATCGGGGATGACCGTCAACCGGGCCGCGGGCCAGGCCGCCGCCAGATCGAACGCACTGTGCGCCGGACAGACCATGTCGTAACGCCCCTGCACGATCTCGGCCGGGAGATGCGCGATCCGCGGCATGTGCGCCAGCAGGCCGCCGGGTGGCAGGAACAGGGCATGGGCAAAGTAATGCGCCTCGAGCCGCGCCAGGCTCAGCGCGCTGCGATCCACAAACAGCGCGTCCGGCGGCATCGCCAGCGGCAGCAGGGTGCTGCACATGGCTTCGTAGGTGCTCCAGGCGCGCGCCGCCGGGCCATGAATTTGCGGGTCCGGCGCGTTCAGCCGGGCGCGATAGGCGCCCAGCAGATCGGCGCGCTCGCCCTCCGGGATGAACCCGGCGAAGGCCGCCCACGCCTCGGGAAACACCTGACGCACCCCGCGCATGAACCAGTCGATCTCGTGATCCCGGCCGAGGAAGATGCCGCGCAGCACGCAGCCGGCCACCCGCGCGGGGTGCGCCTGCGCATAGGCCAGCGCCAGTGTCGACCCCCACGACCCGCCGAACAGCAGGAAGCGTTCGATCTCCAGATAGGTACGCAGCGTTTCGATATCGCCGACCAGATGCGGCGTGGTGTTGTCGCGCAGTTCCCCCAGCGGGCGCGATCGCCCGGCGCCGCGCTGGTCGAACACCACGATGCGCCAGTAACGCGGATCGAAGAAGCGCCGGTGCACCACCCCGGCCCCGGCCCCCGGCCCGCCGTGCAGGAACAGCACCGCCGGCCCCGCCGGATTGCCGGACTGTTCCCAGTACAGTGTGTGCCGGTCGGAAACCGGCAGGAACCCGGTTTCATAGGGAGCGATCTCGGGGAACAGATCTCCGCGCGGCATGCGGGCATGTTAGGCACACGCCGGCCGGAATCGCCAGATTTTAAGGACCGAAGGCGCGCAGGAACGTGTCGGCGGCGGCGTTGGCGACCCGGGCGATATCGGCCTCGGTCGGCGCCGGCGGCAGGTCGAGCGTCGCCCGAAAGAAGACGCTGGTCCGCAGCAGCGCCAGAAAATGCTCGGCCGCGACATAGGCGTCCTGCACATCGAGCCGCCCGGCCGCGGTCTCGGCCGCGATCCAGTTGATCATCCACTGCTTCAGCGCATGCGGTCCGGCCTCGTAGAACGACGCGGCCAGTTCCGGGAAGCGCGGCGCCTCGGCCATCACCACCCGGTACAGCCCCAGCGTGCGCGGCTGCAGGAAGAAGGTCAGCCATTCCACCCCCATGCCGGTCAGCATGGCGCGTGTATCCGCCGCATACCGCTCGGGCATGCTCGCCGCCAGCGTCTGCAACCGCACGCAGTTCGATGCCACGATGGTCGCGAACAGTTTTTCCTTGCTGGGAAAATAGGCATACAGCGTGGCCTTCGAGACCCCGGCCTCGCGCGCGATCACGTCCATGCTGACCGCCCCGTAACCCTGCGACAGGAACAAATCTGCGGCCGCTTCAACCACGGCGCGCCGCTTGGGGGATTCATCCGCACATACCGTCGGACAGGCAACTGGGCGGGCTTCTGACATTGCATACAGGTGAACCGAAGGCCCAGGAAGGTCAACCATTTCCCGTCCGAGCAGACAGAAACCCTGCCATGCAAAAAATCATACTGAACCGTTCAGTTTATTCTTGAAAATATACATGCTCCCAGATCATTGTGCAGCGCATGAACGCCATCTCTGAAAAACCGGTCACCGATACCGCCGATCAGGCCACGACCAGCCGGGCAGCCGATCCCGCCCCCCACGCGCCGGCACGTGGGCTTGGGAACATCCGGCGCACGCTGCGGTTCGGCGCTGCCATCATCGGCGCGGTCGCCGTCCTGATGACCGGAACATGGTGGTTCACCGAAGGCCGGTATCTGGTTTCGACCGACAACGCCTATGTGCAGGGCGACATCGCGGTGCTCAGCCCGCGCATTTCGGGCCACGTGTCCGAGATTCTGGTGCACGACAACCAGACCGTGCGGGCCGGCGACCCGCTGGTCCGCCTGCGCACCGAGGAATGGCAGGCCCGGCTGGCCAGCGCCCAGGCCGGCGTGGCGCAGGCCGAGGCCGCCGTCGCCACCGCCCGCGCCCAGATCGCCGCCCAGCAGGCGCAGATCGTCCAGACAGGCGCCGACATCGCCAACGCCGAGGCCGAGCGCGACCGCGCCGCCGCCGACGCGTCGCGTTACACGTCGCTGTCGGGCCAGGGCTGGTCGTCGCGTCAGGCGGCCGAAAAGGCGATCGCCGATCTGCGCAAGGCCGAGGCGCAGCTCGCCGCCCAGCGCGCGCTGCGTGATGTGGCGGTCCGCCAGCTCGACGTCGCCGAGGCCAATCTCGGCCAGGCCGAGGCCCGCCTGCTGGCCGCCCGCGCCGAAGCCGATCTGGCGCGGATCGACCTCGACAACACCGAGATCCGCGCCCCGTTCGACGGCGTGGTCGGCAACCGCGCCGCCCAGCTCGGCCAGTTCGTCGCCCCGGGCACGCAGCTGATCGCCATCGCCCCGCCACCGGCGCGCCAGTATGTGGTGGCGAACTTCAAGGAAACCCAGATCACCGCCATGCGCCCCGGCCAGCCGGTGACGCTGAGCGTCGACGCCATGCCCGGGCTCGAGATCCACGGCGTGATCGACAGTCTGGCGCCGGCCACCGGCAGCCAGTTCAGCCTGCTGCCGCCCGAGAACGCCACCGGCAACTTCACCAAGATCGTCCAGCGCGTCCCGGTGCGCATCACCTTCAGCGCCGCCGAGGCCGAAAAACTCTCGCTGCTGCGCCCCGGCCTGTCGGTCGAGGCCGAGGTCGACACGCGCGGCCCCGGCGCGGTGCGCCGCGGCCTGTTCGGCGCGACGGCGGCGACGCTCGGCCTGACCCGTTAAAATGTCCGCCGATCTGCCGATCGGGTCCGAAGGGCGGCCGGTTTCGGCGCGCGAATGGGCCGGTTTCATGTCGATGGTCGTCGGCATGTTCATGGCCATCCTCGACATCCAGATCGTCTCGGCATCGCTGGCCGAGATCCAGTCGGGCCTGTCGGCCTCGGCCGACGAGGCGTCGTGGGTGCAGACCTCGTACCTGATCGCCGAGATCGTGATGATCCCGTTATCGGGCTGGCTGTCGCGGCTGTTGTCGACGCGCATCCTGTTCACCATCTCGGCCGGCGGTTTCGCGCTGTTCTCGGCGCTATGCGCGATGGCCGGCACGTTGCCCGAGATGATCGTCTTCCGTGCAGCGCAAGGCTTCATCGGCGGGGCGATGATCCCCACCGTGTTCGCCACCACCTATCTGCTGTTCCCGCCGTCGCGGCGTGCCCATGTCTCGGTGCTGATCGGCCTGACGGCGACGCTGGCGCCGACCATCGGCCCCACGGTCGGCGGCTGGCTGACGCAGACCTTCTCGTGGCACTGGCTGTTCCTGATCAACGTGCCGATCGGCATGCTGATCGCCGTGCTGGTCTGGAACCTGCTCGACATCGACAAACCCAACTGGTCGCTGCGCAACACCTTCGACTGGTGGGGGCTGGGCTTTCTGGCCGGCTTCCTCGGCACGCTGGAATACGTGATGGAGGAAGGCCCGCGCTGGGACTGGCTGCAGGACGAAACCGTCCGCAACCTGAGCATCGTCTGTGCGATCACCGGCGTGCTGTTTTTTCATCGCATGTTCACGCGCCGCGACCCGCTGGTCGAACTGCGCGCGTTCAAGAACACCAATTTCGCCAGCGGCTGTCTGTTCAGCTTCGCGATGGGGATCGGGCTGTACGGATCGGTCTATCTGATCCCGCTGTATCTCGGCCGGGTGCGCGGCTTCAACAGCATGCAGATCGGCGAGACGATGTTCGTGACCGGTCTGTTCATGTTCATGATGGCGCCGGTGGCGGGCAAGCTGTCGCGCTACGTGGACCTGCGCGCGATGATGGCGGTGGGGCTTTTGATGTTCGGCACCGCCGTATGGCTGACCGCGCACATGACGAGCGAGTGGGGGTTCTGGGAATTCATGTTCCCGCAAGCGCTGCGCGGCGCGTCGATGATGTTCATCATGCTGCCGGTCAACCAGATCGCGCTGGGCACCTTGCCGCCGGCGATGATGAAGAACGCCTCGGGGCTGTACAACCTGATGCGCAACATGGGCGGCGCGGTGGGGCTGGCGCTGATCAACACGATCGTCATCGACCGCGGGCAGATGCACCGCCAGCATCTGGCCGAACAGATCACCTGGGCGCGTGCCGGCGTGCAGAGCGCGCTGAGCAACATGGCCGCCGGCCTGCGCCCGCATCTGGGCGGCAACGCCGATCAGGCGGCGCTGGCCAAGGTGATGGCGATGATGCAGCAGCAGGCGCTGGTGCTGACCTATAACGACGTGCTGCTGTTGATGTCGGCTGTCTTCTTCGTGCTGATCCCGATCACCATTTTCCTGCGCAAACCGGGCATAGGCGGCGGCGGGGACGCGCATTGAAACAACCGCCTTGCCGGTCCGTTCGCGCCCGGCATACAAAAAACCATGATCTCTCCTGACCGATTGAGTTCGGCAATATCGAGATTTCTGGGTCACGGCATAACGCCCCATCCGGGTGAAGACCTTGCACGTCTGGTCAGCGCACTTCCTGGCAACGGCCGGGATGTGGTCCAACGGCGTCATGCACCGCAACCATCCGGAACTTAACGAAGACGCGCTCGACGTCCTTGAATGGGCGTGCACGTGGTGGTGGCGCTAAATTAAAGAACCGCCACCTATTTTACGCCCCGCCCCAGTCCACGCTACACTCCGCCCATGACACGCACCCTCATCTTCATCGCCGCCCTGCTGGGCTGCACCGGTGTCGCCATGGCCGCCTATGCCACGCACGGGCTGCCGGGACGGATCGACGATGTCGCGCTCGCGCAGGTCCATACCGCCGTGCAGATCCAGATGTGGCACACGCTCGCCATCGTCGCCGCCGTGCTGTGGTCGGCGCGCGGCGGCGTTCTGGCGCAAGGCGCGGCAACGCTGTTCACCCTCGGCACGCTGCTGTTCTGCGGCGCGGTGTATCTGCTCGCGCTGGCCGACATCCACATCCCGAGAATGGCCCCGGCCGGCGGCTTCGTGCTGATGGCGGGCTGGCTGTCGCTGGCCGCGTCGAGCCTGAAGCCGTCGTGATCGCCGCCGCCTATCTGGCCGCCGAGGGTTTCCAGCCGCAACTGGAAACCGAACTGGCGCGCCGCGGCATACGCATCGACGCCTGGCACGGGCTTCTGGCCTTATCGCCCGATGCGCCGCGTCCCGCAGCCTGGGCGCTGGATATCTGGACCGCGCCGCGCGAGATCCCCGTCCCCTCGGTGAAGACCGCCGCCGACGCGCTGCGCGCCATCCAGCGCAACTGGGCGCTCTATCCGTGGCTGCATCACCGCCGCGCCGCGCTGATCGCCGGCCACCTGCCGCCGGTAAAGGCCAGACCGCTGGTCTTCCCCGCGCCCGCGCCGACCGCACATCTGGGCGCGTGGACGCTGCTGGCGCCCGATCGGATGCTCGCCAGCCCGACCAAGACCTCGCCCTTCGTCAACGGCGAAGTCGCGTTCGAGGAAGACCGCATCAACCCGCCGTCGCGCGCCTATCTGAAACTGTGGGAGGCGCTGACCCGCTTCGGCGTCCATCCCCGCCCCGGCGAGACCTGCATCGATCTCGGCGCGACGCCCGGCGGGTGGAGCTGGGTGCTGGCCGGGCTGGGCGCGCAGGTCGCCTCGGTCGACAAGGCGCCGCTGGACCCGAGGATCGTCGCGCTGCCCAACGTCACGCAACGTCAGGAAAGCGCGTTCGGCATCGACCCGGCGCAGGAAGCGGCCGTGGACTGGCTGGTCTGCGACGTGATCGCCTATCCCGCCCGGCTGCTGCGGCTGATGCAGGCGTGGATCGCCGCCGGCAAAGCCAAGCGCATCGTCTGCACGCTGAAATTCCAGGGCGAGACGGACTTCGAGAGCGCCGACGCCTTCGCCGCCATCTCCGGCGGGCGCGTCGTGCATCTGTCGCACAACAAGCACGAGCTGACTTTCCTGTGGTCGGCCGATCCGTCAGAGTGCCCCACATCATGAACCGCCGCTCTTTGCTGACGGCCGCGCTGGCCGCCGCCCTGCCCGTCTCGGCATATGCCGAGGCGGTCATCCGTTTCGTCGTCGGCTTTCCGGCCGGCACCACCGCCGATGTCTGCGCGCGCCTGTTCGCCGACGCGATGCACGCACAGCTGAACGCCAGCATCGTGGTCGACAACCGCCCCGGCGCGGGCGGGGTGATCGCGGGCGACTACGTGGTGCGCGCCCCCGCCGACGGACGGACCCTGCTGGTCGCCAACAACGGCACGATGGCGATCACCCCGCATCTGGGCGCGCCGATGCCGTTCGACCCCGCCACCGACCTGATGCCGCTGGCCATGCTCGGCACCTCGCAGCAGTTGCTGATCGTGCCGCCGGCGCTCGGCGTGACCGATGTCGCCGGGCTGCTGGCCAAGGCGCGCCAGGGCGATCTGTCCTACGCCTCGGTCGGCACCGGCTCGGGCAGTCATCTGGCGATGGCCGGGCTGCTGGAACAGGCGGGGGTGGCGGCCCAGCACGTGCCGTATCGCGGCGGGCCGCAGGCGCTGGGCGACCTGATCGCCAACCGCGTGCAGGCGATGGTCCTGTCGGCCGGGTCGGCACTGCCGCTGGTGACGGACGGCAAGCTGCGCTGTATCGCCCAGACCGGCCCCGGCCGCCTGCTGGCCGATGTGCCGACGCTGGAGGAACAGGGCTTTCCGGGCCTGGAACTGCCGACCTGGAACGCGCTGTACGCGCCCGCCGCCCTGCCCGCCTCGCAGGCCACGCAGATCATCGCCGCCGTGCGCCAGGCGCGCGAGAACGCCACCGTGAAAACCGGCATGACACAGGCCGCGTTCACCATGCCGGCACTGGACGGCGACGACCTGCGCCGCTTCGTCGCCAACGAGAGCACGCGCTGGGCCGGCATCGTCCGCCGCACCGGCGTGACGGTGATGGATTAACGCTGGACAGCGGGCGGAAAAAATCAGAAGACGTGGCCCTGCCCGGCTATGCGGACGTGGCGGAATAGGTAGACGCAGCAGACTTTAAAATTGGAGTGCCCGCGGGGAAATCCGCGGTGCAGAACCGCTCAAAGTCGGGGAACGCTACGTGGTGCGAACCACAGGCCAATCCCGAGCCAAGCTCCCGCCCAACGGGAGAAGGTGTAGAGACTGGACGGGCGGCGCCTAAAACCTCGCGCGGGTCATGGCGAAGGGACAGTCCAGACCACGAACGCCATCGGGCGGCGGCGAAAGCCGAAGTGGTACGAAAATCTGCATCCCTTTCGGGAGTACGGGTTCGAGTCCCGTCGTCCGCACCAGTTGCTCAACGGCCGCCGCAGGCAAGCGTTGCGCAGCCTCAGTTGCAGGCCGTCCAGCCTGTCTCCGTGCCCCGTGTTCGTCATGGCTTACGCCCCGGGTATCAGCGCAGCAGCGCCGGCAGCAGCGCGTCCAGCCGCAGGCGGCCCTCGGTGCTGGCCGCCAGAACCGATGTGCCGTCGCGCATGCTCCAGGCGACATAGCCCTCGTCGATGCAGGCGGCGAGCATCGCCGGGTCCAGCGCCTCGGCCAGCGGCGTGCCGGTGCGGCGTTCGAAGCGTTCGGTCTCGACCCCCTCGGCCAGC
Source organism: Acetobacteraceae bacterium (assembly GCA_031555315.1). Classification (GTDB taxonomy): domain Bacteria; phylum Pseudomonadota; class Alphaproteobacteria; order Acetobacterales; family Acetobacteraceae; genus JAVBJV01. The sequence continues at coordinate 72,549 of JAVBUO010000003.1, forward strand.
CGCAGCCCCATCATCAGCGCCTCGCGCGCCCGGGCCGGTGCGTCGAGCAGCGTGTCCTCGACCGTGCCGTGCCCGTCGCGTTCGACGCGCGCCGCCCATTCCTCGGGCGCGCGGTGGCGGCGCAGCGCATGCATCTGCCCGTCCAGGGTCAGCCGGCCGTGCGCGCCGGGGCCGATGCCCGCGTAATCCAGATAGCGCCAGTAGGCGAGGTTGTGCCGGCTTTCCGCGCCGGGCCGGGCGTGGTTGCTGATCTCGTACGCCGCCATGCCGGCGCGCGCGCTTTCTTCCTCGGTCGCCGTGTACAGTGCCGCGGCTAAATCTCCGTCGGGCAGCACGATCTCGCCGCGCGCCGCCAGCGTGGCGAACTGCGTGCCGGGTTCGATGGTCAGCTGATACAGCGACAGATGGTCGAACCCGAAGCCCAACGCGCGGCGCAGTTCGGCCCGCCAGTCGGCCACGCTCTGCCCCGGGCGCGCGGTGATCAGGTCGAACGAGGCACGCGGGAAAATGTCGCGCCCCATCTCCAGCGCCGCCACGGCCTGTGCCGCTGAATGCCGTCGGCCCAGAAAACGCAGCGCGGCATCGTCCAGCGCCTGCACGCCCAGCGAAATGCGGTTCACCCCCGCCGCACGAAAGGCGGCCAGCTTCCCGGCCTCGACACTGGTCGGGTTGGCTTCCAGCGTGATCTCGATGTCGTTGGCGCTGGCGAAATGCGCGCCGGCCGCCGCGATGATGGCGGCGGCCGTGTCGGGCTCCATCAAGCTCGGCGTGCCGCCGCCGAAGAAGATCGACCCCAGCCGCACGCGGCCCGTAGCGTTGATCCGCGCCGCTTCCCACGCCAGTTCGCGCAGCAGCGCAGCGCGAAACCGCGCCTGCGGAATCACGTCGCGCACATGGCTGTTGAAGTCGCAATACGGGCATTTGGCCAGACAGAACGGCCAGTGCACATAAAGGGCGAGGGGATCGGTCATACCGGGAAAATAGGCCGGCGGCGACGGCGCGTCAGCCTGGATTATCGTGTCGATAGCGCATTGAACGCGACGGTGAACCCTTCCAGCGAGAACGGCATCTTGGCCATGCCGCCGCTGCCCAGCTCGTATTCCACGCTGCCGCGCGAAGCGGCCGACGTCTGGCGCAGGCGCCCCATGGCGGGCTCGTCCAGCGCCACTTCCGCAAAACAACTGCCGCCGACGCAGCGCCGCAACGGCAGCAGAATCGGGTCGATCCCCTCGACCTGCAAATTCAGCACGGCGGCGGTGGCCACATTGACCGGGATCTGCACCATCAGCAGCCAGTCCCCAACGCCGCCACGCTGCCCAAGCACGAACTGGGCGACCATCTGCCGGTTCTGGTCCTGCACGATTTGCGCGATCTCGCACAGGTGGCGCGCACTGCCCGCCTGCTCCAACGGCTGCCGGCAGCGCAGCAGCCACGCGCCATAAGCCTGCGTCGTGGCCCGCGGCGCAGAGGGCTGCGATTCCGGCTGCGGCGCAGAGGGCTGCGCCAGAACCACGGTCCCCATCATCACCCACACACCAAAACACACAGGCAAACGCATCGCTGCACCTCTACCTAATTTTCTGCACTTGTTCCTGATTTATAGAAAAAGGGTGCACCATCGGGGCACCCTTTTTTTCTTCATCTTTTTGTCAGCGCCTCAACTTTGGGTGGCGATATCCTGCGCCAGCGCCGGTACACCGCCGATCGACAACAGGTGCGCGAAGATCGCGTCCAGATAGCCGAGGTCGCGCAGCTCGGCCAGCTTGTCGGCCGGCAGCTGTTGCAGCTTGGCGCGGTCGACGGCGCGGAACCCGTCCACCCGGCGCTGCTGGCCGTTCTGCATGAACTGCACCACGCCGGGTTCCAGCAGTTCCAGCTCGACCAGCTTGTCGACCATCGCCTTGGTCTTCTGGCGGGCGATTTCATACCCCTGGCAGAATTCCAGCGCCTGCTGCGCGGCCTGGGTCGGCTTCTTGTCGGCGCCGAACAGCGGCTCGCCCTCGCTGGTCGACAGCGCCTTGGCTTGCGGATCGATGCACAGGGTCATCGTGTCGGAATCGGCCTGCGGCTTGACCAGAATGAACGGATAGCAGCGCACATAGGCGGGGATATAGGTATTCGCCTCCCACACGCCCTTGTCGTTGATCAGGTGCGCCTGCCCGGGCTGCAGCGCCAGCACCGCGATCGGCATGAACGGCGCTTCCAGGTTGAACACGATCGGTAGCGTTCGCGCCGCCACCGTGAATTCATCCGCCATCAGCGGCAGCAGATGGGCGTCCCTGGCGAACCCGAACCCGGCAGGCCGGACGCGCAGCGCCGCATGCCGTTCCGAATTGAGGGCCTCGAGCCCATTGAAAAACGGCGGCAGAGCGGACGAGGGGGCGGCTTCAGACATTGAATATTCTCTCCTTGGCGGCGGGCCGCCGTGACATGCGGGCAGGGTAGCTAGCAAGCCTTACTCATGAATAAGGCCCGAAATGGCCGGGCCCGTTCCAGGTTTCGCTGCCTTTTATATCCTCGGCCGTATATTTTCACCTTATTCTTTTTCCCGGCCCGAAAACCGCCCCGCCGGGTGGTCCGCGGCCCGCCCGCCGCCTATATAGGCGCAATATTGTATCATTGCGGAGTAATGCCTCGATGACCGACCTCGTCCCCGTGACCGTGCTGACCGGCTATCTCGGCGCCGGCAAGACGACCCTGCTGAACCGGATCCTGTCCGGGCGGCACGGGAAGAAATACGCGGTCATCATCAACGAATTCGGCGAACTGGGGGTCGACAACGATCTGGTGGTCGATGCCGACGAGGAAGTGTTCGAAATGAACAACGGCTGCGTCTGCTGCACGGTGCGCGGCGACCTGATCCGCATCGTCACCAGCCTGATGAAGCGCCGCGACAGGTTCGACGGCATCATCGTCGAGACCACGGGCCTCGCCAACCCAGCCCCGGTCGCGCAGACCTTCTTCGTGGATGCCGACGTGCGCGCCAAGGCCCGGCTGGACGCCATCGTCACCGTGGTCGACGCCAAGCACCTGCCCGCCCGGCTGGCCGACAGCGAGGAAGCGCGCACCCAGATCGCCTTCGCCGATGTGATCGTCCTCAACAAGACCGATCTGGTCGGCGCCGAGGAACTGGGTGCGGTGGAAGACGCGATCCGGCGCATCAACCCGTATGCGAAACTGCATCGCACCGAAAAGGCGGCGCTCGACCTGACCGCCGTGCTGGGCCAGAACGCGTTCTCGCTGGACCGCGCCGAGGAACTGCAACCCGGTTTCGCCGCCGGCGAGGACGAGCACGGCCATAACGAGGACATCACCTCGATGTCGTTCGAGCTCGACAAACCGGTCGACCCGGAAAAGTTCAACGCCTGGATCGGCCCGCTGCTGGCCGAAAAGGGCGCCGACCTGCTGCGCACCAAGGGCATCCTGTCCTACGCCAACGACGACCGGCGCTTCGCGTTCCAGGCCGTGCACATGATCGCCGACGGCGACTTCATCGGCCCGTGGAAGGAAGGCGCACCGCGCACCTCGCGCATCGTGTTCATCGGCCGCAACCTGAACCGCCCGCAGCTGCGGCGCGGTTTCGAAGCCTGCGCGGCCTGAACCGATGAGCGACCTGCAGGACGTGGACCAGCTTCTGGAAGAACGCGGCGTCCACCATACGCTCGACGCCTTCGTCACCGGCGTCAGCTTCGATCGTGCGGCGAAACACGCCGCCTTCGCGCTGGGCGACGGCACGCTGCGCCTTGTCACGCTTGCCGACGCGGCGGACTGGCGCAGCGTCGCGGCGCATGACGGCGGCGTGCTGGCGCTGGCGCCCGACTGCGCGCCGACCGGCTTCGTCAGCGGCGGTGACGATGGCAAACTCCAGCATGTCGCGCCCGACGGCACCATCGCGACGATCGCCGATTTCGGCGGCAAATGGGTCGATCACCTCGCCACCCATGCCGACGCCAAAGGCCGCGGCCTGCTGGCCGCCGCGGTCGGCAAATACGTGCATCTGTTCGACGAACGCGGCCAGAAGCTGAAACAGTTCGCCCATCCCAGCACCGTCACCGGCATCGCGTTCGACGCCAAGGGCAAGCGCGTCGCGGCGTCGCACTACAACGGCGCCAGCCTGTGGTTCGTCGCCTCGAAAAGCGATGCGCCGCGCGTGCTGGAATGGAAGGGCAGCCACACGTCCATCGCGATCAACCCTGCCGGCGATCACGTCGTCACCGCGATGCAGGAGAACGCGCTGCACGGCTGGCGGCTGACCGACAGCCAGCACATGCGCATGAGCGGCTATCCCGGCAAGTCGAAGTTCATCGCCTTCACGAAAAGCGGCAAGTGGCTGGCCAGTTCGGGCGCCGAGGGCATCGTGCTGTGGCCGTTCACCGGCGGCGGGCCGATGGGCAAGCAGCCGCTGGAAATGGCCAGCGGCGACCAGGCGCTGTGCACCGCCATCGCCACCCATCCGCAGCACGATGTTTGCGCGGCCGGTTTCGACGACGGGCTGGTGGTGCTGGCCGACATCAACTCGGGCCGGGTGCTGCCCGCCGCCGCGCCGGGCCGCGGCAGCGTCAGCGCGCTTGCCTGGTCGCCCGACGGCACCTGGCTGGGGTTCGGCACCGATACCGGGTTCGCCGCGCTGATCGATTTTTCGAAACGCTAGAGCAGATCGTGATCGGGTGGGATCACCCGGTCACGCGAAGATGCTCGGCAGACAAAGACCAAGAGCATTTCCCGTGAACCAGAGTGAACGGAAAATGCTCTAGACCCGCCGTTCACAGGTGCTGCACCTGCAGAGTGCCGCCCCATCTGCCGTTCAGGTAATCGCAGACCAGTTTGCGATGACAGTCATGCGGATCGGCCTCGGAACACAGCAGGCAGGCGTGTTCGAACAGCGCCGGTTTCAGTTTCCGCTCGATCCCGCGCTCGGCCATCAGCGTCAGGAAACGCTTGCTGAACACCGCCTTATCGCCGCCATCCTTCTTGTAGAACTTCATCAGCGCCTCGGTCGGCGTCAGCAGCGGTTCGTGCATGTAACCGATCCCGCCGATCCGGCCGAGGAAATACGCCAGATCCCCCGCCTTCGCGAACCCGGCCAGTTGCGAGGTGTTGTTCCGCCGCACGTCGATCACCGTCTTCACGCCCGCAGCGGTCAGACGGTCGAAGAAGTGTTCGGCCGTGGTCTGCGTGAAACCGATGGTGAAAACATGCTGCCGTTTCATGCCACTCTCCGGTTCCTGGCTTCTATGCAAATAACAAACATATACACCAGGCGTATCAGCGGCAGTAGCCGCCACATCTGAACCTGGGTGGCGCTTTGGCCATCTGAAATGACACTGGCAACAAAATGCGCGCCATTCTGAGGGATATCAATTAAAATGATCCGCTCTCGTTATATTGTTGTGGTAATATCTGTTCCGCCAGGAGGGAAAATATGCCGCGTCTCTCTCGTTCTTTTTTCGTCCAGACTCTGGGACTGACCGCTTTCATGCTTAGCGCGACGGCCATCGCCCAGACGCCAGCGCCGCCCGCCACGGCGACACCGGCGGATGCCGCGCTACGGGCCGCGGCGCTGGAGGTTTTCTCCGCCATCCCGACGACGCCCCCCACCGTGCGCGAGCAGCCCGTGTCGCCGGCCATGGCCGAACTCGGCAAGATGCTGTTCTTCGAACCGCGCCTGTCGCGCAGCCACATCATCACCTGCAACACCTGCCACAGCCTGAGCACCGGCGGGTCCGACAACATACCGACCTCGATCGGGCACGGCTTCATGCGCGGACCGCGCAACGCGCCCACCGTCTATAACGCCGTCTTCAACGCCGCCCAGTTCTGGGACGGGCGCGCCGCCAACCTGCGCGAACAGGCCAAAGGGCCGGTGCAGGCAAGCGTCGAGATGAACAGCACCCCCGAACGCGTCGTGCAGACGCTCAACAGCATTCCCGAATACGTCGCGGCCTTCCGCACCGCCTTCCCGGCCGCGGGCGGCAACGCGGTCAGTTTCGACAACATGGCGCTGGCAATCGAAAGCTTCGAGGCGACGCTGATCACCCCCAACGCGCCGTTCGACCGCTATCTGAACGGTGACAACGCCGCGCTGACCGCCGAACAGAAAACCGGCCTGCATCTGTTCATGGAACGCGGTTGCAGCACGTGTCACAGCGGCGTGAATCTCGGCGGGCAGGCCTATTTCCCGTTCGGCGTCGCCGAACGCCCGGGGGCCAGAATACTGCCCGACAGTGATAAGGGCCGCTTTGCCGTCACCCAGACCGAGGGCGACGAATTCGCGTTCCGGGCCGGACCGCTGCGCAACATCGCGCTGACCGCGCCGTATTTCCATTCCGGCCAGGTCTGGGATCTGCGCGAAGCCGTCGCCATCATGGGCAGCAGCCAGCTCGGCATACAATTGAGCGACGCCGACGCAACCGCGATCACCGCCTTCCTGAATGCGCTGACCGCACCGATGCCAACCGTAACGATGCCGGAACTTCCGCCCAGCACGGCGACCACGCCGCGCCCCGAATAAAACCGGACGGAACTGTCCCACCAGCAAGAACCGGGCTTTCGCCCGGTTCTTTTTTTGCCCGCCCCCCTCGACGTGACGTGCTGGATTGGTAATGTCATTACAAAATATACGTATGTTTTGCCATAAGTTTGTTGTGGCATGCCTGAAAAGGAAATGATCGTTGCACGGTACCTCTAACTCCGCCGTCACCTCGAAGGCGGCTTTCGAACAGCGGACTTACGCCAAGGTGTCGTGGCGGCTGATGCCGCTGCTGTTCGTCGCCTATGTCGTCGCCTATCTCGACCGGGTGAACGTCGGCTTCGCCAAGTTGCAGATGCAGGCCGACCTGCAATTCAGCGACACGGTTTACGGTTTCGGCGCCGGCGTCTTTTTCATCAGCTACTTCCTGCTGGAAGTGCCGAGCAACATGGCGCTGCACCGGATCGGCGCGCGGATCTGGATCGCGCGGATCATGATCACCTGGGGGATCATCTCGGCCGCGACAATGTTCGTCACCTCGCCGCTCAGCTTCTATATCCTGCGCTTTCTGCTCGGCGCGGCCGAGGCCGGCTTCTTCCCCGGCATCGTGCTGTATCTGACCTACTGGTACCCGGGCGAACGGCGCGGGCGCATCAACGCCATCTTCCTGACCGCCATCGCCATCTCGGGCGTGGTCGGCGGGCCGCTGTCGGGCTGGATCATGAGCAGCATGGCCGGGATTCACGGCTGGGCGGGCTGGCAGTGGATGTTCCTGCTGGAAGGCATTCCGTCGGTGATCGTCGGCATCGCCGTGCTGCTCTGGCTCGACGACGGGATCGAAAAAGCCAAATGGCTGAACCGCGAGGAAAAAGACCTGCTGATCCACAACATCGCGCAGGAGGACTTGCAAAAGGCGCCGGTCAGTTCCGGACACGGGCTGACGGAAGCGTTCGGCAACATTCGCGTGTGGATTCTCGGGCTGGTCTATTTCGGGCTGGTGATGGGGCTGTACGGGGTCGGCTTCTGGCTGCCCACCCTGATCAAGAACATGGGCGTGACCGACACGCTGCACATCGGTTTTCTGACCGCCATTCCCTATGGCGTGACGGTGATCGCCATGGTGCTGATCAGCCACAGCTCGGACCGGATGCGCGAACGGCGCTGGCACGTGACGATCCCGGCGCTGGTCGGCGCGGCGGGGCTGGTGGCAATGGTGCTGATCGGCACCGGCAACACGGTTCTGGCGATGGCCGCCGTGACCGTGGCGACGATCGGCACGATCAGCGCGCTGCCGCTGTTCTGGTCGCTGCCCACCGGCTTTTTGGGCGGTGCGGCGGCAGCGACCGGCATCGCGCTGATCAATTCGCTGGGCAATCTGTCCGGGTTCGTCAGCCCGTTCGCGGTCGGCTGGCTGAAGGACATGACCGGCAGCACCGACAGCGGCCTTTACCTGCTGGCCGCCTCGCTGGTGATGTCGGGCGTGCTGGTCATCACCACCATGCCGGCCAAGCTGGTGAACAAGTAAGGCAAAAGCATGGGGACGCCGTCCCCATACCCCTGCCGGGGAGCGGCCCGCTCCCCGGACCCCGTGGATATCTTAGGACCGGATATGGAAAAGGGGGCATCAAAAGCCCCCTTTTCCATATCCGGTTTCCCCTGAGTAAACCCAGGTCCAGGAGGCGGCCGCCTCCTGGCGGGTGCAGGGCAGCGCCCTGCGTCCTTCACGCCGCGGCGGCGATCACCGCGTCGCAGATCCGCGCCGCGTCGGCCTCGGTCAGATAGGCGTGCATCGGCAACGCCAGAATGCGCGTCGCCACATCTTCCGACACCGGCAATGGCGCGAAGCGGTGATGGTCGCGATAGGCAGGCTGGAAATGCAGCGGCTTCGGGTAATAGATCGCCGTCGGCACACCCGCCGCCTGCAACGATTGCTGCATTTTGTCGCGCGCCGCGCCGTCGCGCAGCAGCACCGCGTAAATCGCCCAGGCGCTGGTGCTATCCTTCACGCGCACCGGCGTCTGCACCACCCCCTTCAGACGCCGGTCGTAATACGCGGCCAGTTTGTCGCGCGCCGCAATCTCGTCCGGGAAGACCATCAGCTTCGACAGCAGCACGGCGGCCTGCATCGAATCGAGCCGCCCGTTCATCCCGGTGCGCAACACTTCGTAACGCGTGGTGCCTTCGCCATGGGTGCGCAGACTGCGGAACAGCGCCGCGCGCTCGGCATCGTCGGTGAACAGCGCGCCGCCGTCACCGTAAGCACCCAGCGGCTTGGATGGAAAGAACGAGGTTGCCGTCGCCTGCGCCCAGGTGCCCAGCGCGCGGTTGCCCAGCATCGCCCCGAACGACTGCGCGCAATCGTCGAGCGTGGCGAGCCCGTGCGCGGCGGCGACGCGGTTGATGCCCGCCCAGTCGGCCGGCTGGCCGAACAGGTCGACGCCGACCACCATGCGCGGCGTCAGCTTGCCTTCCGCCTTCACCGCGGCGATGCGGCGTTCGAGGTCGGCGATGTCCATCTGGAAGGTATGCGGGTCGACATCGACGAACACCGGCGTCGCCCCCAGCACCAGCGGCACCTCGGCCGTGGCGGTGTAGGTGAAGGCGGGCAGAAACACCGCGTCGCCGCGGCCAATATTTTCCGCCATCATGGCGATCTGCAGTGCATCGGTGCCGGAGGAGACGCTCACGCAGTGCTGCGCGCCGCAGAACGCCGCCAGTTTTTCCTCCAGCTCGCGCACTTCGGGGCCGAGGATGAACTGACAATGCTCCAGAACACGGTCCAGCCGCGCACGCAGATCGGCGGCGATGCGCTGTTGCTGGGTTTTCAGATCGAGAAAGGGAATGGGCGGGTTGCTCATGATGTTCTTTACGCCTGCACGACGGATGGATCAGCCCGGAGGACGCCGCGCGTGTCCACCAGTACGGGAATGTTGGCGCGCACCAGATCGAGGTCCATGCCGGTATGCGGGGTGACCAGGATGGCGCCGTCGAAGCCGGACACCACGCCGGCCGTCAGATCGACGGATCTGCGTTTTGCGGCACCCAGCCGCCGGGTGACCGGAATTTCGGGCAGCAGCGCGTCGTGATACGCAACCTCGGCCCCGGCGTCTTCCAGAATGTGGATGACCTCGAGCGCCGGGCTTTCGCGCGCATCGGCGACATCGGGTTTGTACGCAACCCCCAGCACCAGCACGCGCGCCCCAGCCAGGGTGCCGCCCAGCGCGGCGCGCAGCCGGTCCACGCACCAGCCGGGCATTGCATCGTTGATGGCGCCCGCCAGTTCCACGAACTGCGGGTTCATCCCCACCCGCCGCGCCGCATGGGCCAGATACCACGGATCGACCGGCACGCAGTGCCCGCCCAGCCCGGGGCCGGGGCGGAACGGCATGAAGCCGAACGGCTTGGTCGCGCAGGCGTCCATGATCTCGTGCACGTCCAGCCCCAGCCGGTGGCACAGCAGTTTCAGTTCGTTGACCAGCCCGATATTCACCGCGCGGAACACGTTTTCATGCAGCTTGGCCAGTTCCGCCGCCCCGGGCGACGACATCTCGACCACCCGCGGCGCCACCGTACTGTACAGCGCCACGCCCACCGCACGGCACGCGGCGGTCGCGCCCGCCACCAGCTTCGGCACATGCCCGACCGAATGGGCGGGGTTGCCCGGGTCCTCGCGTTCGGGGCTGTAGATTGCGAAGGCGTCCGCCCCCACTTCCAGCCCGCGTGCTTCGAGCGTCTGCACCACGGTTTCCGTCGTGGTGCCGGGATAGGTGGTGGATTCCAGGGCGATCGCCTGGCCGCGCCGCAGATGCGGGGCCAGCGCTGACAGGCTGTCGGTGATCGCCGAAATATCCGGTTCGTGCCCGGGAGCCAGCGGTGTCGGCAGGCACAGGCAGAGCGCATCGCAGTCGGCAGCGCACGCCATGTCGCCGGCTGCCGTCATGCCCGGCGCGCGCAGCGGCGCCGGCGCACCGGGCAGCGGCGAACGTCCGGCATTCACCGCCCGGCGCTTTTCCGGGTCGCTATCGAAGCCGATCACCTTGAAACCCGCGCCGGCGAAACGCTCGGCCAACGGCATGCCGGCATAACCCATCCCGACGATGCCGATCACCGCGCGGCGGTCGGCAATACGTTGTAAAAGGTCATGCACGCAAAAATCCCTTACCCATGCGCGACGCTGCCATCGGCGTTGTGCTCGAATTCCGGCACCAGCCGGCCGAGCGCCGCCTGCGCCTGTGCCTTCGCACCGCTGTGGCAGTAAGCAGCCATTTCATCCAGCGCGCGGCCGATGATCGCCGGGTCGGCGGTGCGCGGCTTGGCCATCAGCAGACCGGGATAGGCGGTCGGTGCCGGCGGTTCCTTGCCATGGAACAGTTCCTCGAACAGTTTTTCGCCGGGCCGCAGACCGGTGAAACGGATCTCGACATCGTAATCGGGGCGCAGCCCGGCCAGCCGGATCATCTGGCGCGCCAGATCGACGATCTTCACCGGCTTGCCCATATCGAGCACAAAAATCCCGCCATCGCCCGAGGTTTTGTCCTCGCCCGCACCGACCACCGAGGCCTGCAGCACCAGGCTGACCGCCTCGCGCACCGTCATGAAGTAGCGCTGCATGTCCGGATGGGTAACGGTCAGCGGCCCGCCGCGCGCCAGCTGGCGCTGGAACAGCGGCACCACCGAACCGGTCGAGCCCAGCACGTTGCCGAACCGCACCGTCACGCAGCGCATGCCGGTTCCCTGCTCACGCGCCTGAATGTCCAGACCCTGGCAGTACATTTCAGCCAGACGTTTCGAGGCACCCATCACGCTGGTCGGATTCACCGCCTTGTCGGTCGAGATCAGCACCATCAGCATGGCGCCCGCGGCCCGCGCCGCGTCCGCCGTCACCCGCGTGCCGCAGGCATTGGTCAGCAGCCCTTCCAGCGGGTTCGATTCGACCATCGGCACGTGTTTCAGCGCCGCGGCATGAAACACCAGTTCGGGCCGGAATTCCTGCATCAGCGCGCGCATGCGGGCCTCGTCGCGGACATCGGCGATCAGCGGCGTGCGCGCCACATGCGGGTGATGTTCCGCCAGTTCCATGTCGATCTGCCACAGCGCGAATTCGCCGTTGTCCAGCAGCAGCAGGGTTTCTGGCCCCAGCGCCGCCACCTGGCGTGCCAGTTCGGAGCCGATCGTACCGCCCGCCCCGGTCACCAGCACGCGCCTTCCCTGCACCAGGCGCGCCATGCCCTCGCGGTCCAGCGCCACCTGCGGGCGGTTGAGCAAGTCTTCGATCACCACCGGGCGCAGTTCCACCGAACCGGGCTGACCGGTCGGCGTCAGCTGCATCGGGTCGCCGGCGCGGCGCACGGCGACGCCAAAACGCTCCGCGATCTGCATCAGCTGCGCCAATGCCGGGCCAGTAACGTCGTGGTTGGTCACCGCGATCTGCGCCGGCAGCGTGCCGGCGGCGCGCATGTCTTCCAGCACCGTCTCGGCATCGTCCAGCGTGCCGAGAATCCGGTGCCCGTGCAGGCTGCGCCCGGCATGATGCTGGCGCAGCGACAGAATGCCGCACACCCGATAGGCGCGGCCGCGCTCCTGTTCCAGCGCGCGCAGGAACAGATCCGCCCCGTCGCCCGCCCCGACCAGCAGCAGCGACTGGCTGTCGGCGACCTCGTCCTGCTGGCGGCGGCGTATGCTGCGCAGGCGATAGAACACCCGCGGCCCGCCCAGAAACACCAGCAGTACCAGCGCATGTGCGACCAGCAGCGCCGCGCCCCCGTACACGAACGCGCCGCTCAATGTGCAGAACAGCGCGAACAGCAGCGCCCCGCCGATCGCCGCCGCGCCGACCCCCAGCAGTTCGCGCACCCCGGCGAAACGCCAGAACTGGCGCGCCAGCCCGACGGGAATGCCGGCCAGCAGCACGGCCGCCGCCGACACGCCGACCAGCCAGAGTGGCTGGAATGGATCGGCCGTCGGGTCGGAGACCCAACGGGCCACCGGCAAAGCGGCCGCGGCCAGCACACCATCGGTCAGAATGGTCAGAAGAATACGGGTTCGCGTATGCACCATGCCGTGGACTATAATGGGATCACCCCGTCTGCACCACCTGTCCGGCCGGTACCGTCACACCAGGAGTTACCATAGCACCCGGCAGCAGCACCGCGCCGGCGCCGACCATCGCGTCCGCGCCGACCCGCACCCCGCCGCACAGCCGCGCGCCAGGCGCGATGTGCACGTTGTCGCCCACCACGCAGTCATGGTCGACCCCGGCCAGTGTGTTGACGATCGTATACCGGCCGACCTCGGTCCCCGCGCCGATCACCGCGCCGGCGCAAATCACGCTGCCGGCACCGATCCGCGCCGATCCCGCCACATAGGCCCGTGGATGGATCGCCGTCGTCAGCCGCAATCCGGCCTGTTCCAGATCCTCGCACCAGCGCCGGCGCAGCGCGGCGTTCCCCAGCGCGACGATCACCCGCGCGCCACGCCGGGCCAGAAGCGCCGTGCATGGCCCCAGTACCGGCGCGCCGTCCAGCGGGGCGAGGCGCGCATCGTCGAACAGGCCGGCCACCGTCACGCCGATGCTGCGCAAAAGGTCCAGCGCCACACGGCCATGCCCGCCCGCGCCGAGAATATACGTGTCGTTTGCGTATCTATCATCCATCAGGCACCCGTGCCTTCCAGAAGATCGCGGTACAGTCCCCGCAGGCGCGCGCCCTCGACCTCCCAGCAATAGCGTTTTCTGACCGCTTTCCGGCCGGCCGTCCCCAGTACCGCCCGTAACGACACCCCGCTTGCCAGCCTGTCAAGCGCCGCGGCGACGGCATCGGCATCGCCGGCATCCACCGTCAGCCCGCAGGACGCATCATGCACCACTTCGGACACCTCGGCCGCATCGGCGGGCACCACCACCGGCAGCCCGACCGCCATCGCGTCGAACAGCTTATGCGGCAGGGCATGGCGATGGTTGGCAAGACCGGGCTGGAACAGCACCACCCCGATATCGGCGCGCGCCACCTCGCGCATCATCGCCGCATGCGCCATCCAGCCGTCGACGCGGATCCGCCCCAGCAGCCCCAGACGTTCGGCCGCGGCCCAAAACGCCGCTTCCGAGCCGTCGGTGAACCGCCCGATCAGCCGCAGCCGCGCCGGGTGGCGCATGCGCGCCATCGCTTTCAGCAGCACCGGCCAGCCGCGGGCACGCGTCATCACACCGGTGTGGATGATCTCGGGCACCGGCACCGGTTCGGGATTGCGCGACACCGACGCCGATCGCAGCAGCGCATAGTTGCGCGCCATCACCACCCGGCCGCAGCAATCCTGGTCCAGCCCGTCCTTGGCCACCACGGTGGCGTCGGCTAGGTACGTGCAGACGCGGATCAGCCCGCGCACCAGCCCTTCCGCCGGCCGGCGCAGCCAGCGTGGCACGTGCAACGCAACGAAGGTCGAGGGATAATGTTCGTGCACATCCAGCACCACGCGTGCCCCGCTGCACCGCGCGGCCAGCAGCGCCGCCACCCAGGCGTCGGGTTCGTTGGCGTGCAACGCGCGCCCCCCGGACAGCGCGGCGCGGCGCGCCAGCATCGGTATGGCGCACAGCCGCCCCCACAACCCGGCGCGGCGCGTATAGGTGTCGATCGTAATGCCGTGCGCCTGCCAGCGCTCGGCGCGCGCAGCGGGCGCGATGTGCAGCACCGCCAGGCCCGCCTCGGCCAGTGTGGCGGCCTCTTTCAGCACCACACGCACATCCTCGGGCGGGTGCGCGGCCGACAGAAAGCACACGTCCCAGGCTTCGCTCATGCCTCCACCATGCGCCGCAACGCCTGCGCCATGCGCACGCCCGCATCGGCATCCCATCCCGCAATGGCGGGCGCCGGCGTACGAACCTGCCGTGCCTGCATGAATGTTTCCTCAAGGTTGTCTGGGCAGACCAGCCGGTTGGTGCCGCGCATCACGGTGACCGGACGTTCGGTCGATGGCCGCAGCGTCAGGCACGGAATGCCCAGATGGGTGGTTTCCTCCTGCACACCGCCGGAATCCGTCACCACCACCGCGGCGCCGGCCAGCAGTCCCATGAAGTCCAGATAGGCGCGCGGCGCGCACACCCGCACGCCATCCGGAATTTCGCAGCCGAACGTCTGCAGGCGCGCGCGGGTGCGCGGGTGCAGCGGCCAGATGAAGTCCATGTGCCGCGCCACGCCCGCGACGGCGGCCAGCAGGGCGGCCAGCGCATCGCGATTGTCGACGTTCGCGGCACGGTGCAGGGTCAGCACGCCATAGGGGTGCGGCAGATCGTGCCGCAACCAGCGGGGCCGCGTGCGTTCCAGCGTGGCGATCATCGCGTTGCCGGTCAGCAAGGCGGCATCGGCGCGGCCTTCGGCGTGCAGGTTCCGCAGCGCGTCGTCGTCCGGCGCCCACAGCGCATCGGCGATCGCATCGATGATGCAGCGGTTGATCTCCTCGGGCATCGTCATGTCGCCGCAGCGCAGCCCGGCCTCGAGATGCACGACCCGAATGGCGAGCTTCTTCGCCGCCAGCGCAGCGGCCAGGGCACCGTCGACATCGCCGGGCACCACCACGACGGCAGGGCGGCGCGTGCGCCACTGCCGTTCGCAGGCCAGCAGCGTCGCCGCGGTCAACTCCGCGTGGCTGCCACCCGTCACGCCCAGCGCCACATGCGGCGCCGGCAGTTCCAGATCGCGCAGCAGCGCACCGAACATCGTGTCGTCCCAGTGCTGGCCGGTATGAAACAGGACGGGCGTACAGAACGGCGCATCGGCCAGCGCGTGCCACAGCGCCGCGATTTTCGGCAGATTGGGGCGCGCGGCGATCACCAGGTGCACTTCAGGCAGCATCGCGCGCCTCCTCGATCACCTCGCACAGCTGCGCGGCCAAATCGCGCCGGTCGAAGCGCGCCATCGCGAAGCGCCGCCCGGCCTCGCCCATCGTGCGCGCCCGCCCTGGATCGCGCGCCAGCCCGGTCAGCGCGTCGGCTATCGTCTCGGCCTGCGTCAGCGTGACGCCGCACCCCGCCTCGGCCAGCCAACGCGCCGCGCGGCCCGGCACGTTCGAGACCACCGGCACGCCGGCCGCCAGCATGTCCATCAGCTTGTTCGGCGAGGTGAGTTCGGCAAACGCCGTCACCGGCGCCAGGCACATCAACCCGCCGCGCGCCGCGGCGAACAGTTCCGCCAGCCGCGGCTTGGGCAGCGGATCCAGAAACCGCACCAGCCGCAGTCCTTCGGCCGCGGCGCGCGCCATCAGGCGGGGTTTTTCCCCACCCTGCCCGACCAGCACGAGGCAGACATCGCCAATCCCGCGCCGCTGCAGCACCGCCGCCGCGTCCAGCAGCAGGTCCAGCCCGTTGGCCGGACCGTGCGCGCCCGCATAGACAAACATCGCCTGCCCTTCGGCGATGCCGGGTGGACGAACCGGGGAGATGTGCGGGCCGAACACGTCCAGATCGCAGGCGTTCGGGATCACGCTGACCGCGCGCGCGCCGCGCTGGCGCGCGATGTCGGCCATCCCCTCGGACAGCGCCACCACATGCGCGGCATGCCGGCAGGCCAGCGCGGACAATCGTGCCAACCCCCAGGCTGCGCCCCCCCGGCGCAGCGCCCCCATGGCCAGCAGCAGCTCGGGCCACGGATCGCGCGTTTCGAACACGAACGGCGTGCCGTGCCGCGCGCGCAGCAGCAACGCCGGAATCGCCACGCTGGGCGGGGTGGAACTGGCGAACACCAGATCCGGCCGTGCTTTCAGCGCCCAGCGCGCCGCCCGCCAGGCGAAGTGCAGGAACGCACGGCTGCGCGCCAGCGCGTTCATCGCATTCGCGTAAGGAATGTCGAACTGCACGACGCGAATGCCGTCGACATCGCCGCAGCGCACGCCGCGCCGGAACGCGCCCTTAACGCCGGAAACCCCGCCTTGCGCCGCACCGCACAGCACGGTGACGCGATGCCCGCGCCGGATCAGCGCCTGTGCCATCGCATAACTGCGCATCGGTGCAGCACCCTGCGGCGTGCTGAAATGCTGGTGCAGGTAGAGGATCTCCATCATCGGGCCAGAACGTGGCGGAGCGCCGCGATCACCCGCGCCTGCTCCTCGGGCTGCAACCCGGCGCCGGACGGCAGGCACAGGCCCTGGCGGAACAGCCCGGCGGCGACCTGCCCGCCGATCACCCGCGCCTGGCGGAACACCGGCTGCATGTGCATCGGTTTCCACACCGGGCGCGTCTCGATCCCCTCGGCGGCCAGCGCGGCGCGGACGGCGGCGCTGTCCGCCGCGGCGCGCTGCGGGTCGATCAGCATCACGCTCAGCCAGCGCGACGAGTGGGCCCAGCCCGGTTCCGGCATGAAGCCGACCCCCGGCAGATCCGCCAGTCCGCGCACATAGGTTGCGAACACCTGCCGCCGCTGCGCGACGCGCGCCGCCAGGCTCGGCAGTTGCGCCAGCCCCACCGCGGCGCACGGCGCCGGAATGCCGGCGCTGTAACCCAGCGTTTCGTGCTGATAATGCGCCGCCGCCTCGCGCGCCTGACGCGCCAGGAAATGCGCACGTTCGATCAGGTCCGGGTCGTCGGCCGCCAGCGCGCCGCCGCCGCCGGTGGTGATGATCTTGTTGCCGTTGAACGAGAACGCCGCCATCCACGCGCCACGCCCGGCCTGCCGGCCATGCGCCATCGCGCCGAGACTTTCGGCGCAGTCGCTGATCACCCGCACCCCCCACGTATCGCAGACCCGCACGATGTCGCGCAGATTGGCGCACTGCCCGTACAGATCGACCGGCACCACCAGCCGCGGCAGACGGTTGTGCCGCGCGGCCCGGGTCAGCGCATCGGCCAGCAGATCCGCATCCAGCGTCCAGGAGCGCGGATCGACGTCGAGAAACACCGGCACCGCCCCCATCTGCACGGCGGGCGCGATGGTGGCGACGTAGGTCAGCGTGCTGGTCCAGACCTCGTCCCCGGGCGCCAGACCGGCCAGACGATAAGCGATCTGCAGCGCCGCGGTCCCCGACGACAGCGCCGCGACATGCGCAAACGTCGTGGCGCGGGTCAGCGCGTGCTCGAACGCCGCGACCACCGGCCCGACCGGCGCGATCCAGCCGGAGGCCAGCATCTTGCGGAGCTGCGCGTCCTCGTCCCCGGTCAGTTGCGGGGGCGACAGCAGGATCGGGGCGGGCGCGGTGTATGCCGGCTGGATCATCGCCTGTTGCATCAGTCGTTCTCTCCCGGCGCGATAGCAGTCGCGAAACCCGGCGTGCACGCCTCGTCGCGGCGCAGCAGTGCGGCCGGCGTGCGCAGCAAATACGCCAGATCGGCACGCAGGCTCAGGTTATGCACATAGGCGACATCCATCTCGAAGCGCCGCGCCCAGGGCAGGGCGTTGCGCCCGCCGGTCTGCACCGGCCCGGTAATGCCGGGCCGCACCGCGCAACGCAGCGCCGGCACCGCATAATGCACCGGCAACGGCCGCGGCCCGACGAGACTCATCTCGCCGCGCAGCACGTTGAACAGTTGCGGCAGTTCGTCGAACCCATAGATCCGCAGCACCCGGCCGAGCCCGGTCAGGCGTTCGGCGTCGCTGGCGTCACCCACGTGCATGGTGCGAAATTTCAGCAGCATGAAGGGCTGCCCGTGCAGCCCCGCGCGCTGCTGGCGAAACAGGACCGGACGCCCCATCGCGCACAGCACCAGACCGGACAGCGCCAGCAGCAGCGGCAGCAGAACCACCAGCGCGCCGCCGGCCAGCAGCAGATCCAGCCCGCGCTTTCCCCAGTTCCGATACATCATGCCGACACCCTCGCCCCCAGAGACAGCAGCAGCCCCAACGCCAGCCACGCCATGCGATTGCCGAGATCGGTGGAGACCATGATCGACAGCGCCACCGGCAGCACCAGCGCCGCGATCATCGCCAGGCGCACCGGCGCGTGCGTTGTGCGATGGCGCAACGCGGCGCACAGCGCGCAGCCCCACACCCCGGCGAACAGCAGCCCGCCCGGCAGGCCGAGTTCGACCAGCGCCTCGAGCGCATGATTGTGCGGATGCCGGCCGCGCCAGTCGCCGTAACCGGCGGCGATCGGGAATGCGCCGGTACCCAGCCCGAACGGCGCCGCCGTGCCCGCCAGATCCAGCGCCGCGCGCCACAGCGGCAGGCGCAGCGATTGCTCGCCCAGATCCGCCGCGTTCAGCCGTTCCAGGGTGCGCATCCCCTCGCCCATCTCGGGGGCGGCCAGCAATGTCAGCACGCCGGCCAGAACACAGGCCGAACCGCACAGCACCCACAGCACCGCCGCACCGCCACGGCCGCTGCGCCACAGAAAAAGCCCGGGTGCGGCCAGTGCGGTCAGCGCCAGCGCCAGCAGCGCCAGCCGCCCGCCCGGCAGCAACGCCGCCAGCCCGCAGCCGAGCACCACCGCCAGCCAGAACAGACGCCGCGCACCGCGCGTACGCACCACCTGCACCAGGCCCACCGCCCCGGCGCTCGCCACGCTGAGGCCGGCAATCTGATACTGCACGCGCAGCAGGTCGGTGTCGGCCGCCCCGCCCAGCACCATGCCGCCATCGGCCAGCCCGATGGCGACACTGCCCCCGACGCCGAGCGCGATCAGCACGACAGCACCGCAGAACCCGGCCAGCGCATGGGCGTGCAAGCCGACGCAGAACCCGATCAGCAGCGCCACGGGGCCGAACAGCAGCAGGTCGTAAAGCTTCGCCGCCAGACCGTCGGCGCCGGCCGACCACAGCCCGCCCAGCACCGCCCAGCCTGCCAGCGCGGCGAAACAGGCGAGCGAGGCCAGAACCGCCGGATCGCACCGCCAGCCGGAGGCCCGCGCCAGCAGAAACGGTAGCAGCCCGAGCACACAGGCCCCGGCCAGCCAGGTCAGGTCGACCGGTGCGACGCCACCCAGCGGGGTCGATTTCAGCGCGCCGGCATATTGCAGCGCCGCCGCCGCCACACCGGCCAGAAACACCGGCAGGTGCAGGCGCGTCCTATACATGGGCATGCACCTGGGAATGACGCGCCCGGGCCTGACGCCGCCGCGCGGCGGTCAGTGCCGCACCGGCCAGCGTGAGCAGCGCCGCGCCGGGCGCCCACAGCATCAGCAGCAGCGCGCGATTGGGCCGCGACGGCGCCTCCTCGACCGAGGCCGCCGACACCACGCGCGCCGCCACCGCTTCGTCCGCCGCCAGCACCAAGGCGAAACGCTGCTGCTGCGCCAGAAGTTCATATAACACCTGGCGCTGGAACAGGTCGGTTTCCGCGGCGATCTGCGTCTGCAGGATCTGCACCCGCCGCGCCACCGTGTCGCGCAGACCGGCGCGCACCAGCGCCTCGGCGAAGTCGTGCAGGTGTTGCAGGGTGGACAGCGCCACCCGCCGGTCCGGATGGGCGAGTTCCAGAGTCCAGGTCACCGTTTGCCGCGCCGACGTGATCGCCAGCGCGCGTTCCAGAAACCGCTGCATGTCGTCGCGCGACAACGCGCCGCCGCCGTCCAGCAGGCCGCGCAGCCAGCCCCCCCGTTGCTGCATGTCGCGGGCAATGTCGTGCTGCATCAGCATGGCGGCGGCATCGGCCGAGCGCAGCACCGCCAGATAGACCGCGAAATTGCCACCGGGCCGCTGGTCGAGCAGCCCGCCGCCGAACAGCGGCCCGGCGGTCAGGATCTGGCTGGTGGCGATCGCCGCGGTTTCGGCGGGGGCGACGATCATCGTCGCCACGTACTGGCGCGGCCAGAGCTGGATCAGGCACGCCCCGGTCAGATAGAGCGCCAGCACCACCAGCCCCAGCCACCGGCGCCAGACGAACAGCGCGCCGCGCAGATCCCCCATGCCGACCCAGGATGAGTCCGGGGCGTGCCGCACGCCGGTCATGCCGCGGCGGCCCGCGCAGAGATCCGCGTCACCACACAGGCGCCGCCGGCCGGCGCGGCGACGCACAGCACCGGCGTTTTCCACCTCAAACCGTAAGCCGGACTGTCGGGCGCCGTGCCGAGCCAGACATCGGCCGCGCCGCTCACCGTGATGCGCGCCTGCTCCAGATGCAGAACCGCGCCGTCGAGCCGCGCCGGGCCGGCCGGCAGATGCCAGCGCAGCAGCGCGCGCCGGTACGGCCCGGACAGCACGTCCTCGACACGGCATTCCTCGCCCTGCAGGCGCACCCGCCGCTGATGGCGGTTGCCGTGCCCGTCGGCGATCCAGCCGCCGTCGGGCAGCACGCCGCCACGCGGCCACGGCCCGATCAGGAACCGGCCGAACCGCGGCATC
The DNA here is from genome assembly GCA_031555315.1 of Acetobacteraceae bacterium. GTDB lineage: Bacteria > Pseudomonadota > Alphaproteobacteria > Acetobacterales > Acetobacteraceae > JAVBJV01. Next base: position 93,275 of record JAVBUO010000003.1, read on the forward strand.
TGCTCGGCGCCGTCGAATGTCGCCGTGTTGTGGGCGCGGGTGGAAGGAAACCAGCGCGACCACCAGGCGCGATTGTACACCCCGCTGCCGCTGTCGCGCAGCAGGTTCACACCATCCCGCCACAGGTCCAGATGCAGCAGATCGGCGTGCGCCGGGCGATGGCGGCCGCCGGGCGTGCGCAGCACCGCCCACAGCCCGGGCCGGGCCGCAAAGCCCATGAAACCGCGCCCGCTCCAACGCCGCGGGCGCGCCAGACGGGCCGGCAGGGCAGGCGCATTGAGGCGCGTGCCGTCGTCGTGGCCGATCCGTGCGCCGGCTTGCGAGACCGGGTCGGTCAGGCGTTCCAGCCAGCCGGCGGCGGCGCGATGCACGGCGTGCAGATCGACAGGCAGCGAAAAATACGCCGCGCATTCCTGCACGATCGACAGCACATCCACCGCCATGCGCTGGTAACGCACCGAATGCTGGCTGAACGCCCCGCACGGCGCGAACAGGCGCTGCGTCAGTTTGCACAACCGCCGCGCGGCGCGGGCCGCTGCCGCGCGCCGGCCCAGCAACAACGCGCCGGCCACCGCGGCTGCCGCGCAGCTGATGCCGTGGTTGTTGTCCTGTGCTTCCTCGTAGCGCCGCGACACCCGCACCCGGTGCAGGTGCAGCGCGACCAGTGCGCGCAGGCCGGGCGATGGGTTGCGTGCCGCGTCCAGACGCATCGCCGCGCGGGCCAGGTGTAACAGCCGGATCGCCGCTTCCTGCGCGCTGATCCAGTGGATGCCGCGATACGGCGGATTTTCGGCCAGAAATTTCATGATGCACGCATCCGCCGCAGCGGCATCGAGATCGGGCAGAGCGGTCCAGCGCGCCTTTTCCCATTGCAGCCGCAGATCGCCACCGGCGAACACATCGATGTCCAGCGCATGTTCCGCGACGGTCCGCACCACCGGCAGTGCCGGTAAGGCGCCAGCCGCCAGAAACGGCCCTTGTGGCACCGCGCGATCGGGCAGACGCCTGCGCTGCACACCGCAGACGCGTAGCACACGATCCGCGCCCCAATTGATCAGTGCATGCCTCCCCAGCATCCGGGCAACCCGGAACATGACCGTTACTTGCCCAGCTGTTATTCGCCCAGGCACAGCGAAAAAATTGTACATGCTATGGAGTGAGTCCCAATTTTAGTGAAAAATTATATAAATAATACGCACGTCTACCATGGGGGCCTTTTCCTCTTTCAATTAGAAATTGCGCAATTATGATACTGATATATGGTATACGGGGAAGAGGGAATTTCCGCTCCGCCTAAAAACCGCTGCAATTTGGAAACAATTCACTGAAACACGCCAGATGAGAGTAATATTTTCCACCCTCGTGATATTTCAATGGTCGTTTTATGCTCTGGCACAAACCGGCGGCATGCCTCTCCCTGCCCGCCTTCCTAACGGAGCACCGCTTCCGACCCTGCCGCAAGCCTATCAGCAGGACGTCCTGCAGCGCATTCTGGACGCAACCGGCGGGCACCGCGTGAATGCCGCCGCGACGCTCGACACCCCCGATATTCCATCGGCCCGCCGGGTACGCATAAACACCCAGCCCGCGCCGCTGCCGGCCGAGGCCGCATTCGAACGCGCCGATCCGGATCTGCCGTCCGCCACGCCGCTGACCCAGATGGAACGGTTCTTCGCCAGCCGTCTGGGCGACCTGTCGCCCGGTGTCACGCTGCGCCAGTTCGGCTACGACATGTTTTCCCGCAGCGCCCCGCAACCCACCCCCGCTGCCGCCCTGCCCGACAGATACGTGCTCGGTCCCGACGACGAGGTGCAGATCGCGTTCCGCGGCCGGGCGCGGCAGACCCTGTCGGTGCGCATCAACCGCGACGGCCAGTTGCTGCTGCCCGACCTGCCGCCGATCCCCGCCGCCGGCCGCACCCTGGCCGACCTGCGCGCCGACCTGGAACAGCGCAGCCAGCGCGACCTGCAGGGCAGCGAGGTCTACGTGTCGATCGGCCAGATCCGCCAGATCTCGGTGTTCGTCGGCGGCGAGGTCGCCCGGCCCGGCTTTCAGACCCTGACCGGCCTCGCCTCGGTGCTCGACGCGCTGGCCGCGGCCGGCGGCGTGCGCCCGGCCGGCACGCTGCGCAACATCCGCATCGAGGGCAACGGCCCGGCCCGCACGCTGGACCTCTATCCGCTGATCGCCGGCATCCCGGGCGACGCCGACCTCGCCCTGAAACCCGGCGAGCGCATCGTCGTGCCGTCGGCCGGCCCGATGGTCGCCATCGCCGGCGACGTCGCGCGGCCCGGTATCTTCGAACTGCCGGGCGGCACGGCGCGTCTCGAGCAGGTTCTGGATCTGGCCGGCGGCACGCTGCGCCCGGCCGGCAACCATTATCTGCTGCTGACCACCGACAGGGCCGGGCGGCGCAGCTTCAGCGACATCTCGGCGCGCCAGCCCCTGCGCCGCGGCGACATCGTGCTGGTCCAGCCGGACGCCGACGTCACCGCCAATCAGGTGCGTCTGTCCGGGCACGTCGCCATGCCGCTGAGCCGCGCACTGAGCGGCGCCGGCAGCCTGCGCGCGTTGGTCCGCGACCCGCGGCTGATCCTCGCCGATTCCTATCCGCGCTATGCCGCCATCCTGCGCACCAACCCGACCTCGCGCAGCCGCAGCGTGGTCGGCGTGGATATCGGGCGCATTCTGGCCGGCGGCCCCGACATCCGCCTGACCGACGACGACATGGTCGTGCTGTTCTCGGCCGACGACATCGATTTCCTGTCCAGCGCCGCGGTGCAGCAGGCGTTACGCGGGCAGTTGCCCACCGACGACGCCGGCTGCCCGGCGCTGCTGCGGGTAACCAACGCCGCCACCGCCGCGCCGCTGCGCTTCGCGCATATCCGCAGCGCCGGGTTTTCGGAATTCGCCGGCGGCGGCTGTCCGGCGGTGTTCCGCGACCATCCCGACCTGCTGACCGTCCTGCTCGACGCCTCGCTGGTGCTGACCGGCGAGGTGCGCAAGCCGGGCCTGTATCCGGTCGTCAACGACACCGGCCTCGACATGCTGATCGACGCCGCCGGCGGGCTGACCGACATGGCCGACCTGTCCGCCGTGGAACTGTCGCGCCAGCCTGCCGGGCGTTCGGCGGCGCTGTCGCGCGGCACGCTCGACATCCGCAGCCGCAACTTCGCCGCGGTGCGTCTGTCGCCGCGCGACATCGTGCGCATGGCCCGCAGCTTCAGCGACCGCGACACCGGCACCGTGGTGCTGAGCGGCGAATTCGTCCGCCCCGGCACGTATGACATCCGCCGCGGCGAGCGCCTGTCGGAACTGATCGCCCGGGCCGGCGGGCTGACCCCGCAGGCCTACCCGTACGGCGCGGTCTTCACGCGCGAGACGGTGCGCCAGCGCCAGCAGGAGGGCTTTCAGCGCAGCGCGCGCGAGATGGAGGTCGGCATGATGCAGGTCGCCACCGCCCAGACCTCGGCGGGCGGGGTTTCGGCGCGCAACGGCGCCTCGCTGGCCGACGCGGTGCGCGCGGCGCGCGAACTGGCCGCCAGCCTGCGCGAGGTGCGCGCCGCCGGGCGCATGGTGATCGAGGCCAATCCCGTCATCCTGGCCGCGCGCCCGGAGCAGGACGTGCTGCTCGAACCCGGCGACACGCTGACCGTCCCCAAGCGGCCCGGCGACGTCACCGTGGTGGGCGCGGTGCTGAACCCCGGCTCGCTGCAATTCCGCACCGGCTGGAAAGCCGCGCAGTACATCGCGGCGGCCGGCGACACGCAGCGCTTCGCCGACCCCGACCGCGCCTTCGTCGTGCTGCCGGACGGTTCGTCGGTGCCGGCCCGGCTGGGCACCTGGACCGGCGGCGGGCCGGCCATCCCGCCCGGATCGCTGATCGTCGTGCCGCAGGATCCCGCGCCCTACGAAACCTGGGGCTTCATCCGCGATCTGACTCAGGTGCTCACCCAGGTGTCGATCAGCTCCGCTGCGCTGGCGGTGATCGCCCGCGAATCGCACTGAGCGATGCGCGCGACGACCACCTGCATGGTTCTGCTCTGCCTGCTCGCCCCCGCCCGCGCTGAGGACGTGCCGGGCAGCGGGTCGAACTTCGGCGGGGTCGGCCTGCTCGAGATGCGCAACGCGCGGTTCCGCGACGACGCCACGCTGGAGCTCGGCGCCAGCTGGCGCGACGACCGGCAGTTCTGGTTTTTGCAGTTCCAGGCCACCCCCTGGCTGGAAACCACCTTCCGCTTCACCCAGCGCCTTAACGCCACCGCGGGGACGGGGCAGACATCGGACCGCGCCTTCGACATGAAGATCCGCCTGCTGTCCGAAAGCCGCTTTCTGCCCGCGGTGGCGATCGGCGCGCAGGACATGATCGGCACCGGCATCTATGCCGGGGAATACATCGTCGCCTCGAAGCGGTTCGGCGCCTTCGATGTCACGCTGGGGCTCGGCTGGGGGCGGCCGGGATCGGCGGACGATCTGGACAATCCCTTCTTCGGCGCGCGCGCCCCGATGACCGGCGAGGGCGGGCGGCTGCGCCTCGGCAATTTCTTTCACGGCGACATGGCGCTGTTCGGCGGTGTGGAATACACGCTGCCCGACCTCGGCCCGGTGCGCGGGCTGCGGCTCAAGCTCGAACTCTCGGGCGACGCGCTGCGCGACGAGCGCCGCAACGGGCGCGGTGCCGCCGACAGCCGCGTCAATGCCGGGCTGGCCTGGGCGCCGGTGCCGTGGCTGGACATCGGGGTGTCCTACGTGAACGGCAGCGACGTGCTGGCCCGCCTGTCGATGCACCTGAACGCCGCGCATCCGCCGCCCCCGCCGCTGTTGCAGCACCCGCCGCCGATGGCGCCGCGCCCGGCACTGCCGCCCGAGGACGCCGGCGCGCGCATCGTGGTGCCCGAGGATGCCGGCACGGTGGTCGATGCCGATGCGGCGTTGCCCGCCCCGACCCCGCCCGCCGCGACCGAGGCCGACCCGCGGCAGATCCGCGCCGCCCTGCGCCGCGCCGGGTTCCGGCTGCACGGCCTGCATGTCGCAGCGGGCGCGGCGCAGATTGCCGTCAGCAGCAACCGCTATCGCACCCTGCCGCAGGCCATGGGCCGGGTGATCCGCGCCGTCCAGCCGTTGCTGCCGGCCAGTGTCGAACGTGTCGAGCTCGGCTGGTGGCGCAACGGGGTCGAGATCGGCCGCGCCATGCTGCCGCGCAACACGATGGAGGACGTCGCCAGCGGCGCGGCCAGCATCGAGGAAGCGCGCGCCTATTTCCGTCTGTCGCCCGCCACCGGCGCGCTGCCGGCACGTAACCGGACGACGGCCGCCCGTCAGCGCTTCGCCGCCGCCTGGGCGGTCTCGCCGCGCCTCGACACGATGCTGATGGACCCGTCGGCACCGCTGCGCGTCGACCTGCGGCTGGCGGCGAGCGCGCGGGTGCAGATGCCCTGGGGCCTGTCAGCCGGCGGCAGTGTCTCGCAGAGTCTGTTCAATACGTTCGCAGACGCACCGCCGTCGGATTCCGTACTGCCGCACGTGCGCAGCGACATCGCCCGCTACGCGACCGAAGGCCGCACCGCGATGGAGACCCTGACCGTGGAGGGGATCTGGAACGTCGCCCCGGACGTCTTCGCGCGCCTTACCGCCGGTTATCTGGAACCGATGTACGCGGGCGTCTCGGCCGAGGCGCTGTGGCGGCCGGTCGATGCCTGGTACGGCGTCGGCGCCGATATCAACGCCGTGCAGCAGCGCGACTACAGCCAGGGTTTCGGACTGCGCAATTATCGGGTGGTGAGCGGGCATGTGTCGTTTCACGCCGACCTGCCCTGGTACGATCTGGGACTGACGCTGCGCGCCGGGCGCTATCTGGCCGGCGACTGGGGCGCCACGGTGGAGCTGGCGCGCCGCTTTGACAACGGGATCGAGGTCGGCGCGTTCGCGACGCTGACCGACGTGCCGTTCTCGCAATACGGCGAAGGTTCGTTCGACAAGGGGATCTATCTGCGCTTTCCGTTCGACCTGTTCGGCCGCCCGACCGCCAGCCAGGGGCGGGTTCTGGTGCGCCCGCTGCTGCGCGACGGCGGGCAGCGCCTGCAGGTGGAACATCCGCTCTGGGACATCACCCGTCAGGGGCGGCAGGCCGAAACCGGCCGCGCGCTGCCGATGCTGGCGCAGTAAACCGCGGGCGGCCTTTCCAGTTCTGCCGGGACCGACTATGCGTCTCGGCCATGAGCATCAGCCCTTCCGCCCTGACCACGCACCTGCTGTTCGCCGCCGCGCTGGCCGGGCTGTCGGCGCTGCTGGTCTGGATGATGATCCACCTGCGCGTCATGGACACGCCCGACGCCCGCAAGGCGCATACCCGCCCGATTCCCAAAAGCGGCGGTATCGGCGTGGTGGTGGCGTTCATGGTCGGCATTCTGGTGCTTTACGAAGTGGCGGCCTTCGCACGCATCGCCGACCCGTATTTCCGCGGCGTCATCCTGGCCGCCGCCGCCATCGCCGTGGTGTCGTTCCTCGACGACGTCTACGATTTTCCGTTCCTGGTGAAGCTGGCCGTGCAGATCGGCGCGGCGCTGGCCGCAATCGGCAGCGGCATCTGGGTGGAGATCTACACACTCCCGTTCATCGGGCCGGTCAATGCGGGCTGGTTCGGCATTCCCGCCACGCTGTTCTGGATCCTGTTCGTCACCAACGCGATGAACTTCATCGACGGGCTGAACGGGCTGGCGGCGGGCATCGGGTTGATCGCCAGCATCTTTCTGACGGTGATCGGCGCGATGCAGGGGAACGCTTTCATTTACCTCGCCGCCATGCTGCTGGCCGCCGGGCTGCTGGGGTTTCTGCCGTTCAACTTTCCCTATGCGCGCATCTTCATGGGCGATGTCGGCAGCCAGTTCACCGGCTTCGTGCTGGCCATGCTGGGCGTCGTCGCGGCGCGCTTCGAGCGGATGGAGCTGTCGTTCCTGGTGGTGCCGCTGCTGCTGTCCGGTGTGCTGTCGGACGTGCTGTTCACCCTGTGCCGGCGGGTGCTGGCCGGCGAGCGCGTCACCCAGGCGCATCGCGGGCACCTGTACCAGATCGCCCACCGCGCCGGCATGGACCCGCGCCTGATCGCGTTGACGCATTGGGGGTTCGTGCTGTTCGGCGGCCTGTGCTGTCTGCTGTTCCTGAACAACACGTCGCCGCAGCGCCATTTGGTCCTGCTGTTGCCGGCCATCCCACAGATCGTCTGGTTCTTCTACGTCCGCGCCCGCGCCGTGCGGGCCGGGATCGGGCGCTGGTAGTTTCCTTCAGTGGTGGTTTTCTTCAGTCGGCGGGTTTGACGACCTCGGCCGTCACCACCCCCTCGCCCGCCCATTGCGTGCTGCGCCAGATGACGCCGGTCCGCACGTCGGCCCAGAAATAGCTTTCGGTCGAGATACCGCCGCCGCGGCAAACCTCGCGGAAACGCACCACCTGGTGCGGCGTCTGTTGAATGGTGATCTGCTGCGCGCCCTGCGGGGCGATCCGGCAGGACAGCGCCACCCCGAAACGCCGCTCGTCGCCGTCGGTCAGATCGACGCCGCGCCGCCAGTTCGCGCCGGCATCGGGGATTTCCAGCGGTGCCATCAACGGGTCCGGGTCGGTGAACTGCGTGCCGCTCAGCGTCAGGCCGCGTCCGGCCGCCGCGATGATCCGCCCGTTCGCCACGATCAGCGCGAAACGTCCCGCCACCCAGGTCTGCGTCCCCGCCCCCGGCCCGGGCGCGCTGGAACGCAGCGCCATGCGCGCCGGCGCGCCGCCATCGACCTGCGCCAATAGCAGCGGCGCGGACGGCGTCTGCTGGGTCTGCGCGGCGGCGGGCGGGTCGTCGCCCGCCAGCAGGTCCGCCATGTCGTCGTCCGAACTGCAGCCGCCCAGTATAAAGGCAGCCAGCATGAAGGCGGCCAGCAGCCCCGCCGCCCCCAGCGTCCGGCCTAGGCGGCGACGGGCGCAGGACGTATCTGGCGTGCCAGCAGCAGGGCGAACAGCACAATTCCCATCCAGTGCGGCGAAGGCACGTCCAGTCCCGTGAGCCATTCCACGATCCCTTCCACAAGGGCCGGAAACACCAGAAAGATTCCGGCCAGAAGGGCCATGCCACGTTCCCAGCCCGGTAACAACCACCGGGCCTGTCCCTGCGCCGCCGCGGCCAGCGCCGCCAGCCCCAGCGCCGCCAGCAGGATCTGCCACGCCACCACGCCCCAGGTCATGCCGGGTTTCAGCATCAGCAGCAGGCCGACGCCGTCGGGGTCGGTGACGAACACGAAGGGCAGCACGAAGGCGGGCAGCGTGTATTTCCACGCCTGCATCGTGGTGCGGTACGGCCCCGCCCCGGTGATCGCCGCCGCCGCGAACGGCGACAACGCGGTGGGCGGCGAAACCTCGGACAGGACCGCGTAGTAGAACACGAACATGTGCGCGGCATAATCGGGCACGCCGAGCTTCATCAGCGCCGGCGCTGCGATCACCGCGCAGATGATGTACGACGCGGTCACCGGCACGGCGAGGCCGACGATCCACACCACCAGCGCCGTGTAGACCGCGGTCAGCAGCAGCGAGCCACCGGCCGCCTGAATGGCGATCTCGCTGAACTTCAGGCCCAGCCCGGTCAGCGTCACCACGCCGACGATGATGCCTGCGCATGCACAGGTCGCCGCCACGTTCAGCACCTGCAGCGAGCCCTGCGCCAGTGCCGCGCCCAGACGGCGCGGCCAGAGCGCGGCCTCGGGGCGGATGAACGACAGCGCCACGGCGACCAGCGTCGCGTAAAACACCGACATGGTGCCCGAATAGCCCCAGACCATGAACACGATGATCGCGATCAGGCTGCTGAAGTGGAACCCATAGCGCCGCACCAGCGCGCCCAGCCCGTCGCCCGCCATCGCCACGTCCGACATCGCGCCGATGCGGCGCTGGTCCAGCTCGACCATGAACAGCAGCGACGCGTAATACAGACAGGTCGGCACCACCGCCATGCGCAGCACGTCGAGGTAGGAGATCTTCAGATACTCGGCGATCAGGAACGCCGCCGCGCCGAGCACCGGCGGCGAGATGATCGCCCCCAGCCCGCCGGCCGCCAGCAGCCCGCCGGCATCGTCGGCGCGATAGCCGACGCGCTTCATCATCGGCCAGGCGACGGTGCCCAGCGTGACGGTGGTCGCCACCCCCGACCCCGACGGCCCGCCGAGCAGAAACGACGACAGCACCACCGTGCGCCCGGCCGCCGACGGCCGGCCGCCGAACAGGCGGAACGAAAAATCGACGAAAAACTTCCCCGCCCCCGTCGCCTGCAGGATCGCGCCATAAATGGTGAACAGGATGATCAGCGACGAGCTGACATCGACCGCCGTGCCGAAGATGCCGTCCAGCGTGATGGTCAGATGCGGGATCAGCCGTTCGGCATCGTAGCCGCGATGCGTCCACGGCGCCGGCAGATGATTGCCGAAGAACGCATACAGCATGAAGCAGATGCTGATCGCCGGCATGATCCAGCCGCTGGAGCGCCGCGTCGCTTCGAGCACCAGCGCGATCAGCAGCCAGCCGATCACCAGATCCATCGGTTCGGGGAACACATAGCGGTCGGTCAGCGCGTCACCGCCGGTGATCAGATAATAGAGGACATACAGCGCCGCCGCCGCCAGAACCCAGTCCCACGGCATGATGCGGTGGCGAAAGCGCCGCGCCAGCGGAAACACCAGCACCGTCAGCACCAGCACGAACCCGACATGCGTGTAGCGCATGGTCGTGGTCGGCACGATGTCCCACGCCGCCCACAGGTGAAACAGGCTCATCGCCACGGCAAGGCCGGTCACCGCCATGCCCAGCCAGCCACGCAGACGGTTGGCGGCGCCCTCGTCCTCCTCGATCAGCGCCTCGACGCGGCGCGCGGTGTCCTCGTCGAGCGTCGCGTCCGCCGGCGGGTCCTGCACCGGGTGGTCCATCAGAGCTGCGCCCCGAGGCCTTTCCAGAACGCCTCGGCCGCCGGGTGCCAGGGCACCCCCGCCGCCGCCGATTTCTGCAGCTCGATCCGCAGGTTACGCGCCTCGGCATGCACCTGCGCCAGTTCCGCGCGGTTGTTCCAGATCGCCCCCAGCAGCTGCGTGGCCAGCGTGTCCGGCATGTTCTCGTGCACGCCGAGGATGTTCGCCACCGACATCTGATGGTTCGGCTTGTCCTGCCCGGGATAGGTGCCGGCCGGGATCACCTCGGGGAAGTAGACCGGGCCGCTCTTCTCCACCACGCGCGGGATCAGGTCGGCATGATCGACCAGCACCATCCGCACGCCGGGACTGGCGGCAAGGTCGGTCACCGCGCTGGTCGGCACGCCCGAGACGAAGAAATACGCATCCAGCTTGCCGTCCTTGATCGCGTTGGTGCTCTCGGCCGGCGACAGGCGCTCGCGGGCGCGGAAGTCGCGGTCCTTGTCGAGCCCCGCCGCCTCGATCAGGCGCAACGCCATCAGTTCGGTCGCCGAGCCCGGCGCGCCGGTCGAGACGCGCTTGCCCTTCATGTCGGCGATCGTGCGGATGCCGGTGCTTTCCACCGTCACCACCTGCATGCGGTTGGTGTACAGCACCATCAGCGCGCGCACCGGCACGACGGCGCGGAACGGCGGTTTGCCGGCGATGGCGTCGACCGCCGCGTCGACCTGCGACAGCACCATGCCGACCCGCCCGGCCCCCAGTAATTGCAGATTGGCGGTCGACCCGCCGGTCACCTCGACCGTGGCGGCCATACCGGGGATCACCCGGCTGAAGATGTTCGCCATACCGCCGCCCAGCGGATAGTACACCCCGCCCGTGGTGCCGGTGGCGATGGCCAGCTGCGTGCCGCCCTGAGCGCGCGTCGCACGCGCCCATACCGCTGGGGCCGCCAGCGCCGCCCCCAAAACAGCCATTGTCCGACGTCGAGTCGTCTGCATGTCCCGTTCCCCCCGTTGTTTGCGTCTCGTTCCGAGATCGTATTGGGCAACGTTACCGCCAGTTAGGTTTCGGGAACAAGCGGGTTTTCATTCCGGCGTATATACGTCAGAGTTGACACTGCATACTGATACGTCTCAATGACGATCATCCGTTTTCGGAAGATGCTTTTAAAGCAGGAGAGAAGGAGGAATCATGCGCGCACGCGATCTTATGACCCCGGACGTCATCACTGTGCCGCCCGATATGCCGGCTACCGCTGTAGCCCGGCTGCTGTCGGATCGCGGCATCTCGGCCGTCCCGGTGACGGACGCCAGCCGCCGAGTGCTGGGGCTGGTCAGTGAAAGCGACCTGATTCGCCAGTTTGCCGGCGATCCCGGGTCGAACATGTCCTGGTTCGCCGAACTGTTCTCGAATCCCAGCCGCATGGCCAGCGAATATGCCAAGGCGCACGGTCGTACGGCGTCGGACCTGATGACCAAGAATCTGGTTTCGGCAAAACCCGACGCGGCGATTTCCGAAATCGCCCAGTTGATGTCGAAGCATAATGTGCGTCGCGTGGTTGTGCTGGAGGATGGCATCCTGGCCGGCGTCATCTCGCGCGCCGACCTGCTGCGCGCCGTGATCGCCCCCGCGGCGGCCGGCGAAGGCAATGACGACGACGCCATCCGCCGCGCCATCATCGCCGAAATGCGTAAACAGCCCTGGATCAACACGTTCTACATCACCGTGATGGTCAAGGAAGGTGTGGCCGAACTGTACGGCTTCTGCGGCAGCGAGGACATCCGCAAGGGCCTGAACGTTCTGGTCGCCAGCATCCCCGGCGTGAAGAAAGTGGACGACCGGCTGGAAATCGGGCCGCTCTATCTGTACGGCGCCACATAAGCCGCGACAGGCAGGCGCTCCGTCGCACATTGCCCCTGAACGGCCATGCAGAACGTCTGCATGGCCGTTTTCCGTTCCGCCCTCCGGCGAAGCCAGGCGAAAATTCCATGTGACCCGGCCGGCGAAGCGTGCATTACTCATTATTGTTCCGAAAACGGAAAGATAATGGCGTCATCTCAGACGGGTCATCGCTGGAGTGTGCATTTCCGCCGCCAGCTGTTGGGTTGGAAACGCCCGGACATTCCGCCCGCCATCGCCGTGCGCAACAGTCTGGCCATCGTCCTGCCGCTGGTCGCCGGCGCCGTGTCGGGCCATCTGTCCATCGGCAGTCTGGCGGCGAGCGGCGCGCTGAACATCGCCCTGGCCGACCGGCCCGGCCCTTATCGCCAGCGGCTGGAGCACATGCTGCTGGCCACGCTGGGCGTGACACTGTCCGCCTTCACCGGTTTTCTGCTGGGCGGGTCTACGCCACTGCTGGTGGTGGCGATCGCTGTCTGGGCGTTCTGCTGCGCGATGCTCGTCTGTCTGGGACAGGTGGCGACGCGGGTGGGTTTGTCCGCCATGCTGGTGCTGATCATCACCTCGGCCCACCCTCCCCCTTTCTGGCAGGCGGTCGGCGCCGGCGTGTCGTTCCTGGCTGGCAGTCTGCTGGCCACACTGTTCGCCATCGCCGCCTGGCCGCTGCAAACATACCGGCCGGAGCGTCACGCCATCGCGACTGTATACCGGCAACTGTCCGACATGGCGCGCCGCGTTCCGCCGGCCGACGACGCCTCGATCCCGGTGATTGCCGCGCTGACCGAAACGCAGAACCTGCTGCTGGGCCGCCATCATGCCGGCGGCCGCGCGATGGAGGCGTTTCTGGTCCTGATCCAGCTTGCCGCGCATATGCGGCTGGAACTGTTCGCGCTGACCAGCCTGCACGACAAGCTCGAGTCCACGGCGGCGCAAACCGCCCTGCGCCAGGCTCTGCGCCAGGCCGCGGTGGTGCTGCGCGGCATCGCGCTGGCCCTGCATCAGGCGCGCCGCTCGGCCGGCGCCGAGGACGCCCTGCCCGCCTTCGAAGCCGCGCTGGAACGTTTCGAACAGGCGGCACGCACCTGCACCGATACGACCATGGCGCAGATCGCGCTGGCGCAGATCCGCGCGCTGGCCGGACAGATCCGCGCCGCCACGCGCAACTCCAGTTTCGCCAGCCCACAGGGCGAAGAGCGCGCCGCGTTGCTGGAACAGCAGCTCCCCCCCGCGTTACAGTCCGAAAACCCGCGCGCCATCCTGCGCGCCAATCTGTCGTGGTCGTCGGTTGCGTTCCGTCATGCCGTCCGCTGCACCATCTGCCTGGTACTGGCCGAACTGGTCACCCGCCTGATCGGCCTGCCGCAGGGATACTGGGTCGCGATGACCACGGCGATCGTGCTGAAACCGGATTTCGGCCTGACTTTCAACTACGTCACCCTGCGTATGCTGGGCACGCTGCTGGGGCTGGGGCTGGCCACCGCGCTGATCCATCTGGTGTCGGGACATATCGCAATGCAGATCGCGTTGATCGGTATTTCCTATTTCCTGTTTCGCCTTCTGGTGTCGGTTCATTATGGAATTGCCGTCGTTTTCATGACCGTCATCATCGTCACCATGCTGTCGCTGAGCGGTTATCCGCCCGGCGAGGTAATGGTCGATCGCGGTCTGAACACAATGTCCGGCTGCGCGCTGGCGGCGCTGGCCTATGCGCTGTGGCCCAGTTGGGAACGCGGACGTGAACATGTGATGCTCGCCCGTCTGCTGGACGCGCACGGCGCGTATCTGCGGGCCGTTCTAGCCGGTGACGGCAATGCGATCGAGGCAACCCGCCGGCACTGCCATGCCTGCCGCACCAATGCGCTGGCGTCGCTTGAGCGGTTGCGCAGCGAACCGCGAAGTCTCAGCTACAGCCAGCGCGCCGAAGCGGTTCTGATCAACGCCGCGCGGTTCGTGCGCGCCGCCCTGTTGCTGGAAGCCGTCCTGCGTATCCGCGATCGTTCGTCGGACACGCATCCCCCCGACCTGCTTGCGCTGGCCGACGCGACGGCCGGCGGCCTGTGCACGCTGGCCGACAGTCTGCGCCGGCAGCAGGCGCCGCCGCCCCTGCCCGACCTGCGCCGCGCGTATCAGGCGTTTATCGAGGCGCATCCTCCCTCGCCCCGCCCGGTCGATACCCTGTCGCCGCTATTTCTCGACACACTGGACCGCATGATCAACTGCGTGAACATGCTGGCGCGGATTCTGGCGGATGTACCGCAGCAGCGGCGTTAGGAGATTCTGAACTTGTCTAAAATAATCTTTGGTATAGGACAGTCATTCGCCGGTTTATCTAATGTCCAAAATCCGCATAACTCTTTAAAAAATGCGATTTATCCACTGATAACTTGCAGACTGAATTTTCGTGCGTACAAACTGACTGGACAGAGTCTTCGGGGGAAGTGATGGCAGAAATCTGGATGGACTGGGGCGGGTTCGCCTATGCCATCGCTGCTTTATGGGCTTTTTTCGAAGGCGAGACTTTCGTCCTGGTTGCCGCCGCGCTGGGCCGCACCCAGGGGCTGGTCAACCCGTGGGTGCTCATGCTGTCCGTCTGGCTGGGATCGTTCCTCGGCGACCAGTTGTGGTTCGCGCTGGGCCGGCGGTTCGGTATGCGCGTGGTGCAGCGTTTTCCTTCGGGGGAAAAGCGGCTCGGCACGGCGCTGCGCATGATCGAAAAATACGGCACGCTGTTCATCCTGAGCTTCCGGCTGATCTACGGCATCCGCAACATCGCCTCGGTCGCCTGCGGGCTGAGCAACATTCCGCGCCTGAAATTCGCCATTCTGAATTTCATCGCCGCCGGCATCTGGGCTGCCAGTTTTGTCGCCGCCGGTTGGTTCGTGGGCGAGGCGATCGCCAAACACGGGTTCTTCCTGGTCGGCGGTATCCTGTTGGGGTTGATTGCAGCGTTCTTCGTGGGCCGCGCCATCTGGCAGCGCTGCCGTGCGGCGCCGGTGTCTGATACCGCCATCGGGAACTGAGCGCCGGTGAAAACGGTTCCCGCCGCAATGCTCGCCGGCGCCTGCGCAGGTGCATTGCTGGCCGCAATCCTGGTGCTGCCGGGCGTGCTGCACGGCGGGCAGATCCCGGCAATCGCGGCGCTGGGGGCAGGGGTTGCCTGTTACGTGCTGGCCCGCAGGCTGGACCCGGCACCGGACGATACGGAAAGTTGCTGTGCATCGCGCGCGCCGGTGCAGACGTTCCTGTTCCTCAGCCCGCGCATCTGGACGCTGGTGTTCATCGTGCTGGCCGTACTGCTGAGCGCCGAAGCGCCGCGCTGGAGCGCACTGTTCTGACGGCGGGCGGAGTCCGGGGCAGGGTGGTTTTCAACGACCCGGCAGAAAGATGAACAGCACAGCCGCGATCAGGCACGCCATCGCGGCCAGATAGTTCCAGCGCAGTTCCTCGCCCAGGTACAGCACGCTGAACACCGCGAACACCGCCAGCGTGATCACTTCCTGCATCACCTTCAACTGCTGGCCAGTATACATGCCGTAACCGATCCGGTTGGCCGGCACCGCCAGCCAGTATTCGAAGAACGCGATCCCCCACGAGACGATCACCGCCAGCCATAACGGCCAGGTCGGGTGCTTCAGATGACCGTACCAGGCGAAGGTCATCATCACGTTCGATGCGACCAGCAGCAACGGGGTCCAGAGATGGGCTGTGTTCATGATGTCAGAACGAGATCTCGATCGGAACAGAACTGGTGATCAGGGTGCGGATGGTTTCCAGGTCGGCATTGCTCACCGCGATGCAGCCGGCCGTCCAGTTCACACCCAGAAAATGCATCGCACCGGCGAACGTGCTGCCGCCGGTGCCGTGAATACCGATCGCACCGCCCGTGCGCCCGGCCGCGACATCCGTAGCGTTCGGGTAGTCGATCGGCATGAACCAGCGCCACTGCTGTGATTGGCGTGCCGGCGACAACGTATAACGCCCGATCGGTGTCGCCCGGTCACCCTCGCGCTGCTTGGCGGCGACGAAACTGCCGAACGCGGCGTGAAACGACGCAATCTGTGTTGTGCCGTTCCACAGGATCAGGCGGTTCCGCGTGCGGTTGGCTTCCACATGCGTCACTCCGGCTTCAGCCCGCATGACAGGCAGCAGCAGCGCAGCGCACAGCAACAGGGCAGGGGAGAGTCTCATTCGCGGGGCTTCCTTGTGTCCTGCGGTGGAAAGCGGCGCAGCAGATACAGCATGATGCCCATGGCGGGCAGGGCGGCCAGAATGGTCATTGTATAAAATGCCGTCCAGCCCATCGCCGCCGCCATGACGCCCGACGCACCGCCCACCGTGCGCAGCGCCACCGCCGCCAGCGACGACAGCAGCGCATACTGCGTGGCCGTGAATGCCACCGATGTCAGACCGGACAGATAGGCGATGAACGCTGCATCAGCCATGCCATCGGTGAACGCCTCGATCATCGCCTGCGCCATCAGCACGCTGTAATCGCCGCGTGACCAGATCAGCACCACATACATGATGTTCGACAGCATCTGCCCCAGACCGGTCAGCACCAGCGCGCGCCCCACACCGATCCGCACGACCAGGTAGCCGCCCGCCAGCGCGCCCATCAGCGTCGCCCACATGCTGACCGGTCCGTTGGCCAGCGCGATCGCCGCGCGGTCGTAGCCGAGCATGTTGTAGAGCGGCACCGCCATCACCCCGGCCAATGCCTCGCCCAGCCGGTAGAGCAGCACGAAGGCCAGGATCGCCCCGGCACCGGGGCGGGTCAGAAATTCCAGCAACGGTCCCAGCACCGCGGTTTCGAATCCGCCGGCCGGCTTGCCGCTCTGCGGAACAGGCGCGACTTCCGGTTCCGCCGCGAACAGCGTGGGGATCAGCCCGATCCCCATCAGCACCGCCATCACCGTCAGCACCAGCGACCAGTCGCCGCCCGCCGCGCTGACCAGCGCCACCGCGCCGGCGCCCGAGATCAGCACCGCCATGCGATAGCCCCATACGTAACACGGCATCGCCGCGCCCTGTTCGCGCGGCGCGAAGATCTCGATGCGCCATGCATCGATCACGATGTCCTGGGTGGCCGACAGGAACGCCAGCGTCGCCGCCGCCGCCATCGTGCCCCACAGATTGTGCACCGGACTGGAAAACGCCAGCAGCAAGCCGGCCACCACCAGCAGCGGCTGCACCACGAACAGCCAGCCGCGCCGCCGCCCGAACCGCGCCATACCGAACGGCGCGCGCAGATGGTCGAGCGCCGGCGCCCACAGGAATTTCAGCGTATAGGCAAAACCGATGCTGGCCGTGGCGCCGATCACCTCCAGCGACAGACCGCTTTCCGTCAGCCACTGGCGCAGCGTGAAACCGGTCAGCGCCAGCGGCAGACCCGCCGCAAAGCCGAACGCGAACATGATCGCCAGGCGGCGGTCGAGCCTCATCTATCGGTTACCGCTGCAACTGTTCACCCAGATTACGCAGGCGGTCGAACATCTCCATCATGTCGCCGCCGGTCCAAGACGTGCCCGGCCGGGGGGTGCTGTCGGCGATCTGCCCCAGCGCGCGCTCCAGCGCCTTGGACGTCTGGTCCAGATCCAGCGCCACCGCCTCGGTCGGGCCCTGCGTGGGGAAGGGGCCGGTGGCGCGGATACGGATCAGCACCGTGTTCGCCGCCGCCAGTTGCGCCCCCGCCGCAACCGCCTGATCGGCGCGCGGCGCGCAGACCACCGCGCGGCCTTCCAGCCCGCAGGGAAATTCCATCATCGGGTTGCCGTCGAAGCGGACCTGCGCCGTGGCGGTCAGCGCCATCAGGCCGCGCATCGCCGTTTCCACCGTCAGGTTGCGCACCGCCAGCGCGGGAACCAACTGGCTGTGACGGTTCAACACCTCGAGCCGCAGGCCACCCACGCCGTTCTGCGGTTCCTCGATCCACAGACGGTGCTGCAGCGTGCAGGTTTTGCGGTCGGTCATCGGGTCGGAAAAGCAGGACAATTGCCACGAACCGATGTCGTCGGTCTGCCGCTGGACGGGCACCACCCGGGGTTGCGCGTGCGCGGCCAGAAAAGGCGCCAGTAACAAGGCAAATATGAATATACGCATACCGATCTCTTATCACAGAAATAATTGCGAAGTCAGATGGAACATGCGCCGCTTCGCAGCGCGAGAGATCCCAACCGTCCGGATCATAAATGCCGCGGCGCGAAACCGCCACAGTCCGGACTGGACGGACGATATGCGCATGGTGGATGCTGTTCCGATGAACGATACATCCACCCAAATCTATGCCGCGGCCGCGCTGCACCACTCTTTGTTCACCCTCGACACACATGTCGATTTCCCATGGCCGAACCCGCAACCGCCGTCGCAAGACACCAACCGCTGTGTGGATTTCGCCAAGATGCGGGCCGGCGGCGTGTCGGCCACCGTTTTCGTCGCCTATGTGCAGCAGGGTCCGCACAACGCGGCGGGCCACGCCGCGGCCGGCGCGCAGGTCGAGGCGATGCTGCGCACCATCCATGCCTTCGCGGCCGGCGCCACCGCCATTCCGGCCAGAGTCGCGGCAACCGTCGCCGAGCTCGATGCCAACCACAAGGCGGGTGTGCTGTCGCTGGTGCCGGCGGTCGAGAACGGTTACGGCATGGGCGAGGATCTGTCGCGGCTGGCGCTGTGGCGCAGTCTGGGCGCGCGTTATCTGACCATCACCCATAACGGCCACAACCTGCTGGCCGATGCGGCAATTCCGCTGCCTGCGCTGGGCGACGGCGAAATCCTGCATGGCGGGCTGTCCGATCTGGGCGTCGCCGCGATCGACGAGCTGAACCGGCTGGGCATGCTGGTCGACGTCTCGCATGCCTCGAAGCAAAGCATGCTGCAGGCAGCCGAAATCTCGCGCACGCCTGTCGTCGCCACGCATTCGTGCATGCGCAGCCTGTGCAATCATCCGCGCAATCTCGACGACGCGCAACTCGACGTGATCCGCGATGTCGGCGGCGTGGTGCAGGTGACCAGCGTGCCGGGCTTCCTGAAACAGGGCGCGCAGGTCGAAGATGTCGACGTGGCGATCTTCGTCGATCACATCGATTACGCGGTGCGACGCATCGGCATCGAACACGTCGGCATCGGTTCGGACTTCGACGGCGGCGGACACGTGCAGGGCTGGATGAGCACCGCCGACAGCCCGGCGATCACCGCAGAACTGTTAAAGCGCGGCTACGATCGCGACGCCATCACCGCGATCTGGGGCGGCAATTTCCTGCGGGTGATGAAACAGGCCGAAGAAAAAGCCGAAGTTCGCTAAAGACGATACGAAAAAGCCCTCCGGACCGGAGGGCTTTTTCGTCAGTTGAATTCCAGCGGCGGCGGGACGCTTTCGTCGATCGGGATGTCGATCGTCACCGAACCAGGATCCACCGTTTCGTGACGGTCCAGCCCCACGAACACCAGTTCGGGGAACAGCAGGACGATCGCCACCATAATCAGCTGGATCACCACGAACGGAATCGCACCGCGATAAATCTGCCCGGTGGTCACACGCGCGGTCAGCTTGCCGGTAACCTTGTCGATATAATCGGTCACCGGCGCCACGCTGCGCAGGAAAAACAGCGCGAAACCGAATGGCGGGTGCATGAAGCTGGTCTGCATGTTGACCGCCAGCATCACGCCGAACCAGATCAGATCGATCCCCATCTTGTCGGCCACGGGTCCGAGCAGCGGAATGATGATGAACGCCAGCTCGAAGAAGTCGAGGAAGAACGCCAGGAAGAAGGTCAGCAGGTTCACCACGATCAGGAAACCCACCTTGCCGCCTGGCATGCTGGTCAACAGATGTTCGACCCACAGATCGCCGTTCACCGCCCGGAAGGTCAAGGTAAACACCGTCGAGCCGATCAGGATGAACATCACGAAGCACGACAGTTTCGCGGTGCTGTCCACCGCCTGTTTCAGCATGGTGAGCGACAGACGCCCGCGCAGCAGCGCCAGCACCAGCGCCCCCGCCGCACCCATCGCACCGCCTTCGGTCGGGGTGGCGATGCCCCAGAACACGGTGCCCAGCACCAGGAATATCAGCACCAGCGGCGGGATCATCGTGGTGATCACGCGCCACAGCAGATGCCAGCCGCGCAGGGTGCGCGCCTCGGGCGGCAGACTGGGCACGCTGTCGGGGCGCACGATCGAATTGAAGAAGATCCAGATGGCGTACAGCACCACCAGCGTCAGGCCCGGGATGAACGCGCCCGCGTACATGTCGCCGACGCTGCGGTTCAACTGGTCGGCCAGCACGATCAGCACCAGACTGGGCGGAATGATCTGCGCCAGCGTGCCCGACGCGGCGATCACCCCCGATGCGATTTTGCGGTCATAGCCGTAGCGCAGCATGATCGGCAGACTGATCAGCCCCATCGAGATCACGCTGGCCGCCACCACGCCGGTGGTCGCCGCCAGCAACGCACCGACGAAAATCACCGCATAGGCAAGACCGCCGCGCACCGGGCCGAACAGCTGGCCGATGGTGTCCAGCAGATCCTCGGCCATGCCCGATCGCTCGAGGATCAGCCCCATCAGCGTGAAGAACGGCACCGCCAGCAGCACCCCGTTGTTCATGATGCCGAACACGCGCTCGGGCAACGCCTGCAACAGCGCCGGCGTCAGCAGGCCCAGTTCCATACCGATCAGCGCGAACACCAGCCCGTTGGCGGCCAGCGAAAACGTGATCGGGTAGCCGCAGAGCAGAAACACCACCAGGCTGAGAAACATGATCGGCGCCATTTCGGCGCGCAGAAAGTCGACAAGCATCATCGTCATGATCTCAGGCCCCCTTCACGGGCGGCTCGTTGTGCGGGGTAAACAGATCGACCGCGCTCGGCCCGGTCTTGTCGGGGGCGGGATCGGGGCCGGCGCCCATCAGAAAGGCGATGCGCTTGACGATTTCAGACACGCCCTGCAACGCCAGCAACGCGAAGCCGGCCGGCACCAGAATTTTGGCCGGCCAGCGCACCAGCCCGCCGGCGTCGGACGACATTTCCCAGCGCAGCAGGCTGTCCATGAACATCGGCCACGCCAGATACCCGATCAGCACCGCCATCGGCAGCAGGAAGAACAACCCGCCGAGAATGTCGATCCAGGTGCGCGTGCGCTTCGAGAAACGGCTGGTGACGATGTCGATGCGGATATGTTCGTTGTTCAGCAGCGTATAGCCCGCGCACAGCAGGAACACCGCGCCGAACAGGTACCACTGCAGCTCCAGCCAGGCGTTCGAGCTGGTGGAAAACAGATGCCGCACCACCGCGTTCGCCGCGCTGACGAGGGCCGCCAGCAGAATCATCCACATCACGGTTCTACCGACGAAGCGATTCAGACCGTCGATACCCCGGCACAGGACCAGCAAAAGCCGCATGGGGCGTACGTCTCCCAAAGAATGTTGCAATCGCCATGCCGGAAAAACGGCATGGCGGCGGGCCGGACAGCGGGTCCGCGCCCGGGCCGGGGGTTTTGTTATCGTCTCCCCGGGCGTTTGGCTATCGGGCAGCGTGGAGAAAGTACAACCGGCACCCGCGCGCGTGTTTCCCGCCACCTGTTGCCCGGTGCATTTTTTGCTTCCATTTCGTTGCCAATAAGCTGCACCGGGGCGATTTCGACAAAAATGTCACCCGTGCGAGGGTCGCGATCTCTGGCGGCACCGTGCGGCAAAGGGCTAGCTTATAGGGTATGGTCCGGACCCTGTTCACGACAATGTGCCATCTCATGGCAACCAGTGCGGTATTTCGATGCTGACGGTGCTGGCCTGCCTTCTGCCGGCCTTCTGTCTGCTGGCGATGGGAACGGCGCTGGGCATTCCCGGGCTGCGCGGGGGGCGGGTTTATACGCTCTGCCTGATCCTGTGCGCGGCGGGCGCCGCCGCCGCGCTGTCCGGGCTGCTGAGCGGCGCGCCCGCGGCGCGGCTGGTCCTGCCGTTCGGCCTGCCGGGGCAGGGGGTCAATCTGGCCGCCGACGCGCTGTCGCTGTGGTTTCTGCTGATCGTCTTCGCCAGCGGGGCGGCGGCTTCGGTCTATGCGCGCAGCACGCACGACCGTTCCGCCGTGCATCCGGCGGCGCTGCTGGTGCCATATCCGGTCTTCATCGCCGCCATGGCGCTGACCGTGCTGGCAGCCGACGGTTTCACCCTGCTGGTCGGGTTCGAGGCGATGTCGCTGGCCTCGTGGGCGCTGGTGCTGGCCAAGCCCGAAGACCCGGACAGCCAGCGCGCAGCGCGGCTTTATCTGCTGATGGCCGGGCTGGGGGCGCTGTGCCTGATCCCCGCTTTCGGCCTGATGGCGCAGGCTGGCGACATCCTGCCCGATCTGCGCTTCGAGGCGATCCGCAGACTGCCGCTCGACGGCTGGAAAGCCGGCGCGGTGGTCGCGTTGACGCTGATCGGCGCGGGCTCGAAGGCCGGACTGGCGCCGCTGCACGTCTGGCTGCCGCTCGCCCACCCGGCGGCGCCCAGCCATGTCTCGGCGCTGATGTCGGCGGCGATGACCAAGGTCGCGCTCTATGTGCTGATCCGCATCCTGTTCGACCTGCTCGGCCCGGTCACCCCGGTCTGGTGGAGCCTGCCGCTGCTGGCCATGGGGGCGGGGGCGGCCGTGCTCGGCGCGCTGCGCGCCACGCAGGAGGGCGACATGAAGGTGCTGCTGGCCTGCAGCACGATCGAGAATATCGGCCTGATCGCCGCCGCGCTGGGGCTGGCGCTGCTGTTCCGCGCCACCGACCAGACGCCGCTCGCCGCGCTGGCGCTGGGGGCGGGACTGCTGCACGCGCTGAACCACGGCGTTTTCAAGACATTGCTGTTCCTGGGCGCCGGCGCCGCGCAGCACGAGGGCGGCAGCCGCAAGCTGGATCTGCTGGGCGGGCTGATCCGGCGCATGCCGGTCACCGCGTGGTGTGTGATCGCCGCCGCGGCTGCGGCGGCCGCGCTGCCGCCGCTGAACGGTTTCGCCAGCGAATGGATGATCCTGCAATTGGCGCTGGCCGCGCCGCGCAATGTCGGGTTCGGGCTGCAGATCGTCCTCACCGTGCTGGTGGTGATGCTGGGACTGGCGGCGGCGCTGGCGGCGGCGGCGATGGTGCGGATGATCGGTATCGCGTTCCTCGGCCGCCCGCGCATGCCGCGTGCCGCCGCGGCCGTGGAAATGGCCCGGCCGGTGCGTATCACGATGACGGTGCTGGCCGGGCTGTGCATCGTGCTGGGACTGGTGCCGGGGGCGATGCTGGGGCTGTTGGACCCGGTGCTGGCGGTGCTGGGCGGCGCGCATGTCGATCCGCGCGTCGATGCCACCGGCATGGTCGTGGCGACCAACAGCTACGGCTATGTGCCACTGGTCATCAGCGCGCTGCTGGCGTGCTGCCTGTTTCTGGTCTGGCGCGCGGTGCAACGGATCGCCGGTACCGATCAGGCGCGGGCGATCCCCACCCTCGCGCCGGCCTGGGACTGCGGCTTCATCCCGGCGCCGCGCCATCTGCCGTTCGGCGACCCGCAGACCCAGTACGGGGCCGGTTCCTTCGCCCAGCCGATCCGGCGCATGCTGGGTGGCGCGATCCTGCGGGCACGCGAACAGGTCGACATGCCCGCCCCCGGCGAGGCACGCGCGGCCCGGCACACACTGTCCTGGCACGACCCGGCCTTCACCTTCGTGTTCGATCGCATCGCCGCCATCCATGCCTGGCTGGCGCGGCTGGCCGACCTGTCACGCCATCTGACCATCCGCCATACGCTGGGCGTGGTGTTCGCGACGCTGATCCTGCTGCTGGTGATGATCGCCGTGCTGGAGCGGCTGGAAACCGCCCGGCCCGAGCAGATCGTACAAAGCCACGCCATCGGGCGCGAGGCCGCGCCATGACGCTGGTCTGCGCCATCGCCACCCAATTGCTGCATGCGCTGCTGCTGCTGGCCGCGGCGCCGCTGCTGACCGGGGTGATCCGCAAGGTCAAGGCGCGCATCCTGGGCCGGCGCGGGCCGCCGATCGTGCAGCCGTACCGCGACCTGCGCCGCCTGTTCCGCAAACAGCCGATCGTCGCCGAGGGAGCTTCGACGCTGTTCGTGCATGCGCCTGCCGCCGGATTTGCCGTGCTGTTCACCGCCGCACTGCTGGTGCCGAGCTTTACGCTCGGCATGGTCAGCGCGCCGCTGTCCGATCTGCTGGTGATCCTCGGCCTGCTGGCACTGGCGCGCTGTATCCAGGCGTTGGCCGCGATGGACATCGGCACCGCGTTCGGCGGCATCGGCGCATCACGCGATATGGCATTCGCGACATTGGCCGAGCCCGCCGCGCTGCTGGTCGTGCTGATCTTCGCCTGGATCACCGGCAACACCAATCTGGATCTGGTTTCCTGGCAGTTCCGCGACGCCGCCCCCGGGCTGCGCGTGTCACTGGCGCTGGGGCTGATCGCGCTGCTGGTCGTCGCGCTGGCCGAGAACGCGCGCATGCCGGCCGACAATCCCAGCACACATCTGGAACTGACCATGGTGCACGAGGCGATGCTGCTGGAATATTCCGGCCGTCATCTGGCGCTGATGCACGCCCAGGCGATGTTGAAGCTGCTGCTCTGGCTGAACCTGATCGGCGGCGTTTTCTTCCCGTTCGGCACCGCGACGCCCGATGCCACGCCGCTCGACTGGCTGGCCGGCCTCGGCGCCTGGGCCGCGAAGACCCTGGTTCTGGCGCTGGCGCTGGCGTTCCTCGAAGCGTCGATCGCCAAGATGCGGGTGTTCCGCGTCCCCGAATTCCTCGGCGCGGCCCTGCTGCTGGCACTGTTGGGCGTGGTGTTCCTGTTCGTCAGCACAGGTGGCGTATGAACGGGCAGACCGGTTTCGGCATTCTGACCTACGACACCGCCCACCTGCTGGGCGGACTGGTGCTGGTGCTGTCGTTCGCGCTGCTCTACCAGCGCCGGCTGTCGGCGATCATCAACATCTTCGCGCTGCAGGCTTGCGTGCTGGCCGCGGCCGCTGGCTGGCAAGGGTATATCCAGGGACATATCGAACTTTACATCACCGCCTTCATCACGCTGGCCGCCAAGGCGATCGCCATTCCGCTGGCGCTGCACCGCATCACCCGGCGCATGAACGTGCATCGCGGCGTGGAAACCGCCATGGGGGTGTTCCCGTCGATGCTGCAGGGCGCGGCGCTGGTGGCGCTGGCGATCATGGTGGTGCTGCCGGTCGGCGCGGCGTCCGGCGCGTCGGTGCTGACCGTCGAGGATCTGGCGCTGGCCTTGTCGGTCGTGCTGCTGGGGCTGCTGATGATGATCGCGCGGCGCAACGCGATCAGCCAGGTGATCGGGTTCCTCAGTCTGGAAAACGGGCTGATCCTGGCGGCAGTCGGCGTCGCCAGCATGCCGTTCGTGCTGGAACTGGTGATCGCCGCACTGGTCGTCGTGGCGTTCATGATCTTCGGTGTGTTCCTGTTCCAGATCCGTGAACGCTTCGACAGTCTGGATACCTCGGCGCTGGATGCCGTGCAGGAGGAAGATCAATGACCCTGCCGATCCCCGCCCTGGCCTTTCCGGTCGCCCTGCCGGTCGTTGCCGCGCTGCTGCTGCTGGTGGTCCGTAACGCCACGCTCGCCGCCTGGGTGAACTGCTGCGTGGCGGCGCTGAACTTCCTGCTGGCGTTATCGCTGTTCGGGGCCGAGCAGGGGCGTTTCGGCCTGCTGCATCTCGATCACTTCAACATCTATCTGATCGTCCTGACCACCTTCATCACCACCACCACCGCATGGTTCTCGGCCGGCTACATCACCACCGAAATCCGCAACGGCCGCCTGAACGAGCGGCGCGTGCGCATCTATCACACGATGTACCAGCTGATGTCGGCGGCCATGCTGCTGGCCCTGCTGGCCGACAATATCGGCCTGATGTGGGTGGCGGTCGAGGCGACCGCGCTGATCACCGTGCCGATGGTGGCGCTGTACCGCACCCAGGCGGCGATCAAGGCGGCGTGGAAATTCTTCATCCTGTGCGGGGTAGGCATCGGGCTGGCGCTGTTCGGCACCATCCTGCTGTATCTGGCCGCCACCCAGGTGCTCGGCCCCGGGCTGGATGCGATGAGCTGGGAGGAACTGAACCAGGCCTCCCCGCGCATGAACGCGCCGCTGCTCGATCTGGCCTTCGTGTTCCTGCTGATCGGCTACGGCACCAAGGCCGGCCTCGCCCCGCTGCACGCCTGGCTGCCCGACGCCCATGCCGAAGGGCCGACGCCGATCTGCGCGGTACTGTCGGGGCTGGTGCTGAACATCGCCTTCGCAGCCATCCTGCGCATCCGCATGCTGATGACCGCGAATGACGACACCATCTCGCCGGGTATCATGCTGCTGACCATCGGCATCGTCTCGGTCCTGCTGGCCGCCTTCAGTCTGTGGCTGCGCCGTGACGTGAAACGCTTCTTCAGCTGGTCGTCGATCGAGCACATGGGGGTCATCGCCGTGGCGTTCGGGCTGGGCGGGGTCGGCGCGCATTTCGCCGGGCTGCTGCACATGGGCGGACACGCACTGGCCAAGAGCGCGATCTTCTTCGCCGTCGGCCATGCGGCGCAGCGCAAGGGCGGGCAGGGCTTCGCGCAGATCGGCGGGCTGACGCTGTCGTCCCCCGCGCTGGGCTGGAGCCTGGTGCTGCTGATCGCCGCCATCGCCGCGATCCCGCCCTTCGCGCTGTTCACCAGCGAAGTGCTGATCCTCGGCGCGCTGTTCCGTCAACAGCCCTGGCTGCTGATCCTGATGGCGATCGGCCTGATCGCCGCCTTCGCCGCGCTGGTCGCGCGCATGCAGTCGCTGTGTTTCGGCACGCCGACCCCGGATGCCGAGCGCCCGCCGGTCTGGCACGCGCTGGGGGCGATCTGGCTGCATATCGTCGTGCTGACCGCCCTGGGGGCCGCGCAGCCCGAATTCCTGACCCGCTGGCTGATCAGCATTGCCGAGTATCTGCGATGAGCGACATCCAGACCCTGCTCGCCACCTGCCCGATGCATAAAGCGGCACCGTACGAGCGTTATCTGCTGACCCGCGCGGCCTGGACCGAACTGTCGCAGCATCCGTCGCTGTCGCTGCTCGGCCTGTGGGCCGACACCGCCCAGGTCCACGCCGCGTTCCTGCGCAACGACCATCCCGGCCCGGATCGGCACGCGGTGCTGTTTCTGGCCTCGGTCGCGGTAACCGACGGCGTCTATCCCGCCCTGTCGCCCGCCCACGCCGCGGCCGGCTGGTTCGAACGCATGATCCGCGACCTGTGGGGCCACACCGCCGAGGACGGCACCGATGCGCGCGCCTGGCTGGACCACGGCCGCTGGCCGGTCGCCGCCCCGATGTCGCCGCGCCCGCCGCTGCACACCGAGGCCGATGTCCCGCAGCCCGAATTCCTGCCGGCCAAGGGCGACAGCCTGCATGTCATTCCGGTCGGCCCGGTGCATGCGGGGATCATCGAACCCGGGCATTTCCGCTTCCACGCCCAGGGCGAAACCGTGGTGCGGCTGGAAGCGCGGCTGGGCTACACGCACAAGGGCACGCTGAAGCTGATGCACGGCAAGTCGCCGCGCGCCGCAGCGCCGTTCGCCGCGCGGATCTCGGGCGATTCCACCGTGGCGCACGCCATCGCCTTCGCCCGCGCCGCCGAGGCCGCCACCGGCGCCGAGGTTTCCCCGCACGCCCAGACGCTGCGCGGTGTGATGGCCGAGATCGAGCGCATCGCCAACCATCTGGGCGACATCGGCGCGATCACCAACGATGCCGCCTTCGTCTGGCTGCAGGCGCGCTGCGGCTATCATCGCGAAATGCTGCTGCGCGCCGCGCAGGCGGCGTTCGGGCACCGGCTGATGATGGATCTGGTATTGCCGGGCGGCGTCGCCGCCGGCATGACGCCGGGCAGCGAGGCCACGATCCTGCGCGCGCTCGAGGCGATCCGCGCCGAACTGCCCGATATCCAGCGCACCTACGACAGCCGCGCCAGTCTGACCGACCGCATGGAAGGCACCGGCGTGATCACGCCGCAGCTCGCCCATGCGTTTGCGGCCGGCGGCTATGTGGGGCGCGCCTCGGGGCGGCGGTTCGATGCGCGGATCCATCTGCCGTATCCGCCCTACGATACGCTGAATCTGGCCATGCCGCTCTACACGGCCGGCGATGTCGATGCGCGGGTGCGCGTTCGCCTGGCCGAGGTGGCGGAATCGATCCGGCTGCTACAAACGCTGCTGTCCGGCATGCCGCCCGGCGAGCAGATCGTGCCGCTGCCCGCCGCCCATGGCGAAGGCGTCGGCATCGCCGAAGGGTTCCGCGGCGAGATCCTGCACTGGGTCCGGCTCGGCGCCAGCGGCCTGATCACCGCGAATTTCGCGCGCGATCCCTCGTGGATGCACTGGCCGCTGCTCGAAGCCTGCATCCGCGACAACATCGTCGCCGATTTCCCGCTGTGCAACAAATCGGTGAACGCAAGCTACAGCGGGGTGGACCTGTAATGGCCTGGCACCGGATCGTCCGTAACCTCGTCCGCGGCCCGGCGACCGAGGCCGCGCCGCCGCCCGACGAGACCGCCGTGCGCACCCTGGCGCAGCGCGTCGCGGCGGCGGGGCAGGCGCTGCTGGGGCGCAGTCTGGCGATCCGCCAGATCGACGCCGGGTCGTGCAACGGCTGCGAGCTGGAAATCCACGCGCTGAACAACATCGTCTACGACCTGGAACGCTTCGGGCTGCACTTCGTCGCCAGCCCGCGCCACGCCGACGTGCTGCTGGTCACCGGCCCGCTGACCGCCAACATGTTCGAGGCCGTGCAGCGCACCTACAACGCCACGCCCGACCCGAAATGGGTGGTGGCGGTGGGCGACTGCGCGGTGGATGGCGGGGTGTTCAGAGGATCGTACGCGACCAAGGGCGGCATCGCCGCCGCCGTTCCGGTCGATCTGCTGATCCGCGGCTGCCCGCCGTCGCCCACCGCGCTGCTGGAAGGGCTGCTGACGCTGCTGAGCGTGCATGCCAAACGGCCGAAAGCCCGCCCGCCGCGGCGCTAAAACAAAACGGCCCGGATGAACCGGGCCGCTGCGTGTGCCTGAGACTGCCTGGCCCCTCAGTTCTGCGGGGCAGGGGTTGCCGCGCTGCGATGGCTGCTGCGGCGGCGGGTATGCGTGCTATGTGTGCTGTGCTGCTGCTGCCCGTGCGCCGGGCGGCGATGATGGGTGTGGCGCGTCCGGCGCTGCGTGGCAGCTTCGGCGGTGCCGACGGCGAGAGCAGCGGTGCCGGCCAGACCAAGGGCCGCCAGCAGGGAACGACGGGTGAAGGTGCTCAAGATAAGCTCCATTGAATTGAATACTGTGTGCTTTTAGGCCCGCCCTCCTGTAAGCGGGCTGGAGCGTAGCTGGATTTTTTGACAGCTTTGCCGAACGTCCGCTCAGATCAGGCAAAGCTCGCGCAAGGCGCGATGCAGCGCGGGAGGCAGGGGATCATCGCCGTCCGCCGATCGCGCCGTCCGCAGGTCCGCAGGCGCGTCCTCGGCGCTTAGATAACGCCAGCCCTGAAACGGGCGCATCAGCCGCGCCTCGACCGGCACCAGCGCCGCATCCAGCACCAGCGCGGTGCAGGCGCTGCCGTCGGGTTTGGTATCGGGGCGGATGTCGAGGATGCGCTGGCGCACCACGATCGCCCCGGTCAGCACCCAGTACAGCGACCCCTGGCCGACGATTTCGGCGGCGCGTTTGGGAAAGAACCGCGTCAGATGGCGCAGCGTTCCCTCGCGCGCCAGGCGTTCGCCCTGAATTTCGGCCAGATGCGCGATGTCGCGCACCCCCACGCCGATTTTCACCACATGCAGCATCCGCCCAGCCTAGCCGCTGGTTCCCGCCGCCGCCAGCATCGCATCGGCGGCGGTACTGTCGGTGTCGATGATGGTGTTCGCGCCCAGTTGCACGAAATGCGCGGCTTCGGCGGCATCGTGCGCATGCACGACGATCTTCAGGCCGGCGTTCAGGGCGCGCGACTGCGCGACGATCTGCCCGGCCTCGAACGCCTGGGTGATGTCGATCAGCAGCACGTCCGCCGCGGCGATGTTCGCCGCGGCCAGCACCTCGGGCGTCGCCGCGTTGCCATGCAGCACCTGCACGCCCTGGGCCTGCAGCGCCGCGGCCAGATCGTCGCGCGCTTCCAGCACCACCAGCGACGCATTTCGCGCCCGCAGCCGGTCCGCCAGCATTCGCCCGATGCGTCCGCCGTAGCCGACCAGCACCGTATGCCCGCGGCCGGTAAACGGGGTCAGTTCGGCCTTCGGCGGTGCGGCGCCGGGTGCGGCATCGCGAACCGCCCGGCGCTTTTCGATGTAGTCGACCAGCATGAAGGCCAGCGGATTGAGCAGGATCGAAAAGATCGCCCCGGCCAGAATCAGGTCGCGCGCCGCCTCGGGCAGCACACCGTGCGTCACGCCGAACACCGCCAGAATGAACGAGAATTCGCCGATCTGCGCCAGGCTGGCCGAGATCGTCATCGCCGTCGTGTTGGCGTAACCGAACAGCCGCACCAGCGCGAACGCCGCCATCGACTTGCCGACCAGGATGATCGCCAGCGTCGCCAGCAGCGACAGCGGGTCGTCGATCAGCGTCGCCGGGTTGAACAGCATACCGACCGAGACGAAAAACAGCACCGCGAAAGCGTCGCGCAGCGGCAGGGTTTCATGCGCGGCGCGGTGCGACAGTTCGCTTTCCGCCAGTACCATACCGGCGAAGAACGCCCCCAGCGCGAACGACACGTCGAACAGTTTCGACGCGCCATAGGCGACACCCAGCGCCAGCGCCAGCACCGCCAGCCGGAACAGCTCGCGCGAGCCGGTATGCGCCACCCAGTGCAGCAGCCACGGGATCACCCGCCGCCCGACCAGCAGCATCAGCGCGATGAACGCCACCACCTTCAGCACGGTCAACAGCACCGTCCAGCCGATGCCGGCACCGCCCGCCACGGTGTTGCCACCGGTGCCGATCACCCCGGCGCTGGCCAGCGCCGGCAGCAGCACCAGCGCCAGCACCATCACCAGGTCTTCGACGATCAGCCAGCCCACCGCGATGCGGCCGCGATCGGTCTCCAGGATCTTGCGTTCGGTGACGGCGCGCAGCAGCACGACTGTACTGGCGGTGGACAGCGCCAGCCCGAACACCACCCCCGCCGACACCGGCCAGCCCAGCGCCGCCGCCAGCCCCATGCCCAGCACCGTCGCCACGGCGATCTGCACCAGTGCGCCCGGAATGGCGATGTATTTGACCGACAGCAGATCCTTCAGCGAAAAATGCAGCCCGACCCCGAACATCAGCAGGATCACGCCGATCTCCGCCAGCTCGCCGATCAGGTAGCGATCGGCGACGAATCCCGGCGTCCACGGTCCGACCAGCACACCCGCCAGCAGATACCCGACCAACGGCGAAATCCGGAACCGGTAGGCAATCGTTCCCAGAAGGAAGGCAAGACACAATCCGCCGACAATCGTGGTGATCAACGGGGTTGCGTGCGGCATGCCGTCTTCCTTCCTGCTTGGTGTTGGACTCTCTGTCTGTGTTCGTCCGTTGTGTTATCCGTGTTTTCCGTCGTGCCGGATTTAAGCGGCAGACGGACTCAGCTCGGGCGTGGAAGTCGGAAAAAGGTTGGCGGGCATTTCCTCGACCACGGGCTGCGGCGCATCGGCCGGCATCACGGGGCTACAGGCCTCGCCTTCCAGCATGACGTGGGCGGCGGCTTCCTCGGCATTCACCACCTTGTCCGCCCCCATGCGGGTGAAATATTCGGTCTCGGCGTCGTCGTAGGTGCGCGCGATGATCCGCAAAGCCGGATTGGCGGTGCGCGCCTGCTGGATGATCTGCCCGGCCTCGAACGCCTGCGGAATGGCGATGAACAGGATCCGCGCCGCCGCCACGTTCGCGGCACGGACCAGCATCGGCGCCGCACCGTTGCCCTGAATCGCCTGAATGCCCTGGGCGCGCAGGTTCTCGACCAGATCCTCGCGGTCCTCGAGCACGACCAGCGGCATGTTCTGGGCGCGCAGGTGCGCCGCCAGCGTGCATCCGACATGGCCGTAACCGACCAGCACGGCGTGATCGGTCAGCGCCACGGGCTCGGGTTCGGCCGCCGGTTCGCTGGGAACCACCGGCGCGGCGGTGGTGGAGATCGCTTCCGCCGCCCGTTCCTGACGGCGGCGCAGATAATCCAGTACCAAAAACAGCAGCGGGTTGAGCAGAATCGAGATGATCGACCCGGCCAGAATCAGATCGCGCCCTTCCTGCGGCAGCACCTGCAGATGAACGCCCAGCCCCGACAGGATGAACGAGAATTCGCCGATCTGCGCCACGAACACCGCCGTCTGCATCGCCATAGTACGCGGTTGCCCGAACAGCCGCATCAGCCCGAACGTCGCCAGCGACTTCATGCACAGAATCACCGCCACCGTGCCGAGCACCGCCCACGGGCTGCGCGTCAGCACTGCGGGGTCGAACAGCATGCCGACCGAGACGAAGAACAGCACCGCGAAGGCGTCGCGCAACGGCAGGATCTCCTGTGCGGCGCGGTTGGCGAGCTGGCTTTCCGACAACAGCATGCCGGCCAGAAACGCCCCCAGCGCGAACGACACCCCGAACGACGCCGAGGCCGCATACGCGACCCCCAGCGCCAGCACCAGCACCGCCATGCGGAACAGCTCGCGCGAGCCGGTATGCGCCACCCAGTGCAGGATCCACGGAATCAGCCGCCGCCCGACCACCAGCATCAGCAGGATGAAACCACCCACCTTGGCCAGCGTGATCAGCAGCACCGCGCCGACCCCGTCGCCCAGGCCGATCATCTGGCCCAGCCAGCCGAGCCCGCCGCCCGACATCGACCCGCCGACCAAGGCCGGCAGCAGCACCAGCGCCAGCACCATCACCAGGTCTTCGACGATCAGCCAGCCGACCATCGTGCGTCCGCGCTCGGAGTCCAGCACGCCGCGTTCGGCCAGCGTGCGCAGCAGCACCACCGTGCTGGCCACCGACAGCGACAGCCCGAACACGATCGCCCCGGTCAACGGCCAGCCCAGCAGCAGGCCGAGCCCGGTCCCCACGCTCGACGTCAGGATGATCTGCCCGATCGCGCCGGGAATCGCCACCGCGCGCACCGACAGCAGGTCCTTCAGCGAAAAATGCAGCCCGACCCCGAACATCAGCAGGATCACGCCGATCTCCGCCAGCTCGCCGGCCAGTTTCAGGTCGGCGATGAACCCCGGTGTCCACGGCCCGGCCACCACACCGGCCAGCAGATAGCCGACCAGCGGCGAGATCCGCAGCCGGTGCGCGATCGCCCCGAAGATGAAGGCAAGCGTCAACCCGCCGACAATGGTCGCGATCAGCGGCGTTGCGGTAGACATTCAGACCTCATCTTTTCCTGCCATCGGACAACAACGAACTTTCATGGACGCCTTCAGACGCGCCCGTCTTACGATCCCGGTAATCAACATACCGTGAACTTTGGCCATTGCACGGCAAAGTCTGAAATTTTTTACTCGCCGGCCGATAAAAATCCGCAGTGCTCTTCTTCAAGCACCACACAGCTCAGCACACCACCCGCCCATGCGCCGGTATCGACGCCGATGCGATTCGCCCGCACGACCGGCGCCAGCGCCGCCGTGTGCCCATGCACCACCACCGCGCCGAAATCGGCCTCGCTGGCCAGAAACGGCTGGCGGATGCCGGTCAGGTCCGCTTCGGCCTGTGCCTCCAGCGCGATGCCGGGGCGCACGCCGGCATGCACGAACACATAGCCCCCGGCCCGGTGCATGTGCCGAAGCCCGCCCAGAAACGCGTGATGCGCGGCGGGAATCCCAGCCTGCCAGATATCGGGCCGCGCGCTGTCCAGATCCCAGCTTTGCAGCGTCGCCCGGCCGCCGCACCACAGCCAGTCGGCGATCGCGCCGGCACCGCCGCCCAGAGCATCGATCAGCAGCTTTTCATGGTTGCCGATCAGGTTGACCGTCTGGCGCACCCCCGCAACCGGCGCACCGCAGGCCAGCAAGTCCAGCACCCCAGCGCTGTTCGCGCCCTTGTCGATGTAATCGCCGAGATGCAGCAGCGTGGCGTCGGCCACCGGGCGGACGCGCAGATCGGCTTCTATCTGTTTGTGCAGATCAGCCAGTTGCCCGGCACAACCGTGGATGTCGCCGATCGCGTAAATCCGTTGTCCGGCGGGCAGAAAAGCGGGAGCGGGCTGCATGTCGATCTTCATCTGTCTATTCTTGCGCCGTATTTCCACCGTCTGACAACCGATCTAGGTTTGCCCCATGATCGAAAAACTGCGAGGCCGGCTGTCCGGCGGCATGACGCTGGGCTGGATATGCGCGTTCGGCGCCGTGTGCATCTGGTCGAGCTGGGCGGTCGGCACGCGCTTCCTGCTGACCAATGCCACGCTCAACGCGATGGACGCCGTGGCCATCCGCTTCGCCACCGCCGCCATCCTCCTGCTGCCGGTCACGCTGCGCTACGGTTTCCCGCTGCGCCGGCTGGGCGTCTGGCGGGTGCTGGCGATCGTCATGGGCTCGGGCGCCGCGTTCAGCCTGTTCAACACCACCGGGCTCGCCTGGGCGCCGGTCGCGCACGGCACCGCGATGACCTCGCCGATGGGCGCGGTGTTCACCGGCGCGATGGCGCATTTCATCCTGAAGGAACGCCTGAACCAACGCCGCGCCATCGGGCTGGGGGTGGTGCTGGCCGGCGCGCTGCTGCTGGTGTCGTCGGTCGATACCGCGCATCGCGACGGCTGGGACATCCTGCGCGGCGACCTGTTCTTCGTCACCGCCGCCTTCCTGTGGTCGGTCTACACCATCGCCGTGCGCGGCTCCGGGATGACGGCGCTGCAGGTCGTCGCGCTGTCGGCGACCGGCTCGGCGCTGGCCTGGTCGGTGCCGTATCTGATCGTCACCGGCGGCGCGCTGTTCGCCGCCCCGGCCTCGGAACTGCTGATCGCCGCGCTGCTGCACGGTGTGTACAGCGGCGTGCTGTCGGTTCTGCTGTTCACCGCCGGGGTCGGTATCCTGGGGCCGGGCAGGGCAGGGGCGGTCGGGGCGCTGAACCCGGTACTGGGCTCGGCGATGGGGGTTGTGCTGCTGGGGGAAATTCCGGGCTGGCAACAGATTGCCGCGATCACGCTGCTGACCGGCGGAATCTGGCTGGCGACCGGGGTTCGCTTCGCACGTGCACAAACAACGCTTGCGCCCCCCGATCCACGGGATTAACGCTATCGTCTTCGCTGTATTTTATTGAGGTTGGAGTTCTGGATATGGGCTACAGGGTTGCAGTCGTCGGCGCCACCGGGGCAGTCGGACGCGAGATTCTGAAAACTCTGGCCGAGCGCAATTTCCCGATTACGGACATCGCCGCCGTGGCATCGGGCCGTAGCGCCGGGCAGGAAGTCAGTTTCGGGGAAGACCGCACGCTGAAGGTTCAGGCGCTGGACACGTTCGACTTCACGGGCTGGGACATCGGTCTGTTTTCGCCGGGCGGCGCGGTGTCCGCCGTGCATGCGCCGCGCGCCGCGGCGCAGGGCTGCGTGGTGATCGACAACACCAGCGAATTCCGCATGGACCCGGATGTGCCGCTGGTGGTGCCCGAGGTAAACCCGCAGCATCTGGCGCAGTTCAAGAAGCGCAACATCATCGCCAATCCGAACTGCTCGACGATCCAGATGCTGGTGGCGTTAAAGCCGCTGCACGACAAGTTCAAGATCAAGCGTGTGGTGGTGTCGACCTATCAGTCGGTGTCGGGCGCCGGCAAGGAAGGCATGGACGAACTGTTCACGCAGACACGCGGCGAATTCGTCAACGATGCGCCCGCGCCGCAGCAGTTCACCAAGCCGATCGCCTTCAACCTGATTCCGCATATCGACAAGTTCATGGACGACGGGTCGACCAAGGAAGAATGGAAGATGGTGGTCGAAACCAAGAAAATGCTCGACCCCGACATCGCGGTGACCGCCAGTTGCGTGCGCGTGCCGGTGTTCGTCGGCCACAGTGAATCGGTGTGGATCGACTGCGAGAACCCGATCACCGAAGCGGCGGCGCGTCAGGCGCTGTCGAAAGCGCCGGGGGTGATGGTGGTGGATCGCCGTGAAGACGGCGGTTATGCGACACCGAAGGAAATCGCCGGCGAGGACGCGGTGTTCATCTCGCGCATCCGCAAGGACCCGACCGTGCCGCACGGGCTGATTTTCTGGTGCGTGTCCGACAATCTGCGCAAGGGCGCGGCGCTGAACGCGGTGCAGATCGCCGAAGAACTGGTGAAACAGAAACTGCTAACGCCGAAAAAACCCTGATCATCCGTTCAGGATGGTTCGATGCCGGATGCAGGTTTCTGCATCCGGCATTTTTTGTGCGCACTCCAGTTCAGGCGAACAGGCTCATCTTCAGGGTTTTCGCCACATGCCCGATGCCGCGCTGGGCACGCACGCTGTTGCCGAACGTATCGAGCGGCGGCGAGAACGCGGCGATCGCCAGCTTGCCCGGCACGATCGACAGCACCCCGCCGCCGACGCCGCTTTTGGCCGGCAG
This sequence comes from Acetobacteraceae bacterium, assembly GCA_031555315.1. Lineage (GTDB taxonomy): Bacteria > Pseudomonadota > Alphaproteobacteria > Acetobacterales > Acetobacteraceae > JAVBJV01. The sequence goes on from JAVBUO010000003.1 coordinate 129,663, forward strand.
GCCAACTTCGTACAGCCACGTGCCGCTGGCGTCGTACATGCCGTTCAGCGTCATCTCGGCCAGCAGATGCGGTACATTCGCCGCTGCGACGATCCGCTGCTTGCTGACCGGATGCACGCCGCCCCCCGCCAGCACCGCCCCCATGATCGCCAGATCCTTGACGGTCACCGCGATCGAGCATTGCCGCGTGTAGATATCGGTCGCCTCCATCGGGTCGCTGTACATGTAGCCGTAGCTCTGCAGCAGCCAGGCGATGCCACGGTTGTGCTGGTTGGTGGCGGCCTCGGATTTGTAGACGTCTTCATTCACGCGCAGCTCGTGGCCGGCAAACGCCTTGAACCCTTCGGCGATCCGGCTCCAGCGCTGCTGCGCACCGTCGGCCCGCAACAGACTGGTCGTCGCAATGGCGCCCGCGTTGACGAACGGGTTGAGCGGCCTGCCCTGGTGCAGTTCGATCGCCTGCACGGAATTGAACGGCATGCCGGTGGGATCGGCGCCGATCTTCTTGCGCAGTTCCGCAGGGCCGGTTTCTTCCATCACCATCGCCAGCACGAACAGCTTGGAAATGGATTCGATCGCGAAGGCGTAATCTATGTCGCCGGCCTGATACATCATGCCGGACGGGCTGACCGCGACGATCCCGAACAGGTTGCTGGGCACACTGGCCAGATACGGAATGTAGTCGGCGTTCTTGCCTTCGGTCAGGCTGGTGAAACGCCGGTGCGCGTCCTCTACCGCGGCCCGGATCTCGGCATCGCCGGCCGGCTGCGCCGCTGCACTGCGCCCACCCGTCATGGCCAGAGCCGTCGCCGCAAGGCTGGCACCCATCATGAAAGACCGGCGGTCCGGCCTGTCGGCATTCGTCGGACGTGAAGCGGATATCCAGTCTGCCTGCCGCATCGTTATCCTCCTGTCCTGAAATAGTTGGCGGAGGGTAAGTATATCTTCACAAAGCCGAAGGCAGAACTAAATATAATTTTGTACTGTTTATAACATTACAACCAATTACCTGGTTGTATATTCATCTGTGATCTACACTTTCATGCGATAAACATAGCGGTATGCCTCGGCAAACCCCAATGCCGCATAAAGCGCCCGCGCCCGCGTATTGGCCGCGGTGACCTGCAGCCAGGCCTGCCGCGCACCGCATGCTGCCGCATGGGCCAGCACGCCGCGCATCAGCCGCGCGCCATACCCGCGCCCGCGCAGATCGGCGCGCACGGCGACATCGAAGATCCCCGCCCAGTCGCCATCGACCACCACCAGCGCGGTGCCGGCATCGCCATCTTCGGTACGCAGGGTCAGGTACGACGTCTCGGGCACGATGCGTGCCAGCAGCAGGCGCATCGCCGCCTCGTGCTGTTCGGCAACGCCCGATGCGTCGATGAAAGCGCGCAGCCATGCCTCGTCCGGTGTTGCCTGCACATGCAGGGCGGCATCCGGCGGGGTTGCGGATAACGCCATCGTCATCGTCAGGGTTTCGTCGAGCAAGCGATAGCCGCGCGCCTCGAGCGTCGCATCCAGCCCCGGCGGGGCAAGCGGGGTGATGCGAAAACACGCGGGCAGTTTGTTGCGCGCGTAGATCTCTTCGGCGCGCATCAGACGCCGCATCATCTCGGCATCGTCGGGGTCCAGAAAACTGACCGAATTGGCGCGCTTGGTATAGCCGCGCGACAGCCGCATCACCCAGCAGGCGTCGTAGAACGTGGTCAACCCCGGCCAGGCGTCGAAGAACTTGCGCTCCAGCAGCCCGACCAGTTCCAGGTCGACCGCGCCGCCCATCTCAGCCCCGCACCACGACGCGGCGCACCGCAGCTATCTCGGTGCCGATCGCCGCCGCGGTCTTTGTTTCCATGCGCCGATAGACCGCCAGCATCTTTTCCCCCAGTTCCGTCAGGTACGCACCGCCGCCGCCAGAACCACCCTTGGCGGCGACGATCAGCGGCGACGAAAAAACCGCATTCAGGTCTTCGGCGAGTTTCCACGCCCGCGCATACGACATGCCCATTGCCCGCCCGGCGCTGGCGATCGATCCCGTCCTGCCGATCTGTTCCAGCAGATCGGCACGCCCCGGCCCCAGCACGAGACGGCCGTTCAATACGATACGCAGATGCGGACCCGAACGGTCCAGGTGGCGGACTTTAGGCATGCTCTATCCTAGATATATAAAAACCTAAGCATACTCGAAAAGATTTGCCGATATATTTATCCAGATATATCGTGGCGGCAAATATGCCACTTTCGCCAGACCATCCCGCGCAACCACCCCGCGCAAGGAGCCGCCCGATGCGCCGCTTTCTGTTCCTCGCCTTTCTCGTCTCGGCCACCTGCCTGCCCGCTGCGGGCCGTGCGCAGCAAACGCCGCCGACCGTCTTCGCCGCCGCCAGCATGACCAACGTGTTGCAGGACATCGACAAGCTCTGGGTCGCGGCGGGGCATCCGGCGATCCGCTTCAACTTCGCCGCGTCGTCGACGCTGGCCCGCCAGATGGAGCAGGGGGCCGAGGTCGACGTGTTCATCTCGGCCGACGAACGGTGGATGGACTGGGCGGCGGAACGCGGGCTGATCGTGCCCGACACGCGCACCAGTCCGCTCGGCAATGCGCTGGTGCTGGTGGCGGCCAAGCCAGATCCGGTCGCGCTGGCCGATCTGCCACGCATTCTGGGTGAAGCCCGCATCGCCAGCGGCGATCCCGCGCATGTGCCGGCCGGGCGCTATGCACAGCAGGCGCTGACCGCGCTCGGCCTGTGGGATGCGTTATCGCCGCGTCTGGCGCTGGCCGAAAGCGTGCGCGGCGCGCTGCTGCTGGTCGAACGCGGCGAGGCGCCGTACGGAATCGTCTATGCGACCGACGCCGCCGTGGCGCCCGCCCTGCACGTCGTGGCGACCTTTCCCGCCGACAGCCACACCCCGATCACCTATCCGTTCGCGATCGCCACGCGCCCCGGCCAGCAGCGCAATCTGGACACCGCCCGCGCCCTGCTGGCGTTCCTGACCGGGCCCGAGGCACGCGCCATCTATCAGCGCGCCGGTTTCGCGATCCGATCCGCACCGTGATGCTGAGCGCCGACGAAACCCAGGCGCTGCTGCTCAGCCTGAATGTCGCGCTGCGCGCCGTGGCCTTCGGGCTGCCGGTGGCGCTGGCGCTGGCGTTCGTGCTGGTGCGCTGCCGGTTTCCAGGGCGGTTTCTGCTCGACATGCTGGTCCACATGCCGCTGGTGCTGCCGCCGGTGGTGATCGGCTGGCTGCTGCTGGTGATGCTCGGCCTGCGCGGCCCGATCGGCGCATGGCTGCACGACTGGTTCGGCATCCGCCTGGTGTTCACCACCGCCGGCGCGGCGCTGGCCTGCGCGGTGATGGTGATGCCGCTGATGGTGCGCACCATCCGCCTGTCGCTGGAAAACATCGACGCCGGTCTGGAAGACGCGGCGCGATCCTTGGGGGCAGGGTGGGCGGACCGGTTCTGCACCATCCTGCTGCCGCTGCTGGCGCCGGGCATTCTGGCCAGCGCCATCATGGGGTTCTCGGCATCGCTGGGCGAATTCGGCGCGGTGATCACCTTCGCGGCCAACATCCCCGGCGAAACCCGCACCCTGCCGCTGGCCATCTACAGCGCGCTGCAGACCCCGGGCGGCGAGGCGGCCGCGGCGCGGTTCGCCGGGATCTCGATCGCCCTCGCCCTGTGCGGCCTGTTGCTGGGCGAATGGGTCAGACGGCGGTTCAACACATGAGCTTTTCGATCTCCATCCAGCACAGTTTTCCGGCCTTCACGCTGGATGCCGCGTTCGACGTGCCTGCCCCCGGCGTGATCGCGCTGTTCGGCCCGTCGGGCTGCGGCAAATCGACCGTCATCGCCGCCATCGCCGGTCTGCTGAAGGCGGATGCTGCCCGGGTGATGCTGAACGGGCAGGACATCGCGCAACTGCCCGCCGAACGCCGGCGTATCGGCCTGGTGTTTCAGGACGGGCGGCTGTTTCCGCATATGAGCGTCGCCGCCAATCTGCGCTACGGCCTGAAGCGCGCGCCCGCAGGACCGACACGGTTCGACGATGTGGTGGCGCTGCTCGGCATCGAACATCTGCTGACGCGCAAGCCCAAAACCCTGTCCGGCGGCGAACGCCAGCGCGTGGCGATCGGGCGCGCGCTGCTCGCCCAGCCGCAGCTGCTGCTGATGGACGAACCGCTCGCCGCGCTGGACGCGCCGCGCAAGGCCGAGATCCTGCCCTATCTGGCGCAGCTGCGCGATGCGTTCCATCTGCCCATCGTTTACGTCACCCATGCGCTCGAGGAAGTCGCCCGGCTGGCCGACACGCTGGTATTAATGGAGGAAGGTCGCGTGATCGCCGCCGAACCGCTCGCCGACATCACACACCGCGCCGATCTGGCACTGGCGGCGCGCGACGATGCCGGCGCGATCCTCGATGCGCGCATCGCCGCGCACGATCCGGATCGCATGCTCAGCGTCCTCGGCATCGGCGGCGCGCATCTGCTGGTGCCGCTGCTCGACAGACCGCTCGGCGCGGCATTGCGCGTGCGTATCCCGGCGCGCGAAGTGATCCTGGCCACAGAAGAACCACGCGGGATCAGCATCCACAACATCCTGCACGGAAAGGTGCGTGCCCTTGCGCCGGACCCGGCACATCGCGCCACACTGGTGGAAATTTCCGTCGGCCGCGCCGTGCTGCTGGCCCGCATCACGCCCGATGCGGTGACGCGGCTGGCGCTCGCCCCGGGCGCGGGCGTGCTGGCGCTGGTCAAATCGGTCGCCGTGCAGGTGCTGTAGAAAAATACCGGTAGCGGATTTTTCTCTGTGCGCCTCTCCGCAGAGAGCGTTCCATGCGCGCAAATGCCGCTTCATGGAAGAATATGCGTTACCTCAGGTTTCGGTTCCCGTCCTTGCGCAACCTGCCCTAGACTGCGCCCACACAACAGTGCTCTCAACGACAAGGACGTTCCATGCATATCGCCAGCGATGTCACCCAACTGATCGGCAACACACCTCTGGTGCGTCTGAACCGCCTTGCGGCGGGGATCGACGGAACGGTGCTGGCCAAGCTCGAGTTCTTCAACCCCGCGCACAGCGTGAAGGACCGCATCGCCGCCGCGATGATCGACGCGGCCGAGAAAGCCGGCAAGATCAGCAAAGACACCATCATTCTGGAACCCACCTCGGGCAACACCGGCATCGGGCTGGCGATGGTCTGTGCGGCGCGCGGCTACAAATGCGCGTTCGTGATGCCCGAGACGATGAGCCGTGAACGCCGTCTGCTGCTGAAAGCCTATGGCGCCGAGCTGATCCTCACCCCCGGCCCCGAGGGCATGCCGGGTGCGGTGAAAAAGGCCGAGGAGCTTGCCGCATCCGACAAGCGCTATTTCATCCCGCAGCAGTTCGACAACCCGGCCAATCCGGAAATCCATCGCAACACCACGGCCGAGGAAATCTGGCGCGACACCGACGGCACGGTCGATCTGTTTTTTTCGGGCATCGGCACCGGCGGCACGATCACCGGCGTGGGCGAGGTGTTAAAGGCGCGCAAACCCGCCCTCAAGGTGTTCGCGATCGAACCCGATGCCAGCCCGGTTCTGTCGGGCGGGGCGCGCGGTCCGCATCCGATCCAGGGGATCGGCGCGGGTTTCGTGCCCTCGGTCCTCAACACGAAAGTCTACGACGAAGTGGTGCGCGTGAAGAACCAGGATGCGTTCGACACCGCGCGCCGCATGGCGACCGAGGAAGGACTGCTGGTCGGCATTTCGTCGGGCGCCGCGGTATGGGCGGCGCTGGATGTCGCCCGCCGCCCGGAAAACAAGGGCAAGACCAGCGTGGTGATCATTCCGTCCTTCGGCGAACGTTATCTGTCGACGCCGCTGTTCGAACATCTGGGCGTGTAAGCAGCGCACGCAAAGAAAAATCCCGGCAGGAAACTGCCGGGATTTTTTGTTGGCCACGTTTCAGTTCGTCACGTTCAGTGTGTCACATTCAGTTCGCCACCGGGCGCGCGCGTATCGCCAGGGTGCGTTCGTCCATGCTCGGCGAATAATCGATCCCGCGCCGCACCGCCCAGTAATTGTTGAGCTGATACAGCGGCAGCACCGCCACATCGTCGGCCACCATGGCGATCAGCTTGCGCAGTTCCACTTCACGCGCGGCATCGTCCATCGTGACCAGCGCGTGTTCGAGCGCCGCGTCGATCTGCGGGTTCGAATAGAAATGCGTGTTCGAGGTACCCATCAACGTTTCGCGGTTATAGGTGGTGACGTTGTTGACCACGAAGTTCGACGCCTCGCCCGAGGAACTCGCCCAGCCGATCAGCCGAAAACCGAATTCCTGCTTCGCGGCGCGCGATGTGTACGCCGACCAGGGCAATGCCTCGACCTGGGTCTGAATGCCGATGCGGGTCAGCATCTGGGCGATCGCCTGCGATGTCCTGGCATCGTTGGGATAACGGTCGTTCGGGGTGTGCAGCGTCAGCCTGAAACCCTGCGGGTAACCGGCCTCGGCCAGCAGGCGGCGTGCGCCTTCCGGGTCGGCGCGCGGCGGCAGTACTTCCGGGTTGTAGGAATACGTACCGGCCGGCAACCATTGCGCGGTGGGCGTTGCCGTGCGTTCCATGATCCGTTCGGCCAGCACCTGGCGGTCGATCGCCATGTTGATGGCGCGGCGCACGCGGATGTCGCGGAACGGGTTCTGCGCCATCGGCTGGCCGTTATTGTCGGTCACGAACGGCACCGGGCGTGCATCGCCGAAGTCCATTTTGATGTAGATCAGCCGCAGCCCGACGCTTTCACGGATCTGGACGTTTTCCGTCGTCCGCAGCCGTGGCAGGTCGGCGCCGGGCACCGTGTCGATCAGGTCGACATCGCCCGACAGCAATGCCGCGGTACGCGCCGCAGGGTTCGAGATGATCCGGTAGTTCACCCGCTCCCAGGCCGGTTTGCCGCCCCAGTAGGCGTCGTTGCGCGTCATCTCCACCCGATCGCCCGGACGATAGGCAGCGAACCGGAACGGTCCGGTGCCGACGATCGCCTTGCCCGAGTTGTAATCCTCGGTGCTAGCGCCGGCGCCGGCATGGCGCGAGACGATGAACACCGCCGCCAGATCGGTCGGCAACAGCGGACTGGGGCGTTCGGTATGAAAGCGGATGGTCAGCGGATCGACGATCTCGACCCGGGCGATGTCGCGGACCTGGCTGGCAAAGCTGCTGGGGCTGTTCGGCACGTTGGGTACGCGTTCGATGGTGAACGCCACGTCGTCGGCCGTGAAATCGCGCCCGTCATGCCACTTCACGCCGGAACGCAGGCGGAATTCCCACACCGTGTCCGAGATCGCCCGCCAGCTTTCGGCCAGCCCCGGCAGCAGCCGCGCCTGTTCGTCGCGCGCCACCAGCGTATCGAAGAAATGCAGCGCCACCATGCTGTTCGGTGTGGCATTGTAATAATGCGGGTCCAGTGAATTGACGGCCCCGCCGGTTCCCATGTTCAGCGTTTGCGCCTGGGCCGAAAAAGCCAGCAGCGGCGCGAGCAAAGCAAAGCGGATCAATTTCATCTGCCGTTCTCCGGGATTATTACCCGTTACTATAAATGCCGCGCCGGATCTGTCATCTCACAAAAAAGCGCCCGGACAAACTTGCCCGGGCGCTTTGATTTCTCCACTTTCAGACCGCGGGGTCTGAAAACGTGTGCTGGTGAGTCGTATGACGGTGCGGATCGGGAACCGGCGCGCAGCGAACATCGGTTCGTGAGCACCAAAAGCGCAGAGCCGTGCCGTCAGACGGCCGCCAGAACGCGTTTTCCTACGTGTTCATGGCGTCGAAGAAGTCTTGATTCGTCTTGCTGTATTTCAGCTTGTCGAGCAGGAAGTCCATCGCGTCGTTGGCGCCCATCGGGTTCAGGATGCGGCGCAGCACCCACATCTTCGACAGTGTCGCCTTGTCGACCAGAAGTTCTTCCTTGCGGGTGCCGGACTTGGTGATGTCGATCGCCGGGAAGGTGCGCTTGTCGGCGATCTTGCGGTCGAGGATCACTTCCGAGTTGCCGGTGCCCTTGAACTCTTCGAAAATCACTTCATCCATGCGGCTGCCGGTATCGATCAGCGCGGTGGCGATGATGGTCAGCGAGCCGCCTTCCTCGATGTTGCGCGCCGCCCCGAAGAAGCGTTTCGGCCGCTGCAGCGCGTTGGCGTCCACACCGCCGGTCAGCACCTTGCCCGACGACGGCACCGTCGCGTTATAGGCGCGCGCCAGACGGGTGATCGAATCGAGCAGGATCACCACGTCGCGTTTGTGCTCGACCAGCCGCTTGGCTTTTTCCAGCACCATTTCGGTAACCTGCACGTGGCGTGTCGCCGGTTCGTCGAAGGTCGAGGAAATCACCTCGCCGCGCACGGTGCGCGCCATATCGGTCACTTCCTCGGGGCGTTCGTCGATCAGCAGCACGATCAGGAACACTTCGGGGTGGTTGGCGCTGATGCTGGTGGCGATGTTCTGCAGCATCACCGTCTTGCCGGTGCGCGGCGGCGCGACGATCAGTGCGCGCTGGCCCTTACCGATCGGGGTGATCAGGTCGATCACCCGCGCCGTGGTATCCTTGGCTGCCGTGCCCTTGGCGGGCGGCTCGGTGCGCTCGAGCTCCATCTTCAGGCGCTTTTCGGGATACAGCGGCGTCAGGTTGTCGAAATTGATGCGATGGCGGACCGCCTCGGGCGGCTCGAAGTTGACGGTGTTGACCTTCAGCAGCGCGAAGTACCGTTCACCGTCTTTAGGCGCGCGGATCTGCCCTTCCACCGTGTCGCCGGTGCGCAGCCCGAAGCGGCGCACCTGGGCGGGTGAAATGTAGATGTCGTCCGGCCCCGGCAGATAGTTCGACTGTGGCGAGCGCAGAAAGCCGAACCCGTCGGACAGGATTTCAAGCGTGCCCTCGCCATAGATGGCCTGTTCGTTCTCGGCCAGCTGCTTGAGGATCGCGAACATCATGTCCTGCGTACGCAGGCTGGATGCGTTTTCGATTTGCAGGGATTCTGCGAAGGCCAAAAGATCGGCCGGGGATTTTGCCTTCAGTTCGGCGAGATGCATGAACGCCTCGGATAGAGGAGTGGTTTGACCTGAACACCAGGGCAGCCATGCATTCTGCATGGGGGCCGATACGAGTTCTGATCCTGACAAGGAGGGAACCAGCGGAAATTGCCGGCCGGCGGACGATACGGGGTAGAACCAATGACGTCAACGCCGCAAATGCCGCCTGAACGCGAAAACTGTCGAATTCTGGGGATATTTCTCCTCAGAATGGACGGGCGATCACCATGAAAACAATCAGGATCATCGCCAGGGTGGGGACTTCATTGGCGATCCGGTAATGGCGCGTCGGGCGGCGTTTCCTGTCGTCGCGAAAACGTTTGTACCAGATCGCGTAGACGTGGTGCATGCCGGTGATGACCAGAATCCCCGCCATCTTGGCGTGCCACCAGCCCGCCTGCCAGTCGATCACCCCCGGCGTCAGCACCAACAGAGTCCCGAAAATCCAGACGGCGAACATCGCCGGGTTCATGATGATCTTCAGCAAACGCCGTTCCATGACCTTGAAGCGTTCGCTGCTCTCGGACCCCGGCCGGGCTTCGCAATGGTAGATGAACAGGCGCGGCAGATAGAGGATGCCCGCCATCCACGCGATCACCGAAATCATGTGCAGCGACTTGATCCACGGATAGAACGGCAGCAGCGCCTCGATGGTCATGGCAGCGGGTCCAGTCCGATCAGTGCCGGCAGGTCGCGCATGTCGGAAAAAGTCGGAATATCGAGCTCGGCCATTGCCGGGTCATGTTCACGCGTAAAGCCGAACACGTTGCATCCGGCAGCGATACCGGCCCGCGCGCCGAATGCGGTGTCTTCGATCACCAGACAATCCTTCGGCGCCACACCGCATGCCGCCGCCGCTTTCAGATAGATATCGGGGGCCGGCTTCGGGTGGGTGACATCCTGCGCCGAAAACGCCCGTCCCTCGAACTGCGCCAGCAAGCCAAGATGGCTGAGCTTGAGCTCCAGTTCCCGCCGACCGGAATTGCTCGCCACCGCCATCTTCCGCCCGTGCCGCGCCATCTGCGCGATCACCTCGAACACACCGGGCACGGCTTGCAGTTCTTCGGTCAGCGCCGCGTTGATGCACGCACCGATGCGTGCCCGCCAGCCTTCCGGCACCGCGCCCAGATGGTTGATCAACGCCGCTTCCAGCATCTTTCCGGTCATGCCGCGAAAGCGCCGCTGCTCTTCCTCGGGCGTCATCGGCCAGCCGAGCTTGGTGATCTCGTCGGCCAGAATGCGCGCAATGACGGATTCGCTGTCGGCGATCACGCCGTCGCAGTCGAACAGGATCGCCTGCGGACGCAGAATGGTCGTCTTATGTTCAGGCTGCGTGAGCATGCGGACAGTCACCCTGGTTTTTCGGGCACTGACGTGCACCGGCAAAGGAGCAAAGACCGCTTTCGGATGCAGCGGTTTTACGGATCAGCGCAGCAAGCGCTGCAATGAAAGCAGGATCTCTGTTCTGGGCCGGCACCCGGAAATAGCCGGGCACGTTGTGCTGTTGCGCATAATGGCGGTACTCGACATCGAGCTCGACCAGCGTTTCGCTGTGTTCGGACACGAAGGCGATCGGGGCGATAAGCACCGCGCGGCCATCGCCCCCGGCTTCGGCGATCGCCTCTTCGGTGCTCGGGCCGATCCAAACCTGCGGAGTGACACGCGATTGGTAGCAGATGCGATGGTCCAAGCCGTCGACCTGCAGCGCCTGCACCAGCGCGCTAACGGTCTGTTCGATCTGCCATTGATAAGGATCGCCATCTTTGACGATATCCTCGGGCAGGCCGTGCGCCGAGAACAGCAACCGCAACGGCGCAGCGGTTTGCCCGCGCGCCGCGTCATACGCCGTGCGGATGATGTCCGCGCTGGCGGCGATAAAGGCAGGATCAGAATGCCAGCAGCAGATCGTTCGGGTTTCAGCAACCAGCCCGGCGCGTACCGACAGATTGCGCCATTCCTGCAGGCTCGATCCGGTCGTGGTCGTCGAATATTGCGGATACAGCGGAAACAGAATCACCTTGTCGGGAGCCCAGGCGCGTACCACGCGCACCACCTCGTGCGCCCGCGGCGGCCAATAGCGCATCGCAACAAAACATTTGGCATCGTACTCGGCGGCAAGATCGTTCTCGATCGCGCGCGCCTGGTCCTGCGTCAGTTCCAGCAGCGGAGATTTCCCGCCCAGGATCGCATAATTCGCTTCGGCGGCCGGCGCACGCTTGCGGGTGATCATCCAGGCCAGCAGTTGACGAACCGGCCATGGCGCACGGATGATCGCACGGTCCGAAAACAGGTTGTAGAGAAACGGCCGCACGGCTGCCGGCGTATCCGGACCGCCCAGATTGAACAGAACGACGGCAAGTTTCTGTTGCGCCATTTTTATCCCTGCCGCAGACATGCGATCAGCGCGGCGACGTTTTCCGGCGGCGTTTCCGGCACGATTCCATGGCCCAGATTGAAGATGAACGGGCGGTTGCGCATCGTATCCAGAATTGCCCCGGTCTGTTCCAGCATCGGCGTACCGCCGGCAACGACCGTGATCGGGTCGAGATTGCCCTGGATGGCGACATGCTTCGGCACAACCTGCGACGCTGCGGCCAGATCGACCGACGTGTCGGCGCCGACTGCGTTCACGCCGGTCTGTTCGGCATATTCCGTCAACATGAAACCGGCCAGACGCGGAAATCCGATCACTTTCAGGTCCGGATGTTTTTGCCGCAGCTGCTCGACGATATGTCTGGTCGGCGCGATCACATAGCGCCGGAACAGCGCTGGCGGCAGCACGCCCGCCCAGGAATCGAACAGCATCACCGTATCGGCTCCGGCTTTTATCTGCGCGTCGAGATACGCGACCGTCATCTCGTTCAGAACCTCGATCAGCCGGTCGAGCAGTACCGGGTCGGTATAGGCGAGCTTGCGAATTTCGGCGAAATCGCGCGATCCGCCGCCTTCGACCATGTAGCAGGCAACGGTGAACGGCGATCCGGCAAAACCGATCAGCGCGGTTTTATCGTCGAGTGCGGCTTTTACGCGCTGCACGGTTTCCATCACCGGCGCCAGGCGTTCAGCGACCTTGCCCGGCTGCAACGCGGCCAGCGCCGCGGCATCGCGGATCGGCGGCAGAACCGGACCTTCACCGGCGGCAAACCGCAATCCCTGTCCCAATGCCCACGGAATCAGCAGAATATCGGCGAACAGAATGGCGGCATCCATACCGAAGCGGCGGATCGGCTGCAGCGTGACCTCGGCGGCAAGTGACGCATTCATGCACAGGGACAGAAAGTCCCCGGCCTTGCCGCGAACGTCACGATATTCGGGCAGGTACCGGCCGGCCTGACGCATCAACCAGACAGGCGGCGGCCAGACGGGATTTCCGGCCAGAACTTCGAGAAGAGATTTCGTCATGGCCCTACCCTTAAACTCAAAGAAGGGATTTTAAAACTTGGGGATGTAGATTGACCCTGTGGATATAGGGGTACCCCTGAAGGCGGACTCATCCTCAATAGCTTATCAACAAAAATATCATCCAATAACAAATTGAATTTATTATAAAATTTATGATTATCCACATATCCAGCCCGACCCGGCCGGATTTATGCAGAAGACTCTTCGGAATGGTCGGTTATGCACGTGACTCAAATCCGGCCGGATAAAAAAAATCTTCATGCACGTTATCCACAGTGATTCACGTTATTATAAAGCGACGGTTTTTCGATTTCGGGAGTTTATCCGGTTACCATGCCGCTCACAGCGCTCAATCTGCATCTGGTTTCGGATGCAACCGGCGACACATTGAATGCCATCGCGCGCGCCACTCTGTCGCAGTTCGAGGATGCCAATGTTGTCTATCATCGCTGGAGCCTGATCCGCACGCGCTTCCAGTTGCACCGGGTGATCGAAGGGATCGAGGCCGAGCCGGGTCCGGTGTTTTCCACGCTGGTCGACAGGGCGTTGCGAGCCGAACTGGCGGTTTGCTGTGAACGGCACGGCATCGCGATGGTCAACGTACTGGATCCGGTGTTGTCGGTATTGCAGGAAGCGTTCGGCGAGAAGGCGCAGTCGAAACCGGGCAAACAGTATGTTCTGGATGCCGATTATTTTCGCCGCATCGACGCGATGCATTACGTGCTGTCGCACGACGACGGGCAGGCCCAGATCGGCATGACCGAAGCGGACGTGATTCTGGTCGGCGTGTCGCGTTCATCCAAGACACCGACGGCGTTCTATCTGGCCAACCGTGGCATCAAAGCCGCCAATGTTCCGCTGGTGCCGGGCACGGAACTGCCGCCGATCCTGGAAAACCCGAGAATTCCGGTGATCGGGCTGACACTGGACGATGAAACGTTGATCGAGATTCGCCGCCACCGGTTGAAGCTGATCGGCGGTGCGGGTATCCGTCAGGGCGCGAACGAATATGTGGACCCGGAAAAGGTGAAGGCCGAACTGCTGTGGGCGCGCCGCCTGTGCCTGAAAAACGGCTGGCCAGTGGTCAACGTCACCAAGCGCTCGATCGAGGAAACTTCAGCGACGGTGCTGCAACTGATGGAAGCCTGGCACGAACGCCAGAGCAAACAGGAACAGGCCAATTCCGCGAAGCAGCCGGAATCCACCGGGTTCTGATGCTGCAGGCTGCGGTTCCGGTTCTTGTCCTGGCCAGCCAGTCGGCGGCGCGGGGGCAGTTGCTGCGCGATGCCGGGCTGTCGTTCAGTACATGTCCGGCCTCGGTGGATGAAGCGGCGATCAAGGCAAACGCCCGATCGGACAATCTGCCGGCGGCAGAGACGGCGCTGTTGCTGGCCGATGCCAAAGCCCGGCATGTCGGGCTTGGCATGCCGGATGCACTGGTTATCGGCGCGGACCAGATCCTGGTCTGTGCCGGCCGCTGGCTGGACAAACCCGTATCGGCGCACGATGCCCGCCGGCAGTTGCAGTTTCTGCGCGGCAGAGAACATACGCTGGTAACGGCGGTGGTCTGTCATAGAAACGGCGCGCGTGTCTGGCAGCACGTCTCGCAGCCCTGTCTTGAGATGCGTGCTTTCAGCGATGCGTTTCTGGAGGCGTATATCGCCGCGGAGAACGATCATCTGACCCATTCGGTGGGTGGCTACCGATTGGAAGGCCCCGGTGTACAGTTGTTCGCGCGGGTGGATGGCGCTTTCAGCGATATCCTCGGCCTGCCTTTACTGCCGCTGCTCGAATTTCTACGCCACTGTGACGTGCTGCGGGATTAGAGCACTCTGGGAATCCGGCTTCAGAGCTTGTTCTCGCTGAAACGGATACAGTTTCCGAACGGGTCGAGAACGTCCATTACCCGCGCGTTCCACGGTTTGTCGACGATTTTCAGGCTGGTGAACGGGTATTTCTTTTTGGTCAGTTCGCCGTGCAGCGCGTCGATTCCGTGTGTGCGGATCAGCACGGTGGTGCCGGGCGTGCCGTCTTCGAAATGGCCGCTCAGATGCAGAATGACAGCGTTGCGCGAGACCTGTGCATAAAGCGGGCCGTCGGTTTCCATGCGTTCGACCCAGTCGAACGCAAAACCCAGAAAATCGACATAGAATTCCCAGGTTTTTTCTTTTGAGAAGACGCGCAGAAGCGGAATCGCCAGTTGCAGTTCGCTGCCCATTTTTGTCCCTTATGGCACATTATATACGATGTGATAACGAAACAAAGCAGTTTGCCAACAGAAAATCCAGCGCGCTGTATAAGGTAGCAACGCGCTGGATGGTGAATGCCGGACTCTGTCAACGCCGCCGCTGGTCGGCCGGGAACGGGTCGGCGGTGGTGCGGCGGACGGTTTCGGCCGTGGGGCGTTGCGCGAAGAAGGCGATGCCGATCACCCCGACATTGCGCGCACTGCTGCCGGGACGCGCGGCATAGGAATTGGCAACGCTGTCGAACTTGAAGGTTGCAACGCGATCGTTGCCGAGACGAAAGCCTTCGATCCGCAGGGTCTTGCCGGGCTCGATCAGATAGCCGCGATTGCGCATGCTGCCGGGCTGACCGGTCAGCACGTCCATTCCGTCGACCGTGGTGACCGCTTCGTAGGTATAGCGGCAGTTCGCATTTTCCACGTTGATGGTATAGGTCGACCCCGGGTCGCCCATCACGTAATAACGGCCATCCCGCGCGTAGCGCGGACTGGCCGGATAAATGCGTCCCCAGCCACCGCGCAGCGAGACATTCATGGTACAGGTCTGGCCGGTCTCGTTGATTACTATGGGCATCGTTCGATTATCAAAATAATTCGCCGGCACACCGGCCTGCGCGATGATACCGTCGCGGTTGTCGTAATGAATCGAGGCGGTGCCGTTCGGCTGCTGTGGCGATATCCGTTCCGAGGCGACGACGTTGACCGTGGATTGGGTGATTTCTCCCGCCGCGGTGCCCAGCCCGGGGCGTAGCCGCGGGTCGGCTTCCTGTCGCGCACGCGCGGGTTCGGACGGCAGCACCGCGTTCCGTAACGCGACGCTCTGCGGGCTTCCGGCAGAAGGACCCACCACAATCGCCCCCATACCCGCAGAAGGCCCCGGGGCTGGCGCCTCCATCGCCACCTGAGAAGACGTACAGGCGCTGAGAAAACCGGCCAGCAACGCCAGAGGCACAGCCGCTGAAATTTTCATAGAAACTCTCCAAAATGAAACTTTGGACATGTTACCCGGATTATGCTGGGTTTTCAAGCGACAAACCCAGTACACCGCCAGCCAGCACGGCCAGCAGATCGGACCGGTTCAACGCCACACAGCCTTCGGTCGGCGTGTATGAATCCCGCGCCAGATGCAGGAAAATCGCCGATCCGGCGCCGGGGCGGGTGGGGGCGTCGTTCCAACCCAGTACACCGATGACGTCGTACGTCGCATCGTCGCGCCACAGGCGCTCGTGCGAGGCCGCATGGGGTAACATGACAAACCGGTTATACACAGGGTCGGCCGGCGCATCGCACCAGCCGGCGTTCTCGGCAAGGGGGGCGACGGGCACCGCACAGGCCGGCGCGGGCAGGCGGTCGGGCCGGTAGAACACCCGGCGCAGTGCCAGCAGACCGGCCGGCGTCGCGCCGTCGCCCTCGCGCTTGGCGGCGGCATGCACCACGCCGCTGCGGCCCAGGGCACAGCGATAGGCGATGCCGCCGAAATGCAGGAACCCTGTGCTTGCGCCTGGCGCATCGGCCCGCACGACGGCGACCCGGTTCATCGGGTCAATCGCCCAGCAGATGGCCGAAACGTCTGGCCTTGGTGGCCAGATAACGGTCGTTGATGCCGTTGGGCGGAAAACTGTGCTTTTCGCGTCCGGTCACGTCGATGCCGGTGGCGGCCAGCCCGGTCAGCTTGTCGGGGTTGTTGGTCAGCAGGCGGACACGCTTGATGCCCAGTATTTCCAGCATCGTCGCGGCGACCAGAAAATTGCGTTCGTCGGCGCCCCAGCCCAGCGCGCGGTTGGCGTCCAGGGTGTCCAGCCCGCGATCCTGCAACGCATAGGCGCGCAGCTTGTTCATCAGCCCGATCCCGCGGCCTTCCTGTGCCAGATAGAGGATCACGCCGGCGCCTTCCTCGGCCATGCGGCGCAGCGCGCCGCGCAATTGCGGCCCGCAATCGCAGCGCAGACTGCCCAGCAGGTCGCCGGTGAAACATTCCGAATGAATACGCACCAGCGGCGTATCGCGTTTCTCGGGTTCACCGATAATGAACGCCATGTGCTCCATGCCCAGATCGGGGGCGCGGAACGCGACGATGCGGGTGTCCTCGGCGTCTTCCAGCGGCACGCGGGTTTCCACCAGCTTGCGCAGGCTGACCGCCGCCGTGGCGGGATAGGCACGGATGTCGTTGGCCGGGACATGCAGCAATGCCTGCTGCGCCGCGACGTCGGTCCGGGCGGGCGCCACCAGCACGGCGGGCAGCAGGCGCGCCAGTTTCGCCAGCATCAGCGCGGCGTCGGCGTCCTGCGGCGCGGTTGTGACGGTCAGCGCCATGTCGGGGATCTGCGGAAAGGTCGGATCGGCCAGTGCATGCAGGGTCTCTGGCATCGACGCATCGCCCGGCAGATGCAGGGCGACGGCGCGCACATCGTGGGCGAACGGGCGGTGCAGCACGGCGCTGGCGCGGATCGGGGCGAGCAGCAGCACGGGCGGCGCGGCGCATGCGGCGTGGAATTCGGCCAGGCTGGTGGCATCCGCCGTCTCGGCGGGGAACACCAGCAGCGTCTCTGCACCATCCAGTACTACCGGTGTGCCGCGCTTGAGGTCGGCCAGGGCGCGATGCACGGCGCGCAAGGCCAGCAGCGCGGAAGAGGAATGCGGCATGTCGGGCTGATGATCCGTCACAGTGGAGACACCATGACAGAAAGGCGCAAGAACCTCAAAACACAACCCAGGGGTGTGTAAATTTAAATCTTCCGGGAAGATGCAGCTCTTGGTTGCACAAGGCCGTATCCGGTTGCAGATTGATAAAAATCGGGAAAAACGACATGTCTGCCGGACGCCGGATTCTGATCGCCACAGCCGACCAGGCGCTGCAAACCGTTCTGACCGAGCAGTTGACCGTGGGGCACGAATTCCAGGTCAGCGGCGCCGGCAGCCTGCATGCAGCGGCGGCCATTCTGGAAAGCCCGGAAATCCACTGCTCGGCGATGTTGCTGGTCGATGATCTGCCCGACGGAAACGCCTGCGGTTTTTGCGAGAAGCTGCGGGAAAAGGGGGTGGGGATTCCGGTGCTGCTGATCTCGTCCCGCGCCGACGAGGCCGATGTGATCCGCGGTCTGGATGCCGGCGCCAACGATTATATCGCCAAACCGTTCCGCCTGAACGAATTGCTGGCCCGGCTGCGGGCGCAACTGCGCAGCTACGAAAACAGCGAGGACGTGACATTCGAACTCGGCCCCTACGCGTTCCGCCCGGCGGCGCGGCTGCTGGTGGAAAATGCCACCGACCGCAAGATCCGCCTGACGGAGAAAGAGGCGGCGATCCTGAAATTCCTGTATCGCGCCGGCGACGCGGCGGTGCCGCGCGAGGTGCTGCTGGACGAGGTATGGGGCTATAACCCGACGGTGACGACGCACACGCTGGAAACCCATGTCTACCGGTTGCGCCAGAAGATCGATGCGGAGTTGCTGGTTACCGAACCCGGCGGTTACCGGCTGAATCTCGCCGGGCGAGGCAGCGTATGACCAAAGGCGGCGTATGATCGAAGAATGATGGATGGCCTGAGTACCGTGCAGGCGCGCGCCCGTCTGGCGCAGCACGGCCCCAATATCCTGCCGCAGACACCGCCGCCCGCACTGATCGCGGTGTTTCTGCACCAGTTTTTCAGCCCGCTGATCTATATCCTGCTGGTCGCGGCCCTGATGTCGCTGATGCTGGGTGATATCAAGGATGCGGTGTTCATCGGCGTTGTGCTGTTGAGCAACGGGGTGATCGGCGCGGCGCAGGAATATTCGGCCGGCCGGGCGGCAGCGGCGTTGCGCCGGCTGGAGCAGCCCCGCGCCGTGGCGATTCGCGATGGCGTGCCGCAGGAGATCGACGCGCGCGACCTGGTGCCGGGCGATGTCGTGGCGCTCGATGCAGGCGGCGGCGTTCCCGCCGATCTGCATCTGTTCGAGACCATCGATCTGCAATGCGACGAATCGCTGCTGACCGGCGAATCCATGCCGGTCGAGAAATCCGCTTGTGCCGTTGCGGGGCAGGACCGCACCGCGATGGCGTTCGCCGGGTCTATGGTGACGCGCGGGCGCGGGCACGGGGTGGTGATGCAGACCGGCATGACGACCGAGATCGGCAAGATCGCCGCCGAGATCGGCCGCCGCTCGCTGACCCAGCCGCCGCTGATCATCCGCATGGAGCATTTCGCGCGGATGATCGCTTTCGGCGTCGGGGTGGCGATGCTGGTGCTGGTGGCGGCCGGTCTGCT
This sequence comes from Acetobacteraceae bacterium, assembly GCA_031555315.1. GTDB lineage: Bacteria > Pseudomonadota > Alphaproteobacteria > Acetobacterales > Acetobacteraceae > JAVBJV01. The sequence continues at coordinate 148,624 of JAVBUO010000003.1, forward strand.
GCGCGGCATGACGTTCGGCGATCTGTTCATGATGGCGGTCGGGCTTGCGGTCAGCGCCATTCCCGAAGGGTTGCCGGTGGCCATTTCGGTCGCGCTGTCGATCGGTATGCGGCGCATGGCGCGCGCCGGGGTGATCGTGCGCCGCATGACGGCGGTCGAAGCCCTCGGCTCGTGCACGATGATCGCCACCGACAAAACCGGCACGCTGACGCTGAACAAACTGACGGTGACCCATATCTGCCTGCCGGATGGCGGCGATGCGCCGGCACAGGCGGCAGCGTTGTGGCGGGCGGCGGCGCTGGCGAACGAGGCACGGTTCGACGAGGAAGGCACGGCAATCGGCGATCCGGTCGATGTGGCGCTGCTGGCCGGGGCGCGAAAGGCCGGCATCGACCGCGCCGCGTTGCTCGGACGATATGTGCCGGTCGCACGTATTCCGTACGAGCCGGACCTGAAATATGCCGCCGCGTTCCATCGCAGCGGCGAAAAGACTCTGGTGCTGGTCAAGGGCGCGCCGGAAACGCTGACCGCGATGGCATCGCACATGCGGATCGGTGCCGCCGATGTTGCGATCGATCGTGAAAAACTTCTGGAACAGAAGGCGGCACTGGCCGCACAGGGCCTGCGCGTGCTGGCCTTCGCCGAAGGCGAACTGGCCGCGGGAGCGTGCGGGCACGCCGACCTGACCGGACTGACGTTTCTGGGTTTGACGGGCATGCAGGATCCGGTGCGTCCGGAAGTACCGGCGGCGATCCGTAACTGTCGCACGGCTGGGGTCGGCGTCGTGATGATCACCGGCGACGATCCGAAAACCGCGGCCGTGATTGCCGAACAGGCCGGGCTGGCGTTTTCCGCCGATCAGGTGGCAAGCGGCGATCAGGTGCGCGCGGCCGAGGAAGCCGGGCCTGCTGCTCTGGACCGCCTGACACGGCATGTCCGCATCTTTGCGCGCGTGGCGCCGGTGCAGAAACTGGCGATCGTGATGTCGATGGCGCGCAACGGGCATTTCGTGGCGGTGACCGGCGACGGCGTGAACGACGCGCCGGCCCTGAAGCACGCGCATGTCGGCGTGGCGATGGGCCAAAAGGGGACCGAGGTCGCAAAGGAAAGCGCCGACATCGTCATCACCGACGACAATTTCGCATCGATCGTGCACGGCATTCGTGAAGGGCGTGTCGCCTATGCGAATATCCGCAAGGTGATCTTCATGCTGGCGTCGACCGGCGCGGCCGAGGTGGCGCTGTTTCTGCTGGCGATCGGCGTGGGGCTGCCGATGCCGCTGCTGCCGGTACAGCTGTTGTGGCTCAATCTCGTCACCAACGGCATTCAGGATGTGGCGCTGGCGGCCGAGAAAGCCGAAGGCGACGAACTGTCCCGCCCGCCGCGCAAACCGAAGGAGGCGATTTTCGATCGCATCATGCTGCGCCGGGTCTGGCATGCGACGCTGGTGATGGGCGGCGGTGGCTTTGCCGTTTTCTACGGCCTGCTTTTGCACGGTTATGCCGTCGATCAGGCGCGGAACCTGCTGTTGCTGCTGTTCGTGCTGTTCGAGAATTTCCAGACCCTCAACAGCCGTTCGGAACGCCATTCGGTCTTTCGGCAGAGTCTGTTTTCGAATCCGTTTTTACTGCTGAGCATTATCGGCGCACAGATGCTGCATATCGCGGCGATGTATCTGCCCGGGCTCAGCGATACGTTGTCCGTCATGCCGGTGGGGTTGGACACGTGGCTTTTACTGCTCGGTGCGGCCGCGGTGCTGCTGGGGGTGATGGAGCTGGAAAAATGGTGGGACAGGCGCCGATCGGTCCGCGCGGATTGACAACCCTTCAATGGGCGGATGTTAAATACCGAACGCAATTGCGCGCGCACTTGGAAGTATACCGTTTTATGAACACAAGAATTGAACCGGATTCCGAACGTAAAAGCACAATGCCGGCATTGCGGCACATGGCATATGCCGGCGCGCTGGCCGTATGGGCGCTGGCACAACCCGCCATCGCTGAAGTTCATCCCCCGTGCGGGAACGACAGCGGGTTCGCATTGCCTGAAACAGGGGTTGGACTGGCCCGCGTGACGGGGGCGCCGCGGACATATTTCCGCAACGAAAGTTCATCCTGTCCCAACGACAGCGATGCCTGCCGGTCGCAGGCCTATGTCGTGCCGGGGGACACCGTTCTTACAGGGATGACGCGGGGCGAATTCGTCTGCGTTCAGTATCTCGGCGAACGTAGCCACCGTATTGGTTACGTGCGCCAGAACGAAATTGCACCGCAACAGATCGACCGTTCGCCGCCGCTGTCGGCATGGGCGGGTGCATGGCACAGCGGCGGAGGGGCCGAAGGCGGCGATGTCATCGAACTGCGCCCTCAGGGGACGGCGCTTGCCATCAGCGGCAACGCAACCTGGGATTCCGGAAATCCGGGCGGCGTGAACCTGGGTGTTGTCGAGGGGACGGTCACGCCGCAAGGCAACGCAGCGACCTTCACAGATCCGGATGTCGGTGACTGCCGGATGGAGATGACCCTGGCGTCTTCGTTTCTGGTGGTTTCCGACAACGGAAAATGCGGCGGCCTGAACGTGACCTTTTCGGGCATATATCGCCGCAGATAACCGGCAATCACGTCAGGGCTGATCTCAGCCGATCACCAGACGGAAACGGATGTTGTGGGCCGAGGCCAGCGCCAGGACGCGGGCGATGTCCTCCAGTTCCGCGACGACATCCTCCGGATCGGAGATTTCCCGGGCGATGTCCGGGCTTGTGCGGATGCGCTCGGCCAGCGCCTGTAAGGCGGCCCGGCCCAGATCCGGGTTGAACCAGTCCGTGGTGTTTCCCTGCCGCGCGATGAATTCGTCGGGGTCGCCGTCGAAATCGTCGGGGGCCGGACGGCTGTTGGCAAAGGCGCCGGGCGGCGTCAGCCCGGACCATTCGGCAATGGCGTCGAGCTCATCCAGCGCCTGGGCGAGCGCTTCGCCGCCCAGCTCCGGTTCGGCATGCGCGAACGGGGTTTCGAAGACCGGGTAGACGGCGAGGGACATGGAGCGGGTACCCTTTTCATATGGAGATTTCTACACAGACCGGCGCATGATCGCTGCCGCGGTCCCAGTCGCGCGCCTCGGTCAGAATGGTCTGGCTGCGCAGACGACCGGTCAGGTCGCGGCTGACCCAGACATGATCGAGCCGTCGCCCGCGATTGCTGATGCGCCAGTCGCGGTTGCGGTACGACCACCACGTGTAAAGTTTCTCGGGCGGCGGCGCGAAGTGGCGCACGGCATCGACGAAATGCGTGTTCTGCAGTTTCAGCAACGCCGCGGTTTCCACCGGCGTGTGCGACACCACGTCGAGCAGTTGCTTGTGGCTCCACACATCGTGTTCCAGCGGTGCGATGTTCAGGTCGCCGGTCAGCACGGCACGCGCCAGTTTTTTGCGTGTGCCGAACCACGCGGTGGCTTCGGCCAGAAAGTCCAGCTTGTGCGCGAATTTCGGGTTGGCGTTCACATCGGGTACGTCGCCGCCGGCCGGGATGTAGAAGTTATGCAGTTCCACAGCGCCGCCCGGCGTATCGATCAACGCGCCGAGATGGCGGCAGTCGCCCTTCGCGCACCAGTCGGGCGTGTCCGGCATCGGGGTCAGCGGCAGGCGCGAGAAGATCGCCACGCCGTTATAGCCCTTCATCCCCCGATGCAGCACATGCGGCAAGCCGAGCGCCAGCACATCGGCCATCGGAAACAGATCGTCCGGCACCTTGGTTTCCTGCAGGCAGATCACGTCGGGCTTTAACGACGCGATCAGATCGCGCAGCAACGCCAGGCGCAGGCGCAGCGAATTGATGTTCCAGGTGGCGATGCGCAGCGATTCGCTCATCGTTTAGACGATCTTGGTGCGCACGGTGCCGACACCCGCGATGGTGCCTTCCAGCACGTCGCCCTTCACCACCGCGGCCACGCCTTCGGGTGTGCCGGTGAAGATCAGATCGCCCGGCGCCAGCGTGACCAGCCGCGACAGATAGGCGATGGTCTCGGGCACGTTCCAGATCATCTTCGCGAGGTCCGAGGTCTGACGCACCGCGCCGTTTACCTTCAGTTCGATCGTGCCTTTGTCCGGATGACCGATTTTCGCGGCGGGCGCAATCTCGCCGATCGGGGCCGACATGTCGAAGCCCTTGCCCATGTCCCACGGCTTGCCGGCTTTCTTCGCCTCGCCCTGCAGGTCGCGGCGTGTCATGTCGAGGCCCGCGGCATAGCCCCAGATGTGTTTCAGCGCGTCGGCCTCGGCGATGCCGGCGCCGCCGGTGCCGATGGCGACCACCAGTTCCATCTCGTGATGCATGTCCTTGGTGACCGGCGGGTAAGGCATGTCGGCGCCGTCGGTCAGCAGCGCGTCGGCGGGTTTCATGAAGAAGAACGGCACCTCGCGGTTCGGGTCGCCACCCATCTCGCGCGTGTGTTCGGCATAGTTGCGGCCGACGCAGAACACGCGGCGCACGGGAAACAGGCCGCCGCCGGCGACGGGCACAGCAGCCTGGGCGGGGGGCGGGATGACGTACTTGTTCATGAAGCACCTTGTGGAAGACGGGTAATGCCGGACTCTGTGCTTGGCAGACCACGTTGGCAAGGTGTAGCCAGTCGGCATGGCGACGATACGCATTTCCGACATGCGCTCCTGGCTGTTCGACGCCGCCCTGCCGTTCTGGTCGACGACCGGAATCGATCCGGCGAGCGGTGCCGCGGTTGAGCAGTTGGACGCACAGGCAGTACCGATGGACCCCGGATGGACGCGCACGCGCGTGCAGGCACGGCAGATCTACGTGTTCAGCCAGGCCGCGCAGATGGGCTGGACGCAGGGCCTGCCCATTGCCGCGCGGATCGTGCAGTTTCTGCTGATGCACGGCATGCGCGCCGAAGGCGGGTTCGTGCACAAGATGCGTCTGTCTGGCGAAGTGATAGATACGACTTTCGATCTTTACGACAATGCGTTCGCGCTGTTCGCGATGGCGTCGTTCTATCGCGTCTCGGGCGAGGCGCCGGTGATGAAGATCGTGCACCGGACTCTGGACGCGATCGAGGATCGTCTGTCGCGCGGCAATGGCCCCGGCTATCGCTCGACCGACCTGCCCGACGACGATGTGCTGCGCCAGAACCCGCACATGCATCTGCTCGAGGCGCTGCTCGCGCTGCACGAGGTATCGCCGGACATCCGCTTCTACGATCAGGCGTTGCGGATCATTCATATGGTGCGCGAACGCGTGCTGTTGCCGCAAACGCGCTTACTGCCCGAGGCGTGCGGGCAGGACTGGCGGCCGCTGGCGGGGATCGACGGGCGGATCATCGAACCCGGGCATCTTTACGAATGGGTCTGGCTGCTGCGCTGGGCCGAGCGGCTGCAGGTCGCGTCGTCGGCCGAGGATGTGCAGCGGATGATGGCCTGGGCGAACGCGCATGGCGTCGCGCCGTCGGGGTTGGTCTACGATCAGGTGCTCGACGACGGTGCTGTGCATCTGGCCACCCATCGCCTGTGGCCGCAGGGCGAAGCGCTGAAGGCGCATCTGGTGCAGGCCGAGGCCGGCTGCGGCGATCCGGCGCGCGCCGCGGCGCTGCTGACAGCGCTGCTCGACCGTTATCTGACCCCGGCTGGGGTGTGGCGCGAACGCCTGCAACCGGACCTGACACCGCAGCCCGGCATCATCCCGACCAGCAGCTTCTATCATCTGATGATGGCGTTCAGCGAAGTGTTCCGCGTCGCGCCGCAGCTTGAAGTGCCTGCCGCATCGACACGGGCGCCGGAATACGTCGGCAACTGACCGAGGCTCAGGCGGCGTGGCGGCTGATGCGGCGCGCCCGGATCGCGTCGGCGAAAGCCATGAAGATGGCGCGGCTGGCGGCATCGTAGGCAAAGTCGTATTCCGGGTGCCACTGCACACCCACCGCGAAGGCCGGGGCATCGGTTACCCGTACCGCCTCGATCGTGCCGTCGGGGGCGTGGGCCTCGGCCACCAGACGCGGGGCGAGACGCTCGATCCCCTGATTGTGCAGCGAGTTCACCGCAATGTCGGGCGCGCCCACGGTCTGGGCCAGCCACGAGCCGCGGACGATCCGCACGCTGTGCGCCTTGCCCTGCCGCACGCCCATCAGCGGCTGCATCGGTGTCGAATGGTCGAGCCGGCCGGGCAGATCCTGAATCCGCTGCGTCAGGCTGCCGCCCAGCGCGACGTTCAGTTCCTGCATGCCGCGGCAGATCGCCAGCAGCGGCGTGCCGGCGGCGATCGCGGCGCGGATCAGGCGCAGGGTGGTGGCGTCGCGCGCGTGGTCTTCGGGCGTGGCGGGCGGGTGCGGCGTGCCGTCGTAGAGCCGCGGCTCGACGTTCGAGGGGCTGCCGGTCAGCAGGATGGCGTCCATCATCCCGACGATCGCCTCGGCGTCGCAGGCATCGCCGTTGGCGGGGATCAGCAGCGGTATGCCGCCGATCAGCGTATCGACGACGCGGACGTAATTGTCGGATGCGGCATGCCGCTTGGCGCCGAATCTGCCCCAGGCGATGGTGCAGCAGGAAATGCCGATCAGTGGTTTCATCGGGGGGTGGTCAACCGGGCGCTGTCATCATGGTGCAGCAATTCTGCCGTTTCGGAATGCAAACGCAAGAAAAATCCCCGCACCGGCGCGCCATGCGGGAATGATGCAAGCGCCGGTCGCTCTTCATCCACCCGAGGGATGGTTTTCCAGCGTGTTGGGGTCGGCCACGTCGAACAGGTGCGGGTCGATCTGCACACCGCTTTCCAGGTTGAACAGGCTGACCTGCTGCGGGCAGTGTTCCTTGTCGGTCACCACCCACTGGCGCAGCGCCAGCGGTTCGGTGTCCAGGGTCAGCGTCATGCTGCCCTCGTCGGGCGATGACGACGTGCGGTGCAGCGTGATGTGAACCTGCTGTGCTTCCTGCACGACGCGGCTGACGGTGATTTCCCCGCCCGACAGACGGATTTCGTCCGGCAGCAGCAGGCCAAGATAGGTCGATGACATCGGAACGTTCCAGCGCTGCCGCGTGGCACGGTCCTCGAGCAGCAGAATGCCGTGATTGGAGGTTACCAGCAGCGCGTTCGGCGGCTTGTAGTCGAGGCGCATGCGTCCCGGGCGCTGGATCCATGCCGTGCCGCGAGAGGTCTCGTTGCAGTAAACCTCCACGAAGTCCGCCTTCACGCTGCGCAGCGCATTCAGATATGCCTCGACGCGTTGCAGGAGGGCGCGATTTTCCGGTGTGTCCGGCGATGTCGCGGCAGCGGCGCGTGCCCCCTGGGACAACGCCAGCCCGCCGGTCAGCGTGGACCCGGCCAGCATGGACAGGGTGAAGGAACGGCGGGTCGGAAAGAAGGAAGACATAAAATACCTGTCGTTCGTCAGTGCTGCGTCAGGGGTGCTAAACTAGCACGTTAGTTGCAGCACAGACAGAACACAGACCGAACGGCGGGCCGGTGTATCCGGGTGATCTTATCCGCCCGACCCGGAAGGCTGGCCTTCCAGAGCGCGGGGATCGACCACGTCGAACAGATGCGGGTCGATCGACGCGCCCGGTTCCATGTTGAACAGGCTCACCCGTGTCTGGCGGCGCTGGGCGTCGGTTACCACCCACTGGCGCAGTTCGAACGGGTCGGTATCGAACGACAGCGTCAGGCTGCCTTCATCGGGCGACGCCGTGCGGTGCAGTGTGATGTAGACCAGATTCGCATCGCGGATCACGCTGTCGACGGTGATCTCGCCCGACAGGCGTAGATTGTCCTGCAGCAGCAGCCCCAGCGGGGTCGACGACAGCGGAACGTTCGAGCGCTGCTGCACGGCACGGTCCTCGAACAGCAGGATGCCGTGATTGGCGACCAGCAGGATGGTGGCCGGTTCCCGGTAATCGAACCGCATGCGTCCCGGGCGCTGGATCCAGGCCGTGCCCTCGGCGGTGGTGCCGTTGTCGGACACCTGTACGAACTGCGCTTTCAGGGTGCGCAGCGCGTTCAGATAGGCCTCGGCGCGCTGGATAAGGGCACGGTTGGCCGGCGTGCTGGGCGATGTCGTGGCGCCGCTGGCGGGGGCATTTTGCGTTCCCTGCGGCGGCGCGTTGCGGCGCTGGGCGTGCGCGGGCAGCGCCAGCGCGGCGGCCAGCGTGGACAGGGCGAGGAAGCGGCGGGTCGGAAGGAAGGAAGACATGGCGCCTATCTGCACCTGAAAATGCGGCAAGAAAAGGGGAGACGTGCCGCTATGCCTGCAAACCCTGCCGGCGCCAGCGGTCGGCCAGCAGGGCGCCTGCGGCGCTGACCAGGATCAGGCCGGCCAGCGGCATCGGCGTGCCATCGGCCAGCAGCGTCGCCGCCAGTCCGAAACACGCCCCCAGCAGGAACTGCAGCGTGCCCATCAACGCCGAGGCGCTGCCGGCCCGCGCGCCGTGGCGGGCCAGCGCCTCGACGGTGGCGTTCGGCACCACGCACCCCAGCGTGGCCATGCAGAGCATCAACGGCGGTTGCAGCCACCAGCCCGACGGCGGATTCCAGAGCGACATGCCGAGCAGGATCAACGCTGCCAGCCCCAGCGCGACCAGCGCGCGGCTCAGCACATGTCCCAGATGATACCGCCGCAACAGCAGCGAATTGATCTGCGATGCGACGATGAACCCCGAGGCGTTGAGCCCGAACACCACGGCGAACATGTCGGGCGGCATATGGAAATGGCCGATGAAGATGGCCGGCGTGGCGGCGATCGAGGCGAACATGCCGCCCAGTCCCAGCCCGCTGGTCAGCGCCGGCGCCAGAAAATACCGGTCGTGCAGCAGCGACACATAGGTCTGCGTTACGGCGCGCAGACCGGCGCGGCGGCGCTGCGGGGGCGGCAGGGTTTCGGGCAGTTTCCAGACGATGGCGGCCATCGCGCTCAGGCCGTAGGCCGCCAGCAGCCAGAACATGCCGCGCCAGCCGGTCCGATCGAGCAGCAAGGCCCCCAGCGACGGGGCGAGGATCGGCGCCGCCCCCATCACCAGCATCAGCCGCGACATCAACCGCGCCGCGTCGACGCCCTGGGCCAGATCGCGCACCATGGCGCGCGGGATGACCATGCCGGCCGATCCGCCGAAGGCGGCCAGGGCGCGGAAAACCGACAGCGTGGTGATGTCGGGCGCCAGCGCGCAGCCGACCGAGGCCGCGGTGTAAAGCCCCAGCCCGGCAAGCAGCGGCGCGCGCCGGCCGTAACGGTCGGCCAGCGCGCCCTGGACCATCTGCCCCACCGCCAGCCCGGCGAAGAACGCGGCCAGCGTGGCGGGGGCCAGCCCCAGCGCGCTGAATTCGGCCTCGATCGCCGGAAAACCCGGCAGATACATGTCGATCGACAGCGGGCCGATGGCGGTCAGCGTGCCGAGCAGGATCGGCAGCCAGAAGGGAATGGGCCGCGGCATCCGTTACGCGCGCGCCCCGAAGATCGCCGAGCCGACCCGCACATGGGTGGCACCATGGCGGATGGCGGTCTCGAAATCGGCGGACATGCCCATCGACAGCACCTTCAGGCCGAACCGCGCGGCCAGGTCGGCCAGCGTGGAGAAATGCGGCGCGGGGTCGGCATCGACCGGCGGGATGCACATCAGCCCGCTCAGCGCCGGGCCGAAGCGGCCGATGCAGTCGCCGATGAAGCCGGGCGCATCGGCCAGCGCCACGCCGGATTTCTGCGCCTCGTCGCCGGTATTGACCTGGACCAGCAGGCGCGGCGTGCGGCCTTCCTGCGCGCAGGCCTGGGCGATCGTGTCGGCCAGATGCGGACGGTCGAGCGTTTCGATGACGTCGGCGATGCGCACCGCCTGGCGTGCCTTGTTGGTCTGCAACCCGCCGATGATGTGCAGCGACAGGGCGGGCCAGGCGGTGCGCAGGTCCGGGAACTTGGCAGCGGCTTCCTGCACGCGGTTTTCCCCGAACACCGTCTGCCCGGCCTGCAGCGCGGCCAGCACGGCGGCTGCGGGATGGGTTTTCGAAACGGCGACCAGCGTGACATCCTCGGCCGTGCGGCCGGCGCGGATGGCCGCTTCGGCGATGCGCGTCTTCACGGCGGCCAGCCGAGTTGCGATAAAATGGGCGTCTGGCGATGGGGACGGATCGGAATTCATGGATCAGAACCTTGTCCGGTGGGGGCGGGCGGTCAAGTCCAGGACGCGGCATGCGCACCGGGACGGACAGACGGTGCCCGTGCTGTGGCTGTTTACCGATGCGGCGCGGGTTCCCGACCCGCTGACGGCGGCGCAGGCGCTGGCCAGGTTACGGCCGCGCGGGCTGGCCGGAATCGTCTTCCGGCCCGAGGGTTATGCGGCGCCTGGGGCGTTGGCCCGTGAACTGGCGCGCTGCTGCCGCGCCGCCGGGTTGGTGTTGACGGTAGCGGGAGATGTCTGCTTGCCCGGTCATGGCCGGCATCTGCGTGGCGGGCGCATCCGCAGGCGAAACGATTCGGGTGGCAGGGCGGCCATCGTAACGGCATCGGCGCACGGCGTGGCGGATCTGCGGCGTGGACACCGGGCGGGGGCGGACATCGTCTTCCTGTCACCGGTTTTTGCGACCGCCAGCCACCCCGGTGCGGCGGGACTCGGGGTACTGCGTTGGACTGTTTGGAGAAAATCAGCATTTAAAATGCGAATTTTCGCGTTGGGCGGCATCGATGGGATGCGGATCAGGCGTTTGCCGCGTGCCGAAGGGGCCGGAGCCGTTACGGGTTTATGTGTTTTAAAGGCAACACAGCATACGAAAGACCGTTTCTAACGCATTGGCTGCATTGCCGCAGTTAAAAATGAATGCGTATGGTTCATCCGGTCCGGCTGCCTTAATTGCCCAAGGGGGGAACCCGGGATGCATAGATTGGGCGGGGCCTAATGAACATGCCGGGCATGCCCGGTTGGCCAGAAAGAGGTAAATTATGCGCAAGATTCTTCTTGCTGGTGCCGCGCTTGGTGCCCTGACTTTGACGGATGCGCCCGCCTTCGCGCAGCGCGTCGACAGCCCCCAGCCCTATACGCCAGCAGCCGGCGGACCGCAGGTACGGACGGAACCCGGCGTGCAGGTGCGCCTGGCGGGCCGGTATCGCTTCTATATGGGCTATATCGATCAGGATTTTGACAGCATGCCCGGCGCCAGCACGTCGTCGGTCGATTTCATGGACTACGCCCGCCTGTGGCCCGGCTTCGACGCGATGGCGGCGAACGGCCTGCAGTACGGCGCGCAGCTCGAAATCCGCATGAACGACCCGTCGGCGGCGCGCGGCAGCGGCCGTAGTAACCTGAACTATCGCCGTATGTATGGCTATGTGGCGACACCGACCATGGGTGAATTCCGCGTCGGTTCGGGCCAGACGGGCGCGGTGGAGCGCATGTTCACCGGGCACATGATGGGCTCGATCGCCAACGGTCTGTGGGACAGCGGCGACATGGCGTCGAACCTGCCGATCAACCGCGCGGGCGGTTCGGTGGTGCCGTCGAGCTTCTGGTATTCGTCGTCGGTCAACAACAACCAGACGAAGATCGCCTATTACACGCCGCGTTTCTTCGGCTTCGACTTCGGGTTGAGCTATGCGCCGAACGACGGCAACTTCGGCGGTGACAGCGGTTGTACTCTCGACACCGGTCTGGGCACGAACTGCGACCGTCTGTCGGCCAGCAGCAGCAGCACGCAGACCATGCGTGTGCGCAACATCATGGAAGTGATGGGTCGTTACCGCGGCACGCTGGGTCCGGTGGCGCTGACGGTGTCGGGCGGCTGGTATGGCGCCGATACGGTTGCGGCGCTGGGCGGCGCGCAGGGTTACGAGAACATCAGCATGGCCATCCTGGGTGCGCAGGCGTCGGTGGCGGGCTTCACGTTCGGCGGTATCGTCACGGGCGGCACGGGCAACTATGCGCGGCCGACCTTTGCGGGCGCGACCAACGTTATGAACGGCCGCACCTATTCGAACCTGACGCCGCTGGCGTCCAACGGCTACGACAGCGATATGTTCACCTGGCAGGTCGGCGCGTCGTACACCGTTGGCCCGTACTCGGTGGGTGTCGCCTATGCCCAGAACCGTTTCGAGGGCAGCCAGCTGGTCAGCAGCACGGCGCGTGACCAGGCGCTGGGCGTCGGGGCGAGCTATGCGGTGGCGCCGGGTCTGAACCTGTTCGCCGAATACATGTATGGCCGTCGCGTCGAACGTGGCGTGGACCTGACCACGGGCCGCGCGAGCGACAGCAACAACGCTGCCGATACCAACATCTTTACGCTCGGCACGTCGTTCAACTGGTAAGCTGATCGATCCGGATAGATGCTTCCGGAAAGGGCGGTGGGGTTTTCCACCGCCCTTTTCGTTTTTGGTGAATAACCAAAATACGAAAAAAACTAAAATGCGAATAAGCAAAATACGAGAATAACACAACATAAAATAAACCGTTGCGACTGTGCAGCATTAAAGCAACAAGTGTAGTAAAAAACCCCCGTTTCTCTTTGCTCCAATTGCACGACACAATCGTTCCGATCATGGTTTGTGCGGATCCGGTTATTGTTCGGCAGAACTTCAGGCAGGGTCTTTTTGCGTGGCCGGTTAACGCTGGCACATCACACACAAGACCCGGTTCGCAACACGGGTTGGGGCTTGGGAGAGAAATGGGAGAGACAAAGATGCGCAAGATTCTTCTTGCTGGTGCCGCGCTTGGTGCAATGACTTTGGCGGACGCGCCCGCGTTTGCGCAACGTGTGGAATCGCCGCAGC
>JAVBUO010000018.1:0-4807 GCA_031555315.1 Acetobacteraceae bacterium
TTCAATTTACTGTGGTCACGCACGGTGAGTGAGAATATCGCTTTTTCGATGCAGATTGCCGGGGTGCCCAAGGCCAAAATTAACGCCCGGGTGGCGGAGCTGGTTGAACTGGTAGGGCTTAAAGGACGCGAACAGGCGTACCCGTCGCAGCTTAGCGGTGGACAAAAGCAGCGCGTCGGCATTGCCCGTGCGCTGGCGAACAACCCCGATGTGTTGCTCTGTGATGAAGCGACTTCGGCCCTCGACCCGCAGACCACCGATCAGATCCTCGACCTGCTGCTCGACATCAACCGTCGTTTTAAGCTGACCATTGTGTTGATCACCCATGAAATGCACGTGGTGCGCAAAATCTGTGACCGTGTGGCGGTGATGGAAAACGGCAAAGTGGTGGAGGAGGGCGAAGTACTGCAGGTCTTTACCCACCCGCAGCAGGCGATTACGCAACAATTCGTCCGTCAGGTCAGCCAGTATGCCGAAGAAGAGACCTTCAACTCCGAGCTGGCACAGGATCTCGACGGCACCGTCATCAAGCTGACCTTTACCGGACACAGCACCCATAAACCCGTCGTCGGTGAACTGACCCTGCGCTACGGGCTGCCGTTTAACATCCTGCACGGCAAAATGACGCAAACGGCCCACGGCGTTTTTGGCCAGCTCTGGCTGCACGTGGTGGCAACAGATGAACAACTGAACAATATCCTCGCCGATTTGCAGCACAGCGATATTGAAGGCGAGGTAATTAAACATGGCTGAAGATCTCTTCCCGCACCTGAAATGGGACCAGCTCTGGGCTGCTACCCTGGAAACGCTGTACATGACGGCACTCTCCGGCGTGGCAACCTTTGTCCTCGGACTGATTCTGGGTCTGGCTCTGTTTTTAACCGCCCGTGGCGGCATGTTCCACAACCGTACGGTCTACAGCGTCATTTCGATTGTGGTGAACGTTTTCCGCTCGATCCCGTTCATCATCCTGATTGTGCTGCTGATCCCCTTCACTAAAACCGTGGTGGGTACCATTCTCGGGGCGAACGCCGCATTGCCGGCCCTGATCGTGGGCGCAGCGCCATTCTATGCCCGTCTGGTGGAGATTGCCCTGCGTGAGGTGGACAAAGGAGTAATTGAAGCGACGCGTTCAATGGGTGCCCGACTGAGCACCTTAATTTTTCGGGTTTTACTGCCGGAATCATCCCCTGCACTGGTTTCAGGGATCACGGTGACGCTGATTGCGCTGGTGAGCTACAGCGCGATGGCGGGGGTGATTGGCGCCGGAGGTCTGGGGAATCTGGCTTATCTGGAAGGATTCCAGCGTAACCATGGTGATGTCACGCTGGTGGCCACGGTGACTATTTTAATCATCGTTTTCATTATCCAGTTCTGCGGCGACATCATCACTTCACTGTTAGATAAACGCTGAAATTACAAACACTAATAATACACAGGAACCATCATCATGAAAAAGACACTGACGTTGATCGCCGCAGCAACCCTGAGCGCCCTGAGCTTTGCCTCCTGGGCTGATACCCTGACCGTGGGCGCGTCCAACACCCCGCATGCTGAAATCCTGGAGCAGGCGAAGCCGATTCTGGCGAAACAGGGTATCGATCTGGAGATCAAACCGTTCCAGGATTACATCCTGCCGAACACCGCCCTGGCGGGCCGTGATATCGACGCCAACTACTTCCAGCACATTCCGTACCTGAACAGCGTGCTGAAAGATCACGCCGGGGATAAAGAGTACGATTTCGTCAGCGCGGGGGCGATCCACATTGAGCCGATTGGTATTTACTCCAAAAAATACAAGTCGCTGAAAGATCTGCCGGAAGGCGGCAAAATCATCATGCGTGATGCGGTCTCCGAAGAGGGACGTATTCTCTCCATCTTCGAGAAAGAGGGCGTGATCAAGCTGAAGCCGGGCATCGACAAAGTGACCGCCCGCATCAGCGATATCGTTGAAAACCCGAAAAAACTGCAGTTCACGCCGAACGTTGAAGCCTCTCTGCTGCCGCAGATGTATAACAACGACGAAGGCGCTGCGGTGGTGATCAACGCTAACTACGCCATCGACGCCGGTCTGGATCCGGTTCACGACCCGATTGCGGTCGAGAGCGGTGAAAACAACCCGTATGCCAACATCATCACCGTACACCGTGGTGATGAGAAGAAAAAGGACATCGTGGCGCTGGTTGACGTGCTGCACTCTAAAGAGATTCAGGACTGGATCCGCACCAAGTATAAAGGTGCGGTCATCCCGGTTAATAACTGATCCATCTCCCTTTTTTTTCAGGCCCGGCGAATTTCTCGCCGGGCTTTTTTTTGTATACAGCCGATGAATCAATTAAGCTGGCGTTTTCGGCAATGGAGTGAAAGTAATGGGCAATGTGACCAAAGACGAAGCACTGTATCAGGAGATGTGTCGGGTGGTAGGCAAAGTCGTTCTTGAGATGCGCGATCTCGGGCAGGAGCCAAAGCATATTGTTATCGCCGGGGTCCTGCGCACCGCGCTGGCGAACCAGCGCGTACAACGCAGCGAATTAACCACCCAGGCGATGGAAACCGTCGTTAAAGCGCTGGCCGGTTAAACCGCCAGCGTTTTGCCAGCTGTTCAATCCCACAGCACAGCAGATAATAGACCACCCCCGTAAAGACAAAAATAGCCGCCGGGTAGATCTGCACCCGGTTGTTTACCTGACCTGCGACAGTGGTCAGTTCCGGGACGTTGACGATAAAGGCCAGCGAGGTATCTTTCAGCAGGCTGATAAAAATCCCCAGCAGCGAAGGTAAGGTGTTACGCAATGTCTGGGGCAGTAACACCCATCCCAGTGTTTGCAGTGCGCCAAACCCCTGCGCCTGCGCCGCTTCATATTGCCCGGCAGGCAAGGCCTGCAGCCCCGCCAGTACCGAGTGCATCACCGCGGCGGCGGTAAACCACGCCAGCGCCAGCGTGACGGTCAACGCACCCGGCAGATCGCCGCCTGTCATGAGCGGCAGTAGATACCACATCCAGAAAATCACAAAAATCAGCGGGATCCCGCGGATAAGTTCGGCCCACAGGAACAGGGTGTTGCGTAGCGCCCCGGGATAACGCCACGCCAGGCCCGCTAATACGATCCCGGCCGGTAACGCCAGCACCGCCGCGCCTGACGCCATCAGCAGCGTCAGCAGCACGCCGCCGGGCTGCCCGGCCGCAGCCCGTCCCCAGAGCAGATAATCCAGGTTATCGGTAATCACAGTCAGTCCGGCCAGCATGTCTCTTCACTCCGGGTAGCAAGGGCGGTTTTTCGCCGCCGTTCGGTTGAGGGGCCGAGTTTCATCAGCAGTACGCCCATCGCCACGCCGGTGAGCAGATACAGCACCGTGCCGACGCTAAATGCTTCCAGCGCGTGGGCGTTATAGCTCTCAATCTGCCGCACCTGACAGGTGAGTTCGGCAAAGCCAATGCCACTTGCCAGCGACGACAGTTTCATCAGATTGAGGTACTGACCGACCACCGGCTGCCAGGCGTTCGCCAGCCCCTGCGGCAGCAGGATGTAGCGTAACAGCGGCCAGGGGGAAAAGCCCTGCGCCAGGGCTGCTTCCCGCTGCCCGGCAGGCACGGCGCGTAACCCGGCGCCAATCTCCTCGATCAAAAAGGCCGAGGTAAAAACCCCCAGCCCCCAGGCGGAACAGAGAAACTCGGGCGTGAACCACCAGACCTGGCCTGGCAGTACCGACCAGGCATGATCGTCCATCACAAAGGCGCGGAAACCCGCAGGAAGCCCGTTCCAGGCGGCGAAATACCAGAACAGGAGCTGCACCAGCAGGGGGGTATTGCGAAACAGGGAGACCCACACGGCGACGATGTTCGCCCCGATACGGCCTCCGGCGAGACGCAACCCCAGGCAGGCGAGGGTGACAAGGCTGGCGACGACCATCCCCGCCAGGGTCACCCACAGGGTGGTGAGATAACCGGACAGGATCCACTGCAAGGGCTGACCGGTCAGC
The DNA here is from genome assembly GCA_031555315.1 of Acetobacteraceae bacterium. Taxonomy (GTDB): domain Bacteria; phylum Pseudomonadota; class Alphaproteobacteria; order Acetobacterales; family Acetobacteraceae; genus JAVBJV01. The sequence goes on from JAVBUO010000018.1 coordinate 3,982, forward strand.
ACCCCTTGCCAGTCGAGGGTTGGCATTACAAGACTCCCGGATGCAGCGGGTTGAGCACCTTCTGCAGAAAACGCTGGGTGCGCGGATGAACAGGGTGTTGAAAGAACTGCTCCGGCGGGGCCACCTCCAGAATATGCCCCCCATCAATGAATACCACCCGATCGGCAATCTCCCGGGCAAACTGCATCTCATGGGTGACGACAATCATGGTGATCCCGCTGTGGGCCAGGGCCTTCATCACCAGCAGCACTTCGCCAATCATCTCCGGGTCGAGGGCCGAGGTGGGCTCATCAAACAGGATGATCTGCGGCGAAGAGGCCAGCGCGCGGGCGATCGCTACCCGCTGTTGCTGCCCGCCGGATAACGCCTCCGGATAGTGGTCGGCTTTGTCTGCCATGCCCACCTGGGCCAGCAGCGCCAGAGCCCGGGCGTCGGCCTCGGCGGGTCGCCAGCCGTGAACGTGTTTCAGCGCCAGGGCAATGTTCTGTCGCGCCGTCAGATGGCTGTAAAGGTTGAACTGTTGAAACACAAATCCGACCCGGCTGCGCAGCTGGCGCAGGGCCTGGCGGGAGAGCTGGCGCGTGGATTTTCCGTCGATCAGAATGTCGCCAGCGGTCAGGGTTTCCAGCTGATTAATAAGGCGGATCAGCGTCGATTTACCGGAGCCCGAGGGGCCGAGAATGGCGACCACTTCACCTGGCGTCACGCTGAGGTTGATGCCTTTCAGCACCGGACGATCGCCGTAGCGTTTCGCCACCTCGCAAAAGGTAACGCTGGCCTGCTCCAGATGTGAAAAATCCGCGGCAGGTGCCGCGGAGCGAGAGAA
>JAVBUO010000050.1:0-2597 GCA_031555315.1 Acetobacteraceae bacterium
AGCGGCGCGCGCGCTGCGGTCAGCGCCGCCATAACGGCATCAGGAGCGCTGTCCGAGACGGCGACGGGCCGACCGCGCCGCAGCAGCTCAAACCGGGAAAAGCGCAGCCAGCCGCCGGCCAACCGCCAGCGGCCATGTTCCTCGGGGATCGGGCGGTAATAGGTCTGCGTCATATCCTATGGTCCAGGGCGGTGCCGCGAAAGAAAACCGCCCCTACAGGCGGCCGGTTGGCAGGGTAAAGGTCGCGGCCGGCTGCGGCATCGCCGCGCCCGCCGGCAACGCCCAGTCAAGCCGGCTTGCCCCCAGCTTGGCCGCCAGCCAGAAGGCCAGTTCCTGCGGCTGCGCCCCGAGGCCCGGCACATCGCGGGCCATGCGCGCCGGGGCCCAGACGACGGCCCGCCGTTCGGTTGCGGCCCAGTCAAGTTCTGTCCGGGTGGTGGCGACAGTCAGACCCAGCTGCCCGGCCAACGCCCAGGCCGCCTGATCCAGCGCCAGCAGCAGGATCTCGCGCCGGTTGCCGCCCTGCGGCAGCGGCAGACCCGGCGCGTCGGGGACAATGGCCAGCGCGCCTTCGGGCAGGGCGCAATCGGCCCCGTGAAAGATGACGCGGACCGGCGCGGCTCGGGGATCGGCCGCAACCGTCGCCTGCCGGCGGACCAGCGTGACCCCCAGCGCGCCCGGAACCCGGTCCAGCTTTTCCACCGTGACCCTGACCTCAGCCGCGCGCGGATGGGCCAGCACCTGCGCCGCAATCTGTTCGGCCAGTGTCTCCAGCAGGTCATAGCGCCGGTCGGCGAGCCCGGCCGAGACCGCCCCGGTCAGCACATCATAGCTGAGGATGCGGTCCACCTCGTCATCCGCCCCCGCGACGGGTGCGGCCAGGTCGACCTCGATATTGAAGCGCAACCGCTGGGGATTTCCCCTCTCGGTCTGGAAGGCGCCGATTTCCGCCGAGACGACGTAATCGCGCAGATGGATGCGGTCGGGCTGGTCCATGGCTGCATTTCACAGGAAAGCGGCCCCGCCGCAAGGGTCAGGGCCGCAATAGGTCAGGTATGGATCGCGTCAGTTCGAGGCGACGCGCCGTTCCGTGCGATAGAAGGTATGGCTGCCGATCCGGGCGGTACGCTCGAACTTGCGGGTCCAGGACGGCTGGACCGAGCGGGTGTGGAAATAGGTCGCCCCATGGGTCAGCTCGCGGGGGGCGCCCAGCAGGGCCGCCTGAGCGATCTTCTGCGCGCGGACAAAGGCCCCCCGCTCGCGGATGCGGGTCTTGTGATAGGTGAACTGGCCGCTCTGCTTCACCACGCCACAGACGGTCTTGGGAAACAGCGGATGGTCCACGCGGTTCAGGATGACCTCGGCAACGGCTTGCTGGCCCTGCCGGCCCTCGCCCCGCGCCTCGAAATAAAGGGCCTCGGCCAGACATTGCAGATCGGCGCTGCTGTAATCCCCGACACGCGCGGCGGGTTCTGGGGTAAGGGATGTGGTTTCGGCGCTGGCCTGGGCCACCAGGCCCGGAACGGCTACAGCTACACACAAAGAAACGCGCGCCAGCCACGACATGAGTATCGACATGGTGGTCCTGTTCATGGATCCCGGCTCATAGTCCGGTTGGTTTCGTTTCGGGGTTTGTGGCCCCTCTCGTCCTTCAGGAACCAAGAACAAATCGCAGTTGGCTAGCTGCTTTTGTGATGTGCGGGTTATCCACAGGGATTCTTTGGCTTTTTGGCGAAAAGCCGCCGAGGGCGCAAACCGCTTCGGGCGAATTCCGGCCCAAAAGACCCGCTCACGACCTTGGGATCGGCTCAATTTCGGCGTCACAAGGGGCGATCTCGGTGGCCATCAGAATGGATTCCTGTGCTGCGGCCAGCCGGGCAATCGGCACCCGGAACGGCGAGCAAGAGACATAATCGACCCCCGCGCGCAGGCAGAAGGCGATCGATTCCGGGTTGCCACCATGCTCGCCACAGACCGCGATGGTGATTCCGGGCGCGCGGGCGCGGGCGCGTTCGGTGCCGATCGCGACCAGCTCCCCCACCCCGTCGCGGTCGAGGATATGGAACGGGTCCTCGGTAAAGACGCCCTGCCCGACATAGGTCCCCATGAAGCGCCCGGCATCATCGCGTGACAATCCATAGGTCATCTGCGTCAGATCGTTCGTTCCGAAGGACAGGAAGGCCGCATGTTCCGCAATCTCGCCTGACCGCAGCGCGGCACGCGGGGTCTCGACCATGACGCCCAGCCGATAGGTGAAATCGGCGCGGGTCTCGTTCCTGACGGCGGCGGCGACGGCGTCGATCCGGGTCTTGACCAGTTCGACCTCGCGCCGGGCGCTGACCAGCGGGATCATGATCTCGGGAACGACCGGAGCGCCATTGCCGCTGGCCTGGATGGTCGCCTCGAAGATGGCGCGGGCCTGCATGTCATAGATCTCGGGGACGGTGATCCCCAGCCGGACCCCGCGCATGCCCAGCATGGGGTTGAATTCGCTGAGCGCCTCGACCCGACGGGTCACGTCCGACAGTGGCAGGTCCAGCGATTCCGCCAGTTCGCGCATCCCCTCTCGATCATGGGGCAGGAATTCGTGCAAGGGC
>JAVBUO010000067.1:0-26923 GCA_031555315.1 Acetobacteraceae bacterium
CGCAACGTCATCGAGCGCATGTTCTGCCGCCTCAAGGACTGGCGGCGCATCGCCACCCGCTTCGACCGAAACATCAAAACCTTCATCAGCGCCGTCGCTCTCGCCGCTACCGTCATCTGGTGGTTATGAGTCCGCACCCTATTCTATCTGAAAATTTGTAAACTTAGACACGCAGACTGCACCATTTGGTGCTTCTCCCCGCAGGGGGGATGTGTGTTCCACATGCCAGATAACCATGCCAATTGTGAAATTACACGCTGTGCCGCATTATCGGGATTCCAACCGGACTTCACCAAGCAGCACCGGCGTATGGTGATGTGCGGTGTGGGCGCCGAACAGGGCGCCACGCGCCGTTATGCACTGGCCGAGCAGTGGGCGGTAGCGGCGGTAGTCCTCGGCACTCAGCACCAACTGGATGCGGTCGACGCGATCGATGGCGGGGTTGAGATCCGGATCGGTCGAACTTGCGGCAACACAGGCGGGGGCGGGCAGTTGGACCACCCAGTAGGTTTCCTCGCGGTCGTTCGCATCGGTGGACGTGGCGCGTTGCAACGTGCCGCTGATGCTGATCTCGCCCTCGTAGGTCAGGCATTCGGCGCTGTTACCAGGGATGGGAAACAGCAGGGCGCAGGCCAGCGCGCAGAGGGCCATGTACCGTGACATGGCCCATTCAAACGCACGGCCGGAAACTGCGCAAGCGCGTCAGACCAGAAACACCGCCATCAGGATCAGGATGATCACCGCTGTAACGACGCTGTATTTCAGGAAATGCCAGAAACTGTTCAGCATCTGCTGGCGGTCGACGGCGAAGGCGTCTTCCGTGACGGGGGGAGGCGTGGCGGACATGGCTTCCTCGACATATCGTTGCTGCAACGATACTGCCGTGCCCGGTGTGCCGCTTCAAGCGGGATTGCGCAGTGCCGTATCCGGGGCTGCGGCCTCGACGACGCAGCGCCCGTCGGTGAGCCGCGCCTTGCCCGTTGCCAGCAGGGCCAGCGCGCGCGGGTAGAGGATGTGTTCCTGCGCCAGCACCCGTGTCGCCAGTGTCTCTTCGGTGTCGTCGGCATGCACGGGGACGGCGGCCTGCGCGATGATCGGGCCTTCGTCCATGCCATCGGTGACGAAGTGCACCGTGCAGCCGTGCAGTCGCACCCCGGCCCGCAGGGCGCGCGCATGGGTGTCGAGGCCGGGAAAGGCGGGCAGCAGGCTGGGGTGGATGTTGATCATCCGCCCGGCGTAGTGGCGGACCAGATATGGCGTCAGCAGGCGCATGTAACCGGCCAGACAGACGATCTCGGCTCCGGCGGCTTCCAGCGCGGCGACGACGGCGCGTTCGTGCGCTTCGCGATCCCTGCCGAAATCGCGGTGCGGCACGGTGGCGGTGGGCACGCCCTGTGCCGCGGCGATCGCCAGTCCCGGCGCGTCGGCGACGTTGGACAGCACCAGCGCGGGCTCGGCCGGAAAATCCGGCATCTGTGCTGCGGCGAGCAGCGCCGCCATGTTCGAACCACGCCCGCTGATCAGCGCGGCGAAGCGCTTTCTTTGCGCCGTCATCAGCCCAGGAAACCGGCCAGCAGCGAATAGAGCACCTGCCGGGTGTCGGGGGTTTTGCGCGGCACGATCGAACCAATGCGGAACACCGTTTCGCCCTGTTCGCGCAGCAGGGCGGCGGTCTTGTCGGCATCGGCGGCGGCGGTCACCACGCACATGCCGATGCCGCAGTTGAACACGCGCAGCATCTCGTCGGGGACGATGTTGCCGGTCTTCGACAGCCAGGTGAAGACGGCGGGCACCGTCCAGGCGCCGGTGTCGATATCGGCGGCGGTGTCGCCGGGCAGCACGCGCGGCAGGTTTTCGGTCAGCCCGCCGCCGGTGATGTGCGCGCACGCCTTGACCAGCCCGGCACGGTGCGCGGCCAGAACCGGTTTCACGTAGATGCGCGTCGGCGTCATCAGTGCCTCGGCCAGCGTGCCGGGGCCGAACGGGCAGGGGGCGTTCCACGCCAGGCCGCTGGCCTGCACCACGCGGCGCACCAGCGAATAACCGTTCGAATGCACACCCGCCGAGGCCAGACCCAGAATCACGTCGCCCGGTTCGACGGTCTTCGGCAGCAGCGCGCCGCGTTCCGCCGCGCCGACCGAGAAGCCGGCCAAGTCGTAGTCGCCGTGCTGGTACATGCCGGGCATTTCGGCGGTCTCGCCGCCGACCAGCGCGCAGCCGGCCCGCGTACAGCCCTCGGCGATCCCCGCCACCACGTCGCGCGCCGCCGCCACGTCGAGCTTGCCGGTCGCGTAGTAATCGAGGAAAAACAGCGGCTCGGCGCCCTGCACCACCAGATCGTTCACGCACATGGCGACCAGATCGATCCCGACCCCCTTGTGCAGGCCGGTCTCGATGGCGATCTTCAGCTTGGTGCCGACGCCATCGGTGCTGGAGACCAGAATCGGATCGGTAAAACCGGCCGCTTTCAGGTCGAACAGCGCGCCGAATCCACCCAGGCCCCCCATGGTGCCACGCCGGTCGGTGGCGCGCGCCAGCGGCTTGATGGCGTCGACCAGCGCTTCGCCGGCGTCGATATCTACCCCCGAATCGCGATAGGTGAGGCTGGTCATGGCGGCTCCTTCTGGTCTAAGCCGTTGGAGTGGAACAAAATTAATGGCTCAATCCGGGAGGATTGTGATCTGTTGGAACCAGATAGCAGGCATGCTACCGCCTGTCTGCTAGGTGAGGTCAAAAAGGAGAACTGCGTGCCCGACGGTCCGGACTTCCCTCCGGCAACCAAAACGAATGCAGATGCGGGGTTCATGACTCTGCCGAACGCCATTACGCTGGCGCGGCTGTGTGCGGTGCCGCTGGCGGTCTGGCTGGTTCTGCGCGGCGATCTGGCAACCGCGTTCTGGCTGTTCGTCGGCGCCGGCGTCTCGGACGGGTTCGACGGCTGGATCGCGCGCCGCTGGAAGACCCGTTCGCTGGTCGGGGCGATTCTGGACCCGATCGCCGACAAGGCGTTGCTGGTCAGCATGTTCGTGACGCTGGCCATCATGCACGTGCTGCCGGACTGGCTGGCCATTCTGGTGGTGTTTCGCGACGTGCTGATCGTGGGGGGCGTGTTGCTGCTGTATGTCATGGGGCAGATGGTGCTGATCAAGCCGATCCTGATCTCGAAGCTGAACACGGTGCTGCAGATCGCACTGGCGGCGCTGGCCCTGCTGTTCAACGGCTATGGTCTGGTCGGCCACTGGGCGTATGCGGCGTTGACGCTGGACATCATGGTCTGGCTGGTCACGGTGACGACGCTGGCATCCGGCGTCGCCTATGTCTGGTCCGTTGCAAAGCCCCCGCCGGCATGAGTCCTTACCCATGATGCCCGTTCAGGACAAAACCCCGCCGTCCGCCGCGCATTACCAGCGGGTGGCGCTGGTCGTCTGCGTTCTGCTGGCCATCGGCTTGGGGCTGCATCTGTTCTCGAACATCCTGCTGCCCTTCGTGCTGGCCGGCGCGATCGCCTATTTCCTCGACCCGCTGGCGCGTCAACTGGTGCGCCTCGGTGTGCCGCGCGGCCTGGCGTCGGCGCTGCTGATCGTCGCCCTGCTGGCGGTCGCGCTGATCTTTCTGCTGCTGCTCTATCCGCTGATCCTGTCGCAGATCTGGCTGCTGATCTCGCGCATGCCGACCTACGTGACGGCGCTGAACGAGGCGATCCGCAACGGTCTGCAGGGGTTGCAGGAACGCTTCGGCGAGGAATTCGTCGACAGCCGCCTGCGCGCGCTGGCGGAGTCGCAGATCAGCACGGTGTTCTCCCTGGCCGGCAATGCGCTGGTGCAATTGGCGACCAGCGGCGTGGCGGTGTTCAACGTGCTGACGCTGATGGTGATCACCCCGGTCGTCGCGTTCTATCTGCTGCGCGACTGGGGGAACATGGTGCTGAAGGTCAATGGCTGGCTGCCGTTGCGCTACGCCACGGTGATCCGCGCCCAGGCGCGCGAGATCGACCGCATTCTGTCGGCCTGGCTGCGCGGGCAGGCGCTGTGCTGCCTGATCCTGGCGATCTATTATTCGGTCGCCCTGTCGGTGGCAGGGCTGGATCTGGGGCTGATCGTCGGGATGACGGCGGGCGCGATCAGCTTCATCCCTTATGTCGGCACGATCACCGGCGCACTGATCGCGGTGGGGATGGCGATGGTGCAGTTCTCGGAATGGAGCAGCGTGTTGCTGATCGCCGCGGTGTTCATGTTCGGCAATCTGGTCGAGGGGTATGTCATCTACCCGTATCTGCTCGGCGACCGGGTGGAACTGCACGCCGTGTGGGTGATCTTCGCGCTGTTCGCGGGCGGGGCGCTGTTCGGGTTCGTCGGCGTGCTGCTGGCCGTGCCGGTGGCGGCGGCGGTCGGTGTGGTGGCGCGCTACTGGCTGCGCCGTTACCTTGCCAGCCCGCTCTATCTCGATCCGCCGGCCGAATGACCTGATGCCGCCGCGTCAGTTCGCACTGCCGTTCCCGCATGTGCCGTCCTTCGCGGCCGAGGATTTTCAGCCCGCGCCATCCAACGCCGCAGCGCTGGCGCTGCTGGCCGACGGCGCGGTATGGCCGCAGGGGCGGCTGGTGCTGTATGGGCCGGCGGGTTCAGGAAAGACGCATCTGCTGCATGTCTGGGCGGCGCGCCACGCGGCGCGGTATATGCCGGCGGCGTCGCTGCGCGGCCTGCCGGAGGCCGGAAACATCGCGGTGGACGATGCCGATCTGTGCCATGATCAGGCGGCGTTGTTCCATCTGCTGAACGCCAATGCGGAACGCGGATTTCTGACCTTGCTGGCCGGGCGTGAAGCGCCGGCGCGCTGGCCGCTGACCCTGCCCGACCTGATCAGCCGGGTGCGCGCCGCGCTGAGCATCGGCCTGACGGCACCGGACGACGCATTGTTGCAGGCGCTGTTCCTGCGGCTGGTTTCGGACCGCCAGTTGCAGGTGCCGGATCAGGTGCGCCAGTGGGTCCTGCTGCATCTGCCGCGCGAGGCCGGGGTGCTGCGCGAGGCGGTCGCCCGGCTGGACCGCGCCGCGATGGCGGCGGGCGGGCGGATCACCCGCGCGCTGGCCATGGATGTTCTGGCCGATCTGGCCGCAGACCACGAAGCCGCCTCGTCCGGGGCGGAGGAATCGGCTAGACTGCCCACCTGATGTGAAGGCGCAAGCGATGAACACCCCGACGCCCCCGACCGTGGCACCGACCATTGCGGTACCGGCCATTGCGATGGACAGTCCCGAGAGATTCATCAACCGCGAATTGTCGTGGCTGGCCTTCAACACGCGTGTGCTGGAAGAGGCCAATAACAGCCGCTATCCGTTGCTCGAACGGTTGCGGTTCGTGTCGATCAGCGCGTCGAACCTCGACGAGTTTTATTCGGTGCGCGTGGCCGGGTTGATCGGCCAGCAACTGGCCTCGGGGCCGGTACGTCTGTCGCCGGACGGACGCACCCCGGCACAGCAGCTCGCCGCGATTCACGCCACGGCGCATGTGCTGATCCACGGCCAGCAGGTGGCGTGGCGCTCGCTGCGCAGCCGGTTGCGCGATGTCGGGATGATCGTCTGCGAACAGGCGGACCTCAGCGCGACGGACCGGCGTTGGCTGGAAGCGTGGTTCATGGAGCACGTGTTCCCGGTGGCGACGCCGCTGGCGATCGACCCGGCGCATCCGTTTCCGTTCATCCCGAACATGGGGCTGGTCAGCGTGCTGCGCCTGGTGCGCGACAGCGACGGCGCGGCGATGCGCGCGCTGATCCCGCTGCCTGCGCAGACCGAACGGTTCGTGCGCCTGCCGTCCGAACCGGAAGCGCCGATCCGCTTCGTGATGCTGGAAGATCTGGTGATCCTGTTTCTGGACCGTCTGTTTCCCGGCTATTCGCTGACCGGGCACGGCATTTTCCGGCTGATCCGCGACACCGACGTCGAGTTCGAGGACGAGGCCGAGGATCTGGTGCGATCCTACGAAACCGCGCTGAAGCGCCGGCGCCGCGGCCGGCCGATCCGGCTGACCCTGAACAGAGACATGCCCGACGACCTGAAGGCCTTCGTGTCGGACGAACTGGACGTGCCGCACGACGAGATTTTCGTGGTCGACGGCATTCTGGGCCCGGCCGACCTGAAGCAGCTGATCGTCGACGACCGGCCCGATCTGCAGTTCCCGCCCTATACGCCGCGTTTTCCGGAGCGCATCCGCGACTTCGGCGGCGACTGCTTCGCCGCGATCCGCGCCAAGGACATCGTCGTGCATCATCCGTTCGAAAGTTTCGACGTGGTGGTGCAGTTCCTGCGCCAGGCGGCGGCGGACCCGCATGTGGTGGCGATCAAGCAGACGCTGTACCGCACCACGCGCGACAGCCCGATCGTGCGCGCGCTGATCGAGGCGGCCGAGGCGGGCAAGAGCGTCACCGCGATGGTCGAGCTGAAGGCGCGCTTCGACGAGGAAACCAATATCGGTCTGGCGCGCCGGCTGGAAGCGGCGGGCGTGCAGGTGGTGTATGGGTTCGTCGAACTGAAGACGCACGCCAAGCTGTCGCTGGTGGTGCGGCGCGAAGGCGCGGTGATGCGCGCTTATGCGCATTTCGGCACCGGCAACTATCACCCGATCACTGCGCGCATTTACACCGACCTGTCGTTCTTCACCTGCAACCCGGACCTGACCCGCGATGCCGCGCGGCTGTTCAATTACATGACCGGTTATGCACGCCCCGAACGCATGGATGCACTGGCGTTCAGCCCGCTGACCACGCGCCCCGTGCTGCTCGATCTGATCCGGCACGAGGAAGAACTGGCGCGCACCGGCAAGCCCGGCGGGATCTGGCTGAAGATGAATTCTCTGGTCGACGAGGAACTGATCGACGCACTGTACCGCGCCAGTCAGGCAGGCGTGAAGATCGAGTGCGTGGTGCGCGGCATCTGCTGTCTGCGGCCGGGCGTGCCAGGACTGTCGGAGAACATCCACGTCAAGTCGCTGGTCGGCCGGTTTCTGGAGCACAGCCGGATTTGCGTGTTCGGCAACGGCCACAAGCTGCCGAACCGCAATGCGCGCGTCTATATCAGCAGCGCCGACTGGATGGCCCGCAACATGGACTGGCGCGTCGAAACGCTGGTGCCGATCCATAACCCGACCGTGCATGCGCAGGTGCTGGACCAGATCATGATGGTGAACCTGAAGGACAACGCGCAGTCGTGGGACATGCAGCCGGACGGGTCCTATCAGCGGGTGAAACCGGGCAAGACCCGGTTCTCGGCGCACGAGTATTTCATGACCAACCCGTCGCTCTCGGGGCGGGGGAGCGCCCTGCGCGGCCCGCGCGAGGAAAAAGAGCGCCAGGACCGCGTGACGCAAGACTGAATCATAACGGGACAAGACGATGCCTTATACGCCGCCGCCTGCCAGGCCACGTTATGCCGTGGTCGACCTTGGCTCCAATTCAGTGCGCCTGGTGGTGTTCGAGGGATTGAAGCGCAACCCGGGCACGATCTTCAACGAAAAGGCGGTACTGCGCCTGGGCAAGGGGATGCAGGGCAGCGGCAGACTGAACGAGGAAGGCGTGACCGACGCGCTGAAAGTGCTGGTGCGCTATCATGCCATCGCGCGCGCCATGGGGGTCGAGCTTTTCGAAATTCTAGCCACCGCAGCGGTGCGCGATGCCAGCAACGGCCCGGCCTTCGTGACCGAGATCGAAAAGCGTCTGCCTGGGGTGAAGGTCCGGGTGCTGCCGGGCGAGATCGAGGCCGCGCTGTCGGCGGAAGGGCTGCTGTGCGGCATTCCGGGGGCGGACGGCATTCTGGCCGATATCGGCGGCGGTTCGCTGGAACTGGTGCGCGTGAAGGACGGCGCGACGCACGAAAACGCCTCGCTGAAACTGGGGGTGATCCGTCTGGGGGAACTGTCCGGCGGCAGCCCGGCCAGGGCGCGCGACATCGTGCAGGAGGCGTTGGCATCGGTGCCGTGGCTGAAGAAGAGCGGCGGCGGAAATCTGTATCTGGTCGGCGGCGCATGGCGCGCGCTGGCGCGCATTCATATCGCGCAGACCGGTTACCCGCTGCATCTGGTGCATCATTACACGCTGACGCGTGAACAGGCGCGCAATCTGTGCGAGGTGATCGGCAACGCGACGTGGCGCGCGCTGGACCGGATTCCGGGCATTCCGAAACGGCGTTCCGAGGATCTGCCGTTCGCGGCGACGGTGCTGCGGCGTCTGCTGCGTGTCATCGATGCGCAGCGCGTGGTATTCTCGGCCAACGGTCTGCGCGAGGGATGGTTCATGAGGCACCTGTCTGCCGCCACACGTTCTCAGGACCCGATGATCGCCGCCGGGCAGGAGTTCGCGGCCCAGCTCGGGCGCGATCCGGCCATGCCGCCGGCGCTGCTGGCGTGGACGACGCCGCTGTTCGCCGACGAGAACCACGAACAGCGGCGCCTGCGTGAAACCGCGTGCTGGATATCGGACATCGGCAGCCACGAACACCCTGAATACCGGGCCGAGCAGTCGTATCTGCGCGTGCTGCGTCAGCCGGGGATCTGCCTCGACCATCACGCGCGCGCCTTTCTGGGGCTGGTGCTGGCGATGCGTTACGACGCACCGCTGGACGCGCCGTGGCTGCAGACCGTGCGCATGCTGCTGGACGTCAACGATGCGGCGCGCGCCGACGTGCTGGGGGTGGCGCTGCGGCTGGCTTATACGCTGTCGGCCGGCACGCCGGATCTGCTGGCGGAAACCTCGCTGGCGATGCGCGACGGCAAGCTGATCTTAAAGCTCGAGGAGGGATCGGGCGTGTTCGCGGGCGAAAGCGTGACCCGGCGTCTGGAGCGTCTGGCCGAGGAAATGGCGGTGGAAGCGCGGGTCGAAGCCATCCGGCGTTGAGCCCGGGTGAACCGGAGCGCACGTTACCTGCGGTTGGTCCGTTTCCTGTGCCGTCACCCGGCGGCTTCCTGCCGCCCGGGCGATGCGGCGGGAACGGTCTGCGGTCTGTTGATGATGCTGACCAGCACGTAGCTGATGATCATCAGCAGGAACCACGATCCCAGTTTGGCGAACGACACCGGCGACCAGCCGTGGCGTTGCGACGGGTACAGCCAGGTGCCGGTCAGCGTGCCGATGTTTTCGGCGAACCAGATGAACAGCGCGACCAGGAAGAACCCCAGCAGCAGCGGCATCCAGCGCCGCGTGCGCCAGACGGTGAAATAGATCCGGCAGCGTCCGAACAGCAGCGCGGTCAGCGCGAACAGGACATAACGCAGATCGGTCATATAATGGTGGGTAAAGAAATTCGCGTAGATTCCCGCCGCCAGCCCCAGCGTTGCCCACAGTGGCGGATGGTGGGTGAAGTGGAAGTCGAACAGCCGCCACGTACGGGCGATGTAGCTGCCGATCGCCGCGTACATGAAACCGGTGAACAGCGGCACGCCGACGATGCGCAGCACCGATTCCTCGGGGTAGATCCACGATCCCTGGGCAGTCTTGAAGATCTCCATCACCGTGCCGACCACATGATACAGCAGGATCACCTTCGCCTCGTCCCAGGTTTCCATGCGCGTCCATAGCAGGACGATCTGGAACAGCACCGCCATCAGCGTCATGAAGTCGTAGCGCGCCAGCCACGCATCGCGCGGATAGAACAGCCAGGTACCGAGCAGCAGCGCCACCATCAGCCCGCCGAACAGGCAGGCCCAGGCCTGCTTGACGCCGAAGCGCAGGAATTCGTAAGTCCAGGCCGACCACCTGCCGCGCCGGTGCATGTGCAACGCCAGCGCTGCCTCGCGGTCGATGAAGCGGGCCAGTGTTGGCCAGAGCCGTGCGGCGCTGCGGCTCATGTCGGGATCAGTCTGACTTTGCGCCCATCGACGCCCAGCGCCAGTTTGCCGCTTTTCAGCGCCAGCGCATCGTTGCCGAACACGTCGCGCCGCCAGCCGTGCAGGGTCTGGATGTCGGGCGCGTCCTCGGTCGCCAACCGGTCGAGGTCGCCGGAACCGGCGATCAGTTTCGGGGCGACGTGGTGCTGTTCGCACTTCGTGGCCAGCAGCACCTTCAGCAGCGCGATCAGCGCCGGTGACGGGCGCGGGCCTTCGCGTTCGCGGTTCGGGGCGGGCAGGGCGTCGTCGGGGCGGCGCTGCGCCTCGGCGATCGCGGCGAGCAGCGAGGCGCCGGTTTTTCCTTCGGCAAAGCCGCGGGTGATGCCGCGGGCGCGGGCCAGCGTGTCGGTATCGGTGGGGACGGTGGCGGCGATTTCCAGCAGGGTTTCGTCCTTCACCAGCCGCTGGCGGGGGATGTTGACGCGCTGCGCCTCGCGCTCGCGCCAGGCCGCCAGGGCCTGCACCACGCCCAGAAAGCGGCGGTTGTTGCTGCGCGGTTTCAGCCGTTCCCATACGGTGTCCGGGTCGACCTGATAGGTCTCGGGGTTGGCGAGACCTGCCATTTCCTCGGCCACCCAGGTCAGCCGGCCTTCCTTTTCCAGTTTGGCGGTCAGCCGTTCGTAGACGATGCGCAGATGCGTGACGTCGGCCGCCGCATAGGCGATCTGCGCGGCGGACAGCGGCCGGGCCGACCAGTCGCTGAAGCGGTGCGCCTTGTCGATCTGCCCGCCGGCCAGCGAGGCGACCAGCTCGGCATAGCTGACCTGATCGCCATAACCGGCCACCATGGCGGCGATCTGGGTATCGAACAGCGGGGTGGGGACGGCGCCGAATTTCAGCAGGAAAATCTCGATATCCTGGCGCGCGGCATGGAATACCTTGGTCACCGCGGGGTCGGCCAGCAGCGCGCCCAGCGGGGCGAGGTCCAGCCCTTCGGCCTGCGCATCGAGCACGAAGGTATCCGCCGATCCCCCCAGCTGCACGATGCACAGTTCCGGCCAGTAGGTGCGTTCGCGCATGAATTCGGTGTCGACCGTAACAAATTTTTCGTCCCGCAGCTTTTGGCAGGCGGCTTCCAGCGCGGCGGTCGAGGAAATGAAGGTGGGGGCGGGATAATTCGGGAGTTTCGATTTACGCATGGGAAAAAGCTTCTACACGGAACCGTGCCGCTTGACAGCAGGGGGGCGCATGGCTTCCTTGCTTATTTTCAATTGTGTCCTGAAACGTCGAGGCTCTTTCGCATGCACGCCTATCGCACCCATACCTGCGGCCAGCTCCGCGCGCGTGACGCTGGTTCCACCGTTCGCCTGTCGGGCTGGGTGCACAGCAAGCGCGACCATGGCGGGCTGCTGTTCATCGACCTGCGCGATCATTACGGGATGACCCAGATCGTCTTCGCGTCGGGCACCGACCTGTTCGATCGCGCCACTGAAACGCGCGTGGAAAGCGTGATCACGGTGACCGGCAAGGTCGTCGAACGTATGCAGGGCACCGTGAATCCCAAGCTGCCGACCGGCGAGGTCGAGCTACAGGCCGCCGAAATGGTGGTGGAAAGCATGGCCGAGGTGCTGCCGATGCAGGTGGCCGGTGATCAGGACTTCCCGGACGAGATCCGCCTGAAGTACCGCTATATCGATCTGCGGCGCGAGAAGATGCAGCGCAACCTGAAGCTGCGTTCGGGGGTGATCAATTCGTTCCGCCGCCGGATGATCGATGCCGGGTTCACCGAATTCCAGACACCGATCCTGACCGCCTCGTCGCCCGAAGGGGCGCGCGACTTTCTGGTCCCGGCGCGTCTGCACCCGGGCAAGTTCTACGCATTGCCGCAGGCGCCGCAGCAGTTCAAGCAGCTGGCGATGGTGGCCGGGCTGGACCGTTATTTCCAGATCGCGCCGTGCTTTCGCGACGAGGCCTCGCGCGCCGACCGCTCGCCGGGCGAGTTCTATCAGCTCGATTTCGAGATGAGCTTCGTCACTCAGGAAGACGTGTTCAACACGCTGGAACCGGTGATCGCCGGCGTGTTCGAGGAATTCTCGAACGGGCGCCAGGTCACCAAGCCGCCGTTCCCGCGCATTCCGTATGAAACCGCGATGCTGGATTACGGCTCGGACAAGCCCGATCTGCGCAACCCGCTGAAGATCGCCGATGTGTCGGCCCAGTTCGCCGGATCGGGCTTCGGCCTGTTCGCCAAGATCGTGGCGGGCGGCGGCATCGTGCGCGCCATTCCGGCGCCGGGCGCGGCGGGTAAGCCGCGCGGCTTCTTCGACAAGCTGAACGACTGGGCGCGCGAGGAAGGCGCGGGCGGTCTGGGCTGGATCGCCTTCGAAGCCGAGGGTGCAAAAGGCCCGATCGCCAAGAATCTGGAAGCCGAGCGTGTGGAAGCGATTCGCGTAGCCTGCGGCCTGAACGCGGGCGATGCGGTGTTCTTTGCCGCCGGCAAGAAGGACGAAGCGCCGAAATTCGCCGGCCGGGTGCGCACGCGCGTGGCGCAGGATCTGGGACTGATCGAGGAAGGCGAGTTCCGCTTCTGTTGGATCACCGACTTCCCGATGTACGAGCTGAACGAGGAAACCGGCCAGATCGACTTCAGCCACAACCCGTTCAGCATGCCGCAGGGCGGGATGGAGGCGCTGAACACCCAGGACCCGCTGACCATCAAGGCGTTCCAGTACGACATCGTGTGCAACGGTATCGAACTGTCCTCGGGGGCGATCCGCAACCATCGCCCGGACATCATGATCCGCGCGTTCGAACTGGCGGGTTATCCGGCATCCGAAGTCGAAGCGCGCTTCGGCGGCATGCTGAACGCGTTCCGCTATGGCGCGCCGCCGCATGGCGGTTCGGCGCCGGGGATCGACCGTATCGTGATGCTGCTGGCCGACGAGCCCAGCATCCGCGAGGTGATCCTGTTCCCGCTGAACCAGCAGGGCGAGGATCTGATGATGCAGGCCCCCGCGCCGATCCCGCCGGCACGGTTGAAGGAACTGCATCTGGCGCTGGCGTTGCCGCCGAAAGTGAAGACCGACTGAACACAGAATATCGTGCGGGGCTGGAACGCGGTATCAACCGTCTCTGGATGCAGGGTGGGTTTATGTGCACGTGGCCGATGCGGTAATGTTCATCCCGATGATTTTACTGGAAGGCCCATGAACTGGCTCTGGTGCCGGGGCATGGGCTTCTTTATTGTCGGCTATCTCATTGGAGCACGATGCATGTTTTTCCGGACCACCCTGCTGGCAGCCCTGATCGGCCTGAATACGGCGTCTGCTGCCGAACTGGTCAGTTATCGCGCGACGTACCGGCTGGAACCGGCCGACAGGGTGACCAACGGACAACAGGTGATTACCGGTTTCGAGGGCATATCACAGATCGAGTTTCGCCGCACCTGCGCCGGCTGGGTCACCAACGGCCAGTCACGCAGCACCATCAGCACGGCCGTCGGGCAGAGCGTCGTCAGCGAAAGCCGGACCTCGGCGCTGGAATCGCTCGACGGTCTGCAACTGCGGTTTTCACGGCAGGAGCGGCTGAACGGCAATGTCGTCGAAAGTTTCGAAGGCAATGCCCGGCTCGATGCACCGGGAGGGACGGGATATGCGGAATTCACCCGCCCGGAGCGCAGCCGGATCGAGCTGCCGGCCGGCACGCTGTTTCCGCAGGCGCACACGCGCGCCGAACTGGAGCACGCCAGGCGCGGCAATCGTGTGTTCGACGCCTATCTGTTCGATGGCGGCAAGACCCGTGTCGAACGCCTGAGCGCCATTCTGCTGTCGGCGGCCTCGCCGCAGACGGTCGAGAGGTTCGACGTGCTGTCGGCGCTGCCGTCCTGGCGGATCACGGAATCGTATTTCGCCTCTGAAACCGACACCACGCCGCGGACCGAGATCAGCACGCGGTTCTGGGCCAACGGGGTGGTCGGTGATGCCGAACTGCGCATGGAAGGTCTGTCGTTGCGCCAGAAGTTGATCAGCCTGGAGATCCTGCCCGACGAAGGGTGCTGAGAGGGTGCGCATCTTCACGCGAAGGTGCCGCGATAGATTTTAGCGAATGGCATTTGGAACAGCCGTGGCATGAGCAGGCGATGCAGCAACGGCCGATCGCTTTTGATTTTTCCCCCGACGAAGGGTGCTGAGATGATCCGCTATTTTTTGATCGTAACGCTGCTGTTGGCGGGCGGGGCGGCCTGTGCTGCCGATAATATGGCCGGTTATCGCGCGGTTTACGAATACAGTCCGCAGCCTGCCGCCAACGGACAGCGGGTGCGCGTGCTGGGCGGTACCCAGCATCAGGAAATCCGCCGCAGTCTGCCGAACGGGGCCGAGATCACGCTGAACACCCGCATCTCCTCGCTGGAGGCGCTGGATGGCACATCGTTGCGGTTTTCGCGTCAGGAACGGGTGAACGGGCGACTGGTGGTATCCCACGAGGGCAGTGCCGAACTGACGGCCCCGGGTGGCTCCGGGCGTGTGACGATCACAAGGCCGCAGGCCCGGCAGATCGATCTGCCGGCCGGCACATTGTTTCCGCAGGCCCATACGCGCCGGCAGGTCGAGCAGGGCCAAAATGGCGAGCGACTGTTCGATGCGCTGGCGTTTTCGGGGGCGACCGACGGGCTGGAGCGGCGGAATTCGGTGCTGTTGTCAGCGCAGGAACCGTGCCCCGAGGACCGTTTCCCGATGCTTTCGGCGCTGCGCTCGTGGCGGATTACCGAGACGATGTTCACCTTGGACACCGAGACGACGCCAGCCTTCGAGGCAAGCGCCCGGCTGTGGGCGAACGGTGTGGTGGGGGACATGGAAGTTCGCACCGGGGAGCAGACGATGCAGCGCCGGCTGATAACGCTGGAACTTCTTCCCGACGAGGGATGCTGATGCGTCGTTTTTTGGCCGCCATTCTGCTGTTATCGGGCGCCACGGCATATGCGGACGATCTGGCTGGATACCGCGCCGTGTATCGTGCGGAATCCGTTGTCGACGGGCGGCGCGCCGCGCTTGGCCGGGAGATCGAAATCCGCCGCGCCTGCGCCGGATGGTTGACCAGTCTGCGCGAGACCGTCCGGTCTGTTGAACATTACACGGCATCGATGACGGAATCGTTCGATGGCCTGCGTCTGCATTATGCGAGCCGCGTGGCGGCGCGGCACGACGAAGGCGATGCGCGGCTCGAAGCGCCGGGCGGGGCGGGTTATGCGGAATTTACCCGCCCAGAACGCAGGCGGATCGATCTGCCGGCCGGCACGCTGTTTCCGGCCGCACATATGCGCGCCGTGCTGGATCATCTTCGCAACGGCACGCACAGGTTCGATCTCCATCTGTTCGATGGGCAAAGCCGGATTATCGAGATCGAGGCTTTGTCGTCGCTGCCGCCGGAGACGGTGGAGAACGCCCCTGGCCTGTCGGCGCTGCCGTCGTGGAGAATCCGGGTTATGTTTCCCAGTCCGGGGCAGGCCAATCCGGGACAAGACAGTATCGTGCCGCAGGTTATCGAGCGGCGTATCTGGTCCAATGGGGTCATGATAGATGAACGTTACGGCATGGGACCGGGATGGGAGCTGCTCGCTGTGGAGATCCTGCCCGACGAGGGGTGTTAGAATGATTCGCGGTTTTCTGATTGTGGCGCTGCTGCTGGCGGGCGGGATGGCCTGTGCTGCCGATATGGTCAGCTATCGTGCGACTTACGAATACGAGCCGCAGCCTGCTGCCGGCGGACAGCGGCTGCTGGTGATGGGCGGCACCCAGCGCCAGGAAGTTCGTCGCACCTGCTCCGGCTGGGTGACCAACGTCCAGGCCGAGATCCGGCGCGGGGACGGGATGACGACAAACAGCCGGTCCTCGGCGCTGGAGGCGCTGGACGGCACGACGTTGCGGTTTTCGCGTCAGGAATGGGTGAACGGACAATTGACGGAAAACCGCGAGGGCAGCGCGGAACTGAGCGCACCGGGGGGTGGCGGGCAAGCGACGTTCACGAGGCCACAGGCGCGGCAGATCGATCTGCCGGCCGGCACGCTGTTTTCGCAGGCGCATACACGCCGGCAGATCGAACAGGGCCGGGACGGTCTGCGGCTGTTCGATGCGCAGGTGTTCTCGGGGGAGACCAACGGGCCGAAACGGCTGAATTCGGTGCTGCTGTCCGCGCAGGAACCGCGCCCCGAGGGCCGTTTTCCGGTGCTCTCGCCGCTACGCTCGTGGCGGATTATCGAAACGACGTTCACCTCGGATACCGAGACGACGCCAGCCTTCGAGGCGAGCGCCCGGTTGTGGGAGAATGGTGTGGTGGGCGACATCGAAATCCGCTTCGGAGAACAGACATTGTGGCGCCGGCTGATAACGCTGGAGCTTCTGCCCGACGAGGGGTGCTGAGATGGTGCGTGTCCTGTCGCCGTGCTGATGCTGCTGTCCGGCGCTGCGGGGGCCGTCGAGCTGGCGGTGGAGGCAGTCCCGGGGCTGGCTGAACAGAGGGATCCGGGGGCGTTCAGAGGGCTTCGATCGCCATGGAAATAGTCCGGCAAATCTGAGAGAATGGTACATTGGGTGACAGTGGCCAGGGGCAGACATCGGGTCGCCGCCTGATGACGCTGGGGCTTCTTCCCGATGAAGGGTGCTGACATGACGCGTGTCGCCGCAACGTTGCTGTTGCTGGTTTCTTCTGTTGCCGGAGCCGCCGAGCTGGCTTCGCACCGGGCCGTTTACGAACTGGATCTCGACCCGCTGCGCAGCGGCGAGGTGTCGGCCGCCGACGGCACGATGGCCGTCGAAGTGCTGGACACCTGCGATGGCTGGGCGTCGCGCCAGCGGATGGAGATCAGCGTTCAGACCCGCGAAGGGCAGGCGATGTCCATCGTGACCGATTACACGACCTGGGAATCACGCGACGGGCTGACGCTGCGCTATCGTTTGCGCAACACCACCGATGGTGCCGTGGCGCAGGAAATCGTCGGCGATGCGCGGCTGGAACGCGCGGGTGGCCCGGGCGAGGCCCATTATTCCGTCCCCGAGGAAAGCACCCGCGCGCTGCCCGCCGGCACGCTGTTCCCGACCGCGCATACACAGGCGCTGATCGCTGCGGCCCGGCGCGGGCAGCGCCTTCTGGTGGCGCCGCTGTTCGACGGCACGTCGGACGAGGGGGCGCTGAACAGCACGACGACGCTGCTGTCCGGCGCGCAGCCGCGGGCCGTACCGCGCTTTCCGGCCTTGTCGTCGCTGCCGTCCTGGCGGGTGAGCGTCGCGTTCTTCGACGACGGCGAGGACAGCGGCACACCCGATAGCACGATGGCGATGCGCTACTGGGAAAACGGCGTGGCGGACGAGATGAAGATCGATTTCGGCGACTTCAGCCTGCGCGGCGTGATGCGGGAGCTGCAACTGCTGCCGAGCGGCTGCTGAGAGACCGTCCGATAACGCTACTGGTGCGGCCGTCTGGCAGCACGGCTCTGCGCTTCCGGTGCTCACGGGCAGACGCCCGCTGCGCGCCGGTTCTCGATCCGCACCGCCATACGACTCGCACCAGCGCATTCTCGAACAGTCTCTGAGGGACTATTGAGCAATGCTTCTGGGGTGGCCGTCTGACGGCGCTTTTGGTGCTCACGGACGGAGTAATTCCAAGTCGGGCACGAAGTGTCTGACGACTCGGGAATTACGACCAGATAATGGAGCGTGGAACACGATCGTGTTCCACGCCCGTTGCGCGCCGGTTCTCGGCAAGCACCACCATACGACTCACGCCAGCGTGTTCTCGAACAGTCTCTGAACGGAGGCCTCGGGGGCCTTGAGTCACTGTTCCAGATGCAGCGTCCAGTCGGGGTGTTCCGCTGTCGGCGGTTGCAGATACATCGGCTGGCAGTTGTGGGTGCGCACATTGGCGACCATGCCCATGGCGGCGCGCAGACCGCGGAACAATGCGCCATGCGCCACCACCAGCACCGGGGCGGGGTTTTGCAGGGCGCGGTTGACGGCGCCGACCACACGGCGGCGCATGTCGGCGAACGCTTCGGCGCCCTCGGGGGTCTGGCGGCCTTCCACCCAGTCGTTGAACCAGTCGCTCATCGGCTGGCCTTCGCGCACGCCGAAGCTGCATTCGCGCAGATCGTCGTCGAGCTGCACGGGCAGGCCCAGCGCCGCGCCGACGATCTCGGCCGTGACGCGCGCGCGGCTCAGCGGCGAGGCGACGATCGTGCCGATCTCGTGCCCCTGCATGGCGCGCGCCGCTTCATGCGCCTGGGCGATACCGGTTTCGTTCAGGGGGATGTCGACATTGCCTTGCGACCACGACCGGGCGTTCCAGTCGGTCTGGCCGTGACGCAGATACCAGAACGGAAGCGCCAGCAGTTCCATCAGTCGAACAGCGAGCTGACCGAGCTTTCCTCGCTGATGCGGCGCATCGCCTCGGCCAGCAGCGGGGCTATGGTCAACTGGCGGATGTTGCGCGCCAGGCGCACCGCTTCGGTTGCCAGGATGGAATCGGTGATGGTCATCATGTCGAGCGACGAGGCCGAGATGCGCGCCACCGCCCCCCCCGACAGCACGCCGTGGGTGACGTAGACGCTGGCCGACTTGGCACCGTTGGCGATCAGCGCATTGGCGGCGTTGACCAGCGTGCCGCCGGAATCGACGATATCGTCGACCAGAATGCAGTGCCGGTCGGCCACGTCGCCGATCACGTTCATCACTTCCGACACGCCGGCGCGTTCGCGGCGCTTGTCGATGATCGCCAGATCGGAGTTGATGCGCGTGGCGATGGCGCGGGCGCGCACCACGCCGCCGACGTCGGGCGAGACGATCATCAGATCGCCGCGGCCCTCGAACTGTTTTTGGATGTCGCGCGCGAAGAACGGCGCCGCGAACAGGTTGTCGACCGGGATGTCGAAGAAACCCTGGATCTGGCCGGCATGCAGATCCATGGTCAGCACGCGATCCGCGCCGGCCTCGGTGATCAGGTTGGCGACCAGCTTGGCGCTGATCGGGGTGCGCGGACCCGACTTCCGGTCCTGGCGTGCATAGCCGAAATACGGGATCACCGCGGTGATGCGCCGGGCCGACCCGCGGCGCAGGGCGTCCAGCGTGATCAGCAGTTCCATCAGATTGTCGTTGGCCGGATAAGACGTCGACTGGATCACGAACGTGTCTTCACCGCGAACGTTTTCGTTGATTTCGACGAAAACCTCCATATCGGCGAAACGGCGAATCGAGGCCTTGGTCAATGGCAGATTCAGGGCTGCGGCAACGGCTTCGGCCAACGGGCGGTTGGAATTGCAGGCGATGATCTTCATTGCGCAGGTGTCCTGAGCGGAGGGGATGCGCGTTTGCTAGCAATCCCCCTCGCAAGAGTCCATGCGTGATGGCCTCTGTCGAGGGGGAGAAATTTCATAATATACGGAAAAATCAGGGCGCTTGTTGCCTCTGGATCACATCGCGCACGCCGCCCGAGGCTTCTTCCGCAACGACATAGGCGACATCGCCCCAGTGGCGGTTCAGGCTGCCGGCCGGAATCTCGTTCAACTGCAGCACGCGGCCGCGTTCACGTCCCGCCTTGTCGGCGATAACCCATTGAATTTCCACGCGCTGCTGATTCGGCTCGGCGCCGACTGCCATCTCTATCCGGCCGACCACGGTCCAGTCGGCGCCGGTCGCCGTGTCCTGGACCACCAGGCCGTTGCGGCCCAGGAAGTCGCGCATTTTCTGCGCCAGTGCGGTGTTTCCGTCACCGGGCGCGCCGAACACACCGGTCAACGCCACCCGGGTCGGACCGCGGCCCGTCATGATGGCGGGGTCGTTGGCGCGGCGTACGGCTTCGATTCGCGCCAGCATGGTGACGATTTTCGGCGTTGCCACGGCGATCGCGGCATTCAGGGTCCGTTCACGCCCGTGCGCCCAGTCGACGGTGGGAATCGGCTGGCCTTCGACCGTTCCCATCATTTCCCCTTCGGCGTTGTTGATCACATAGCTCGGCACGGTGTTCCGGCCGCGCGTTTCCGCGGTGATGTTCAGGCGCCAGTCCTCGGTGCGCGGACGGCCGAACACCACGGGCAGTTCGCGGGCGGCCAGCGCATCGGCCAGGTTTTCGGCCAGATAGCGCGCCCCTTCCTCGCTCAGCCGGGCATTGGCCGGTGGCGGGACGATCAGCCGCGCAGTGGGGGGAAGCGAGAGCATCGGCGCGTTGCCGCCAGGATTGCCCTGGAACGAACGCGGCAGGTCGCCGCAGGCAGTGAGCAGCAGAATGACCGGCACGAGGCAGAAAAAGCCGACGCGGCGCAGAACAGAGTGGAGTGGAAAATGACGCAAGGCGGCTCACCAGCAGAAATTGAAGGTCACAAGAAGGGAAGGGTAGGCGGCAATCAGGATTACCCGGCGACGATGACGGAGATCTGATGCCCGATCGGCCCGCCTCCCGCCAGGGTCCGGCGGCGATGGCTGAAAAAACGGTCCTCATCCGCCAACGTGTCGGCATCCACCATGTGGATGGTGTTGGTATTGGCAGCTTTCAGGCGCATCGCGCAATAGCCGGGCAGATCGAAATACCAGTGGCCATTGCGGTGGCTGGGCTTGAAAAAATTCTCATTTTCAGGCGATCGGGACGATATCTCGGCGTGCAGATCAACGCCGACTTCATAGGAGCTCTGCCGGATGCAGGGACCGATCGCCGCGGTGATCCGCCTGGCGCCCAGGGCGCGCATAGCGGTCAGCGTCGCTTCCAGCACGCCGGCCGCCGCACCGCGCCAGCCGGCATGGGCGGCGCCGACAACGCCTGCAGTTTCGTCGGCGAACAGCACGGGGGCACAATCGGCGGTGATCACCCCAAGAGCGATGCCTGGGCGGCTGGTTACCAGCGCGTCCGCCTGCGGACCTTCACCGGCCAGCCAAGGGGTGTCGACCACCACGACATCCGCCCCGTGTATCTGGGTAACGCCCACCAGCCTCTCGGGCGCGGCGTCGAGCGCGCGGGCGGCGCGGGCGCGGTTTTCCATGACGTGGCTGCGCACGTCCAGCCCCGACAGGCTGCAGTTCAGTGCCGCATACGGGCCGGTGGAAACGCCGCCCTTGCGGGTGAAGAAACCGTGCCGCGCCCCGATCGCAGGGGCCGTGAGGAATTCGACGCTCATGCAGGATCAAATCCGGGTGGAGGAGGAAGCGCACCGTTGCAGATGGCAAAGGTTTTGAACAGCCGTCCCATCGCGTGCGGTTCCATCAACCGCCGCGCGCCGGCGATCAGGCGCATCGCCTGAGCGGGTGGGGCGCGGCGCGCCAGACGGTCGATGCGGGCGGGCAGGCCGATCTGCGCCAGGAACACGCCCTGCGGCACCGGCCCGTAGACCGCGGCGCCGCCCATTTGGGCCGCGTGGGCCAGGGCGGCGAAGTCGACATGCGCGGTCAGATCGGCGGTGCCGGGGGCGGCCAGCGGGGCGGCGGGTCTGCCGTCGCGCAGGGCCTGCAGACTGTCGCCGGGGGCGCTGTGCTCGGGGCCGTAGTCGACGAACAGGCACACGGTCTGCGGTCGTGCCGCCAGATGTGCGACGATGGCGCGGGCCGGCTCACAAATCTCGACGATTTCGCCCGGTTGTGCGGCCAGCGGGATGTCGATCTGGGCGGGCTGTTCGACGAATGCGCCGTCCTGCACGAAGTGTTCGTTCCAGCCGGCCTTGGTGCGCACGAACTGACGGATCGGCAGCGCGTCGAGGAATTCGTTGGCCAGCAGGATCATCGGCCCGGCGGGCAGACTGGCGATGTCGCCGTGCCAGACGGCGTCGGGGATGCGGGTGCGCTGCGCGTCGCGCAGACGCGGCGAGGTTTCCACCAGATGCACCGCCAGCGCCGCCCGGAAATCCGGCGCAGCCGCAGCGATGGCACGCAGCGCGTCCTGCATCAGTGTGCCGCGTCCCGGACCGGCTTCGGCGAGAACGACCGGGGCCGGGCGGCCCATGTTCTGCCAGACGATCGCCGCCCACAGGCCCAGCACCTCGCCGAAACCCTGGCAGATCTCGGGCGCGGTGATGAAGTCGGCGAACGGGTTGCGTGCGGCGTAGTACGCCGCGTTGGCCCGGGCCATGAAATGGTCAAGCCTTTCGGGCACGCAGCACCAGGAACAGGCCGATCAGCACCATGGGGATCGACAGCAACTGCCCCATCGTCAGCCCGAAGCTCAGGAAGCCGAGGAATTCGTCGGGCTGGCGGAAGAATTCACCGATGATGCGCGCGATGCCGTAGCCCATCAGGAAGATGCCCGAGATCATCCCGGCGCGGGCGCGCACCGCTTCGCGGCGTGATAGCGCGAACAGCACGACGAACAGGATCAACCCTTCCAGCAGCGCCTGATAGAGCTGGCTGGGATGGCGCGGTTCCGGCCCGCCGGTCGGGAAGATGACGGCCCATGGCACGTCGGTGACCCGGCCCCAGAGTTCGCCGTTCACGAAGTTGGCGATGCGCCCGAAGAACAGGCCCAGCGGCACGCAGGGCACGACACGGTCGCCCAGCGCCAGGAAGTTCATGTTGTTGCGCCAGGCGAAGAGCAGCAGGGCGGCGATCACCCCCAGCATGCCGCCGTGGAACGCCATGCCGCCCTTCCACACTTCCAGAATGCGGTAGGGTTCCTCGAAATAATACTCGGGCCGGTAGAACAGTACGTAGCCCAGCCGCCCGCCGATCACCACGCCCAGCGTCGCCCAGGTCAGGAAATCGTCGGCCTGGTCCTTGGTGCCGACGGCGGGGGGCAGCGTGATCAGCCGGCGCAGCAGCATGCAGCCCAGCACCAGCCCGACGATATAGGCGACGGCATACCAGTGCAGCGAAAACGGCCCGAGAGTGAAAATGACGGGATCGAAAGCGGGAAATGGGATGGCGAACAGCATCAGCGGTAAGGGTCCGGATTCAGGAGGTAATCACGCACGTAACTGCGCACGCCGTCTTCCAGCGGCGTGCTCTGGCCGTTCCAGCCAGCCTGGCGCAGACGGGCCATGTCGGCCTGGGTGAAGCTCTGATACTGGCCGCGCAGTTTTTCGGGCATGTCGATGAACTCGATGTCCGGCGCGCGGTCCAGGGCGGTATAGATCGCGTTGACCATGTCGCGAAAGCTGCGCGCCGCGCCGGTGCCGACGTTGAACAGCCCCGAGACGTCGGGCCGGCCCAGCAGGAAGCGCACCACCGACACGCAGTCGTTGACGTGCACGAAGTCGCGCTTCTGTTCGCCGTCGGCGATGCCGGGTGTGTCGCTGCGGAACAGCCGGGCTTTCTCGCCGCGGCGGATCTCGTCGAGCTTGACCTTGACGACCGAGATCATCGGTCCCTTGTGGTATTCGTTCGGGCCGTAGACGTTGAAGAACTTCAGCCCGGCCCATTGCGGCGGCGCCTTGTAGCCGTGCGCCAGCATAGTGGCGACGCGGCGGTCGAAGGCGTGCTTGGTCCAGCCGTAAAGGTTCAGCGGCCGCAGTTTCGCCAGCGCCTCGGCCGAGGCATCATCGGTGAAGCCGTGCGCGCCGTCGCCATAGGTGGCGGCCGAGGACGCATAGATGAACCGCACACCGCGATCGGCGCACCAGTTCCACAACCGTAGCGACAGAGTGACGTTGGTGTGGAACGTCAGATCGCCGTCACGCGCCGTGGTTTCGCTGATCGCCCCCATGTGCACGATGGCCTGCAACGGGGGATTGCCGGCCAGAAAAGCGTCGAGCCGTTCCGGCGGGATGATGCCGGCGATCGGGTGCTTGGCGAGATTGCGCCATTTGTCGTCCTGGCCCAGCCAGTCGCAGACCATCACTTCGTGCCCGTCGGCGGTCAGCGCGGCGACGATGTTCGAGCCGATGAAGCCGGCGCCGCCGGTTACAAGATACATGACAGTTCAGCCCCCAGGGTCGTGGCGAGGAGTTGCGTGTGTGCGGTTATAGGTATCTGGACCGTTGGAAGCCAGAGCATCGGTGTGTTACCTGAGGGGCAACGTTTTGCAGAGGAGCCGCACATGTCGGACCGCAAGGGGCTGATGGACGATCTGACCGGGTTGGCCGGGGGGGCGATGTCGCTGGTATCGGGCATTCGCGACGAGGTGGAGAGCCTGGTGAAGTCCCGAATCGAAGACACGCTGCGCCGGCTGGACCTGGCCCGGCGCGACGAACTGGATGCCGTGCGCGAACTGGCGGCCAATGCCCGGATCGGGCAGGAAGACGCCGAAACCCGGCTGGCGGTGCTGGAATCCCGCCTGGCGGCGCTGGAATCGCGTCTGGGGGATGGCGACGCCAACGTTCGCGGCAGCTGATCTGTTGCGTCATCCGGATAATACGTGTTGCGGCGCGGCGACGGCACCCGGTAGTTTGTTCGCCATGCCGGCCGCGTTGCCGGACATGAAACCGTGCCGTGGCAAGGCGACCGCCCCCCAGAGGCTGGACCTTGGCGGCACGGCCCGGAGCCGGGTTGCCGGAATGGCGGACCGGGGCCGGGATTTCAGACAGGCTCTTTCCGTGGAGGCCGCCAATGACCGCCATGACTGATACCGCGCCCGCCAGCGCCACCAACCCCATCGATATCCTCGAGCAGATCGTCATCGCGAACGACTGGATCTTCGATCGCCGCAGCGAGGCCGAAATGGCCGCCGAAGTGCCCGGCAAATGGTGCGATTACGGTCTGTATTTCAACTGGTCGACCGAGATCAGCGCGATGCACTTCACCTGTGCGTTCGACATGAAGGTGCCGGACAGGCAGCGCGAGCGGCTGCACGAACTTCTGGCGCTGGCCAATGAACGCCTGTGGATCGGGCATTTCGGGCTGGATTCGGGCGATCATACGTTGTTGTTCCGTCATGCCGTGCTGTTGCGTGGCACGCAGGGTGCGTCGGTCGAATCGCTCGAGGACATGGTCGATATCGCGATCAGCGAATGCGAGCGGTTTTTCCCGGCCTTCCAGTTTGCGCTGTGGGGCGGCAAATCCGCCCGCGAGGCGCTGGATGCGGCCATGCTTGAATGTGTGGGAGAGGCCTGACCTCCAAAATCGGGTTGGTCACGAGAACAGTAAATGGGGCGTGCAGCGTGATGCTGTGCGCCCCTGACATTTTGAATGTGTTTTGCCGCAGCGGAGGGTGGGGGCGGTTTTTCTATACCTCATTCAACTGTGGCTTTTCAGCACCATCTTAAATGAAACGAATACGGGTATACGATATATATTAATACCCATATCCCAGAATGACAGTCTTCTCCATTCACGAGAAAATCCCAATAACAGGGATTAGCGATTTGAAAATAAACAATTTAAAAAAATTAACCTAAATAGGCCACTATCCACATCCAAGGCGGTAAATTGAGGGCTAAACAGGTGTAAATTACCCAATATTTATCAAATAGACATCTATGGTAGAAAAATTTCTGTACGACAATTAACCAATTAATATATAAATAACCAGTCGATCCAAATTTTCTGCCGCCTGTGCGCAAATCAGGCGCGTGGCGCGTGTTTGAGGTGTTGAGAAAAATGACGAAGGCTACAGGTTTCCGGGACAGATTGTTGCTCTGTTCGGCAATGACGGCGTTCGCCTTGACGCTTGGCGTGACGTCGCCGGCCCGTGCGCTGACTATCGACGGAACGACGGAGGATCATTCCGGTACGGCGGTCAGTCTCGCTCACGGTGAAGGCGCTGTGCCTGCCGAATACCTTACCGTAATCAACAATGGGGTCGGTCGTTTCGGCGAACTGCACGCCAATAGCGGTGCCGAGGTTTTTAATGCGGGCACGCTTGTCGTTACGGGAAGGGCGGATGCACGCAGCACCCTGGGCTTTCCGGGTACCCCCTCTGGTTATTCGGGTCTGGTACTGGAAGGAACGGCCAATCTCACCAATGTGGATGTATACGGCGGGACGTACGGTTCGAACCTGCACGCCGTGGAAGTTTTCGCCGGGTCGGAGCTGACGGCGACCAACTTCAATTTCATCGGCCGTGCCAGCCCGGGGTCCGACGGTCTGCATTCCGCGACGATTGGCAGCACGGTGACGGGGGACGGAGATATCATCATCAAGCTGACCAACGGCAACATTTCCTCAATATCGAGCCTTGGGGGACGTGCTGTCTGGTTGGCGCCGCTGATCGGAAATACGTCGATTACGGCGACCTTCGACAATGTGAATATTCTGGCCAGCAACGCGGCCTGGTACGGGCTTTATCTGGCGCCTGTTACGCAGGGCGCTAGTAACTCGAACCAGCAGGCGACGCTGACGATGAACGGCGGCCGCATTGAAATCACGAGCGACGTGGACCCAAGCCGGATGTATGTCGCGGCTTATGTCGGCTCCCAGACGTTCAATGCGAATGGCGTGACGATCGTTGCCAACATGGACGGGGCCAGAGGGCTTCAGGCGGCGGGGGGCGCGATCGTGAACGTGAACGGCGGGTCGGTCTCGACCGCGGGTGCGGAAGCGCAGACGATCTCGATGACAACCGGGGCGCGCTTGGCCGTCACGAACGGTGCGCAGGTCATTGCGACCGGCAGTCAGGCGGCGGCGCTCTCCTTGTATGGCACGGCCACCGACAGAATGACCCCGAGCGTGACCGGCTCTACGATCAGCAGTGCGGCAGGCGCGGCGGTGATGGTGCGCGGCACGAATACGACCCTGACGCTCACCGACAGCGTTGTGTCGGGCGCCGTGGCGCTGTTCGACGCCGGCACGCGCAGCACAGGTCCCACGCCGGCCAAGCTGGAGGTGATTGCGGACCATTCGACGCTGACCGGCGCTTCGCGTCCAAACGCGGCGTCGACGCTCGATCTGACGCTGCGCAACGGCACGCTGTGGACGATTACCCCGGCTTTGGCCAATACGATCGCGGGCGCCTCGACCGATACGCTGGATCTGTCGCGGGTCAGCAACCTGACGAACGATGGCAGCACGATCGCCTTTGCACCGCAGGCTGGCGATGTGTTCGGCCGACTGGTCGTCGATGGCAACTACACGGCAGTGGGCGACGCGGTTCTGGTGTTGAACACGCGCCTGGATGCGGGTGGCGCATTGGCGGCTCAGGGGACGGACCGTCTGATCGTCAACGGCAACGTGACCGGCACGACGCTGGTGCGTGTCAACCCGACGGCGACCAGC
>JAVBUO010000019.1:0-3566 GCA_031555315.1 Acetobacteraceae bacterium
CCGGTGGCGAGGCTGTTTTTCATCGCCGCGCTGAAGTTGAAAAAGCGCATCGTCAGGATGCCGGAACCGTCGCTGATCTGGCAGGTCATCATCCGGCGTCCGCCGAAGGTGATGTTGCAGTTCAGGACTTCGCCTTCAACGTTGGCGTAAATACCGGGCAGCAGGTCGCCAATCTGATAAAGATGGGTACGGTCTTCGTAACGCAGGGGAAGATGCAGAAGGAGATCCTGCACGGTATGCAGGCCAATTTTTGCCAGTTTGCTGCTCTGTGCTGCGCCAACGCCCGTCAGCGCGCTGAGCGGTACAGCATCCAGCAGGCGGCCTTGCATGGTTATTTCGCCGCTTGCATGGTGGCCCACCACGTTGCATCGGCTTCAATTTCGCCCTGCATATTCACGTGGGGGTAAGGTAATTTTTTCTGCCTGGCCACGTTGGCCAGCACCGGGTAGCCGCCTTCAAACAGCAGGCGTTGCTGCTCTTCTACCGGCAAAAAGCTGTTTTCGCGCGTGTACATTCCGGCGTTTTGCCGCTGGCGCTGGGCTTCATACAGAATGAGCGCTGATGCCACGGAGACGTTCAGCGACTGCACCATGCCGATCATCGGGATGATGATGTCCTGGTCCGCCAGATCTAACGCTTCCTGGGTGATGCCGGTCTTCTCCTGACCCATCAGGATGCAGGTCGGGCGGGTGTAATCAATCTCACGAAAATCAACGGCTTTGTCAGAAAGGTGGGTCGCCAGTACCTGCATGCCGCGCCCTTTGAGATGCGCAATAGCGTCGGCAATATTGTCGTGGGCTTTGACCTGCACCCAGCTGTTGCTGCCTGCAGCAGCCGAGGCCATGGGACGCATCCGCGTACCCTTCCAGACGGCGTGTACTTCATGCACGCCAACGGCATCAGCGGTACGAACGATAGCAGCAACGTTATGAGGTTTATGCACCTGCTCCATGCAGACTGTCAGGTCAGGCTGACGCCTGGCGAGCATCTCACAGATACGCTCGTAACGTTTAGCGTTCATTCGTCTAGTTTCGGTTACGGGTGACTTTAATTACGTCGGCCATCACGCGGATTTTGCGCATGATATTCGCCAGATGCACACGGTCACGCGCCGTCAGACGAATAAAGGCGCTGTACACACGACCATCTTTCTCTTCGGTATTCAGGCTATGAATATTGGAAGAGGCGGTGTTGATGGCCGCCGTCAGGTTCGCCAGAGCACCCTGGTGGTTGAACATATCCACCTTAATTTCGGTGATAAATTCCTGCTCGGTCTCTTTATCCCACTCTACGGCCATAAACTTCTCGGGCTCTTTCTGATAGCCACGGATGTTACGGCAGGATTCGTGATGGATAACCAGGCCCTTACCGGGGCTGACGTGGGCGATAATCGGGTCGCCAGGGATCGGTCGGCAGCACTTGGCAAAGGTGATCAGGACGCCATCGGCGCCTTTAATTGGCAGATGGCTGTGTCCGGAGGCGCCAGGTGCAATCGGCGTTGCTTCACCCTGTTGCAGGTTCTTCGCCACCACCACGCTCATGGCGTTGCCGAGACCGATTTCCGCCAGCAGATCGTCAAGCGTGGCGAGCTTCATACGCTCGATTTCACGTTGCAGGTTCTCTTTCGGGATCTCGGCCAGCTTACGGCTACCGCCCAACGCATGGTTGAGCAGGCGACGACCCAGGCTGACGGAGTCATCGCGTTTGAGGTTTTTCAGCAACTGGCGGATCTTGGCGCGGGCCTTTGAGCTCACGACAAAGTTAAGCCAAGCCGCATTTGGGCGCGCGCCAGGTGCGGTAATGATTTCTACCGTCTGGCCGCTGGAGAGCGGCTGTGACAGCGGATACGGCTGGCGGTCGACGCGTGCGCCCACGCAGGCATGACCGATATCGGTATGCACGGCGTAGGCGAAATCGACCGGCGTTGCGCCAGCAGGCAGTTCGACAATGCGCCCTTCTGGCGTGAAAACGTAAATCTCATCCGGGAAGAGATCGGATTTAACGCTCTCGATAAATTCAAACGAGCTACCGGCGCTCTGTTGCAGCTCAAGCAGGCTCTGCATCCAGCGCTGGGCGCGGATCTGCGCGGTCGTGCTGCTCTCACCGCCATGCTCTTTGTAGGCCCAGTGTGCGGCAACACCCATTTCCGCCATCTGATCCATGTCTTCGGTACGAATTTGCACTTCAACCGGCACGCCGTGCGGGCCAATCATTGAGGTGTGCAGAGACTGATATCCGTTCGCCTTTGGAATGGCAATATAGTCTTTCACCCGACCCGGACGTGGTTTGTACAGGCTGTGCATTTGACCGAGGACGCGATAGCACGTGTCAGAGTCGTGGACGATTACGCGGAAGGCGTAGATATCCATGATGGAGTGAAAACGCTGCTCTTTGAGCACCATTTTGCAGTAGATGGAGTACAAATGCTTTTCGCGACCGCTCACGCGACAGGGGATACCGGCTTCCTGCAAACGTCCTTCGATTTCAGAGAGGATCTTTTGAATCATCTCTTTACGGTTGCCACGCGCGGCTTTCACCACCTCTTTAATCACCCGGAAGCGGTTCGGGTACAGCGCTTCAAAACCCAGCTCTTCCAGCTCGGTTTTAATGTGATGAATACCTAAACGGTGCGCCAGAGGGCTATAGATTTCGAGGGTTTCACGGGCAATGCGACGACGTTTATCCGGGCGAAGTGAGCCCAGGGTGCGCATGTTGTGGGTACGGTCGGCAAGTTTGATGAGAATGACGCGGATATCCTGCACCATCGCCATAATCATCTTGCGAAAGTTTTCGGCCTGCGCCTCTTTCTTGTCGCGGAAATTCAGCTTATCAAGCTTAGAGACCCCTTCCACCAGCTCGGCAACGCTTTTGCCAAACAGCTGTTCCATATCCTGGTAGGTGGCGGGGGTATCTTCGATCACGTCATGAAGCAGGGCGGCCATTAGCGTTTCGTAGTCGAGTTTCATCTCGGCCAGAATACAGGCCACCGCTACCGGGTGCGTGATATAGGGTTCACCGCTTGAACGTGTCTGGCCCTCGTGAGCGTCACGTGCAACGAGATACGCCTGCTGGAGACGCTTAATCTGGTCTACCGGCAGGTAGTTTTGAATCAGTTGATTCAGGCTTTCAAACAGATACAAGGGCGACCCGCAGCTTTAATTAACGACGGCCTTCAGCAATGGCGGTAACGGCCTGCAGTTCTGCGGCTTCCTGCTCTTGCTGTTCCTGGCGCTCACGTACGTCGAGGATCTGGTTGTTGATCAGACCTTCTTCGATTTCGCGCAGTGCGATAACGGTGGTTTTATCGTTTTCTTCCGGTACCAGTGGATCTTTACCGCCTGACTGCATCTGACGAGCGCGACGCGCGGCGACCAGCACCAGGTCAAAACGGTTACCAATTTTCTCTACAGCGTCCTGAACAGTTACGCGTGCCATACTTAAAATGCTCCACAGATGAAGAAATGACTGGGCATGATACTGAATGTGGGTTCAGTCTGCCAACAGTTTGGTGATTAATGCGTCATGTCGCTGCTTCTGGCGGCTCATACGCAGACGTTCGGCGCGAA
>JAVBUO010000068.1:0-2550 GCA_031555315.1 Acetobacteraceae bacterium
CAACAAACCACGCTTTTGGTTGCCCGGCGCCAGATGCGAGTCATACCGGTCGCTCAGCAGCGGTGGCAGCCAGTCGTGGAACGCCCGTGGTAACGCCTGCTGCAACAGCGGCGTAGCGGCAAAGGTCATGGTGATGGGGCACAGGGTGCCGGCTTCCACCTGGGCATGCAGGACAAAACGCGCCGCCCGTGCCACAAACGCCCCTTTTCGCGCCTCCTCCTCCCACGCCAGGTTATGCACCCGGTTGGCACATAGCCCCTGCATTAACAGGTGCCACGCAGGATGAAAGCGCACATCGTCCAGCCGCGTACCGCTGGCATCAAAGCGCAGCAGCTCAGGCGGATTAACGTTGGCAAGCCTGCCAAGCTCAAGAGATTCTGCAGTACCCAGTTGTTGGCCGATACTGGCGAGCAGTTCAGCATCCCAGTCGGCCCCTTCTCGATTAACCGCTTCACACAGGGCACGATCGGAAAGATAAAGGTTGCTGTTGGTGAGTGGCGCAGGCTGATTAAAAACAGTGTGCGTCTGCCAGTGCATGGTGTATCCCTCCTTCAATGGCAATGAGGTAAGTATGGACAGACCAGAGAAACGCTGCACGGATGCGGACGAAAAGATCCTGTTCTGCGATCGTGAATCGGCTCACACAACGCAAGAATAATAAATTTATTTAATGTATTTATGGTGAATAATTTATTCTCATCCTCATGGAGAGAATCACGATGCAATCCATACAACGGGCGCCGGATGCCCATAAACGTGCGTTAATTGCTGGCTCAATTGGTAACTTCATCGAATGGTACGAATTTGCGGTGTACGGTTTTCTGGCCACCGTAATTGCGAAAAATTTTTTCCAGCTCAGCGGCGAGGCGGGATTAACCAGCCTGATCCTGACCTACGCCTCCTTCGCCATCGCCTTTTTCTTTCGCCCGTTAGGCGCCATCGTATTTGGACGCATTGGCGATCGTATCGGGCGTAAGCCAACACTCATTATCGTGCTGGTGATGATGACGCTGGCAACGGCAGCAATCGGCATCGTGCCAGTGTATGCCAGTATCGGCATTGCCGCCCCGCTGATTATCACCGGGCTGCGCATCCTGCAGGGGTTATTCGCAGGGGGCGAGTATGGCGGTGCAGTATCGCTGATGACCGAGTTCGCCCCGCGCGGTAAACGCGGGTTATACGGCGCCTGGCAGTCCTTTACTGTTGCGCTGGGCCTGCTGGCCGGGGCGGGTATCGTGGCGCTGCTCTCAGCACTGCTGACGCCAGAAGCACTGCATGACTGGGGTTGGCGTATTCCCTTCTTTATCGCCCTGCCGCTGGGGGCTGTCGCCCTGTGGCTGCGAGTGAGCATGGAAGAGACGCCGAGCTTCGTGAAGCAACAAACCAAACCGGTGGTGGCGAAGGCCAGAACCGGCGACACGCTGAAAGCCATTGTGATGGGGATCGGACGAGTGATGGTGTGGTCAGCCGCAGGGTACACCTATCTGGTGATCATGCCTGCTTATCTGCAATCAGCCCTGCATACCGGCTTTAACCAGGCGCTGCTGATTGCGGTGATCTCCAACCTCGGCTTCGCGCTGACCATTATTCCCTCGGGGATCCTCAGCGACCGGATTGGACGCCGTACGGTAATGGTTATCGCCGCCGCACTGCTGCTCATTCTTGCCCTGCCGCTGCTCAAAATATTGCAGGCAGAGTCCAGTACGCTGGCGGTGAAAGCGATAGTGGTGCTGATTGCCGGAGGTCTGGTGGGCATGCTGGCAGGCCCCGGGCCGGCGATGTTGTCAGAAATGTTCCCGACGCGGGTGCGATACACCGGGCTGGGACTGGCCTATTCGCTGTCTAATGCCATTTTTTCGGGCTGCGCAGGGTTAATCATTACCGGGCTGATAAAAGAGACAGGAAATCTGGATATTCCGGCGTATTACGTGATGGCAACGGCGGTGGTCAGTATTGTGGCGCTGATGACGCTCAGGAAGGATGACCATTTGCGGTCTTTAGAGGAGTGATATTGTCACCGTCTGGTGCCCTCACCCCGACCCTCTCCCGTTGGGAGAGGGAGAAAACACAAAAGGCCGTCCACCGGACGGCCTTGCTGTTTATTCTCCGCGCTGGCGCACCGCTTCAAACAGACAGATACCGGTTGCTACGGAAACGTTCAACGAGGATACGCTACCAGCCATCGGGATGCTGATCAGCTCGTCGCAGTGTTCGCGTGTCAGACGACGCATACCTTCCCCTTCTGCGCCCATCACCAGTGCCAGACGGCCGGTCATTTTGCTCTGGAACAGCGTATGGTCCGCTTCACCCGCGGTGCCGACGATCCAGATGTTCTCTTCCTGCAGTTGACGCATGGTTCGCGCCAGGTTGGTCACGCGGATCAACGGCACGTTTTCTGCCGCGCCGCAGGCGACTTTTTTGGCCGTGGCGTTCAGTTGCGCAGAGCGATCTTTTGGCACGATCACCGCATGGACACCCGCGGCATCGGCGCTACGCAGACAAGCACCAAGGTTATGCGGATCGGTGACGCCGTCGAGGATCAGGAAGAAA
>JAVBUO010000070.1:0-3925 GCA_031555315.1 Acetobacteraceae bacterium
TCCCGCCGCCCCCCCCCCACCGGGCCCCCCCCCTCCACCGCCGCGCCCCGCGCCCCCCCCTCCGCCCCGGGGTCTGTCTGGTGGTGGCGGGCCGGGCCCTGCGCGGGCGCCCGCCCCCCCCCCCCCCCCACCCCCCCCCCCCCCCGCCCCCCCCCCCGCAGCCCCCCCCCCCCCCCCCGCCCCCCCCGGCCGCCGCCCCCCCCCCCCCCCCCCCCCCCCCCCCCCCCCCCCCCCCCCCCCCCCCCCCCCCCGCCGGAGGCGCTTTATCACATGCTATTGCAACATTTTTTTAATGCGCTGACGCTGGGGTCGCTGTATGGCTTGATCGCCATCGGCTATACCATGGTGTACGGAATTCTGCGGCTGATCAACTTCGCCCACGGCGACATGCTCATGCTGGGCGCCTATTTCGTCTTTTTCGGCACGATGACGTTCCATCTGCCCTGGGGGCTGGCGGTGGTGGTGGCCATTCTGGCGACCAGTTGCGCCGGCATCCTGGTGGACCGGGTGGCGTACAGACCGTTGCGCAACGCGCCAAGGATTTCGGCGCTGATCAGCGCCATCGCCATTTCGTTTTTCATTGAGAGCCTGGCCGTGGTATTGTTCACCGGTCTGCCCCGGCCGGTGTATCAGCCGGACTGGCTGATCGTGCCCTTCGAGATCGGCGCGCTGCGGCTGATTCCGCTGACTTTGGTGGTGCCGGTGATCACGGCGGCCCTGGTGCTGCTGCTGTTGTGGATCGTGTACCGGACCAAGCCCGGCCTGGCCATGCGCGGCATTTCGCACGATATTGAGACGACAAGGCTGCTCGGGGTGCGGGTAGACCGGATCATTGCCCTGACCTTCGGCATCGGCACGGCTCTGGCTGCGGCCTCGGGCATCATGTGGGCGCTCCGGTACCCGCAGATCCATCCCTACATGGGCATTTTCCCGGGGCTGAAAGCCTTTGTCGCGGCCGTTTTCGGCGGTATCGGCTCGATCCAGGGCGCGGTAGTGGGCGGGCTGGCGCTGGGCTTCATTGAGATCATGGCCGTGGCGTTCTTTCCCCAGATGTCGGGCTACCGTGACGCCTTTGCTTTTGTCCTGCTGGTGCTGGTGCTGCTGGTCAGGCCGTCCGGCCTGTTCGGCCGGAGCGTGGAGGAAAAGATATGAATTCCTCCCGCAAGCTGGCGCTCAATGCGGCGGCCGTCTGCGCTTTGTATGCGTTTCTGTATTGGGCGGAAGGGGCATTGGACAGCTATCAGGTGCACATCCTCAATCTGATCGCCATCAATGCGATTCTGGCGGTTTCGCTGAATCTGATTTACGGCTTCGGCGGCATGTTCTCTCTGGGGCACGCGGGTTTTATGGCCATCGGCGCCTATGTTTCGGCGTTGCTCATTCTGAGCCCGGCCCAGAAAGAAATGATGTGGATGCTGGAAGACATCGCCTGGCCCTTTTCGGTGCTGGAGACGCCGTTCTGGTTCTCGCTGCTGGCGGGCGGCACGGTTGCCGCACTGCTCAGTCTGGCCATCGCCATTCCGGTGCTGCGGCTGGGCGGCGATTATCTCGGCATTGCCACCCTGGGCTTTGCTGAAATCATCCGGGTGCTGATCGTCAACATCGCGCCCCTGACCAACGGTTCGCTGGGCATCAAGGGCATTCCGCCCCACGCCACGCTGATGGTCAACTACACCTGCCTGTTGGTCACGCTGTACTGCATCATCCGTTTGCTGAACAGCAATTTCGGCAATGTGCTCAAAGCCATCCGCGATGACGAAATTGCGGCCAAGGTCATGGGCATCGACACCTTTCGCTACCGGGTGCTGGCCTTCTGCCTGGGCGCGTTTTTCGCGGGCATCGGCGGCGCCTTGCAGGGCAATCTGATCACCACCATCGACCCGACCATGTTCACTTTCCTGCTGACGTTCAACATTCTGATGATTGTGGTGGCCGGGGGGCTGGGCTCGATCACCGGCAGCGTTCTCGGCAGCGTGATCATCACCGTTCTGCTGGAGTGGCTGCGCTTTGCGGACGACTCCTTTGATCTGGCCGGTCTGACCATTCCCGGCCGGCCGGGAATGCGCATGGTCATTTTCGCGCTGGTGCTCTTGTGCATCATCCTGTATCGGCGCGAGGGCATCATGGGCATGCGCGAGCTTTCCTGGAATGTGATCTTCCGCCGGAGGCCGTCATGACCGCGCTGCTTGAACTGCGCAACGTCACCCGGCGCTTCGGCGGCGTGGTCGCGGTCAATGACCTGAGCCTGAGCGTGCCCAAGGGCAGCATCACCGGACTCATCGGCCCCAACGGCGCAGGCAAGACCACGGCCTTCAACATCATCAGCGGCTTTTATACGCCTCAGGAAGGCAGCATCGTCTTCCAGGAACGGGACATCACCGCCCTGGAGCCGCACCAGGTCTGCAAGCTGGGCATTGCCCGCACCTTTCAGAACATCCGGCTGTTTTCCGGCGGTACGGCGCTGGAGAACGTGATGGTCGGCTGCCATGTGCGCCGCAGGAGCCAGTGGTGGATGCCGCTGGTGCTCTGGCCCGGCACGGCGCGGGAGGAGCGGGAGATCAGGGCGCAGGCCGAAAGCCTGATCGCCCGGCTGGAGTTGACCCAGTACATGCACGAAAAAGCCACTGCGCTGCCCTACGGCGCGCAGCGCCGCCTGGAAATCGCCCGCGCCCTGGCTACCCGGCCGATCTTTCTCCTGCTGGACGAACCGGCAGCCGGCATGAACCCGCAGGAAAGCGAAGACCTGATGCGTTTTATCGAGCACATCCGCGACGAATTCGACCTGACCATATTGCTCATCGAGCACGACATGAAGGTGGTCATGGGCGTGTGCCGCTACATCTGGGTGCTGGAATACGGCAGCCTGATCGCGGAAGGCACGGCCGATGAAATCCGCAACAATCCCAAGGTGATCGAAGCCTATCTCGGCGAAGACGTGCTGGAAGGCGGCCTGTCTGTCAACGGTGGAGGGGCGCCATGCTAGCCATTGAAGATCTGCACGTGCGCTACGGCGGCATTCATGCGGTGCAGGGCGTGAACATTCACATTCCGCGCTGCCAGATCGTTACGTTGATCGGCGCCAACGGCGCGGGCAAGAGCAGCATCATCCGGGCCGTGGCCGGTTTGGTGCGCAATGCCCAGGGCAAGGTGTTGTACAAGCATCACGAGGGCGACGCGCCGCGGCAACTGCTCGGCCTGCGCCCCGAGGACATGGTGCGGCACGGGATTTCGCTGAGCCCCGAAGGCCGGCGCATTCTGCCGCAACTGACCGTGGAGGAAAACCTGCGGCTGGGGGCTTACATTCGTTCCGACGCGGACGGGGTCGCCCAGGATATGGAGATGGTTTACGGCTTGTTTCCACGCTTGAAGGAGCGTCTGTGGCAGAAGGGCGGCACCCTGTCCGGGGGCGAACAGCAGATGCTGGCCGTGGGCCGGGCGCTCATGAGCCGGCCGGATCTGGTCATGCTGGACGAGCCTTCGCTGGGCCTGGCGCCGCTGCTGGTGCGGGAGATTTTCCGCATCATCCTGGAGATCAACAAGGCCGGCAAGACTGTGCTGCTGGTGGAGCAGAACGCCCTGGCCGCCTTGTCCGTGGCCCATTACGCCTATGTGCTTGAAGTGGGGCGCGTGGTCATGGAAGGTCCCGGGCGGGAACTGCTGCAAGATCCCAGGGTGCGCGAAGCGTACCTGGGGGGATAGGGGGACGTATGAACAAGAGCATCAACGTGCGGGGCATGACCTGCGAGCACTGCCGGGCCTCGGTGACCAAGGCCATTCAGGCCGTGCCCGGCGTGCGGTCCGTGCACGTGGATCTGGCCGGCGGCAAGGCGGATTGGACCGGCGAGGCGGATCCGGAACGGGTCAGGCAGGCTGTGCGGGACATTGGCTTTGACGCGGATTGAACGGATGGGGAGCGGGCAAAGCT
>JAVBUO010000002.1:0-3182 GCA_031555315.1 Acetobacteraceae bacterium
GCCCCGGTTAACGGGGAGGAAGGTGGGGACGACGTCAAGTCATCATGGCCCTTACGCCTAGGGCTACACACGTACTACAATGGCGCGTACAAAGGGCAGCGATACCGTGAGGTGGAGCCAATCCCAAAAAGCGCGTCTCAGTCCGGATTGGAGTCTGCAACTCGACTCCATGAAGTCGGAATCGCTAGTAATTCTGGATCAGCATGCCAGGGTGAATGCGTTCCCGGGCCTTGTACACACCGCCCGTCACACCACGAAAGTCGGTTTTACCCGAAGTCGGTGGGCTAACCAGCAATGGAGGCAGCCGCCTACGGTAGGGCTGATGATTGGGGTGAAGTCGTAACAAGGTAGCCGTAGGGGAACCTGCGGCTGGATCACCTCCTTTAAAGAGAAAGATGCTCTCCCCCTCGCTGTTTAGTTGTCAAGGGATATGTGCGGGCTGCGGCCCGTGCGGATTGACGAAAGATTCTGCCGAATATTGGCAAGAATGATTGGTTTTTGCGCAGGATTTTTTAGTCTTGGCCAGGAAGGCGCAGAAATTTGCGCAGGGAGTGTGCATAGGCGTGCATGACCGGAGCAAATTTCAAGCCTGACGCCGCCAGGGCGAAAAAAGACAAGCAAAAAGGGCCTGTAGCTCAGGTGGTTAGAGCGCACGCCTGATAAGCGTGAGGTCGGTAGTTCAAGTCTACCCAGGCCCACCATATCGGCGGCGTAACGGCTAAGAGTTATGGGCCGACGAGACGCCCGGATGGGGGTGTAGCTCAATTGGGAGAGCGCCAGCTTTGCAAGCTGGATGTCGTGGGTTCGATTCCCTCCACCTCCACCAATTGAGGAACTTTCCCCGGCGATTTAGGACTTAGTCCGAGAGATTTTGCGAGAGTATCGCCAAATTGACCCGGCTTGAGTCCGGCAGCGACGATGA
Organism: Acetobacteraceae bacterium; assembly: GCA_031555315.1. Lineage (GTDB taxonomy): Bacteria > Pseudomonadota > Alphaproteobacteria > Acetobacterales > Acetobacteraceae > JAVBJV01. The sequence goes on from JAVBUO010000002.1 coordinate 923, forward strand.
GTCGTCGTGGTTCTTTTACAATTGAATAGGGATTAGGGAAGGAAGTTCTAGCGAGAACAAGTTAATAAGAGCAACAGGCGGATGCCTTGGCGCTGATAGGCGAAGAAAGACGTGGTAGGCTGCGATAAGCCTCGGGTAGGAGCCAAACATCCTTTGATCCGAGGATTTCTGAATGGGGAAACCCGGCGGGAGTAATGTCCCGTCACCTTTTGGCTGAATACATAGGCCGATAGGAGCAGACCTGGTGAAGTGAAACATCTCAGTAACCAGAGGAAAGGAAATCAAAAGAGACTCCCTCAGTAGTGGCGAGCGAACGGGGAATAGCCCAAACCGTGTGGATACGTTCATGCGGGGTTGTAGGACCTCAATGTGGGATTCGTGATTAGGCAGGAGAATTCGGCTGGAAAGCCGAGCCGTAGAGGGTGATAGCCCTGTATCTGAAACCGAAAACGACCCTAGAGGCACCTGAGTACTGCGAGGCACGTGAAACCTCGTGGGAATCCGGGAGGACCATCTTCCAAGGCTAAGTACTAATCAGCGACCGATAGTGAAGCAGTACCGTGAGGGAAAGGTGAAAAGAACCCCTGTTAGGGGAGTGAAAGAGAACCTGAAACCTGTTGCTTACAAGCTGTGAGAGTGGAATTTATTCCATGATCGCGTGCCTTTTGCATAATGAGTCAGCGAGTTATTCTGTCCAGCGAGGTTAAGCGTAAGTGAAGCCGCAGCGAAAGCGAGTCTGAACAGGGCGTTAAGTTGGGCGGAGTAGACCCGAAACCGGGTGATCTATCCATGTGCAGGTTGAAGCACGGGTAAAACCGTGTGGAGGACCGAACCAGTAAGGGCTGAAAACCTTTTGGATGACGTGTGGATAGGGGTGAAAGGCCAATCAAACTCGGTGATAGCTGGTTCTCCCCGAAATATATCGAGGTATAGCCTCAAGGATTGTCTATCGGAGGTAAAGCACTGACAAGGCTAGGGGTCCCACCAGATTACCAAACCTTATCAAACTCTGAATACCGAATAGATGTACCTTGGGAGTCAGACTGCGGGTGCGAAGGTCCGTAGTCAAAAGGGCAAGAGCCCAGACCGACAGCTAAGGCCTCCAAATTCATACTCAGTGGCAAAGGTAGTGGAGTCGTACAGACAGCCAGGAAGTTGGCTTAGAAGCAGCCATCTTTTAAAGAAAGCGTAATAGCTCACTGGTCTAATGATTCTGCGCCGAAGATGTAACGGGGCTAAGTATGATGCCGAAGCTTCGGATCACGCTTTTAGCGTGGTGGTAGGGGAGCGTTCTCTACGGGAAGAAGGTAAAGCTGTAAGGCGTACTGGACTGTAGAGAAGTGATTATGCTGACATAAGTAACGATAAAACGGGTGAAAAACCCGTTCGCCGTAAACCCGAGGTTTCCTGGGTAAAGCTAATCTGCCCAGGGTTAGTCGGTCCCTAAGGCGAGGCCGAAAGGCGTAGTCGATGGGAAACAGGTTAATATTCCTGTACCGGTATGAACGCGCGAAGGAGGGACGCAGGAGGATAGGTCGGCCAGCTGTTGGAATAGCTGGTGTAAGCATGTAGGTAGAAGCCGTAGGCAAATCCGCGGTTTCTTAGCCAAGGTGCGATGCCGTGGCCGCAAGGCCTGAAGCGATTGAGTCCAAACTGCCAAGAAAAGCTTCTAAGTATAGTTCATGCCGACCGTACCGCAAACCAACACAGGTGGGTGGGTGGAATACACCAAGGCGCTCGAGAGAACTCTGGCCAAGGAACTCGGCAAATTAACCCCGTAACTTCGGGAGAAGGGGTGCTCCTGCTGGTGAAGGAAAACATCACGAGCCGGCGGGAGCCGCAGAGAAATGGCGGTGGCGACTGTTTACTAAAAACACAGGTCTATGCTAAGTCGTAAGACGAAGTATATGGGCTGACGCCTGCCCGGTGCCGGAAGGTTAAAAGGAGAGGTCAGCGCAAGCGAAGCCTTGAATTGAAGCCCCGGTAAACGGCGGCCGTAACTATAACGGTCCTAAGGTAGCGAAATTCCTTGTCGGGTAAGTTCCGACCTGCACGAATGGCGTAACGATCTCCGCACTGTCTCGGCCAGAGACTCGGTGAAATTGAAATCGCGGTGAAAATGCCGTGTACCCGCAGCTAGACGGAAAGACCCTGTGCACCTTTACTGTAGTTTGGCATTGGGTTTTGGGCTTGCATGTGTAGCATAGGTGGGAGCCTGTGAACCGGGGACGCCAGTCTCCGGGGAGGCAACGTTGAAATA
>JAVBUO010000025.1:0-3670 GCA_031555315.1 Acetobacteraceae bacterium
CCCCCCCCCCCCCCCCCCCCCCCCCCCGCCCCCCCCCCCCCCCCCCCCCCCCCCCCCCCCCCCCCCCCCCCCCCCCCCCCCCCCCCCCCCCCCCCCCCCCCCCCCCCCCCCCCCCCCCCGCGTCGCGCCACCGCGCCCTCAGCGCAGGAGCAGTGCATGGAAATGCCGAAATATGCGTATCCGGTCAGTCTTATTCCGGGCGGGTGCCCGCAGTTTCTGGATTTCCGCCTGGACTTGGCGGAACTGGACGTGGCGGCGCAGCGCTTTTCGCGTTCGTTCCGGGAAGAGCGGCGTCCGGGCGCTTCCGGGGACGGGCGTCAGGACTTTATTCTGCACTGCCTGGAAGAAGGCCCGGACGGCCGCTGGCTGAACCAGGTCACGGGCGCGGCGGACAAGGCCCCGGACTACGACGTGGACGCCCGGCGCTGCCTGGAACTGTACTTTGACCAGTGGATTCCCCTGCCAGTGCTGCGGGTCAAGGAACAGAAACGGCCGGACGGGGAAGCCATGTACGACCCCGGCCCGTCCAACTGGGCGCGCTGCCGTCTGGTGCGGCCCAGGGACGGGGAAAATGCGCTGCGGCTGGTGCTGGTGTTCGACTCCACAGTGGAAGAGCCGCCCGCGGAAGGCGAGGAGTATTTCGCTCTCTGCCCGCGCGACGTGGCGGCCAATTCGGCTTTCGCGCTGGCCTGGCACGTGCGGGACAACGCCTGGTTCCTGAACGCGCCCTGGGTGGACGAATGGCTGTACGCCAGCCATGACGCCTGGCTCAAGGCCCGCAAAAAGCGGCGGGACGATTCGCCTTTCCGGCTGGAGCATCTGGCCAGCTATCTGACGTTCATTGATTTTCTGCGCCGGGCGCTGCCGGAACTCAAGGTCAAGGTCATCAACCCGGACCGGGACACCCCCGTGGACGTGGACCTGATCCTGGACATAGGCAACTCGCGCACCACGGGCATTCTGGTGGAAACCCTGCCCCAGCGCCTGACCAACCTGAACGACAGCTATCTGCTGCAAATACGGGATATTACCGAGCCGGAGCGGGTGTACGCGGAACCCTTCGCCACGCGGGTGGAGTTCGCGGAAGCCTCGTTCGGCAACGAAGCCCTGAGCCGCCGGTCCGGCAGGCGCACCCCGGCTTTTCCCTGGGCATCCGCCGTGCGCATGGGGCCGGAGGCCGCGCGCCTGTCCACCAAGGCCAAGGCGGCGGAAGGCACCACGGGCATGTCCAGCCCCAAACGCTATTTATGGGACGAGCGGGCCTGGAAACCCACCTGGCGCTACAACACCGGCGGCGGGTTCGAGCCCATGGTCACGCGCGGCGCGTTCGCCCGCCAGGTGAACCAGGAAGGCACGCCGCTCTCCTGCTTTGACGACCGGGAAATTTCCCGCAACCCCATCTACCGCGCCCAGCAGCGGGAAGTGGCCTTTGAATCGCAGTTCACCCGCAGTTCCCTGATGCTCTTTCTGCTGGGGGAAGTGCTCATGCAGGCGCTGGTGACCATCAATTCCCCGGCCCAGCGGGCCAGGCGGGAGCTGACCGACCTGCCGCGCCGCCTGCGCCGGGTCATTTTCACCGTGCCCTCGGGCATGCCCATTGCGGAACAGCGCATTTACCGCCGCTGGGTGCGTTTCGCCGTGCGCACGGTGTGGGAGGCCCTGGGCTGGAAAGACTGGTACCTGCCGGAAAACGCCGCCAACGGCCCCCGCAAGGCGGATTACCGCCAAAGCCCGGAAACGCGCTGCAACTGGGACGAGGCCAGCTGCACCCAACTGGTGTACCTGTACAACGAAATCACCCGCAAATTCCAGGGCGACGCGCACCACTTCTTCCGCCTGGTGGGTAAAAAGCGGGAGTCCTGCCCGCCCTACCACAGCGTGCGCATCGCCAGCATAGACGTGGGCGGCGGCACCACGGACCTGTCCATAGCCACCTTCTCCCTGGACAACGACGAAAGTTCCGCCGCGCGGCTGCGGCCCCACCCGGAACTGCGCGACGGCTTCAACTTGGCCGGGGACGATATCGTGAAAGCCGTGGTTTCAGACCACATCATCACCGCGCTGGGCAAGGCCGTGGCGGCGCAGGGCATAGCCGGCCCGCACCTGTTCCTGGCCCAGCTTTTCGGCCGGGACGTGATGGGCGCGTCCCAGGAAAGCAAGAACCTGCGCGCCCGGTTCAGCCAGCAGGTCTTCACCCCGGCGGCCCTGGCGCTCCTCGCCGCCTACGAAGCCTCGGACCCCGCGCAGGGCGGGCCGCTCACCTTCACCTTCGGCCAGTTTTTCGCCAAGGGGCCGTCGTCCGCCGAGCGTTCCGCTCTGCCCTTCAGCCCGCACCCCGCCCCGGCGCCCGCCGTGGTGGCCTATCTGGAAGAGGCCGTGCGCAAGGCTTCCGGCAAGGACGGCTTTTCCCTGGACGCGGTCCCGCTGCGCATGGACCCCAAGGCCATCGAGCGCTCCATCCAAAACGCCATGGGCCGCATCCTCGCGGATCTCTGCGAGGTCATCCATCTCTACGACTGCGACGCGCTGCTGCTCACCGGCCGTCCCAGCCGTCTGCCCGGCATTGTCAACGCCGTGGTGGCGAAATTGCCCGTGCCGCCGGACCGCATCATCCCCATGGGCGAGTACCGCGTGGGCGCGTGGTACCCCTTCGCGGACGCGCTGGGCGCCATCAGCGACCCCAAGACCACGGTGTCCGTCGGGGCCATACTCTGCGCCCTGTCGGAAGGGCATCTGGAAGGCTTTTCCTTTGACACCGGCAAGCTGCTCCTCACCTCCACCGCCCGCTACATCGGGGAAGTGGACACCAACGGCCAGATCAAGGCCAACAAGGTCTGGTTCCAGGTGGACCCGGAAAGCGGAAAAGACCAGGAGCTGGCCAAAGACGTGCTCATGGCCGGGCCGCTGTCCGTGGGTTTCCGCCAGTTCGGCGTGGAACGCTGGCCCACCACCCGCTTCTCTCTCATCGATTTCGCCAGCGAGGACGACCGCCGCGCCGCCGCCGGAAAGCTGCCCTACACCCTGTCCCTCACCTTCGCCCTCAAAGGCCAGGAAGACGAGGCCAGCGAACACGACGAAGGCGAGCTGATCGTCGAAGACATCAAAGACAACCAGGGCAACCAGCCCAAAAGCGGCAAACGCGCCGTGGCCGTGAGGTTGCAAACGCTGCCGCTGGATGAGGGCTACTGGCTGGATACCGGGATTGTGTTCACGGGATGACGGGATGAAAGGCAGTTTTGTCGAAGCCAATGAAGAGTGAGAGCAGGGCGCTGCCCTGCACCCGCCAAGGGCTGTCGCCCCAGGACCCCATACAGGGTGACTAAGAAAATGGTGCGCGTCTGCCGTTCTGCTGACCAGGCACTTCCTGTGCCTGGCCCCTGCGGGGCGCCGGGGAGGACCCCGGCGGGCAATTCCGCTATCCTGCGGAATTGTCGCGCCACGGCGCTCACATACTGGCGGGTGCGGATTTGAGAGAAAAAACGCTTACCGGTAACTGTGCGGTGAGCCTGCATCAGCGAGAAACGCCCCCATTACCCCCTGTCAAAGTTTTTAGGGGAAAGGGATGGGGGTCCGGGGGAAGGGGAAAACCCCGATTTGACAAAAAGGGGGTGTACCGTACCCCCGCCCCCGGCGGCCAGGCCAAAGTACCAGGAAGAAACAAAATTAGCAA
>JAVBUO010000045.1:0-3863 GCA_031555315.1 Acetobacteraceae bacterium
GCAGGGCGCTGCCCTGCACCCGCCAAGGGGCGCGCCCCTTGGAACCCATTCAGGTTGTTGATGACGGTACAGGTTACGCGAAACTCTTCCTTTGTGTCAGCGCTCGCCCCATGCCCACCGCGCGCGAAGCGTACCCCTGTCGCGGGGTCAAGGGGGCTCAGCCCCCTTGCGGGTGCAGGGATTTCGCAACCGCAGGAAGCGGTTGCGCACGGAGCGCCAGCGACGCCCGAAGGGGGCGGCACAGGACGTGCCGCATCGAGCCCTGCTTTCGTTCTTGGGTGGCTTCGAGAATTATCTCTATGGCCGCAGGGGAAACAGCCTGCGCTTGACCTGCAACGTCACCCGCCGCCAGAGAATGGGGTTTGCGAACAGTTGCAGCGGCGCGGCCATGACGCCCCGCCACAGAACGCCCAGCGCTTCCCACCTGCGGGAGAGGCCCCACAGCGCGCCCGCGCCCCGGAACAGCGCCGCCTGGCGCGAAACAGGGGCCAGGTCCGGCACGCAGAGCATCAGTTCCGTCAGCCGGTAGTTGTCCGCGCGGCGGGTGAGGACAAGGTTCAGGTCGCGCGTGGCCTGGCCGGGATGCACGCGGATGCGGGCCAGAAATTCAGGGATATTCGCCACTTTATGCCCGTCGCGCAACATGAACAGCCACAGCGCGAAATCCTGGGCATAGGGGAACTTGGCCGGGTAGCCTCCGGCGGCTCTGGCGGCTTGCGTCCTGTAGGTGCAGGCCGCGTGGGCGAACTGGTTGTGCAGGGGCAGCGCGTCGCGCAGGGCCGCGTGGCCCGGCGGGAAGCGGTCTTCCCCGATAAAGGCACCGGCGCGGTCTATGTAGCGCACGTCGGAGCCCACCAGCGCCACATCCGGGTGTTCGTCCAGGAACGCGAGCTGCCGGGCCAGACGCTGCGGCTCCGCCACGTCGTCCGCGTCCAGCACGGCGGTATAGGGCGTTTCCACCAGGGCCAGCCCCTTGTTGAGCACGTTGGTGCGGCCGATATTCTCCGGCAGATGCTCCACCCGCAGGCGCGGGTCGGCCAAGGAACTGAGATAGACGGCGGTGCCGTCTTCCGACCCGTTGTTCAGGATCAGAAAGACGAAATCCCGCTCCGTCTGGCGGAGAATGCTTTCCACCGCTTCGATCAGGTAGGGCATGCCGTTCCAGACCGTGAGCAGCACCGTGACGCGTGGCGCGTTCATGCCTTGTCCCCGTGCGTTTCCAAAAACGCGAAAATGGCGTCCATTTCTTCCGTCAAGCGGTTATGGGCCGTAAAGCCGGGTATGAGGTCCCTCAATTTGTCCGTACTGATACGCGGCCCTTCCCCGCCGCCGCTGCCGCCGGCCAGATCCACGGCCGCTGTTTTCCCGTAGCGCCGGGCATACACGGCGGCCGCCAGTTCCGCAAGTTCCGCAATGGAGGGAGACTGGCCGGAAGCGATATTCAAGGTCTGCCCAGCCAGTTCCGGCTTATCAGGCAGCACGCCCAGGAGAAAGGCCATGATTTCCGCCGCATCCCCCATCCACAGAAAATCCCGGCGCACCCCGCCCGGAGAACGCAGGCGGATACGCCCTTCCCGCAAAGCCATGCGGCAGAGGTCCGGCAACAGCAAGTACCATTTGCCGAAAGGCGCGATAAGCGGCGCGCCGTAGCCGTTGCTCAGCCGCACGGTCAGGGCGGGCAGACCCCTGGTGCGCTGGAAAAAACGGCAGTATTCCTCACCCATCAGGTGCGTGAGGGCGTATTCGTTGCGCGGCTCGGGCGGCGTTTCCTCGTCAATGCTCCCGCCGCTTCTGCCGTATACGTGAAAAGTGGAGAGGTAGACTACGGGACAGGGCGGCCTTTTCGCCGCGTCCGCCTCATCGGCCAGGGCTTGCAGCAGGTTACGCGTGCCCAGGGTGTTGGCGTTGAGCGCAAGGCGCCCGTAGTCCGGCGTATCCGCCTCGTTGAAGCTGGCCGCGTGCACGCAACCGTCCAGATCCGGAGGCAGCACAGCGCGCAAGGCCGCCGGGGCCGCCGTGATATCCGCCCGCACCAGGCTGTACGGCGCGCCCAGATCCGGCGCGCGCTCCCCCCGGCTGAGCACGAACACTTCATGCCCGGCCCGGGCCAGATGCCGCGCCACCCAGGAGCCCACAAAGCCTAGCCCGCCTGTCACCAGATAGCGCATAGGGTTACCACCGATAGGGGATACGGTCCGTATCCCGAGGCAGCCGTTCCGTTTCTTCCGGAACGTGCGGCAGGTCCGTGCAGTTGACGATAAGCGCCGTCCCGTCCCCGGCCGCCGCGAACCCGTACCACACGCCCGGCGGGATGCACAGCAGGCCGTAATGGCCGGGCCTGCCCACAGTATATTCCGCCACCCTCCCGAAGCTGGTAGAGCCTTCCCGCGCATCATAGACCACTACCCGCAAAAGCCCGGAGGGCACGGCAAAGTGCTGGGTCTGTTTGGTGTGCTTTTTCCAGGCTCGCACGCAGCCGGGCTGCACTTCCGAGCAGTAGACCTCGCCAAAACCCTTGAACAGCGGGGAGTCCGCTCGCAGAATATGCAGCACCGCGCCGCCTTCCGTGGCTATTTCCTTGAGCGGCGTCAGGGTCAGTCCGTCTATTTCCGGCATCACTTTGTCCATGCCAGGCCGCGTCCCTTGGCTTCCGCCGCATACGCCGCGATGCACCCGGCGGTGACCGCGTTCATGTCCGCGCCCTGGTAGTAGGCCTTGTACCACTCCGCTGTCTGGCGGATGGTTTCCGCGAAATTCCAGGCCGCTTTCCAGCCCAGGTGGGCCAGGGACTTGTCGCAGCACAGCTTCAAAAGCGTGCATTCCTTTTTCCCGGCGACCGCGTTTCTGTCCATTTCCACGCTGAAGCCCGGCCAGTGCGTGGCCAGCGCGTCAGCAACCTCGGCCACGGAATTGTTCACGTCCGCCGCCGGGCCGAAGTTGAAGCTCTCCTTGTCCAGCGGCAGGGCGCAGGTCAGCGCGTCTTCACGCAAAAGCCGCGCGCCCAGCCAGAGATAGCCGGACAGGGGTTCCAGCACGTGCTGCCAAGGCCGCGTGGCCCACGGACTGCGGATCTGCACCGCCTTCCCGGTCGACCAGGCCTTGGCGCAGTCCGGCACGATGCGGTCCGCGGCCCAGTCGCCGCCGCCGATGACGTTGCCCGCGCGCACCGTGGCCATGCGCGGCCCCGTCTTGAAAAAGGACTTGAAATACGAGTGTGCGATAATTTCCGCGCAGGCCTTGGACGCGCTGTACGGGTCTTCCCCGCCCAGGTGGTCGGTTTCCCGGTAGCCCCAGACCCATTCGTCGTTACGGTAGCATTTATCGCTGGTAATGCAGACCACGGCTTCCACGCCCGGCGTCCGGCGCACCGCTTCCAGCAGATTCAGCGTGCCGATGGCGTTGGTGGCGAACGTCCCGGCCGGGTCCTCATACGAAGGCCGCACCAGAGCCTGCGCCGCCATGTGGAAAATGACCTGCGGCTTGAACCCGCTTACCGCTTTGGCCAGGGCCGCCGCGTCCCGCACGTCCCCCACGGTGTGGCGGATCTTCTTCTCCAGCCCCAGCACGGAAAACGCACAGGGGTCCGAAGGCAAGCCGACGGAATACCCCGCCACCTCCGCGCCCAGTTCCAGCAGCCAACTGGTCAGCCAACTGCCCTTGAACCCGGTATGCCCGGTAACAAACACCCGTTTATTTCTATATGCGTCTGCGAACATGGATGGATGCCTCCGGCGGGGGGGGGGGGGGGGGGGGGGGGGGGGGGGGGGGGGGGGGGGGGGGGGGGGGGGGGGGGGGGGGGGGGGGGGGGGGGGGGGGGGGGGGGGGGGGGGGGGGGGGGGGGGGGGGGGGGGGGGGGGGGGGGG
>JAVBUO010000020.1:0-147814 GCA_031555315.1 Acetobacteraceae bacterium
CTCCCGTGAGGGAGCGACGATCGGCTTTACGAAAGGGAAGCGATCAGGTCCCTGTTTCGATCCACGCTCCCGTGAGGGAGCGACAGCCGAAAACCTCGCCCATCGAATCATTCTGGCGGTTTCGATCCACGCTCCCGTGAGGGAGCGAGATCCAGTCGCGATTTGCACCGACCCATTTAATGTTTCGATCCACGCTCCCGTGAGGGAGCGACCGCCCTCGACCAGCTTGTGTCGAAAGGCCAGGCGTTTCGATCCACGCTCCCGTGAGGGAGCGACATGGCGATGGCGCTGTTCGGCCGCGCTGGCGTCGTTTCGATCCACGCTCCCGTGAGGGAGCGACCGAGCTGTGCGAAGGTGAGATCGAAGACCGCGGTGTTTCGATCCACGCTCCCGTGAGGGAGCGACGCTTACGGAGCGCCGTCATGCTCGCCGCATCGGTGTTTCGATCCACGCTCCCGTGAGGGAGCGACTTGCACGGCGACGGGCACGCGCTGGCCGGCGATATGTTTCGATCCACGCTCCCGTGAGGGAGCGACGGCTGTGGCAGTGCCATTCTTCGCGCTGATGGAGGGTTTCGATCCACGCTCCCGTGAGGGAGCGACTGCGACCGAGCAGCGATCCGCGCTTGAGAGCCCCCGTTTCGATCCACGCTCCCGTGAGGGAGCGACTTTCATTTCCCCGGAAAAGGAATGGCAGGCATCGGTTTCGATCCACGCTCCCGTGAGGGAGCGACAGGCTGGCGTGCCGGCAGGCGCGCGCAGACCGAAGTTTCGATCCACGCTCCCGTGAGGGAGCGACACCCGCACCGCGCATAAGCGGCACGCTCTTCGACGTTTCGATCCACGCTCCCGTGAGGGAGCGACCTGCCTACATCAAGGATCTGCGCACGATCAATCCGTTTCGATCCACGCTCCCGTGAGGGAGCGACGCCAGAAATTGATTGAGCTGGGCGATCGCCGCCAGTTTCGATCCACGCTCCCGTGAGGGAGCGACCGCCGCCGATGCCCCAGCCGCGCACCATCATCTCGTTTCGATCCACGCTCCCGTGAGGGAGCGACTCAGGTGCTGCCCGATCAAGCACCGATCGATGCAGTTTCGATCCACGCTCCCGTGAGGGAGCGACGTGAGGTTCCTCGCGGCTGCGCAGCGCAGCGGGGTTTCGATCCACGCTCCCGTGAGGGAGCGACACGAGGCTTACACCGGCGACATCACGACACCGGTGTTTCGATCCACGCTCCCGTGAGGGAGCGACATGCGCGGCACGCGCGCGCCGCAGACCCCGCGCTCGTTTCGATCCACGCTCCCGTGAGGGAGCGAATACAGGAGATGCGCGTCAGCAATCTGATCCACGTTTCGATCCACGCTCCCGTGAGGGAGCGACCGTCGAACGCCTGCGGGCCGATCGCGTTTCACATGTTTCGATCCACGCTCCCGTGAGGGAGCGACCAGCGCACGCCGGCGGAAAAGCAGCGCGCGGAGGTTTCGATCCACGCTCCCGTGAGGGAGCGACCTCGGGACGGGTGTGGCAGGCTACCGCCTTCCAAGTTTCGATCCACGCTCCCGTGAGGGAGCGACCCGACACGCTTTCATCATCGAACGGGCTTTCGATGTTTCGATCCACGCTCCCGTGAGGGAGCGACCGACTACCGTCGGCAGTGGAGCGAGCACGACGATGTTTCGATCCACGCTCCCGTGAGGGAGCGACGCCCCACGTTCGCCCGCGCGCTCTACGCGCTGCGTGTTTCGATCCACGCTCCCGTGAGGGAGCGACCTCTCCGAAAAGAATGAAATCGGCCGGCACCTCGTTTCGATCCACGCTCCCGTGAGGGAGCGACGTCAATGGTGATTTCGGTAATGATGCTCATGATAGTTTCGATCCACGCTCCCGTGAGGGAGCGACCGCCGCCGATGCCCCAGCCGCGCACCATCATCTCGTTTCGATCCACGCTCCCGTGAGGGAGCGACCATCGGCTTTTAGCTTATTGATTTTTATATATAAAGATAAGACTCTGCGCGAACCAAAGACATTAAGATGGAGAGTGTTGATCTAAAATTTTGGAGAAAAAGTAATCTATTGAAAATGATGATTTTTTGCTGGCGCGATCCTCACGTGAAATAGATGCGAACTCAGGGTTCGCGCGGAATCAAAAAAGTAACGGGCCGTGCATATCAAGGACGGATTTCGCACCTATATGTTCAACACGTCTATGCCCATCTGCGCCAAGGCGATAAAAGCGCAAACTATCAGCAGAAGGGTCGATTTCGGCAATAAGTCGGGCACGCAACGCTGCCCATTGGCCGGGGTCAACCTCACACTCAAAAACAGAATTCTGAACGCGTTGTCCAAAATCAAGACAAGTCCGTGCAACTCTGCGTAAACGGCGGCGTCCTTCTGACGTTTCAGTGCTTACGTCGTAGGTGATAAGCATCAGCATTGTTTGATTTATTTCCAGATAAATCCCGGGTAACCATCCAGGTCACCGCGTAGATGACGGGCCAGAAGCTGGGCCTGAATGTGGGGGACAAGGCCCAGCGGTGCGTTTTCACCTAGAAACGTATGTCGCAGCGTGTCACGTTTTCGCTCCTGCCAGGCAACCAGGACCTGTCTGCGCGCATCGTCCGTCAGACGAACCCCACCCGCATCTTCAACGACGAAGTCTTTAGCCTTGATCTGCCCGCGGTTTATCAGGCTTAGCACAATCCTGTCAGCCAGAACGGGGCGTAATTCTTCCATGATATCCAACGCCAGACTGGCGCGTCCGGGACGATCCGCATGCAAAAAACCGACTTGAGGATCAAGGCCATAGGTTTCCAGCGCCGAGCGACAATCATGTCCCAGCATGGCATAAAGAAACGACAGCAATGCATTGGCCCGATCCAGAGGCGGGCGCCGCGAGCGGCCCGTAAAGCGGAATGCAGGATCCTCACTTCGAATAAGGTGGTTGAAAACGGAAAAGTAGGCGGCGGCAGCTTCTCCTTCCAGACCACGCAGGCTGTCGATGTCATTGGTAACGATGGCGCGGCGGGCAATGTCCAGAAGGCGGCGCTCGACGACGGTTATGTCGTTTCTGATGTTTAAAGGCATTGTAGCGCCATGATCACGCAATGCACGTTGCAGGACAGTGCGCTGATTGGCGGCCTTGGTGGTAACGATTCCACGCACGATCGGCACGGCGCGTGTTTTGTCATCCGCAGTTCGGTGCTGTGTGCGCCGCAGCAGCACATTCCCGCTACGCTGCCCCTCTACACGTGCCAAAAACCGCCCGTTGGGGGAAAGGAACGAAAGGGCGATGCCGCTTTCGGCACAGGCCGCCATAAGCGCCGGCGAGCACCCCGTTCGATTGAAACAGACAACACCATCCAGCATGTGCAAAGGAGCGCGCCCGCGTTCAGAACCTTCAACTTCGACGACAAGATTTGCGCCGTCTTTACGCAGCCATGCATCTTCGCTCGTGACATAGATGGTGTTCAGCATACGGCGCATAATGTGCCTCGTACAGCTTCAATCTGAAATCTGGCTCGAGAGCCAGCGTGCGATTCCGGGTGGACGTTCAAGACGGTCTGGCTGACAGAGATCGACCAGTGAACAATGTCGGCAAGCGGGGCGGCTGACAGGACGTGGCGTATGGCCCTTGAGGATATCTGCCCGCGCTCCTGCTGCGGTATCCATGGTCAGGATACGTAAGGCAGAATCGAAAGAGACGGTCACCCGCCTGCGGGTTTCTCCATAAAACAGAGCACCTTCCGGAATGGAGCAGCCGAACATCTCTTCCAGACATATGGCCTGTGCGCAAAGTTGCACTTCGTCGGCGCGATGCGTTTTGGGCTTTCCACGCTTGTATTCGACAGGAAAGGGCTGTGGAGGGTTCCCGCGCAATTCCACGACATCGGCCTTGCCAACGACGCCCAGTGCGACAGAACGCAACATGATGCCGCGCACGATCCGAATGCCGGGGCGGCTTTCCGAGTGCCCAGCATCGACCCGTTCGTGCAGGATGCGGCCTTCGGCTGTGGCCGCATCCTCGGCCCATGCCTGTTCCACATGAATCAACGCACATTGGCGCGGGCAGAACAGGTAGTGCTGTAACGCCGATAACGGGATCAGCGTATCTTCGACTGCCGGATCAATCAGGGAAACCGGCATGATACCCCTAGCGTTCGATAATCTCGATCCCGGCCGGCAGATCCTTGCGGTCAATGGTGATCGCGTAGTCTGCGAAGCTCCGTGCTGCGGGCCAGTTGTCGGTACTTTTATCTCCGATCGGATGCTGGTTTCCCTGATACGCCCGCAACGTCTGCACGCGATCGAACAGGCTGTGCGCATGGGCGTTGCCCAGGGCCGATTCATGGCGGAACACGACCAGTTTGCGCGTTGTCATTTCTCCACGCGCGGCGGAACGGTCGTGCTCGAACATTTGCGTCAGAGCTTCGAACAAAAGTTCAAGATCCGCATTGGAAAAGCCTGTTCCTTTCGTCGGGTGCGATGCCAGCGGCGCAGAAACAAAGCCGTGCGCACGATACAGACCATAAGGCACGATGTGCTTGCGCCCCATGGTGCGTCCGCCTTTTTCTTCAGCGTCTTTTTCCGTTGTCGCGGCTAGACGGGTAATCGAAATTTCCAGTGGGAGAATTTGTTCAACCGATGACGCGAAGGTGATCTGCACCGGCCCACGCACCTGGCCTGCATTCACCCCGGTGGTCATCACGGCACCGAATGCGCGGATATCCCAAAAATTGGCGCACATCCAACTGGTCAGTTCGCGCGCTTTCGCGTCGTCCTTCGGCAGTTTCTTCAGGTCTTCCGCTTTGGTGACCTCGGGCATCACCGCGCCCCAGGCGCGCTTGTGCTCGAGATTCAGCGTGGCGCCGTCGCGCATATAAATCTCGTGCCCGGGTTTGTCGGCACGCGCCAGAGCGACGTAATTGCGGATCTTGCGTTTCAGTGCGACGTCCGACACCAGACCGCGGTTGGTTTCAGGGTCGAGGCGCGGCAGGTTACCGGCATCCGGATCGCCATTGGGGTTGCCGTTGGTGACATCGAAATACAGCACAAATTCATGGCGCTGGCTGAGCGGGGTGTTATTCGTCATTGCTGGTTTCCTCGGTATCGGTGCCGTCGGCGGATTTTTTGGCGTACTGGGCCTGGCGCTGGTGGTAATACCCAATCGCAAAACGGCCCTGCTCTTCCAGCCGCAGGGTTCGGGGAAGCTGCGGTTCCAGGCGACCGGTAATTTCCTCGATCTGGCGTTCGATCCAGATGTCTTTCCCTTCCTTGCGCAACTTGCCCAGATGATTCTGGGCACCGCGCAGCAGTAATGGGAAAACACTGGCCGGCGTGGCCGATGCAGCCCCGAAATAGCGATCGCGGATGGTGGCGTTCACATTGCCCAGCGCCATACGCTGGGCGGCTTCCAGAGCGGCGAACATGCGCCCCAGCTGATAGGCGGAGCTTTTGCTTTCCCGATCGAGACCCACGGGGATTTCCTCCTGAGTGTGAGAGGTGAGAACGGCGCGAATGGCAGCCGCGTGCCAGCCGGTGGCAGGGTCGTCGCCGGCGCGCAGGCGGATGATGGCGGCCGCCAGCAGGCTGCGTGGATATGGCGCACCGGACAGAATGGCGCGCATCACTTCACCGGCCAGCAACGGAGGAATGTTATCGAATTTTTCCTGCAACGCCGTGGTGCGGACCAGCAGGCGCTGGACCGATGGCGGTGTGCGCCACGGGCGTGGTTCGATATTCAGTTTCTGGTAATGGGCCTGCATGCGGTCGGCAAAAACGTCGAACCGGTCGGTCAGCCAGTAACGCACGGAAAGTCGCGCCGCATTGGGGGACAGCCCCAGAACGTGGAAACGAACATTCTCGGCCAGCTTCGGAGCGACATCTTTCAGTGGCCGTCCCTGTGCGACGGAGAGCATGGTATCGCGCAGTCTGGCGGTTTCACCGGCATCCTGATCCAGATTGGCTGCGCCGCTCTCGTCCGTTGCCGGTGGTTCAAGCAGGAAGGTGAAGAGCGCTTCGGCTTCGCGTGCCGTTTCTTCCCCCACTCCTGATGCGTCCGCCCAGAACAGTACCGTGGCATCACCCACCGGACGCGGCAGACGGTTGCCGCTGTTGCGATCCAGCATCCGGTTCAGTGCCTCGCCATAGCGATAGGCAGCGAGTTCGGAAGTCGGAGCGTTGTCGCCCTGTTCCTTGCCGTACGAGGAGAAAGCGTCGAGGTTGAACGATACCAGTGCCGCGCCCGAGGACTGCGCACCCTCGACGCCTTTGATCGAAGGATGCAGACGGCGAGGCGAGGTTTCTTCCCCGGTGATGAGGCAGAAGGTCTTCTCTATACTGTCATCGGTTGCAGCAGACGATTGCGCGGCGATCAGTTGGCGGGCTGCTTCGCGCTGGTGGATGAAGCTGTTATCGCCGGCTAGCTGAAAGACCAGATTGGTGTCCAGCATATCGGCCGTAAACGGGGGTGTGCCGAACTGCTCCGGCTTCCAGGATTCCAGAAACGACCGCAGGGCAACCAGCCCTTCATCGTGCGCCTGGGCGAGCAATTTCAGGTTCGCGTCTTTGAAGGCGGCGTGTTCGTCTGCCGTACGTTTGCCGGTGCCGGCCGTGCGGCCTAGCACATAGGCGCTTTTATCCCAGAACAGATTCGGCGCGACATTGGCGGTGCGCTTGATGGCAGCGGGAACGTCCAGCAGACGTGGCAGAAGTTTCTTGCCTTTCGCTTCGCGCAGATCCGTCACGCCGACGACTTTGCCGGCTGCGGAAAGAACGATGGCAAAGCTGATTTTCTCGCGCGAGTACCCGGCCGTTTCCGCCTCGCCACGCGCCTGCATGCGGTCGTAGTAATGGTAAAGCGCTTGCAGAACCGTCATGCGGCGGTTCCTTCCGCCAGGCAGGCCTGCACATCCAGCACGCCGTCGGTCAGTCGGGCGCGGAAGAAGTGCGATCTGGCGTCCGCCGCGTGGTCGATGTCGTGCAGCATCCAGCCCAGATCCTGATTGCGCTGATGCGCGGGCAGGGCGCTGGGCGGCAGGGCGGCGTCTTCGGCCAGCAGGGCGAAGTCGGCGGCAAATTCGCGGGTGCCGAGGCAGGGGCGGTGAAAACACTGCCCGGATTCGGCGCGGCGGTTGAACATCGACAGGTGTTTGGCCGGGCTGTCTTCGGCTCCGGCGCGGGCGGTCATGTCGAAATGCGCCTCGATGACATAGGCGACGTCGGTCAGCAGTGTCGTCGCGCGTTGCTGGCGATTTTCGTCGGTCATCAGCCCGAGGCTGGAAACATCCTTGGCGCGCATCGCCCGCTGGGCGGTCTGGGTGTTGATTTTCGCCCCGACTTCATTACGGCGGAACGACTGGAACTGAATGGGTTTCAGCACATGGATGCGGTCGATCACCCAGCGGATCGCAGGTTTCCAGTGGATCGCTTCAAGGATGCCGCGCGCGGCCGAGGGGGTCATGACGTCATAGGAAACCCGTTCGACTTTCATTTCCGGGCGCGTGAAGCAGGCTCTGGGGCCCCACACATGCAGCTTTATTCCGTATGCCATTACTCCTCCCTTTACCGGAGGAGACCATAATAGTGATCATATGGGAAGGTAATTATGAGAGGATATTCAGCTTTTTGATGAATTTTCCGCTCCCGGATCACTCCGGGGAGCCCATACACATAACTACACAAAAACTAACCATGCTACGAATATGAGTGTAGGATTAGGGGTTAACTCTATGCGATGATATTGCTCTCGACATCGCGCAGATCGACGCTGTCCAGATCCAGCCCCGTTGCGTCGCGATACAGGGCGCAGTCGCTGAAAGCGAGCAGGCCGTCCCCCAGCGCCGGATGCACCGGGCTGAGCGCGCCGACACCCAGCCAGTATTGGCGTTTCTTGATCGGGATCGAGACGACATATTGCTGCAATCCGCGCAGATGCCTGCGCATCGGGCGTTCTGTCGCGCGGATGGTGGCGAGCAGCCGGTGCGCCTCGTCGTCCCACGGAACGACGACGGACTCCATCGCATCATCGATCAGGCGGAACGACTTGCCGAGACTTTCGAAAGCAAATGAAAGATCCTTCGCCCGTTCCTTCAGCGCGTTCAGAACGCCCTGGCGGTTGTCGACCTCGGTTGCGTCGAGTGCGTCCGGCCCCTTGTTGAAATACAGATTCTTGAAATAGGCGCGCACCGCCGCAAGTGACAGAAGATCGTCCTCATGCTGATCCAGCAACGGTTCGGTTGCCTGCCAGAACTGCTTGATCGCATGCGGCGGTTTGACGCCGGCCGGCCTGAAGACGACAACCCGGCCGGATGACAAGCGGCCTTCGCGATTGCAGCGTCCCGCCGCCTGAGCGATCGAATCGAGACCTGCTACGGCACGCCAGACCTCGGGGAAGTCGACGTCGACGCCCGCCTCGATCAGGCTGGTAGCAACCAGGCGCACCGGCTGCGGATTGTCCGGATGCAGGCGCTTGCGCACGTCCGCGAGCACCGCCCGCCGATGCCGCGGACACATCAGCGTTGACAGATGCACAGCGCCCGGTAGATCGCTGATGGCGTCATACAGGGCACGCGCATGCGGGCGGCTGTTGACGATGCAGAGCATCTGCTCCTGTGCGCGAAAGCATGCGACGATATCGCCGTCCGTGGTTTCTCCCGGTTGCACTTCCACCTGCACGCGCTTGAGACGCTGGTACAGATCGATCGGGTCGGGGGCCAGCTCGCGATCCGGGTCTATCTGGAACCCGAGGTTCCTGCGCTGTTTGTCGATCAGGGCATTGTCATCCTTACGCCAGGCGGGCTGGGTTGCCGTGCAGAGGACGATGCTGCTGCGATAGTTGCGCTGCAGTTCATCCAGCGCGGCAAGGCTCGGGTGCAGCACATGCAGCGGCAGGCTCTGTGCTTCGTCCAGAACGATCACCGCATTGGCGATGTTATGCAGCTTCCGGCAGCGTGAGGTGCGGTTGGCGAACAGGCTTTCGAAGAACTGCACCGCGGTGGTGACGATGATCGGCGCATCCCAGTTCTCGGCGGCTTTGCGCAGCCGGTCCGTTGGTCCGTGGCCTTCATCCTGGTTGGCGCCTTTGGCTTCCCAGTCGAAGCTGGCGTGGTGTTCCAGAATATCGCTGTCCGTATCCAGTGCCTTGCGGAAGACAGCAGCCGTCTGTTCGATGATGGAGGTAAATGGGATCACATAGATGACACGGTCCATTCCATGCGTAACGGCGTGCTGCAACGCGAACGAAAGCGATGCCAACGTTTTTCCGCCACCGGTCGGAACGGTGAGTGTAAACAGACCTGGCGCCGAAGTGTGCTTTTGTGTCGCGTGTTCCAGAATGCGGGTACGCAATGCGTTGAGGTCGCTGCTCCGGGCGTGGGCGCGTAGGTCCGCCATATGCCGCCACAGCCGGTCGCGCAGGTCGGTCAGTGGCGTATAACCGCCGCGTCCGGGACTTTCAGTGTTAGCGCGCGCATAGAAGGCCTCGGTTTCGAGAAAGTCGGCGTCGACCAGGCATGAAAACAGCATGCGTATCAGAAAAGCCCCAGAGAAACCCGGGTGCTGTCCCGGTTGGAAGATCCGGATCGATTGCTGCATATCCTGTGTAGAAGGAAGCGGCGGCACGTATTTTCGCCAGTCCGCATAAGGTTCGATCGGATGATCCGAAGACAACCTTTTTTCATCCAAAACTTTCCCGTCTGCCAGACCTGCATGATGCCCGGCGATGATATAGGCGAGCATTCGTCCCAGAGGTGGTGGGTATGCCTTCATTGCCTCACGGGCACCCGCTGTGGAGTGGTCCGGACCGCGCATCTTCTGAGCAGGCTGCCGGATATAGGCGGCAAAGGCATCGGATGCTTTGCCGATGTCGTGCAGAAATCCAGCAGTGCGCGAGATTTCAGACCAGCCGAAAACATCGGCGAATACGGCGGCGCGATCGGCGACGGCCTTCAGATGTTCGGACAATGGCTCCCAGCAGTCGACGGGCTGGCCTGGCAAGGAGTGCGCATATGCGTTCATAATCAATGTGCCGGGTAAGAGGTTCGTTATTGGAATATCTGGGCAGCCGGTGTCGTCGAAAATAGTTTCACGCAGGGACTATAAGGCGACAAGCGGGAATATCGCGCCTTCCGCAACGGGTGTTCCGCAAGTGCCGGATGCTAAAAACTATCTGCGAACCTCTGGAACATTGCGTTAACCAGACTGGGCGTTACCAGACCGGGCGTTACCAGACCGGTTTTTGGCAGATGAGGTGCGGGTCCTGCTCAAGATATCATCTGGGGTCAGGGGTGCTTCGGAGCGTTGCAAAATGGGGGGGAAGATCACGCCATCATTCAACCATTATTTGGTGAAATGAAATCCATGTTCACCCACAACTATGTGAATTTTAACCTGGAGAGATAATCCCAATGAATATTTGCAAGCTCATTCCCGTCCTGGCAGCCGTATCTGCACTGGCGGCCGCGCCGGCCGTTGCGGCAGAGGAAAATACGCGCGTCACGGCGCCGGGCGCCACTGTTCAGACCGGTCCGGATGGTTCGGTGTCGGTCCGCGCGCCCGGGGTTTCCATTACGGTTCCGGGTGGAGCCGGCGGTGCGGCGGTGGTTGCGCCCGGCGCAGCGGTGACGGCGTCGCCCGATGCGGCGGCAGAGAGCGATGACGGGGACGCGAGCGGCAAACCGGAGTAATTGAAGAAGCGGCACACGGCAGTGCGCAGCCAGGCGTCCGATGTCGTGTGCCAGTGCTTCGGTTGACGGAATGAACGATCGCGCAGGATCGGCAGGAGTTTTCATAATCCCGCCCTGATGTTGTTTCCGTCAGTGTTCGCGGTTTACTGGGCGGGCGCATCAGGCAGCGCGGGAAGAACAGATCCAGATACAGGCGGAAGCCATCCAGCGCACCGAGCGACTGCGCCAGAAGCGGGGATGTAAAACGCCGTCAACCGGTAGGCTGCGATGAAAGGTTCCGATTTGATGAGTTTCAAACGGACGATCCAGCGGGCTTTGGTAGCCGTTTCTCTGCTTGCTCCAACGACCGCGCTCGCGCAGGCGCCCGGCCCCGGCGTTGCGCAGATACTGGGGCAGCCCGTTACGGGTGACACGACCTGGATCGTGCGGGAAGAGAGAAACGGAAACGTCGGCCTGACCTGGGAAACAGCGGAAACCAACCATGTGACCGTCGATCTTTCCTGCAGAGCCAGCGACCGCAGTCTGCACATGATCTATTATGTCGAACCCGCAAATGCGCGGGATG
This sequence comes from Acetobacteraceae bacterium, assembly GCA_031555315.1. Lineage (GTDB taxonomy): Bacteria > Pseudomonadota > Alphaproteobacteria > Acetobacterales > Acetobacteraceae > JAVBJV01. The sequence goes on from JAVBUO010000020.1 coordinate 11,249, forward strand.
GCGTGGAGATGCAAGTGACACTGGCCTCTGAAGGCGGAGCGGTCGAACTGGGGATGACCGGCCATCGTCCAGAGGAAGGGAACGCGTTCTACTTTCTCAACATCCAGACGCAGATGACGCCTGCGCTTGCCCGCGTTCTGACGACCGGCCCGTCGCTGGTCATCCGCATACAGGGGGACGGGCGCGCGACGGCGATTCCGCTGGCCGGTTCGGCGCAAGGTATGGCGGCGCTGGTACGGGTGTGCGGTGGCGGGTAGGCGGCGGACATGTCCGCCCATGAAATTTGATGATCGATACAGCATATCCGATGTGCGGGTTTCAGCGAGGGGATTTGCCTTAGATGGGTTTCAAACATGTTGTCCGGTCTCTTCCGGTGGCCGCGAGCGTGTCTTTTCTTGCCGCGGCACCTGTGTTTGCGCAGGCGAATGTGCAGGTCGACGGCAGCGGCGTGCGTGTTCAAACACCCGGCGCCAACGTAGCGGTTGGTGGCGCGGGCACCAGCGGTGCCGTTATCCTCGGGGAACCGGCCGCGGCCGGTATGGAATGGAGTGTGCGGCGATCGGAAGATGGTGACGTCATCGTCGTCTGGGAAAAACCGGACACCGGCCATCAGACGGTCTCCTTCACGTGCAAGGCCGCCGAACGCAGTTTGCGGATTGTGTATCATGCCGAACCGGCGCGTGCGCGGGACGGTATGACGGTGCGGGTGTCGCTGGCCTCCGAAGGCGGCGTGGCCGAACTGAGAATGACCAGCCGGCGCTTCGAGGAGGAAATGGAAGATTTCTTTCTGGAAGCGCTGACGCCGTTGACGCCCGAACTCGCTCGTGTGCTGGCCGGTCAGTCGCTGGTCATCCGCATGCAGGGGGACGAACGCGCCACAGTGCTGCCGCTGGCCGGTGCGGTGGAAGGCGTGGCGGAACTGGTGCGCCAGTGCGGCAGCAGGTAAGAAATACATCGCCATCGGACAAATCCGCCCGTCATCGCAACAGGGACGGGGGGCTTGAAAAACCAGGAAACATGCCGACCATGCAGTTCGTGAAAATGATGCGGCTTCTGCCGCTGCTTGCCGCCACGGTTCCATTCCCGGCTGCCCACGCGCAGGAGATGGTCTGGAACAGCAAGCAGGACGATGGCGGCGTGTATCTGATGGCAAGCGAGGAAGGATCCTTCCACCCGGCGATCATGTTTCTCTGCAATCCGCAGACCCGGCGTCTGATCGTCAACTACGACATCGGTGTGGAAGTCAGGCAGCAGCTTGTGGTCTGGTCGTCCGAGGGGGGGCGGGTGGAACTGCGGATGGGTGAAGCGCCGCCATCGGTCACCGACAGCGGCGTCGAGGTGCAGGGATACGACGGTCTGTATGTCGAAACCGACCTGACGCCCGCTCTGGTCCGCATACTGCGCGACGGACGGACGCTGTCGGTGCGTACGTCCTCCAGCGCGCTGGACGTTCCGCTGGCCGGTGCGGCGGAGGGGGTGACGGCGCTGGTGCGGGCATGCGGGAACATTTGAACCTGCCCGGTTGCGCGCGGCTTGCCAGGCAGGGAACCGGTTTGCAAAACTGTGCCGGTTTCAATGCAGGAATCTGAACGATGACCGAACGTGGCTCCCGGCTTGTCTCCATGATTTTGGCCGCATGTCTTCTGGCTGTGGCGCCGGCGTTCGCACAGGGCGACGGCCTTGCGTGGGTTGTCCACCGCCTGGACGATGGCGGCGTGTCCGTGGTGCGTGAAAATCCGGATCCGGACACCGATTTCCAGATCGTGGCGCTGACCTGCGACGCCGAGACGCGTGTGTTGCGCATGCTCTACTACGTCACCCCCGAGGCGCGTGGCAACCAGCCCGATCCGGGCGGCGTTTACGACGCGCAGACCACTTGGTCTTCGGACGGCGGCACGTTCGAACTGGCGATGCGCGGCCGGCAGGCCGAACCGGATGCCGAGGAATTTTTTGTCGAGGCCGAGACACGCCTGACACCCGCGCTGATCCGCGTCCTGACCACCGGGCGGAAGCTGACCGTCCGTATACAGGGGGCGGCGGGCCGGCCGGTCGAGATTCCACTGGCCGGGTCGGCGGAAGGCATGGCGGCGCTGGTGCAGGCATGCGGCGCGCGTTGAACCGGGTCGCTCTGGGTCTGGCGGCGTTGTGCTGCCTGCCCGCCGCCGCCCAGGCGCAGGCGTGCGACGGGGCGTGACGGCCGCGTCAGCGCCGTTTCAAACGGTCTCTCAGAAATCCGTGCAGCGGCCCTTCTGTTCCCAGTCGCCGAAGCGGGTGGGTTCGGGACCCTTGGGGCCGCCGATCTCGACGGGCTTGCCGTCGATGGCCGGCTGGGGGGCGGGAACAGGGGCTGGTTTTTTTTCGGTTTCGCTCATGTGGCTTATCTGGGGTTGGACGGCTGTGAGTGTATAATGGGGCGCGCGGCGGCCGCAGCCCGCAAAGCGGCCTGCCAGTCGCGGAACAGGGGCCAGGACACTATGCCGGCCAGTATCAACGCCGCCACGCCCATGGCGATGAAATATGTCCCATCGAACAGCGGAAACGAGGAAACGAGGATCGCGCCTTTCTTGCTCCATTTCACGACCGCCCCGAGGATGATCAGAATGGTAGCGTACCCACCATAGATGATCTGGGCGAGGTAATAACGGCGCAGCCAGCAGTAAAGCCCGGTAGAAAGGACGGCGCAGCCGATCACGTTCGTCATCATGGCCGTATCGTCCGGTATGGCGCTGTCGAACAGTTGCGGCGTGATGCCGGCCAGGCCGAGCAGAAACGGGATGGCAAACAGGGCTTTCCCGAAGAAGGGCGCGAATATCGGATGGACGCGCGGGCCACGGGTTATCCGGGGAAGAGGGTGTTGTTCCAAATTCATGACAATTCCGTGAAAAAATAGCAATATTTTAGTGGATACAAGAGACTATATGCCGGAACAAGTGGGTTCCCGGGAATGCGGTCTACTGGACGAAAACCTGATGAAAAACCCACCGGGCGCACCATATAACGGGCTGACGAACGGAGGAACCCGAATGAACTACATGAAGACCACGCTGCTGCTGGCCGGGCTGACGGCGCTGTTCGGCGGTATCGGTTATGTGGTGGCCGGTCAGGGCGGGATGCTGATCGCGTTGCTGATCGCCGTCGGCATGAACGTCTTCGCGTGGTGGAATTCGGGTGCCATGGTCCTGCGCATGCACAACGCGCAGGAGATCGGACCGGGCGACATGCCGGGTCTGCATCGCATGGTGCAGGAACTGGCGCAGCGCGCCGGGCTGCCGATGCCGAAGCTCTACATTATCCACGAGGCGCAGCCGAACGCCTTCGCCACCGGCCGCAACCCCGAAAACGCCGCGGTGGCGGTCAACACCGGTCTGCTCGACCTGCTGACCGAAGAGGAGGTCGCCGGGGTGGTGGCGCACGAGCTCGCGCATGTGCGCAACCGCGACACGCTGACCATGACGATCACCGCGACGCTGGCCGGGGCGATCTCGATGATCGCGCAGATGGGGCAGTTCGGCATGCTGTTCGGCGGCGGGCGCGACGGCGAGAACCGGTCGAACCCGATCGTCATGCTGCTGATGACGATCCTCGCCCCGCTGGCGGCGATGCTGGTGCAGATGGCGATCAGCAGGACGCGCGAATACTCGGCCGACCGGCTCGGCGGGCAGATCTGCGGCAACCCGCTGGCGCTGGCCGGCGCGCTGAAGAAGCTGGAAAACTACGCGCACCGCATTCCCAACGAGGCGGCCGAGGCGGCGCCCGCCACCGCGCATATGTTCATCATCAACCCGCTGAGCGGGCGCAACATGGACAACCTGTTCACCACCCATCCGAACACCGAGAACCGCATCCACGCGCTGCGCGAACAGGCGGCCGAGATGGGGGTGATCGGCCCGTCGCCGTGGGGGGCGTCTTCGCGGCACCGTGCTCCGGCTGCGCCGCCGCCGGTTTCTACCACACACAACCCATGGGCCTGAGACTCAGCGCATGAACAGCGTGATGGCGATGCGTTTGCCGCGCGAATAATTGAACCCGTCGACCAGCCCGACCTCGCGCGGCGCGAAGCCCAGCCGTGCGGTCTCGGCGTGGAACGCCGCCTCGTCGCGGTTGCCGACCGCGACGAGGCGGTCCGGCGCTCCGGCCAGGAACTGCGCGGCGGCCGTGCCGTCGCCCAGCCATTGCGTGCCGGTGCCGGACAGGAACATCAGGCTGGGTTCGGTGTAACCGGCCGCGCCGAAGCGCGTGTCATCGGGCGCGCGCGGGCCGAGGATACGGGTGACCTCGGCCGCAAGGCGCGGGGAAATCCACGGCGCGGGGGTGCGCGGCAGCACGAACTGCATCACGCCGACATACAGCGGCACCATCAGCACCGTGCAGGTCAGCGCGGCGCGGGTCCATTGTCCGCCGCGCGCCAGCCGCAGCCCGTACCAGACGATCGCCGCGGCGGCCAGCAGCACCAGCAGACTGGCCAGGTACAGCGCTGTCTTGCCCGCCCCGAGCAGCGGCACGGCGAACCCGCCCAGTGCCAGCGCCACGCCACCCAGCACGAACAGCGCACAGACGATCACCGAGAACCAGCGCGGCGGCATCTTGCGCTCCGCATCCAGCGCCCAGCGTGCCGCGAACAGCGCCAGCGCCGGATAGAACGGCAGCACGTAATGCGGCAGCTTGGTCTGCACCGCCTCGAACACGATCCACGACGGCACCACCCAGGCGATCAGAAACGCGACCTCGCGCGCGCGGCGTGTCGCCCAGGCGGCCGGCAGCGCGTGCAGCACGATCAGCGCGCCGGGAAAGAAGCTGACCGGCAGCAGCAGCAGATAATAGCCCGGCGGCCCCCAGTGCTGTTCGGCGGCCTGCACCAGCTTGCCCGCCAGATCCTGCCCGACCGATTCCTGAAAGAACCGCCCCTCGGTGGCGATGCTGACCGCGATGAACCACGGCAGCACCGCCAGCACCATCAGCGGAATGCCCCATGCGGCGCGCAACACGCGCAGCCAGCGCCATTCGCGCTGGAAAACGCCGAGCCACAGCACCGTCATCAGCGCGATGAACGGCACCACCGGCCCTTTCAGCAGGATCGCCCCGCCCAGCGCCAGCCAGAAGAACACCGCATGGCGGGGGGCGAAGCGGTCCGGCGTCATCCAGGCGCGGGCCAGCAGCCCGAGCGCGGCGACCGCGCTGGCGAACAGCATCGCGTCGGTCTTGGCGATATGCGCCTCGGTCATCACCAGGATGCTGGATGCCAGCATTCCCGCCGCCAGCAGCGCGGCGCGCCGCCCGACCAGCGCCGCGCCCAGCCCGAAGGTCATCCAGCAACCCAGCAACGCGCCGATGAACGACGGGATGCGGTACGGCCAGACGGGATTTTCCGTGGCGATTCCGGCAAGCTGCGCGGCGGCGGCGAACGGCGCCTGCAGCCAGTAGATCCCCACCGGCTTCTTGTTGCGTTCGACCAGCCCGTTGCGCAGGGTGATGAAGTCGCCGGTTTCCAGCATCTGCTTGGTGGCCTGCACGAAGCGCGCCTCGTCGCGGTCGGTCGGCGGCAGGGTGAAGAAGCCGGGCAGCCACAACAGCGCGCACAGCGCCAGCAGGGCCAGATATGGACGTTTGGTGTCGAGCAGACGGGAAAAATCGGTGCGCATGGGCACAGGGGCTAGCATAGCCCGGAGAGACACGCCATGAACGCGCATGGCTCAGGACCCGACCAACCCCACCCGGCTTGCCGCTTTCGATCTGCTCACCGCCGTGCTGGACCGGCGCCGCGCGCTGGAAGACGCGATCGATGCGCTACCGAAGACGCTGGAGGGGCGCGACCGGGCGGCGGCGCACCGGCTTGCCGCCGCCGTGCTGCGCCGGCTGGGGACGCTGGACGAGGTGCTGGACGCCCATCTGAACAAGTCGCCGCCACAGCCGGTGCGCCACATCCTGCGTCTGGGGGCGGCGGAATTGCTGCTGCTGGGCACGCCTGCCCATGCGGCGGTGGCGACGCTGGTCGACATCGCACGGGCGCGCAAACTCGCTCCGTTCGCGGGGCTGGTCAACGCGGTGCTGCGCAAACTGGCGGCCGGCGGCCCGGCATTGCTGGACGGGCTGGACGGTCCGCGGCGCGATACGCCCGCCTGGCTGTGGAGCAGCTGGGGGCCGGCGGCGCGCGCCATTGCCGAGGCGCATCAGCACGAAGCGCCGATCGATCTCAGCCTCAAGCCCGGCGCGGTGCCGCCACCGGGGGGCGCGGTGCTGCCCAGCGGTTCGGTGCGGTACCTGCCGGGCACGCGGGTGGCCGAGCTGGCGGGGTTTGCCGAGGGGGATTTTTGGGTGCAGGACGCCGCCGCCGCCCTGCCGGCCCGGCTGCTGGCGCCGCAACCCGGCGAGGCGATCGCCGATCTGTGCGCGGCGCCAGGCGGCAAGACGGCGCAACTGGCGGCAGCCGGGGCGAAGGTGACGGCGGTCGAGAAGGAAAAGCGCCGGGTGGCGCGGTTGCACGAAAATCTGGCCCGGCTGCGGTTGTCGGCCGAGGTGGTGGTCGCCGATGCCGCGCATTGGGGGAAGGCCGGAACGTTCGACGCCGTGCTGCTCGACGCGCCGTGCAGCGCCACCGGGACGATCCGCCGCCATCCGGATGTGCTGCACACGAAACGTGAACGCGATATCGCGGCGCTGACCGCGACCCAGGAGACGCTGCTGGCGGCGGCGGTGCGGTTGCTGAAACCCGGCGGACGGCTGGTCTATGCGGTGTGCTCGCTACAGCCCGACGAAGGCGAGGCGCGGATCGCCGCGGCGTTACGGACCCTACCGGTCGCGGCAGCGCCATTCGCGAAAGAGGAACTGGCCTTTTTGCCCGAAGCGCGCACAATGGACGGGTATTTGCGCACGCATCCGGGGATGTGGGCCGAGCGGGGCGGTCTGGACGGTTTTTTCGCGGCCAGACTGGTAAAAATGTGACGGTCCCGGTTTTTTCCCGGACCGGGTTGCCCGGCTTCATGCCGAATCGGTAGGTAGAGGTATGTCCGACACACGCAGTTCCCGTTCCGTTCGTATCGCGCCCAGTCTTCTCGCCGCCGATTTCGCGCGTCTGGGCGAAGAGGTGCGCGCCATCGAGGCGGCCGGCGCCGACTGGCTGCACCTCGACATCATGGACGGGCATTTCGTGCCCAACATCTCGTTCGGGCCGGGGCTGGTGAAGGCGCTGCGCCCGCGCTCGAAACTGGTGTTCGACGTGCATCTGATGATCGCGCCGGCCGACCCGTATCTGGCGGCGTTCGCCGAGGCCGGGGCGGACATGATCTCGCTGCATCCGGAGGCCGGGCCGCATCTGCACCGTTCGCTGCAGGCGATCCGGGCGCTGGGCAAGAAGGCCGGGGTGGTGCTGAACCCGGCGACGCCGGTTGCGGCGATCGAACACGTGATGGACCAGCTCGATCTGATCCTGGTGATGACGGTGAACCCCGGCTTCGGCGGGCAGGCGTTTCTGGCCTCGCAGCTCGGCAAGATCGCGGCGCTGCGGCGGATGATCGATGCCAGCGGGTTCGCCATCGATCTGCAGGTCGACGGCGGGGTAACGGCGGTGACGGCGAAGGACGCGCTGGCGGCGGGGGCCGATGTGCTGGTGGCCGGCACGGCGGTGTTCGGCACAAAGGATTACGCCGCGGCGATCGCGGGGCTGCGCGGATGAGCGGGCTCGGCCGCTGGACCAGGCTGGCGCGCAGGGCATTCGCCAGGATCGGCGATCTGCGCGTCGCGCATGTGCCGGACGCGCCGACCCGCGTGGTGCGCGATCCCTGGCCGGGCGAGGCTGGGCGCGGCGCGCGGCTGCTGAAGGGCGAGCTGGAACTGGCCGGCGCGTGGCGGCCGCTGCATCCGAACAGCTGGCTGGAAATCGGCGGACCGGACGCGTTCCGGGCCGGGGCGCATGGCTTTTCGTGGATCCGCGATCTGCGCGCGCTGGGTACCGACACCGCCCGGCTGCGGGCGCGCCAGTTGGTGGCGGGCTGGATCGACGGCGGCTATCGCGACCCGATCGCCGACCGGGTGGATGTGATCGGCACGCGGCTGACCGCGTGGCTCGGGCATTACGATTTCTTCGCGGCGACGGCGGATGATGAATTCCGCCAGAAACTGATGACCCGCATCGTGCTGGACACGCGCGCGCTGTCGGCGTTGCTGCCGGCCGAGTTCATCGACGCCCGCGGCCTGCGCGCACTGAAGGGGGTGTTCGTCGCGGCCGTCGCGCTGCCCGACCACGACGCCTTCCTGACCCGGGCGATGCGCTTTCTGCCGCAGGAGATCGAGCGCCAGCTGCTGGACGACGGCTGTCAGGTGGAACGCTCGCCCGCGGCGCATCTGGCGGCGCTGGCCGATCTGGTCGAGATTCGCGCGCTGCTGCAAACCGGCGGCGTGAAGGAGCCGGCGACGCTGCCGCTGGCGATCGAGCGCATGGTGCCGGTGCTGCGCGCCTTCCGCCATCCGGATGGCGGGCTGGCGCTGTTCAACGGCTCGAAGGAAAGCAGCGCGGTGCTGATCGACCTGGTGCTGACCCAGACCGGATGCAGAACGCGGGCGCTGTCGTCGATGGCCGAGGGCGGGTTCCAGCGCCTGCAGGCCGGGCGGTCGGTGATGCTGGTCGATAGCGGCGCGCCGCCCGAGGCCGGGTTGGACCGGTTTTCGCATGCCGGCACCCTGTCGTTCGAACTGTCGGTCGGGCGCGACCGGATGATCGTGAACTGCGGCGCGGCTCCCACCGCTGCCGAATGGAGTTCGGCATTGCGCGCCACCGCGGCGCATTCCACGCTGGTGATCGCCAACGTGAATTCCGCCGAACTGCGCGACGAAGGTCTGGGCCGGCGTCCGACCCGCGTCGAGGCGGAGCGGCACGAGGCCAATGGGGCGCATCTGCTGGAAACCAGCCACAACGGCTGGAACCGCCTGTTCGGTGCCATTCATCGCCGCCGGCTTTATATGTCGGAAAGCGGCGAGGACATTCGCGGCGAGGACAGCGTCGAGGCGGAAACGCCGCAGCCTTTCACCATCCGCTTTCATCTGCACCCGAATGTCAAAGCCAGCCTGCAGAACGACGGCGCGACCGTGCTGCTGCGGCTGCCGTCCGGCGGCGGCTGGCGGCTGCGCAGCGAAGGGGCGGTGCTGTCGATGGAGGAAAGCATCTATCTCGGCGGCAACGATGCGCGCCGCACCGAACAGGTGGTGCTGACGGCGTTTGCGGATAGCCCGCAGCTGATCAAGTGGGCGATCTCGAAGGTCGGATGATGTCTGTCGATGAAAATTCTTGAAGTTGCGCATATCGATTTCGGCTTAAGACAATTTGTCTGGCCACTGATGCGCGCCATGCGCGCGCGCGGCCATCAGGTGATCGCCGCCTGCGCGGAAGGCGATCTGCTGGAACCGGTGCGGGCCGACGGGTTCGACGTGCGAACGGTGCCGATGGCGCGCAGTCTGGACCCGCGCGCGCAGTGGCGTGCATTCCAGGCGCTGCGCGCGCTGATCCGCGCCGAAAAGCCGGATCTGGTGCATGGGCATTTTCCGATCAGCGGCTTTCTGGCGCGCGCCGCCGCCTGGGCCGAGGGTGTGCCGCACATCGCCTATACCTGCCATGGGTTCCTGTTTCATCAGCCAGGGCCGCTCTGGCGGCGGGTGCTGTCGTTCGTGGTCGAATGGCTGGGCGGAAAACTGGCCCGCACCTTCATGACGGTCAGCGAGGAAGCGGCCGGCGATGCGCGCCGGTTGCGGATCCACAGCCGGGCGGTGGCGGTCGGCAACGGGCGCGATCCGGCGCGCTTTCATCCCGCGCCGGAGGTGCGGGCGCGGATCCGTGCCGAACTGCAGACGCCCGGGGATGCGGTGGTGGTGGTGATCGTCTCGCGGCTGGTCTGGGGCAAAGGGCATCCGGAACTGCTGGTGGCGCTGCGCGACGTGCCCGGCGCGGTGCTGTGGGTGGTGGGCGATCGCCTGCCCAGCGATCACGGCGAGAGTCTCGAGCCGTATTTCGCACAAGCCGGGCTGGGTCCGCGGCTGGTGCGGCTGGGGCATCGCGACGATGTGCCCGACGTGCTGGCGGCGGCCGATATCTTCGCGCTGCCCAGCCATTCCGAGGGCCTGCCGATGAGCGTGATCGAGGCGATGCTGACCGGCCTGCCGGTGGTGGCGACCGATGTGCGCGGCTCGCGTGAGCTGGTGGTCGACGGCAAGACGGGCGTTCTGGTGCCGCCTTATGTGTCGGCGCCGCTGGCGGTGGTGCTGAACCGGCTGGTCGGCGATGCGGCACTGCGCAAACGCCTGGGGCAGGCGGGGCTGGAGCGCGCGCTGGAGAAATACGTCGAGGACAAGGTGATCGCCCGCACGCTGGACACGATGGGGCTGTAGCCGCTAGCCCCGTTCCCAGTTCAGCGCGGCGATCCGCGGGTCGGCGGCGAAGGCCGCGCGGTCGAATTCGATGCGTGTGGCGGGCGCTTCGCAGAAGACCCGCGCGCCGTGGGGCGAGAGATGCAGATGCCAGGTCTGCCAACTTGCCGGCGCGCGGCCCTTGAAGGCGCGGCAGGTCAGCAGCGCAAGGTTGGCGCGGCGCTGCGGGTCGCGGACCGATTCATAGCGGATCGCCTGACAACCGGCCTCGCGGCCGGCCTTGGCCAGCGTCTGACAGGCGTCGTAATCGACCGGGTCCGTCCAGCGCGGGCGGTCCCGCGCCAGCGGCGGGGCGGTCAGGTCGAGCAGATGTCCGGTCGTCACCGTGGTCGAGAAGGCGGTGTAGACCGCCGCGTTGACCGGCCACGGCGTGGCGGGCGATTCGGCGAAGAACAGCAGGCGGTGAAACGCCATTTCGGCCACCGCGGTCTCGGGCGCCTCGGCGGCGTAATAGACCCCAGGCGTTCGGCCGGCGCGGCGGAAGCGCGAACCGGTGGGATAGACCGAACCGTAGCGGAACGGTGTCGCCAGCAGATAGTGAAGGTGCTGGCATTCGGCGGGGATGTCGGGCTTGGTCGCCTCGATCAGATCTTCGAGCAGCGTCTGTTCGTCGAGCGTGTCGACCAGCTTCATCGTCGACACCCGGTTCTGCGCTTCGACCAGACGCCAGCACCGGCCGTTGAAGGCGTGCAGCTCAGACGTCAGCGCGGCGGGCGTCCAGGTAGTTAACGACATCCGTCATCCCCGTGATGCTCTGGATTGTGTCGATCGGGCGGGCATCGAGGGCGGTATTGTGGTTGCTCAGCCAGGTGCGCGCAACGCTGGTGTCGCCGCCGGCGATCGCGTCGAGCGATCTGAACAGCCGCACGAACAGCACGCCAAGTTCGAACGCCTTGGGGGCCGCGCCGTCGAGCAGATAGTCGCCGGTCCGCATGCGCGACACCGACGCCGGGCTGATCCCGAGAATCTTGCCCAGGGTGGAAGACGCAATGCCGAGCAGATCGGCGGCCCGCAGGACGGCCTTGGTCAGAACGGCACCCTGCTGTTGGCTCTGCAATCCCTGCAAGGCGGGGCGGGGCATGGGCTCCTCCTGTGTTCCTGAGAAAATTATAGATGAAAATATTTCAGAAGAAAGGAAAAACAGCGCAAAATGCGCTTGAAAGGCTTCGGGAAGGGGTGAAACGGTATTTTGTTGCGCGGACATGACGCGCCGGGGCGCCCGCCCGCGCTTGAACCGGCGCGGTTCCGGAGGTAAGTGCCGAGGATGACCGACATTATCCCCATCCGCCGCGCGCTGATTTCCGTTTCCGACAAGACCGGCCTGGTCGAGTTCGGCAAGTTCCTTGCCTCGAAAGGCATCGAGATTCTGTCCACCGGCGGGTCGGCGCGCACGCTGCGCGAGGCCGGGGTGCCGGTGAAGGACGTCTCCGAGCATACGGGCTTCCCCGAGATCCTCGACGGCCGCGTGAAAACGCTGGTGCCGCAGGTGCATGGCGGCATTCTGGGCCGGCGCGATCTGCCCGCGCATGTCGCGCAGATGCAGCAGCACAACATCGCGCCGATCGATCTGGTGGCGGTGAACCTGTATCCGTTCGAAGCCACCGTCGCCGCCGGCGCGGGGTTCGACGACTGCATCGAAAACATCGATATCGGCGGCCCGGCGCTCGTCCGCGCCGCCGCCAAGAACCACGACTCGGTCGCGGTGCTGACCGACCCTGCGCATTATGCCGATGTAAAGGCCGAAATCGAAAGCGCCGGCGGTACCAGCCGCGCCCTGCGCCGCCGTCTGGCTGCCGAGGCTTATGCGCGTACAGCCTCGTACGATGCGGCGATCTCGACCTGGTTTGCCAACTATAACGGCGTGGCATTCCCGCCGCGCGTGACTCTGGCGGGTGAACTGCGTCAGACGCTGCGTTACGGCGAAAACCCGCATCAGCAGGCAGCGTTCTACACCAACGATGCCCGCCCCGGCGTGGCGACGGCCACCCAGGTACAGGGCAAGGAACTGTCCTACAACAACCTGAACGATACCGATGCCGCGTTCGAATGCGTGGCGGAGTTCGACGCGCCCGCCGTGGTGATCGTCAAGCACGCAAACCCGTGCGGTGTGGCGACGGCGGCCGATCTGTCCAGCGCCTGGGATCTGGCGCTGCGCTGCGATCCGGTCTCGGCGTTCGGCGGCATCGTGGCGCTGAACCGCACGCTGGACGAAGCGGCGGCGGAAAAGATCGCGACGATTTTCACCGAGGTGATCATCGCGCCCGACGCGACCGAGGGGGCGAAGGCGGTGCTGGCGCGCAAGAAGAACCTGCGCCTGCTGTTGACCGGCGGCCTGCCCGACCCGGCGGCGATGGGGGCGACGTTCAAGTCATTGGCGGGTGGTTTCCTGGTGCAGTCGCGCGATGCGGGCCGCGTTGCGGCAGCGGATCTGAAGGTGGTGACGCAGCGCGCCCCGACCCAGGCTGAACTCGCCGACCTGATCTTCGCGTTCCGTGTCGGCAAGCACGTGAAGTCGAACGCGATCATCTATGCGAAGGATGGCGCGACGGTCGGCGTCGGCGCGGGACAGATGAGCCGCGTGGACAGTGCGCGCATTGCCGCGTGGAAAGCGGGCGAGGCGGCGAAGGCAGCGGGGATCGCCGAGGTGCTGACCAAAGGCTCGGTCGCCGCGTCGGATGCGTTCTTCCCGTTTGCCGACGGTCTGGAAACCGTGGTGGCGGCGGGTGCGACGGCGGTGATCCAGCCGGGCGGGTCGATGCGCGACAATGAAGTGATCGAAGCGGCCGACAAAGCCGGGATCGCCATGGTGTTCACCGGCATGCGGCATTTCCGGCATTGATGCAGCAACTGGAAACCCTCCTGCCTGCGTGGCTGCCGCCGGAAGGGGCGCTGGCCGCGTTGGCCGGGGTGGTGTTTCTGATCCTGCTGTTCCTGTCGCTGCGCCGTCCGGGTGTGCCGCCCGAGATCTATCGCGAGATGGCGATCCAGAGCGAGCGTTCGCATCATCTGTCGCAGCAGATCGACCGCCTGATGGACCAGACCGGCCAGCGCTTCGCCGAGGTCGGCACCGGCGTGGCCGATGCACTGCGCAAGCAGGCCGAGGGGCAGACCTCGCTGTTCCAGCAGCAGCAGAAAGCGGTGGCGGATTCCATCGCTGCGCAGAACGAACGTCTGAACGCGGCGCTGGACACGCTGAACCAGCGGCTGAACGCCAATGTCGCCGAACAGGCGCAGCGCACGCTGGCCTCGGTCGAGGAACTGAAACAGCGTCTGGCGGTGATCGATGCGGCGCAGCAGAACATTGCGGCGCTGGGCCAGCAGGTTACCTCGCTGTCGATGGTGCTGGATAACAAGCAGGCGCGCGGCGCGTTCGGCGAGGTGCAGCTCGCCAGTCTGGTGCAGGATATCCTGCCGGCCGAATCCTATGCGTTCCAGCATACGCTGTCGAACGGCACGCGCTGCGACTGTCTGGTCAAGCTGCCGAACCCGCCCGGCCCGATCGCCATCGACAGCAAATTTCCACTGGAAGGATTTCAGGCGCTGCGCACCGCCACCGACGACGCGGCGCGCAAGGTGGCGGTGCAACGCTTCGTCGTCGACATCCGCAAGCATGTCGACGATATCGCGCGCAAGTATGTGATCGATGGCGAGACCGCGGACGGTGCGGTGATGTTCGTGCCCAGCGAGGCGGTGTATGCCGAGCTGCATGTGAACCACGCTGCGCTGGTCAGCGAAACGCATCGCAAGAAAGTATTCATCGCCAGCCCGAACACGCTGGCGGCGCTGCTGCATACGATGCGTGCGGTGATGCGCGACGTGCGCATGCGCGAGGAAGCCGCCGGCATCCAGAAGATCGTCGGCCTGCTGCTCGACGATGTGGCACGGCTGGGGGATCGGGTCGGCAAGTTGCGCCAGCATTTCACCCAGGCCGAAAAAGATATCGACGACATCGAGAAATCGTCCCGTTCGATCACCGGGCGCGGCGAGCGCATTCTGAAGATCGAAACGGACGAGGCCGGAATTACGCCGCCGTTACCCGAGAGACCATCTCCTTCTGCTTGATCAAGTCGCGGCTTTTACGCAATCATCCCGTTCGACCGGCGCAAAAGCCGGCACAAAGGGGAGGGTTTGATCATGCAAAGACGGCAGGTCTTGTGTGCCGGGGTGGCTGCGACCGCTTCGGTGCTGACGATGCGCCACGCGCGGGCGCAGCAGGAATGGCCGGCACGGCCGGTGCGGTTCATCGCGGGCGGCAATGCGGGTGGCGCGTCGGACATCATGCTGCGGCTGATCGAAGCGCCGTTGCGTGAAAAGCTGGGGCAGCCGATGATCATCGAGCCGAAGCCCGGCGCGGGCGGTATGGTCGGAGCCGAGTATGTGGCGCGCGCGCCTGCCGACGGGTATACGTTCTACATCAATCACATTGCATCGCACGGGATCGGGCCGACTCTGTACGGACGATCGTTGTCGTTCGATCCGTTAAAGGATGTCCCCGGTGTTGCGCGGATGGCGACGATGCCGAACGTGATGATCGTCAAGCCCGATCTGGCGGTGCGCACGCCGAAGGAGCTGGCGGATTACATCCGCGCCAATCCTGGCTCTGGGATGTTCTCGTCGGCCGGTGCGGGGACGACGGCGCATCTGAGCGGACTGCTGTTCGGCATGCGCATGGGGGTCGAGGTGACGCACGTGCCGTATCGCGGCACGGCGCCGGGCATGGGTGCGGTGCTGGCCGGCGAGGTACTGTTTTCGATCGATAATGCCCCGGCCTCGCGCCAGCAGGTTCTGTCGGGGATGCTGCGTGCGCTCGGTGTCAGCACGGGGCAGCGCTCGGTGACGATGCCGGAGCTGCCGACCTTGCAGGAACAGGGCGTTGCCGATTTCGACGTGGCGTCCTGGTATGGCATTTCCGCCCCGGCAGGCGTGCCGCCGGCCATCATCGCGCGCCTGAGCAATGCCGTGTTGGAGGCGATGCGCGATCCCGATGTGATCAGCCGGTTCCGCGAATTTGGGGCTGACCCTGCGCCAATGGATACCGCTTCCTATAATGCGTTTATGGCGGCGGAGAAAGCGCGTTGGGCGCCATTGATCGAAATGTCGGGGGCGGTCGCCGGATAAGGCACTGCTGGCGCTGTCCGGGCGGTCGTGCAAAGGTTGTGGACGGAGTGAGCGCCGGACGTCTCTCAAGAAGGAAAAAAATATGAGTCGAGTTCTTCATCGCACATTGCGCAGCCTGCCCGAGCGGGCCGTTGGCGGCGAAGGTGTTTATCTGATCGCGGCGGATGGGCGGCGGATCATGGATGGTTCGGGCGGGGCGGCGGTCGCGTGCCTCGGGCACGGGCATCCGCAGGTCGTCGCGGCGATGAAGGCGCAGGCCGATAAGCTCAGCTACGCGCATACGGGTTTTTTCACCACCGACAGCGCCGAGGAACTTGCCGAGCTGATTCTGGCCGGCGAGCCGGGCGGGCTGAGCCATGCGTATTTCTGTTCGTCGGGGTCGGAAGGCGTGGAAGCGGCGCTGAAGCTGGCGCGGCAATACTTCGTCGAGGTCGGGCAGCCGCAGCGCACCCGCTATATCGCGCGGCTGCAGTCGTATCACGGCAATACGCTGGGGGCGTTGGGGCTGGGCGGCAACATGATGCGGCGCAAAATGTACGCGCCGATCCTCGCCGATGCGTTCAGCCATGTCTCGCCGGCTTTCGCATATCGCTTTCAGCGCGACGACGAAACCGAAGCCGCCTTCGTGCAGCGTCTGGCGGATGAACTCGAGGCTGAATTCCAACGCCTCGGCCCGCAGAACGTGATCGCTTTCTGTGCCGAACCGGTGGTCGGCGCGACGGCCGGCTGCGTGACGGCGCCCGCCGGATACTTCAAGGCGATGCGTGAGGTGTGCGACCGGCACGGCGCGCTGCTGATCCTGGACGAGGTGATGTGCGGCATGGGGCGCACCGGCACCATGCATGCGTGGGAGCGCGAAGGCGTGGTGCCCGATCTGCAGGTGATCGCCAAGGGGCTGGGGGGCGGTTACCAGCCGATCGGCGGCGTGCTGGTTTCCGCCAAGGTGATCGATGCGCTGCGCAAGGGGTCCGGGGCGTTCATGCACGGGCACACGTATCAGGCGCATCCAATGGCCTGCGCGGCGGCGCTGGCGGTGCAGAAAGTCATCCGCGAGGACAACCTGTTGGAGAATGTGCGCGCCATGGGTGCGCTGCTGGAAGAGAAAATGAACGACCGGTTCGGCAATCATGCGTATGTCGGCAATGTGCGCGGTCGCGGCTTGTTCTGGGCGATCGAACTGGTACAGGATCGCACCAGCAAGGCGGTGTTCGATCCGGCGATCAAACTGAACGACAAGATCAAGCAGGAAGCGTTCGATCGCGGCCTGGCCTGTTATCCGATGGGCGGCACGATCGACGGCGCGCGGGGCGATCATGTGATTCTGGCACCGCCATATATTTCGACCTCGGATGAGATCGAACGTATGGTGGCGATTCTGGGTGATGCGGTCGAAGCGGCTCTGCCAAGATAGAAAAGCAATAACGAGGGAGACTGAATGACGATGAAACGCTTATTTCTGGCTTTGGCCCTGATGGCGCCGATGGCGGCACAGGCCGGCACGTTGGATACGGTACGCCAGCGCGGGCAACTGGTGTGCGGGGTGTCCGGCAATTTTGCCGGGTTCGCGGTGCCGGATTCGCAAGGCGTGATGCGCGGCATCGACGCGGATTACTGCCGCGCGGTGGCGGCCGCCGTGCTGGGCGATGCGAACAAGGTGCGCTTCGTGACGCTGACCGCGCAGAACCGGTTCACGGCGCTGCAGTCGGGCGAGATCGATGTGCTGTTCCGCAATTCGACACAGACCTTCCAGCGCGACAACATGATCGGCCTGGAAAGCGGCCCGGTGACTTTTTATGACGGCCAGGGTTTCGCCGTGCGGCGCGAGTCCGGTGTCAAAAAGATCGCCGACCTGAACGGGGCGACGATCTGCGTGATTCAGGGCACGACGCACGAGCTGAATCTGGCCGATACGTTCCGCGCCCGTGGCCTGACGTTCCAGCCGGTGGTGTTCGACCGTGTCGACACCATGTACGACGCATTCTTCAACGGCCGCTGCGACGTGGTGACGCAGGATGGCAGCGCGCTGGCGGGGTCGCTGGTGTCGCTGGCGCCGGATCCGTCGAAATACGAAATCCTGGCCGAGATGATCAGCAAGGAACCGCTGGGCCCCTTCACGCGGCGCGGTGACGAACAGTGGACGCACATCATCCGCTGGCTGCATTACGGGCTGATCGAGGCCGAGGAACTGGGCGTGACGCAGGCCAATGTGGCCGAACAGGTGGCGTCGTCGCAGAACCCGACGGTGCAGCGGTTGCTGGGGCGCACTGGCGAATTTGGCAAGGCGCTGGGGCTGGATGAAGCCTGGATGGTGAACGTGCTGCGCGTGGTGGGGAACTATGGCGAGATGTTCCAGCGTAACCTCGGCACCGACAGTGCGCTGAAGCTGACCCGCGGACAGAATGCGCTGTGGACTGCCGGCGGTCTGATGTACGCGATTCCGTTCCGTTAAGACCGAAGCGACGTGAAAACCGGCCCCGATGCGGGTGCCGGTTTTCCGTGCAGCCAAGAACAAAAAAGGAAGAAGAGATGAAACGTCTGGTTCTGACATTGGCTTTGACTTTACTGCCCGCGCTGGCGAATGCCGGCGTGCTGGAAACGGTGCGCGAACGCGGGCAACTGGTATGCGGCGTATCGGGAACCGTTGCCGGTTTCGCGCTGCCGGATTCACAGGGCGTGATGCGCGGCATCGATGCCGATTACTGCCGCGCGGTGGCGGCCGCCGTGCTGGGCGACCCGAACAAGGTGCGTTTCGTGCCGCTGACCGCGGCGATCCGCTTCACGGCGTTGCAGTCGGCCGAGATCGATGTGCTGATCCGTAACACCACGCTGACCTTTCAGCGCGACAACACGCTGGGGCTGGAGATCGGCGCGGTGACTTTCTACGACGGGCAGGGATTTCTGGTGCGCCGTGAATCTGGGGCGAAGAAGCTCGCCGACCTCAACGGAGCGACCATCTGCATGTCGCAAGGCTCGACGCACGAACTGAACATCAGCGAGCTGTTTCGTGTGCGCGGCATGACGTTCACGCCGATCGTCATGGAACAGTACGCGTCACTGATCGAAGCCTTTCTCAACGGGCGTTGCGATGTGATGACGCAGGATATCAGCGCGCTGGCCGGCATCGTCAGCCGGGCACCCGATCCGTCGAGATACGAGATCCTGCCCGAGGCGATCAGCAAGGAACCGCTGGGGATCATGTCGCGGCGCGGCGACGAACAGTGGACGCACATTCTGCGCTGGGTGCACAACGCGCTGGTCGAGGCCGAGGAACTGGGCGTGACGCAGGCCAATGTGGTGGAACAGGCGGCATCGTCGCAGAACCCGACCGTGCAGCGCCTGCTGGGGCGGAGCGGCGAATTCGGCAAGGCGTTGGGGCTCGACGATGCCTGGGTCGTCAATCTTCTGAAGGCGGTCGGCAATTACGGCGAGGTTTTCAACCGCAATGTCGGCCCGGACACGCCGTTACGGCTGGCGCGTGGACAGAATGCGCTGTGGACCAATGGTGGGTTGATGTACGCGATTCCGTTTCGCTGAGTTCGGGCACACACGTTCGGGCAGTTGTCTGGGCGTCTGTGGCTGAAATTGCCAGAGATCGACTGGATGACGATTCGCTACCGGAAAGCGGTTCTCACGGGGAGCCGCTTTTTGCTTTTCCTGATTTGATCGACGGTCACCGGTGGAACGCTACGAAGCGCTATCCAAATACCGTATATTTAGCGGTAAACATGCTGATTTTTATTAAAAGTGAATAGTAAGCATTTGATAAGATTCAACATCGTCGTTGACATTGATGAAAAATGAAATATTGTACATTTACGTTCAAGCCTTCGGGTTTCACAGATTCGTTTCATCATAGTGGAGCGGGGGTGGGTTTTTCGTGCCGGGCGTCAGCGATGTTTCACTCTGAAACGCTGCTGCTGTTTTTAAAAATGTTACTGGAGATATTGATCTCATGCAGAAAGCCGAAAGCAAGATATTTGAACTGACGTCGGACGAAACGATGTTCGTCGGTGGTGCGGCTGGGGGTTCCAACCCTTCGTGTCCCACACATCATCGCCAGGGCTGCTATCACAAGACGTCTCATGCGAGCCTTTACCCGCCGGGAACAACGCCGAAACCCGGCGGTTTTCCGAGTGCTCGCCGCCGTTAACTGACTTACTCTCCGTTAAGGCACGCGGGGCGGGGTGATTTTAGCGCCGCCTTGACCACATAATTTGGGGCCGCCAGATGCCTGGTCGTCTGGCGGTCTTTACGTGGTGTGACGGGTTGCTTTCCGGCTTCTCCGGACGTTCTGCCAGCGCAGGTGAAGTGTTACGTTATGGCATTTAAATGCCGTATAATTGGTGGAAAACCATGCTGGTTTAATAGAAATTAGCAGTAACTATTTGGAAAAACTAATTACTTTCATTGACATTGCTGAAAAATGAATTATTGTACATATACGCTTGGCTTTTGGATTTCACCGGATCAACCTCATCGCGATGAACCGATGTCAGGTCGAGTGGTTTTTTTTAGGCCGAGCGTCGGGGCGGCTGTTTCGAAGTGCCGCTGCCGTTTTTCAAATGTCACAGGAGATATTGATTTCATGCAGAAAACAAAAACGAAGATATTCGAATTGACCACGGAAGAAAGCGTGCGTGTGGCGGGTGGCTGCTTTTGTGGCCGCCCATATCACGGCACGCATAACGCCTTGCTGCCGGCGAACCCGGCAGACGTTTTTGCGATCGCCCAGTTGGCGAAAGCCCAGTATGAGGCCGAGCGTGCGGCAGGGAAGAAACCGCTGCCCTTGGCGACGGCGACAGGAAATAATTGGGCGTGGAGATGAGTGCCACAATAGCTGTCATGCAAGCAGGGGAGATTCTCTAGCAGCCCTGTTCGTATGACAGCAGGCCCGCCGGATGTCTGGAGTCCGGCGGGCCGTGCAGTGTTGCTGGTGGCTGCTCTCACTGCTGCCACGGCCATCACGTCAACCATGCCAGCATAGTCGGTTCGACAAACTGGATTGCACAGAACCCGAATCCCACACCCACGCTGACATATATGGAGCAGTATGCTCTTCAGAAATGCCATTGGCCCGCTGCTGGCCTCCAGCGCTGACGGTAAGTGGATCGTAATTGAGGTTGTTTCGCTGGTGCCGATCCGGGACCGTCGGGTGCGAACACACCCGGCGGTTTTCGTTCGCTCGCTAACGCCGGGCGCGCATCGCGGCGGCCAGTGTGCCGTCGTCCAGAATATCCAGCGCGCCGCCGATCGGCACGCCCTGGGCGACGCGGGTGACGGCAACGCCGCTGGGCCGCAGCCTATCGGCCAGAAAATGCGCGGTGGTCTGCCCGTCCACGGTGGCCGACAGCGCCAGAATCACCTCGGTCACGCCGCCATCGGCGACGCGTTGCAGCAGCGGGCGGATGTTCAGATCCTCGGGCCGCACCCCGGCCAGCGCCGACAGCGTGCCCCCCAGCACGTGATACAGCCCGCGATGCACATGCGCGCGTTCCAGCGCCCACAGATCGCCCACACCTTCCACCACGCAGACCAGCCCGCGATCGCGCCGCGTGTCGGCGCAGATCGCGCACGGGTCCTGACTGTCGAGGTTGCCGCACTGCGAACATTGCCGCACGGCGCGCGCCGCGTCCTGCAGCGCGTTGGCCAGCGGCAGCATCAGCGCCTCGGGTTTCTGCAGCATACGCAGCGCGGCACGGCGCGCGCTGCGCGGGCCGAAACCGGGCAGACGCATCAGCAGCCCGATCAGATGTTCGATCTCGGGCCCGGTCATGGCGGGATCAGAACGGCAGTTTCAGCCCGGGGGGCAGCGCCATGCCGCCGGTCACCTTCTGCATTTCCTCGGCCATCATCGCCTCGATCTTGCGTTTGGCGTCGGCATGGGCGGCGACCAGCAGGTCTTCCAGCATTTCCATCTCGGCCGGGTCGGCGAGTTTGGGGTCGATCTTGACGCGTTTCAGGTCGCCCTTGCCGGTCAGCGTCACGGCGACCAGACCGGCGCCCGCACTGCCCTCGACCTCGGACGCTTCCATCTTCGTCTGCATTTCCTGCATACGGGCCTGCATCTGGCTGGCCTGCTTCATCAAGTTGCCGAGATTCTTCATCTACTCAGTCCTCTGGAAAATCCATAAATTCCGCATCGGGCGGCGCGAATTCGAGAATGTTGCCGTCTTCGTCGGCAACCGGCGCGTCGGGTTCGGCCAGCAGGCCGTAACGATCGATGCGGTCGTCGTGCACGGCTTCGATCACCGCCCCTGGGAACGCCGCCATGATGGCGCGCACCAGCGGGTGATCGGCCGCCTGATGCCGGCGTGCGTTCTCGGCCGCCTGACCCTGTTCGGCGAGCGTCGCTTCGCCCGGGGCGTTCGACAGCGCGACGGTCCAGCGCGCGTTGGTGACCTTCTGCAGAAACGCCGTCAGTTGCGCCGCCAGATCGCGCGGTGCGTCGGGCAGCGGGTTGAGCTCGATCACCGGCGGCGCGAACCGCACCACGCGCACCGAATGCAGCAGATGCGCATGCAGCGTCGGTTCGCGCGCCGTGGCGACCAGCGCAACGACGTCGCGGAACGACGCCAGGCGCGGCGCGGCCTGGGTCATGACGATCGGCGCGCCGTTCGCCACCGCCCGTGCGCCGCCGTCCGGATTGCCGGAGGGGGCCGCGCCGCCCATGCCAGCCGGCGCGCCGTTGCCCTCGCTCATGATCTTTCGGATCAGCTCGCCTGGCGGTAGCATGTCGGCCGCGTGGCAGATGCGGATCAGCACCATGTCGGCCGCGGCGCGGCGGTCGGGCGCGGTTTCGACCTCGCCATTGCCTTTCAGCAGCATCTGCCAGGCGCGCGCCAGCACCGGCACCGACAGCTTGCCGGCCAGCTCCGCGCCGCGGGTGCGCTCGAGCTCGGGCAGGGTGCGGTCGTCGCGCAAGGCCGGAATGGCGCGCAGGCGGTTCAGCGTGTGGGTCAGTGCCAGCAGGTCGCGGATCACCACGCCGGGCTCGGCGCCGCGTTCATAGGTGGTGTCCAGAATACCCAGCGCGTCGGCGACGCGCCCGGCCATCAGCGCCTCGAACAGGTCGAACAGCAGCGAGCGGTCGGCCAGGCCCAGCATGTCGGTGACCAGCGCATCGGTGATGCCGCCTTCGCCGGCCAGCGCGATCGCCTGATCGAGCAGCGACAGCCCGTCGCGCACCGACCCGTCGGCGGCGCGGGCGATCGCGGTCAGCGCGGCGGGTTCGATGACGATGTTCTCCTGCTGGGCGATCCTGCCGTAATGGGTGGCCAGCAGGTCCAGCGGAATGCGCCGCAGGTCGAAGCGCTGGCAGCGCGACAGCACGGTGACCGGCACCTTGCGCAGTTCGGTGGTGGCGAACACGAATTTCAGATAGGGCGGCGGTTCTTCCAGCGTCTTTAACAGTGCGTTCCACGCCGCCGTCGACAGCATGTGGCATTCGTCGAGGTAGAAAATCTTGTAGCGGCCCTGAATGGGGCGAAAGCGCGCCAGATCGCGCAGTTCGCGCGCGTCGTCGACGCCGTTGTTCGATGCGGCGTCCATTTCCAGCACGTCCGGATGCCGGTCTTCCAGGATGGTGCGGCAGTTCGGACAGACGCCGCACGGATCGGGGGTCGGCCCGCCGGTGCCGTCCGGCCCGGTGCAGTTCAGCGCGCGAGCGATGATGCGCGCCGTGGTGGTCTTGCCGATGCCGCGCACCCCGGTCAGCAGGAAGGCCTGGGCGATGCGGTTCTGCGCGAAGCCGTTGCGCAGGGTGCGGACCATGGCGTCCTGGCCGATCAGGTCGTCGAACGTCGCGGGGCGGTATTTGCGCGCCAGCACCCGATACGCCGCCGCCTGTTCGGTAGCGGGGGGTGGTGCTTCGGGCAGGCCGTCGTCCCCGCCGAACAGGCCGGGGCCGGAGGGCGGAGGCGGAGGATCGTCGTCGAACAGGCCGGACATGCCTCGTTCGTGCCGCGCGGCGGCCCAGAATGCAAGGGGGTGAGGGGAAAGTCCGCCAGAGTGCGGTTTTGCGGGCGGTTTCGCGGGTGGGAGCCCGGACCGCGACCCGCACGCGATTCGTTACGGCTGCTTCCTTCCGGACCTGACCGGGTTGGCGAGGCGCACGTCCGCGACCGGACTCCCGCGCCTCATATCGCGCTTCGGCGCGGCGAGGGCAAGGGGAAAGCGCCGGAGATGAAAACCTGCCGTTCAGGCGAAAATCCCCCTATCGATATATTGGGTGCGATGGGAACAAGGCCGCCGGGCTGCTGAACGCCCGGCCGTTGCATGCCTTCGGATGTTGCCGCGAAACGAAACGCATGCAACGCTCCGGCCCGTTTTATTCGGTCATCCTATGCTGATCCTTGCTCGACGTCCCAACATGTATACCGGCAGCCTGCTGAACCGCGCCGCCGAACGGCGCACGGATGCCGACTGGATCAATACGCGCCTGGCCGACCCGGCCAGCCTGTTCGTGCCGGTCTGGCGCTCGCAGTCGCTGCTGAAGACCGGGGATGCGCCCGAAGCGGTGTTTTTGGATGGCGCCGCCGCGGCTAGCGTGCGCATGCAAGGCGGGCCGTGGGTGTTTCTGGGGCTGCTGCAGGAGCGCGCGGTGTTCGCGGTGGATCTGTCGGCGGCGGACGATCCGTTGCCGCTGCTGCCCGCCGGTCTGGGCGCGTTTGCCGACCTGCGCTCGGTGGCGGGGCTGCTGGCGGGGACGGACGCCAGCGTGCTGGCGCATGCGCGCGGGTTGCTGCACTGGCGCACGCGGGCGCGGTTCTGTGGGGCCTGCGGCGGGCGCTGTAGCCCCGGGCAGGCGGGCAACGCGATGGTCTGCGACGTCTGCGGCGGCACACAGTTTCCGCGCACCGACCCGGCGGTGATCATGCTGGTCATCCACGGGGACAAGGCGCTGCTCGGCCATTCGGTGCGGTTTCCGCACGCGCGGATGTATTCGACCCTGGCCGGGTTTCTGGAACCCGGCGAAAGCCTGGAGGAAGCCGTGGCGCGCGAGGTGTTCGAGGAATCGGGCATTCTGGTGTCGGACATCCAGTATCATTCATCGCAGCCCTGGCCGTTTCCGGCGTCGATCATGCTGGGGTTCTATGCGCGGGCCGAAACCACGGCGATCCGCATTGACCCGACCGAGCTGGCCGATGCACGGTGGTTTTCGCGCGATGAGATCCGCGACCCCGAGGCGCATGGCTTTCGCCTGCCGCGTCCCGATTCCATCGCGCGGCGTCTGATCGAGGACTGGATGGTGGAAGAATGATGCGCAAGATCGCTCTGGCTCTGACAATGCTGGCCACTGTGGGGCTGACAGCCTGTGGCAGCGACACGCCTGCCGCGCAGGAAACGCCCGAGGCACTGTGCCGCGGGCAGGTGAACGACGATCCCGCCGTACAGGAAGCGCGCCTGGCGCTGTATGCGGGCCATGGCCAGTATGCAACCGCCCGGCAGAATCTGACGCTGGCGCTGGACAGTGCGATGCAGAAATGCCTGACCGAGCACGGCGCGCGCTTTCGCGGTGGCGTCGAGCGTGTGTTGCGTTGATCCGCATGCTGCGGAAATCCGGACAGGCACAATCATGCCGGCGTTCATGTGGCTCGGCATGCGCGCGGTTTCTTTGTGAACCTCGGCCTGTTTACCGGCCTGTTTAACAGACTCGACCCCGTCATCGTAAGTTCCGAGGAAGAGGTTGGTTTCTACGCCGGGAGGATAGTATGCGGGATATTTCAGTGCTTGAACGCCCTGAATTTACACCGGAGCGGTGCTCCGCCATTGTGGAGCTCTATAATTCCATAGGCTGGGGGCCGGTGACCTCGGAGCAGATCGCCGCCGCGTATGCGAATACATTTTACTATATCCTGGTAGAAGCGAATGGCCGGGTCATCGGCTGCCTGCGTGCTTTCAGCGACGACGTGTACATTTCCTGGATAGCGGAAATCGCGGTGGCCGCTTCCTGCCAGAGGCAAGGAATAGGGCGGGCGATGATTCAGGCTCTGGATAAACGCTTTGCGCACACGGCCGTTTACGTCGAGGCTCTGTACGACAGTTCGTCGTTTTTTTACAAATGCGGGATCGTGCCCAGATCGTCGCTTACAGCCTGTTCACGCAAAAATCTTGTATGACGAACGCGGCAAAGGGGGGTGAACATGCGCTGCGTTGATCCGCATCAGGGAAGCGCGTAGGGACATACATGGGCGGTGCACCGGTTCCGGTCGGCCGTCGCGTATCGTGCAATCCAGACAGGAGAGATGATGTACAAGCTGTATTACAGTCCTAGTGCATGCTCGCTGGCGATTCATGCGTTGCTGAATACGCTCGATCAGCAGGTGGAGGCGATCGACCGTAACAAGGCGCCCGAGGAATTCGCCAAACTCGAATCGCACAACATGGTGCCGGTGCTGGTCGACGACGGCCATATCATCCGCGAGGGCGCGGCGATCGTGCTCTATCTGCTGGAGAAACACAAAAGCCCGACGCTGCCCGCCGCCGGGCCGGCGCGTGCGCATTTTCTGGAATGGCTGATGTTCGCGAACGCGACGCTGCATCCCGCCTATGGCCGGATGTTCTTCATCAGCCGTGTGCTGGGGGATGGCCCGGCCAGGGAACAGGCGCTGAAGGCCGGTGCGGCCAGCATTACCGGTCTGTGGGCGGTGGTGGAAAAGCAGTTGCAGAACGGCGCCTTCGTCTGCGGTGAGAAGATGACGGCCGTGGATCTGCTACTGGCGGTGTATTCGGGCTGGAACAAGTATTTCCCGGTACCGGTCACGCTGGGCGAAAAGACGCAGAAGATGATCGCCGCCGTCAACGCCAGCCCGGCGATGATGAAGGCGGTCGAGGACGAAAAGCGCGCCTCGGCATAACCGAAGGGCGGGGGCTGTGCATCGGCCCCCGTATTTCCGAGCGGTCTCCCGGGCGGTCCGATGTGTCCGTGCGTGATCCGCTCCGGATGCAACTACACGCATATTTTACCGTATCGAAACTTTAAACTTTCAGGTTCGTAACGTATAATCCGGACCGATTTCACGAATGATGACAACAAAGGGATTTCAGAGCCAATTCCGGCTTATTGAGGAGGCCCAGATGAAGGAACCCACTATACATCTGACAACGCCAGTTGCTGAGGAAACCAACCCTATTCTGCTCTGGCTTTATAAACATGGCTGGGAAAGCCCGGAGTGGGGCAAGAGGCCGGCCAATCAGGTCGCACTCGGTCTGGCCCTGCACGATCTGATTGAACGTGTCAGCAACGAGAAACTAAAAGGGCAGATGCAGGTATTGGCCCAGCAGGTTGTCGCGGAAAATGCCGTGCTCATCACCAAGACGGCGTCGCTCCAACGCGCCGTGAAATAGCCAGCGTACTGTAGGCATGGAAAGCGGGGGCCGTGTGCCGGCCCCCGTGTCCGTTTATGTGCGGGTTTCGATGCGCGCCTCGATGGCGTCCCAGATCGCGGCATCCAGGCGCGATCCATCGAACCGGGCGACTTCCTGCAGACCGGTCGGCGAGGTGACGTTGATCTCGGTCAGGTAATCGCCGATCACGTCGATACCCACGAAGATCAGTCCCTGTTCGCGCAGCACCGGGCCGATGCGGTCGCAGATCTCGCGTTCGCGCGCGGTCAGCGTGGTTTTGCGGGCCTGGCCGCCGACATGCATGTTCGAACGCGATTCTCCCGTTGCCGGCACGCGGTTGATGGCGCCCATCGGCACGCCGTCGACCAGGATGATGCGTTTGTCGCCTTCACGCACTTTGGGCTCGTAACGCTGGACCATCAGCGGTTCGCGGGTACGGGCGAAATGCATCTCGATCAGTGAATTCAGGTTTTCGTCGTCGGGCTTGATGTGGAACACGCCCGCGCCGCCGTTGCCGAACAGCGGCTTCACCACGATGTCCTTGAACTCGGCGCGGAAGGCGTGGATCGCCGCCGGGTCCCAGGTGATCAGGGTCGGTGGCATCAGGTCCGGGAAATGGGTGACGAGGATCTTCTCCGGCGCGTTGCGCACGCTGCGCGGGTCGTTCACCACCAGCGTCTTCGGGTGAATGTGTTCCAGCATGTGCGTGGCGGTGATGTACGCCATGTCGAACGGCGGGTCCTGGCGCATCTGGATGACGTCCATGGTGCCGAGGTCGAGCGTTTCCCGCGCCCCGAAAGTATAGTGGTTGCCCTTTTCGCGCCGCACCTGCACCGGATGCGCCAGCGTGGTCACACGGCCGTCGCGCAGCGACATGTGGCGCACTTCATAGTGCCATAGTTTGTGTCCGCGCGCCTGTGCCTCGAGCATCAGCTGAAAGCTGGAATCGCCGTCGATGTTGATGGTTTCGATCGGGTCCATCTGGACGGCGACGTTCAGGCTGCGTGTCATTGGGGCCTCGCGGGAGTTATTGCTGCATGCGGGCGCGTAGTTCGGCCACGGCAGTGCGGATATGATCGGCGGTGTCGCCCGCCGGCGATAGGTCCAAAAACCGGTCGTAGCAGTGCAGCGCAGCCGAGATGCGTTCGAGCCGCTGGTTGATCAACGCGGCCTCGCACCACAGCATCGCGTTCTGCGGCGCGATGGTCAGCATGATGTCGAGGCAGTCGAGCGTGCCTTTCAGGTCGCCCTGATGCAGGCGGCGCAGCTTGATGTTGTTCTGCAGCCGCAGCAGGACATCGCGCGTCGACACCGGTTGTAGCTGTTCGCGACGCAGTTCGGCCGCCTCGCCGCTCACCTGTTTCAGCAGGGTGCGCAGCTCGGTCGCATGCAGCGGCGCCCCATCGGCGAATGCATCGAGGATGACATACCGGCTGTCGCCGCCCAGCGCGATCAGGAAATGGTTGGGAAAGTCCAGCCCGTGGGCCGGCCAGCCGGCCGCCTGTGCGCAGTGCAGCCACAGAATCCCCAGTGCGACCGGTAATCCTTTGCGGCGCTCGATCACGCGGATCAGGTCGGCATTGGCCGGGTCGTCATAGGTTTCGGCATCGCCATGATAGCCGTATTCGTCCACCAGAAGGCTGCGGATGATCGCGGCACGGGCGGTCGGATCGTCGATGACGCCGACACTGCGCTGCACGACCTTGCGCGCCAGGCAACTGAGGTGATTGCTGGCGCTCTGCCAGTCGGCGGTCGGCGCGTGGGCCCGGGCCAGTTGCAGGGCCGCGGCGGCGATATCGATTTCGGTATCCGGGAGCGATCCGATCGCCTGCAGGGACGGGATGACGGTACTCATGGGCGGGAATGTGACGGTTGGCTTGAGGTGCCGCAACTGAAATTCAACGTCCGGCCACGACAATCCGCTCGGCGGGCACCGGTTCGCCGCGGAGTGTTGCCGCAATACACTCGGCCGCCATGACCCCCATGCGGGTCAGGCTGTCCGGCGTGACGCCGGCGATATGCGGTGTGCAGAGCAGCTTCGGATGGTTGCGGAACGGGTGTCCGGCCGGCGGGGGTTCGGCGGCGAATACGTCGAGCGCCGCGCCGGCGAGGTGCCCGTCATCCAGGGCGGCGAGCAGTGCTGCCTCGTCGACGATACCGCCGCGTCCGGTGTTGACCACCACCGCGCCGCGCGGCAGGGCGGTAAGGGCGGCGGCGTTCACCATGTTGCGGGTCGCCGCGGTCAGCGGGGTGTGGATGCTCAGGATGTCGGACTGCGGCCACAGGTCTTCCAGCCTGCTAACCCGGTGCACCCCGGCGAACGCTTCATCCGGGGCGTGGGGGGAATAGGCGGCGATGCGCACGCCCCAGGGCGCCATCAGCCGCGCGACGTGCCGTCCCGCATGGCCCATGCCGATCAACCCCAGCCCAAGCCCGCGCACATCGCGCCCCTGGCTGGCGGCGTCGCGCCAGCGCCCGGCGGCGATCGCACCGGCGTGGCCGGGCAGGTTTTTCAGCAACGCCAGCATCATCGCGACCGCATGTTCGGCGACCTGCAGCGCGTTGGAGCCGGGCGTGTTGGTGACCAGCACGCCGTGCCGGCGCGCCGCGTCGATGTCCACCTCGTCCACGCCCACGCCGTGCCGCGCGACGATGCGCAGGCCGGGCAGCGCCGCGAAGACCGTTGCATCGACGCGCCCCTGCCGGCACAGAATCGCCCGTGCGCCAACCTTCTGGCACAGCGCGATGATGTCGGGCGCCTGCGGGTAGGGCGGCATGTAATGCACCGTGCAACCGGCGCGTTGCAGGATCTCGACGGCTGCGGGCGCGAGGGTGGGGGCCGTCATCACGACAGGGTGTGCGGGCATGTGAAGGTCTCGTGAAAGATCAGACCGCTTTAAAGATCAGGCCGCTTTCAGGGCAACCGCCTTCACGTCGGCATCGACGCCGGACAGGAAGGTTTCGAAATTCTTTTCGAACAGGCCGAGCAAATGGCTGGCCGTGCGATCATAGGCGGTTTTGTCGGGCCAGGAATCGCGCGGGTTCAGCACATTGTTCGGCACCCCCGGCACGTTCTGCGGCACCAGCAGGCCGAAGAACGGGTCCTCGACGAACGCCGCCTTGGCCAGGCTGCCGTCCAGCGCGGCGCGCAGCAGGGCGCGGGTGTGTTTGATGCTCATCCGGTTTCCGGTGCCGTAGGCGCCGCCCGTCCAGCCGGTGTTCACCAGCCAGCAGTCCGCGCCGTGCTTCGAGATCAGTGCCGAGAGCATGCTGCCGTACACTTCCGGGCGGCGCGGCAGGAACGGCGCGCCGAAGCAGGTCGAGAACGTCGCCTGCGGTTCGGCGCCCAGGCCCTTTTCCGTGCCGGCGACACGCGCCGTGTAGCCGGACAGGAAGTGATACATCGCCTGCGCCGCCGACAGTTTGGCGATCGGCGGCAGCACGCCGAAGGCGTCGGCGGTCAGCATCACCACGTTCTTCGGCTGTCCGCCCATGCCCGACGGCACGGCGTTGGGGATGAAGTCGACCGGGTAAGAGGACCGGGTGTTTTCGGTCAGCGACGCGTCGTTCAGATCGAGGTTGCCGCGCGCATCCATCACCACGTTCTCGAGCACGGCGCCGAAGCGGTGCGATGCGGCCCAGATCTCGGGTTCCGCCTCCTGCGACAGGCGGATCACCTTGGCGTAACAGCCGCCTTCGAAGTTGAACACGCCGTTCGGGCCCCAGCCGTGTTCGTCGTCGCCGATCAGCGGGCGCTCGGGGTCCGAGGACAGCGTGGTCTTGCCGGTGCCCGACAGACCGAAGAACAGCGCCACGTCGCCCTTTTTGCCCATATTGGCGCTGCAATGCATCGGCAGCACGTCGCGCTCGGGCAGGCGCCAGTTCATGGCGGTGAAGATGCTTTTCTTGATCTCGCCGGCATACGAGGTGCCGGCGATGACGATCTGGCGCTGGGCCAGCGACATCGCGATGCAGGTGTTGCTCTTGCAGCCGTCGACCTGCGGTTCGGTCAGGAAGTCCGGTGCGTGCAGGATGATCCAGTCGGGCTCGAACCCGGACAGTTCTTTCTCGGCCGGGCGCAGGAACATGTTGCGCGCGAACAGCGCATGCCAGGCGCCGGTGGTGACGAGGCGCACACGGATGCGGTGTTCCGGGTCCGCCCCTGCGTACAGGTCCTGCACGAACAGTTCGCGGCCCTGCAGATAGGCCTGCACGCGGCCACGGAACGCGGTGAAGTGGGAGCGCGACATTCTCTGGTTGATCTTGCCCCACGCGATCTCGGCCGAGGTTTCCAGTTCGTCGACCAGGAATTTGTCGGCCACCGAACGGCCGGTGTGGATACCGGTGCGGACCGAAAAAGCACCATCGGCGGACAGCGCGCCTTCCCCCTTGCGGATGGCATGCGCCACCAGCGCCGGCGCGGTTTCGTTGGCATGGACGATGGCAGCGGCGATTCCGGTGCCGGCAAGCGCGATGACAGTCACAGAAGGAAGGCTCCCAAAAAAAGCGGCCGATCAGGCCGCACGGACGTCGGTTTTTTTAAAGTTCTCGCCCGAGATAAAACCGGCATGAAAATGAGCGCAATATTCTTTTGGAATATTCAGCCGGCAAAAATATTTTGCAGTGCAGCAATCTACTTTTCTTTGATGAGGCGGATCAAAGCGGCCCGTACGTCTTCGGCGGTCCTCGCCGGCCGGTCGAACATGATGCGCCGGGTCTGGTCGTGATGGGCAAGCACGCAGCCGTCGACATCGACCATGACCAGCTTCCAGGAATCGCCGGGCACACCGCCGGCCAGGGTGGCCATGGCATCGGCATGGTCGGCGTTGCAGTGTGCGATGATGTCGGCCTCGGCGGCGGCGATGGCGGCCACCGCCGCGGCATCCGGCAGCAGGTGCGCGGCTTTCAGCCGCGTGGCGCGGGCAAAACCCGACACCAGCAGCCCCGCCTGCGGGCGGATACGCCAGAGTGCAAAATCCGCGAAACCGGCGTATAACGCTGCATATGGATGCCAGGCCAGCCAGCGGGTTTTCAGGGCATCGTCGTCGATGCGTTCGGCAAGGCCGGTCACCGACAGGCGCGGCGCGGTCTGCGGGTTGGCGTCTTCGGGCGCGCCCACCGCCATCAGCGCGCAACGCGGGTCGGCCATCAGGTGCCGGGTATGTTCGGACAGCGTTGATAACAGAAGCAGAACGGACAGGTCCGGTGCCGTCGCCGGGGTGACCAGGCTGGTGAACGGCTGTCCGGCAATGGTGGTGGCCAGCGTGGCGGCACGGGCTTCGCGCAGCAGCCGGCGCGCATCCGGAACGGCATTCGGGGGGAGCTGGTCTGGCGGCATGCAGGTTCGTCCTTTATCCATCCAGTGTCATACTCTATGGCATAGGCACCGAGAGTTGACAGAGCCGGTAAAATTATACCAGCCAGCGTGCATCTGATGGAGTTCTCATGACGCATACCATCGCCTTGGTCGATGACGACCGCAATATTCTGACCTCCGTTTCGATGACGCTGGAGCAGGAAGGCTTCACTGTGCGCACCTTCACCGACGGCGAGAGTGCCTTGCAGGCGCTGTCCGCCAAACCGGCGGATCTGGCCGTGCTCGACGTGAAAATGCCGCGTATGGACGGGATGGAGCTGCTGCAGCGCCTGCGCCAGCGCACCAGCATGCCGGTGATCTTCCTGACCTCGAAGGACGAGGAGGTCGACGAACTGATGGGTCTGCGGATGGGCGCCGACGACTACATCACCAAGCCGTTCAGCCAGCGGCTGCTGCTCGAGCGCATCCGCACGCTGCTGCGCCGCAATGAATCGGCGCGCGCCGACGGCGCCGGCGCCGCGCCGGGCGGGGTGATGACGCGCGGTGAGCTGACGCTGGATGAAACCAAGCACATGTGCCTGTGGCGCGGCAAACAGGTGCAACTGACGGTGACGGAATTCCTGCTGGTGAAAGCGCTGGCGGCGCGCCCGGGGATGGTGAAGTCGCGCGACCAGCTGATCGATTCCGCCTATGGCGACAATATCTACGTCGACGACCGCACCATCGACAGCCACGTGAAGCGCGTGCGCAAGAAGTTCCGCGTGGTGGACGCCGAATTCGACCAGATCGAAACGCTGTACGGCATCGGCTATCGTTACAAGGAAGCGTGATGCCGGAAACGGAAGCCGCGCGCCCGGATGACAGACCTCAGGTCGCGCCGGCCGTGCGGCGCGAACGTTTCGTGTCGCCGATGCTGCGGCGCATTCTGCTGGTCAACGCACTGCCGCTGCTGCTGCTGGTGGCGACGTTGCTGTATCTCGACCAGTATCAGAACGGGTTGATCGAGGCCGAAGTGTCGGCATTGCGCACCCAGGCGCAGATCTACGCCGGGGCGCTGGCCGAAGCGGCGGTGCGCGACGACATTCCCGACCGCCCGACGCTGGTTCCTGAACGGGCCCGCTCGCTGCTGTTCAGCCTGACGGTGCCGACCCCGAACGCCCAGGCGCGCGTCTATGACATGGCGGGACAGTTGGTGGCCGACAGCCGTGTGCGCGAAGGCCCGGGCGGCGCGGTGGTGACCGAACCGCTGCCGCCGCCGGTCGAGCGCAGCATGGTGATGGGCGCGATCAGCCGCGCTTACGACATCGCGCTGGCCGCTCTGCCGCATCAGACCACTGCGCCGACCATCCAGTCGGTGCCGGGCAGCGGGTTCGACTGGCAGCCTGACCTGCGCGACGGCCAGCAGGTGCCGAACGGCGGGGGGCGCGGTGTGCCGCCGTTCGTGCGCCGCACCGAGGAAGGCCGGCTGCTGGTGTCGGTGGCGGTGCCGGTGGTGCGCAATCGCGTGCAGGCCGGTACGATTCTGCTGACCAGCGACGCGCGCGAGGTCGACAACAGCCTGTTTCAGGTGCGCGCGTCGATCATGCTGCTGTTCATGATGGCGCTGGCGCTGACGCTGGTGCTGTCGTTCTATCTGTCGCGTACGCTGGCTCGCCCGATGATCCGCCTGGCGGCGGCGGCGGATTCGATGAAGGAAGGCAAGGGCCGCGCCGGGCACGTTCCTGAAGATCTGGCCCAGCGCAATGACGAGGTTGGCGAGCTGGCGGTGGCGCTGGATGCGTCGGCGCGCGCCCTGTGGGCGCGCATGGACGCGATCGAGCGCTTCGCCGCCGATGTCGCGCATGAAATCAAGAATCCGCTGACCTCGATCCGCAGCGCCATCGAGACCAGCCGGCGCGTCGAGAACGTCGAACAGCAGAAGAAGCTGCTGGCGATCATCGCCGAGGACGTGGTGCGGCTCGACCGGCTGATCAGCGATATCAGCGATGCGTCGCGCGTCGATGCGGAACTGTCGCGCGCCGCGGCCGAGCGGGTCGATATCGCGCCGATGCTGGCGACGCTGGCCGACATGCATCAGGCGACGCGCGCGCCGGACGCGCCGGTGATCGTGGTCGATGCACCGCAAACGGGGCTGGTGGTCTCAGGGGTGGAAGGGCGGCTGGTACAGGTGTTGCGCAACCTGATCGGCAATGCGGTGTCGTTCAGCCCGCCCAACGGGCGGATCGCGCTGCGGGCGCGTGAAACCGGCACGGTGGTCGAGGTGGCGGTCGAGGACGAGGGGCCGGGCATTCCTGACCATCGTCTCGAGGAAGTGTTCGACCGCTTCTATTCCGAACGCCCGCGCGCCGAGCATTTCGGCAAGCACTCGGGGCTCGGCCTGTCGATCTGCCGGCAGATCGTCGAGGCGCTGGGCGGGCGGATCAGCGCCGAGAACCGCCGCGATGCGACAGGCAAGGTGTTGGGGGCGCGCTTCGTCGTGCGGTTGCCGCAGGCGGGGTAAGAGCGAGAGGTCAGCCCGGCATGCTGACGGGTTGGACCGTAACGGTGCCGACGCCTTCACTGTAAATGCCGAGCTGCTTGGCGGCGGCTTCCGACAAGTCGATGATGCGCCCGCGCACGAAGGGGCCGCGGTCGTTGATGCGCACGATGACCGACTTGCCGGTGTCGGCGGAGGTCACGCGGGCATAGCTGTCGAACGGCAGCGTGCGGTGCGCGGCGGTGATGGCGTTTACGTTGTGCCGTTCGCCGTTGGCGGTGCGCCGCCCGTTCAGGCTGCGGCTCATCCACGAGGCGCGGCCGACCTGGGCCGGACCGGTGACAACGGGCCCGGCCGGTGCAGCGGCGACCTGCTGTGGCGCGGGCGCTGCGGGCTGGGCCGGCGGCGGGGGCACAACAGCGCTGACCTGCGTGGTGCGCTGGCCGCATGCCAGCAGAGGCAACGTCGTCGAGAGACCAATGCATTGCAAAAGAGTGCGACGGTTCATGGAATACCTAAGACTGCTTCTGAACGTTGTGAATAAGAAAGAAGTTCTTTGCGGATGTTAGAGGAAAACATTTTGGCATAAAAATGGCCAGCCTGGCCGCATTGTGGTTGTGGGTTAATTCTCTACGCAAAATCAATAAATTGCACAGGTTTCGCGGCAATCCGTGGCCAGTGATGCTTGAATCCGTACTCAATTTATCCTGATTTTACAAAATGATCTCGCCGTTGACGCTGCATGCCTCGCGGCGTAAGCCCCTAGGCGGATATAATAGTCGGGTTGCATGGGGGCTGAGGCATGGATTCGCGTGAAGCACTGATGACGGGCCGCAACAGCGAGGGCGCGTTGGTGCGCCGGCCGCTGTCGCCGCATTTGCAGGTCTACGATATGCTGCAGTTCACGTCGCTGACGTCGAGTCTGCATCGCCTCACCGGCATTGCACTGGCGTTCGGCACGCTGGCGCTGACGTGGTTCCTGGCCGATCTGGCGATGCTGCCAGGCAATCCGGCGGGATATGTTCCAACGTCATTTCAGTTCTTCGGATCGTTCATCGGCAAGCTGTTTCTGTTCGGCTGGACGTTCGCGTTGTTTTACCACATGGCAAACGGCGTGCGGCACATGATGTGGGATGCCGGTTACGGCTTCGAACTGTCGTGTGCGGAACTGTCGGCCAAGGTGGTGATCGGCGCGTCGGTGGCGCTGACCGTGCTGACCTGGATCATCGTGCTGGTCGCGTGAGGGGGATGACCATGGAAAAACTGTCGATCCGTAGCATGCGTTCGCCGTTGGGGCGGGTGCGTGGGCTGGGGGCCGCGAAGTCGGGCACTGCGCACTGGTGGGCGCAGCGCGTCACGGCGCTGGCCATCCTGCCGCTGTCGCTGTGGTTCATCCTGTCGCTGGTCTCGTTATCGGGCGGTGATGCACCTGTGCTTATGGCCTTGATCTGGGCGGCCTCGCCGTTGAATGCCGCGCTGCTGCTGGCGCTGATCGTGGCGACGTTTCATCATGCCCAGCTGGGCATGCAGGTCGTGATCGAGGACTATATCAAACCGGGGACCTGCAAGATGGTCACATTGCTGGTGGTGCGCGGCCTGATCGTGCTGCTGGCGCTGGTTTGTGTCATCTCTGTGCTGAAACTGTCGGTGTTCGGCACGTTTTCCAACGTAATGCTGCGTATGCACTGAGCACTGCGGATTTAGTCTGGCCGCCGGGTGCGGCCGGGCGGGGGAGACCCCGCCAACAGGAACTGGACGGACGCTGAATGAACGCGATCACCATGCCTTCCCTGGGCGCTTATCGGATTGTCGACCATACCTACGACGCGATCGTCGTGGGGGCGGGCGGTGCGGGGCTGCGCGCCACGCTGGGCCTCGGCGCGGCCGGGCTGAAGACTGCCTGCATCACCAAGGTGTTCCCGACCCGCAGCCACACCGTGGCGGCGCAGGGCGGGATCAGTGCCTCGCTCGGCAATATGGGCGAGGACGACTGGCGCTGGCATATGTACGACACCGTGAAGGGCTCGGACTGGCTGGGCGATCAGGACGCCATCGAATACATGTGCCGCGAGGCGGTGCCGGCAATCTATGAACTGGAACATTTCGGCGTTCCGTTCAGCCGCACCGAAGACGGCAAGATCTATCAGCGCCCGTTCGGCGGGCACATGAAAAACTACGGCGAAAGCCCGGTGAACCGCGCCTGTGCTGCCGCCGACCGGACCGGCCATGCCATTCTGCACACGCTGTATCAGCAGTCGCTGAAGCACGAAGTGGAGTTCTTCGTCGAATACTTCGCGATCGACCTGATCATGGACGATGACGGCGCGTGCCGCGGGGTGATCGCGTGGTGCCTGGAAGACGGTTCGATCCATCGCTTCCGCGCCCAGACCGTGGTGCTGGCCACCGGCGGTTACGGGCGCGCGTATTTCTCGTGCACCTCGGCGCACACCTGCACCGGCGACGGTTCGGGCATGACATTGCGTGCCGGCCTGCCGGCGCAGGATATGGAATTCGTGCAGTTCCACCCGACCGGGATCTACGGCGCGGGCTGTCTGATTACCGAAGGGGCGCGCGGCGAGGGCGGGTATCTGACCAATTCCGCGGGCGAGCGCTTCATGGAACGCTACGCGCCGTCGGCCAAGGACCTGGCCAGCCGCGACGTGGTGTCGCGTTCGATGACCATCGAGATCATGGAAGGCCGCGGCGTCGGCAAGCACAAGGACCACATCCTGCTGCATCTGGAACATCTGGGCGCCGACATCCTGCATGAACGCCTGCCCGGCATTTCCGAAACCGCGAAAGTGTTCTCGGGCGTCGACGTGACGAAAGAACCGATCCCGGTTCTGCCGACCGTGCACTACAACATGGGCGGTATCCCGACCAATTATCACACCGAAGTGCTGCGCCCGACCCGCGACAATCCGGACGCGACCGTCCCCGGCCTGATGGCGGTGGGCGAGGCGGCGTGCGTGTCGGTGCACGGCGCGAACCGTCTGGGCACCAATTCGCTGCTCGATCTGGTGGTGTTCGGCCGCGCCGCGGCGCTGCGGGCCGCGGCGACGCTGACCCCGGGCGCCACACAGAAACCGCTTCCGCCGAAGGCGGGCGAGGCGGCGCTGGAGCGGTTCGACCGTATCCGCCATGCGAAGGGCGGTACCAAGGTCGCCGATCTGCGTCTGGACATGCAGCGCACCATGCAGTCGCACGCGGCGGTGTTCCGCAACAGCAAATCGCTGACCGAGGGCGTGGCGAAGATGCAGAAGATCCACGGCGGGCTTGCCGACATGAAGGTGGCGGACCAGTCGCTGATCTGGAATTCGGATCTGATGGAAGCGCTGGAGCTGGAAAACCTGATGCTGAACGCGATGACGACGATCGTCGGCGCCGAGGCCCGCAAGGAAAGCCGCGGCGCGCAGGCGCACGACGACTATCCGGATCGTGACGATGCGAACTGGATGAAGCACACGCTGGCCACGATCGACGACAAGGGCAACGTGGCGCTGGATTACCGGCCTGTGAAGATGGAAACCCTGACCGACGAGGTCTCGGTCTTCCCGCCGAAGAAGCGCGTGTACTGAGGGGGCCGGACCGATGGCAAAATTTTCTCTGCCCGCGAATTCCAAGGTTCAGGAAGGCAAGACCTACAAGGCGCCGGCGGGTGCCAAGCGGGTCAAGGAATTCAAGATCTATCGCTGGAACCCGGACGACACCGCCAATCCGCGTACCGACACGTACGAGGTCGATCTCGACCATTGCGGCCCGATGGTGCTGGACGCGCTGATCAAGATCAAGAACGAGGTGGATTCCACCCTGACCTTCCGCCGCTCGTGCCGCGAGGGGATCTGCGGGTCGTGCGCGATGAACATCGACGGCACCAACACGCTGGCCTGCCTGTGCGACATCGGCGAGATCGACGGCCCGGTGAAGATCAATCCGCTGCCGCACATGCCGGTGGTCAAGGATCTGGTGCCCGACCTGAACCAGGCCTATGCGCAGTATCGCTCGGTCGAACCCTGGCTGCAGTCCGACACGCCGCCGCCGCCCGACGCCGAACGCCGCCAGAGCCGCGAGGAACGTGCCAAGCTGGACGGGATGTGGGAATGCATCCTGTGCTTCTGCTGTTCGACCTCGTGTCCGTCGTACTGGTGGAACGGCGACCGTTACCTTGGCCCGGCGGTGCTGATGGCGGCCTATCGCTGGATCGCCGACAGCCGCGACGAACGTACCGGCGAACGTCTGGATGCGCTGGAAGATCCGTTCAAGCTGTATCGCTGCCACACGATCATGAACTGCACGAAGACCTGCCCGAAGGGTCTGAACCCTGCGAAGGCGATCGGCGAGATCAAGAAGATGATGCTGGAACGCCAGGTCTGAAAGACCGGTTCAGAGTAAATAACGGGGCGGGACCAACGGGTTCCGCCCCGTTGTTTTGCCGGCGGTATCGTGCGTATAGAGACGGCGCGTATTTGAGAAACGGGTCAGGCTCTGACCGATTACCAAGGAGATCGCGATGTTCATCTGTCGTTTCGTTGTCTGTGCCGCACTGTTGCTGGGATTGAGCGGCTGCGACATTCCGCTGATACCGTTTATCTGATCGTCCGATCCGGCCCGGGGTGCCGGGCGCTGCGTAACGTGGTTGCGAATTATCGCGTGTCTTTCGCGTCTGTGTTGCATGCCGGCCTGCTCTGGAGCGACGGTTTCGACGCCCCGGCCGCATATGGCGCGCCTGCGGCATGAGGGTGGTGTACTCTGTTGCAGGACATCCGCATGGATCGCCGTCATCTACTGAAGGGTTTGCAGGGCTTGCCCTCTGCCCGCTTTGCGCGCGCGGCTCTACCCGATGAATGCGCGTCCGGCGCAACTCCTCGACCGGCGTTTCGTGTTGCACGCGCATTGGCGCGAAACGGACGGCCCGGGTTACAGCCGGCTCCATCCCGTTGCGGGCGGGGGCCGGCTGTTGCATGTTCGGGTTCATCCATTGCCAGGGGAATTGCCGATGCCTGATATCGCTTTGCTGTGCGGCCGTGTGCTGCTGATGCTGGGGTATGTTGCGATGGGGATCGAGGCACTGCGCGCCTGGCCCGGCGCACATCTGGCATTGGCCGGATGGGCCGGGCTGTCCGGGGTGGTGTCGGCGCTTTTGTATCTGGTGGTTTATCTGCTGCTGCCGGTGCTGATCGCGCTGGGCTGGCGGGCGCGGACGATGGCGATGCTGCTGGCCGTCGTGCTGTTGGTGGAACTGCTGCTGGCGGGGGGACTGCCCGGCAGCTTCGCGGCGCTGGTCGCCGAGGGGACGAAATTCGGCGCGCTGCTGCTGCTGGTCGGCGCTGGCAGCGGGCGGCACGCACTGCGGCCCGACTGATACGCTTCCCACTGCTGGGTGATTTTAACAAAAAACCATAGATTGAGGGTTGCGAGAATGGGGAGGTTTGTAGTAAACATCATTCATGAACAATGTTCATATACATTGCCTAGAATGGAGGCTGCAATGTTTCCGTCTCTTTCGTTTCCGCGACGGGGTTTTGGTAGAGCAGCACGATCCGGCGTAGCGCCCACAGTGACGAATGCTACGGTGGCGTCGCCCGAAACGCAGCGTCCGGCGACCAGCCAGGTTCAGGCCGTGCTCAGATCATGAAATTCCGTTTCTGCGGCCGGCGCTTTCTCCAGATCGTGGCAGCGCCACTGCTGCTGGCCGGATGCGCCGATTGTCTGCAGTACAACCCGACCAATCTGGGTGGTGGCTCGGCCAGATGTTCAGGGGCCGGGCAAGTCCTTGCCCTCGCTGCTCTTCCCGTCACGCTGCCGGTCCTGGCGCTGGCGGACGCGGCGGAGGAAAGCAGCCGTACCGCCTTTGCCGAGCCGCCCTTAGCAGAGATGCGGCCGCCAGCGCCGGATCGGCCCTATGCTGCGCGTCGCTGCCGCAGCGGGGCGGCAACCTGTGAGGTCCGGATTTTCTGCCCGGCAGGTGCCCAGCAGTGCCGGGTTCCTGCGCTCGACCGCACCTGCCCGGCCGGGCAGACCTGCACATTCACGGTGCCGCAGCCATGAAGAGGCATAACGGAAGAGGGCGGTTTGCGCGTCTGCCGGCACTGGCGGTGGTCGTGCTGATAGCGGGATGCGATCATCCCGCGCCGGATGCCGGGCGCGACGATCGGTCCGTGTTCGTGCTGTGTACGCGCGATGGCCGTACCTGTCGCACGTATCGCGGTTGCACGGACAGGGTCACGCCCTTGGCGGTCGAAACGACGGGGGCTGCCGGCCCGCAGCTGCATCCATCCCTGCTCAGAGAGTCCTGCACCTTCGCGGTGCCGGCCGACTGGAATATGAATTCACACGACAATCGCCCCCAGCCCGGTTTCAGGCGGTAATGCTCCGTCGGGGTTGCGTGCCGGGAAATTTGCCCCGCCCGGCGGGCCGGGCTATTGCGGGCGGCCATGACCACAGTTCTGCCCATCCAGACCGCCCTGTCCGCCCCGAACGAAGGGCCGTTGTCCGCCTATCGCGCGCTGGTCGCCACCGGCGCCATCTCGGCCGACCCGTCGCAACTGGCGGCGATCGAACGGTTTCAGGATCTGTGGGGGAAGCTGCGCGGCTACGACCCCAAGTCCGGCGAGGCCGAGAGCGGTTTTCTGGCCCGCTTCCGCCGCCGCAAGCCGGTCGACGAGGCGCCGCCCGGCACGCCGCAGGGCCTGTATCTGGTCGGCGAGGTCG
The DNA here is from genome assembly GCA_031555315.1 of Acetobacteraceae bacterium. GTDB lineage: Bacteria > Pseudomonadota > Alphaproteobacteria > Acetobacterales > Acetobacteraceae > JAVBJV01. The sequence goes on from JAVBUO010000020.1 coordinate 52,627, forward strand.
GGCGCGGCAAGTCGATGCTGATGGATCTGTTCTTCGGCACCGCCGATCTGGGCCGCAAGAAGCGCATCCACTTCCATCGCTTCATGCAGGACGCGCATGCGCGGATCTTCCGCTACAAGCAGGCCAACCCGTCGAACAGCGACCCGATCCCGCCGCTGGCCGACGAGATCGCCGCCGAAGCCGCGCTGCTGTGTTTCGACGAGTTCCAGGTCAACGACATCGCCGACGCGATGATCCTCGGCCGCCTGTTCGAGGCCTTGTTCGAGCGTGGCGTGGTGATCGTCGCTACGTCGAACACCGAACCGGACAAGCTGTTCCTCGGCCAGCCGGGGCGCGACGCGTTCCTGCCGTTCATCGCGCTGATCAAGCGGCGGCTGGACCTGCTGCTGATGGACGGGACGCGCGATTACCGGCGCGGGCGTATCCATGGCCTGCCCACCTGGCACAGCCCGGCCGATGCGCGTGCCACCGCGGCGCTGGATGCGGCGTTCGAACAACTGAGTGGCGAGAAGCACGGCCGGCCCGACACGCTGCACGTCAACGGCCGTGATTTCGTGATCCCGCAGGCGGCGAACGGTGTGGCGCGGTTCGATTTCCGCACCCTGTGCGGGCAGGCGTTCGGCCCTGGCGATTATCTGGCGCTGGCCGTGCATTTCGATGTGCTGGTGCTGGATGCGATTCCGATGATGTCGCCCGACAATTTCGACGAGGCGCGCCGCTTCATCACGCTGATCGACGCGCTCTACGATCACCGTGTGAAGCTGGTGGCGTCGGCTGCTGCCGGGCCGGATGCGCTATATCCTGAAGGCCGCAACGCCAAGGCGTTCGAACGCACCGCCAGCCGCCTGGTGGAAATGCAGAGCCAGGACTGGCTGGGGCTTGAACACCTGACCTGACCGGGGGCGGCGGATTTATGAATCTGGAATTGCAATTTCCCGCGTGAGCCTATGGTCTGTATATGAACATTGCTCATTAATGATGTTCTGTTTGGAAAATAGCCCTGTCCACAGTGCATCTTCCTTCATCCCGGCGGGCAGACATGCGAATTCCCGGTTCTTACAGACCAACCATGACCCGCGCGATGTCCTTGCGCAGGGTGGGGGAACGCCGGTAGTACTGGTGCGTGTCGCCGAACCCCGCGCCGTAGTCGTTCAGCGGCGCGCAGTCGACCATCCGGTAGCGCGCATCGGGGAAACGCTGCTTGTTCCAGCGGTCCTTCGGCCCGTTCTGCCCAAGCCGGCGCATGCCGAGATTGATCAGCATGCTGAGCTGTAAGACCGCATCGTTGATGCTGAAATAGATCGAGATCCGCCCGGCCAGTTGCCCGAGCGCGGTCAGCCGCCCGGCCGGCGGCAGGTTGAACCCGTCGTAACGTTCGTCGGGCGCGCAGAGCAGCGCTTCGTCGAACAGCGTGACGGCGCCGTTGCCGTGCGCGAACCAGCTTTCCACCGCTGCCTGCAGCACCCAGTTTCCCATGCTGTGGGCAAGCAGGAACACCCGCCGCCCGTTGCGCCGCGCCGCCGTGACGATCGGTTCGAGATTGGCGAAGAACCGCATCAGATGCACACCCGACTGCCCGGCGACGAGCTGATCGGTGAAGTAATTCGCGGTCAGGGTCGGCTGTGACAGCACCTTGCCGATCGACGGCCAGCAGAACGTCAGCACCGTGGTGTCGGCGGCCGGCTGGCGTGAGTCGGCGAACCATTCCCGGTTGAAGGCAGCGCGGGTCAGGGCGTTCTCGAAGCTGTTCGCGAAGCCGTGGATGAAGACCAGCAGGTTCCGGCCCGGCGCCGTCAGGTCGTCGAGCGCCGGTTGGCTGAACCCGCCCTTGTGGATGTCGTGAATGCTCAGGATGGCGCCGGTCTTGTCGGCGGTCAGGTTGGTGCGGTCGATGAAGGCGGTGCCGTAGGTGATTGCATCGGGGCTGGGGGGCGAGATAATCTTGGCCTGATAGCTTTTCCAGTCGTCCGCCGGGCCATTCGGCTGACGATTGGTGGCGAAGTAGACCGTGCTGCGCATGAAAACATCCCGATCGGCAATGGCGTTTCAAAAATGAGGGCGGTTCAAAAAAATCGCCTGCCGGGTTGCCGGCCGCGGCATGCGATCATCTTTCCCGCGGCTGCGCAACCGTTCTTTATACGCGTGCCTCGAGGCCGGCGCGCCGGGGGCTGTCTTTACGCGGGCACCAAGGCGGGCTAGGAGGCAACGCTGGCCGGTCCGGACACCGGGGGGTGTCGGAGCTGGTGTGGTGTCGTCCAACGTTCCGGAAGGATTTTCTCTCATGGCCCGTAAAAAGATCGCCCTTGTCGGGGCTGGCAATATCGGCGGTACCCTCGCGCATCTGATCGGCCTGAAGGAGCTCGGCGACGTCGTGCTGTTCGACGTGTTCGGCGGCGTTGCGGCGGGCAAGGCGCTCGACATCATGCAGAGCGGCCCGGTCGACGGCTTCGATTCCAACATGACGGGCGGGTCCGATTACGCGGCGATCAAGGATGCCGACGTGGTGATCGTCACGGCCGGCTTCCCGCGCATGCCGGGGATGAGCCGCGATGATCTGGTGGCCAAGAACGCCGGCGTGATCGCCACCGTCGCCGAAGGGATCAAGACCTATTGCCCGAACGCCTTCGTGATCGTCATCACCAACCCGCTGGATGCGATGGTCTGGGTGATGCGCGAAAAGTCCGGCCTGCCGCACAACAAGGTGGTCGGCATGGCGGGCGTGCTGGATTCGGCGCGTTTCCGTCTGTTCCTGGCGCAGGAATTCAATGTCAGCGTGGAAGACGTGACGGCCTTCGTGCTGGGCGGCCATGGCGACACGATGGTGCCGCTGACCCGCTATTCAACGGTGGCCGGCATCCCGGTGCCCGATCTGGTGAAGATGGGCTGGACCACGCAGGAAAAGGTCGACGCGATCTGCGCCCGCACCGCGAACGGCGGCGGCGAGATCGTCAAGCTGCTGGAAAAGGGCAGCGCGTTCTATGCGCCGGCCACCTCGGCCATCGCGATGGCGGAAAGCTATCTGAAGGACAAGAAGCGCGTGCTGCCGTGTGCCGCCTGGTTGAAGGGGCAGTATGGCATCGATGGGCTTTATGTCGGCGTGCCGGTGGTGATCGGCGCGGGCGGTGTGGAACGCATCGTCGAGATCGAACTCAACGCAGTGGAAAAAGCCGCCTTCGACAAGTCGTGCGCGGCAGTGCGCGAACTGCTCGAAGCGTCGAAGAAGCTGGTTGGCTGAATAAAAAAACTGGGGAGCAAGGCCACGTGAATATCCACGAATATCAGGCGAAGGAAATCCTTCGGCGTTATGGTGTCGCCGTCCTGGACGGGCATGTGGCCTGGACCCCCGACGAGGCGGTCGCGGCGGCGAAGAAGCTGCCCGGCCCCGTCTACGTCGTGAAGTCGCAGATCCATGCGGGCGGGCGCGGCGCGGGCCGCTTCGCCGACGACCCGCAGGGCAAGGGCGGCGTGCGCGTCGTCAAGTCGCTGGACGAGGTGAAGACGGCGGCGGACGCGATGCTGGGCCATACGCTGGTCACCAAGCAGACCGGCGCGGCCGGCAAGAAGGTGCACCGCATTTACGTCGAAGCGGGTTGCGACATCGCGCGCGAACTGTATCTGGGCCTGCTGGTCGACCGCGCCACGTCGCGGGTGACCATCATGGCGTCCACCGAAGGCGGGATGGAGATCGAGGAGGTTGCCGAGAACCACCCCGAGAAGATCCTCAAGGTGGCGATCGACCCGGCCTCGGGCATCTCGGGCTTCCATGCGCGCCGGCTGGCGTTCGGCCTGAAGTTGGAAGGCAAGCAGGTCGCCGCGTTCACGAAGTTCGTGCTGGCGATGTACGAAGCGTTCATCGCGCTGGACTGCGCGATCGTCGAGATCAACCCGCTGGTCGTCACCGGCGCGGGCGAGGTCGTGGCGCTGGACGCGAAGATGAACTTCGACGACAACGCGCTGTACCGCCACCCGGACGTCGCCAAGCTGCGCGACGAGACCGAGGAGGATCCGAAGGAACTGGAAGCCGCGAAGTTCGAACTGAACTACGTGGCGCTGGACGGCACCATCGGCTGCATGGTGAACGGCGCGGGTCTGGCCATGGCGACGATGGACATCATCAAGCTGTATGGCGCGGCACCGGCCAACTTCCTCGACGTCGGCGGCGGCGCGACCAAGGAACGGGTGACGGCGGCGTTCAAGATCATCCTGTCGGATCCGAATGTCGAGGGCATTCTGGTCAACATCTTCGGCGGCATCATGCGCTGCGACGTGATCGCCGAGGGCGTGGTGGCGGCGGCGCGCGAGGTCAGCCTGAACGTGCCGCTGGTGGTGCGTCTGGAAGGTACCAACGTGGAACTGGGCAAGAAGATCCTGGCCGGTTCGGGCCTGCCGATCATTGCCGCGGACAATCTTGCCGATGCTGCCGAAAAGGTGGTCAAAGCCGTGAAGGAGGCCGCATAACATGGCCATTCTCGTTGACAGCAATACCAAGGTCATCACCCAGGGCTTCACCGGCGCGCAGGGTACGTTCCATTCCGAACAGGCGCTGGCCTACGGCACCAAGGTGGTCGGCGGCGTTACGCCGGGCAAGGGTGGCACGCAGCATCTGAACCTGCCGGTGTTCGACACGGTTGCCGAAGCGGTCGAGAAAACCGGCGCGACGGCGAGTGCGATCTACGTGCCGCCGCCGTTCGCGGCCGATGCGATCCTGGAAGCGATCGACGCCAGGCTGCCGCTGATCGTCTGCATCACCGAGGGTATTCCGGTGCTCGACATGATCCGCGTGCGGCGCGCGCTGGAAGGTTCGAAGTCGCGGCTGATCGGGCCGAACTGCCCGGGCGTGATCACCCCGGATGCGTGCAAGATCGGCATCATGCCGGGGCACATCCATCGCCGCGGCAAGGTGGGGATCGTGTCGCGGTCCGGCACACTGACCTATGAAGCGGTCGCGCAGACCACGGCGGCGGGGCTGGGCCAGTCGACCTGCGTCGGTATCGGCGGCGATCCGGTGAAAGGCACCGACTTCATCGAGGTGCTGGAGATGTTCCTCGCCGATCCGGAAACCGAAAGCATCATCATGATCGGCGAGATCGGCGGGCAGAGCGAAATCGACGCCGCCGAATTCCTGGCCAAGCACAAGGTGAAGAAACCGACCGTCGGCTTCATCGCCGGCGTCACGGCGCCGCCGGGCCGGCGCATGGGCCATGCGGGCGCGGTGATTTCGGGCGGCAAGGACACGGCGGAAGCGAAGATGGATGCGATGCGCAGCGCCGGCATCTTCGTCGCCGACAGCCCGGCCGCGTTGGGCTCGACCATGGTCAAGGCGCTGAAGGGCTGATCGCGGCCCGCACGCAAGACGCAAGAACCGCCCCGGTGCCGAACCGGGGCGGTTGCCGTTTCAGGGCCCGGTTTTGCGCACTGCCCCGGCTTTGCGCACTGCAAAGAGAATTTTGAACCCGCCAGGCCGGCATGCCGGCAGATCGCGCCATCGTCGTTCAGACAGGCGGCGCGGCGCGTCTTGCTTTCCATGCGCGGCACAGGCGCGGCAACAGAACGAACCATTGCATGTAGCCAGCCGCGAAGAAGGCAAGCCACATCACGAAAAACCCCAGATAGTTCGAGCCGATCCAGTCGAGCAGCGGTACCCCCGATCGCTCCTGAAGCAGAACCAGCAATGTAAACAGCCCGGCAACCAGGAGGCTGACCGGAAAGGCGAGAAACAGCATGCCGGATACCAGGAAAATGCCGGCATCGCTCGCCGGGCCGGGCGCATAGCGAACAAGCGTGATGGCGAGCACCGTCACCGAACAAAGAACCCAGCAAATTCTCAGCACTCGGGCCAGCATGACGGTTTCTCTCGATCCAGACATAAAAGGGTCAACCGACGCTCTCTTAGCTTTCCCGTGCGGTTAAAACGATAAAATAATCGCCTGTGAAGCGGTGGCGCAGACCATGGCGGACGGGGCCGGTTGGCGTGCGTTGGCTTTTTTGCGACCGGGTGCTTCCGGCGGCGGGGAAATTGTGCACTGCAAGAAAATCTTTCACCGTTTCTTGCCGAACCCAGCGGAATTCTGTGCGCTTTCCCGGGAATTTTTTGCGGTGCGCCCTTGAAACCGGTTGCCGGGTATAAAATCTGTTATCCAGACTGGGGATAGCCCCCTAATTACTGCAACGCGGGGTCGCGAAACGCAGACTTAGGGTTTTCCTTCCTGTACCGTATGTTAGTAGAGAGCCAAGCCTCGGCTGGAGAAGAGGCTATGTGAAGGGGGCTGCCAGATGGCTGGTGTAGATATTCTTGCAACCGCGCTGAACGGCGGAAATGCGGCGTTTATTGCAGACGCGTATGCAAAATGGGTGCAGAATCCCGCCAGTGTCGACCTCAGTTTCGCGGAAATCTTCTCGGCCCTGAACGACGAGGCGCATGCGGTACTGAGCGATGCGTCGGGTGCATCCTGGGCGCCACGGCGCTTCGACGTCGCACAGCCGGAACCCGCACAGGCGCGCGGCAAGGCCGCCAAGGCCGATGGCGCCAGCGCCGAGCAGGTGCGTGCGGCGACCCTCGATTCGATCCGCGCGCTGATGCTGATCCGTGCCTATCGCGTGCGCGGCCATCTGGAGGCCGACCTCGACCCGCTGCACCTGACCGTGCCGAAGGCGCATCCCGAACTCGATCCGGCGACCTATGGCTTCACGGAAGCCGACATGGACCGCCCGATCTTCATCGACATGGTGCTGGGCCGCGAGACCGCCACACTGCGCGAGATCGTCGCCACGCTGCGCGCGACGTATTGCGGGCCGGTCGGGGCCGAATTCATGCATATTCAGGATCCCGACCAGAAATCCTGGGTCCAGCGCCGCCTCGAAGGCGCGCCATGGCAGAATCGTTTCGATAATGCGGCCAAGGCGCGCATCCTCTGGCATCTGACCAAGGCGGAAGGGTTCGAGACGTTCTGCGCGAAGAAATTCGTCGGCACCAAACGCTTCGGTCTGGAAGGCGGCGAGACGACGATCCCGGCGGTGCACGCGATGATCGAGGCGGCGGCGCGGGCCGGGGTGAAGGAAATCGCCATCGGCATGCCGCATCGCGGACGGTTGAACATGCTGGTCAACGTGGTGAAGAAGTCGTTCACGGCGGTGTTCAGCGAATTCGGCGGCGAAAGCTTCAAGCCCGAGGACGTGCAGGGATCGGGCGACGTCAAATATCATCTGGGCACCTCGGTCGATGCCGATATCGACGGGCAGATCGTGCATATCTCGCTGCAACCCAACCCCAGTCATCTGGAAGTGGTGGACCCGGTGGTGGTCGGCAAGATCCGCGCCCGTCAGGACAAGATGGGCGACGTCAAGGAACGCCGTTCGGCGATGGCGATCCAGATGCACGGCGACGCGGCGTTCGCGGGCCAGGGCGTGGTCTATGAAACGCTGGCGATGAGCCAGCTGATCGGCTATCGCACCGGCGGGTCGGTGCATGTCGTGGTCAACAACCAGATCGGCTTCACCACCGTGCCGCTGCATGCGTTCTCGGGCCTTTATTGCACCGACGTCGCGAAGGCGATCCAGACGCTGATCCTGCACGTCAACGGCGACGATCCGGAAGCCGTGGTGTTCTGCGCCGAAATGGCCACCGACTTCCGTATGGAATTCGGCTGCGACGTGGTGCTCGATATCGTCTGCTATCGCCGCCACGGCCACAACGAATCCGACGAACCGGCGTTCACGCAGCCGATCATGTACAAGGCGATCCGCGAGCAGAAGACCACGCTGGTGTCCTATGCCGCGCGTCTGGCCGCCGAAGGTATCGTCACCGCCGAGGAAAGTGCGGCGATGGTCGAGAACTTCAACGCGACGCTGGAAGACGCCTATCAGGCCGCCGCGACGTTCAAGCCCAACAAGGCCGACTGGCTGGAAGGGCACTGGGCCGGCATGACGGCGGTCAAGTCGGTGGACGAGGTCAGCGAGAAGACCGGCCTCGAAGCCGCAACGCTGCAGGAGATCGGCAAGGCGCTGGCCAGCGTGCCGTCCGACTTCAACGTGAACTCCAAGATCGCGCGTCAGCTCGAAGCCAAGCAGACGATGATGAAGACCGGCGAGGGGATCGACTGGGCGACGGGCGAGGCGCTGGCGTTCGGTTCGCTGCTGCTGGACGGCAAGCGCGTGCGTCTGTCGGGCGAAGACTGCCAGCGCGGCACGTTCAGTCACCGCCACGCGGTGCTGATCGATCAGGCCAACCAGAATGAATACACGCCGCTGAACAATATCCGCACCACGCCGGGCGCGCAGGCGCGGATCGAGGTCTATAACTCGCTGCTTTCCGAAGTGGGGGTGCTGGGCTTCGAATACGGTTATTCGCTGGCCGATCCCAACACGCTGGTGCTGTGGGAAGGCCAGTTCGGCGACTTCGCCAACGGCGCGCAGGTGATCATCGACCAGTTCATCGCTTCGGGCGAAACCAAGTGGCTGCGCATGTCGGGGCTGGTGCTGCTGCTGCCGCACGGGCACGAAGGGCAGGGGCCGGAACATTCGTCAGCGCGGCTGGAACGCTATCTGCAACTGTCCGCCGAAGACAACTGGGCAGTGTGCAACATCACCACGCCTGCCAACTATTTCCACGCACTGCGCCGGCAGATGGTGCGCAGCTATCGCAAGCCGCTGGTCGTGATGTCGCCGAAATCGCTGCTGCGGCACAAGCTGGCGGTCTCCACACTGGCCGAATTCAAGGCCGGTACCAGCTTCCAGTGCGTGCTGCCCGAAACCGACAAGCTAGCCACGGCCGACAAGGTGAAGCGCGTCGTGCTGTGCAGCGGCAAGGTGTATTACGACCTGCTGGCCGAACGCCGCGAAAAGGGTGTGCAGGACATCGCCATCGTGCGTGTCGAACAGCTCTATCCGTTCCCGGCGAAGGCGCTGGCGAAGGTGCTGGCGCCGTATGCCAACGCCGAAGTGGTGTGGTGCCAGGAAGAACCGCGCAACATGGGGGCGTGGCATTTCATCGACCGGCGGATCGAGGACATGCTGGCCGGCATGAAGATCAAGGCGAAGCGCCCGAGCTATGTCGGGCGCGAGGATGCGGCAAGCCCGGCGACGGGTCTTGCCAAGGTGCATGCGGCACAGCAAACCAAGCTGGTTCGGGAAGCGCTGCTTCTCGGCTGAATTCTGGATCAAGGACGGAAGGACGGCCGATGGCCATCGAGATCAAAGTCCCGACACTGGGCGAAAGTGTAAGCAGCGCAACGGTTGCGCGGTGGCTGAAGAAGGCCGGCGAGGCGGTGAAGGCCGACGAACCGCTGGTCGAACTGGAAACCGACAAGGTGACGGTCGAGGTCAACGCGCCGTCGAGCGGCACGCTGAGCGACATCGTCGCTGCGGAGGGCGCCGAGGTCGAGGTCGGGGCGGTGCTGGGCATCGTGGCGGCGGGATCCGGCGCGGGGGCCGAAAAGCGCGCGGCGGCGAACCCGCCGGCGGGGGTGACACGTCCGGCCACACCCACCGGCCCGGTGGCGCGTCCGGCGGCGGTGCCGGCGGCGGCGTTCCCGGCGGCCCAGAAGATGATGACCGAAGCGGGCGTTTCCGCCGATCAGGTCGGCGCCGGTTCTGGCAAGGGCGGGCGCGTGACGAAGGGCGACGTACAGGCGTTCCTTGCCCAGCCGCAGACGGCGGCGGCGCCGGTGGCGGCGGCCAAGACGGCGCGCGGCCTGGAGGGTGGCGAGGAACGCGTGCGCATGACGCGCCTGCGCCTGACCATCGCGCGCCGGCTGAAGGAAGCGCAGAACAACGCGGCGATGCTGACCACCTTCAACGAGGTGGACATGTCGGCGGTGATGGCGCTGCGCGCCGAGTACAAGGACGCCTTCGAGAAGAAGCACAACGGCGTGCGTCTGGGCTTCATGGGCGTGTTCGTGAAGGCGTGCGTCGCGGCGCTGAAGGAATTCCCGGCGGTGAACGCCGAGATCGACGGCGACGACGTGATCTACAAGCATTTCGTGCACATGGGCATCGCGGTGGGCGGCCCGAACGGGCTGGTGGTGCCGGTGCTGCGTCATGCCGACGAGATGTCGCTGATGCAGATCGAAGCCAGCATCGCCGATTTCGGGCGGCGCGCGCGTGACGGTTCGCTGAAGATCGAGGAACTGTCGGGCGGCACGTTCAGCATTACCAACGGCGGTGTGTATGGTTCGCTGATGTCGACGCCGATCCTGAACCCGCCGCAGTCCGGCATTCTGGGCATGCACAAGATCCAGGAACGCCCGATGGTGGTCGGCGGCAAGGTCGAGGTGCGGCCGATGATGTATCTGGCGGTGTCCTACGACCACCGCATCGTCGACGGCAAGGAAGCGGTATCGTTCCTGGTCCGCGTGAAGGAATGCGTGGAAGACCCGCGCCGTCTGCTGCTCGGCCTTTGAGACATTAAGCTACGGGCGGTCTGCGGGCCGCCCGTTTTCGCATGATTGTAAACAAGAAGACGAGGAATCAGCCATGAGCGATTCTTTTGACGTCATCGTCATCGGCGCCGGTCCCGGCGGATATGTGGCGGCCATTCGTGCCGCGCAGCTGGGTATGAAAGTCGCCTGCGTGGAAAAGCGCGAAACGCTGGGTGGCACGTGCCTGAACGTCGGGTGCATTCCGTCCAAGGCATTGCTGGTGTCGTCGGAAAAATTCCACGAGGCGTCGCACGAACTGGCGGCGCACGGGGTGGGCGTGGCGGACGTGAAGCTCGATCTGGCGAAGATGCAGGCGCGCAAGGCCGAGGTCGTGTCGGCCAACGTCAAGGGTGTGGAATTCCTGTTCAAGAAGAACAAGGTCACCTGGCTGAAGGGCGCGGGCAGGATCACCGCGCCGGGCAAGGTCGATGTGGCGGGCAAGGTCTACGAAGCGAAGAACATCATCATCGCCACCGGGTCTGAAAGCATGCCGTTGACCGGCGTCGATGTGGACGAAAAGCAGATCGTCACCTCGACCGGCGGGTTGGAGCTCGACAAGGTGCCCGGCCATCTGGTGGTGATCGGCGGCGGAGTGATCGGGCTGGAGCTCGGCTCGGTGTGGATGCGTCTGGGCGCGCAGGTGACGGTGGTGGAATTCCTCGACCGTCTGGTGCCGGGCATGGATGGTGAAATCGCCAAACAGTTCGAACGCACGCTGTCCAAACAGGGCATGAAGTTCAAGCTCGGCTCGAAAGTGACCGGCGCGAAGCAGGGCAAGGACGGCGTGACGCTGAGCGTGGAACCCGCCAAGGGGGGCGCCGCGGAAACGCTGAAGGCCGATGTGGTGCTGCTGGCGATCGGCCGGCGCGCCTACACGGAAGGGTTGGGGCTGAAGGAAGTCGGCGTTGAAACCGACGAGCGCGGCCGCGTGAAGACCGATGCACATTTCGCGACCAGTGTGCCGGGCATCTACGCGATCGGCGATGCGATCATCGGCCCGATGCTGGCGCACAAGGCGGAAGAGGAAGGCGTGGCGTTGGCGGAAATGCTGGCCGGCCAGGCCGGGCACGTGAATTACGGCGCGATCCCGGGCGTGGTTTACACGTGGCCGGAAGTGGCGGCGGTCGGCAAGACGGAAGAAGAACTGAAGGCCGAGGGGCGCGAGTACCGCATCGGCAAGTTCCCGTTCACCGCCAACGGCCGTGCCCGCGCCAACGGGCACACGGATGGGTTCGTGAAGATTCTGGCCGACAAGACCACCGATCAGGTACTCGGCGCGCATATTCTGGGGCCGGATGCCGGCACGCTGATTGCCGAACTGGTGATGGCGATCGAATTCGGCGCCAGCGCCGAGGACATCGCGCGCACCTGCCACGCGCATCCGGCATTGAACGAGGCGGTGAAGGAAGCCGCGCTGGCCGTGGACGGACGCGCGCTGCACATCTGATCGGGGATATCGGACGAAACGGAACCGGGCGTGGCTGTGATGGCCGCGCCCGTATCATTTGGCGCGTGGGTGCGCTTTCTTCCATGTTGCCAGTAGCTGCGTGGCGTCCACTGCCGTGTAGCGCTGGGTGGTGGACAGAGTCGCGTGCCCCAGCAATTCCTGGATCGAGCGCAGATCCGCGCCGCCGGCCAGCAGATGCGTGGCGAAGGAATGGCGCAGCGCGTGCGGCGTTGCGTGTTCGGGGATGCCGTTCAGACGTCGGAAATTGCGCAGCGCGCGTTGTGCCACGCCGGGGTTCAGCCGCTCGCCGCGTGCCCCGACGAACAACGGCGCTTCGGGCACCGGCGCCGGATGCACCGCCAGCCAGCGCGCCATCCGTTCGCGCACCAGCGGCAGAACCGGCACGATGCGTTCCTTCTCGCCCTTGCCGCGGATCAGCAGCGCGTCACCGCGCGGTGCGTTGGCGATGTTCAGGCCCAGCGCCTCGCTGATGCGCAGTCCACAGCCGTAGAGCAGCGTGAACAGCGCCTCGTCGCGGGCGGCGAGCCAGGGTTGGTTTTCGACCTCGCCGATCTGCGCGGCGACGCTCTGCGCCTCGGCGGTGCTGAGCGCGCGCGGCAGCGGGCGTTGGCTGCGCGGCGTGGCGATGGCGCGGATGGCGGTGCTCTCGACCCCGTGGCGCTTGTGCAGATAGCGGAAGAAACTGCGCACCGCCGACAGATGCCGGGCGCGCGCGGTGTTGGAAATGCCGTTATTCGCTTCATGCGCCAGCCAGGCGCGGAAGTCGGCGGGGCGCAGTGCGGCCAGCGTGGCGAGGTCCGGCTCGCCGCCCAGATGCCCGCTCAGGAAGCCCAGAAACTGCGCCAGATCGTGGCCGTAGGCCTCGACCGTCAAGGCCGAGGCCCGTTTCTCGTGCGCGAGCATGTCGAGGAACATGCCGCGCACCCGATCGGCGGGCAGGTTAGCCAATCGATTGGCCGGTTTTCGCCCAGTCGGCGAGGAACGCGGCCAGCCCCTTGTCGGTCAGCGGGTGCTGATACAGCGCGCGCAGCACGGCGGGCGGCAGGGTAACCACGTCGGCGCCCAGCTTGGCCGATTCGATCACGTGGTTCGGCGAACGCACGCTGGCGACCAGCACTTCGGTCTTCAGGTTCGGGTAATTGCTGTAGATCTGCACGATGTCGGCGATCAGGCCCATACCGTCGTGGCCGATATCGTCGAGCCGGCCGACGAACGGCGAGATGAACGTGGCGCCCGCCTTGGCGGCCAGCAGCGCCTGCGCGGGCGAGAAGCACAGCGTGACGTTGACCATGATGCCATCGGCCGACAGATGCTTGCAGGCCTTCAGCCCGTCCGGCGTCAGCGGCAGTTTGACAGCGACGTTGTGGGCGATGTCGCGCAGGCGGCGGCCTTCCTTCATCATGCCGTCGAAGTTGGTGGATACCACCTCGGCCGAGACCGGGCCGGGCACGATCGAACAGATCTCGGCGATCACATCGAGGATCTTGCGGCCCGATTTGGCGATCAGCGACGGGTTGGTGGTCACCCCGTCCAGCAGGCCGGTATCGGCCAGGGCTTTGATCTCGGCGGTGTCGGCGGTATCGACAAAGAACTTCATGGTGTCATCCTGATGGGTGGCCACAGCGGCAAAGGACAGATAGCCGATGGGCACCGGTTTGCCCAAACGACGGGTTGCAGTTCTGCTTCCATACCCTTTTTCGGGGGCGTTCGACTATGCCGTTCCGCCAGGAATCGACCCGCGCCCCGGCGATGTGGTCGGCGTGCCGCTGGGGCGGCGGGCGGTGTGGGGCGTGGTGTGGGATGCGGCGGCGGGCGATGAGCGGGTGCCCGATACGCGGCTGAGGCCGGTGAGCGCCGTGCTGGCTGTCCCCCCGATGGCCGAAAATCTGCGCCGCTTCGTCGACTGGGTGGCCGCTTATACGATGTCGCCGCCCGGCGAGGTGATGGCGATGGCGCTGCGCGCCGCGCCGCACGATGCCGAACCTCCGGCGCAGGGCTGGCGGGTGGCGGCGGATGCGCCGGTGGATGTGCGGATCACCAAGGCGCGGGCGCGCGTGCTGGCGGTACTGAAAGACGGCGCCGTGCTGTCCGGCCCCGAGCTTGCCCGCACTGCCGGTGTCGATGGCGCGGTCATTCGCGGCATGGCGCGGGCCGGGCTGCTGGAACCGGTGGCGCTGGCCGCGCAGATGCCGTTCGAAAACCCGGACCCCGAACATCCGGGTCCGGAATTGCGCGCGGAACAGCAGGCTGCCGCCACGGTGTTGCGCAATGCGGTGCGGTCGCGGGCGTTCTCGGTTTCGCTGCTCGACGGGGTGACCGGGTCGGGCAAGACCGAGGTATATCTGGACGCGGTGGCCGAATGTCTGCGCACGGGCCGGCAGGCGCTGGTGCTGCTGCCGGAGATCGCGTTGTCGGCGCAGTGGCTGGACCGCTTTCGCCATCGCTTCGGCGTGATGCCGGCGCAATGGCATTCGGACCTGTCGCCGCGGTTACGCAAACGCACCTGGCGCGCGGTGGCCGTAGGGGCCGCGCCGGTGGTGGTGGGGGCGCGTTCGGCACTGTTCCTGCCATTCCCCGATCTCGGGTTGATCGTGGTCGACGAAGAACACGACACCGCGTTCAAACAGGAAGACGGCGTGATCTACCACGCACGCGACATGGCGGTGGTGCGCGCGCGCATCGAACACGCGCCGGTGGTGCTGGTCTCGGCCACGCCCAGTCTGGAAACCGTCGCCAATGTCGAGGCGGGCCGCTATCGCGAACTGGTGCTGAGCGCGCGGCACGGCGCGGCCAGCCTGCCCGATGTGTCGGCGATCGATTTGCGTGCCGCACCGCCCGCGCGCGGAAAATTTCTGTCGCCGGCATTGCTGGAGGTTATGCGCGAGACCATTGCCGCGGGCGATCAGGCGATGCTGTTCCTGAACCGGCGCGGCTACGCGCCGCTGACGCTGTGCCGCGTCTGCGGGCACCGCATGCAATGTCCGAACTGCACGGCATGGCTGGTCGAGCATCGCCAGGCGCGGCGCTTGCAGTGCCATCATTGCGGCCATCAGGTGCCGATGCCCGATGCGTGTCCGGAATGCGGGGCGGCACATGCGCTGACGGCGATCGGACCCGGGGTGGAGCGCATCACCGAGGAAGCGCACGAGGCGTTTCCCGAGGCACGTATTCAGGTGATGTCGTCGGACACCATGGAACATCCGTCGCAGGCGGGGGCGGCGGCGCGGGCGATTGCCGATCGTGACGTCGATCTGGTGATCGGCACGCAGATCATCGCCAAGGGCTGGCATTTTCCGCATCTGACTCTGGTCGGTGTGGTCGATGCCGATCTGGGGCTGGGCGGTGGCGATCTGCGCGCCGCGGAACACACGGTGCAACTGCTGCATCAGGTGGCGGGACGCGCCGGGCGCGCGGAAAAACCGGGGCGCGTGCTGTTACAGACGTTCTCGCCCGAACATCCGGTGATGCGGGCGCTGGTCTCGGGCGATCTGGCCGGGTTCCGCTCCGCCGAGGCGGCGGCGCGCAGGCCCGGCAACTGGCCGCCTTACGGCAGGCTGGCGGCGCTGATCGTCAGCGGCGAGGATGTGCATGCGGTGGATGCCGCGGCGCGCGCGCTCGGGCTGGCCGCGCCGCGTGTGGACGGTGTGGCGGTGCTGGGTCCGGCGCCCGCGCCGCTGGCGCTGTTGCGCGGGCGGCACCGGCGGCGGCTGTTATTGAAAGCGCGCAAGGATGTCGCCGTGCAGAAGCTGATACATGCCTGGCTGGCCGGCGTTTCTCTGCCGCCGCGCGTGCGGGTGGATATCGATATCGACCCGGTGTCGTTCATGTAGGTGATGGATCGCCCCGCCGCTGCGCCATGAGTGTGGCAGATTTCGCATGCAGGTCGAAAAGGCGCCGCAAAAAGAAGCGCGTGGGTCTTTCAAGGCAGTGATAGGAAAGGGCCGCCACGAGTAACGAGAGAGCGAACGTGACGCAGAGGCGCAGGACGGCATTGTGATGAAAGCTCTGCCCGTAGCGCCAGACGAACGCCATGACGATCCAGTGAACGATGTAGACCGAATAGGATATCCGGCCGAAATAGTGCAGCGGGCGACAGGACAGTATTATAGAAACGATGGAGGTTTTCCCGCAGATGCCGATGACAAGCAGCGGGGCGAGGACGACCAGCAGTTCCGCATCCACGATGCCGACGGCCTGCGCGGCGATGATGGCCAGAATTCCCAGAGAAACCGGACCGGTGGCGCGCGCCAGGAAGTCTCTTGCGCCAGGATGCCGGCGATAGACGAGATAGGCGAGCCAGCCGGCCGTGAACATGCAAATGCCGCGAACGATGGCGACCCAGTGGATCAGCGGACCTGTCGCCGCCGGAATCTGGTGGGAATTGACCCCAGGATTGTAGAACAGAGCGTAGAACGCGAACGTGACGAGACCGAGAACGCAGGTAATGCCGAGCAGGTATTTTGCGTCCAGATTCACGACCCGGCAGGAAAGCAGAAACAGAACGGGGAAAAGTGCGACATAACAGAAAGCCTCGATCGACAGGGACCACATCGGATCAATCCAGTGAGCACCGGTTCCGACGATCGGCAGCGCGTTGATCATCAGTATCTGGCGGATGCCTTCAGCAGCGGCCTCAAATGGGCCGTATGCGGAAAAATTGTTGATATTCCAAGCGTGGCTGTAAATGGCCGCTACAACAAGTGCGCAGAAATATAGCGGATACACGCGCGCAAACCTGGCCAGGAGAAAATTTCTGAAATGGAGCGGACGTCCTGTATCGGCCTGATAGGCCAGACAGAGCGTGAACCCGCTCAGACAGAAGAAGACGTCGACGGCCGGGCTGTGGAATGCCAGCCAGTTCAGAAAGGGCAGTGACGTCCCCTTGATGTGCATGAAAGCGACATCTAGCGCCGCAATGCCACGCAATCCGGTCAGAGCGCGGATTTCGGTCTCGTCGTCCAGGGCCATGGGGGTAACTCGTATCTTGATAGTTTACTTTGAAAATGGAGTAAGATGGGCAGTCCGTCGCTGCCAACGGTTGGATCTTTGGCACTGTGGTGTGGAACGGCGCTTATGACAACACCGAAGGCTTCATGGTTTGTGCCGTGCATACGGACGATACCGGGTTCGACGAAGCCCCCGATGCCGTGCGATAACGCGGCACGATGAAACAGCGCCTGACCCCGCAGGATCTGGAAGACTGGGACCGCATGGCGCGCACGGTGTCGCGGCGGCGCTCGCGCGGGCGGGTGTTCGGGCGCGATCTTCCGGTTGCGGCGCCGTTCGCCGGACCGCCGGCCGCGAACATTCCCGTGGAGCGCACGGACCCGGTCGCGCAACTGCTGGCCGCGGCGCCGGTGCGGCGCGCGGCGGTGGTGCGTCTGGCGCCGGTGCTGGTCGGCGTGCAGCCGCACGGGCTCGACACCGCGACCTGGGAACGGTTCCGCAGCGGCAAATTGAAGGTTGACCGCACGCTGGATCTGCACGGCCGCACGGTCCAGGCGGCGTTTCATGCGTTCGAGCGATTCCTGGCCCGCGCGCGCTTCGACGGCTTGCGCGTGATCGAGGTGGTGACCGGCGGCGGCGGCCCCGGTTCGCGCGGCGGGGCGATCCGCCACGAACTGCCCGCCTGGCTGAATTTGAGCGAACTGCGTCCGCTGCTGCTGGCGGCGGCGCATCCGCACGCGGCGAATTCCGGTTCGGTGCGTCTGCTGCTGCGCAAACCGCGCGACGATCGGGGGCCGCGATGACGCCGTTCGGTGCAAAGCTGCGCGCCTTGCGCGCGGCGCGCGGGGTGACGCTGGCCGAACTGGCGCGCCAGTTGCAGGTCTCGGCGGCCTATCTGTCGGCGCTGGAGCACGGCCGGCGCGGCGCGCCCAGCGTCGGGCTGGTGCATCAGGTGAACGAGTTCTTCGGTCTGATCTGGGACGATGCCGAGGATCTGGGGCGCCTGGCCCGGTTGTCGCATCCGCGCCCGACGGTGGACACGGCAGGATTGAGCCCCGAACAGACGGCGCTGGCCAACCGGCTGGCGCAGGATATGCATCGCCTGCCGTCCGAAGTGGTGCTGGCGATTCATGCGCTGCTCGACACGGTGACGCCGCCGGTCAAGCCCAAGGTGCGCCGCCGCGCGGTCGGCAAGGCATCACGGCAGGGCGTCTAAAGGCCCTTGGCAATTTGCTATAGCATGCGATGTTGCAATGTATGAGCAAACCTCAGCCCATTGCCGCGCCGGCGCCGCCGTCCCTGTTGCGTCAGATCGCCATGCTGGCCGGGCCGACCACGGTGGTGTCGATGATGCAGGGGGGAGCGCAGTTGGCGGAAACCTGGCTGGTCGGACGGCAGGGGACCACGGCGCTGGCCGGATACGCGATGGTGCTGCCGTTTCTACTGATGATGTTCATGATGTCGACGGGGGCGATGGGCGGCGGTGTGGCCTCGGCCATCGCGCGCGCGCTGGGCGGCGGGCGGCGCGACGAGGCGTCGGCGCTGGTGACCCATGCGCTGGTGATCGCGCTGGCGATGGGGCTGGGGCTGTTCACGCTGCCGCTGTGCCTCGGCGGCCCATGGGTGTTCGCGGCGCTGGGCGGCAGCGGGGCGGTGCTGGAGGCAGCGGTGTCGTTCTCGGGGGCGCTGTTCGCGGGCGCAGTGCTGGTCTGGCTGGTCAATACCCAGGCGGCGATCCTGCGCGGCACCGGCAACCATGCGATGCCGGCCTGGGTGATTTCGCTCGGCTGGTGCGTGCAGCCGGTGCTGGCGTGGTTCCTGATGGAGGTCTGCGGCCTCGGTCTGCCGGGGGCGGGTTGGGCAACCTGCATCGTGTTCGGGGTGAACTGCATGATCATGTGGATCGCCATACGCGGCGGTGCAGCGGGGTTCGTGCCCGATCTGCGGGTGAAGCTGTCGGGTGCGCTGTTCTGGCGCATTCTGGCGGTCGGGGCGGTCGCCTCGGTGATGGCGGCGATCTCGAACCTGACGATAATCCTGATGACGCGGCTGGTCGCGCCTTATGGAACCGTGGCCGTGGCCGCCTACGGTGTCGGCACGCGGCTGGAGTTCATCATGGCGCCGCTCTCGTTCGGGATCGGGTCGGCGCTGATCACGCTGGTCGGCACGCGCGTCGGCGGCGGTGACTGGGCCGGGGCGCGGCGTGTGGCCTGGACCGGCGGGCTGATCGCCACGGCGGTCGGCGGGGCGGTCGGCCTGCTGCTGGCGGTTTTTTCCGGTTTCTTCGCCGGCCTGTTCACCCGCGATCCGGCCGTGCAGGTGATCGCGGCACAACAGTTGATGATCGTCGGCCCGACCTTTGCAGGGTTGGGGATGGGGTTTGCGTTATATTTCGCCTCGCTGGGGGCGGGGCGGGTGCGCTGGCCGTTCGTGGCGGTGGTGTCGCGTATCGTGCTGGCGGTGGGCGGCGGGGCGCTGCTGGCCGGGCCGCTGGAGATGGGGCTGACCGGGCTTTTCATCGGTGTGGCCCTGGGCCTGAGCAGTTACGGGCTGGTGGTGGCGGCGTCGGTGCGTCGCGGCGTGTGGTCGGCCAGAGACTGAGAAACTGAGAGACTGTCCGATAATGTTCCTGGCGCGGCCGTCTGGCGGCACTTTCCTGCGCTTGCGGTGCTCACGGACGGAGTAATTCCAAGTCAGACACAAAGTGTCTGACGACTCGGGAATTACGACCAGATCATAGAACGTGGAACACGATCGTGTTCCACGCCCGCTGCGCGCCGGTTCTCGATCCGCACCACCATACGACTCACGCCAGCGCATTCTCGAATAATCTCTTAAGCGCCCAGCAGTTGTCCGCCATCGACGATCAGTGTCTGGCCGGTGACCCAGCGGGCGCGCGGCGAGGCCAGAAACAGCACGGCATCGGCGATCTCCTCGGGATGGCCGAGGCGCCCGAACGGAATGCTCTTCAGCGTGCGATCGTAGAGATCGGGGGTTTCCCTGCGCCGGTGTTCCCAGATGCCGTCCGGGAATTCGATCGACCCGGGGGCAACGGCATTCACGCGCACGTGCTCGCGCGCCAGCATCGCCGCCTGACTCGACGTGTAATGGATCAGCAGCGCCTTGGCCGCGCCATAGGCCGGGGTGCGCGTCGAGGCGCGATAGGCGGCGATCGACGACAGGTTGACGATGGCGCCGCGGTTTTTCTTCAGTTCGGGCAGCGCGGCGCGCGAGGCGCGCACCGTGGCCAGAATGTCGACGTTCAGGCACATGGCCCAGCTTTCCTCGTCGTCGGCATAGCCGAAGCCGGAGGCGTTGTTGACCAGCACGTCCACACCGCCCAGCGCCGCCGCGGCGTCGGCGATGTAGCGTTCGATGTCGGTTTTCTCGCCCAGATCGCAGCGCGCGGCGTGCACGCGGTGCCCATGGGCGGCCAGATCCGCCTGCGTGCGTTGCAGGGCGTCGGCACCGCGCGCGCAGATCGACACATCTGCGCCGGCTTTGGCGAATCCGATGGCGATGGCGCGGCCGATGCCTTTGCTGCCGCCCGCCACGATCACGCGTTTGCCCGAGAATTCCTGTTCCATGACCCGTTTCCGTTCGCTGGGATTTTTGCAACGTTCCACCGAACCGCGCGCCGTGGCAACAGGCAGCCATCAGGTCATGTCGTTCGCCACCGCCCGGGCAAGGGCGCGCGCCAGCCGCCCCGTATGTTTGCGCGCCTCGGCGCGGCCTTGCGGACGCAGCAGCCAGAGCAGCAGCGCGTCGACATGCGCCGTGTCGTTACGGGCGATCGCGCCGAACAGTGCGACCATCGCCGCTTCATCCGCACTGACCTGCGCACCGGACCCGGCGCGGAACGGGCGGCGAGCATGCCGGCACCAGATGCGGTGCAGTTCATACAACGCCTGTCCCGCCGCCTGGGCGGCAGCGGGCGGCAAAATGATGTCGAGAATGTCCAACCCGTCGCGCAGGACCGAAACCAGCAGAGGGGGATTTGCCGCTGGGCTGGTGCCGTATCGTGATAAGGCATTGGGTGTAAACATGAGGCATGCCTGAAACGGAAGGATTCTAGATAATGCAATTAATAATGAATTGCAAAAAATTTTATGCGGAGCGCGCAGAAAAATCTGCCCCGGCTCTGTGACTCAAAAACCCGTCCACAAATATTTTGCCCGAAGCAGGTTCCCGCACTGCTTTGAGGCTTGCCGGGTCTGAGCGGGCGGGCCAAACAGAACACGGCTGAATCGAAGTGACGGCGTAACGTGCAGGCATATCTGCCTATTGCTGAAATGTCGGTCGATGTCCTGCTGCTGTTCGGCGTCGGGTTCGTCGTCGGCTGGCTGTCGGGGTTGTTCGGTGTGGGCGGCGGCTTCCTGATGACCCCGCTGCTGATCCTGATCGGGGTGCCCAGCCCGGTTGCCGTTTCCACCAGTGCGACACAGACCATGGGGGCCTCGGTCTCGGGGCTGGCGGCGCATTTCAGACGCGGCAACGTCGATGTGCGCATGGGACTGGTGCTGCTGGCCGGCGGGCTGATCGGGTCTTTTCTGGGCGTGCAGCTGTTCGCCTTCGTGCGCCGCGTCGGGCAGGCCGATCTGGTGATCGCGCTGTTCTACGTGATCGTGCTGGGGATCGTCGGCGCGCTGATGGTGATGGAAAGCGCGCGTGCCATTCTGCACCGCAAGAAAGCCGTGCCGCGCCGCCTGCACCAGCATCTGTGGATCCACGGTCTGCCGTTCAAGATGCGGTTCAGGGCGTCGCGGCTTTACATTTCGGTCATTCCGCCGCTGGCGGTGGGGGCGCTGGTCGGGCTGCTGTCCGCCGTGATGGGGGTGGGCGGCGGGTTTCTGCTGGTGCCGCTGATGATCTATGTGCTCGGCATGCCGACCGCCGTGGTGATCGGCACGTCGCTGTTCCAGGTGGTGTTCGTTACCGCCAACGTCACATTCCTGCAGTCGGTCACCACCCATTCGGTGGACATCGTGCTGGCACTGCTGCTGCTGGCGGGATCGGTGGTCGGCGCGCAGTTCGGCGCATCGATGGGCACCAGGCTGCGCGGCGAGGAAACGCGCGGGCTGCTCGGCCTGCTGGTGGTGGCGGTGGCGCTGCGGCTGTTCTGGACGCTGGTGACCACGCCGGCCGACCTGTTCAGCTTGGCGGTGGCGCCATGAGGAAGCCGATCGCCATTCTGCTGTTGCTGGTGGTGATGCTGGTGTTGGGGGCATTTTCGGCCCGCGCGCAGCCGCTGGTCGCCGAGCTCGGGCAGAACACCATCCGGATTTCCACGGCATTTTCAGGCGAGAGCGTTCTGGTATTTGGCGCGATCGACGGTCCCGGCGACATCGTGGTGATCGCGCGCAGTGCGCCGCAGCTCACGGTGGTGCGCAAAAAGGTGCGGGTGCTGGGCGTCTGGGTGAATGGCGATTCGGCAAGCTTTGCCAGTCTGCCGGCGTTTTATGCGCTGGCCGCCACGCGTCCCCCGGCCGAGATCATGGACGCCGGCGAACGGCGCGGCGCGGTGGCGGGGATCGACATGCTGCCGCTGCTGTCGCGCGGTTCGCAGGACCCGGCTTTTCGCCACGCACTGGTGCGGCTGCGTCAGGAAAACCACCTGTACGACGACAGCGCGCGGGTCGAACTGGTCGGAGAACGGCTGTTCCATGCGCGCCTCGCCTTTCCGGGCAATGTCAGCGCCGGGGAATACCGGGTAGAGGTGCTGCTGGTGCGCGAAGGGCGGATCGCGGCGCGGCAGGAATTGCCCCTGCATATCCGCCACGCCGGGTTCGCCGCGCAGATCAACGAAATCGCGCGCGAGCAGCCGGCATTGTATGGTATCGGTTGTATCGTTCTGGCGGCATTGGCTGGCTGGCTGGGTGCGTTCCTGTTCCGGCGGTCGTGAATAAAAACATTGGGGGACACGCGATGAACATGACTCCGGAAGAACGGGAAGTGCGCAAGGATCGCGTCTTTCTGGTGGTGGCCGACGATGCGCCCGAGGCCGGCGTGGCGCTGCGCTACGCGTGCCTGCGGGTGCGCAAGTCGGGCGGGCGCGTGGCGCTGCTGCGGGTGGTGGAACCGGTCGAGGGCGCGGAATGGGGCAGCGTTGCCGACATGATGCGCACCGAACAGCGCGAGAACGCCGAACAATTGCTGAACGGCATGGCGGCGCGGGTGACGGAGCTGACCGGCAACATGCCGATCCTGATCGTGCGCGAGGGCGATCCGCGCGACGAGCTGCTGGCGCTGCTGGCCGAAGACCCGCGCATTTCGATTCTGGTGCTGGCATCGTCCACCGACACATCGGGCCCCGGCCCGCTGATCACCGCGCTGGCCGGGCGTTATTCCGGCAAGATGCGTATCCCGATGACCATCGTGCCCGGGGCGATGACGGATGAGGATCTGGATCGAGTCACCTGATCAGTTCGCATGCGCCGCCCATAGCAGCGCCAGCTCGAAGGTCTGGGTGTTCATGCGCAGTACTCTCGCCTTGCCGGCGAACGCGCCGATCGCCATGATCGGCACCGCCTGTTTCGGGCCGAACTGGAATACCAGAACCGGTAACAGGATGATTGAAGACCCGGTGCCGACTGATCCCGCCCAGGGTGCCGGCAACCAGTCCGACAGTCAGAATGAGCGCATATGATGTGTGTTCCTGCTTTTGCCCGGGTGGGGACCCTGGGCCGGTCTGGCAGCATTGCACAGTCGGGGCTTGTGTTTTTTTCCATCCGGACCGATGTAGTCCGTATAAGATAAACCTACTTTCCGAGACAGGAGCGGTGATGTTCATCGAAACTGAAGGGACGCCAAATCCCGCCACTCTGAAATTTCTGCCCGGGCGCACGGTGATGCCGTCCGGCACCGCCGATTTCGCGTCGGAAAGCGTGGCGGGCGGTTCGCCGCTGGCGCTGGCGCTGTTCGCGCTGCCCGGTGTGGCGCGGGTGTTTCTGGGCGGCGATTTCGTCACCGTGACGAAGACCGACGATCAGGACTGGCCCAGCCTGAAGCCGCAGGTGCTGGGCGCGATCATGGAGCATTTCCTGGCCGGCCGCCCGGTGGTGGACGACGCGCACGACACCACAGCGGACGAAGACGTCGACCCGGCGGATGCCGAGGTGGTGGGCATGATCAAGGAACTGCTGGATACCCGCGTGCGCCCGGCGGTGGCGGGTGACGGCGGCGACATCGTGTTCCGCGGCTTCCGCGACGGGATCGTCAAGCTGCACATGCAGGGCGCGTGCTCGGGCTGCCCGTCCTCGGGCGCAACGTTGAAGCACGGCATCGAGAACATGCTGCGCCACTACGTGCCGGAAGTGATCGCGGTGGAACAGGTCGAGGCTTGAAAGACCGCGTGTAAAATACACTTTAGGTCTTGCAATCAGGATTCCAGACAGGCGCTGTTTTCGGGCAGCGCCTGTTTTTTTGTGGGGAGAGTTCGTTTCAGAATGCGCTGACGTGAGTCAGATGATGGTGCTTTTCGAGAACCGGCGCGCAGCGGGCGTGGGACACGATCGTGTTTCACGTTCTATGATCTGGTCGTAATCCCCGAGTCGTCAGATACTTCGGGTCTGACTTGGAATTACTCCGTCCATGAGCACCAAAAGCGCAGAAAAGCGCCGTCAGATGGCCACGACAGTAGCATTCTGGAATGAACTCTAGGGTCTTCCCGCCCGGTGGTACGGATGCCCGGCTAGAATCGACTGCGCGCGGAACAGCTGTTCGGCCAGCATGCCGCGCACCAGCAGATGCGGCCAGGTCATCGCGCCCAGCGACAGCGTTGCATCGGCGCGGTCCAGAACGCTGCGGTCCAGGCCCTCGGCGCCGCCGATCACGAAACGCAGCTTTTTCCCGCTTTGCTGCCAGCGGTCCAGCAGTTTGGCCAGGTCCGCGCTGCCCGGCGTCTGGCCGTCCTGATCCAGCGCTACCACCAGCGCATCGGTGGGAATCGCGGCGAGCAGGGCTTCGGCCTCGCGGCGCTTGATCTCGGGCGCGCTGCCGCGTGCTTCGGGGATTTCCTTCAGGCCCAGTTTCGGGCGGCAGCGCGCGGCGTGATGGGTGAACAGCGCCTCTTCCGGTCCCGACTTGAACCGCCCGATGGCGACGATCGACCAGTCCAGCACGGTTTATTCCGTCGGGCTGTCCGGGCCCCACATCTTTTCCAGCGCGTACTGCTCGCGCGCATCGGGCAGGAACAGATGCACGACCACGTCGCCGGCATCCATCAGCACCCAGTCGGTGGTGCCCAGACCTTCCATGCTGGTGCGGCCGAACCCGGCGTCCTTCAGCTTCGACGCCACATGCGTGGCCATCGCCTGCAACTGCCGGTCCACGAAGCCCGAGGCGATGATCATGCGGTCGGCGAAGCTGGCGCGGCCCACCAGATCCAGCACCACGATCTTCTCGGCCTTGTCGTCTTCCAGGCTGGCGACGATCAGCGCGACTTGCTGCTCCAGCCGCGACATTTCCTGCGTGCTGCGCTTGGCGGCGGTTTTCTTCGCGGTGGCCCTTTTCTTCGCCGGCCCCGCGGCAACCTCGGTCTTGGTGACGCGCGCGCCGGTGGTCTTCTTCGCTGCCACGGCTTTTTTCGCGACTGTGGCTTTTTTCGCGACTGTCTTTGCCGCTGGCGTTTTCTTGGCGACGGTTTTCTTTGCGGCGGTTTTTACCGGTGCCTTGGTTTCTACCGCGGCTTTTTTGGCAGCGGCCTTTTTGGCGGTGGCGGATTTCTTGGCGACGGTGACGGGCGAGCGTGTAATGACCGTGATTCCCTGATGGCGGTGGCGGACAGATGCGAGGTCCGAGCCGGAATAAACGACCAGTGCGGGGGTTTCTGCAAGCATAACCTTGCGGCCGGGGTTCGGGAATGGCGCTGCGTTGCCGCCGCCTGCGAGGCCAGCGCCCGTTGGGTGGCGCCCGGGCGCGGGATCACTGCGATCCGCATGCGGCGTAAAATGTCACGCCAGCGCCCCCAGCGGTGCAGCGATGCCAGATTGTCCGCCCCGATCAGGAACACGAACGTTGCGTGCGGGAAATGTCTGCGCAGCTTCTGCACCGTCCGCCAGCTCTGGCGCGTGCCGAACTGCGCTTCCAGGTCGGTGACGATAATGCGTGGCGGCGCGGCGATGGTGCGCGCCGAGGCCAGCCGGGCGACGAACGGCGCCATCCCGTCGCCGGATTTCAGCGGATTGCCGGGACTGACCAGCAGCCAGACCTGATCGAGCCGCAAGGCGCGCAACGCCACCTCGGCCACGTGGCGGTGTCCCGCATGGGCGGGGTTGAACGACCCGCCGAGGATACCGATCCGGCGTGCCCGCCGGTCGCCGCGCGCGGAGGGGGGCGTTCTCAGGGCCGGATCTGCCCGTTGCCGGTGACGAGGTAGCGATACGTGCACAACTGCTCCAGCCCCACCGGCCCGCGCGCGTGCATGCGGCCCGTGGCGATGCCGATCTCGGCCCCGAAGCCGAATTCGCCGCCATCGTTGAACTGGGTCGACGCATTCCACAACCCGACTGATGATGCGATGCCGCGCAGAAACGCGTCCGCCGCCGCCGCGTCCTCGGTGATGATCGCATCGGTGTGCTCGGACCCGAAGCGGCGCACGTGCGCGACGGCCTGCTCGACACCATCGACCACGGCGACGTTCAGTACCGCATCCAACCATTCGGTGGCGAAATCGGCCTCGGTCGCGGCGGGCAGATCGGGGCAGAGGGCGCGCGCGCGCGCATCGGCGCGGAACGTGCAGCCCGCCGCGCCCAGATCCCGCACGAGACGCGGCAACAGGGCGGGGACGATGGCGGCGTCGATCAGCAGGGTTTCCGTCGCCCCGCACACCGATGTGCGGCGCAGCTTGGCGTTGTGCAGCACCGCGACCGCCATCTCCGGATCCGCTGCCGCGTGCACATAGGTGTGGCACAGCCCCTCGGCGTGGGCGAGCACCGGTACCCGCGCCTCGCTCATCACCCGGGAGACCAGATTTTTGCCGCCGCGCGGGACGATCAGGTCGATCAGACCCGCGGCGGCCAGCATCGCGCCGACGAAGGCGCGATCCGTGGTGGGGGCGATCTGGATGCAGGCATCCGGCAGCCCGGCCTTGCGCAGCCCGGCGACCATCGCCGCGTGGATGGCGCGCGCGCTGTGGGCGCTGTCGGAACCGCCGCGCAGGATGACCGCGTTGCCGGACTTCAGGCACAGCGCACCGGCATCGGCGCCGACATTGGGGCGGCTTTCATAAATCATGCCGATCACCCCGATCGGCATCGCCACGCGGCGGATATGCAGTCCGTTCGGGCGGGTCCAGTCGGCCAGTGTGCGGCCGACCGGGTCGGGCAGGGCGGCGACGGTCTCCAGCCCTTCGGCCATGGCGGCGATGCGCGCCGGGGTCAGCGTCAGCCGGTCGCGAAACGAGTCTCCGGCGGTCGAGGCGGCCAGGTCTTCGGCATTGGCCGCCAGAATCCCGGCTTCATGCGCGCGCAAAGACGCCGCGGCCGCGTGCAGAGCGGTGTTTTTCGTCTCGGCCGGGGTGCGCGCCAGTAGGGTGGCGGCCTCGCGCGCAGCCAGCGCGGCCGTCTTCAGCTCTGCGTCGATCGTCTGGGCAATATCCATCCGGGCCTCCGTGCCGAGACCCTAGCGCAGATTGCGGTCAGGTAAAATCGGCCTATCCGCCGCCTATGCGCATCAACATGTGCAGGAAGACCAGCATCAGCGCGGTCACCGCCGCACCGACAACCCAGAACCCGGCGTAATGCAGAAATTTCTGCCGCGGGGTTGGTTCGCTCATGCGTCCTGGCATCGGTCTGTCCCTCCGTTACCAAGTGCGGATATTATGCGGCGGATGTTCGCCCAACGGCCAGCGGAATCGTCCTGTGCAGCGCACAAAAAAAGCGGCCCGCGGGCCGCTTTTTTTGGATTAAACCGGTCTCAATAACGGTAATGATCGTTCTTGAACGGCCCGTTCTGCGGCACATTGATATAGGCGGCCTGCTTTGCCGACAGTTTGGTCAGCTGCGCGCCGACCTTGGCCAGATGCAACGCCGCGACCTTTTCGTCGAGCTGCTTCGGCAGTGTGTAGACTTCCTTCTTATAGGCCTTGAGGTTGGTCCACAGTTCGATCTGCGCCAGCGTCTGGTTGGAAAAGCTGGCGCTCATCACGTACGACGGATGGCCGGTGGCGTTGCCGAGGTTCACCAGACGGCCCTGTGAGAGGATGATCAGCCGCTTGCCGTCCGGGAACACCACTTCGTCGACCTGCGGTTTAACGTTTTCCCACGGGTAATTGCGCAGCGCGTCGATCTGGATCTCGGAATCGAAGTGGCCGATGTTGCAGACGATCGCGCGGTGCTTCATGGCGCGCATGTGATCGAGCGTCAGCACGTCGACATTGCCGGTCGCGGTCACGAAGATGTCGCCGCGCGGCGCGGCGTTTTCCATCGTCACCACTTCATAGCCTTCCATCGCCGCCTGCAGCGCGCAGATCGGGTCGATCTCGGTGACCAGCACGCGGCAGCCCGCGTTGCGCAGCGAGGCGGCCGAGCCCTTGCCCACGTCGCCGAAACCGGCGACCACGGCGATCTTGCCGGCCATCATCACGTCGGTCCCGCGGCGGATGCCGTCGACCAGACTTTCGCGGCAGCCGTACAGATTGTCGAACTTCGACTTGGTGACGCTGTCGTTGACGTTGATCGCCGGGAACAGCAGCTTGCCTTCTTTCTGCATCTGATACAGGCGATGCACGCCGGTGGTGGTTTCTTCCGTCACACCGCGGATGTTCTTCGCCAGTTCGGCAAACCAGCCGGGGCGCTTCTTCAGCGTGTCGCGGATCAGCGCGTAGAAGACTTTTTCTTCATCGTTCGATGCAGTATCGAGGAATGCAGTGTCGCCCTGCTCGGCGCGCAGGCCCAGATGCACGAACATCGTCGCGTCGCCACCGTCGTCGAGGATCATGTTCGGCGTGCCGCCGTCGTGCCATTCGAAGATACGGCGCGCGTATTCCCAGTATTCTTCCAGTGTTTCGCCCTTGGTCGCGAATACCGGAATGCCGCGTTCGGCGATCGCCGCCGCCGCGTGATCCTGGGTCGAGAAGATGTTGCACGATGCCCAGCGCACTTCCGCGCCCAGATGCACCAGCGTTTCGATCAGCACACCGGTCTGGATCGTCATGTGCAGCGAGCCTGCGATGCGCGCGCCCTTCAGCGGCTTCTGCGCGCCGTATTCCTCGCGGATTGCCATCAGACCGGGCATTTCGTCCTCGGCCATCGACAGTTCCTTGCGTCCCCATCCGGCGAGGCTGATGTCGCGGACGACGTAATCCTTTTGGGTCATCGGTATGCTGCTCCTGATCGTGTGGCGAGCGGCCTAGCACGATCAGGAGGATGTCGCCATCCGCATAAAGATATCTTTATGCGGCCTGTTCCAGAAGCCCCAGCGCCCACAAGCGCTTGCAGAGGGGAATGGCGTCGGTGCCCAGGGTGGCGGGAACCGCGCCGTCGCCGATCCGGGTCAGCCAGTCGAATTCCTGGGCCGACAGGTGTTCCGTGCCGCCATACCAGCGCAGCAGCGCGCTACCGTCGGCCTGTGGCAGAAGGTGATGATGCGTGCGGTCGTTCAGGCTGGTGAAGGCGTCGGGTCTGAACGGTGTCTGAAACAGGCCGCGCCCCGGATGCGACATGCGGTTCTCGGCCAGCCGGTCCAGCGCGATCAGCGGCATGCTGTCCAGTATGTCGCCCTGTGTCATGCGCGCCAACAAGGGGGCGAGCTGCGTGGCCAGCCGGTCGGCACAGTCTTCCTCCATCAGCCGCCAGGTCGGGAAACTCTGGCGCATGGCCGGCATTTTCTGTTCGAGCTGGTCGATGGTGGCGCGCAGCATGTCGGCCCAGAACAGGTCGAGCAGACCGATGGTGATATGCAGCGACGGGCCATCGCCATCGCGCGTCGTGGCATCGTGCATCACGCCGCGCGGCACGTAGAGAACGTCGCCCGGCTGCACGGTGAAGATGTGCGGCGCGCCGATCGGCTCGACATGGTTCATCCACGGCGTGTCGCGCGTCGGGGCGGGGAAGGGGATCTCGTCCCAGACCCGCCAGACCTTCTGTCCCGAGACCTGCAGCACCAGCACGTCGTGTGTGTCGTAGTGCACGCGAAAGCCCTGGGCATTCGGCGGCGTCAGGTAGATGTTGGCCTGCACCGCATGCAGAAAGATCTTCTCGAGGCCGCGGCAGAAGCGCGCCAGCGGTTCGTGGATCTCGTGAAACTGCGACACGGCCAGCGAGGCGCCGGCATCGAAGCGGGCCAGCAGACGCGGCAGATCGACGCGCGGCGAATCTTCTTCCAGGTATTCGTCCGGCGGCACGGCGGCGCTGCGGGGGCGGCTGCTGTCGGCCATCCCGACGCGCGGTGTGCGCGCCGCATCGGTGCGCAGAAAGGCGTCGAGCACCTCGACCGACAACAGATCCTTGAAGCGGTCGGATTCTATGGCCGGGAAGTGGCGCCAGGCGGTACCCTCGCGCATCGCCAGTCCGTCCTCGACGGGCAGGTCGTTGAAAGCCAGGCGCCAGGCCTGGGCGGCAAGTGTGGTCATGGTTTCAACCATATCTGATCGGGGTGCTGAAAATTTTCGGGCGCTGCCATCGCTGGCAACGCCCGTTCTGTAATGGTTAGTAACCACGGCGTCCGCGCCCGCCGGCATCGTACGGATCGCTGTCGGTCAGGCCGGTACGGCCATAGCGCCCGCGGCCCCGCCCGGCGGGATCCGAAGGGTCGTTGTCGGAGGGGCCGCTCGAGCGCCCACCGCCGGCCGGGTCATAAGGGTCGCTATCGCTGGTGCCCGTCCGGCGCACGCCGCGCCCACGTCCGGCTGCGTCATACGGGTCGCTATCGCTGACGCCCGTCCGGCGCACACCGCCGCGGCCATTGCCGACCGCATCGTTGGGATCGCTGTCGGTCAGACCGGTACCGCGATGGCCCCCGCGGCCATATCCGCCGGCATCCGAAGGGTCGCTGTCGCTGATGCCGGTATATCCAGTGGCAGGGCCATATCCGCCGGGCGGAACGCAGCCGGCCAGCACCGCTGGAGCCGCGGTCAGGCCGACGGCGCGCAACACGAACATACGGCGTTTGAGAGGCTTGGGGACTTTCGGGTCTTCAGACATATGTCAGTCACTTAAATTTAAATTAATTTTCTGCTCGATCTATAGTCGCTTATGGAAATGTAAGCAAGTCGTTTTCAATTATTGCTGGAAATTATAACCGGCAGATCGTTCTACAATCCGAATTTTTCGCTGAATTCCTTGACCAGCTCGCGAATGCGCAGCGGGTCCGACTGTTCCATGACGCTGCGCGCGAAGCGGGCGCAGTCGGCGATCTCGACCGCGCGCACCGCTTGTTTCACGCGCAGCAGCGACGAGGCGTTCATCGAGAACGAGCGCAGCCCCATGCCCAGCAGCAGCGGCGTCAGATGCGGGTTGCTGGCCATTTCGCCGCAGATCGACACCGGCATGCGCATGCGCAGCGCCGCTTCGGTCGCGAACTGCACCAGCCGCAGCACGGCGGGATGCAGTGAATCGTAAAGATGCGCGACGCCGGTGTCGCCGCGATCGACCGCCAGCGCATACATCGCCAGATCGTTGGTGCCGATCGCGAAGAAATCGGCTTCCAGCGCCAGTGCGTCGGCAGCCAGCGCGGCACCCGGGGTCTCGATCATGATACCGAGCGGCGGCAGTGTTTCGGGCAGCGGCACGTTGCGCCGGCGCAAGCGGCGCACCACGCGGTCGTAAATGTCGCGGGCTTCGCGCACTTCTTCGGGCACGGTGACCATCGGCAGCAGCACGCGCACCGGACCGTGGGTCGAGGCGCGCAGGATCGCCGCCAGTTGCGTTTCGAACAGCTCCGGGGCTTTCAGCAGCATGCGGATGCCGCGCATGCCCAGCGCCGGGTTGGTGTTGCCGGCCACCGGCACGATCCCGGCGTTGCTCAGCGATTCGATTTCCTTCTCGCCGCCCCAGTCGAGCACCCGGATGGTGACCGGATCGCCCTGCATCGTATCGACGACGGTGCTGTAAACCTCGGCCAGACTGTCCTCGTCGGGGATGTCCTCGCGGTTCATGAACAGGAATTCGCTGCGCAGCAGGCCGATTCCCATCGCGCCGGCCTGGACGATCAGCGGCAGTTCGGCGGGGATCTCCAGGTTGCTCTGCAGGTCGATCGGTTCTTGGTCGGCGGTTTCGGCTTTCAGCCGGCTGATCTTCGAGAGCTTCTGCTTTTCCCGCGCGAAAGCGGCCAGCGCGCGCCGCGCGGCGGTCAGCGTCGTGGCGTTCGGGTTCAGCGTGACGGTGCCGGCCGTGCCGTCGATGACCGCCATCGTGCCGGTGCGCGCCGCGCTGCTCAGGCCCGAGGCGCCGAGAACGGTGGGGATGCCCAGCGCGCGCAGCATGATGGCGGTGTGCCCGTCCTCGCCGCCTTCATCGGTGGCGACGCCGATCAGCCGCGTCGGGTCGATCAGCGCGGCATCGGCCGGGGTCAGCGCTTCGGCCAGCAGGATCGAACCTTCCGGCAGATGGGCGAAATTGCGGAACGGCGTGTGCAGCAGGTTACGGATCAGGCGGCGGGCGATCTCATGCACTTCGTCGGCGCGGCGTTTCAGTCCCGCCTTGTCGTCGCCGCCCAGGGCGATGATGGCGGCGCCGATCGCGTCGGCCTCGTCCGCGATGGCGGTTTCCGCCGCCGTCAGCTGTTCGGCGATGCGCTTGCGCGCGCCGCGCAGCAGACGCGAATTGCCGAGCATCTGCGCATAGGCGTCGAGCAGCGGCGACAGTTCTTCCTGCGCTTCCTCGGGCAGGGCGCCCAGACGCAGCTTCAACTTGGCGAGCTGCTTGCGCGACAGCGCGACGGCGGCGTCCAGCCGCGCGGCCTCGGCCTCGATCTCGCTGGCCTGGATGCGACGCGCCTGCGGGATTTCGGGCGCCTGCGGTTCCGTGGCGTCGAACAACGGGCCGATCGCGATGCCGGGCGAAACCGCAATGCCCCGCAGCACCCGTTCGCGTTTACGCGGGCGTGCCGTCTTGGCGGCGGGGGTGTCAGTCCTGCTCATCAAATCCGCGCGCGACCAGGGCGACCAGCGCGTCCATCGCTTCCTTCGCATCCCAGCCCTCGGCGCGAAGCTGGATCGTGCTGCCTTGCCCGGCGCCCAGCATCATCAGTCCCATGATCGACTGGGCGGGCACATCCACGCCGTCTTTGGCGACGGTGATGGCGGCCGAGAACTGCTCGGCCAGGGTGACGAACTTGGCGGCGGCGCGCGCATGCAGGCCGCGGCGGTTGGGGACCAGCACATTGCGGGACAGAGAGGGCGCGCCGCTCATCCGTGGGTTCCGCTTCTGATATCGTGGCCGTTGCCGATATCGTGTTTGTCGGCGTCGTCCGGGCAGCCGCAGTGGTTGCCGGTCTTGCCGCTCAGCACGTGCGATGCGGCGGCGATGTATTTGCGCCCGGCGTCCTGTGCACAGGCGACCACTTCCGCGATCGGATAGGCGCCGCGCATCTTGGCCAGCTTGACCAGCATCGGCAGGTTCATGCCGGCCAGCACCTCGACGCCGGGGCGGTCCATCAGCGAAATGGCGAGGTTCGACGGTGTGCCGCCGAACATGTCGGTCACCACGATCACCCCGTCGCCGCTGTCGGCGGCCTGGATGCTGGCTTCGATGTCCTGGCGGCGTGCCTCGATATCGTCTTCCGGGCCGATGCAGATCGCCGTGACGTTTTTTTGCGGCCCGACGACGTGCTCCATCGCCAGCCGGAACTCTTCCGCCAGTTTACCGTGGGTGACCAGAATGAGACCGATCATGGCAAAAGCCCGGTTGAGCCGGCCTTCGGAAACGGGGGCGGTGAGATGGCACCGGTGCATCTCCACGAGGAACGCGATGCAACGTAACAGTATGCAGCCGTCATGGAATGAGCTCAGGCCTCCTGCACCTGAATCGGCGGGACCGGTCGCGTCGGGTCTGGATTATCAGCCGCATCGCGTGACCGCCCAAGCTCTCTATGTAGCACATCTATGTGCCAGCCAGAAACCACAAGATCACATGCCAGATTTTCAACTATACACACGGATCTATGTTTACCACCTGTGCAACCGATCGCAATGGTCAGGTATTTTTTTCCTTCCTGCACGAAACGAGGGAGTAAAAATAAAAGTATATCTTTCAATCTATTGTAGAATTCATCGAAATTCGGGTCGGATTTGATGAATGCGGCCACGCCGGGGTCTTTGCCGGTGAGGTGCTTGAGGGTCTGGTCGTAATGCGGATTTTTGAGGAAACGGGCATCGAAAACCAGATCCGCATTCTTGGGCAGGCCGCTGCGGTAGGAAAACGAGACCAGCGATACCGTCAGCCGTGTGCTGTCGTCCTGCGAGAAATGCCGTTCGATCAGGGCGCGCAAGGCGGGGATCGGCATGTCGGTGGTGTCGATCAGCAGGTTGGCCGCCGCGCGCAGGTCTTCCAGCAACGCCTGTTCCGCGGCGATGCCGTCGGCGACGCGGCGTTCGGGGGCCAGCGGATGGCGGCGGCGGGTTTCGCTGTAGCGGCGCAGCAGCGAATCTTCGGTGGCGTCGGCGAACACCAGATCGACGCGCCGTCCCGGCGTCAGGCGCAGGCGTTCCAGCGTGCCGAGGACGGTCTGGGCGCTGAACCCCCGGGTGCGGGCGTCCACCCCGATCGCCAGTGGCGTCGAGGTGCGTGCGACCATCTCCTCGATCAGTTCCAGCGGCGGGTTGTCGACCGCATCGTGCCCCAGATCCTCGAGCATGTGCATGATGGTCGATTTGCCGGCTCCGGACAGGCCGGTCACCATAACGACCTTACTGTTCATGATGCGAATGCTCCGGCCAGCATCGGCACCCCGTGAACGCAGGCCAGGGCGCGGAAGATTTTTGCCGGGGCCGAAGCCTCCAGCAGATTCAGCACGATCATCGGGGCACCATGCAGAGTCGTGGGTTCGGGCAGACGTTGCGGGATGCCGGCGGCGGCGACCAGTGCAAGCCCGGCGGTCTGTATATACGGAAGCCGCAGCAAGCCAAGCCCGCGCACCTCGAGCAGCCCGGCCAGATTGGCGGGGGCGCTCAGGGTGTTGCCGTCGAGCAGCACCTGATCGTCGGCGACCAGATCGCACCCCAGGTCCAGCAGCCGCAGCGCCAGGTCGGATTTGCCGGAACCCGGGGGGCCGATCAGCAGAATGCCTGCTCCATTGCGGGCCACACAGCTTGCATGAATGTGCATCCGGGAAATGTGATCCGGTCCGCCGGGAAATGAAAGGGGCTTGTCTGGTCCCGTGCAAGGTGCGAGCGTCGCCGGAATAATCCCGTCCAGCGGGATCCGGCGTGCGCGGTGCCGCACTCCACTGGAAAACATGCGGAAATCACCGGATGTGGCGGCAACAAAGGGTTCTGGAGAGGGGGATGCCATGACGGCAAATCAGATTGTTCTTCTGTCGGTCGATGCGCGCGGCGTGGCGACGGTGACGTTGAATCGTCCCGAGGTCGGCAACGCGTACAACGAGGATCTGCTGAACGCGCTGATCCGCGGGCTCGAGGATCTGGCACGCGACGCTGATGTGCGCGCGCTGGTGATTCGCGGCGCGGGCCGGCATTTTCAGGCGGGCGCCGACGTCAACTGGCTGAAACAGGCGGCGGATTACGATCCCGAACGCGCTTTTGCCGCCTCGCTGGCGACCACGCGGGCCATGCAACTGCTGAATGAATTTCCCAAACCCACCATTGCCGTGGTGCAGGGGGCGTGTTTCGGTGGCGGTTGCGGCATCGTCTGTGCCGTCGATGTCGCGTTCGCCACGCCGCGCGCCCTGTTCGGGCTGACCGAGGTGCGCGTCGGCGTCGCGCCGACGCCGATCTCGACGCACATGATCAATGCGATGGGGCTGCGACATACGCGGCGCTATGCGCTGACCGGCGAGCGTTTCGGCGCCGAGGAAGCCTGCCGTATCGGGCTGGTGCACGAAGTGGTGCCGGAAAACTTCATGGAATCGCGCCTGTCCGACCTGTTGGACGAGATTTTCCTGTCCGCGCCGCAGGCCATGGCGGTGACCAAGCATTCCTTCCTGTCCGCCAACGGGCTGACTCTGGACCGGCGCGCGATGGAGGCTCTGGCGCATGAATCGTGGATGCAGCGCGCTTCGGCCGAGGGGCGCGAGGGGTTGTCCGCCTTTACCGAAAAACGCCGCCCGAGCTGGTTCAGGCCCGGCACGGTGCAGACATAGGAGGGGATGATGACCCGCTATCATATCAGCCAGGGATCGTCGTTCGAACGCGAGATCGGTTATAGCCGCGCGGTGGTGGACGGCGGCTGGGTGTTCGTGTCGGGCACTACCGGTTTCGATTACGCGACGATGACGATCGCCGACGATATCGTCGTGCAATGCGTGCAGACGCTGAAGAACATCAAGGCGGCGCTGGGCGAGGCCGGGGCGTCGCTGGACGATGTGGTGCGGGTTTCGTATTTTCTGCGCGATGCGGCGGATTTTCCGCCGTGTTTTCCGCATCTGCGCGAAGCCTTCGCGGTTGCCGGGCCGGCTGCCACCATGCTGGTGGTGGCGGGCTTCGCCGATCCGCGGATCCGCATCGAGATCGAGGTTACCGCCCGGATCCCGGGCGGGAGTTCCATCCCCCCCGGAGTTCCGCTATAGGGCGGGGCGTGTCCCCGTAGCTCAGCAGGATAGAGCACAGGATTCCTAATCCTGGGGCCGTGGGTTCGAATCCCGCCGGGGACGTTCATAAAACCCTTGTAAATGTTGGTGTTTTATGGGGCCGCCTACAGGAAAAACCTGTGAACACTTTACTATTGTGTGCCGATTTTGTGCCGTAACTCGGAAGCGCCATTACAGCGCTCCCGTGATGTTGGTCAGCATGGTGCGTGCACGCTGCACTGCCCCGGTCCTGTCCAGGTGAGCGTAACGTTCCGTAGTGGTGACCGAGGCGTGGCCCAGTAGCTCTTTCACGTCCTTGATGCTGGCCCCGTTACTGACCAGCCAGGACGCGAAAGTGTGGCGGAGAGAATGGATCGTCGCGCGACCGTGCCGCTCCACCAGGTCGTTCGTATTGAGACCAGCCGCATCCATGGCGCGCAGGATTGCCTTGGAAGAACCAGTGCGCGGCTTGTCACCCTTCTCGCCGGGGAATACGTAGTTCCCCTCGCGAACCTCATAACGCCGCTTCAGCATTTCAGAGGCCATGGGCGGTAGAGGAACTGGACGCTCTTCCCGATCCTTCCAGCCATAGAGCAAGACTGTTGCCCAAGTCTTGGTGTCCACTTGGGACCACAACAGGGTTGAGAGTTCCGACCAGCGCCCCCCCGTAAGAGCGAAACCGATCAACATGTCCTGTGCATCCTGTCGTTGACGGTAGATGCGCGAGGTTTCAGGAGGGGCGAACTCACTTTTGTTGCGGCCGGGCAGAGGGCGCTTAGGGTCCAGCAGCTTATGGACCGCCGCCAGTTCATCCCACGACAGGTGTCGGGTTTTCTGGCGGGGTTTGGGCAGTCTGAACTTCAGCCCCTGATACACACGGATATTCCGTTCGAATGCCAGGTGCCAAGCCGAACGCAGCACGGCAACCTCGTGATTGACGGACCCTTGAGACATGCCTTCCAGCAGACGGTTGCGCATCAGGTCTTTCACGGTTGCGTCGGTGACGAGGTGCATGGGGGTTTCTGGTGGGATGAACCACCGCCTCTTGTCTGCGCCAGTCATGACGCCAGTGCGGCGTTCCACGTCTTCAAGGTATTGTGCCGTCCGTTCCCCGGCTTTCACCAGGGCACGCAGTTCGTCCAGCCGGGCATCGAGCGCCTGACGGATGGTCATCTCGCGGCGCGCGCCAAGCTGGTGTTCATCCTGGCGTCGCTTGAGTTCCGCAGCGGCCACCTGGGCGGCCTCGCGTTTCTCTTTACGCTGTGTGCTGAATCGAACCCGCTTGCCCGTGGAGGGGTCCGCAAAGTCCACATACCAGTAAGACGAGCGGGGGCGCTTGTAGAGTTCCATGGCTGCGGGTCCGTTGTGAATCAGATTTCGGGCTTTACGGGACACAAGCTGCGTTGTGTCTCGTTCAGGCGAGACAAATTTACGCGGCGAGCGCCTCGATCACGCGCTGCTGGACACTTTTCTGCGGGCGAGGCGCGAGGTGGTCCGCCAGCATCCCGATGGAACGCAGCGGGTCAGCGTCGAGTTCGATCGTCTGGTGTTCCGTGCGGTGGTTTGGGCGGTACAGCACCCACATGCCGATGTGATGATCCATCGTCATGACACCATCCAGATGTGCGGAGGAGGGGCACTGATGTCGCGCCGCAATGGAGACATACTGCTCCCCACCTTCGGCTTCATCTAAAGCCAGGATGACTTTCCCGCCTCGATCGTCGATGGATACCTGTGCGCAGGCGAGGGCGATGCGTGTGCGTATTTCTTTTAGTCTGGCTGCTGCCGCCATAGTAGTCTCCGGTTTGATTGTGCCGGAGACCGCACGTTACGTGCCCGGTTCCAGCTTTTCGAGCCACTCGTTGTGCTTCCGTTCATTTTTGAACAGCAGCGCGTAGGGAAGAGGGTGGAGGAACGACAGCATTTTTGCTGCGAACTCTTTTGGATCGACCTTCAGGACCTTCGCGAAGGTCAGCCATTTGTCCTCCGGCAACTGCACGCGTCCGTTCTCGATCTGCGAGATGAACGTGTAATAGTCGTAGCCGACGGCCTTCGCGAGGCCAGCCTGGGTGAGGTTGACCCCTTGACGGAGGCCCGCCAGGTATCGCCCCGAATCCAGCCTGAGTTGTGCATATGTCATGTGATGCTCCGCTTGTGAAGTCAACTCTTCACAAGGAAGTAACACATAAGGTAATGTCGGACAAGCGGTTACGGCGATACTGTATGCGTAGGTGTTTTTATGCCGCCGCGATCTTGAGCAGATACAGGGCCAACAGGCCGCCGTGAACGGCCAGACACCAGCGTAGGCAGTATCTGTCGCTGTGGTTTGGTTGCATTGCAGTTTCCTCCGTCGTTTTGGCGGATAGATAGGGGGAGCGGGAGGAAGAGTCAAGAACAAAACGAGAACAAACAATGGGCGGCTTCCGGCTGATGCCCGCCTGTGGCGGAGAGAACCCTCACTACGAATGAGGGCTCGTTCGTTATCACGGAGCCTTACCCTAAGTCTGACTTAGCCATCTCGCGCAGCCCCCAAAAGAAAACCCGCCGGGTTTCGGCAGGTTCCCTGAGGCGTGTGTAAGCATAACTGACTACGATGTCAGACACGTATACAAATCAGACGATGCACTCTTCTTTCCAGCCGCGCCGGGTTTCCTTCAGGCGGATACTGGCGCGCTGACTGAGCGTGTCGAGTTCTGCCAGACGTTCAACCATGCGCCGGAGGTTGCCATCCTGGCCGATAAATTCCCCATACAGCGCGCGCAGCAGACGATCTGCCGGTCCCGGAATAGCTTTTTTGCGGCTGCTTTCCCAGCGGCGCAGGGTTTGTTCAGTGGTGCCGAGCAGATCGGCCAGAACCTTCTGCGACAAATCCATTTCGACACGCAGGAACCGCAGTTCCGCGCCGATCAGGTCAATGGGCTGGGTGATCAGGGCGTGCCCGATGACCTTATGCAGGCCGTTGAGGTTCTGAATGGACACACCGTCGCCGTAAGGGGTTTTGTGTCGGGTGTAGCCGTTGGCCAGATACACATTGTCGAGGCCGCTGGCAGTATAGTGATATGTCATTTCAGCCTCCTTTTCCAGAGAACACAGTGATGACCAGCAGCCCACGCCGCTGATCGATGGCAACTGCACAAGCCAGTTCCCTGCCTGCCGCACGACGGGCTAGGGTGACTTTCCAGTTCTGCCACATATCCAAAGCCGGGCCTTCCGTTATCGTCCCTTTCTGAAGACATGCGTGAACCTCTCGCAGCGTAATTTTACGCCGCTTCATGCGTTGCTCAGCATGTTCAAGGATCACGATCTTGTTTGTGTCGGCGGCAAGTTGCCGTATTAACCTCAACGCAGAATGATTATTGAGTTTCAACGGCTTACTCACCTTGTACCTATCATAATGATAGGTTTTTATAAAAAAGTCAAACCAATATTGGTTCAGATTGAGCTGTAGAGCGGCGGGCCGAAACCCGCCGTTTTGCTACAAGATCACGCAGCGTCCTTCATCGGTGCCGCAAGTCCCATTTCGTCCACCATAACGGGCAGCAGGCGATCCAGCAGGGACACCGGGTATGCGTTCAGACGCCCAACGCCACGCTTCCGGAGCTTCTCGGGGGTGAGCGCAACGCTCAATGTGACGACTTCGCGCAACGGCGGGGTGATATGGCCGACAGACGATGCCAGACGCGTCATCACGCTCGCATCCACCTTCTCAATCACCTCCGGTTTATTCACAGCGATCCAATGGGGAATCGTGTCGTATCCCGGCGGGACCGGCGAGGCGTATTCAGCAGGGTTCACGGAGGGTTTCGCGGGGGCTTCGAGGCCGAGCGCGATTTCGTTCAGGCGGGTATCCACCAGATTCCAGAATGTATGACCTTCATCGGTGTCTCTCCACGTAAACGTGGTTCTGAGTGCCGAAACGGCCTCTCTCAATTTGGCCGCTGCTTCTCGGCTGCCTGCGAACAGAGCGCCAGGACCCCCAGTATATCCACAGCCTAACCGTATGACATCCTCAGGACGCACCGCAGGTTTCTCTGCGTCTTCCGCGCCGTAGTGCTTACGGATTTCCTCGGCGAGATGTAGGGAGTCCTCGCGGGAGAGGTGGACGACGCTAACGTCGCCGTCTTCTTCGACAGCCATACGTAGCTTGCCGCGCGCTAATGGCAAAACCGAGACGCTATCTGTGGAGACAGTTACGCAGTCTGCTTTGAAATCCATAGGTATTCCTTTAGCCCCGCGTAGAGCGCAGCGGAGTGTTCTGATGGGTTGGTTGGGAGGTGTTGAGGGGATTGCGGCAGTTCCCCACAGGTATGAAAGAAAGCGTTGCCTGGTGGGGAAGTCGGCCCGCCATAGCTGATCGAGCATTTGGTCCACTAGTTTTTGGATGGCCTGCGCACCGAAGCAGCTTGGTGTTGGTGTCACAGAGATTCCCCGTAGGTATGCAGGATGCGCCGCGCGAGGTCGCAGGCGTCACTGCGGGAGAGGTTGACCTGTACCGCTGCGTCGGGCGCGCTGGCAGAAAACCCAATGCCGTGCGCGAAGCGGTTCTCGGGCCGGGGCGATTGCCGGAATACGTAGAGAATGTAGCCCCCATCAGTTTGGCAGTGATAGGTTACGCTCACACCCAAAACAGACGCAGAGGTCTTCTCCACGATTTCCGCGCCGGTTTTCTTCAGGGCTTCCGCAAGTGCTGCGGCGACCTTGGCAGTTGTGTCAGTCATTCTTCAGTCCTCGTTGAGACCACCTTCAGAACCCCACGCATTTCCTCACGCGCTTCCGCACGGTCCCTGAGGGCACGCTGCATGGACAACGCAGAGTCAAACGATGGAGTTTTCTTGAAGTGGCGCTTTGCAGCCGCGTAGGAGCGGTGCGCGTGGATGGCAGTTTGAAGCAAAGCGGAGGCCGTGAAGCCTCCGTTGCGGGGTTCTTTCAGAGCCATGCAGAGTTTCAGAACAGCAGGGCGAAAGACAACATGACCCACGTCCAGGCAGCCCAGAGGACTGCCCAGAGGGGCGTGAGGAGGTTGTGGGGGTTCATGTTACCGCCCCGCCGTTGCGCATTGCCGCGTTTAGGTTGCCCAAGTGATCCAGAATGGATTGCACCTGGTAGCCTGCGCGCTTCGCTCGCAACGCTGTCAGCGGGCGAAACACTTCATAGCGGTTGCCTTGCGGGGATGTGACGATCCACGATCCTTCATGCGGTTGGAGGGGAGGCAAACCCAGCAAGGCTGCCCTGTGTTTGTCTAAGGGCGTCATGGCGTCGCCCTCACAACCAACGATGATTGAGAGAGAGGTCGGCCGCATGGGCGAGCCTTTCGACCACGTGCAAGCCCATATCCATGCCGCAACCGCGCACCACTACGCCGCCCTTAGGGGCTAGCTTCATGCCAGCAGCGCGGGCGAGGTCATACGACAGGTCAACTACATCGTTGCCTACCACCACAACTGGGGAGATGGTCCGGCTCATACCGCTGCGGCTGACACGGCGCAGGACGGTGTAAACCGTGGCTCCGTTTGTCAGGTATTTCCGCAGCCGTTCTACGGCTTCCGTTTTGTTGGACATTTGGAATACTTCCCGATACATTCGGGGCACCGGGAGGGCGCTTGTTGGGCGTTCTCCCTCCCGGCTCCCGATGGGACCGTCTACCGGCGCGCTGCGATCACAACTCGCAGCCGCCAACGGCCCCAACGGAGACGCAGCACAATGCGAAACATTGTGGGTCCTCCGTGCGATCAGCGGCCCGTTCAGGACAATTCCGAACAAGGCATTACCGCGACCCTCGGCCATCCCAGAGGATGACCTGAGGTTTCGTCCGGATTTCGCGGACTCGTCAGGCGGTTTGTTTGGAAGACGGCAGGCAGGACAATGAGGATCGTCTGGACAACCGCCAGAGGCGGGAGAGACCAGACGGGTATTCATTGGGATTCCTGCCGATGTAGGGAGACACCAATTCCGCCGGAGGCGGATAAGACCAAAGAGCGGCTTCCGCCGCTTAAGGAGTATACGTAAAGGGACGTAACGGGTTTCTTTAAGAAGGCTTAGAGTCGTTACGTACTGTCTTTACGTAGAGTCTCTACTAAGTGTCTTTCTTATATCTATTCCTAATGAGTAACTCGTGTCGAACTACGTTGAGATATTCATCAGGTATATTCTTTTAGAAAGACGTTTGGGGACCCCTCTGCAAGAGAGGCTTTTAAGTTGTCACCGTAAGCGGTCAC
This sequence comes from Acetobacteraceae bacterium, assembly GCA_031555315.1. GTDB lineage: Bacteria > Pseudomonadota > Alphaproteobacteria > Acetobacterales > Acetobacteraceae > JAVBJV01. Next base: position 95,355 of record JAVBUO010000020.1, read on the forward strand.
CGCCCTCTTGTGATCTCGTGGAACGTATCATCAGAGATGATGTGCATAGCGTCTATCAGCAGACGACGCAGCTTGGTGTTCTCTTCCCTCTGCTGACCCAGCTCGCGTTGCACCTCTATCGTCTCGGCTCTCGCTTTGTAAACTTCGAAAGCCGCTTCATCGGGGACTCCGTATTCGCGGCAGACCTCAACAACCGAAGCGCCCGCTTTGACCTCGTTGACGATCCGTAGAATCTCCGCAGCGGTGTGAACGCGTGTCGTTTTACGGCGCGAAGTTGTATAGCGTGACATATTGATTCCTTCAGTGATATGTTAACGAGTCGTGTCGATGGTTCTGTCTAAAAACCGCCAAAAACGGCCAATGTCTTTTCTGGGCCATTTTGGGAGGGTTCTAGGTGGGTGGAGGGTGGTTGAGCAGTGGGTACAGCGGAGTGGGTGCCAGAGGGAATCATACGGAGTCCTGTGGGGCGCGTAGAGGGCGCTTAGGGGGTCCATGTGGGTTCCCTCTGGCATATCGGTTATTCGGTGTTGATGGGGTTATGGGCCGCCCCTCGGAACCCCGAGACCGATCGCTAGATCGGATGTGCCCGATTGGTGCCGGGACTCTCGCCAGATCGTCGGGAGAAGCTAACTAGCGTTCGCTGCGCCAATCTGATAAGCTGCTTATAAGCGAATTAGGTTCTGTTGAAAACAAGAAAAATAGCTTGCGATGGTTAAATGATGGCAATGTTTCCTGAAGCAGATGTAGAGGGTCAGATCGGCGACCGACTGCGTGAGGCTGTAAACCTTGCCGGAGGCCCCGCCGCCGTGGCCCGTAGGGTGGGAATGGTTCCTCAGACCCTGAATAAGTATCTGACCGGAACCGCCCTGCGCTTATCAACAGCAGCAAGGCTTGCGGAAGTTTGTGGTGTTCGCCTTGAGTGGCTGGCAACGGGGAAGCTACCTATGCGGCCCGGCGGGGTAATTGATTTTGCTCCCCCAAAAATCGCCTTGAAGGATGCTGACCCGCGTATACTTGGGCTAGCGCTTGAAGCCTGGCAAGGCTTAAAACCCTCGGAATTCCTGGAGTTAGATGTATCCGGTGCCCTTCTGGCTGCCCTATATGATACGGCCTACGAAGCTCAGCATGGGGAGGCGTCAAGGAAGCTCTCCCAACAATACGTAAGCCCCCGCAGTTATGGTAAAGCTCAAGGTCTGCTTAGATCGTTCATAGAAGAAGACATATCTAAGGGCGAAGCTCGTGGGCTACTTGGCTCGTTGATGGAGGACAGCAAGCCCAAGGGGGCACCGACAAAAAAATAAATCTGAATGGTATAAAAACTTGCGGAGATTTACGCGTATTTGGTAGGGCGGTGTTGGGTTAATATTTATAGAGAGGGCCGCCCAAGTGAGAAGGTTACTGCTAACGGCACTTGGGTTTACGGCAATTGGTCTGGCGCTAATTGCTACAACGTCTGCGCGGAGCATGGAGGCGATTTCCGAATTCCAAGTGTCGGGAGCGCCTCGTTGGGTAGACAGAGGCTCGCTTGATTTAAGCGGAACTGAGGCGTTCGGGAATCAAGGCATTATCTGTAGGTTCGGGATAGATCGCCGCGATCAGACCACCGTTTCATTCTATTGGAGTAATAGGCAGCCGGGGAGCATCGCTCTCCTAGTAAGTCGAAGTAGCCCAACGCCTCCCTCAATGCGGATACAATGGAACAGTGAGCTTGCGATTGAGGCTTTTGCACGAGATCGCTTGCTCGTAGCGCATATGACAACAAGTAAGGCGGTGCAGTTCTTTGAGCAGACGGTATCTTTGGCGTTCCTAGGGCCGACTCGGATCACCTTTGATGAAGGTGAACAGTGGGAAGTGACAATGGCCGGATTTGATGAAGCAAGCGCGCGGTTCGCGCGTTGTATCCTGAAGCATCAGCCACCCATTCAGCAGTGACAGACAAGAAACCCAAAAGGCAGGCGGACTTAAGCCTAGCTGCGAGGATTGGAATACCAATAGGGGTATTCTCGTTTCTTGCCGTCTTCATAGCGGTGCCCTTCTATCAAGCCCAGACAGCGCCGAGCGTGTTCCAATTCCCGTCAACATATGGAACGCACTGGCTAGGCGGACCCGATCCCCGAGTAAGATATGGTGAAGGTCCTTGCGTTCTCGCCGGGCGGTCAAACATGTCGGAAATGGTCATTGCACCGGCGTTTACGCGCTTCTCGTTCAATGTGGGAGCCACTTGGAGCGAGTGCATAAGGGTAAGAATTGGCGTAGACGGCAACCTATCTTTAGGGATGTTGGCGTGTAGCGACCGCTATTGGGGCACATATCATGGATTTCTCTCCAAGGACGACTTTAGGGCGTTTCTAATGTCTCTCAGAAACGCGCACACGTTGGACGTTGCGTTAGACCATGTCGGTTATGACGCCTCGACTGCTCACGGTGCGGAGAAATATGGAAGGTGGAGCTTCCCGTTGGATCAAATTGATCCCGCAGGCCAGCGCATGGCAAACTGTCTCAGTGCTGGCCGCAATCGCCGCCTAATGTTGGAGGAACAGACCCGACTAGGGCGCGAGTGGTTTCGGTCACTAACGACTCAATGAAGCCGCTCGGGTGGGAATTGATGGCTTCGGCCTGAAGTGTGGGAAAGACTTAAGCCACCTCTCCGCCGTTCTGTCCCCGTTTGGATTTCCAGCCGACCGGCGGCGGAGGCTCTTCAAGCCGCCTTCGTGTGCCCGATCTTTTCCCGCACCGCTTGCGCCAAGAGTCCCGACTTGGTGAACCCATGCTCCGCTGCATAGCGGTCCACTGCCGCAACCAAAGCCTCGGGCAGCGTGATGGTAACCCGCACGGCTCGCCCCGGAAGCTCGGCAGGGACCAGTAAGCGGGCCACTTCGTCAACCTCGGGATCGTGTTCCAGCTTAGCTATATCGCTCGGTTCGGGCAGCGGTTCACGATCCTCAGCCATACCGGCAAGATGCAATTCCAATGCTTCCGCCGCACCCTCGGCAGCTTCCTGCACGGTGACACCGGCGCTGACACAACCCGGAAGGTCGGGGAAGAACGCCCCGAACCCATGTTCACCCCGTTCGATGATGGCGGGATAGTAAACCCTCATTTTCTCCTCCGTATCTGCAAGCCGGACTGACGTTCAATCGACTTCAGCGTTCCTATCGGTAAATCCTGAGACGGATGGGGAACTGTCACCCGCCCCGGCTTTGTCGGGTGGCGGAACTGGTGATGACTGCCAGCGGTGCCGATAAGCTGCCAACCGTCCGCTTCGATAAGTTTTATAACGTCTCGGCTTCTCATGATACGTATTTATGCATACTCAAGATGGATTGTCAATGGATGATACGCATAAATTCATACTTTTGAGGGCAAAAAAACAGTTCAACAGGGGCAAGCGTTTTGATTTATGGGAGCGGCGTGACCCGCTCGGCCCCGTTGGATACCTCTCGTCACCCCTCCGAACCTGCCAGCCGTTGCTTAATGATCATCCGGTCATGGGTTTCAGAGCGTTGAAACCACTCAATATTACTGCGTGTGCGCCTTTCGGTGTGCCGTGAGTGTGCCGCGCGGCCTCCGTAGGGATGGGTAGGGAGGCCGCTGGCGTGGTAAAGGGTGGCCTATGGTCGGACAGCCAGACAGGCGGGGGGCACGGGGGGATCGCGCCGCCCGCCCAGGGGATATATCTGCGTGAGAATTTTTCTGGGAAATTTGGGGAGAATGTCTCGCGTTAACAAAACCGGATTTTCTCGACATGAGGACGCGACGTGTCCGATCCTTTGACATGAGCGCCTACCAGCGGTCCCCCGGGTAAACCCTAAGTTCCCCATCGGCCGCCCTCAGGACCTCATCGTATCCCCCGTCATCCCCACGGCCATACCCACGGAATGCCGTGAGGCCGCCGCCTTCCAGAACGTCCCAGTAGTGCTCGATGGCGCGGTCCATTTCGTCGCGCCGTTGGGATTCCGCCGCGTCGTCCGCGTCGATCCCCAGGGTTCGCTGTAGGGAAGCCACAGCGCCCGCCAGGGCGTCCAGACGGTCGTCGTGTTGCAGACATCCGCCTTCACGGGTGACGTGGGTCAACTGGTAGAGCAGCGAATAGGCGCGGTCTTCCTGCGCCACGTCGGCAGCCAGCAGGCTTTCCGAGATGACCAGCTTGTGCGTGGTCAGGGCGGGTTCCAGCGTGTCGATGATGCGCTGTTCCTTGCGCCCGCGCGCCCATTCGGATTCCTGGACGGTGCAGCCGCCGGGCCAGACCTTGGTCAGGATCGGGGCGAACGCCACGACCCATGTGCCCTGCGCGTAGTTCGGTTCGACTTCCACCAGGCTCACCTGGAACCGCTTGGCATCCGCAGCGATCTTCACCATGGCTTCTGCGGGGGTTCCGTTGTGGCCGCCGACATGCAGGCAATACAGCAGCCCGTTGAGGTGCTTCACGATGGCCCAGGCGGTTTCGTCCTTGCCCCGGCCAGCCGGGTCCACGAACAACACACCGCCACCTTCGTAGTCGCGCCATTCGCTGTCGATGAACAGCGGACGCAACAGACAATCGCCGCTGAAGCCGATGTTGGGAATCTCGCGGACCACGTTGAGGCTGTCGCTGTGTCTGCCCCATTGCAGCACACGTGGCGCTTTCAGTGCGTTGGCCTCGAACACGATCAGGTCTTTCTGCCGTAGCGGGTAGCGCTCGGCATCCGACAGCGAGGTATCCAACTGGTATTGCAGCGCGAAGTAGGCGCGGCCTTTGGATTCACGCTTGGTCAGTTCCGCATCGTCGAACCGCACGGGGTCCACGGGGGAACCGTGGGACAATGTGCCCGCCTCGAAGGCGGCGGTCAGTTCGGGGGCGAGGATCGGGACCAGAGTCCCGTCGTGCCGCTTCAGCGTGTAGCCCGCCAGTTTGTCGGGCAGCGGGAAGCGTGCGGGCACGCAGTAGCAGTCGTAGCCGCGTTCAACGACCAGGCGGTTGTAGATACTTTCTTCCGTCTGCGGGGTGCCCAGGAAAATCACGTCGCTTTCCGGCAGGCGGATCGCTTCGAACTCCGCCAGGTATTGCATCAGGCGGGCGCGGGCCTCCTCGGTCTTCGAGTTGCCGGGGATTTCGATATCGTCGGCAACGATCAGCGTGGCGCGGGACCCGGTGATCTGCCCGGTGATCCCCACGGCTTTCACGCTGTAGCTCTGCGACAGCGACGCGCCAGCCACGTCGAAGCTGGTCGCCATGTCGCGCTGGTCCCCCTGCGGGCGTAGGAAGGCCAGGATATCCATGGAGCGCAGCAGCGACTTGACCATGGAGACGAATTCCTTGGCCTTGCCGCCGGTGGCGGAGACCACGAGAATCTTCTCGTCGCGTGGGTTACGCATCAAGCGCCAGAGAACGAATGCGGCGCAGATGTAGGATTTACCGATACCGCGATAGGCGCGGATGATAAGCTCGGCTCTGGACCCCGCATTCTGCAAGCGCCGCGCGATATCAAGCTGGCGCTCGGTGGGTTCGGGCAGTCCGAGATGATCCCAGACCAACCGCAGGAAAGACGGGAAGTTTTCATGGGCGGGCCATTCGGTCTCATCGCGGGATGCCCAGTGGGGAAACGTGTCGTCTCCCGCCTGGATCATCAGGGGTGCCGTCATGCGCTGCCGATCGTCTCGCGATACTTCGACAGGTTCTTACTGACGGTGGTTGAAACCAGTGCAACGTCGTGTCCGGTTTCATCGTGGAAAGCCTTCACGACGGCAAGGGTCGCCGAGAGGATCGATGCGGCATCCTTACGCTCGCTGAAGTCCGGGGCGTCGAGCATCGTCAGCAGTCTGCCCAGCAGCTTCTGTTTGAGCTCGCCGACCTTACTGACGGTCATGGCAAATCTTCCTTCGTGTTTCGTTGTGGTCTTCGATCTGCTGCGCGGTGATCTCGGTCAGGTGATCAGCGCCGGACACGTAGATGAAACGTGTCCATTCGCAGCCGCCTTCAGTCACGGGACCAGCGCTCGCGCAGCCGCTGAGCAGCAGTGCCAGGACGGCTGCGGTTTTCAGTTTCGATTTCATCGCGGGTGTTACGGTTCTTTTCACGTTGGAGCAGCGCGTCGTAGGCGCTGTCCTGACGGCCCTGCTGGCGTTCGCGCCGGAGAAGCGCGCCGAGGGCGAGGAGGAAGCCCCCGGCAATCGCCAGGGGTTTCCAGAGGCGTTCCAGCAGGGAAGCCAGGAACGCGGTGATGGTGGCGATCATCTGCGCCACCTGCGCCAGAGCACGAAGCCAAGCGCCGCGACGACGACGGCGATGCCGACCACAGGGGTCAGTTCCCGCAGCAGCGAGAACGACGGCGCGACGGCGGAGACCGTATCGGCAACCGAGGTCAGCGTGTCGTGATCGAGCAGCCCGGTTTCGACGGCGGCAGTTGCTGTGGCAGCCGTGGCAGCCGCTGCGGCAGTTGCATTGCGGGCCAGACGCACGGGCGCACGACGCGCGGCGAGGGCCATACGGACGCCTTCGCCGATCACATCATCGCTGACCAGCGCGCCATCGGCACCGTTCTCGTGATCGATGATGCGCCGTGTCAGGTGGTGCAGCGTGTGGACATCGCTGAGATCGATCTGGGCGTCGGCACTGTGAAAGCCGCGCGCCACGGCGTTGACGTAGGCGGTGGTGCTGTTCTCGTGATTCGGCGCCCAGCGCGTGATGATCTTGCGGATCGTGTCGAGCTTGTATTTGGTCTGATAGACCAGCAGCAGGTGGGCCAGTGCGCGGACGCCGTGCTTCATTTCCGTGAAGCGGCAGAAGCGCCCGTCGCTCGGCGGTGTGGCGAGGCCAACCCAGCGGTTGGCGCGGTTGTGTTCGATGTTGCCGGGGTTGTTATTACGGATACCGCGAGCAGTCATGAGAGTCCTTGAGTCAGGAGAAGAGTTTCTCGCGGATGTAGTCCGCGCACGCGCCCGCAATGGCGGACAGCGCGGCTACACCGGCGAGGACACGGGCCTGGAAAACTTCGAGCGCCGTGACGCGCTTCGCGAGGTCTTCCATGTGGTCGAGGCGGGTTTCGACACGGGCCATTGTGTCGATCATCTCGCGCTGGAAGGGGTCGAGGGTCATAGGACACTGCCGAGGATGAGGGCCGCGCCGATGAAGCAGCCGAGGTAGACCTCGCCCCATTCCGCACCTTCATTCAGTTCAGAGTGCGGGGACCAGCGTGTGCGCCAGCCGAGTTCATACGCGACGGGCGTCAGCAGCCCCGAAAGGGCAATCATGATGGCCGCCGTGGGTCGCGTGTAGACCAACGCAAGAGCGGGGTAGGCGGTCCAGTGGAGACCGCGCAGGGCTGCGGCGGAGAAGTCCTCGCGCCATTCGGTAAGATCGATTGTGCCGTCATACCGGCGGCCCATGTTGATGTGGCCGGGTTGGCCGTAGACAGAACCGATGAACAGGCCCAGGAGGATGCCGAGGGATTCCCAAAGGCCGTATCCGAGGATCAGCCAGCACAGCACGGCGCACGGCGTGGCCCAGCAGAAGACCCGCGCCAGACCCAGGCCGAAGCCGAACCACGCCTTCGCGAGGTCACTGCCACGCAGGCGGTGGAAAATCCCGAAGAGCGGGATGAGTAGCCAAGTCATGGTGTAGAGATTTCCTTCAGACGCGCTTCGAGTGCGTCGATGCGTTCCAGCGCGTTCTGTAGTGCGCCGGTCAGCAGCGGGATGGCCTGGATGTAGTCCAGAGAGCGGACGCTGGTGTCGGCGGGTTGATCAATCCCATCAAGCACGCCTGGGTTTTCGTGGCGGCTGACCATTTCGGTGAAGCCGCTGGTTTCGATGTCCTGCGCGATAAACCCGAAGCAGCGGTCTTCGGGGTGACGCCTGAACCGGTAACTGACCGGGCGCGCGCGGCGGACAAACTCCAGGCACCGCTCTGCCGGAAGGGTGGCGACGTCTTCTTTCAGGCGGGCGTCCGATAAGGTGTTGAACGACTTCGCCCAGGTGTCGCCAACGTTGTTGCAACGCCACAGAACTGCGCTGGCATAGCTAAGATAGTTCAGAGTGCCGTCGGAGCCCCACCATTCCAGCCGCCAGCCGTCGTGCTGGAATTTATATCCGGTCGTGTCCCCGTTGACATAGAGTTCCGCTCTGCGGCCGTCGGGGTCGATCACCATCCGGTTGGCAAGCACGGCGTTAGTGACCGAAAGACTGTCGTAGACATAAAAATTCCGGCGCGCCCCGGCGTCGCCGCGATGATCCGCCCACAGCGTGCCGCGTGGCAACGAAAACCCGCCCAGGTTCCAGACGCCATCCAGGTATGTCATCGCAGTTCTGGAAGCGCCGCCTGCGGTTTCAAACAGGACGCTCGCGGGCCTGCCGGTGGTCTTCGCACGTAACTTCAACGTGCTTTCGGGCGCGCCGATGTCCGCACCGTCGCCCGCGATGGCGCAGGCCGATAAGTTATCGACGTGGCCGCCGAAGCGGCCGATGGAGGCACTTAGATAGCTGTTCGTGGTAATAGGCCCGGCCACCGTCAGCGTGTTACCCACGGTTAACGCACTGGATATGGTGGCCGTTGCGGCGGAGACTGCGGCAGCATCGACCGTGGTGGCCGTGACGCCCTGCTCGGCAACGAGCGTCCGGGCTTTTATTGCGTCTACGGCCTCAAGCGCGGGCACTTTCAGCGCGCCGTGGAGTGTTCCCCCGCCCAGCGGCAACCACTGAGGCGGCTGCCAGGCGTAGAGGCCCCCGGTCAGCGTGGTCAGGACGTAGCCCGCTCCACCCGCAGAGGTTGGCGGGACGTTACCCGTGTCAGTGATCAGTGTATCGAGCCGCAGCTCGGTCCGGGCGGCCTGTGTCTGTGCGGCTTCTGCCGTTTCAACCGCCTGATCGCTGTTCGCCCGGGCGTCCTGCGCGATGGCCTCGGCGTTATCGGCGATGGCGCGTGCGTCGTCCGCTGTGGCGGCGGCGCGTTCCGAGGTGTCGAGAGCGGTGTTTGCTGTCGCGTCCGCTGCGTGGGCGCGCGCGGCGGACTCCTGCGCGGCGTCGTAGGATTCCTGCGCGAGGTTGAAAGCCTGACGACTGTCGAGGTCCAGCGTTTCCTCGTCGAGGATCGCGCCGACCTGATAATCGACCAGGCGCGCATTGGGCGATGAGCGGCGCGTGATGACGACGGCAACGCCCGCCGCCGGTGCGGGGGAGAGACGCAGCGTCGTCGCGTTGGCCCATGTGTGGGACGCGACGGTGCCCGCGACGGTGGCGATGATGTGAGACCGGTGGATGTAACCGTTCGGCACGGCAAAGTCCGTCGCCACACCGTCGCCGGTGTAGGTGTAGATGGTGGGATACATGAAAGCCTGAGGAGATCAGTCTGCCAGCAAGTGCATGAACAGACGCATGTGGGTGTTGGCGGGCGACAGAACACCGCCGACGCGGCGCATCTGTTCAAGGTCGCCATCGGCGGTGGCCGAGATGAATTCGTTGACGCGCCCGGCCTGTTCGAAGGGGATGCCACCGAGGGACTCCCAGGCGCTGTTACGCGAATAGCGCGACAGGCCGGTCAGACCGGTGGCGCGCATCCCGGCGTCCAGATAGGGCTTCGTCCAGCCGAGCACGCCGATGCGATCTACGATGTCCAGCATGGTCTGGCCCATGTTCTCGGGCTTGAAGCGCTCGGCAGGGTCGCGTCCGTTGATCACGTCGCGAGCCATCACGATCAGCGTGGCGAGCGGAATGGCGGTGGCGAGCATTCCCAGGCCCCGGAAATCTCCGGACACCGTGGCGCGTTGCAGCGCCGGGGCCAGCATCCGGTTGTGGGTGACGAATGCGAAGGTCTGAAACTGCATGACCATCCGCCCGACCCAGTTGTCCATCAGCGCCGGTGTATCGGCGATGCCGGGGGTCGGGGACGACAGGTTCATGTCGCGGTGCAGAGCCTGCTGGAAATCGCGCAGCGCCGCACGGCCTTCTGCGCCGGTCCAGAGTTCCACGCGGGGATCGAAGGAACCGTTGGTCTCCACGCCGTATTTCTGGAAGTGTTCGTGCAGACGTGCGGCGCGGGATTCATCGAGACCAAGGCCGAGCAGCCGGTGACGGCGTTTGAGCGGCAGGGAGGCGAACTGTCCGGCCTCGCGGCGCAGCACGTCGATCATCGCGGAGGCCGCGAGGGTCTTGATCGAGCGGGTCAGCAGCGGCAGGAACGAGATCGCCGCCACGACGTTCGAGGTCTTCTCCATCGCCACGTCGATATTGGCGGTGACGCGCTGGCGGTTGGTGCCGCGTGCGCCGACGCCGCGCTGGCCGGTCATATCGATCCAGGATTCCGAACGTGCACGGCTGATGTTTTGCAGCCCCAGTTCGCTGCCGTTGATCAGGTTGTGGATTTCGGACATCTTGCGGCCCCGCAATAGCGGGATGAAGTCCCGGCCAGCGGCCTGCACGAGATCACCGACGCGGTGGTTCAGGACCATCGCCGCGATGTCAACAAGCGAGGCCAGGCCGAAGCCCGAGCCGTAGCGAATATAGGCGAACTGCCGCCACTTCTCGGCGAACCAGTAACCCATACTGTCGCGGTCGATGTCCGGGGCGTTGCGGTGCAGCAGACGGCGGCGCAGCAGTTCGATCGCCTTGCGGTCGTCGTCCATCGACTGCGCCAGGTTGGCGCGCGCCTTGCCCTCCGGCGCGGCGGCGATGCGGTCGGTGTAGTCACGGACGATCTCGGCGTCGATGTCGGACCACGAGCGATACTTGCCGCGCGGGCCGATGCCGAAGGTTTCACGCAGGGCAACCTGCCCCGCGATGTCGTTGAACTGGTGATGCAGGATGTTGCCGAGGTCGTCGCGCAGGAATCCCGCTCCGGTCAGCTTTTCGATTTCCTCGGGGGTCCAGTGGATGCGCCGCTCGCGCAGACGGCCGGACGAGATTTCCTGACCCAGCGACTTGTCGAGGCTGGGCAGCGCGTCGCCGTTGCGGATGTTGTCCATGATCTTCTGGATCGTCTCATACATCCCGCCGCGCTTGTTGGCGCGCGTCAGGTGTTTCTTGAGTTCGCGCACACTGGCGTCGGCGAGGCTGACTTGCCGGGCGACGTCACGCGCGATGGACCGCAGGGAAGACTGCGCGGACTTCTGCGCCCCATCGGCCTCGCGCAGTGCGTTGCGCGCGCGCATCAGGCGGTCCAGACGCGCTTCGGTCACCTGGAGGCGGGCGATGTTCTCGGGCGTCTGCGGCAGCTTGCGCACGTGGGCGAGTTCGTTCTCGGCCAGGGCGACCAGTTCCCGCAGGGCTTTCTCGGGGGATTCGCCGAGATACCGCTCGGCCAGTTGCAGGTCTTCGAGTGTTCGCGCTGCATCGGCCTTCGCCAGATGGGCGCGTTCCTCGGCGGCACGAAGGCTGTTCTCGGCCTTTTCGATCCGAGCCATGCGTTCGTCGCCGACCCATGACCGTTGGATTTCGTTGAAGCGGTGCGGGTCTTTGGTCTCGATGACGCGGAGTTCGTCCGGCGTCAGCTTGTGGGTTTCCATGAGCCAGTCGGGATCGACCTGACGGGTGCTGAGGAATTTGTCGATCAGGATATTCTCGAATTCCTCGGGCTTGCCGATGATCGCCTGCCGGTCATACATCTGGGCGAACCGGTAGTCGCGGCCCAGGGGTTCCGGCAGGGACTTCTGGTGATCCAGTTCGCGCCGAAACGGTTCCATTTCCGCGCGCCATCTCTCCCGCGCCTCGGCCAGTTGCGCCTTCAGTTCGGGAAGGGCGGCGCGGGCTTCTGCGGCTGTGCCGGTCTGACGCGCGGCGGTTCCCCGCGCGATGGCGACCTGCTGTTGCAGGGCTTTCACTTCGGCGTCGCGTTGGGCACGCAGTGCGTCCATCTGCTGGCGCAGTTTGTCCATTTCGGCGACGTCGCGCAGCGCCCCGACGCGGGTCATGGCTTCGGTAGCCGCTGCGTTCGAAGCGTGTAGAGCCTCGGAACGTTCACGCGCCGCTGTCACGATGGCCTCAACATTGTCCGCGCCGTAGCGTTCGCCCAATTCGGCGCGCCAGGTTTCGCCGAGCTTGTCGTCGATACGGTCGGTGATGACACGTGCGATGGTCCGCATGAAGTCCGGCCCGCGCATCGCCCGTGCGCCCTGGGTTGCCAGGTGCTGCGACAGGGTGCGGACGGAGGCGTCAACATCGTTCGACCACCTGTCGATCCACTCGGCGCGCAGGATGTCGCGCAGGTTCTCTGCGGAGTCCGGCGTGCGCACGACGTTGCCGTCGGCGTCGGCCAGCGAGGTCCCACGGGTGTCGGCGAGGCGGTAGAATATGTTGCGCACCACGTCGGACGGCGAACGGAACAGGCGATACATCGGCGAGGTGAAATCCGCGAACGGGGTGCGGAACCCGCCGAGGATGCGGTCGAGGATCGTCAGGCCGTCCGCCTTGCCCGGAGCGGGCGCGGTCAGCGAGATATCCGGGACGGCGGCAGACAAATCACCGCCCGCACCGCGTGCAACGGGGGCGGTTTCCGGTGTGCCGTGCGGGGCGGGCGCGTTCTGGTCGGCTTCCAGGGTGCCGCGTAGGGCGCGCGGGACGCCATGGATGAACGCGCCGATCCCGCCGCCGAACAGCGTGGCCCCGGCGACGTTGAAGGTGGATTCGTGGGCGGTGCGCAGCACCTGAATCTGATGCAGGGCGGTTTCGGTCGCGGCCTGTGACAGACCGGACTGCAACGCCATGCGGCCGACACGCGACGCCACGCTGGCCCCGCGCATCACCGTGCCGATCCCCAGGTAGCTCAATGGGTCCATCACGGCGGAAGCGAGGCCGCCGACGACGGTGCCGACGCCCGAGGCATTGGAAATCTGTGCCCAGTGTTCCTCGCGTTCGGCGGCGGCGAAGGTGCGTTCGACCTCGCGTGCGCTGTAGGCGTGATCGAACAGACCATTGGATTGCCACGCGCGCACACGGTTCTGGCGGGCTTCGTCCCAGTTTTCGGCGATGTAACGGTGCGGGTTGAAGTTGTTGTCGCGTGTGGCGTCGGCGTCCGCACCGGCATCGTCCATGAAGTTCACGGTGGCGTTGGCGATCCAGCTATCGCGCATGAACGAGGCGACGATGGCATCGGCAATGCCGTAGTCCGGCGTGTAGCGCGGCGCGTCGGCTCCGGGGGCCATCTGCGGGGCTTCCACACTGCGCCGCACATTTTGCTCGGCAACCTGTGCCGGGTTGCGTTCGATGATGTCCATGCAGTCCTTGCTTCAGATCAGTGCGCCACGAAACATGCGGGCTTCGCGGGCACGGCGGCCCCGCAGGACCGGTTGACGGTTGGAGGCGTTTTCGATGTGACGTGCGGCGTCTTCGTCGCGGCCACTGCGGACCAGATCGACCAGCGTGCGGTTCAGCAGGGCAGGTCCGTTGAATGCCATCGAGATCAGCGCCAGGCGCTTGTGCTCTGGCAGATCGACGCCACGGAACCGCGTGTTGACGATGTTCTCGGCTTCGTCGAGGTTGAAGTCGAACAGGCGATCGATCTGCGCGCGGGTCAGGCGCGCGCGCCCGTTGCGCACGTCGTCGAACGAAACATCGTTACCATACAGCCGCTGGAACACCTGCGGACCATCACCACGATCCATGTTGAACCCAATGCCGACCGTGACGTTGCCCTGCACGGCACCAGCGGTGCCGACACGGCGGCCTGTGCGATCGTCATAGGCCCATTCGCGCGTGCCCTCCTCGGCGGCCAGCGCGTTGCGGCGGCGGTCGCGCCAGGTCTGTCCGGCGGGGGTCGTGGGGGTGTCCAGCGCGATGCCGCCCTGACGCACCGCGTGGTCGCTGAACCATCCGTAGACAGTGTCAACGAGTGCGTTGCCGTCGGCAGGGTCGGCGTCGAGCAGTGGCTTGTTGATACCAAGCGAGGCCGATACGCGGTCTTCGCGCTGGAAGTTATGCGCCATATACGACGCCATGTCGCGGAGGACGCCCTGGGGGGTCTCAGCGAGGCTCTCAAAGCTCATGTTTAAGGTTCCAGGGAGGGGGTGACTGGCAGACCGGCACGTGTGCGCATCTGGATGCGGGTGCGATGCTGACGTCTGTTATCTACACTTTCGCGCTGACGCTGGGCCGCATCGCGTAGTTGCCGCGCTTCTTCGTGGCTGTTGGCAGTGGTCCAGCGGAACCGGTAGCCGAGTTGGAAACCATCACCATACTGGGTTTCCACAGGGATAAGTTCGAAGGGGCTGTCGGGGAACTGCTCGCTGAATGCACGCTGCGCTGCTGCAAGGTCGGCAGGCAGGGTGAATTTCTCAACGCTGTCGATCGGTGTGGCGCCATCGGCGAAGGGGTTCTCGGGCGTCGGGCCAAAGAACATACGCCCCCTACGATTCTCGTCGGGTGGTTGGACCATCCCGCGCCGCATGATGCGGATTGTCTGTCCAGGCGCGAAGGTTACGGGCGCGCCATTGGCACGGACGACTGTATAGACGCCATCACCTGGTGTGTTCGCCGGGTTCAGCATCAGGTGCAGCGGCCCGAAGGCGGGCAGGTCTGCCGACATACGTTGCAGGTCCGCCTGTGCAGTGGCAGTGGTGTCCTCGGGTTGTTCCGTGAAAGTGTTGCTCGCCGCTCGCGAAGCGGGAACGCCTGTGATCGGCGCTTCGCTATAGGAGACAACATAGCTGCCGTCGCGGCCTGGGAGCAGCGCGATGTTATTGCGGTGACGTTCGATCACCGTGTTGACTACTGTATTGATATCGGGTGCGCCAAGACGCGACTGGTAATCGTATTCGCGCCGGATGTCATCGCCGAGACGCGCGTGCAGTGCGGGGGGGACCGCGACGGTGCTGTCCATACCGACCCAGGAGCCGAGGCCCGGTGCCGCGCCGAGCCGGGAGCGCAGGGATTCGGTGATCTTCCCTTCGATCGTGGTGCGGCCTGCGGCTTCGTTGGAAGCTCCGGCAAGCTGCTGGTAGGTCGGCAGGGTGCGTGATGCGGGACTGGCGCGCATCGCCTCGCCCATGTTGGTGAACATCAGCGTCAGGTTACCGCCAGAACCTTCGGGGGAGCGGCTGTTCGCGTAGGCATACCAACTGGCGGCGTGGCTGTTCAGCATGTCCGACGGCGTGACGCGCCCGTTACGGGTCGAGGCGCGCACCATCTGGAAGGCGGCGGCTTGGCGTTCCGGGTTCGTGGGGTCGGTCAATGCGACCGACAGGGAATGCTTCAGGTCATCATCAACGACACCTGTGGCGTCCACGAGGCGGGCCGCGCGGGAGAAACCGGGTTCTCGCGGACCGTCTGGGCCGACGGCGGCGGTGTCGAAGATGTCGATCCCCTGACGTTCACGGAATCCCGGAAGAGCGGCGCGAACCGCTGATACGTCTACGTTTGCGCCGCGTGTGATGATGGCGTTGTTGACGATCGTGTTGTCGGCATTGGCGCGGGCCGTGGTTGTGGCCAGCCGGTTCATCGCGGTTCCGATGTGGCCCCTTAGGGACTGGAAGGCATTCAACCCGCCTTCACGGCGGAACAGCGTGTTGGCGTCCGTAAGGATGCCCTGAAAGTCTTCGACCGTCCGCGCGTCCTGCAAGCGCTGGTTCAGCGTTGCGTATCCTTCCTGGGCTGCGCGGGTCCGCACAGCGCCGACGCGTTGCGTCGCTTCCTGTTGCAACCCATCGAAAGCAACAGGGAAACTCTCGGCGAAAGACCGTCCGTCGGTGCCCGAACCGGGACGGCGCATGATGCTAAGCACACGGTCCACGGCTTCGGGGCTGGACCCGGCGGATGCCAGCAGGGTCTGCATGACGCGCTGGGGAGCCAGGTGGGCTTCCCGTGGGTTCAGGATGCGATAGCGTTCGGTCTCGCGCTGGATGTCGATTTCGTCGCCGCTGTTCAGACGGGACCCGAGATCGTTGGACCAGTCCTGTTCATTGGCGGCCAGCGTCTGACGAATGGTGTCCTGACGGCGCTGGTTGCGCACCTGTTCGAGGCCGCTGTTGTAGCGCGACAAGGCTTCGGCCTGAAAATATGGGTTGTCGCGCGGCATGTTGGCCGTCGCGTTGCGCAGAAAGTTGTCGCTGTATTCATCCAGGTTGGCGTCGGGCGGCAGGTTGGCGATCCCGGCGCGGAGTTCGTCCACCATTTCGGCACCGCGCCGCGCGCCGGAAACCGACGAGTAGGTCTGGTAGTAGGACCGAAAGCCCGACATGTCGTCAGCCATCGGTCTGCCCGCTTCGGCATCGGCGCGGCCCTGCGTGGCGCGGTCCTCGATTGCCTTGCGTTCTTCGATACGGGCCGCTTCGATGTCGGCGCGTTGCAGCGTGTCGGCAAAGCCCAGCGTAGCCCCGAAGAAACGGTTCAATGCGCCACTGATCGCAGAGGTGTCAGGGCGAATGTCCGGCGGGGGGGCCGCACGGGCAACCGCGTGGGCGGTAGTCTTAAGGTTGACCGAGGCGTGTTCAGCGGTGCCGCCAAGCACCAGCGGTGTTCTATTGCGGTAGGCTGGCATCGGCTATCGGATGTCCTGTGTCTTGATGGCTGCTTTGGCGGCCCCGCCGCCATAGGCGGACGAGGCGATCTGAAGCGCCGAGCTTGCGAAGTCGATACCGGCGGCGATCTTGCTGTTCCTTGCGTTCATCTTCGCGTTGGATAGTTGCAGACCGGCTCCCGTGGCGGCGTTCATGTAGTTCTGATGTGCCGCCTTCTTGCCCGCTTCACCCGCCGCGTAGGCGTTCTGGAAGTTGAGGTCGATACGCGACAGGTCGATACCTTCGGCATAGGCGTTCTCGGCCAGCAGCGCGTTGAACGTGTTGGCCGATGCGCCCATTTCGCCCGCCAGAACCCGGATGGTGCCGAGTTCGTCATTGGCGCGGCGGGTGCGATCCCCCTGTTGGGCGACCGCATCCTTGCGGGCTTCGTCCTGCTGACGGTTCAGTTCCGTCTGCTCGGCCATCAGATTTGCCTTGGCCGCTTGCATCGTGGCGTCGTGCTGGTACTTCGCCATCTTCGAGGCATCGTTGGCAGCCTTGATCTGGAACGCCGCACCAGCGGCGGCCACGACCAGTGACGCGATCATCATGGCAGGGGCCATGCGTTATCCTTGTTAAGATTGTGCGGGGTCGGCATAGAACCCGACCCACGATGCCGAGGTAATGGTGAACGGATGCGGCGACGCGTTGCGGATGGTGATCCGCACGGTATCGGCGCGGGACATCACCGTGAACCGGAAACGTCCGTCCACCAGCGGCAGGGTGCTGATGCGGTTGGCGACGTGCGACGTGCGCTGACTGCGGAAGCGCGCAAGACGCGCCGCGCGGGCTTCGGGCTGCGCGATCACGTCGAAGTGCGCCGTGTCTGTGTAGGCCAGTGTGAGACTGCGCAGTTGCAGGCGTCCTTCCAGCACGGCGGACTTGTCCTCGCCGCGCGGGTAGATGCGTGACAGGGTGACCTCGGAGTCATAGGTGAGGCCCCAGGCAATCGGCCCGGCGGTCCAGTCGCCACGCACGCGGATACGGTTCGGGTTCGCCGCGTCGGTAAGTGGCTCGGGCATACTGCGCGTCGCGAAGTCCAGCGACGGCACACAGCCGAGGCGGGGTTCGTCATGCGCACGATAGGGCAGATCGAACACCGTCTCGTCGGCGGCGGCGTCGTAGACTCCGTAGGGGGACACCTGCATATCCAGGCCGGGCGTATACGGGTATTCCGCCGGTCGGCTGCGGGCCAGATCGACGGACTGGACAACCACGTCCGCGCCGCGCGCCATCACGACAATGACCGCCGTGCCCACGATCCCGGCGCTGTGAATGCGATCCGCGCCGAACGTCCAGCGGTGCCAGGCGCTTTGTGCGCGGGATTCGCCATGCCAGAAGAAGGTGTGCATGAAGATGTCGCGCGGCGCGGCGGCGCTGAGCACCACGAGGTTCCCCGTGACGGCATCGCCGGAGATCGATTTTAGCGGAGCGGGGATCAGACCCGAGGCGTGTTTGACGATATCCACGGCTTCCAATGTCGCTCCGCCGTCGTTGTAGGCGTATTCCAGGATGGACGCCGACGCGGGTCCATCGGACCCCATCAACAATGCGTTGCCAACCACGGATGGGCGCGCGCGTGGAGAAATCTTGTAGGTCGTCGCGAGGTCGATCGAAGCGCGTTTCGGGGTGAGCACGTCGGGCGAGTTCACTTCGAACTGCGCGGTGTCTGCGGCGAGGAACAGCGTCTTGCGAAAAGGCGCTGCGAAGCGCAGCAGGGCGACGCTGTTGGTGGCCGCTGTCAGCCCGAAGGCGTCCGAGTCCAGCACCTGAGTTGCCCATTCCGACCAGAAGTTGAAGTAGTCGCCCGCCTGGCTGAAGTGGACGCTTTCGTCCGAGACCAGCACCAGGCGGTTGCGATGGAACACCATGTCGGCGATCGGACGCCCGATGAATTCCGGAACGGGATTCGTGCGGTCGTCGCCGCAGGGGCGCGCGGCCCAGGACAGTTGTTTGACGACGAACGTGCCGTCGGCCTGGCGGACCAATGCGTGTGGCATGGTGTTGGCGTCGATCCGGCCCTTGGATCCCGGGGCGACGGTTTCGCGCCAGGTGCCGCGCATGTCGCCGCCGTGCTGTTCGAAGCGGACATAGAAACCGGAATCGTTGACCGAGCGGACGCTGTAGACGGTGCCGCCCTGGCAGCGCGCCGGAAGTTCGTCGAGACCCGCAACGGAGTCCTTGACCACCTTCACGTAGCCGCCGCCGTCGAAAACATCGATCGTGAAGTCCGCCCCATCGTGGCGGCGCAGAATGATGAACGAGCTTGACCAGACGATCCAGAAAGCGCTGCCGACTGCTGCTCTGAGCTTTTCACCGATCTTGGCGGCCGTGGCGGCGACGGTATCGGACGGGGTGGCGATGTAGTCTACGACAGCGCCGCCGACATGAATCTGCGTGGTGCCCTGCGACATGCTGACGAACAGCGTTGCGGTGGGCGGCGGGGTCGGTTCGGGCGTCGTGGACATCGCCGTTGCGTGTTTGCGGTTGGCGATCAGCGTGTAGTCGGCCACGGTGACCCAGGCGAAGTCGGTTTCCGGATCGCCGGACAGATAGGCGCGCGCGCTGTCGGACAGCGGCTGCACGGTGTGTTCGGTGCCGGTGAGTAGCGAGACGACGCGCAATGTGCCGTTAGCCCGATGCAGCAACGCGTAACGTTCGGACGCGTCGCGGTCGATCAGATGCACACCGAGTTTCTCGGCGGTGCCCAGCCCGGACAGCGTGGCCAGCAGGCGTCCGCCGGGGCGTTTTTCGAAACCGCCACTCTCGACGCTGAGGGTGACGTTCAGCGCGTCCTCGACCTGGCCGGGCAGGCGCATGGTGTCGGGCTGGCGGCTGATGCCGTGGAAAAAGGCGGGGATGCTGCCTTCGATCAGCCCGTCCATCACATCCCCCTGAAGTCTGAGTTGCGCTGGCGGATCGCCACGCAGAACGGTGATTGCGTAAGAATGTTGGTGGTGTCGGTCTCGGCCTCGGCATCCAGAAGTTTCGCCCAGGCTTCTTCCATCTGACGCTTGCACGCCGCATCGAGCGTAGCTGACCCCATCAGATTCATCTGGAAGTCCCGCGCCGCCTTGGCGGTGATGTAGGTCTGCAAGGCGTGCGTCAGGTCCTGGAACGGCAGGTTGCGCACGACATCGGCGCGGGCGCTGCGCGTGAAAGCGAAGCTGTGCCGTGTGCGGTCATACAGTTTGCGGATACCGTCGTTGGGGTCGGTGCGGATGGTCAGGCTGGAAGGGGCGGCCAGACGCAGCACGTCGTCGCCGATGGGGATGAAACCGTCGGCGGTCGGATGCAGATCGACACCCGTGTCGATGTTGCAGTGCCAACCGGCTTCCAGGACTTCGGCGGTGACGGTGTCGAGTTTTTCGGATGCGCGCGATGCATCCGCCAGGCCGGTATCGAGGCTGGCGACGCGGTCTTCACCGAGTGCGCCGAGCATTTCGTTTACAGCATCGAGTCTATCCATGGATTCTTCAGGAAAAAATGGGAGGCCCCGAAGGACCTCCCGAGGTTGGTTGTTGTTTTTGTTTTTGGTTCAGGAGACGAACGCGAATTCCACGGCGCATTCCGGACGCAGCGTGCCGGAGCCGGTCAGCATCGAAGCGACCATGAAGTCTTCCAGACGCCGCGTGTCGCGCGTGTTTTCCAGCATGATGTCGCGCAGACGCGCCACACCGAGTGCCATCGGAGACCACAGGATACCCAGGGTCTTCGCGTAGTCTGCGCGATACTTCGACAGGATCGAGGTGTCTGCCGAGAGGTCGGTCTTTGGCAGCGCCTTGGCCGGGAGCACGGTGACGCCGTCGATGTCCAGACGCTGAACACGGCGCGTCATGCCGCCGGCGTTTTCGCCATCGTTCAACAGACGGTCCTGCACCAGGTAGCGGCCCTGGGCGTCCTGTGCCCACTTGATCGCGTTGAAGACCTGCTTCGGCACCGCCGCGAAGCGCGGCAGGTGTTCGGGGACATCTTTGTCGAACAGGATGTCGTTGGCGTTGCGGATCGCTTCGATCCACTTCTTGCCATCGTAGACGCCCGTGGCGTTGGCCTTCAGGGCGTTGTCGGCAATCGCGCCGCCGCCGGGGAACGGACCATCGGCAGCGCCACGCGCCGCCAGGATCAGACCCTGTGCGCAGGTTTTGTCGAAGTGGCCCGCCAGAGCGATGCCCAGTTCGCGGCTGAACGGAGAACGCGCATCCCACGAGGACAGCATGTCGTCGATGTCCGAGATGCCGGTGTGTGCCACCAGCATGTCGTCAACCGTGACGGTGACTTCCGAGGTGTCGATCTTGTTGCCCAGCAGTTCCTGACCCGGGCGGTGGTATTCGGCCTGCGCCTTCCACACTTTCGGGAATTTTACGGCCTTGGCCCCTTTACCTAGGGTCTTGGTCGTCACCTTGTCGGCGAAGAGAGTGCTGGTTTCGAATGCCGTCAGAACTTCGCCGCCGAAGATTTCGAGAGCGAGTTTACGGTCGTCATTGGTCTGACCCGAAAGATAACGGGTCGGGTTGGAGGTATCACCGAAAGCCATTCGGTTAAGTCCTTAGTCAAGCGTGTTGTTGTTCTTGGTGGTTTCGCCACGTGGCCTTCCGGGTGCGCTTGTCCGCCGTAGCGGGGCGTTGGGTTGGCATGGGGCGCGGACGGCTTTCACAACGCGCGCCCGCCAAGGTGCTGCGTTGCGGACGGCTACCGCTGCTGCACGGCTGGCTGGGCCGGGCAGGAAGGGGGAACGCCCCGCGCGATGACGCAGAGGCGGAGCGCGAAGGGCGCGCTCTGACGCGACGCGGAAAGGAAGACGCGCGCGTATGAAAGGGGAACCGGGATCGAAGCTCCCGGCGGGCTTGTCGAGGGTCAGCCCTCGTGGAAATTGCTGTGACGCAGTTTCTGTGCGACCGCGCGGCGGAACGCGGGGTCTTTGTCGTAGCGTGGGTCGCTCATGTCGGCGACCATCTGGGCACGGCTGGAATAACCGGTCGGGGACCCGGTGGGGTTCCCGGCGATCATGCTCACGGGTTCGCGCGCCGTGGGATCGGCGGCGGCGCGTTTGGCCTTGAGGACGTCGATCGCGTCCTTCCAGTCCGGGCTGGCGAGCTTGGCGTTCAGGCGAACCTTTTCGTCTTCCGGCAACGCCGTTCCGGCCCACTGCATCAGCTTGTCGGCTTCGGCTTCGCCGCCCGCGTAGGCGATGGCCTGAATGGTGGTCAGTTCGCGGTTCGCCGAGGCGGCGGAGACGCCCATGCGCACATACTGTTCGGCCAGGCTGCGCGGCACGCCCGCTTTCTGCAAGGCGGCGTAGTCGGCTTCGTCCAGGTCGCCCTGGGTGCCGATCTTCTGGACCAGTACGTCCGGGTCCAGCCCGGCGGCGCGCACGGTGTCCGCCACGGGTTCCTCGGAACCGGGCGGCAGGGCGATCGGGGAAGTCTGCGCCGGGGTCTGTTCGTCAGCCGGGGCGGCGGGTTTGCCGCCGGACAGCTTGCGTTCCAGTTCGGTGTAGGATTTCAGCAGGTCGTCGGTGCGAACCTGGCCCGTCGTGGCGTCCCAGAACTTTTCTGGAATGTGCTCGGGGCGCGCAGGCGCGTCCGTCGGGGTTTCCTCGCCGCGATACTTGGCGGCCATCGCCGCGTTGTATTCGGGTGATCCCGGCGTGAGTTCTGCGGGCGTGGTCTGAGTGGTGTCGGGTGTCGTCATGCTTGTGGGGATTGTCCTTGAGCGATGGCACCTGCGGCTTCAGCCATGGTGCTCGCCATATCGGGCGCGGCTCCGGCCATTGCCTGCATCATTGCCTGCTGTTGCTGTATCTGCTGAACTTCCTGCGTGCTGCGCGTGCAGTTCGCGAAGCCCATGCCGGTCAGGGCGCGGTTGAACAGTTCTTCGGCTTTCACATAGGCCGCCACTTCCGGCGGCATCTGCTGCACGACCTGTAACGCCTGTAACGCGCGCTGCACTTCGGCTTCGCGGCCCAGCGCCTCGATCCCCACCAACACCGTCAGATCGAGCAGACCTTCAGGCAGGTCCGGCATCGCGCCATCGGCGCGCATATGGACCATCAGGCGGCGGATCAGCGGATACATGAGCTCACCCGCCAGACGCGCATAGATGCCGCCGAGGGTTCCTTCGAGTTCGCCGATCATCTCGCGCACTTCATACGCGGTGACGCGTTCGGCATTGCGCCGCACGGCGGAGTTCAGCAGAAAGGCTTCGGCGATCTCGCGCTTGACCTGATCGAGCTGCGCGGCGGCGAACTGCATTCCGGGCGCGTTGCCGAATTGCAGATAGGTGATGTCTTCGGGGTTACCGGTCAGCACCTCGCCGTTCCGTGCGGCGGCCAGCTTGCGGCGCAGGTTGATCCCGCCTGCGGCGTTGGGCCGTTGCAGGACGACGTTGCGCGCCGCCAGGGCCGCGCCGTCGGCGACGGCTTTGGCTAGCCCGTTGGCGAACCGCAGGTCGGGTTCGTGGTCGTCGCATTTGCTGCGGCCGTAATCCTCGCCGATCAGTTCGGTCCAGCGCAGGGGCAGGTAGGGAAGCGCGTCGAGCGCATACTGCCCGGCGCTGCCGGGAACGGTCTGGCGTGCGATTTCCTGATATACGTCCCAGTGTTTGTCGGAACGGCGGATGTGTGTGTAGACGGTCGTGTGGTCGTCGGGCCGCGACATCTGCGCGAGTAGCGGGCGCGCGCGGGGCGGTAGCGTTTCTGTGGCGACCTTTTCTTCGATCAGCAGTTCGAGCAGCGATCCGTCCGGTGCCCGCACCACGACATACTGGTCGAGCCGGAAGGCGCGCAGCGTGTTGCCACGCTGAATCATCAGCAGGACGTTGCCGGTAACGATCAGCATTTCCAGCACCAGGCTGAAAATCTGCCGCCATTGGCGACGTTCGATTTCGCTGTGGATCAACTTTTCGGTCAGCGAGAGGCCGCGTTCGGTATCGGCGTCGAGCGAGTCCAACCCGTTCCGCAACAGGATTTCCGGCGGAACCGACAGGCGGAAGACCGAGCCGCCGGGTGGCAGCATCGCGGCCATGACCTTCGAGGACAGGTGGGTGACGCAGCGCGCGCCTAGGCCGAGTTCCGGCTGATGCAGCTTGGTGCTTCCGTTGTAGCCTTCGGGCGGCAACAGGGACGGAATGGTCAGCTGGGCGTTGGTGCGGGCACGTTCGAGAAACGGATCACGACGACTACGCAGGGCCTGGTAGCGGGCCTCGGCAGTCTGGTGTTCGGTCATGAAGGGATGGAAATTCCAGATGTGGCGTTGAGGGCCGGGGCCAGCGGAATGCGCATCCGTCGCCGTCCGGTCTGAAGGTCGGAGGCAGCGGCGCGCGCGGCGACGTTGGCGAGCGCGTTGGGATCAGCGCCACGAACGCGCGGGGCCTCGTTGGAGGCGGGGGCGATGCGGGCGGTGCCCTCGCGCGCCGCCTGTTCGGCCTTGCGTTTGATTACCCAGTCGGGATCGCCGTCCACGGGGTCGGTGGAATCGAAATGCATCTTGAATTGAGGACCGGGGTCCTTAGACATGCTGCCCATCGGTTACCTCAGAGGATCGGGATGGTGAGGCCGGAACTGTCGGTGATCGTCGTCGCCAGCGGGATGCGCATCTTCTTGCGCGTGTTGCGACGATCTTCGGCAGCGGCACGGTCGGCGACGTTCTCAAGGGCGTTCGGGTCCGCCGCCATGATGCGGGGGACTTCGCTGGAGCCGGGCGCGGGCGGTGGAATCGGGGCGGGTGGTTTTGGGGCCTTAGGTTTGCCCATGGGGTCTCCTAGACGGGGTAGGTGGCTGTCGAACCTGTGACCCGCCAGCCCCTGCGGGCGAGCGCGATGGACATGGGTTTCAGCCGCTCAGACGGGATGTTGATGATCAGGGCTTTGGCCCCCATCAGGGCGGCCATGGCGCGCACATGCGACCATTCGCGTGCCGACATGCGGAACGGGCGGGCGGCAGGGGACACGCACAGGTGGCACGCCAAATGGTGTGCGCGGTGCTCGTCCCAGTGCCACCAGACATAGGCCACGGTTTTGCCGTGCCGGTCGAAGCGCAGGCGGACGCAGTGGTCTTCCAGCAGTTCCTTCAACCAGGTGTAGGGATACAGATTGTGGGCAAGGAAGGTCAGCAGGCGGTCGGTGTCGTGTTCAAGCCGGACAGCCATCGGTGGTGTCCTGTTCGCCTTCGAGGTCTTCGCGTTTGATCTGGACCAGCGCATCGATGAGTTCGCGCGCGCCCGCGTAGCGGTGGGCGTGGATTTCGGGCTGACACTGACCGATGCAGCGATGCGGAAAACTTCTGTCCAGCAGGTCGATCAGTTCGTAGCTGTCGCGGGGGAGTTCGGTGAGATCGGAAAGGCTTTCCATGCGGATTCCAAAAAATAACCCGCCGGGGTGCGTAGTGCGGAACCAGAGGTTCCGTCCGAGGCGGGGCGGGTCTTGTTAGGAGCTTGGCGCCCCCACTTGCATGAGAGGAATAAAAGCTGCCCCCCTCTCACAAGAGAGGGGGAGGGGATGCTCAGGTTAGGGCGGTGGCCCTACGATGTATTCGCCGTCCGCAAATGCGAGGAAGAGCGCATCGCGCAGATTGGGGTTCCCCGCCAGCAGGGCCGCATAGCCATACCCCATGGCAGTCACGATGGCCTCTATGTCCTTCTCGCGGAATCTCTCAGCCAACCCTGAGGTTTGCAGGATGAGATGTCCGAGTTCATGCAACAGGGTTTCTACTTGCAACGCCGGGGACAGGTCGGTGTTGATCCCGATGCGGTTCTTGCGGTCATCGAAGAGACCGTCGCTGGTTTCCGCTTCGGTGGGCGTGAGGGGTTCTACGTGGATTTCACGGTGTCCGTAGTTAATCAACATTCTGTCGTGCTTCTCGGAATGCTCTTACCACCTCTCGCGCAAGACCTGCGGTGATCTTCCTGACAAGGTAATCTTCGGGGAGGTTGGTGAGGCACTCTTTAGAGATGGCGTAGGCCGCATGATGGCCTCTGTAATCCGCCCGGATGTGGATGCACTGCCGAAGAGGGTCTAGCCTGCTGCGGAGTTCCACTTGATGGAGCGTGATGTATTCGATCATCTCCCCAAGGGTGGCCCGTTCAGAGGACCAGTTGAAGCGGTTGGCTTCAAGGCGGTCCGGAGAGGATCGGAATTTTACCGGGAGACCGACGAAGTGTTCGCCGAGTAGTTGCTCTATGTCGCGGAGGAGGGTGTCCGCTTCCAATCGGTCCCTATCCACGTAGTATAGGTGGCCTTTGAGGGTGGAATTCTCTGTCTGCGCCTTTTCCAAAGCCGCTCGAAGGCGGCGCTTCTGGTTGCGTCCAAAACGTTTTGACATCTAAAGCCCCCACCGCCATACCGTGCTGTAAGTCTTCATCGCGCCGCATTTCATGCAGCGGAGGACGAAAAGGGTTCCCCGCTCTTCCCGTCTACCTGAGTCGGAGAAAACGGTGAGGTTACTTTTGGAATGGATTTCCCAGCGATGTTTGTGAAACAACCAGTGCCAGATGGCGGCGATCATCACGCACACCCCTTAATCATCTCGTCCAGATACCTCCGGGCTTTCTCCAAATCCTCCTTCCCGTTTTTCGCGTCATGTCGCATGACATACTTGATGACGTTCCCGGCCAGGAAAGACAGATTGTTTTCCCGGATGAAGTCCAGCGGCTGGATTTTGAAACGGGAGTAATGGGGCGGGTTTGTGGGGTCACAGGCGGTAGGGGTGGTTTCCTGCTCGACAAGTTCGAAGCGCCAAGCAAGGAATGTGACGGGCCCGCGGCCTTGATCGTCCCTTTCCACGCGGGGGTCGCCGTCATCATCCACCGACCTGACCGTATATACACGGCCCTGCGTCAGACGGTCCCCCCATCCTTCCGGGTAAACGCAGCGAACCCGATCACCCGCCTTGAATTTACGTTCAGTCGTCACGTTCAGTTTCCTTCAGATTGTCCAGAGGTTCAGTTCGGGGACCACAGGCGGACCTTGCCGGTGTCCTTGGAGTAATCGCCGTGTCGCAGGATGCGTGCGAGGCGTGCCTGGGTCAGGGCGTCGTGTTCCGTCAGGCGGTTGCGCAGGTAAGCATCCAGCACCCCGCGCCACATGCCGGGCAGATCAGGCGGGCACAGGTCGAGAATCTTCTCGGCTTTCTTCGGCCCGATGCCGGGCAGTCCCGGGTAGCCATCGGTGGCGTCGCCGGTCAGCGTCTGGGTCATCCAGAAGCGATCCGCATCGGCCAGACCGATCTTCTCGGGCCGCAGACTCTTGACCGGGTTGAACACACGTGCGGGCACCGTGCGCATGTCCTTGTCGGTCGAGACGATGACATCGCGGCTGCCGGGCTGGGTTGCGTGCAGACCCATCACGTCGTCGGCTTCCAGCGTCGGGATGCGCGCAATCTGGAATGCGTCTTCCATGGCGGCGACCACATTCCAGTAGGCAATCGGCTTGGGCTTGCGCCGGTGGGCCTTGTAGGCGGGGAAGACACCGCGTCGAAAATTCTGTCCGTCCCGGTCGCTGAAACAGACCAGGATATCGCCGCATCCGGCGAGTTCGGCCCATTGCCGCACGGATTTCAACGCGGTTTCGATCGCTTCGTCCGCGTTGGCGGTGGTCTCGGGTCCCGCGCCGTCGCCCCAGTCGAGTTCCTTTTCGGACGCGGCGGCGGACTGATAGGCGATGATGTCGCCGTCGATCAGCGCCGTGGTCATGCGGCGACCTGCGGGGCGTTCAAGGTGAAGCCTGGATATTTTGGCAACAGGCGTTCGTAACGGCGTAGGCTGCGTTCGGTATCGGCGCTCGGCATCAACGTGAATTCGTGGCGCTGGCAGTCCAGGTGATAATCCGCCGTGCGGACAACGCGTTCACCGTCGAACCCGATGCGGCAGATGCCAAAGTCGAGCCGGTTCAGGACATCGTGGATGTCCCGGCATTCCGGCATGGCGATGAACTGGACGGTTTCGACGGGCCAGGCGTGGGTGTGCTGGAAGTGTTCCGGGAAGTATGAGTAGCAGGTCTCTACCTGCACCTGCACGGCGTAGACGCTGCCGATGGAGGCGTCGCCGCGATCCATGTAGCTGCCGTCGAACTTCAGTTCGATGTCCGGGAAGACTTCCCGCAGGGCGTTGAAGTCACGGTCGGCGTCGCCGCTGCTCTGGAAGAAAATGTCGAGGTCCTTGTGCGGGACGCCGTGGTCCAGGTCGCGCAGTGCGCCGCCCGCCAGGTAGGCATGGGGCGTGACGGTCTGCGCCCTGCGGAGGATTTCCCTCCAATGAGCCGGAATATCCATATGATCCTCTCTCTATGTCAGTGGGTTTCGGCCCAGGTCGTGCCGATGTCGTAAGACCCGGCGAGCGGGCAGCGGACGTTCAGACGGCGTCCGGCTTCGGTGATGCTTTCGGCGAAGCTGCGGCCGACGTCCTCGGCGATGTCGGGGCGGCATTCGATCTGCACTTCGTCGTGCACGTTGGCGCACAATGCGTAATCCACGCCGTGTATCCAGCCGCGTGTCGGCGCGACTTCGGTCATCCAGAGGGCCAGCGCCAGCTTCATGACAATCGCCCCACCGCCTTGCAGCAGCGTGTTGAGCGCGGCGTGGGATTTACGAACCGGCAATCGGCGGCCGTCGAGGGCGACCAGATAGCCGCGTTGTTTCACACGGGCTTCGATGGCTGCCGTCAGACGATCGATGCCGATCATCGTTCTGGCGATGGCCGCACGGACTTTCTTGCCGACAATCCGATCGCCCGCTTTCGGGACCGGTGTGTCAGCGGTGCGGCAGCCGTCCTTTAACGTCGCGCCGAGCTTCATGTCGGATGCGCCATACATCAGCGCATACAGGATGGTCTTTGCACCATCGCGGCCACAGTCGCCGATCGGTTTCAGCGCGGCGGCGTTGGCGGAATGGATGTCGGTGGCGTCTTCCTTCTTGCCGTTCAGCAGCCGGTCGGTGAATGCGCCCTTGTCGTAGGCGGCCAGGTAGTGGGCGAGCATCCGGGCTTCAAGACCCTCGGCGTCGCAGCCGACCAGCTTCCAGCCGGGACGGGATTTCCACAGGCTGCGCATCCGCCTGTCCTTGTCTACCTGCGCGACGTTGGGCCTGAAATGCGACATGCGACCCGTTGCCGCACCGAGCGGGTTGACGCGTCCGTGAATGCGGCCCGTCGGGCGGACCAGCTTCAGCCAGCCGTTCTCACCGTCGGCGAGTTGCCCGAGTTTCTTCAGCGCGGTGAAGTAGCGCAGCAGAGCCCGGGCTTCCGGGTAGGGGAGCGGGGCGAGCACGTCGGCGTCGATCTTTGGCAGACCGCTGTCGGTGAAGTCCTTGGGTTTCCAGCCCAGCGACTTCAGCCGTTCCGCTGCCTGCTGACGCGATGCCGGATTGAAAATCTGCGTCGTCATGCGGACGATCGGCGCGCCCTTCTGGTAGCCGCGTTTCTTGTCGTCGCGCTTGGGGACGAACGGCACCTTGTCGATCGGCACGTCGATCGGCGGGAACACCGCCTGCAAATTGCGTTCGATCTGCTGAAGGCTTTCGCGCAGTTCAAGTTCCAGCGCCTGCGCGGCGGGAACATCCAGCAGGAACCCGTTCTGTTCCTGTTGCGCAATCGCCCAGGCGACCTTGTGTTCGATGTCCAGCGCGCGTCCCCAGCCGTCGAGCTTGGCGATCTGCCGATGGTAGAGCGGGCGGGTGACCATGATGTCCTGCCGGGCGTAGTCCATCTTGGAATCGTCCCAGGTAGTCCAGTCGTCCGGCGGGGTTCCTTTCGGGATACCGAGGCGTTCGCCCCAGTCTTCCAGCGAATGGTTGCGTTCTTCCGGGTCCAGCAGACGGGCGGCGATCAGCGTGTCGAAAATCTGTTCGGGGCGCAGGGTGTCCGGGTAGAGGGTGTTGATGGCCCAGAGGTCGAAGCCGAGACCGTTGTGGAAGACCACACGATCGGCACGCTGCAACCGTGCGATACCTTCGCTGATCGGTTTGTATCCAGGCAGGACATCGCAGTAGAGGTCCACGTCAGCGCCGTCGGCGCTGCCGATCTGCAATGTCCACAGGCGGGTCATTGTGTCGAGCAGGCCGTCGGTTTCGCAGTCGGCGATTTCGATAATCATGCTGATCCACGTCGAAGGGTTTTTGCCAACCCCTCGACGAGAAGGATCAGCACATCATCCCCCCATCGACCGCGCGCTACGTTGTAGGCGTAGATGACCACCCGGCAGTTTGCGGGGGTGTATCCCTGCGAGGGATCGATGCGGTCGATGGAGGGGGCGAGGGGACGGGTGAAGCGGCGCGTCATCGCGGGCGTCAGATCGAACGCAAGGCCGGTGGCCTCGCAGTATCCGGCGGCGATGCGCGCGCAAACCCAGTCCCGGGTAAGCAGGAAAGGACGCTGTGCCTTGACGGCGCGGCGTTTGGCGGCGTTGAGGATGGCCGCGCTGCGGCCATGTGGTGTGTTGCGATAGGCAACCCGCCGCCGGTGCGGGGGATGCATGAGGTGTCCTAGAAGTCGGTGTTGGCGGTGGCGTCCGCGAATTCCGGCGCGTCGGTTTCGTTGAGAATGCCGGTCGTGGCGTCGTAGCGCAGGTGTCCGGCGATGCCGGTGATACCGACCATACGGTTCTTCAGAACGCGAAGCTGGATGTTGCAGCGGTCGCTTTCGTCTTCCGCCTGCTGATCGCGTTCCAGACCGATCACCAGATCGGAGATTTGCGCAATCCCCTGCGATCCGCGCAGGTCGGCCAGGCTGATCTTGCCGCCTTCCTCGTGCGCGGTGCCGCTGGTGCGACGCAGGTGACAGACCAGCAGCAGGATAACGCCGGTCTCTTCGACCAGGGCGCGCAGGCGTGTCATCACCCGGTCGATGGTCTTGCGTTCGTCGGAACCTTCGTCCATCCCTGAAACCACGATCGACAGATGGTCCAGGATCACCACGTCGCACCCGCATCCGACGATCAGATATTTGATCTTGGACAGCAGGTCGCCGTCGTCGAGCGAGCCGAAGTGATCGAACGTCCAGAACCTTCCGGTGCCCATGGTGGCCGCAAAGGCTTCCTTAAGTTCCGCCTGGTCCACCGCGTCGTCCAGCAGGGCGATGCGTTTGTGCAGGTGGCGACCGACGTAGTTCAGTGCGGTGCGCCCGACGTTTTCTTCCAGCGCCACATGTCCGACCGTGTGGCCCTTCATCAGCATGTCGTAACCGATCTCGCCGACGATGGTGGACTTGCCCATGCCGGTGCCGGAGGTGAACGTGACGATGCTGCCCTTATGCATTCCGTAGGTTTTCAGGGTCAGCGCGGGCCATGGGTAGGGCAGGCCGGGTTCCATGCGTTGCTGCATGGCGTCCCATAGGTCGGCCCCATTGACGATGCCGCCGGGGCGGTAGGGGCGGGCCTCGTAGATCGCCTGCATCAGTTCCCTGGTCCGCCCGTGGTCCAACATAACGTTGGCGTCTTTCAGCGGTAGTTCGGCGATTGCGGCGAGGCCGGGTTTCAGCAGGGCCGCGCATTGCTGGGCGGCGGTGCGGCCTGCGTCGTCCATGTCGAACATGAAGACGACCTGCTGGTAGTTTTCGATCCAGTCGATGTTGTCGCGGATCGCGCGTTCGGCGTTGCCCGCGCCCAGGGGGATCGACACCACGGGCCAGGACAGGTTCATGACCTGGGCGACGGACAATGCGTCGATCTCGCCTTCGGTGATGACCAGGCGTTTGCCGCCGCCGCGCCAGAGGTGTTGCCCGAACAGCGGCGCGCGATGGGTATCGCCGACGGTGCGGAATTCCTTGTCCCGGTAGCGCAGCTTCTGCATCACCAGATGGCCCGCCGCGTTACGATAATCGGCGACCTGCACGGTTTTGCCGTTGCGGTCGGTGGCGCGACGGTAGCCGAATTTTTCACACGTGGCGGCGAAGATGCCGCGTTTGTCGAGGTCCACCACGTCCCCGCGCAGGAAGTCGTGTTCAGATGTCATGTGTCGCTTTTGTGTGGGGGTGCCGTTGGCGCGTTCGAAGTAGCCGCAGCCCGGTGTGAAGCAGTGGGCGTGGCCATCGTCGTAACGCGCCAGATTGTCGCGGGACCCGCAGCGCGGGCAGGGTCCGTGGGAGGTGCAGCGGCTATCGGGCGAGGCGGTATCGCCCATAACGTTGTCCTGTCATGTCCTGATGCAGATCGCACACGATGTTGTAGCCATACGCCTTCAGGTCCTTGATCCGGCGTGGCAGCGACCGGATGCGGTAGACCACCTGCGCCTCGACCGGCGTAATCGAGCCGGTAGCTTTGAGGTGGGACAGGACGGTGGCGCACTGAGGGGACAGGCCCGGATAGGGGGTCATGCGGTTTTCTCTCCGATCACGATATGCACGCCTTCCGGTTCGCCCTTTTCCGCGTAGCGCTTGCGGACCAGCAGTTCGATCACCTGGTTGTCATCGTTCCAGAACTTCCCGGCTTTCGTCATGGCGTCCATCGGCCCCTTGGCGAAGTTGTCCACGTCGCCGCGTGGGTGGACGAGCTTGCCCGCCTTCGGGCGTTTCGCGACGATTTCCATGCCGAGGACGACAGGGTGCGGGGTAGGGGGTCCGGACATCTTCGCCAGTTCGGCGTCGGCTGCGGCGCGGAAGGTTTCGTAGGTCTTGGCGTAAAAGGTCCCCCAGCGGGTGACGCGCGGGCGCGAGGCGGGAACCGGCGGGACGGCGAGGAATAGATACATGAGGCCGCCACTCGCGGCCCCACGGATATGGCTGACCAGTGCTTTGAGGCGGTCAGAAGTCTTCGTTACTGTCATCGCTCTGGGTGCCGGTGTCGTCGCTGTCTTCCGCCGTGTAGCCCTCGGCTTCATCGAACGCATTGCCCCACCCACCGCCGCCGGTGTTGTTCTTCTCAATCAGTTGCACGGCCAGCAGGCGCTGGCCGACGGCCCTGATGCCGCTGGGGGTGCACGGGACGAGTTCAAGCAGCGCGCACACTCTGTCGCCGCCGCGCACCATGGCGGGGTCGATCTTGTTTTTCTTGGCGTCCACCACGTCAGGGCGGAATTTTCCAGAGGCTTTGATGACCTTTCTACCGGCCCAGGCTTCAACGGCGTCCTTGCCGTTGTTCTCACGCACGGCGTTCAATTCATCGCCGTCCTTCAGGAAGCTACGAACAGCGGCTGGTTTGACCTTCGCCCCCCATTCATCGTGGATCGCTTCGAGAATCTTCGCCTCCAGCGTTGAAAAGTCGGTATCAGCGTCGAATATCAAGTCGATTTTGTATTTAGCCTCATCGCCAGCTTTATATGCGTCGGGCTTCTCTAGGTGCGGCCAGGACGCTGTGGCGAGAGGTAGGGCAACGATAAAGCGTTTCTTTTTAGCCATATATTCAGTGGACTTTCATCATGGTTGCGGCGTGGTCGGACATCTGTTCGAACAGCGCGTCGGGGTCGTGGCCGCAGACAAGGGCGGTCGCGCGGAAGGCGTAGACGAACGACAGCAGCGTTTCCGCGTGTGTCATGCAGGTGCGGGACTCCACAGCATCGACTGCGGAGGCGCGGGCGGTCTCGTCGGCCTCCAGAAGTTCATCGTGGAGAATCTGATCGACCATCATGCGCCGCTCCACGAACGCAGACGGCGGCGCAGGCGGGCACACCGCCATTTCAGACGGTGCTTCAGCAGGTAAAGCATTGAGTGATTTTCCTTGGGCGGGTTTCTGGGCAAGAGGGGAATTTAAGCTGTCACGAGAAAAAGAACGGAGCATCCCGAACTTCGGACACATCGAATTTTCCACGTTCTGGAAGTGGCGGCAGCTCTACATGCGGCGCATACGCAGCGATCTCGGCGGCAATTTCCGCCAGCCAGTCACGGTTGTAGTAGATACGCACGAACTGTTCCCGCAGAATTGCAGCAAGAGCGACCGTGTCGGCGGCGTGGGTGCCGTAACTGTCGTGGACCATTGCGAAGCTGCGGATGCCGCGTTCGTATGCGGCATTCACCGTCAGAATCTGATGCGAAGCGTCGAATGCGTGGATCACGTTGGGCGGGGCAGCCAGGTAACATTTCTGCGGGTCCAGTCCCGTGCGGGGTTCCTCGTGGGTGATGACCAGCCTGCCCAGAAGTGTGACAACGCGATCCGCCATGATCTTGTAGTAAGACTGTGTGATCCGGTTGCCGCATGGCGTGGTGAAGGTCAGTGGGATTTGCGCCTGGGCCAGCCGCAACGCCGCAGTCTGTAACCACGCCATGATCTGCCGGGCCGAGACCACTGTTGCATCCAGGGCTTCGATGATGCGGTCACGCAGATACCCGGCCATCTGCCCACGCTCTCCGCGCGGCAGGTGATCGCAATGCCCATCGCTGACGATCTGCTGGCGGATACCCATGGACGTGACGCCGTAGGGCGTCGTCATCACGGCGCGCTTGACGACCTTGCGGTTCACTTTACCGGCCCAGGCGGCGGCCTCTGGGATTCCTGCGGCCATGTCGCGGCTGATGAAGCCCGCCACGACCGAGGCGACTTCCTCGTAGATGTCCTGGCGTTCGGGACAGGCGGTCAGGTTGGTGGCCTTCGCGCCGATCGGGTCCAGACCCATTGCGGACAGATGCTGCAAACCATTGCAGGAACCGTCCATCGGGATCGGCAGGTGCGAGACGAACCCTTCCTGATCATCGAATGCTTGGGCGAGTTCGTGGCAGGTGGCGAGGAACGACCAGGGTTCCTCGGCGTCTACCCAGAAGCGGTTGCCGTGGAGCGGGTCGGCTGCGCTGTCGCAGATTTCCGTTCGGTGTTCGAACACCCAGCGGACGCGGTCGTCCAGCGTTGCCTTGTCGAACCCGTAGGTGTTCGCGGCACGGATGCACAACCAGTAGAAACCACCCGGGCCGAGAGGTTTCCCCTCGGCGAACATCAGCAGCGCGCGTCCCAGATCGTCGGCCTGGGGGTGCGGTCCACGCATGACAGTCGGGTAGATGCGACTGCGGAAGTCCAGTGTGTGGGGGAACCAGATGGCTTCCCGCGACCGCAGCGTTTCCGCGACGGACAGTTTGTCGAGGAACGAGATGCGCTTGGATTCCAGCCGGGCGTTTTCCGTATGGGCTTCGGAGCGGGCTGTCTTGTGGGCTGCGCGCTGTTCCCGCGTCATCTTCTCCCAGGTTTCGGTGGGGATTTCCGCAGGCAGCGGCACGTCGGCAGACGAGGGGATATCGCCCAAAGACATGCCCGTCAGCCAGGCTTCGCCCAGTGTATCGAGAATCCAGGTGTTGATGCGCCACGGGGTTTCTTGCACCGTGTTGAGTGCGGCGAGAGTCGCATCCGACACGGCGCGGCCGAACGGCTCGGCGGCAGTGTGTTTATGAATGCCTGCGCGGATCAGCGGGCAGCGGTTCAGGTAGTATCCGCCATCGTAGCTCATGCTGTTCTCCTTGGTTACGCCGCGAGGGCTTGGCGGGTGTCCTCGTGCCGCCAGGGTTTCGGCGGGCAGATGCAGGGCATGTGCAGCGGCAGCGCGACCTCGGCGCGGTGGTGGATGTCCGCGACCGCTGCCTTGGCCAGCGCGGTCAGGGACACCATCATCTGGGTCTTGCCGCCACGCAGCGGGCGGGTTTTCACCTCGAACCAGCCGTTGGAACTGACGACGGCCAGGTTGATGAGCTTGGTGCCCAGGTGGACTTTCTGACTGACGGTCCAGGATTCGGCCCGGATGCGGTTGATCTTGCGCGACCACGATTTGAACGCGCGTGTGTCCACCTGTTTCGTGGCGCGCAGGAGTGCCTGATACAGATTGACCGGCTGTTCACCTGCCGCTTTAGCCGCCTGCGCCTTGGCGTTCTCGGACCGTTTCCAGTCTTCGAATTCCATTTGGGTGCGAACGGCTTCCGCAATGGCGGCGGCCTTGTTGGTGACCGCCTGCTCCGACGCCGACATGTTTTCATGCACCGTTGATGACAACAACGTGCGGATCGTCAGATAGGCCATGCGTTCCGCATCCAGGCACAGGATCAGCAGTGACCATGCCTGGGGTTTGACAGCTTTCAGGGACTGGATGTCTTTCTTCACGGCTTCCTGGGTTTCCTTGATGGCTGCCACCAGTCCCGGCATGACATCCCGAAAGGCGCTCTGCCCGGCAGGGAGGTCAGCCAGAGCGGCGTTGCGTGCGTGTTCGCGAAAGCGTCGGATGCCCCGCTCTACGGAGTCGTATTCCCAGCGGATTTGCGCTTCGATCTGGGCGGCAGAAGGGGGAGAGAACAGCGTCATTCTCCGCTCTCCGGCCAACCGATATCGCGACAGACCGCGCGGAACGCCATGGGGACAGAGGTCAGCACAGCGGGCAGGCGGATCAGCGGGATGCTTTCGCGGTCCAGCATGGCGCGCAGGTTCTGGTCGATCGCGCGGGCCTGGGCTTCGGTCTCGTTCCGGCCGGCCGGGTTGTAGGGACGGCTCGAACGTTCCAGCAGGAAGCTGGTGGACGGGAAACGGGCCGAGTGCGTGCGCACGAATGCGTGCCAGTTCTCGTCATCGAAGCGGCACTTCCAGGCGTAGTAGGAATTCAGCAGCAGGGGGCTGTCGGTGACGACCACGTCCACCTGACCGACCAGGCGTTCGAGTTTCCAGGACTGTTCGCCGAAGACCAGCGGCGGGTAGGCGAGGCGGCCCTTGGCGGATTCCCAGGTCAGGTCCTTGGCGACTTCCGTAACGAGTTCGCAATTGATCCCGGCGGTTTTCATGGTGGCGAATAGCGCGGCGGCGAGTGTGGATTTACCGCAGCCGGGACCGGCGTAGAGATTGACGACGTGCATGATGCTCCTTCGAAGGTGTGTCGAAAGTGTGCCGTAGAAACGCAAAAGTGTGCCGTTTTAATAGTCGATTGATAACACAAAGAAAGTAGTGTTTATCTTACTGTAGTTACGGCACATTCAAAGAGTTAGGCTGTGGAAAACTCCTTATTTGTCAAAGTGCTAAGCGGCGCGTAGGCTATTCCTAATCCTGGGGCCGTGGGTTCGAATCCCGCCGGGGACGTGTGCGGCTGTGCGATAAGCGCAGGAATGAACGGAACTTGAATCATGGCCTCGAACCGGCGATTGGATTACCTTGATTCCCTGCGCGGGATCGCTGCCATGAGCGTGGTTTTCTCGCATTTCATCGAATTGACGCCGCTGCAGGTTTACCTGGACTGGCTGTATTTCAGCCCCGGGCAGTTCGGGGTCGCGGTGTTTTTTGCCATCAGTGGCATGGTGATACCATTCAGCCTGAAGGAGGAACCGAACGCCGTCGCCAAGTTCGCGCTGTCGCGGTTTTTCCGTCTGTATCCGGCCTACTGGGCCTCGCTGCTGCTGGCGATCGTGTCGGCGAGCCTGTTCCTGCACCGGGATATCGATGCGACACAGGTGATGGCCAACATCAGCATGCTGCAGGGTTTTTTCGGTATCCCTCACATGTTCGGGGTCTACTGGACGTTGATGCTGGAGATGGTGTTCTACGTTTCCATGGCGGGGTTGTTCGTGGTGGGGCTGTTGCGTTTGCGCCATACGTATTTCGTCTGCGCGCTGCTGCCGCTGGCGCTGCTTTTCGCGCAGGGGGCGGGCGGCGTTTTTTTTGGCAAGTCGTGGCTTATCCCGATGTCCTACCTGCTGTCGCTTAGCGTCATGTTCTTTGGTAGTATGTGGCGCGATATCAGCCTGAACGGGTGGGGATCGAAGAATCGGCTTCCGTGTCTGGCGTGGCTGGCCCTGTTTCTGCTGATTATTGGCCTGATGCTCTTTATGGTGTCGGGGGGCAGGGGGCGCTCGCCCGATATCGTCATCCAGAAATATCTGGTCAGTTTGGTGCTTGGCGTCCTGTTCTTGATGGTGTTCTCGACCGTCATCAGGGTGCGGACGCGCTGGGTCGTCTATCTGGGGGCGATCAGCTATTCCGTCTATCTGATGCACCCGTTCTTTCTGGCCTGGATCGAAACCAGATTAAATCCTGCTGCGGGGTTCGATCCGCTGGTGTTCGTTCTGTATGTCGCTGCGACTCTGGCCGCGGCATCGTTGTGCTATTACCTGATCGAGGCGCCCTGCATCCGTTTGGGGCGGGTTCTGAAAGACCGCCTGGCCTCACCCCGAACCGTTCCCACCGGCGCCTAGGGGAATGATCTATCCGCCCGTGCCTCCACCGGTTATCTGACGCCGGGCGGTGCGGTGCCTGTGGGTGGGACGAGGGCCAGGAATGTGTGGTTCATGGCCAGCGTGGACTGGATGTTCAGCACCAGCGTTTCGATATTAGGTGCCGCCCGAGAACGTCAGAATGACCTTCGGCGTTTCGCTGACATTCAAACGTGTCACGCAGCGCAGGCCGGGCTGCCCGCTGCGTTGCGCCGGCAGGGTGTTCCATTCGGCTGCATAGATATCGAACTGTGTGCGCATGGTCTGCATGGCGCAGGCCAGATCGCGACATTGGCTGGGCGGCTCTTTTCGGTAAAGAGGAAGATCATCATCAGATATTCCGGCGCATCTAAACACAGGCGCGATTTTCGGCGAAGCAATACGCGAAAGCGTGTTCTCCCTCTGTTTCCCGCGATACGGATATTGAATATGTGCCCACCGTTGCCAATCTGAAGCCGACAACCACAGGAGACGTGCACGATGTCGGTCAAAGTGATCTACAGGGCCTCGGCCACCGCCACCGGCGGGCGCGACGGGCAGGCGAAGACGGATGACGGCAGCTTCAGCGTCAAGCTCGCCAAGCCGAAGGAAATGGGCGGCACCGGCGCGGGCAACAATCCGGAACAGTTGTTCGCTGCCGGGTATTCGGCGTGTTTCCTCGGGGCGCTGCAATTCGTCGCCGGGCAGGAGAAAGTCGCCGTTCCGGCCGATGCCTCGGTGAACGCCGTGGTCGGTTTCGGGCCGCGCAGCGCAGGCGGCTTCGGGCTGGACATCGACCTGAAAATCTCGCTGCCCGGCGTGCCGCGCGAGACGGCGGTGGCGCTGACCGAGAAGGCGCATCAGGTCTGCCCGTATTCGAACGCCACGCGCAACAACGTCGATGTGCGGCTGACCGTGGTATAAACCGATCCAGTGTCCGGTCGGCGTCTTCTTTATCTGCTGGCCTGCGGGGCGCTGATCGGGGCTGGCCTGGCGGCTGGTGCCGCTGGGCCTGCCGTGGCTCGACGATTTCCGGGCCGCATTCTTCGGCAACCTGTTGCTGGGGCGGGTGTTTTCGGTGTGGAATATCGTTGCCTGTCTGGCGGGCATGGCGGCCGCCGTGGCAACGGAGTTGTGTCTGCACAGGGGGCGGCCTAAATTCCCCGTCCGATGAAATATATCTCCACACGCGGTAATGCCCCGGTTCTGGGGTTCGAGGATGTCCTTCTGGCCGGTCTGGCCGAAGATGGCGGGTTGTATGTGCCTGAAAACTGGCCGCAGTTTCCGGCGGATGAATGGCGCGCGATGCGCGGGCTGGCGTATCCGGATGTCGCGGCGCGGGTGATCGGCGCCTTCACCGGCGGGCAGATCGCCCCCGATGCGCTGCGGGCGATGTGCTACGCCGCCTATACCGGGTTCAACCATCCTGCCGTCGTGCCGCTGGTGCAGGTCGACCAGCGCATGTTCGTGGCGGAGCTGTTTCATGGGCCGACGCTGGCCTTCAAGGACATGGCGCTGCAACTGATCGGCCATCTGTTCGATCACGTGCTGGAAAAGCGCGATGCGCGGGTGGCGATCGTCGGCGCGACGAGTGGTGACACCGGTTCGGCGGCAATCGAGGCGTGCCGCGGCCGCAAGCGCGTCGATGTGGTGATCCTGCATCCCGAGGGGCGGACCAGCGCCGTGCAGCGCCGGCAGATGACGACGGTGGACGAACCCAATGTCGGCAACGTCGCGTTGCAGGGCAATTTCGACGATTGCCAGGACATGGTGAAGGCGATGTTCGCCGACGCGCCGTTCCGCGTGCAGATGCAGCTTTCGGCGGTGAATTCGATCAACTGGGCGCGCATCGCCGCGCAGGTCGCCTATTATGCGTGGTCGGCGCTGCAACTCGGCGCGCCGGAACGTTCGGTGGCGTTCAGCGTGCCGACCGGAAATTTCGGCAACGTGCTGGCTGCCTGGGTGGCCGGGCGCATGGGGCTGCCGGTTGCCAAGCTGATCATCGGCAGCAACCAGAACGATATCCTGACGCGCTTTCTGGCCGCCAACGACATGTCGGCGCGGCCGGTGGAGCCGTCGTTGTCGCCCAGCATGGATATTCTGGTCTCGTCGAACTTCGAGCGCCTGCTGTTCGAACTGCTGGGGCGCGATGGCGCGCAGACGGCGCAGCTCGTCCAGCGGTTCCGCACCGAAGGCCACATGCCGGTGCCGGATGCGGCGTGGAAACAGGCCACTGCGCAGTTTTCGGGCTTCATGCTCGACGATGCCGGCACGCTGGAAGCCATCCAGACCTGGTACCGGCGCTGCGGCTATCTGGCCGATCCGCACAGCGTGATCGGGCTGGAAGCGGCACGGGCCCACATGCCGGCGGACCGCGATGTGCCGGTGGTGGTGATGGCGACCGCACATCCGGCCAAGTTCCCCGATGCGGTGGAGCGCGCCACCGGTGTGCGCCCCGCGCTGCCCGCCGCGCTTGCCGATCTGTTCGAGCGTCCGGAAAAATTTACGGTACTGCCGAACGACCTCGGTGCGGTCGAAAATTTTGTCCGTGCGCTGGTCATGCGCAACGCCGCGTAACCGCGCCTGAAGGAAAACCTGAATGTCCGATGATGCCTCCCGCGTGACGCGCCTCGCCAACGGTCTGACGATCGCCACTGAAACCATGAACAACGTCGAGACCGTGTCGTTCGGCGCGTATGTATCGACCGGCACGCGCAACGAACGTCCGGAGGAAAACGGCGTTTCGCATTTTCTCGAGCACATGGCGTTCAAGGGCACCGCGCGCCGCAGCGCCGCGCGCATCGCCGAGGAGATCGAAAACGTCGGCGGGCACATCAACGCCTATACGGCGCGCGAGCAGACCGCCTATTACGTGAAGCTGCTGAAGGACGACCTGGCATTGGGCGTCGACATCATCGGCGATATCCTCACGCATTCGACGTTCGCGCCGGAGGAGCTGGAGCGTGAACGCGGCGTGATCCTGCAGGAGATCGGGCAGACGAACGATACGCCCGACGACATCATTTTCGACCACTTCCAGGAGGCGTCGTATCCCGACCAGCCGATGGGCCGTCCGGTGCTGGGCACCGAGGGACTGATCCGCGCGATGCCGCGCGAGACGCTGGTCAACTACATGCAGCGCCATTATACGCCGGCGCGCATCGTCGTGACGGCAGCGGGCGCGCTGGAACACGAGCGTCTGGTGCAGATGGTGCAGGAACACTTCGCGGATCTGCCGGCTGGCAATGCGGCCGAGGCGGCACCGGCGGCATACCACGGCGGTGAATTCCGCGAGGCGCGCGAACTGGATCAGGTGCATCTGGTGCTGGGTTTTTCGTCCAGCGCCTATGACGCGCCCGACTACTGGCCGGCCCAGGTTCTGTCCACGCTGCTGGGCGGCGGCATGTCGTCGCGCCTGTTCCAGGAAATCCGCGAAAAGCGCGGATTGGTGTATTCGATTTACAGTTTCCTGTCGCCGTATCGCGATGGCGGCGTGTTCGGCATCTATGCGGGCACGGGTGAGCGCGAGGCGGCGGAACTGGTGCCGGTGGCATTGAACGAATTGCGGCGCGTGCAGCGCGATGTTACCGACGGCGAGCTGAAACGCGCCAAGGCGCAGCTGAAATCCAGCCTGCTGATGTCGCTGGAGAGCACCGGTGTGCGGTGCGAGATGATGGCCCGGCAATTACAGGTCTTCGGGCGGATAATTCCGGTCGAGGAAACGGTCACAAAGATCGATGCCGTGAGTATCGACGATGTGCAGCGCGCCGCGGCGCAGACGTTTCGCGGCTCTCCGACATTGGCGGCAATGGGACCGGTGGGATTGGTGCCGCCACTGCCCGCCATTGCGGAACAACTGGTGGCATGATGGAAAATGTGCGCGACCCGCTCGCCCTGCTGGGCGACCTGATCGATCTGGCCCGCACCGCGGGCGCCGATGCCGCCGATGCGCTGCTGGTCGATGCGACGTCGCTGTCGGTACAGCGACGTCTGGGCCGGATCGAACATCTGGAACGCTCGGAAAGTTGCAATCTCGGACTGCGGGTGCTGATCGGCAAGCGTGCGGCGATCGTCTCGACCGGCGATGTCGCCCCGCGTGGCTTTGCCGCGCTGGCCGAGCGCGCCGTGGCGATGGCGCGCGTGCTGCCGGAAGATCCGTTCGGCGGGCTGGAGCCGGGGGAACGCGCCCCCGATGCGGCGGCGCTGGAACTGGAAGACGCAGCGGAACCCGGAGCGGACGATCTGCTGGCGCGCGCTGCCGCGGCCGAGGATGCGGCGCTGGCGGTGAAGGGTGTGACCAACAGCGAAGGCGCCGGCGCCGAGTTCTCGCGCCGACGGATCGCGCTGGCGACCAGCACCGGTTTCGCGGGCGGTTATGTGCGCACGTCGCATGCGGTGTCGGCCACCGCGCTGGCGGGCGGCGGCAACGCGATGGAACGCGATTACGATTACGCCAGCGCCGTGCATCTGGCCGACCTGGAAGACGCGGCGGAGATCGGCCGGCGGGCCGGCGAACAGGCGGTTGCGCGGCTGAACCCGCGGCGCCCGAAGACGGCACGGCTGGCGGTGGTCTATCATCCGCGGGTGGCGTCCAGTCTGATCGGGCATCTGGCGGCGGCGATCAACGGCGCGTCGGTGGCGCGTGGTACCAGCTTCCTGAAGGATAAACTGGGGGCGAAGATTTTCGCCGATCGGATCAGCGTGCACGACGATCCGCTGCGCAAACGCGGTCTGCGTTCACGCCCGTTCGATGGCGAAGGCGTGACCGGCACGGCACGCCGGCTGATCGATGCGGGCGTGCTGACCACATGGCTGCTGGACATTCGCAGTGCGCGGCAACTGGGGATGAAGAGCACCGGCCATGCCAGCCGCGGCACCAGCGGCCCGCCCAGCCCGGCGGCGACCAATCTGTGGCTTACGCCAGGCGCGCAGACGCCGGCGGAACTGATGGCCGATATCGGCGAGGGGCTGTTCGTTACCGAGCTGATAGGTTCTGGCATCAACATGATGACCGGCGATTACAGCCGCGGTGCGTCCGGCTTCATGATCCGTGACGGCCAACTGGCCGAACCGGTCAGCGAGATCACCGTGGCGGGCAACCTGAACGACATGTTCCTGAACATGACCGCCGCCAACGACCTGCAGTTCCGCCGCGGCATGGACAGCCCGACGGTACGGATCGAGGGTCTGACGATGGCCGGCGCCTGAGAGGCCGCCCGATAACGCTACTGGCGTGGCCGTCTGGCGGTGCTTTTTTGCGCTTTGGGTGCTCATGGACGGAGTAATTCCAAGTCAGACACGAAGTGTCTGACGACTCGGGAATTACGACCAGAGGTAGAACGTGGAACACAATCGTGTTCCACGCCCGCTGCGCCGGTTCTCGGAAAGCACCACCATACGACTCACCCCAGCGCATTCTCGAACGGCTTCTGAGAAGCGTTGCTGCGGCGGCTGTCAGGACGGTTGCGTGGTCAGCATGCAGGGGTGTTTTTCGAAGCCTGCATACCATGCGGCCAGTTGCGGGTGTTTGGCGCGCCAGGGTTCGTCGGCATAGCGGAAGTCCAGATACCCCAACGCACAACCGTAAGCGATGGTGCCGATGTCCGGCGTGTCGGGCAGGACGTCCTGTTCCATCGCGTCCAGACACGCTTCGACCACGGCTTTCAGCTTGGCGACCACGCCGGCGCGCGCTTCGTCCTGCGGCCGGGCGGCTTCGCCGCGACGCGCCACGGCGGCGTCCATCAGACCGTCGGCCAGTGCCTGGCGGCGCAGCGCGGTCCAGCGCTCGAGACCGGCCGGCGGGAACAGCGGCGGTGCCTCGCCGCGCGAGTCCAAGTATTCGCAGATCACCGGGCTGTCGAACAGGCTGGCGCCGTTGTCCAGCTCCAGCACGGGGATCTTGCCCAGCGGGTTGAGGGCCAGCACCTCCGGCGCGGTGGGGTTCACCTTGCCGGGCACGAGTTCGAGCCCGATACCACGGGCGACGGCGCAGGCGACGACCTTGCGCGCGAAGGGGCTGGCAGGAACGCCATAGAGCTTCATGAGAAGTTGTCCTTTCCTGAACGTAGGTCGGCGAGTGTGGCAATATCTGGCGCGCGGAGGAAAGGGTTGGTTTTCATCTCGTCGCGCAGCAGGCAGGGCAGGGTGGGCTTTCCCGCGGCGCGCAACGCCTGCGCTTGTTCGGCGCGGGCGCGCAGGGCGGGATTGTCGGGATCGACACTCAACGCGAAACGGGCATTGGCCTGCGTGTATTCGTGCCCGCAGCACAGGCGGGTTTCGGGCGGCAGCGCGGCGATCTTGCGCAGCGAAGTGAACATCTGCGCCGCGGTTCCTTCCAGCAGGCGCCCGCAGCCCAGGCTGAACAGCGTATCGCCGGTCATCAGTGCATTGCCGGCGCTGAAGTAATAGACGACATGCCCCAGCGTATGTCCGGGGGTTTCCAGCACCTGCGCCTTGCTGGCACCGAGCGCCACCACATCGCCTTCACGCACCCCGCGCTCGAGCCGGGGCAGGCGGTGCCGGTCCGCCGCGGCGCCGATCACCGCGCAGTGATACCGCGCCGCCAGTTCTGGCACGCCGGCGATGTGATCGGCGTGGTGGTGGGTGAGCAGAATCAGATCCAGCCGTCCGCCCGTCTGTTCTACGGCGCGTGCGCAGGGCCCGGCCTCGCCCGGGTCGACCAGTGCCGTGGCGCCGCTGGCGGTATCGCGCAGCAGCCAGGCGTAGTTGTCGGCAAGGCACGGGATGGGCGTGATGGTCAGCGAGCCGGTTATCGACATATC
This sequence comes from Acetobacteraceae bacterium, assembly GCA_031555315.1. GTDB lineage: Bacteria > Pseudomonadota > Alphaproteobacteria > Acetobacterales > Acetobacteraceae > JAVBJV01. The sequence goes on from JAVBUO010000020.1 coordinate 139,650, forward strand.
AGGCAGGAGCGTGGCGGACATGCTATAGGTGTCCCTGGATTCGGTGGATGCGTATGCAGGCATCATGGGTGATTGTTCGGAATGGTAACAGACCCTTGTTGGTTGATGGGCTTTTACGATACGCCACTGGGCGGAGTGGCGCGGCGGCTGCTGCGCGCGCGGCTGGAAGAGATCTGGCCCGATTTGTCGCGGATGGACGTGCTGGGGCTGGGATACGCCCAGCCTTATCTGGATTTGTGGCGCGACCGGGCGGCGTGCTGCATTCCGGCGGTGCCGGTGTCGTCCGGGCGCGCCGTCGCCCGGACCGGCGGTGCAACGATGCCGGAATGTGCGGTCGACGAAGAGGCGCTGCCGTTCCCCGATCTGTCTTTCGACCGCATTCTGGTGGTGCACGGGCTGGAAGGGGCGGAGAACGCGCGCCGGTCGCTGCGCGAGGTTTGGCGTGTCCTGAAGGATGACGGGCGCGTGCTGCTGGTGGTGCCGAACCGGCGTGGTCTGTGGGCGCATGCCGAATCGACGCCGTTCGGCCATGGGCGGCCGTATTCGCCCGGTCAGTTGGGGCGCGCGCTGGCCGCCGGCCTGTTCTGCGAGGAACGCCGCGTCGAGGCGCTGTTCACCCCGCCGATCCGCCGCGGCTTGCCGCAACGCACCGTCGACATTCTGGAGCGCGCCGGCCGGCGCATGGCACCCGGCGTGGCGGGCGTCATCATGGTCGAGGCCAGCAAAAACCTTTTTGCCGCGGTGCCGGCCGCCGGCAAGCGGGTCGGGCGGCGCGTTCTGCTCGAAGCGGGATGAAGCTGCGCGCCGCCTGTTTCTGCGGCGCCAAGCTAAATTCAGAGAGGATGATCAGAGAGGATGAACTGCGAGATTCTGGCCGAGAATTCCGACCGCTGGATCAGCGTCAGCGTTCCCTGCGGGGTCTGCCAGACGACCTCTTGATGCCGATTGTCGCCGGCGTGGTCGAGATGCTGCTGCGGCGGGCCGTATTCGCGGGTCATCGTGGCCAGCACACGCGCAAAATCGTCGGATGGAAACTCTCCGGCAAAGCCGACCCAGCGGTCGTCGTGAAACCGCAGCCGCGTTCTGCTGCGGGTGCCGAACACCTCGCGGCGGATATCGTCGCAGATAACGGTTTCGTTCCGGCGCTGCTGCTCGGGCGTCTGTGCCGGGGCGGCTGCGGCGTTGCGGCGGACGCGTTGGGTTATATAAGCGCATTCGCTCCGCTTGCTGCGGTCCAGCAGGCGGTTGACGATGACCTGCTGGCTCTGTCCCAGCGCCTGTCCGCGAAAATGCACGACCGCATCCGGCACGGACCGGTCGGACCGCCATGGGGCGGCGTAGGAAGGGGACAGGGCGATTGCGGCAAGGACAGCAAGAATCAGGCGGAAATTCATCATGGCTCTTCTGAAAAAGTCGTCTTCCCGAGACCCGGGGGCGGGACTATACTCTATTAGGAAGCCATGACATATTTCGAGAATAATCCGATGTTCTTGAAGCCTTCCGGAAAGATTTGTATTGGGTTTTTCATGCGTATTCTTTCTCTCGTTTTGCTGACGTGTCTGGCAACGCTGCCCGCCCTGGCGCAGCAGCGACCGGCGGCCCGTCCGGCCGCCGGGCAACAGGCGATCGGCCGGTTCGATGACTGGTCGGCATGGCAGATGCAGGAAAACGGGCAGCGCGTCTGTTACATGGGGGTGAAGGCGCGTGCCTCGACGCCGCGTCTGTCGGGCCGTGGCGACGTGATCCTGACCGTAACCCACCGCGCCAATGCGCGCGACCAGGTGAGCATCATGTCCGGCTATGCCTACCCGTCCGGGGCGGAGGTGCAGGTGCGGGTGCTCAGTTCGGGGACCGAGCTGGCGTTTTATACCAGCGCACGTGCTGCCTTTGCCCGCGACGGCCGGGCGGCGATCGCCGCGCTGCGGCGGGGGCGCGAGGCGGTGGCCAAGGGCCCGGTGCCGCGCGGTAGCGGGCAGGTGACCGACACGTTCAGCCTGCGCGGTTTTACCGCCGCCTACGAGGCGATCAGCCGCGCTTGTCCGTCGCGCTAGATCCGGCGTATGAACGCTGCCGCGCCGCGCGTCTGACCGGCGCGCCGACAGCAGGCAGAGAAAAACACCGATGATCATCGACCCGGCGCAGAGCAGGGCAGCACAGGATTTGACCGAGGCCGAACGTGTGCGGATCCTCGCCAAGACGGCGCGGTTCGCGCCGCCATCGGGGGTCGAGGCCGACGGCAGGCGCGATCTGGTCGGGCTGAGCCGCGAGGAACTGGGCGAAATCCTGGCGGAGATCGGCGAAAAACCGTTCCGGCTGAAGCAGCTCTGGCACTGGATCTATCATCAGGGCGTAACCGATTTCGCGCGCATGAGCACGATCGCCCGGCCGTTGCAGGAAAAGCTGGCCGAACGCTTCGTGCTGGGCCGGCCCGGCGTGAAGCTGTGCCAGACCAGCGACGACGGCACCCGCAAATGGCTGTTCAAATTCCGCGACGGGCAGGAAGCCGAGACCGTCTACATCCCCGACAAAGAGGAAGACCGCGGCGCGGTGTGCATTTCCTCGCAGGTCGGCTGCACGCTGTCGTGCCGGTTCTGCCATACCGGTACGCAGGCGCTGGTGCGCAATCTGGGCGCGGCGGAGATCGTCGGCCAGTTCATGGCGGCGCGCGACGCGTACGGCGAATGGCCGTCGCCCAAGGACGAACGTCCGCGCCTGCTGTCGAACATCGTGCTGATGGGCATGGGCGAGCCGCTCTACAATTACGAGAACGTCGCCACGGCGATGAAGATCGTGATGGACAACGAGGGCATCGCCCTGTCGCGCCGGCGCATCACGCTGTCGACCTCGGGCGTGGTGCCGATGATGGACCAGTGCGGGCGCGAACTGGCGGTGGGGCTGGCGATCAGTCTGCACGCGGTGACCGACGATCTGCGCAACGAACTGGTGCCGCTGAACCGCAAATACCCGATCAAGGAGCTGATCGCGGCCTGCCGGCGTTACCCGGCGGCGTCGAACGCGCGGCGCATCACCTTCGAATACGTGATGCTGAAAGGCGTGAACGACAGCGAGGCCGAGGCGCGCGAACTGGTCCGGCTGATCGCCGGCATGCCCGCCAAGGTCAACCTGATTCCGTTCAACCCGTGGCCGGGCAGCACGTATGAAGCCTCGACGCCCGGGGCGGTGCGCAAATTCGCCCAGATCGTCATGGACAGCGGCTACGCCGCGCCGGTGCGTGAACCACGCGGGCGCGACATTCTGGCCGCCTGCGGACAGCTGCGCACCGAAAGCGAACGCCAGCGCCGCAGCGCTGTCCCTCAGAAGGCTTAGCTGTCCATCTTCAGCGCGGCGAGGAAGGCGCTCTGCGGGATTTCGACCTTGCCGAACTGGCGCATGCGCTTTTTGCCTTCCTTCTGCTTTTCCAGAAGTTTGCGCTTGCGGCTGATATCGCCGCCATAGCACTTGGCGGTCACGTCCTTCGACAGTGCGCCGATCGTCTCGCGCGCGATGATGCGGCTGCCGATCGCCGCCTGGATGGCGATCTTGAACAGCTGACGGGGGATCAGTTCCTTCAGCTTGGCGCAGATCGACCGCCCGCGATTTTCCGCCTGGCTGCGATGGGCGATGAACGACAGCGCGTCCACCGGGTCGCCGTTGACCAGGATCGAGATCTTCACCAACTGCCCCTCGACGTAGTCGTCCATGTGATAGTCGAAGCTGGCATAACCGCGGCTGATCGATTTCAGCCGGTCGTAGAAGTCGAACACCACCTCGTTCAGCGGCAGTTTGTAGACCGCCATGGCGCGGTTGCCGACATAGGTCAGGTCGACCTGCTGGCCGCGGCGCTCGTTGCACAGCGTCAGCACCGGGCCGAGGTAATCGTCGGGCACCATGATCGTCGCCTTGATCCACGGTTCCTCGATGCGGTCCACCGTGCTGGGGTCCGGCATGTCGGCGGGGTTGTGCAACTCGTTCATCGTGCCGTTGGTCTGATAGATGCGATAGACGACCGACGGCGCGGTGGCCAGCAGATCGAGATCGAACTCGCGCGACAGGCGTTCCTGGATGATCTCCAGATGCAGCAGGCCGAGGAAGCCGCAGCGAAAGCCGAAGCCCAGCGCGGCCGAGGTCTCCATCTCGTAGTGGAACGACGCATCGTTTAGGCGCAGCTTGGCCAGACTGTCGCGCAGTTTTTCGAACTCGTCCGCCTCGGTCGGATACAGGCCGCACCAGACCACGGGGATCGAGGGTTTGAAGCCCGCCAGCGGCGCGTCGGCGGGGACGCGGTCGTCGGTGATGGTGTCGCCGACGTTGCAGTCGGCCACCGTCTTGATGGCGGCGGTGATGTAGCCGACCTCGCCGGGCGACAGGTGCTCCACCGGCTGCATCTTGGGGCGGAACACACCGATCTGCTCCACGGTGTGCACCGCGCCGGTCGACATCATGCGGATCTTCTGGCCCTTGTGCAGGCGGCCTTCCTTGATGCGCACCAGAATGATGACGCCCAGATACGCGTCGTACCAGCTATCGACCAGCATCGCCTTCAGTTTGGCGTCGGCATTGCCCTGCGGCGGTGGCAGGCGGGTGACGATGGCTTCCAGCACGCCCTCGATGTTGATGCCGGTCTTGGCCGAGATCATCACCGCGTCGTCGGCGGGGATGCCAACCACGTCCTCGATCTGCTGCTTGACGCGCTCGGGCTCGGCGGCGGGCAGGTCGATCTTGTTGAGGATGGGGACGATCTCGTGGTTGGCCTCCATCGCCTGATAGACGTTGGCCAGCGTCTGCGCTTCCACGCCCTGCGACGCGTCGACGACCAGCAGGCTGCCCTCGCACGCCGCCAGCGAGCGGCTGACTTCATAGGCGAAGTCGACATGGCCCGGGGTGTCCATCAGGTTCAGCACGTAATCCTTGCCATCCTGGGCGCGGTAGTCCAGCCGCACGGTCTGCGCCTTGATGGTGATGCCGCGTTCGCGCTCGATGTCCATGTTGTCGAGCACCTGTTCCTTCATCTCGCGACTGGCCAGCGCCCCGGTCGCCTGGATCAGCCGGTCGGCCAGCGTGGACTTCCCATGATCGATATGGGCGATGATCGAGAAGTTGCGGATACGGTCGAGCGGCGTGTCGGTCATGCGGGATATGTGCGATCGGCTGATGAGGGAGATGGGTCGGGCGTTCAGATACGTGGAAACCGCGGAAAATGAAAGTTCTGCGCTTTCGGGGGCAGGGCTGTCATGCCGGGGGTGGTTTTGCTTTTGCTGCGGGCAGTATATGGTGCGCCGCTCGGATAATAATAGTCGTTCTATTTCAGTATATTATAAGGGTATGCCGATGGCTGGCACAGATACGCCGGAGCTACAGGAAGCGTCTCCGCCAGCACCGAGCGCACCCGGATGGATCCATGTGGGCCCCGAACTGGCCAGCCGGCACCCGTTATACGGGCTGGGAGGGTGGCTCTGGATTCCGGGCATTTACTGGGTGCTGAAACTGCTGACCTACATTCTGAACGGAACGAGCGCATCGAACTGGCTGTTGAATTTGCCGCCGCCGGTTTTTCCCGCCGATCCGATGTTCTTCTGGGTCGATTTTTTCGGCCCGTGTCTGATCCTGACCGTCGTGCTGTTGTTGTGGTGGTGCAAGTATCCGTATTTCCGGTGGGTATTTCTGTCGCTGACGGTCGCCGGTTTCTTCCTGGGCGACCATGCAGGGCAGATCCTGCTGGAGCACCTGCGCGCGCAGGGGATGCAGTTCACCCCGGCAGGGTATGGGATCCGGGTGGACTGGACGGTGGTGGTCGTCGCGCTGCTCGGTTTTTCCAGACGCTATCGGGTGACGTTCCGGCACGAGGTTCGTGCCGACGACCCGCTTCTGACCGGCGGCTCTACGGGGGCAGCTCGGGAAGGGACGGTACAGGCATAACAGCCGGATCGCGCGATGTGCGGCGCGGTTGTGCAGCTAGTCTCTTTCCGCCAATAGCGGCGGCGCTGAAGGCCAGTGCTGGAGGCCGACGTTGCGTAGGTGAGAGCCGTGCCGGGCGCCATGCAGCCTTCATTGGTCCTTCCGGTAACCTGGGCCTCGATGGCCAAGCTGCGCAAGCAGGCCAGCAGCTTCACCAGCGTCTTGCCTTCCATCGTGCTGTGAAACATTGAAAACAGCCGGTTGTAGGCAATCCGCGAGAGTCCGCGTGCTTCCTCGTCCTGCCTGGCGTTGAAAAGCGCGTTTGCCTCCATCAGCAGCACATCCACACTTTGGGCCGGGTTCTGCACTCTGCTTACTCCACGTCATATGGCATGGATCGTATGAACGGTTCCCCGCGGAGACCGCTCATCGCCTTTTCAAAATTCACCCGCCTAGCGACGATACGCGGAGGGGGAGCAGACGGACACCCGCATGACGAAACGCCGCTTTTTATCAAGTTGGTGGTCGAAAATGGCTGGCGTCGTTCTCCGATGACATCGTGTTGAAATAACTGCTGCAAAACGATGCAGATCCGATGATTCGGGTCCGGATCGGCCTGGGGCTGGATCTCAGCTTGCGGTGAGCTGTGTGCGTCGGAGGAAGCCGTGCAGGTGGTGCCACCGTATTTGCATACCTAATTTGACGAGGCATTTTCATAAATAATCACAAAATCAAAAAGTATATATTATACAATATATTATACCTAATTATATAATTTTATAACTATTCAATTATGTATAACATTATTTCAATATGGGTAGAATTATGATAATTTTCTAAATTAATATTTTACCCCTTTTAAAATCATTACGAACATAATAATTCAATTAAGGATTGATAAACTTTCCCTGTGGGTTGAGAAAGAATTGATTAATATGAAAGCAAACATCGCTAAAACCAAAGAATGGGATGTTTTTTGGCACTCTGCAAATCGCAGCGGTTTGCTGATGGGCGTTTCGTTGGTGTGTGTCGGTATGCTGTCGCACCCGGCCTGGTCGCAGCAGTTTGCCGTCACCAATGGCACTGAACAAACGGCATCGGGCCCCAGCTACGCACCGGGTGGAGCAACACCGTCTGATGCCGCTCTGTACGCCAAGAATACTGGCAGTGTGATCAACGGCGCCGGTCTGCGTCTGACAAACACGGGAACCGGCACAGCCTATCTCGCCGCTGCAGAGAATGGCGGCCGCATCGTGCTGACCGGTGGCAGCATTTTGGAGGCAGCCGACGGTATCGGTGGAGCGGCACTGTATCTGGGCGGGGCCAGCAGTATCAGCATGAGCGGCGGTTCGATCACCGGAACCGTCGGGGCTTCCGGTGCCGTCGTTAGCGGATCTGGTTCGCGCCTTGATCTGACCGATGTGACCATTTCAACCGGCAAAGCGGGCATCCTGGTGATGGGAAGCAACAGTGTTGTGACCGTGACCGGCGGCAGCATTACGTCGGGCCAGAATGGTATGGGCGCTATCACCCTTCAGGCAGGCAAGCTGACTCTGGATGGTACCACGGTCAGCAACACCGGCGGGGGGGCTGGCGTGCGGGTCATGCAAAGCACGTTCGAGGCGAGGAAATTCACGATCAGCTCTTCTACCCGCGGCAACGAGGGCCAAGGGATCAACGCCAATATCGGCTCCACGGTAACGCTCGAAGACGGATCCATCACGACGGTCAGCGACTATGGCCATGGTATCTGGGCGGTTGGCGCTGCCTCGCTCCCCGTTACAACCGTAACCGGCACCGGGGTTGAAATCACCACGACCGGGTTGAACGCACACGGGGTCTATGCCGATGCACGTGGGCGCATCACGCTGACCGACGCGACGATCAGTGTGAGGCAGGCCTTTGGTGCGTATGCGCAGCAGGGCGGGTTCTACAGCCAGACCGGCGGCACGATCAGCGTGTCCGGTGCTGGCGGCGTCGGTGCGTTGAGCACCGACAGTGGGTCACAAATGACGCTCGATCGCGTCGGCATCACGACCACTGCCGACAATGCGCTCGGCCTGCGCAGCAACAGCGCGGGTCTGCTGACATTGTCGGACGGCAGCGTGACGACATCGGGGGCGGGTGCCCATGCGATGCTGGCCTCGTTCGGGGGCGACCTGACGGTCAATCGCAGCACGGTATCCACAACCGGCGCCGATGCCGCGGCGGTCTACATGCTGGGGACCAACACGGACACCAACACGATCACGGTGACCGGCGGCCAGTTG
>JAVBUO010000056.1:0-2962 GCA_031555315.1 Acetobacteraceae bacterium
AGGTGGCGGCAAAGGAAGTGCCCGCGATGGGGATCGGGCCGTCGGCGCCGTTGAGTGCGTTCACCGGATTACCGTCATAGCCGAGCGCGGTGATGTTCTCCGCCGGTGCGGCGGCGTCCACCCAGGGCCCCGACATCGAGAAGGTGCTGGGCTGGCCGGTCTGCCCGATGCCGGCCAGATGGTGCAGCACCGATTCGACCCATTGCTTGTTCATGATGCGCTCCTTTTGCGGATGTTGTGGCCGCGTCTTTACGCGGCGTTCCCCTGTTCGGGGCCGCCGCCCCGGCTGCCCTGGCCTTTTCCCGGCAGAACCGGCAGGCCCGAGACGCGGGAAATGTCGTTGAGGTACTCGGCGTGCAGATCGAGGAAAAACGCCAGCGGCTTCGAGAAATTGTTGCCCACGATACCGTCCACGAACAGGCGGCTTATTTCTTTGGCGCGCGTCAGAACGGCCTGGGAGCTGACGAACATGGCCCGTTCGTCCGGCGTCATCTGGCGCAGTATGCGCACGAGCATGGTCCGCGCGCGCGGCTGGTACATCCAGAAATACATCAAATCCAGAGCGTGGACAATGATAGCCTGCTGCAACTGGGCCACTTCCGAGCCGCAGCGCGGCTGTTTTTCGCTGTCCTTGCCGAGCATATCGGAAATATCCTCTTCCGGCAGCAGCACTTCCAGCCGGGCGAGGCAGGTGAACAGCTGCTGGAGCTTGTAGGTATAGTCCCAGTTGCGCATTCTGAGGTTGGTGTTCTGGTCGCCGAAACCTTCAATGATGCCGGCAACGGTATCTGAAGCCGCCTTGGAGATTATGGCCGAGCCGGCAACCAGCAGGGGAACGCCCCCCTCGATTTTCAGAACCGCGACCAGCCAGAGCAGGATGGTGCTGTAGACAAGGGCCAGAGGAATGGACAGAACGCTTCTGAAGAGGTTGCCGATGACGGCCTCTTTCGGCAGCCCCCGGAACATGTTGTGCGAGGCGATATACAGCCCGTTGGCCGCCGAGATGACGGTGAAAAAAATCACCGGGTCCGAGACGGCCGTTATGGAGAACACCTGCCCCAGAACGCCCCAGCGCAGGACAAGTTCGAGGAGCGGCACGGAGATGCCGGTGTACAGGAGCGAATCGCAGAGCCTTGACCAGCTCACGTAGTCGTTCCAGCGCAGCAGGGGTGTGCGCTTGAGCCCGCCGCCGCCGAGCACGGACTGCAGAATGTTGCGCAGCCCGGTGATGGCGAACCAGATCGGCGCGCCGAACCAGGCCAGAAACCACCAGCTCTGGGTGAAGGAGAAGGTGGCCAATGTCAGGGTGACCCCGATCACCACCTTGAGGGCGTTGGCCAAAGTGGTGTTCATATAGAAGGCGTCGGGCTTGGGAGAGCGCTCCTCATACGGTTGCAGGCTGATCTGCTCCGGTATATGGCGCTGGAACCCGCCGAGCGTGGCGATGCTGCCGTTGGCGGCGTCATAGCGCGTTGTGGGGGTCCGCGGGAACCAACTGTGCGTTTTGGCGTACCCGTGAAACCTGAACCCCGGCAGCTTGCGGATAAGCCGCGTCAGTCCCTGTTTCGGGGCCAGATCTTCCCTGAGCGGCAAAGAGTAGGTGTACTGCGAATCAATATCCGTGCGCAGCGGAATAACCTGGCGCAGGAAGTCTTTCGGGTCGCGGATGCTTTTGCGCGCCGACCGGGGCAGGGATTCGATGAACGCGAAGCCCATGCCGAAAAGACGGAAGGAGCGGCTGGTGGAGTCGCTGCCGATGCGCGTCTTGAGCGGCATTTTGGCGTAATAGCTTTGCAGCTTCGGAATATCGCGCAAAATGCCGGTCAGCAGCTCGCACCTGTCGCCGTGCCCGGCGGCGGCGCTGGTGCGGCACTCCTGGATGATGCCCCTGATGATGCGCTTTAAGGCAAAGGCGCTGCCCTGGTTGATGGCGAACATCAAATCGGCTATGGCCTTGGAATGCGGCATTTTTCCGGCGGCGTAGTTTTTGAGGTTGAACAGTTCCAGGTGGGTGATGCGGCCGGTGCAGGAGTGCAGAAGTTCCAGCACGTCCTCGGCGCGCAGGCCGGAGAGGGTCAGGGTAATGCGGCTTAAGGGGCGCACGGTGCTGAGTCTGGTCACGAGTTCCTGCGGCGTCGTTTGCAGGAATTCGGGAACGCCGGGGCCGTTGCCGGGAATGTCCGGGTTCTCCAGGCCGGGATTCTTCTCCGGCGTGAAGTATGTTTCCATGATCAGTTCGGGATGCAGCCCATGCATGTGCCGGATGAGATTTTCGATGAACTCCTTTTCCTCCGCCGTGCCTTTGGCGTGTTCCTCCCTGAGTTTGGGCAGCCTGGCCAGCATCAGCGGGAGCATCTGCTTGTAGACCAGTTCCGCCAGATGCAGGAGCGAGGGCTGCCCGGCGGCCACAAAGGACAGAAATTCGTTTTCCGCTATTTCCGGCAGTTCCAGCCCGAAAAGCAGGGACAGGTCGTGGCGGTGCGCATTGTTATACTGCCCGAGCATGCCGAAAACATATTTGGCCATGTGGGCGGAGGCGGCCCTGCCGTCGTGCATGAGAAGGCGCATGGGCTCTTCTTCGAGAAACGCCGCCATGCCCTGCGCGCCGTCAAGGCCGATGGGTTCCCAGATGAACTCCACGTACCTGTCGTGGTAGCGGGCCTTGAACTCCACGCCGATGCGCGTGTCGATGCCCATGATGTCGGAAGCCTGGATAAGCTCCTGCACGGCGCGCGGTTCCACAAAATTGTAATAGATGACGGTCAGGTTGCGGATGCCTTTGATCCAGGCGTCCATGATCAGATGGGTCGGCGTTTTGCGCCCCTTGGTGTTGGCGTCGTGCACGTGGTTGTCAAAGGTGAGCTGGTCCCATTCTTCCGGCATTTCCAGCAAGTGATAGCGCCGCAGGAATGCGCGGACAATGCGCCGCTTGCCCGTGGCCGCGCGGCGAAAATCGTGCGCC
>JAVBUO010000009.1:0-2575 GCA_031555315.1 Acetobacteraceae bacterium
ACCCAGCGGGTTGTTGTCCTGCTCGTAGCGATATTTCAGGTTGAAACCGTTGGTTTTATTCATCACACCCTGCATATCGCTCTGAGCGTAACCGCCAGTTACGGTAGAGGTCGCTGCTACAGCGGAACCTGCGGAAACAGCCAGAACAGCTGCCAGTGCTGAAAGACATGCAATTTTTTTCATAAACCACCTCAAATGTGCTTCAAGTAAATCCGTAAGTTTTAAATATATCAAAAAAACTTTTGAAACTCTTTTGGATTCGTGATGTCTAACGCGGATTTTCATGTAACCAAACATTTCCACCGGTAGCTATCTTGTTCAAAAAACACTGATTTTATATTTCAAAACACTAATAGTGCGCGTCAGTCACGATACATTCATCCAGACAATTCCTAATCTGTTACACAAATCATCCGTCGTTGTGCGGCTATTTTACGGATTTGCGGCGACTTTTTTTCAACAAAGTCTCAACCGCGCGCCGTTATTTCCTTTACACTCCATCCCTTTACTTCCTTTGACAGAAATTGACAGGAGAAAGGATGCCTGGGTTGTCTCGCAAGGCGCCGGTCTGGTTGCCCGTAATCGTCATTCTTATTGCCATGCTCTCCATTCAGAGCGGCGCCTCGCTGGCAAAATCACTCTTCCCGGTCGTGGGCGCGCCAGGCGTCACGGCGCTGCGTATTGCGCTGGGCACCCTGATCCTGGTGGTGATTTTTAAACCCTGGCGACTACGATTCAAAAAAGAACAGCGCCTGCCGCTGGTGTTTTACGGCCTGTCGCTGGGGGCGATGAACTACCTGTTTTACCTGTCGATCCAGACGGTGCCGCTGGGGATCGCCGTGGCACTGGAATTTACCGGCCCACTGGCAGTGGCGTTGTTCTCCTCCCGTCGTCCGGTGGACTTTGTCTGGGTGGTGCTGGCGGTGCTGGGGCTGTGGTTCCTGCTGCCGCTCGGGCAGGACGTTTCTCACGTTGACTTAACCGGTGCAGCGCTGGCGCTGGGGGCGGGTGCCTGCTGGGCTGTCTATATCCTCACCGGGCAGCGTGCCGGAGAAGAGCATGGCCCGGCCACCGTCGCGCTGGGGTCGCTGATCGCCGCTATCGTGTTTGTTCCGCTCGGCATGGCGCAGGCCACGGAATCTATCTGGCAATGGTCGATACTGCCGGTAGGTCTGGCGGTAGCGGTACTCTCAACCGCACTCCCCTACTCGCTGGAGATGATTGCCCTGACGCGTCTGCCCACGCGCATTTTCGGCACCCTGATGAGCATGGAGCCCGCGCTGGCGGCGATGTCCGGGATGGTTTTCCTCGGCGAATCCCTGACGTTTACCCAGACCCTGGCGTTGTGCTCGATCATTGCCGCGTCGATGGGTTCGACACTCACCCTGCGCCGGGAGAGTAAAGTCGAAGAGGTCGATATCCGCTAGTCTGACGTTATTCTGCATGAACGATTTCCGTCATGCAGAATAACCATCCGATCCGCTAACAGTGTTATTTACCTGCATATTTTGTGCCGATACCGAAATACCGCCTCGCCTCATTATTCGTCAGCAACAAATAAGAACAATCCTGTAATAAATACATTTAATTCAATTAAATCATCGCATTAACAACATCAATCATCTTCTCGCTATTAAACTGATAGGCAACGCCAGGTCGCAGCGTTAAATGCCGGTGCTATACTTGATTCCGGTAATTACTGGGACATTAACATCAAGAGGATATGAGATTATGAGTACCGCTAAACTGGTAAAAACGAAAACGCCTAATCTGCTTTATACCCGTAACGATGTATCAGACAGCGATAAGAAAGCGACAATTGAGTTGCTGAATCGCCAGGTGATCCAGTTCATTGACCTGTCATTAATCACTAAACAGGCGCACTGGAATATGCGCGGTGCCAACTTTATCGCGGTGCATGAGATGCTGGATGGCTTCCGTACGGCACTGACCGATCATCTGGACACCATGGCCGAACGTGCCGTGCAACTGGGTGGCGTCGCGCTGGGTACCACCCAGGTCATCAACAGCCAGACCGCACTGAAAAGCTACCCGCTGGATATTCATACCGTACAGGATCACCTGAAAGAGCTGGCGGATCGTTATGCCATCGTGGCGAACGACGTTCGCAAAGCGATTAGCGAAGCCAAAGATGAAGATACCGCTGATATCTTTACCGCGGCCTCCCGCGATCTGGATAAGTTCCTGTGGTTCATCGAGTCTAACCTCGAGTAATCCATAGGAATTTGCTATCACACCCTCGCTCACGCGGGGGTTTTGCACTTTTATAGTGCAGTTATTTCCCCTCTCCTGCCGCAAACGTAAAGCATTTGTAATAATCACCTCACACAATCGTTAACGAAAGATTGTTTTCTCGTCAATATTTGCGCTTAATAGCATAACCGTTAGTGATGATGTTGCACTGCACCAAAACAGTGCTTCGTTATGGTGCAATTCGGCCACATTGCTACCTTTTTTGTGCAACGAAATGCGTGCGAGTCTTTAAAAAACAATCTGTTGTAAAGTTGGCACGATTTTTTCATAGTGCCTGTTGTTCTCGCAGGGGATCGCCCCG
>JAVBUO010000004.1:0-99811 GCA_031555315.1 Acetobacteraceae bacterium
GTCCGTCGGCAATAGCGGCGCGATCCGCGCCCACTGCGCGTCCGAAAACCAAAAAAATCGGACATCCAACGCCTCCCACACGGAAACATTGAATCACGCCCAGGCGCACGACGGAATCCAATTATTGGGTCCGGACCCTAGAAATCAACATGTTGAATCAAGATTTAGGGAATCTTTTCCATTTATAGAATGGGAATAATTTATTCTCTGAGAACTGGATCATTCGAAATTACGATCGCGCCCGTTATGAAGCGGTCGGCTGCGCACTGGTGCACTGTTCGGCTGGATATGCGGTTGGCCACACCGGAGTATGAATCTGCGCTTCGTATGGAGACCTGGGGCAACAGCGTCGAGTTACAGAATGAGCGTTACGACCTGCAGAACTACACTAGGTGTTTAGAATGCGGACTCATAACCAGAAACTGATAGCTGCTGCGAGGTGTATGGCTCCGAGAAGTGTTCGTGATGGTATGACACCCGATCACATTCCATCATTACGATCAGGACCCATAAACTGTTTACACGATAACGCGTCGTGTGATTCGTATTTCCCCCTGTGATTGGTGGGGATACGGTGATGCCCGGAGAATTCTGGCTGAGTGATGCGCAATGGGAGCGTTTACGCCCGTTACTGCCGACCGCCCAAGGCTCGAAAGGGGACGTGGACGCAAGCGATTCGCACGTCGCGTGGCGGAAGAACAAGCAAAATCCATTGCCTGGCCGATAATTGCAGCAGACCGGTCGCCTTCATCCTGACACCGGGAAATGTCGCAGATATCAGAATGGCGATCTCTATGCTGGAAGCGGCACGCCCAGCTAAACGGCTGCTTGCCGACAAGGCATATGATGCCGACAGCCTGCGGCAATGGCTGGCACAAGCAAAGATCAAGGCTGTGATCCCATCCTCGGCCGCAAGACGAACGCCATATCCACTCGATCGCAAGGCCTATCGTCAACGCAATGTCATCGAGCGACTCTTTTGCAGACTCAAAAACTGGCGGTGCATCGCAACACGCTACGATCGACTTGCAGATAACTACTTATCCGCAGTCGCTCTCGTCGCCACAATCATCGCTTGGTGTTAATTGAGTCCCCGTCCTAGCGATCTTTTTCGCTGGTTTTAGCTGTCTGCCAGGCGGCCTCCATTTCTTCCAGAGACGCTTCGTCCAGTGAGCGGCCGGTGCCGGTGATCGTGTCCTCGACCACACCGAAGCGGCGTTCGAACTTGGCGTTGGCACCGCGCAGGCAGTCCTCGGGGTCGAGATCCAGCTTGCGGGCCAGATTGGCCAGCACGAACAGCATGTCACCCAGTTCGTCGGCCAGGCGGGTCTTGTCGCCATGCGCCAGTTCGGCGCGCAATTCGGCGGTTTCCTCGGCCAGTTTGTCGAGCACTGCCGCCGCATCGGGCCAGTCGAAGCCAACGCGGGCGGCCCGGCGGGTCAGTTTCGCGGCGCGGGTCAGGGCGGGCAGGGGGGGGGGCACACCGTCCAGCACGCGGGTCTGCGCCCGGCCGGCGCGCTCGGCGGCTTTCTGGCTTTCCCAGGCATGCGTCTGCGCCGCGGCATCGCGGGCGGCGGCATCGCCAAATACGTGCGGGTGGCGGCGGGTCATTTTGACCGAAATCGCCCGTGCCACCTCGGCAAAACCGAAATGTCCGGCCTCTTCGGCCATGCGGGCGTGATAGACGACCTGAAACAGCAGATCGCCCAGTTCGTCCTCCAGCGCGGACCAATCCTGCCGGGCGATCGCATCGGCCACCTCATACGCTTCTTCGATCGTGTAGGGCGCAATGGACGCAAAATCCTGCACACGATCCCATGGACAACCGTCGGGCGCGCGCAGACGCGCCATGATGCCCAGCAGGCGCAGGAGTTCGGTATCGGCTGTATCGGCTTTGGGGGACGGTGGATGATCAGCGCTCATGCGGATTTATAACGGCAATGCCGAATGGGGTAAATTCTGGCACAAGAGCACAGCGCCAAATGTCGCATAAGGAATATTATGGAAATAACATTATGTAAGAAAGTGTCCTTATGAACTAATTTTCCAACTGATCCCATGGCCTGAAAAGCTCGGGCAACATTCGCTCATACCTCCAGCACCATGCCGTCATAGGCCGGTTCGATCCCGTCCGGCAGATTGGAACGCAGCCAGGTCCAGTCGAGATCCGGTCCCATATGCGTGAGCACAGTGCGCCGCGCCCCGACCCGCGCCACCCAGACCAGCATCCGTTCGACATTCGCATGCGTCTTGTGCGGTGCGCGCTGGAAACAGTCGACCAGCCAGGTATCCACACCGGCCAGTGCGGCAAAGGCCGCCTCGTCCAGATGTGCGACATCGGTCGAATAGGCGAAATTCCCTACCCTGATACCAAGGCTGGGCCCGAAACCGTGGTCCTGAGCAAAGGTCCGCACCGTAACCCCTTGTGTTTCAAAAACATCGCCCGCGACGATCGGCCGCGCGACGAGCACCGGGCGGAAAAACCCGGTGGCGGTCCATGGCTGAAAAGCATAATCGAAGCGCCGGCCGATCTCGGCCAGCGTCGCTTCGGCGCCCCAGGCCTCGATCGGCCGGTTGACGATCCGGTTCAGGATGCGCACGTCGTCCAGCCCGTTGATGTGATCGGCATGGGCGTGGGTGAACAGAATGGCATCCACCTGCCGCACAGCGTTGGCCAGCAGTTGGCTGCGCATGTCGGGCGATGTATCGACCAGCAATGTGGCGGTTGCAGTTTCGATCGCAATGCTGGCGCGGCTGCGCCGGTTGCGCGGTTCGGCCGGATCGCACGCCCCCCAGTCGCCCAAGCCGTCCGCCCCGCCGATGGTGGGAACACCTGCCGAGCCCCCACAGCCCAGAATCTTGATGTGCATTGCTCTCCGTATCGCCTGGTGTCAGTTCGGTTTAGGGATCTGTTTTTCCGTTATAGGGGTTTGAGTAGCATCGGAACAGAAAACCCACAGAGGGACTTCGGACAGCCCGACACCCTTTGCCTGAACTTGAAGCAGGGAGATACGACTCGTGCAGAAAACCATCGCAATTGCGTTGATGGACTCGCTTATTGCACTGGGCAGACCGTTGAACGATGTCGTCTTAAAGATTGGAGAGATCGACGATGACGAACAAAAACGCGCATTCAGGCACGCCATCGCGGCCATTATGGGCGATGTTTATACCGAACTCATGATTCCGATCCTGAGAGAATACCCAGAGCTCGACCTCGATGCCGGAAAGACGGGCTCCACCTAAAAAAACCTCATCCGATTGAATTTTAAAATAAATTCCATTTTCCGTTTGATGCGCAGATACCTCCCTGCTTGTCGTTGTGTTTTTCAGTGGGTGTGGTCAGCAGCGCCAGAAAGGCTTTCTTGCTTCGCCCGTCGCTTCAGCGGACTCGCGCGGCGACCGAGGCAGTTTTTCTCTTGATTAGACACGCTCTCGACGAACTCGGATACGCACGGATGGTATGGAGGTGTCAGGCCCTGAACGCCCCGTCTCGCAGGGCCGCCGAACGATATGGTTTTAAACCAGAAGGAGTTTGGCGCGCAGCGGCAATCGTAAAAGGCTGGCAACGTGATGTGGCTTGGTACTCGATGCTTTCAGATGAGTGGCCTTCGCATCGCGCTGCAATATCTGCATGGCTGGATGACAGCAATTTCCGGGCGGACGGGTCCGCTATCGCGACCGTAGCGGAGATACGAAGTCTGGCAGGGTAAGTCGCACCGTATATCCGTGCCCCTTTAATGTTCAGGAGCCAAGATCACAAACGCCGGGCGGCACGGAGTCGAACTTGCATGCCCCTGAGTATCAGGCAGATCCCGATTGAAATTTCAAAATAAATCTGGTCTCTCGAATCGCGCCTTGTTGGCTGCCGAGATTTTAACGCGCAGGCGCATCCCCTGTTCGTCGCTGTGCTTTTCGATCACCTCGGCATGCTGGTGCAACCAGGCGATCCGCGCGCCGTCGTCATTGGACAGCAGATAGTCGACCGTCTCCATTCCCGCGGCAATCTGGCTGTCGATCGCCACTTTCAGGGCATCCACCCCCTCGCCGCTCAGCGCGGAAACGGCGACGGCGTTGTCGGCGCGCACCGGCACGTTTGCAACACCACCCAGCAGGTCGGCCTTGTTCAGCACTTCCAGCGTGCGATCCCGCCAGTGGGAATCCAATAGACCGTCCCGCGCCAGACCATCCAGAACGGCGATCACGTCGTCGCGCTGTGCCGTGGAATCCGAATGCACCGCATCGCGGACGTGCAGAATGACATCGGCCTGCGCAACCTCTTCCAGCGTGGCGCGGAACGCCGCGACGAGTTCGGTCGGCAATGCGCTGATAAACCCCACCGTATCCGACAGGATGACATTGCGCCCCGACGGCAGTCTCAGTCCGCGCATCGTCGGATCCAGCGTCGCGAACAACTGGTCCTGCGCATAGACGCCAGCACCGGTCATTGTATTGAACAGCGTCGATTTCCCGGCGTTGGTGTAGCCAACCAATGCAACGATCGGGTAAGGCACCTTGCGCCGCGCCGAGCGGTGTAATCCGCGGGTGCGGCGCACCTGATCGAGCTCTTTCTTCAGACGGAAGATGCGATCGTCGATCAGGCGGCGGTCGATTTCGATCTGGCTTTCCCCCGGCCCCCCCATGAAGCCGAACCCACCGCGCTGACGCTCCAGATGCGTCCAGGCGCGCACCAGGCGCGTGCGCTGATATTCCAGATGCGCGAGTTCGACCTGCAGAGCACCTTCGCGCGTACGCGCACGCGCGCCGAAAATTTCCAGAATCAGCCCTGTGCGATCGATCACCTTGCAACCCCAGGCGCGTTCCAGATTGCGCTGCTGCACCGGCGTCAGCGTGGCATCGACAATCGCCACACCGATCCCGCTCTGGGTGATGACTTCGCGCGCGCTCTCGACCTGCCCGCTGCCGAGCAATGTTGCCGGCCGTACGGAACGGAGCGGGAAAATCACCGTATACTTGATGGAAACGCCGATCGAAGCTGCCAGTCCGATCGCTTCGTCCAGGCGCGCCTCGGCGCTGCGCGAACCAATCGCCGGACCGGTTTTCTCCCAGGGCAGAATGACGGCGGCGTTGGTTGGTTCGGGTCTGGTCGATGCGGGCGCACGGCGCTTGACCGTGCGTCCCATATCGTCGAATTCCTCAGCCAAGGTCGAAGTCGGCCATCGGATCCTTTGGCGTCATGGTGAGCGTGCTGGCCGAAGCCTGAACCGCCGGGGCAGCGGCCTCGCCCCCTCCCTTGCCCGGATCGAAGAGTTGAATTGGCGCTCCCGGCATCACGGTACTGATCGCATGCTTGTAGACCAGCTGTGTATGGCCATCCCGGCGCAACAGCACCGAAAAATTATCGAACCAGGTAATAATGCCCTGAAGTTTGACACCGTTAACAAGAAAAACCGTTACCGGCGTTTTGTTTTTGCGAACGTTGTTAAGGAATACATCCTGCACGTTCTGCGATTTTTCGTTGGCCACAACTTTATCCTTCTTTTCCGGCCGGGTACTGTTCTCGACCACCGGTGAAGACATGCTCACCGAACCAAGCTCGGGTTATTAGCGCCTGCAGGGTTTCACGAAAAGGCTGCTGTGAAATCTTTTAGACATTGAAAATGGATATCGGGCACACAGTGCGCCGGGCCGCCATCGTGCTCCGCCAGACCAACCAGTACTGAAGTACACCCTGCCCTCCGTGCGGTATCCATATCAATTTTCGTATCGCCAACGAACCAAACATCCTTTCCTAACAAAATGCCAGACCTTTCCAGAGCCATTTGCACAGGCGCCGGGTCTGGTTTATCTGCGATTGCATCTCCTGCACCGATAAGCGCGCCAAAATAGGAAACGATGCCGAGATGCCGGGCTTCGTCACGTAAAAACGGGCCGTTTTTATTCGATACCACGGCTTGGTAGCGCCCGGCGTCCGCCACGGCGCGCAGGGCCGTGTCCGCCCCCGGCATCAGAATCGCCATTTCCAGATGCACCTGGCCAACCGCTTCACGGAAAATATCCCGGGCTCGCTCCCATTCCGTGCCGAACATTTCGGGGAACGTATCGCGCATCGAGCGCCGCGCGCGGCGCCGCACGTCCTCGACCGACCAAGCGGGCATGTCGAACGCTGCCAGTGCGGCATTCATGCCGACCGTCACCGACGCCCAGGCATCGACCAGCGTGTTGTCCCAGTCCCAGAGAACCGCACGCGGCAGGGTCATGCCACGTTCTTCAGGTCGCCCTGGACGTGACGCGCGAAAATCTCGAACAGTCTCTGCACGACCGGCCCGACCTTGCCATCGCCGACTTTGCGCCCGTCCACCTCGACGATCGGCCGCACGAACGATGTTGCCGAGGTGATGAAAACCTCGCGCGCGCGATCCAGCTCTTCCTTCGAGAAGACGCGTTCCTCGAAATCGATCTTTTCGCGCCTGAGTTCATCCATCAGTGCGGCGCGTGTGCAGCCCGGCAGAATGGCATGGTCCAGATGGCGGGTGCGAATCGCCCCCTGCTCGTCGACGATCCACACCGAGGTCGAGGAGCCTTCGGTCACCATGCCGTCCCTGATCAGGATGGCCTCGGCAGCCCCTTTCTCTTTCGCAGCCTGCTTGGCGAACACATTGGCCAGCAGTCCCACGGTCTTGATGTCGCACCGGCCCCAGCGGATATCCTCGTGGGTGATGGCCTTCGCCGCCCATTTGGCGGGATCCGTCGGATAACTGGGCATGCGCTTGGTGGTGATAACGACCGACGGCGCAATCGGAAGGCTTGGAAACGCGTGATCGCGACGGATGACGCCCCGGGTGATCTGCATATAAACCAGACCTTCGCGCAGCCGGTTGCGGTGCACGACCTCGCGCAACACGACGCCGAACGCGGCATGCGACATCGGCATGCTCATGCGCATCTCACGCAGACTGCGATCCAGCCGCGCCATATGAGACACCTCGTCCACGAAACGGCCGCCATGCACATGGATGACCTCGTAAACGCCATCCGCGAACTGATAACCGCGGTCCTCCACGTGCACACAGGCATCGCGCAGCGGCACGTAGTCTCCGTTCACATAGGCTATACGGCTCATGGCTTTCGGTCCTGCGGTTATGCCGTGTTCGGCATCTTGTCGTCGTTGACGCCCAGTTGTTTCAGTTTGCGGTGCAGCGCGCTGCGCTCCATCCCGACAAACTGCGCCGTCCGGCTGATATTTCCGGTGAACCGCAGCAACTGCGCTTCCAGATATTCTTTCTCGAACATATCGCGCGCTTCACGCAGCGGCAGTGTCATGATATCGGCGCCAACGTCCAGCCGCAGCGCGATCGGCGACGCACCGATGATCTCCGGCGGCAGCATGTCGGCGCGGATCAGGTCGCTGTTACTACCCGGCGCCATAATCAGCAGCCATTCGACCACGTTGCGCAACTGCCGCACGTTGCCGGGCCAGTCGTAGGCCTGCAGCGCCGACAGGCAGTCGGGCGAAAACTCGCGTATCGCCATGCCGGCGTTTTCCGCCGCGCGTTTCATGAAATGATGCGCCAGCGCGGGAATATCCTCGCGCCGCGCCCGCAGGGGCTGCACGCGCAGCGGCACGACGGCCAAGCGGTAGTACAGATCCTCGCGCACCCGACCGGCGGCGATCTCGGCCTGCAGGTCGCGATTGGTGGTGGCGATCACCCGCACATCGACCTTGATCGGCGTAGCACCGCCCAGACGGTGAAAACCCTGTTCCTGCAGAACGCGCACGATCTTGCCCTGTGTTTCCAGCGGCATGTCGGCCACTTCGTCCAGCAGCAACGTACCGCCATGGGCACGTTCCAGAACACCGGCGCGGCGCGGGTGCTCGGCGTCTTCCTCCACGCCGAACAGCTCTTCCTCGAAACGCGAAGAGGAAAGAGTCGCGCAGTTCAGGATGACGAACGGCCCGTCCGCACGGCGCGAATGCTCGTGAATCATCCGCGCCACAACCTCCTTGCCGCCGCCGGCCGGTCCCGAGATCAGGGCGCGCGATCCCGTCGGCGCCAGCTTCTCGACCGCGGCACGCAGCGCGGCTGTCGCCGCCGACGGGCCGATCAGTTCGGATTCGGTCTTGGCGCGCAAACGAAGCTCGGCATTTTCCTTTGCCAGTTGCGCGGCTTCCAGCGCCCGGCGCACCTGCAGCAGAAGCCGCTCGGCCGTGAACGGTTTTTCGATGAAATCATAAGCGCCGTGCTGGATCGCCGTGACCGCCGTTTCGATCGTTCCATGTCCCGACACCATCAGCACAGGGATATGCGGATCCTCGCGGTGGAAATACTCCAGAATCTGCAGCCCATCCATCTGCGAGCCCTGTAGCCAGATATCCAGCACCACCAGCGACGGCCGCCGGGCACGGAACGCCGCAAGCGCCGCGGTGGAATTGCCCGCCAGTCGCGTCTGATACCCCTCGTCGCCAAGAATGCCTTCGAGCAGCATTCTGATATCGGGTTCGTCATCGACTATAAGAATCTCAGCCGCCATCACTGTCCTTTAACGGCAAAAGATAGAGACACAACAGCCCCCGGCCCATCCGTCCGGTCTTCATAATGGAGGTCGCCTTTATGGTCCTCCATGATCTTTTTTACAATCGCCAGTCCCAGCCCGGTTCCCTTCGCCTTGTGCGTTACGTAAGGCTCGGTCAGGCGCCCCTGATCTTCCTTGGGGAGACCGATACCGTCATCCTCGACGGTGATCTGCACGTCGCCATTTTTGGCACGAACACTGAGCCGAATCCAGCCCGCGCCGTCGCGCATTGAAACCGCATCGGCGGCATTTTGCAAAAGATTGGTGATCGCCTGACCGATCTGACGGCGGTCGCACGGAATTACCGGCCCCGGCGACGGTATATCGACCTGCCAGTCCACTTCCGGATGTGCGGTCCTCAGCAGCACGATGGCCTCCTGCGCAATGCGCCCCACATCCTCGGGCTTCATCATCGGCTGCGGCATGCGGGCGAAGGAACTGAATTCATCCACCATGCGCCCGATATCGCCCACCTGGCGGACGATTGTATCGGCACATTGCGCAAAAGTCACCGGGTCGGACTGGATCTCCTTGAGGAAGCGCCGCTTCAGGCGTTCGGCCGAAAGCTGAATCGGGGTCAACGGGTTCTTGATCTCGTGCGCGATGCGCCGCGCCACATCAGCCCAGGCCGCTTTGCGCTGCGCCGATTGCAGTTCGGTGATGTCATCGAACGTGACGACGTAACCGTCGGTATGCTCCCCCTGCGTTTCCCCCCCCACGCGCACCAGCAGAACCCGTGGGCGCTGTGCGGGGCCGATCTGGATTTCCGCCGTATAGACCTTGTCGGGCGCCGCCTGGATCTGTTCGATCAGCGACGCGAACTGCGGCACCACGGCGCCGAGCCTGAGGCCGATCGCTCCCATCAGATCCACACCCAGCAGCTCGCTGGCGGCACGGTTCGGCAATTCGATCTGCCCGGCCGCGTCCAGACCGATCACACCGGCCGACACGCCGGAAAGCACGGTTTCCGTGAACCGCCGGCGCTCGTCGATCTGGCTGTAAGCGTCCATCAGCTCGGCGCGCTGCGAATTCAACTGCCCGGTCATCCGGTTGAAGGCGCGCGACAGTTCGGCGATATCGTCTCCGCTCTGCGCTTCCGGCACGCGCGCCGCCAGATCGCCGGCGCGCACCCGTTCCGCCGCGCGGATCAACTGGCCGACCGGACGGGCGATCTGGTTGGCGATCACCAGACCGGTCAACGTGGCCGCCGCCAGCAGCAGCAGCGCCACGATGGCGAAGATCAGCGCGAAGGTCACCTGCAGCCCCGAACGGTTCTGGGCAATCCGCCGATAGGCCGAAACCTCCGTCTCGGCGCGTTCGACATGCGCCAGCACGCTGGGATCGACGGGGCGGCCGATCAGCAGCATCATGTTGCTGGGCTGATCCAGTTCCACCACGGCCCGCACGCGGGTGTTGTCTCCGCCGCCCGACAGCACGGCGATATCACCGGTGCGCGCCAGTTCGATCGCCCAGGCGGGAAGCCGTTCCATCACGAACCCCGTGCTCAGCCCCGCATGAGCCAGCACCTGCGAGGTGGCCGGGTTGAACACCTGGCTTTCCGTCAGGCCGCGCAGTGCCGTCTGCGTCGCCAGAACGCGGGCATAATCGTAGCCGTTGTCAGGCAGCAGGATGGCCGCCCGGTTCAGGTCGTTCGCCATCGCCAGCGCTTCGGTGCGGATATTGTTGCGATGTTCTTCCAGATAGGCGCGCGACGCGCTGAGGCTTTCTTCCAACGCCGTGCTCACGCGGTCGCTGAACCACTGCTGGATCCCCATGTTGAAAAACACCGCGGCGAACACCGCAACCATCACCGCCGGCGACACCGCCACGGCAGAGAACAGCATGACCAGCCGCACATGCAGACGCGATCCCGCCGAGCCGCGCCGCCGCTCCGCCCAGACCCGCGTCAGCCGGATCGCCAGCGAAGATCCCAGAAACAGCAGCACCACCAGATTGGCCAGCACCAGCCACAGCATCAGCCCGGGCCTCGTCTCCAGCGGTTCGCCTCCGGCCAGAACGGCAAAGGTAACGATCCCCAGGCCCAGCGCCACCGCCGCCGACGTCAGAGTAGCCGCCTTGCCGAACAGCACATCGGTGATATGCAGCCACAGGCTCCGCTTTCTGAAGCCGGGCGTTTGTGCCTGCGGTGCTGCGCTCATGTCGGATGAATTACCCAAGGCTGCGGGTTACGGAAATATCGAGGTCGCGAATTTTCTTGCGCAGCGTATTGCGGTTTACGCCGAGTATGGAAGCAGCTCGTATCTGATTTCCATGGGTCGCCGCAAGGGCTGCCTCGATCAGCGGGCGTTCGACCTCGGCCAGAACCCGGTCGTGCACGTTGCCTTCCGTATCGCTGTCCTTCTGCAGCACGATGAGCTGACTGGCGAAGCGTGTCACCGCATCGGCCAAGCTGCCGGATTCTGAGAACGTCACCGTTTCTCCGGCATATGCTGCCTGTATCTCGGAAAGTTCGGCGCCGACCACATCGTCCGAGATCGTGTCCTGCGGATACAGCGCGCACAGCCGGCGGATCAGGTTTTCCAGCTCGCGCACGTTGCCGGGCCAGCTATGCTGCTGCAACCGTTCCAGAGCGGCGGGGGTCAGCATCTTGGCGCCCAGGCCGCTTTTGTGCTGCTGGGCGAGGAAATGCATGACCAGCGCGGGAATGTCCTCGACCCGTTCGCGCAGCGGCGGCAGCCGCAGCGGCACAACGTTCAGCCGATAGAACAGGTCTTCGCGGAACTGCCCGGTGCGGATCGCCGAACGCAGGTCGCGATGCGTCGCGGTAATGATCCGCACATCCACGCGGATCGGCTGCCGTCCGCCGATGGTGGTAAATTCGCCTTCCTGCAGCACCCGCAGCAGGCGCGTCTGCGCTTCGGGCGGCATGTCGCCGATCTCGTCCAGAAACAGCGTGCCGCCATGTGCCTGTTCGAACCTTCCCTGCGTGCGGTTGGTGGCGCCGGTAAATGCACCGCGTTCGTGGCCGAACAGTTCGCTTTCGATCAGTTCGCGCGGGATCGCCGCCATATTGATCGCAATGAACGGTCCCTTGCGCCGCCGCCCATGGCTGTGCAGCGCCCGCGCCACCAGTTCCTTGCCCGTGCCGGATTCCCCGGTGATCATCACGGTCAGGTCGGTCGTCGTCAGTCGCGCGATGGTGCGATAGATCTCCTGCATCGCCGCCGACTTGCCGATCAGCGGAAAACGCTCGTCCCGTTCGGGAAACGCCGCCAGCGCCGCCTGTTCCTGCGAGACCATCAACGCCCGTTCGACGACCGACAGAAGTTCTTTCAGATCGAAGGGTTTCGGCAGATACTCGAAAGCACCGTACTCGGCGGATTTCACGGCCATCTTCATGGTCGACTGCGCGCTCATCACGATGGCGCGCAATTCCGGGCGCACGCGGCGGATCCGCGGCACCAGATCCAGACCGCTGGAATCCGGCATCACGACATCGGTGATCACCAGATCCCCCTCGCCGTCCTCGATCCAGCGCCACAAGGTCGCGGCAGTGCCGGTCGCACGCACCCGGTATCCGGCGCGTTCCAGCGCTTGCGACAGCACCGTGCGGATCGAACGGTCGTCGTCTGCGACAAGAATGGTTTTCGGAGTCATCACCCGCCCTCCGCGTCGGACATCACCGGCAGACTGATCCGGAATTCGGTTCGCCCCGGCTGGCTGGTCACGCCGATCACCCCGCCATGGTCGTGGATGATCTTGGCGACCAGCGCCAGCCCAAGCCCCTGCCCGCCCGGCTTCGAACTGACGAACGGATCGAACAGATACGGCATGATATCCTCGGGGATACCATCGCCGTTGTCGCGGATGCTGACCACCAGCGGCAGATGCGCGCGCCCCTTGCCATGCGGACGGGCGATGCGCAGGCCGTGCTGATACGACGTGCTGAGGATGATCTTGCCGCCCTGTTCGGGAACCGCCTCGGCAGCGTTCTTCACCAGATTGAGCATTACCTGAATCAACTGTTCGCTGCTGCCGGCGACAGGCGGCAGACTGGGGTCGTAGTTTTCGTGAAAGTGCACATGCCGGGCGAAGCCGGCCTGCGACAGCAGGCGCACGTATTCCAGCACGTGATGAATGTTGACCGGACCGTACGCCGCCGGGCTGTCCCCGAACGCCGCCATCTGATCGACCATTCCGTGAATGCGATCGGTCTCGTCACAGATCAGTTGCGTCAGGCTGCGATCGGCGCCGGAAACGCTCGCTTCCAGCAACTGTGCCGCGCCGCGGATCCCCGACAGCGGGTTCTTGATCTCGTGCGCGAGCATCGCCGCCATCCCCGTCACGCTGCGCGCCGCACTGCGAAACCCCATCTGCCGGCCGAGCACCTGCATTGCCGACGCGTCCTGCAGCACCAGCAGCACCGCCCCGTCATCGGCCCGCAGCGGCGTGGCCTGCACCGATACGGACGGATGCTGAATGCGCGGGCTTTCCAGGACCAGATCGTGATCACTCACCGTCACCGCCCCGGTGCGAACCTGCGCCAAAAGCCCGAACAGGCGGTTGTCGCGGGGCAACAGATCGCTCAGTTGCATGTGCCGTAACTGGGTCAGTGAAATGCCGAAAAAAACCTCGGCGGCCAGATTGGCGAATTCGAATGCGTCGTGCCGGTCCAAAACGACGGTCGGTACCGGCGTCGCCGCCAGAATGGCCGCATGATCCGGCGGTTGCGCCGCGTCGGGCAACGTGTGGAGAAACCGGCCGGTCTCTTTCACGCGGCCTCCTGCGCCTGTGGGTCCGCACGTTCGAGGCGGCGCGTCACGTCACGCGCGATCAGCGGGTCGTAGAACCGGCGGATATGATCCCCGACCGCGTCGGCATCGGTCATCCGGTTGATCTCGGCGCGAAACTCGGCCGATCCGGGCAGGCCCTTGGAATACCAGGCGACGTGCTTGCGGGCCAGCCGCATACCGGGATTTCGTCCGTGATACTCCAGCATCGACCGGTAATGCCGCAACAGCACCGCGCATTGTTCGCCAAGCCCTGGTTCGGCGCGCCGTTCACCGGTCGTCAGATACGCGGCGACATGACCCATGAACCACGGCCGGCCGTAACTGCCGCGCCCGATCATCACCCCGTCGGCACCGGACTGACGCAATGCCTCGGCCGCATCGTCCTCGGTGAGAATATCGCCATTGACGATCACCGGGATCGAGACGCTTTCCTTGACCTGCCGGACGAAAGCCCAGTCGGCGGTTCCAGTGTAGAACATCTGCCGCGTGCGGCCGTGCACCGTCACCATCTGGATGCCGCAATCCTCGGCGATCTTCGCCAGACGCGGTGCGTTCAGCGTGCTGTGGTCCCAGCCCATGCGCATCTTCAGCGTGACCGGAATATCCACGGCGCGCGCCGTCGCCTCGAGAATGCGCGCCGCGGCGATCTCGTCGCGCATCAGCGCCGAGCCGGCGTTCTGCTTCACCGACACTTTTTTCACCGGACAGCCGAAATTGATGTCGATAATTCCCGCACCACGATCGGCATTCATCCGCGCCGCCTCGGCCATCAGGTCCGGGTCGCAGCCCGCCAACTGCACACTGGCCGGCCCCCCCATGCCGTCGAGCTCGGCCATTTTCAGCGTCTGCTGGTTTTCGCGTACCATCGCCCACGAGGCGATCATCTCGGACACCACCAGCCCTGCCCCCATCTCCTTCGCCAGGCGGCGGAACGGCAGATCGCTCACTCCGGACAGCGGCGCCAGAATAACCGGCGTCTCGATCCGGGCGGCGCGCCCGGCGCCGGGCAGTTCGATCGGCGCCAAACGGGGGAAATGCGTTATAGTGCACATGATTTGTGCAAAATAGCCGCCCTGGCATTGCCGCGCAATCAGGCAGACGCTATCAGGATAGGCATTATGCGCATTGCAGCCGTACTTGTCGCTGCCGGAAGCGGCGCGCGCTTCGGCGGGCGCACGCCCAAGCAGTTTCTGGACCTAAGCGGACAGCCTGTCGCGCGCCATGCGGCGGCGGCGCTCGGCAGGCATGCGACGCTTCTGCAACCGGTGGGCGATGCCGCCGCACTGAATGCCGCTCTGGCGGGCATTGCCCATCTGCCGGTGGTGCCAGGCGGCGCGACCCGTCAGGCGAGCGTACGCGCCGGTCTGGAAGCGCTGGCCGCACATGCGCCCGACATCGTGCTGATCCACGATGCCGCCCGCCCGTATCTGCCCGCCACGCTGATCCCCGCCTTGCTGGAGGCGCTGCGCACCGCGACAGGCGCGATCCCCGCCCTGCCGGTGACCGACACGCTGAAGCGCGCCAGCGACGGACGGATCGAGGCGACCATCCCGCGCGATCACCTGTTTCGCGCCCAGACGCCGCAGGCGTTCCTTTTCCAGCCCATCCTGCACGCTCATCGGGCGGCACAGCACGAGGTCACCGACGATGCCGCGTTGCTGGAGGGCACGGAACACCGCATCGCTTTGGTTCCCGGCTGCGCGGACAATCTGAAGATCACCCACCCAGAGGATCTGCACCGCATGCAGCAGCACTTCGCTCCGCAGACGATGATCCCGCGCGTCGGCACCGGTTTCGACGTTCATCGTCTGGTCGCGGGGCGTCCGCTGATCCTATGCGGCGTGCAGGTGCCGCATGCGCTGGGGCTGGCGGGACATTCGGATGCGGATGTCGGCATGCATGCGCTGTGCGACGCGATCTACGGCGCTTTGGCGGAAGGCGATATCGGCCGGCATTTCCCGCCGTCCCAGAACGCCTGGAAAGACGCCGACAGTGCCCAGTTCCTGCAACACGCAGCGGACCGGATCGCAGCGCGTGGCGGGATACTCGCCAATGCCGACGTCACGCTGATCTGCGAGCAGCCGAAGATCGGCCCGCACGCCGATGCGATGCGCGCACGTCTGGCCGCTCTGCTGTCGGTGCCGGTCGAGCGGGTCTCGGTCAAGGCCACCACCAGCGAGAAGCTGGGCTTTACGGGGCGCGGCGAAGGAATCGCGGCACAGGCGGCCGTTTGCGTTCTGCTGCCGGCCTGAGAATATTCAAGCGCGCTTTTTCGCCGGCGCTTTTTTCGGCGCGGCCTTCTTGGCTGCGGTCTTTTGGGCCGCTGTCTTTTTCTTGGGCAACGCCAACATCGTACCGCGGCAATTTTTGCTGCCGCACAGGCAACGATGCGCAGCGATATCGGCCTTGGTGATCCGCCCGCTCAGGATCAGCCCGTAATCGTAGGCAAGCTCCTCGCCGGCGCGGATATCGCGTTTGGCGTGAATGTAGATGCGATCCTCGCCGCGCACTTCCACCTGTTCGGTTCTGCAGTTCGGACTGCACGAGTGATTCACCCAGCGCGCCGCATTGCCACCGTCTCCGCCGTCGATCACCGTATCACCGTCGATGTCGAAGAAGAACGTATGGTTCGGGTTCTCGGGGTCCGCCGGTTCCATATCGATGGCGGATTCCCAACTGATCCGCTTGCCCTTGTATTCAAGGATACGCTCGCCTTTCGGAATGTCGACACATGCGAAAACGCCCTTTCCGTGAACCGGGGAACTACGAACGGCAAAACGGCGTATACCTGACATGATGGGTTCCGGAACTTTCAAACATACATTCGATCCGAAAGGTCTCTAACCCGTTTGCAGCGCCCGCGCCAGTACCCAGGCCGCGTACACATCCGATGCGCCTGTGAAGACGTCCTGGCCGTACATCCTCTGCGCGCCTTCCAGTTCCAGCATCACGCCACCGTGTTGTTTGCGCACGCGCAGGACTCTGGTGTTGAACACGATCTCCGCGCCCGGCAGGGCGCGCAGCCGCATCGCCAGCGTCGCACGCATCTGCCCCGCTTCCATCGGCTCCAAGCCCAGTGCCGTCCAGACCGGCGATGCGCAGAGCGCCGTCGCCCGGGCATCGAGGCCGGGATTCTGTTCCAGTACGCTTACCTTACGGCCACACATGGCGGCGGTCAGCGCAAACACCAGCCCGCTCAGCCCTGCTCCGATGACAAGAATACGCCCTTGCGTTTGCATGTCTTCACCATAACAAAAAAGGCCGCGGCAGGTGTTCTGCCGCGACCCAGTCTCCGGAACGGACCGGTCAGTTCTGGCCCGCCGGAGGCACTGCTTCCGGCACCGCCGTGTTGGCCGGGCGCGGCTGGTTCATCATCGCGCCGGTCATCGGAATGAAATAGACCCCCACATCCTTGCGGCTGCGCACGCGCCCGTCCTGATCCTTCGTGTAGATGTAGAGGAACTGCCCGCGACGGAACGGCTGGCCGATCGGGCAGATCATCCGTCCGCCCGGCTTCAGCTGACGCAGCAGCGCCGGCGGCGCGTATTGTGCGGCGCAGGTCACGATGATGGTATCGAAACCGCCTTCCACCTCCGGCCAGCCGAAGAAACCGTCGCCGACGCGCGACTGGATGTTGTTGTAACCCAACGGCGCGAACATCCGGCCGACACTGCGGCCCAACGGTTCGATGATCTCGATCGAATACTGCTGCGCGACGATGCGCGACAGCGCCGAGCTCTGATAGCCGGACCCGGTGCCGATTTCGAGCACGACGTCGGTCGGTTTCGGTTCACACATCTGCGTCATGTAGGCCTGGCCCAGATAATCGGACAGTGCCGAGCCATAACCGACGGCCCAGGGCTTCGCTTCGGCCTCGTAGGCGTCTGTGGCGGTCGAGCGGCGTTCGCTGTGCACATAATGGAAATATTCACGCGGCACTTCCGAAAACGCGCGCAGCACCGCCGGATCGGCACGGCCCAGACGTTGCGTCAGGTATGTCTCGACCCGGCGCAGCATGGCGGGCTTGCGGCCCTGGATGGCGCGAAATGTGCCCTCGGACATCGTCGTCTCGCGGCCGGACTCTTTCATGGCCGTCAGGTACTTCTCCAGCGTCCACTCTCCCTCGGCGCGCACCAGCGCCGGGGCAGCCAATAAGCCTGTTGTAGCGCCGAGTAAAAACCGGCGGCGGTTCAATCCGATCACGACAATGCTACTCCTGATTTGGAAAACGCAACTCTGGGAAGAACAAATATTGCGGCGATGTAACATAACATGCCGCCGACAAGAAGAGCCGGCAACCCGACACCGATCCCCAGCAGATTGGCAAGCGGCGTGGCAATGACCGAAAATGCCCCGTTCAACGCCCACGCCCACGGCAACAGGGCACTGCTTTCCTGCTGGAAACGGTCCAGCCCCAGCGGGAACGGCAAGCCGAGCGCGACCGAGACCGGCGCGATCGCCAGCACCAGGCCTATGGCGCGGATGATGGGCGGCAGATCGATCTGGCTCATCCAGGTCAGGTTGAGGGCGGCAAGAATGACCGGACGCAGGAACAGCAGCGCCAGCACACAGCACGCCACGATACACACGACCGCCAGCAACAGCGCGCGCCGCGGATGCGCAGCGAACCGCCCGGCCAGCATGCTGCCCAACCCCGAGAAGATCAGCATCGATGTCAGCACCAATGCGAAGCCGCTGGTGCGGTCGCCCATCAGCAGGGCGGCGTATTCGATCAGATAGATCTCGATCAGCAGGAAGCCGAGGCCGAGCGCCGGGAAATACACCACCACGCGCCCCACCATCCCTGCCCCGACGCCAAGTCCGCCGCGCCGGAACAGCGGCGGCAGCAGCAGCACCAGCACGGCGAGCACGATCGCCTGCACCAGCACGGCGACGTTGACCAGCAAGCCGATCTCGGCCTGCGGCAGCAGCTCGACCCGCGCAAAAGCCGCCGGCAGAGCCGCCAGCCGCACGACAGGGCTCATGAACGGGCGGTCCCAGGTCAGCGGCGAGCGGTCGAACGCATCGCTCGGCGTTGCGCCACTGAAAATGGCACGCGCCTCCTCGGCGATCGCATCGGAGCCGTTTTCCGAGATCTCGACCGACATGTTCTCGAGCGACACGGCGGGCAGATCGTTCCAGATCGTGCGCTCGGCCGAGGGGTCGCGCCCGGGCGCATAGGACAGATCGAACGAGCGTTCGTCGCAGAACGTCAGCAATTCGGCCAGCCGCTCGGGCGTCCACGGTGTGCGCGAAGCCAGCACGCGCACATTCCAGGCCGAACGATACACCGCGACATGCAGGGCCGGATCGGCGATGCCGGCCGCGAACAGCGCCGCGCGCACACTGGCCATCACGCGCACCGCGTAAACCGGCAACTCGCGGATCGGCACCGGCACCGACAGGATTCCCTGCGGCGTCAGATGCAGAAAGGCGTTCTGCAACGCTTCGACCGTATAGGCGTGGCGGCTCTGTTCCGAGGAGCCGGGAAAGTCCCCGGCAATCTCGATCACGTCGTACTGCCCCTGCCCGAGCACCAGCGGATGCATATTCGAAAGCTGCACAGCCGCAGGCGCGCGAGGATCTTCCAACCGGCGCCGGATTTCGCCGTGCAGAACGGGCTCGGGTTCGATCACCGTCACATGCGCAGCCCCCAGCGCCATCACCTCGAGCGGGCGGAACCCGCCGCCCGCACCAAGCAACAGCACCTGCGCCTGCGGGTTCAGCCGGTACGGCGCGGAATCCAGCGTGCCGGTCACATGCCCCATTTCGGGATTAGCATCGCGCGGAATAGCGGCAATACGGCTGCCATCGCGATACAGGCCGAGCGAGGCTGGCGGCGCCGGCAGATTGAGGATTTCAGCGTTGTTGGTGAAGTCGGTATCCTGGCGCTCGGTGAAGTTGTCCAGCAACTGGTAAAAACCGCCCGGACTGTCGTATTCGACGACGACCCGGCTGTCCGGCACGTTCAGCGGCGCGTAAATCGGTTTGTACTGGCTGATTGCCGGATTGGCGAAGAACACTACCAGCAGCTCGGCCGTCAGCAACGTCAGCAGTGTGCCGCTCCACAATGCCGCCTTGCTGCGCGCCGGCGAGAACAGCGCCGCGACGGCCAGGAACGGCAGCATCGCCGGGATCAGCTGGAACGGATGCAGCAGGAACATCAGCCCCAGCACCAGCACCGCGCCAAGCCCGGCGCCGATCAGGTCGAACCCGTACACGCGCCCGACATTGCGCGCGTACAGAACGAAATTCAGGCTGACCGCCAGACCGGTGAAAAAGAAAAACGGAAACAACGCGCCGTAATAGGCGAGGATGTTCCACAACTGCCCATCCCAGGTGGCGCTGTTCTGCAGTTCGAGCGGATTGAACGGATTGTTCGTCACGCCGACCCAGCCCAGCGCGCCGGCCAGCAACAGCGCCAGCGGCAGCACAGGCTGCATCCAGCCGGCGTGGCGCAAGAATACCTCGCGCCCCAGCACCATGACCACGCCGCTGACCGCGAACCCGGTCATCGCGATGGAGATCACCCAGTATCCGTATTCCGACCAGTTGGCCACGGCGAAAAACCGCGTGAGCGCGATCTCGATACCGACCGCGGTCAACGCGATAAAGAAGAGCGGCAGCAACGCGCGCGAAGGCACGCGTGTATCATCGGGGGCCGTCAGCGCCATCCTGCTTTCCTGGTCAAAAAATCGTCGAGCGACAGGTTGAAACGTGCGGCTTCATCGACGAACAGCGCATGCCCTGCGTGTTCGTACACATCCATCGTCGCATTGGGGTGGCGTTGCACCAGCAGTTCGCCCTGGTACTGAAAACGGGGGCGGATCGCATACAGAACCGGTTTGCGCGTCGCATACACGGCCTGCTTCCAGTATTCACGCGGGCGCGGGTACGACAGCAGGCTGATGCTGGCATTCAGCGGGGTGCGCAACGCAGCGCGCGTCACCGATTCCAGATAGGCCGGCGATTGCGGCGTGGCATACATACCGCGCACGAACGCCCGCACCGTCCGCTCGCGCGCTTCGCGCAGCGACGGGATGAACCGTGCCGGACCGCCCGACGGCGGGGTGTCTCCCTCGCCGATCGAATTGTCCACCAGCACCAGCCCGGCCACACGCCGGTCGCCGAACTGGTCGATGTAGGATAGAACATCCAGCACCCCCAGCGACCAGCCGACCAGAACGACCGGTTCGATGCGTCCCAGCGCGTCGAGCAGGTCGTTGATGTCGCGGCCGCGCCGCGCCGGTTCGTACCCCGTGCGCGTTATCTGCGAGCGTCCCTGCCCGCGCGGGTCCAGCGCCACGGCGTGGTGCCGCCTGCCGATGTGCTCGATCTGCGGCTCCCAGATGAAGGCCGGCATGCACCACCCCGGCACGAACACCACCGTTCTGCCGCGCCCGGATTCCAGATAATGCAGCCGCGCACCGTCGCTGGTTTCAAAAAACCGGCTGGCACCAGCGGCACCAGCAGCATGCGTCTGCCCCAGTAATGCGGCAGACGAAAGCAGCGCGGCGCCTGAAAGAAAGCTGCGGCGATAAATTTTTGAACCTCGTTGACTGTATACGGCGGGTTATTCACCTGACGGTTACATGCCACCAATCCGCCCGTTATGGAACCTTCACGGATGACAGAAATGTACGATGAGGCTTGAATGCATCATATGGATTCACCTCCGGCATCTTCCGGCACCCCGCCATACCGGCTGCTGTCCCCCGCGACGGCCGGCCCGGTCCTGTTCACTTCGCCGCATTCCGGGCGGCATTATAGCGCGGAGTTCAAAGCCGCCGCCCGGCTGGACCCGCACGCACTGCGGCGCAGCGAAGACTGTTTTGTCGACGAACTGTTTTCGGATGCGCCGCTTTACGGTGCTCCGCTGCTGGCTGCCGACTTTCCGCGCGCCTGGTGCGACGTCAACCGTGAAGCGTGGGAGCTGGACCCGGCGATGTTCGACGCACCGCTGCCGTCCTGGGTCAACACGACGAGCCCGCGCATTCAGGTCGGGCTTGGTACCGTTGCGCGCGTCGTTGCAACCGGCGAGGCGATTTACCGCCGCAAACTGAGTTTCGCCGAAGCCGAGGCACGAATCCGTTCCTGCTGGTTTCCGTTTCACGAAAAGCTGGGCGCGCTGATTGCCGCGGCAAAAGCACGCCACGGTTGCTGTCTGCTGATCGACTGCCACTCGATGCCGTCATCGCCCAGCGTCGAGGGGGCGGATCTGATTATCGGCGATGCCCACGGCACAACCGCCGCCGCGGCCATCACCCGGCTGGTCGAGGAGGCATGGCAGAGTCTTGGCTATAAAGTGCGCCGGAATGCACCATATGCGGGAGGATTCATCACCCGCCATTACGGACAACCACGCCAAGGGGTTCACGCCGTGCAGATCGAAATTTCGCGCAGCCTGTATGTGCGCGAGGGCGACATCGTGAAAACGCAGAATTTTGCCGTGCTGCACAGCGATATCAACAGCGTCCTGCGCAGGGTCACGCAAGCGGATTTAGCGGACTTAATGTTAAGTCCATAGTCAACCATTGCGTTTATCGAATCAGGACGCCAAGTTTTGCGCCCAAAAAAAAGGCGGTGCTTGCGCACCGCCAAGTTTAGGGAGGAAACGTCCAAGAAAGGTAACGCGGACAAGGTCTCGCGTTACAGGCGTATAAGTAGTGCCCAGGGCGGCGTTTCGCAAGTTCTTTTTTGCAGCGCAATACACATATGCAGTTGGTGCATATGGAGGTATCTTTTCTATTTTTTAACCATTCTTCAGTAAAACCAGCTACATGACGCGGTACTTCTTCATTCTATGCCTGCTGCTTACGCCGGTAATTTCGTATGCGTC
This sequence comes from Acetobacteraceae bacterium, assembly GCA_031555315.1. Classification (GTDB taxonomy): domain Bacteria; phylum Pseudomonadota; class Alphaproteobacteria; order Acetobacterales; family Acetobacteraceae; genus JAVBJV01. The sequence continues at coordinate 22,129 of JAVBUO010000004.1, forward strand.
ATCATTGTTTGCATCTCCTGCTCCCACGCCGATGCCGGTCCGAAGGCTCCAGCCGGTCGCTCCGGTCACGCAGGAGGACGATCGCGGTATGATGTGCCGCCTGGCGGTACGGGCGGCGGAAAGAAACGCCCAGATTCCGGACCAGCTGCTTTCTGCCATTGCCCGGGTCGAATCCGGACGGCGCATCGCCTCATCCGGCGAGATGCATCCCTGGCCGTGGACCATCAATGCCGAAGGACGCGGCTATTTTTACGAAACCAAGGCTGAAGCCGTCGCCGCCGTGCGCGCCATGCAGGCCAGTGGGGTCCGCTCGATCGATGTCGGATGCATGCAGATCAACCTGTTGCACCATGCAACGGCGTTCGAATCCCTCGAATCCGCCTTCGATCCGGAAACCAATGCGCGCTATGCGGCCCGCTTTCTGACCGAGCTGCACAACAGCACCGGCGACTGGAATCGGGCGGCCGGCCATTACCATTCCCGCACGCCCGAACGCTCGCTCAATTACATGAACGCCGTCCTGTCGGTCTGGCCCGGGGAAAAGCGCCTGGCGGATGCCGTCACCCGCGCTGAACAACTGGCCGGCCCGCGTCGGTATTCCATCGCCAGCCTGCCCGCACCTTCTGCCCATACCGTTTCCCTGCCCGGTGGCGCCAGCATGAGTATCGAACCGCGCCGGCCGGTCTATGCGGCCTTAGCACGCGGGCTGGCCGCGTATCGCCAGGCTCCCATCCTGACCATGGCACGCGCGCCCGCCCCCGTTCAGCAGGCACAGTCCGCAACGCCGCGCCCCACACCTGCCCCACGGGGACTATTCTCGTTTCAGACCACCGGCCCGCTGATCAGCGGGCTGCCGGTACGAAACTGATACCTGAGGTCTTAACCGAACTCTGCCCGGATCTCCGCCGAGTGCTGGCCGATGCTCGGCACCGGGCCGTAGCTGCGATCGCCGTCGCTGAAGCGTGCCGCCGGCGCCGCGTAGCTGATCGGCCCCGCCGCCGTCGCCACTTCCACCCGGCGCAGCGCCGGATGCACGGCGAATTCCGGTACCGTGTTCACGAATCCGTAGGCTGTGTTCGCCGCCTTCAAGCGTGCCGCGGCTTCATCGCGTGTCATGCGGGCGAAATGTGCGGCGACGTGCGCGTCGACCTTCTCGCGATTGGCCACACGCTCGACGTTGGTGCGAAAACCCTCCCGCTTCGGCAGATCCGCCTCCTGCAGGAACGAGGCGCAGAACTGCGCCCATTCACGCTCGCTCTGGATCGAGATCAGCACCAGCGCACCGTCCGAAGTCGGGAACGCGCCGTACGGACAGATCGATGGATGGGCGAGGCCGGCGCGGGCCGGCGCCTTGCCGGTGCCCTCGTAATAGACCAGTGGCACGTTCATCCAGTCGGCCACGCCGTCGAACAGGCTGACAGCGATGCCCTTGCCCTTGCCGGTCACGCTGCGCTCGATCAGCGCCTCCAGAATGGCGGCATGTGCGTTCATCCCGCAGCCGATATCACAGATCGAGACCCCCACCCGTCCCGGCCCTGCCGGATGCCCGGTGATCGAGGCCAGACCGCCTTCGGCCTGCACCAGCAGATCGTAGGCTTTCATGTCCGAATACGGGCCGGTTTCGCCGTAGCCCGAGATATCCACCGTGATCAGACGCGGATACTTGGCACGCAGATCGGCCGAGCCGAACCCGGCGCGCGCCGCAGCGCCCGGCGCAACGTTCTGAATGAACACGTCGGCGCGGCGCAGGATGTTATGCAGCATCGCGGAATCCTTCGGATCCTTGATGTCCGCCACCAGGCTTTGCTTGCCGCGGTTCAGCCAGACGAAATAGCTCGACTCGCCCTTTGCCGCGGCATCGTAGCCGCGCGCGAAATCGCCGTCGGGGCGCTCGATCTTGATCACCCGCGCCCCCGCATCGGCGAGCTTTACGGAACAGTACGGCGCTGCCACCGCCTGTTCCAGAGTCAGCACCAGCAGATCTTTCAACGGCTGCGACATGTCAGTAGCTCCGCGGCATGCCGAGCACGTGTTCGGAGACGTAGGCGAGGATCAGGTTGGTGCTGATCGGCGCCACCTGATACAGGCGGGTTTCGCGGAACTTGCGCTCGATGTCGTATTCTTCCGCAAAGCCGAACCCGCCATGCGTCTGGATACAGGATTCGCCGGCCGCCCACGATGCTTCGGCCGCCAGCATCTTCGCCATGTTGGCTTCCTCTCCGCAGTTCAGACCGGCCTCGAACTTGGCGATACCCGCATGCACCATCAGCTCGGCGGCGCGCATCTGTGCATAGGCGCGGGCGATCGGGAACTGCACACCCTGGTTCTGGCCGATCGGGCGGCCGAACACCTGGCGGTCCTTCGCATAGGCGCGCGCGCGGTTGATGAACCACTTGGCGTCACCGATGCATTCCGATGCGATCAGCAGACGCTCGGCGTTCATGCCGTCGAGAATGACGCGGAAGCCTTTGCCTTCCGGACCGACCATGTTTTCGGCCGGCACTTCCATGTTGTCGAAGAACACTTCGCACGAGTTGTGGTTCATCATCGTGCGGATCGGGCGGATGGTCAGGCCCTTGCCCAGCACGGTGCGCATGTCGACGATGAAGGTGGACAGGCCGTCGGTCTTTTTCGCCACCTGATCGCGCGGCGTGGTGCGCGCCAGCAACAGCATCAGGTCCGAATGTTCGGCGCGGCTGGTCCAGACCTTCTGGCCGTTGACGATGAACTTGTCGCCCTCGCGCCGCGCGAAGGTGCGCAGGCTGGTGGTATCGGTGCCGCTGGTCGGTTCGGTCACGCCGAACGCCTGCAGGCGCAGCTCGCCGGTGGCGATTTTCGGCAGATACTGTTTCTTCTGCGCCTCGGACCCGTTTCGCAGGATCGCGCCCATGATGTACATCTGCGCATGGCACGCAGCGCCATTGGCGCCCATCGCCTGCACGGTCTCCAGAATGGCCGACGCCGCCGACAGCGGCAGGCCGGACCCGCCGTATTCCTCGGGGATCAGCGCGCCCAGATAGCCCGCGTCGGTCAGCGCCTGCACGAAATCGGTCGGGTAACCGCGTTCGGCATCCAGCTTGCGCCAGTATTCGTCCGGAAAGCGGGTGCAGAGTTTTGCAACTTCCTGGCGGATTTCCAGATGCGGATCGTTTGCGGCAACCATCAGGTCCATAGGCTTTCTCCCTTGCTGCCCTATCCATGCGGCGGCGATGTGCCTCCGGCAAGAGGGGGATGGGGACAGTTTTATCTATACCTGCTATAGAATTCAGCTATGAACCAGCAGCACCTGCACAGCCTGATGACCATCGCCGACTGCGGCGCGTTCTCGCGCGCCGCCAGCCGGCTCGGCATCACGCAGCCCAGCCTGTCACGCCAGATCTCATTGCTCGAGGAAGAGGTCGGCACCCCTCTGCTCTATCGGCATGGGCGCGGCGCCATTCTGACCGACGCCGGACAGCAACTGGTGGAAGCGGCGCGCCCACTGCTGGCCGAGCTCGACGCGTTGACCGGGCTGATCAGAAACAGCCGCACGCCGCACGGCACGGTGGCGCTGGCGGTGCCGACCTTTATGGCCTCGCACCTCGCCGGGCCGATTTTTCGCGACCTGCGCGCCCGGCACCCGCGCATTCACGTGCGGCTGCTCGACGGGTTTTCCGGTTTTGTGAACCAGTGGCTGACCGAAGGCAGCGTCGACGTGGCGATCGTCTACGACACACGCCGCAGCCACTCGATCGGCGCCGACCCGCTGCTGGAAGACACGCTGTATCTGTTCGGCCGCAAGGAACGCCGCCGCGAGCTGCCCGATGTGGTACAGCCGGAAACACTGCACATGCTGGACCTTGTGTTGCCGCACCGTCACCACGGCCTGCGCCGGGCGCTGGATCTGGCCGGCGCCGGCGGCGATCCGGCCCGCGTGCTGGAAGTGGACAGCCTGACAGCCATTCGTGAACTGGTCGCCCAGAACGTCGGCTGGTCGGTGCTGCCACATGCCGGCGTGCGGCGCGAGGCCGCCGACCGGGGTTTCATCGTCCGCCCGATCGGCACGCCGCCGCTGCGGGTGAAACTGATGCTGGCCACCGCGCCCTCGCGCCCGGTGACCTCGGCCACCCATGCCGTGCTGCGCTTCCTGCGCGAAACTGTCACCCGGTTGCAGCAGCAGGGAGTCCTGTCGGCGCCGGCATAAGAAAACGGCGGGGTGTCTGCCCCGCCGTTCCGTGCCTTAGCCTTCGCGCGCCAACAGCGCCTGCGCCTTGCGCCGCCAGTTCTCCCAGGCGGTGTCGGCAATGCCGCCCAGCCGTTCGACATTGGTTGACGCCTCGTTCAGGCGACGGCGCGCTTCCTCGCGTGCCGGGCCGGTGCGGTCTTCCACCGCCTGACGCAGGCGGTCCAGGCCGTTTTCGGCGGCGTTCACCGCGACGATCGCCGTGCGTGCGTCGTCGAACGCAGCGCGCACCCCTTCCATGTCGCGGATCACCCCCGCCAGCTTGTCGCGCCCGGGCGCGCCAGCCGGCAGCCGGGTCAGGATTTCGCGGAAATTCTCGAGCGTTCCCGGTCCACCCGGCAGATTGCGCGCCGCGCGTTCGATGTCGATGTCACGCCAGGCGATGCGCGCCAGCGGCACGTTCTGGGTCCACAGCGGGTATTCACGCATCATGTCGCGCTCATAGGCGGGACGCAGCGTCACCTGCGAGCCGTCGAGCTCGACATCATAGCGCAACCCGTAATCGCCCGTAGAGGCCACCTCGAAGGTCGGCTTCGCGCCCGCATTGTTCGGCAGGTCGATGATCATCCGGCCCTTCACGCCGCGCGGATCGATGGTGAAGGCGTATTCCTCGCGCTGCAGATAGCGCACCTGCACGATGCCGCGTTGCAACGTCACCGACGTCGGCTGCTGCGACGAATGCTGCGCGAACGACATCGCCACATCGCGGTCGCGTCCATAGGCCAGCACACGCGCCGTGCCGTCCGGCATCGCGCGGATTTCGGAATCGCCCAGATATGCGCCGGCCTCGGCGCCATCGGCGCCGTACACGGTGGCCAGACCATCGGGCAGCGTGTGGCCCGACGTGTTGCGCACCCGCACCGCCAGCAGCGGGTTGCGGGCGTTGAAATTCTGCACCCACCAGACGCGTTCGGCCGGCAAGCGCACGTTCAGGAACGGCACGTTCGCCGTCTCGCCGCTGCGCACGGTGACCGGCGCGGGCAGCGTGAACGCCACACGCCCGATCGAGGATTCCGCCTGTGCCGCCGCAATCTGCGCCAAAGGCTCCGGCGCGGGGGCTGCTACCCCCACCGCATAGGCGCGTTCGGCAAACGCACCACTGTTCTGGCTCGTAGCGTCGCGACTACGCTGCTGCATTACCTGCGCCGCGGCCATTGCCGCCGGTGCCGGCGGCGGCGGCGCCTCGCCCGTGTCGGCGACCACGTTCACGCTGCCCGCCGCCCGCACCGGAATGTTGGGACGGGCGATCATGATCGGCTGGTACAACGCCTGCCGGTAGGCGGCCGGATTGCCCGACACCAGCGACAGCCGCACCCCACCCCAGTCGGCGCCCGAACGGTTTTCCACCACTGCCCAGCCGTTCAGGGTCGCCTCGCCCGCCGTAGCAGGGATCATCAGCCGGTACGAAGGTTTCCATAGCGGCGCGCCGGTGACTGTGACGAGTTGCACCTCGCGCGCCCGTTCGCCGCCGTTCAGCGCCACCTCGATCTGGCGCGTGTCCGCGGCGCGCGCGGCGGCCAGTGCCTCGGCGGCGCGGCGCACCCGTGCGGCCAGTGCGGCATCCAGCAGCTTCACCTCGCCGCCTTCGCGCAGCACGACGGTGGAAATACCGGTCTCGGTCAGGATGGTGACCCGCAGCCCGCCATCGGTAATCGCCGACCCATCGGGGCCGCGCGCCGCTTCGGTTTCCTCCGCGTCGGCCAGTTGCCCCTGCACGCCGCCGACCTCGACCATCTGCCCGAGCAGCGCCTTCAGCAATGTGACCCGGTTCTGGAAGTCGCGTGGCGACAAAGGCAGACCGCGGAACGCCTCGCTCGCCGCATCCAGGGCCGGCAGGCGGATGCCGCCGACCGAGGCCACCGAATCGAAGACCTGCAGGCTTTTCAGAATATCGTCGACATCGGTGGTCGGCACGGTGAAGGTCACATTGCCGTTGGCCGGCACCTCGCCCCGCCGTTCGACCTGCGCCAGCCCCGCGTTCGACAGGGTGACGGACACCACCGGTAATTCGGCAGCAAAGCTCAAAACTGGCATTGAAACGCCCATCAGCAGAATGAATTTACGCATGATATACCCCTGGATACTGCGCTTTAGTCGTTACAACGTTTCTGCATTATAACACAATGTTAATGTGCGTGTCGCGTTACAAGCCGGCCCGGTTTTGCACCGGAAGCGCCCTGTTCCGCCGTATAGGTAACCACGCCATTGGCCCAGACGGTTTCGATTCCCTCCGAGATCAGAGTCGGATTCTCGAACGTTGCGCGATCGATTATTCTATGCGGATCGAACAGAACCAGGTCGGCATAGGCCCCGGCGCGGATTTCTCCGCGATCCTGCATGCCGAAGACCCCGGCGGTGCGCCCGGTCATCTTGTGGATGGCGGTTTCCAGATCCAGCACGCCGAGCTCGCGCGTGTAGTGCCCCAGAATGCGCGGGAACGTCCCCCACAGACGCGGATGCGGTTTCGCGTCGTGCGGCAGACCATCGGACCCGAACATCGACAGACGATGCGTCATGATGCGGCGCACGTCCTCCTCGTCCATCTGGAAGGTGATCGCGCCGGCCGGCAGCAGCCGTTCGGCGGCGCGGCGGATATCGGTGTTCCAGCCGCGCGCGATCTCGCGCAGATCGCGGCCCGCCATTTCCGGATGCGGAACCGACCACGAGACCAGCACGCGTGTATCGTCGCGCAGGCGGTCGGGCATCAGCACCGTCGAACCGGCGGGATACGGGTAGACATCGAACGCCACCGCCTGGGTCTGCGCATAGGCATCGATCAGTGCCAGCGTCTGCGGGCTGCGTCCGTAGTTTTCGGGCATCGAACACTTATGATGGCTGATCACCGCTTCGACGCCGGCGCGCTTGCCGATCTTCAACGTTTCCTCGATCGACGCGCAGACCTGATCCGCCTCGTCGCGCATGTGCGATACATAAAGACCGTCCGTCGCGCGCAGCGCCTCGGCAACGGCGATCACCTCCTCGGTCGGCGCGGAGGCGTTCGGCTTGTAATAAAGGCCGGTGGAAAAACCCGATGCGCCTTCCGACAACGCCTGCTTCAGGCGTGTGTGCATGCGGGCAATTTCGCCGTCTTTGGCCGAACGGTAGACATCGCCCTGCATGGCTTCGATCCGCAGCGTCATGTGACCGACCAGTGCATAGGTGTTGACTTCACACCCCCTGGTTTTCAGCGTGTGCGCATAATCACCAAAGCTGTCGAACGTCCACCAGCTTTCATCGCCCAGCAGGTCGAGCGGCGGGATCGGCCGTTTACCCATCCGTCCCGGCGACAGGCTGACCCCGCAGTTGCCGACCACCACGGTCGTTACCCCCTGGCTGATCTTGCACAGCATACATTCCGGCCCGCACAGCACGGCGCGGTCGTCATGCGTGTGGGCATCGATGAAACCCGGCGCCAGAGCCTTGCCCGTCGCCACGATCTCGCGGTCGGCCGACGCGCCCCCCAGATCGCCGATGGCTATGATCTTATCGCCGGAAACACCGACATCCTGAACCTTGCGGCTATTGCCGGTGCCGTCGAATACCGTGGCTTCCCGGATGATCAGATCGCAGCGCAGCGCCATACTCTTCCCCATCTGGACACACCGGTTTTTATGCTTTCAGTATACGGTCGACCGGCTACGACAGAACCGCCGGCGATTACACAAAACACGAGGAAACTTCGCAATGCTTCTTTCCCGCCGCGCCGCTCTCGGCGCCACTGCCGGGCTTGCCGTGCCGCTGGTTCTGCCGGCGCGCGCGCAGACGGAACCCACCATCCGTATCGGCGTGCTGGCCGATTTCTCGGGCCCATACCGCGACACGTCCGGCCCGACATCGGTCGCCTGCGTGCATCAGGCGATCGAGGATCTCGGCCTGGCGCAACGCGGCATCAAGGTCGAGGTGCTTCAGGGGGATCATCAGAACAAACCCGATATCGGCATGGCGATCACCCGCGAATGGTTCGACCGCCGCGACGTCGACATGGTGTGCGAGGTCAACAATTCAGCCGTAGCCCTGGCGCTGGCCGGCCTTGCCAAAGACAAAGACAAGATCCAGCTGACGAGCGGCGCGGTCAGTTCCGCCCTGACCGGAGAATCCTGCAGCAGCAACACGATCCAGTGGACGTACGATACGTGGATGCTGGCGCATTCGACCGCGGTTTCCACCGTACGGACCGGGCACGACAGCTGGTATTTCGTCACGGCCGATTACAGCTTCGGCACACAGATGGAACGCGACACGACACATTTCATCACCCAGGCCGGCGGGCGCGTGCTCGGGTCGGCCCGCTTCCCGTTTCCCGGGACAACGGATTTTTCGTCCTTTCTGCTGCAGGCGCAGGCCAGTCGCGCAAAAGTCATCGGGCTGGGAACCGCCGGGGCGGATACCGTCAACTGCATCAAGCAGGCGTCTGAATTCGGCTTGACCGCAAGCGGCATGAAACTGGCCGGGCTGGTCATGTTCATCACCGACGTCCATAGCATGGGGCTAGAGACCGCGCAGGGCTTGCTGCTGACCGAAGTGTTCTACTGGAACCTGAACGAGCGCACCCGTGCCTTCATGAATCGCATCCGCCCGAAAGTTCCAGCCAACTGGCCGAACCAGGAACACGCGGGCACATATTCGGCGGCGTACCACTACCTGAAGACGGTGACGGACATGGGGGTTGCGCAGGCCAAGTTATCGGGTCGCGCCACCATCGCGCGCATGAAGGCGATGCCCACCGACGACGATTGTCTTGGCGCCGGCCGTATACGCGAAGATGGCCGGAAGATTCATGCGGCCTATCTGCTCGAGGTCAAGAAACCGAGCGAAAGCAGCGGCCCGTGGGACTATTACAAATTGGCCGGGACAACACCGGCCGAGGAAGCATTCCGCCCGCTGGCAGGGGGAAATTGCCCACTGGTCCGCGGCTGAGCCGTCGGTAAACAACGAGGCAGTATACATCTGCCTCGTTGAAATCGGGACTGAATTGGCCCTGAACAAAACAACGTGAGTGTTGTAGAATTTCGGTCTTCGGACTCGCCACAGGTTCCCGCGCGTTCCTTGCGCGGGGCAATTGTCCTGGCCCGTTCCGGGGCAGCTCTGCGCCTATGGACTGTTCAATGTGCAGCCGATGCTGTTGCCGAACATCGACAAACCGCATGGGGTAATGCGGCAGCACCAGTGACAGTCAGATCGCACGCACCGAACCGCCGTCGACCCGCCAGATGCTGCCGGTGACGTAGGACGCCTTGTCCGAAGCCAGGAACGCCGCGGCTGCGCCGAACTCTTCCGGGTTGCCCATGCGCCCGACCGGGATCATCGCTTCGCGTTGTTTCACCACCTCCTCGACCGCCAGCCCCTGTTGCTGCGCAGCACCCGTGGTCAATTCCACGATCCGGTCGGTGCGAATCATACCCGGGGCGAGGATATTGCAGGTCACGTTATCGCCAGCGATTTCCGCCGAAATCGTCTTTGTCCAGCCGACCAGCGAAGCGCGCAGCATGTTCGACAGCACCATGTTCGGCAGCGGCTGCACCATGCCCGACGAACCGACGGTGATGATCCGCCCCCATTTGCGCGCCCGCATGCCGGGCAACAGTTGCTGCGCCAGTTGCACCGGCGCGATCACCATGCGCTGGAACCAGATCGGCAGCACGCCGGTGTCCAGCTTCGTCGCCGGGCCGGCCGGCGGGCCGCCATGGTTCAACACCAGCACATCCACACCGCCCATCAGCCGTTCGGCCTCCGCGCCCAAATGCCGGATGCTCGCCAGATCCGACACATCTGCGGCGACGGCGAAGGCATCCGTTCCCGATGCCGCCTGCAACCCCGCCACCACCGGCGCCAGCGTTGCCGCGTCGCGTGCCGAGACGGTGACGACGGCGCCTTCGGCCGCCAGTGCTTGCGCGATCGCACGGCCCAGCCCCTTTGATGCGCCCATCACCAGCGCACGGCGGTTTTTCAGTCCAAGATCCATGGTGATCTCCTCCACTTTCCGGCACACAACCTGCCGTCAGTCTTCCTCTTCCGCAACCGGGCATCTGCCGCCATGATCACGGCCAGAACAAGGGAGCCAGATAAAGGGGGATCGCCATGGCCAAGCCGAAACTCGTGGTTGCACGTCCTATGCCCGCCGCCGTGACCGAACGTATCCAGCGGGATTTCAATGCCATTCTGCCCGAAAACACCACGCTAACCTCCGAGGAAGTGTTGCAACGGGTGCGCGACCACAAGGCCGACGCGATGCTGATCGCCACCAATCTGCCGTTCAGCAAGACGGTGATCGATATGGTGCCCGCGCATGTAAAGATCGCCGCGTCTTTCGGTGTCGGCTTCGACCACGTCGATGTGGCGGCGGCCAAGGCGCATAAGCTGATCGTCACCAACACGCCCGACGTGCTGACCGACTGCACCGCCGATCTGGCGTTTCTGCTGCTGCTCGGCGCCTGCCGCCGCGCGGGTGAATACGAGGCCGTGATGCGCCACGGCTGGCGCAAACCGATGGGCGATATGCTGGGGGTAAAAGTGTCCGGCAAAACCCTCGGCATCGTCGGCATGGGGCGGATCGGCCGTGCCGTCGCCCAACGGGCGCGCGGGTTCGGCATGAAGATCCTCTACACCGATGCCGCGCGCCTGCCGCCCGATCTGGAGCAGGGGGCGACATTCGTCCCGAAGCTCGATGCCCTGCTGGCGCAATGTGACATCGTCTCGCTGCACGCCCCGCTGACCGCCGAAACCGACCGGTTGATGAACGCCCGTACCTTTGCTCTGATGAAAAAGGGCAGCGTGTTGGTCAATGCGGCGCGCGGCGGCCTGGTGGACGAGGATGCGCTGGTCGACGCATTGTCATCGAACCACCTGTTCGCCGCGGGGCTGGACGTGTTTCGCAGCGAACCGGATTACGATCTGCGTCTGCGCGATCTTCCCAACACGTTCTTGATGCCGCATGCTGGCAGTGCCACAGTTGAAACGCGCAACGCCATGGGTTTCCGCGCCCTGGACAACATCGACGCCGTTCTTTCCGGCAAAAAGCCCATCGATCCTCTCTGGACCTGATTCATGAATAAACCCGTTCTACTGATCATTCGCCGTCTGCCCGCCGCAGTCGAAGCCCGCGCCAGCCGTGACTATGACGTGCGTCTGAACGAACACGACACGCCGCGCAGCGGCGAAGAGATAGTGCGTCTGGCACAGGGAGCCGGCGCGATCCTGTGCAGCCCAGCCGACAAACTCGACGGGAAAACCATCACCGCCCTGCCCGCCAGTGTGAAGGCAATCGCCACCTTCAGCGTCGGGTTCGACCATATCGATATCACCGCAGCCAAGGCGCGTGGTATTCAGGTCGGCAACACGCCCGATGTGCTGAGCGTCGCCACCGCCGAAATCGCGATGATGCTGATGCTGATGGCCGCGCGCCGCGCCGGCGAAGGCGAACGCTGGCTGCGCGCCGGGAAATGGACCGGATGGACGCCAACGCAGTTTATCGGTACGCAGATTTCCGGGCGGCGGCTCGGCATTCTCGGCATGGGGCGCATCGGCCGCGAAATGGCGAGAATGGCGCGCGGTTTCGAGATGGAGATCCATTACCACAACCGCAGCCGGCTCGATCCCGTTCTGGAAGACGGTGCGATCTATCACGCCGATGACGCCTCCTTCCTGCCCGTATGCGATGTGCTGTCGTTGAATGCGCCGGGCGGAGATGCAACGCGCAAATGGCTGAACGCCGGGCGTATCGCACGACTGCCGCCCGGCGCCATCGTCGTGAATACCGGACGCGGTACGGTCGTGGACGACGAAGCTCTGATCGGCGCACTGCAATCCGGACGCGTCTCGGCTGCCGGGCTGGACGTCTACGACGGCGAGCCGCACGTTCATGCCGGGTATCTGGCACTGGAGAATGTCGTGCTCGCCCCGCATCTGGGCAGCGGCACACGCGAGGCCCGCGACGCCATGGGCTTTCGCGCGCTCGACAATATCGACGCCGCGCTGAGCGGGAGCGATATGCCGTTCCGTATCGCTTGATCCCTTACGCAAACTGGGCCCGACATGCTGTTCGACTTCGAAAAAATCGCCCCATTGGACTGCTACAAGCTGCTGGCGTCGACCATTGTGCCGCGGCCGATCGCCTGGGTCGTCACGCAGGACCGTCAGGGCGTTCTCAACGCCGCGCCATTCTCGTTCTTCAACGCGCTTTCGGGTGATCCGCCGGTCATCGGCATCGGCATTGGCGCGCGTCCTGCGCCGGGTGATGCCGTCGTGGTGAAGGACACCGGCCTCAACATTCGCAACACGGGCCAGTTCACGGTGTGTCTGGTCGGTTACGACAACGCAAAAGCCATGAACGTCACCGCGATCGACTTTCCCCCCGGCGTCGACGAACTGCGCGAAGCCGGGCTGACCACATGCCCCAGCATCCGGGTCAAACCGCCGCGCATCGCCGAAAGCCCGGTGGCGATGGAATGCGAGCTGATGCAGATGATCGATCTTGGCACCGAGCGCGTCCTGGTGCTCGGCCGCGTGCTCGCCATGCATGTGCGCGACGACTGCGTGCTCAATCCGGATAAATGTTATATCGACACGCCGAAGCTCGATCTGGTGGGACGTATGCACGGCGCCGGCTGGTACAGCCGCACCACCGAGCGCTTCGAGCGCCCGCGTATCAGCCCCGACGCCTGGGCCGCAGGCAAAAAAGGCCACGCGGGCTGATCCCGCCCAGCCCGCTTTGGATCAGACGCGCTCCAGAATCGTCGCGATCCGTTCCGCCTCTTCGGCGACCAGGCCGAGGCGGATGACGAATTCCTCGTCCACAACGGGAAGCGCCGAAGCAGGCGCCCCGGTGGCGGCGGGCGCGGTTGGCACGGAAGCCGCCTGTTGCGAAGAAGGCTGCGCCCGCTTCAGGTCATGCAGTTCGTCGGCCAGCATCAGTGCGGCGAACATCAGCAGGCGCGCCTCGCCGTTCTGCCCGCCTATGGCGCGGATGTCGACGATCCGGCGCTCGACCTCGGCCGCCATCTCGGTCAGGTGCTGTTCCTGCCCGTCCTCGCAACCGACGGTATATGCATATCCGTTGATTCTGATCGTGGTCTGTGTCATCCGCGGGCGTCCTTCGGTGCCAGAGCCGTGCGCAACTGCACGATCAGCGAATCGAGCCGCTCGGCGACAACCGCGGTCTCGGCCGCTATGGTGCGATGACGTTCATCGGATTCCGCCATGGCCTGTGCGGCGGCGACATCCTCGCGCAGGCGAGTCGACGCATCGGAAATGCGGCTCAACGCCGCTTCCAAGCGTTCCAAAGTCTCGTTTACACTCTGCAGATCTGCCATATCGCTCTATATAATCACTATACCCTTGAAACAAGGCCCTGTAACGGCTTGAACGTCAAGCATGATTCGCTTCCCCGCCGTAATTATTCACGGGTTGGACGACGCTTGCGCCGCCTTGGCCCACAACCGCCCCGTCCTGCTGCTGTCAGCGGCGGGGGCCGGCTGCTTTGCCGGTGTGCGGTGGTGGCTGGCGGTGGTTCGCGCCGCCCGGGCGGCATACCCCGACACGCCATGCCAGGACGCACTGGACTGCGCCCCACACCCAGGCCGGGCGCTGGAAGCCCTGCTCGGCGGCCAAAAAACCATCATCTTCCCGGAACAGAGCCCGGCTTTTGCACAGATTTCGGGAATCGCCGAGGAGCTGGCGAGCCGGATCTTGCCGCACCGTCCGCCGGCACTCGACATGCAAAACAGGAATATTGCCCGAGAGCTGCCGCAATGGTTGACTACCCGCTCGCCACCGGGTGGGGGAAGCACATGACAGGCGACGCAGGCTGGGCTAAGCCCTACGCCCATCGCGTCTTCACGTTTTTCGCCTCGCGACGACGGCCCAGACACAGATAGTCCAGACACAGATAGTAAGGATACGCCATGCGCATTACCCAGCGGGTCAAGAAAATCCTCGATTGGTATGAAAGCGACAACCCTGGCACGAAAGCCAACCTGGCACGCATCCTGATGGAGGGTAAGCTGGGCGGCACCGGTAAAATGGTGATCCTGCCTGTCGATCAGGGGTTCGAGCACGGCCCTGCCCGCTCGTTCGCCCCCAACCCGGCGGCCTACGACCCGCATTATCATTTTCAGCTGGCGATCGATGCCGGTCTCAGCGCCTATGCCGCGCCGCTGGGCATGATCGAGGCCGGCGCCGCGACCTATGCGGGCGCCATCCCGACCATCCTGAAGGTCAACAGCTCGAACAGTCTGGCGGCGGAAAAGGACCAGGCGGTCACCGGTTCGGTCGCCGATGCGCTGCGCCTGGGCTGCTCGGCGATCGGCTTCACCATCTACCCGGGCAGCGAATACTGCTTCGAGATGATGGAAGAGCTGCGCGACATGGCCGAGGAAGCGAAAGCCGCAGGTCTTGCCGTGGTGGTGTGGTCGTATCCGCGCGGGCCCAACCTGGACAAGGCCGGTGAGACCGCCGTCGACATCTGCGCCTATGCCGCGCACATGGCAGCACTGATGGGCGCGCATATCATCAAGGTGAAGCCGCCTACCGCTGTGGTATCGCTGGAAGCTGCGAAGAAAGTCTACGAGAAAGAACGGATCGACATCTCCACCTTGTCCAAGCGCGTCGAGCATGTGGTGCAGTCGTGCTTCGGCGGCAAGCGCCTGGTGGTGTTCTCGGGCGGCGAAGCGAAGGATCTCGACGGGCTGTACGCCGAATGCCGCGGGCTGCGCGACGGTGGTGCGAACGGTTCGATCATCGGCCGCAACACCTTCCAGCGTCCGAAGGACAAAGCACTCGAGATGCTCGGCAAGATCATCGAGATCTATCAGGGCAAGTTCTGAGCCATGACAGATGCCACGGCGGGGTGCCGCCTGTATCTGATCACCCCGCCGCGGCTGGTTCTACCGGCGTTCGCCGACGATCTGGCGCGCGCCCTGGATGCAGGAGACGTCGCCTGCGTACAGCTGAGACTGAAAGACGCCCCCGATACCGAGATTATCAAAGCGATCGATGTGCTGCGCCCCGTGGCGCAGTCGCGCGATGTCGCCTTTCTGCTCAACGACCGTCCGGATCTGGCCGTGCAGCACGGTTGCGACGGCGCGCATGTCGGCCAGGATGACACCGGCGCCGTGGAAGCGCGCCGCATTCTGGGCGACGGCCTGACATTGGGCGTGACATGCCATAACAGCCGCCATCTGGCGATGGAGGCCGGCGAAGCGGGTGCCGACTATGTTGCGTTCGGCGCATTCTTTCCCACTGCCACCAAGGATATCGAACATCATGCCGCACCGGATATTCTGGAATGGTGGTCGGCGCTGATGGAACTGCCCTGTGTGGCGATCGGCGGCATCACCGCTGTGAACTGCGCGCCATTGGTGCGCGCGGGTGCTGATTTTCTGGCGGTGATCAGCGCGGTGTGGAACCATCCAAACGGTCCCGCCGCCGGCGTGCAGGCGATGAACGCTGCAATCAGGACGGCCTGACGCCGATGCTTGGAGATTTTTTCGCGCATCTGGAAGTACTGGCGCAGGCCGTGGTCGATTTCGTCGCCACACATCGCATCTGGGCCGTACCGATCATCTTTGTCCTGTCGTTCGGTGAATCGCTGGCATTCGTCGGTGTGTTGTTGCCCGCCACCGTGGTGCTGTTCGGCGTTGGCGCGCTGATCGGCATGGGCGCGCTGGACTTCGTGCCGATCTGGCTGGCGGCATCGATCGGCGCGGCTCTGGGCGATATCGTTTCCTACTGGATCGGGCGGCATTACCAGCAGCGCGTGTGGCAATTCTGGCCGCTATCGCGCTATCCGGGCCTGCATGAAAAGGGCGAGGCGTTCTTCCTGCGCTGGGGCGGCGCGAGCGTTTTTCTGGGCCGTTTCTCGGGACCGTTGCGCGCATCGGTGCCGTTGATCGCCGGAATTTTCGAAATGCCGGCCCGACACTTCCAGCTTGCCAACTGGACATCCGCCTTCGTCTGGGGTGCGGGCATTCTGGCCCCCGGTGCCTTCGGGATGCAGTGGCTGCGGTTCCTGGGCTGAACGCGCCCAAACCTTCCGTCGGCGTTATTATCTTAAGTAAAACAAAAGCCTTTTATTTCCGGATACGGAATGATATTCTGCAGCTGTATTCATTAAAATAAATATACGCTCATAAAAACTCACGGAAAAATTAGTTTTAATAAATAAATTCAATACCTTACATTGGCAACGTTCCAATACTGTCGCCAGCCCTGAAATTGATCCAGCTCAACGTTTTGGTTACCTTATAGTGGTAACTAAAATGCGTAATTTGCTTGGAGAGCAGTTATGCTGACACGTCGCAACGCCTTGATTTCAGCTCCTATCGGTTCGGCCGTCTTGCACGCCGCAACGGCCAATGCCCGAACTGTGGGGGCGCCTTCTCCCGATAATCTGCCACGCAAGAAAATCGACCTTGTGAGAGCGCCTGGCGTGCATGCGCACGAGCAGGCCACCCGCGAAGGCCCGAAGATCATCGAATACACGATGGTCATTCAGGAAAAGCAGATCGTCGTCGATGACGACGGCACCAAACTGCACGCCTTCACATACGACGGCGATGTCCCCGGCCCGCTGATGGTGGTGCACGAAGGCGACTATGTCGAACTGACGCTGGTCAACCCGGCTACCAATACACTGGCGCACAACATCGACTTCCACGCCTCGACCGGCGCGCTGGGCGGCGGTGCGCTGACCCACGTCAACCCGGGCGAACAGGTCGTGCTGCGCTGGAAAGCCACACGTCCGGGCGTGTACATCTATCACTGCGCCCCCGGCGGTGCGATGATTCCGTGGCACGTCGTCTGCGGGATGAACGGCGTCATCATGGTGCTGCCACGCGACGGTCTGAAAGACCGCGAAGGCAAGCCGCTGCGTTACGACCGCCTGTTCTACATCGTCGAACAGGACATGTACATCCCGCGCGACGCGCAGGGTAACTACAAGACCTACGAAACCCCGACCGACGGCTTCAACGATATGATGGAAGTGATGCGCAAGCTGATCCCCAGCCATATCGTGTTCAACGGCAAGGTCGGCTCGCTCACCGGCGACAATGCTCTTACGGCCAAAGTCGGTGAAAACGTTCTGATCGTGCATGGCCAGGCCAATCGCGATACCCGTCCGCATCTGATCGGCGGGCATGGCGACTATGTCTGGGCCACCGGCAAGTTCAACAATCCGCCGGAAAAAGATCTGGAAACCTGGTTCATCCCGGGTGGCTGCGCGGGTGCTGCGCTCTATAAATTCCTGCAGCCCGGCCTGTACACCTATCTGAACCACAATCTGATCGAAGCAGTGCTGCTGGGCGCTGCTGCGCACGTCAAGGTCGAGGGGACCTGGGACAACAACCTGATGCAGCAGATGCAGGCACCAGGTCCGATTCCGGCAGCTCGCCGGTAAGTCCCGAACGCTTTCTCCTGAAGGCAGGAACCGGAGCCTCAGGCCGGTTCCTGCCGGAGGTGGATGCAATGCAGAAAATTTCGATTTCTTATGGCGTTCTGGCCTTATGCCTTGGTGTGACACTATCGGTTGCACAAAGTCAGGAAGCGCCCCCTGTCCGGCATGAAGCCGAACCGCGCCTCGTGACCATTGCGCCCGGCACGGTCATGCACCGGCCTGCCGGGGATTTTACACTGAACAGTCTGGCGGCCTCTCCGGCGCCGGTCGCCGTCGTGTTGACGAAGCCGCTTCATATCATGGTCAACCAGGTCTCGGTCGGCGAATACCAGCGCTGTGTCGCCGAACGGGTCTGCGATCCGCTGCTGCTGCGCAACACCGGGTCTCCCAACCAGCCCGCCGTCGGCGTCAGCTGGTTCGACGCCACGGCCTATGCCCAGTGGCTGTCGCGCAAGACCGGCGCGCAGTACCGCCTGCCGACCGACGACGAATGGGCCGCCATGGCCGGTAACCGGCTGGTCGATGATGGCGCCGCCCCTCAGACCGCGGACGATCCTGCCCGGCGCTGGATCGAGCAGTATGAAAACGAGGCGGCCGGCAGCTCGGCGATCATGCAGCAGCCGCAGCCGACCGGCAGTTTCGGTCTCAACGACAAGGGCGTGGCCGATATTGGCGGCAATGTCTGGGAATGGACGAATACCTGCTTCATCCGCGGTGAACTGGATGCGGAATTCAACATCCAGCGAATCCTCACGACGAACTGCGGCGTGCGCGTTGCCCAGGGGCGCCACAGGGCCTACGTGACGGACTTCATCAAGGACGCTCGCGGTGGCGGCTGTGCGGTCGGCATCCCCCCCACCAATCTCGGCTTCCGGCTGGTCCGCGACGACGGGTAACGCCGTTATCCCTGTATGGCGGCCTGTGCGTCGCGCACGACATCGGACAGCGCTTGGCGGGCATCCACCCGCGCCCATGTGATGTCGCCCGGATTCAAGCCTTCCTGCTGATGCACGACGGCACCGGTCGCATCCGAGGCATCGTCCGTGCGCCGTTCGACACGTGCGAAACGCACATCTTCCGGCGCCTCCAGCCATATTCCGCTGAAAGCCGCCCCTGCCCTGGCCGCCACACCGGCAATATCGGCACGCTCCGCCTCGGTCAGATAAACGGCATCGACGACAACCGAATCTCCGGCGCGTAAAATCCGTTCGGCCTTGTCCCGCAACCGGGCATAGACCTGCGCGGAAGCGTCGGGCGTGTAGGCCGCTTCAGGCAGCCGATCCAGTTCCACCACATTGAACATCTGCTTGCGTTGCAGGTCGCTGCGCAGATGCACGGCCCCGACCCCGCGCCCGATCTGCGCGGCCAGACGCTTCGCCACCGACGACTTCCCCGTCCCCGACAGCCCGCCCACGGCAACAAGCCGGGCGGGTGCCGGCGCCAGCACACCGATCGCAAAATCCGCATAGCGTTTCATCTCCGCCTCGCAGGCCGCCAGCGCCGCGCCGTGCAGATGGGGAACGGTATCGACCGCGACCTTGGCGCGGATGGCGGCGCGCAGGCCGATGAAAAAAGGCAGCAGCGGAATGCCGTCGATCTGGCTGTCGTTGCGCATCTCCCACAGATAGCGGTTGAACAGCAGATTGGCCTCGGCACGCAGGCCGCGCTGCAACAGGTCCATCAGCAGAAAAGCCAGATCGTAAAGAATGTCGATTGTCGCGATCGATTCATCGAATTCGATCGCATCGAAAGGCGTTACCTCGCCATCGATCATCGCCAGATTACGCAAATGCAGATCGCCATGACAGCGCCTGACCGTGCCAAGCGCGCAGCGGCGGTGCAACAGGTCGGCATGTGTTTGCAGCATCCCCTGCATATCCGCGCTGAACCGCAGCATTCGCTCGACCTCCAGAATTTTTCCAGCCTGGCGGAAGGCGCGCGTATTGTCCTGGATATAGCTGAGCAGATTCCCGGTAACGTCAGCGTGCCGGAACACCGGCGCCGTCTGATGGGTTGCTGCGATCTTCTGTGCCAGTTGACACATCAGCTCCGCTGAAAGTGCGCCGCGTTCCGCCAAGTGGTCCAGAGTCTGGCTTTCATCGAAACGGCGCATCAGCACCATCCATTCGACAACCCGGCCCTCGCCGCCGATCTGCAGGTTGCCGTCCGCATCCTCGGTCACCGCTATGACGCCGCGATAGATATGCGGCGCATATGTCTGATTGATGGACAGCTCCGCCAAACAGACCGTGTGGCGGAGCTCCCGCGTCGACAGGTCCATGTACGGCAGCTTCAGCGCCCGTTTGACCTTGTATGCACACTCGCCAGCCAGAAACACCACGGCAGCGTGCGTATCGACCCGCTTTACCGGCACACCGTCATGAGTCGCCGGGTTTTCGAGAAATGCGAAAACATGCTCCTGCCTGTTGCCGCACATCTCCACAACATGTCTCTCCTACGGTTGCCGAACCGACATAACCCTGAAAGTGTGCAGCGCGCCATCGTTTTCACGAACGGAGATGTATTCACCCACCGTAAAATGTTCGTCACCAAGTCTGAAGCCGGCCTCGTCGTCGGCATCGTCGGATTTGTCGTAATCGAACACCCATCGACTGCCGCTGCGGTGGCGAACCCTGCCGACCGTATTTCCGTCTTGGCGTATACGCCTGACGCGACAGGAATCGGGGTGCTTCTTATAGACCTCGACATCGATTTTTCCGTCTTGCCGCAAAGGCAGGAAAAGATCGTATCCATGTCGTGCATCGCCTTCCGGGTGGCCCGACTCTCGCGCCAGTTCCAGATGAATCAGACGAAAATTGTCCGGCAGTATAGGCATGTCGTCCCCCTTCTTTATCCTTGCAGCGAAAGGCAAGAAAAACTCCCCACCTAGTTGAATATCTGGGGAGCAGAGAGACAAGTTAAAGATCTGTCGCATGTTTTTTCCGCTTTGTTGCGTTTATTTGCGGGTTATCCTGGTGCGAAACAGCCGCATCGGCGCACGAGGTCATTGCAGATGGAAATCAGAAGAACCGGCACGCTGCCATCCGGCAAGGGACCGGCCGAATGGTTTACCGGCACGGTCCGCATCGATCCGCTTTTTCAGGCCGGCGCCCCAGCGCGTGCGGCGGGGGCCAGCGTGACTTTCGAGCCCGGCGCCCGCACCGCCTGGCATACCCATCCGCTGGGCCAGACCCTGATCGTCACCGCCGGGTGCGGCCGGGTGCAGCGCGAAGGCGGACCGGTCGAAGAGATCCATCCGGGCGATGTGATCTGGTTTCCGCCTGGCGAGAAACACTGGCACGGCGCGTCCCCCACCACGGCGATGACCCATATCGCCATTCACGAACAGCTCGACGGCAAGACCGTCGACTGGCTGGAAAAGGTGAGCGACGAACAGTATCTGGGGTGATCTGGATCGGCATGGCGCCGCTCCAAAACCGGATCATATCGGATAGGTATTATCCGCTGATTTTACTGAATAACCGTTTGAAATTTTCCGTCGTCTGCGCGGCCATCGCCTCGAAGGTCAGCCCGTGCAGCCCGGCCAGCACGCGGGTGGTTTCGACCGTCCAGGCGGGTTCGTTGCGTTTGCCGCGATACGGCACCGGCGCCAGATAGGGCGAGTCCGTTTCCACCAGTAACCGGTCCAGCGGCACGTCGCGCGCGATGGCGCGAATCTCTTCGGATTTCGGGAAGGTCAAAATACCGGACAGCGACACATAGCCCCCCGCCACGACCGCCGCTTCCGCCAGTGCCCGGGTCGAGGAAAAACAGTGCAACAGGAACGCAAACGCACCGCCCGCCGCACGTTCCTCGTTCAGGATCGTGATGATGTCGGCATCCGCGTCGCGCGCGTGGATCACCAGCGGCAGACCGGTGATCTGCGCCGCGCGGATATGGTGGCGGAAGCTTTCGATCTGCGCGGCCTGCGGGCTCTTGTTGTAGAAATAATCCAGCCCGGATTCGCCAATACCGACGATGCGCGGATGCGCGGTTTCCGCGGCGATCTGTTCGGGCGTCGGCAACGGCCCCTCGCCCGCATTGTGCGGATGAATCCCCACCGTGCCCCAAACGCCGGGGAACCGGTCGGTCAGCTCGCGGATCTGCGCCGCCTGCCTCAGGCGCGTGCCGATGGTCAGCAGCGTCGTCACCCCCGCATCGTGGGCGCGCTGCACCACATCGGCCACCTCGGCGTCGGTGAAATAGTCGAGGTGGCAATGGGAATCGACCAGCATCGTCGGCCCCTTACGCGGGTTCTTCGACGTAGCGCGGGAACACGCCCTGTGGGGCGGGCAGCGTCACACCACCGGGCAGCCCGGCGCCGAGCGTGGCCAGATCGCGCATATCGGCCGGCACGCCAAGCTGATCCAGCATCTTCGCCATGCTGTCGGGCATGAAGGGTTGCAACACCGTCGCCACCACACGCAGCGTGTCGGCCAGCACGCGCAGCACCACCGCCATGCGCGCCGGGTCGGTCTTCTTCAGCGCCCACGGAGCCTGGTGGTCGATATAGGCGTTGGCGGCGCGGATCACCTTCCACACTTCCTCGATCGCGTCGTGAAAGAGCTGTCTGTCCAACTGGGCGCGCAGCTTGTCGGGCAGCGCCGCCGCCGCGTCGATCATCGCCAGATCGTCGGCAGTACGCGCGCCCACGTCCGGAAGTTTACCTTCCAGATTGCGCGCGATCAGGCTCAGGCTGCGCTGCGCCAGATTGCCCAGATCGTTGGCCAGTTCCACGTTCATGCGGGTGATCAGCGCCTTGCGGCTGAAGTCGCCGTCGTTGCCGAACGGCACTTCGCGCAGCAGGAAAAAGCGCACGGCATCCAGCCCGAACGTTGCGACCAGTTCGAGCGGGTCGATCACGTTGCCGAGCGACTTGCTGATCTTCTGCCCCTCATTCGTCCACCAGCCATGCGCGAACACGCGCTGCGGCGTCGGCAGGCCGGCCGCCATCAGGAAGGCCGGCCAGTAGATCGCGTGAAAGCGCAGGATATCCTTGCCGACGACGTGAATGTCGGCGGGCCAGAACGCGGCGCGCGGCGCATTCATATCCGGCCAGCCGGTGGCGGTCAGGTAATTGGCCAGCGCGTCCAGCCACACATACATCACATGGGCGGGATCGTTCGGCACCTTGATCCCCCACGCGAACGACGTGCGCGACACCGACAGGTCCAGCAGCCCCGACTTCACGAACGACAGCACCTCATTCCGGCGCGAGGCCGGGGCGACGAAATCCGGATTGGCCTCGTAGAATTCCAGCAGCCGGTCCTGCCATTTGGACAGGCGAAAGAAGTAGGACGGCTCGCGCACCCATTCCACCGGCGCGCCACTGGGCGCCAGCTTGCTGCCATCGGCGGCGGTCTGAAGCTCTTTCTCGTCGTAAAATGCTTCATCGCGAACGGCATACCAGCCTTCGTAATGATCCAGGTAGATCTCGCCCGCCTCCAGCAGACGCTGCCACAACACCTGCACGCCCTTGGTGTGGCGCGGTTCGGTGGTGCGGATGAAATCATCGTTCGAGGTCTTCATCGTCACCGCCAGATCGCGGAACGTCTGCGAGACCCGATCGGTGAACGTCTGCGGGTCCAGTCCCTTGTCGGCGGCGGCTTTCTCGACCTTCTGGCCGTGTTCGTCGGTACCGGTCAGGAAGAACACGTCGAACCCGTCCAGCCGCTTGAAGCGCGCCAGCACGTCGGCGGCCAGGCTGGTGTATGCATGCCCGATATGGGGCTTGTCGTTCACGTAATAGATCGGCGTGGTGATGTAGTAACGCTTCTGGGTCATCGGGTTCTGTTCAGATATCCATGGGGGGCGCCGTCAGCAGAGAAAACCCCGCCACAACCGCCTGTCTTTTATCGAGATTCAGCCGTTCGGTCTCGTCGCGCAGAGCGCCCAGCGCCTGCCAGACGCGCGCCCAGGTCTCCAGCGGGCGGAACGCCACCAGCCGCTGGCCCAGCGGGTCCGGCTGTCCACGCGCCACCGCCGCCGTCGCCGCCGCCAGCCCATTCTGTAACAGGCCGATGAAGGTTGCAAAAGCGTCTTCCGCGCGGCCCAGCCGGTCGGCGATCGCGTAAAACCGCGCCGGCGGCAGATCCGGTATGGCCTCCAGCACCTCGGCCGCCAGCGCGGCCAGCGCGGCGCCGTCGTCGGACGCCAGATCGAGCGCGCGGCCGATGCTGCCATGCGCCATCGGCACGATCATTGCGCGCTTGCCGGCCGGCAGTTCCGGCACATAGCGGGCGAGCAGCGTCTGCACGGTGTCGTCGATCAGCGCCGGCATGCCCAGACGGCGGCAGCGCGACAGGATGGTCGGCAGCAACCGGCCCGGGTTTGCCGTGGTCAGCAGCAGGATGCCGCGCGGCGGCGGTTCCTCGAGGATCTTCAGCACCCGGTTCTGGGCCTGGGCATTCATCGTGTCGGCCTGGTCGATCACGATGACCCGCCAGCCGCTTTCCGCCGCCGTCAGCCCCATGAAACGTGGGATCAGCGCCACCGCATCCACGTTGATCACGTCGGCGCGTTTGCGGCTGCCCTGCATCAGACCGGGTTCGATGGTCAGCAGATCCGGATGGCTGGCCGCCGCCACGCGCCGGAACGCGGGGTGCGACGGATCGACCGCCAGCCCGGCACCGTCCGGCATGCCGGCGAACATCCAGCGCGCAAAGCGAAACGCCAGCGTCGCCTTGCCGATCCCGGCCGGCCCGGTCAACATCCAGGCGTGGTGCAGCCGCCCGCTGCGCGCCGCGCCGGCCAGCGCGGCCTCGGCCGCGGCATGGCCCAGCAGATCGGGATTGGCGCGCGGTTCGGGGATCATACGAGTAGCCCCCTGTCCGCCAGCGCGGCCAGGATACGCGCGTGCACGTCATCCGGCGTGCCCGCGGCATCGATCAGCCGGCAGCGTTGAGGATCGATCGCGGCGATAGCCCGGAACGCCTGGCGTACCGTCCGATGGAAATCCGCGCCCATGCGTTCGAACCGGTCGGCGCCGCCACGCAGGCCGGCGCGCTTCAGCCCGGTTTCCTCGTCGATGTCGAGGATCAGCGTCAGGTCCGGATCGATCCCCAGCAGCGCATGCAACGCGCACACCGGCGCTTCGCCGACCCCGCGCCCGATGCCCTGATACGCCATGGTGGAATCGGTGAACCGGTCGCAGATCACCCATGTCCCGGCCTCCAGCGCCGGGCGGATGGTGCGCGCCACATGCTCGGCGCGCGCTGCGAACATCAGCATCGTCTCGGCCAGCGCCGACCAGCGCCCCGGTTCACCGTTGACGAGCAACTGGCGGATATCCTCGGCTCCCGGCGCGCCGCCCGGCTCGCGGGTCAGCAGCACAGCATGGCCGCGCGCCTTCAGCACCCCGGCCAGAAGCTGTGCCTGAAGCGTCTTACCGGCCCCGTCGCCGCCTTCGAACGTGATGAATCGTCCTGACATAAGGCGCGCAACCTACGCAGTTTCGGGCGTGATGGCTACCGCAGCCCGACCATATGCAGCAGCGAAACCGTCGCCCGGCCCAGAATGCCCTGCCGGCCCACATCGGCCCCCGCATAAAGCGGCACGCGCAGGTCGGGAACGCCGCGCCCGCTGGTGGTCAGGAAACCGATCGGATCGCCGCGCCGGATCGGCGCCGGAACGGGGCCCTCATACTCCATCTTGACCGTCGCGGTGCGCCGCCAGGCGCGCGGCATGGTGACGACCAGTCCGTCGGGCCCCGAGACCAGCGGCACGGTGCGGCTGGCCCCCAGCCAGACCTGCGCCTCGCCGGCCGGCTGGCCGGGCGCGAACAGCGTGACGTTCTCGAACTCGCGAAACGCCCATTCGATCAGCCGCTCGCTTTCCTCGGCGCGCTGCGACATCGACGTCCAGCCGTTGGCGACCAGAATGACGCGCCGCCCGTTGCGCTCGGCCGAAGCCGTCAGGCCATACCCGGCGGCGTCGGTGTGCCCCGTCTTCAGTCCGTCGGCCAGACCGCGCTGCACCAGCGGGTTGCGGTTGCCCTGCTGGATGCCGTTATAGGTAAAGCTGCGCTCGGCATAGAGCCGGTAATATTCGGGAAAATCGACGATCAGACGCCGCGCCAGAATGGCTAGATCGCGGCAGGTCATCCAGTGTTCGGGGTCCGGCCAGCCGGTCGAGTTGCGGAAACTGCTGTTCTGCAGACCGATCTTGCGGGCGGTCTCGTTCAACAGTTCGGCAAAGCCGCTTTCCCCGCCGGCGATCGCTTCTTCCAGCACGATACAGGCGTCGTTCCCCGACTGGATCATCATGCCGTGAATCAGATCGTCGACCGAGACCTGGGTGCCGATCTGCACGAACATCTTGGACCCCTGCATCCGCCACGCGCGTTCGCTGACCGGCAGGGTCTGGTCGAGTTGCAGCCGCCCTTCGCGCAGCATGCTGAACACCACATAGGCGGTCATCAGCTTCGACATCGACGATGGCGGCATCGGTTCGTCGGGGTTCTTCTCCAACAGGACCGCGCCGGTGTTGAAGTCGATGATGATGGCCTCGCGCGCCTGCACGTCCAGCGGACCGAGCGGCGTCGTCGCCGGCGTTGCGCGTTGCTGCGGCTGTTCGGCGTTCTGTGGCGTGCGCTCAGGCGCGCGGCGCGACCGGGCGGGCGCGCGCCGCGGTGCGGACCAGGCTTCCCGGGCGGCGAATGCGGTGAAAACACCGGCGAGCAACAGCTGACGACGCGCTGGCATGTTTGTCACTCCACGACAATGCGGGCTTCGGAAACGCCGGAACGGAATATCCGGTTCAGGGTCGCATCGGCGACCTGAACGTTTTCCAGCGGTCCGACCCGTACACGATAAAGATTTTGACCATCCGCGAACATCTGCGTGACCTGCGGGTGGAACTGCCCCAGCCGCCCGCGCAGGCGTTCGGCATTGGCGCGCTGCTGGAACGCGCCGAGCTGCACGTAGATGTTGCCCGGATGCGCCGCCACCCGGGTGACGGTTTCCGGCAGCCGCGCGGGCGCGCCGTCGTCGGAGACCGCCAGCGCATCGGCGCCCGATGTCCGCGTCGCCACGGCCTGACGCACCGCACCGGACTGGCGCACGCCGGGCGGTGGCGACAAGGCATCGCTGCTGACAGTGTCGCGCGGCGCGGCAGCCATCTGGATCGGCGGCGCCCCCCCGCCACGGTTCTGTGCCTGTAGCGCCGCCTGCCGGCTTTCGGTTTCCAGTACCTGCACGCGCACGCGGGCCGTGCCGCTGCGGATGAAACCCAGCAGTTCCGCGGAGCGGCGCGAGACATCCAGAATCCGCCCGTTGGCGAACGGTCCGCGATCGTTGACGCGCAAGACGACCTGCCGGCCATTCTCGAGGTTGGTGACCCGGACGATGGCGGGCATCTGCAGCGTGTTGTGGGCGGCGGTCAGCGCGTTCTGATCGAAGGTCTCGCCATTGGCGGTGGCGCGCGCGTGAAATCCCGGGCCGTACCAACTGGCGATGCCGGTTTCATCATACGAAAAATCCTCGCGCGGATAATACCAGACGCCGGCGATCTGATACGGATTGCCGACCTTGTATCCGCCGCGCGTCGGCGGTGTCGAAGAGCCGAACCAGCCGCAGCCGGACAGCACGAGCAGCAGACACAACGCACCTGCCCGGCCCGGCGCTTTCATACGCCGACCACCAGATCGCCGAGCAGCCCGACCGCCAGCGCGTAATAGTCGGACGGATTGTAGCGGCGGATCACACCGAAGTTCGGATAGACCAGGAACGCCTGGTTCAGACTGTCCTGCACGACCAGGCCGGCCTGGATGTTCGCCACCGGCAGCGGCCGGCCGTCGACCCGGCGCACCCCGGCCCGTGCCCAGGCGGAGAGCGGGCGGCGGTTGTCCCGGCTGGCCCCGGCAGTGTTGAAACCAGACGGCAGACGCACCTCGCGCCCCCAGGTCTCGCCGGAACGCCAGCCATTGCGGGCCAGGTAATTGGCGATCGAGGCCAGCGCATCGGCCCGGCTGTCCCAGATGTCGCGCCGGCCGTCACCATCGAAATCCACGGCAAAACGGAAAAAGTTCGACGGCATGAACTGCGGCTGTCCCAGCGCCCCGGCCCACGACCCTTTCATATGATCGGGTCTGACGTGGCCCTCGTCGAGGATCTTCAGCGCGGCCATCAGTTCGGAGCGGAAATACGCGCCGCGCCGGCCTTCCCAGGCCAGCGTCGCCAGTGCCTCGATCACATTCATTCCGCCGGTGAAAGTACCGTAATTGGTCTCGTTCCCCCAGATCCCCATGATGACGTGCGACGACACCCGATAACGCCCCGCGATCGCCTCGATCAAGGTGCGTGATTCGCGATAGACCCGGCGTCCGGCTGTGATCCGCGCCTCGGTCAGGTGAGAGGCCCGGTAGCGCGCCCAGGTCATCGTGCCCTCGGGCTGGCGCTGATCCAGTTCGATGACCCGCTGGTTCGGAGAAATGCCCCCCAGGGCACGGTTCAGCGTCGCCTCGGAAATGCCTCGCTGGCGGGCTTCGTGCCGGATACCGGTCAGAAAATCGTTGAAACTCTGCTCTGCGGCCCGGGCAATGCGAATTGCCGGAATGGCCGCTGTAGCGGCCAGAACCGATCCTGAAATGAAATGACGTCGTTGCATGCATGCAGGTGTGCCATCGGAAGCGATTCGACGTCCACCTCAAGACTTGGCAAAGTGCGACAAACAGAAACTGCAGGACGGAATATTGAATATGGGCGTAACGTCTGATCTCTCCCGTTTTACGGCCGAAATTTCATGGAACGGGCTGCCACAGGAGGTGCGCGACCGCACGCGGTTCCTGCTGCTCGACCTGGTCGGCAATATGGTGCGCGGCCGGGTGGATGCCGAAAGCACGCCCGCCCTGCTGACCGCCGCGCGCGCGCTGGGCCTGGGCGGCGGTAGCTGCGGCGTGTTCGGCGATGCCGCTGGCTGGACGCCCGCCGGCGCAGCCTTCCTGAACGGCGCGCTGGCCCACAGTCTGGATTTCGACGACACGCACGCCGCCTCGACCCTGCATCCGGGCGCGCCGGTGATTCCGGCCGCGCTGACGGCGGGGGAAATGGCCAACGCGTCGGGCGCCGATGTGCTGGCGGCGATCGTCGCGGGATACGAGGTTACCATCCGCACGGCGCTCGCCCTGCCCGCCAAGGCGCATTACGACCGCGGCTTTCACCCGACCGCCACAGCCGGCGCGTTCGGCGCGGCGGCGGCGGCGGCGCGTGTGCTGGGGCTGAACGCGGATCAGGTCGCCAACGCACTGGGCATCGCATTGTCGCAGTGCGCGGGCAGTTTGCAGTTCCTGGCCAACGGTGCGTGGACGAAGCGCTTTCAGGTTGGCTGGGCGTCGATGAACGGTCTCGCCGCCGCCCTGCTGGCACGCGAGAACTTCAAGGGCGCGTCCGAACCGATCGAGGGCCGCCACGGCTTCCTGCGCGCCTATGCCCCCGCCCCGATCCCCGAGCGCGCAACGCAGGATCTGGGGCGCGTGTTCGAACTGATGAACACCGCGGTGAAGCCGTATCCGTCGTGCCGCTACGGCCACGCCGCGATCGACGCGACGCTGGCACTGCGCAGCGAACATAATCTGCAACCGGCCGAGATCGAACGCGTCGATGTCGGCCTGCCGGATGCGGGGATGCTGCTGGTCGGCGCGCCGGCCGAAAAGAAGGCCAATCCGCAGAACGTCGTCGACGGGCAGTTCAGCGGTCCGTTCGTGATCTCGGCGGCGCTGGCCACCGGGGCGATGGGCTGGGATTCTTACGCGCTGTTGCAGGATCCGGTGATCCGCAGCCTGCTGCCCAAGGTCCATTGTGCGCAGAACCCCGAGATCGAGGCCGAATATCCGGCCAACATGTCGGCCAGAGTGACGATCCATGCCCGCGGCGAGACATTCACCCGCAAGGTGGTGGTACCGAAGGGCGAGCCGTCCAACTTCCTGACCGAGACGGAGCTGCGCGCCAAGTTTCACGGTCTGGTCGACCGCGTGCTGGGTGCGGACCGGGCGGCGAAACTGGCAAACGCGGTGGTGGCATTGGACACCTCGCGCGATATCGCAGGCATGATCCGGCTTGCCGCCCCACCGGCGGCCGCGAAAATGGCCTCGGACTGAAAACGGCAAAGGCGGCCTTCGGGCCGCCTCTTTTATTTACTGAAGATGTTTCATGACTGTTTTCATGGCATCGAAGTCACCGAACTGTCTGTTTGATACTGTTCCGCCGCCAAGCTTGGAAAGGCAGACTTGATACCTTCCACATCTCTGCCGCTTAACGCTAAACAAAGGCAAGCCGCCGTTCGCTTAAACGTGAAAACTCTCACCGCATCCGCAGCGGCCTTTTTCGTTCGGGTTGGTGAAAGTGAACCCCGACGTCAGATCCCGAACCTCGTAATCCATCGTCGTGCCGATCAGAAACAGAGTGGCCTTGCGGTCCACCAGCACGGTCAACCCGTCACGGGAGACCACCTCGTCACCCGGCCCTGCTTCGTCCACCCACTGCATCTGATACGACAGCCCCGAACACCCCTTGGTGTTCACGCTGATGCGCAGCAGCTTGCCGGCCTGCCCGCCAGAATAAAGCTGGCGCAGCCGCTCGAGCGCCGCATCGGTCAGCGTCACCAGTGGCGGCAGGGTGCGTGCAGGGCGTGTGGTCTGCGTGTCCATAACAGATATTATATCGGTTCCGGTCAGAACATATTCAACTGCAAACGCGCTTCTTCACTCATCCGGCTGGGATCCCACGGCGGATCCCAGACGATTTCAACCTCGGCGTCCGTCACGCCCGGTACCGCCAGCACGGCATGCTTTACCTGTTCCGGCAGTTCCTGCGCGGCGGGGCATGCAGGCGCGGTCAGTGTCATCTCAACCTTTACGCGGCCGTCGTCGCTGAAATCGATCGCGTAGATCAGGCCGAGTTCGTAGATGTTTACCGGGATTTCCGGATCGTAGACCGACGATACCGCGGCGATCAGCACAGTCTCGTTCAGCGCGGGCGGCGACTCGCCATCCGGCGTCCAGGAACCATGCGTCGGCGTTGTCTGAGCGTCACTCACTGCTGGCACTCCCTTGGCCATCCAGAGCCGCTGCCAGCGCATGCCAGGCAAGCGTCGCGCATTTGATGCGCGATGGGTATTCATGCACGCCCGCCAGCGGCACAAGGCGTTCCAGAGCTTCATCTGCGCACACCGGGCAGGCGCCGCTGCGCACCATATCGCGAAACTGCGCGAACAGTTGCCTGGCGTCGGGCGCACTGCGGCCCCTCACCACTTCCGTCATCAGCGATCCGCTGGCGACCGAAATCGCGCAACCACGCGCCTCGAACGAAACATCGGCGATGCGCGCACCGTCATACGCCAGCCAGATCTGACAGCGATCGCCGCACATCGGGTTATCGCCGCGCGCTGTCGCGCTGAACCGTTCCATCCGGCGATGATTCCGTGGCTGGCGGCCATGATCGAGGATCACCTGCTGATACAGGTCGCGCATCTCCTCGAAATCCATCGCCGTATTGCTCATGCGAAGAACTCCCGCACGCGGATCAGTGCATCGGCCAGTGCGTCGATTTCGGCTGCGGTCGTATAGGCGGCAAAGGTCGCGCGCGCCGTGCCTTCCAGGCCGAAGCGATGCATCAGCGGTTCGGCGCAATGATGCCCCGCCCGCACCGCGATCCCCTGCCGGTCCAGCAGCGTCGCCACATCGTGCGGGTGCGCGCCGTCCAACGTGAACGAAACCACCCCGCCGCGATCCTGGGCGCGGCCCAGAATGTGAACGCCGTCGATCCGCCCGAGCCGCGTCAGGGCGTGTTCCGTCAGGCGGCTTTCATGTGCGGCGATCGCCTCGTAACCGAGGCCTTCGACGAAATCGATCGCGGCTTTCAGACCGATCCCTTCGATGATCGCCGGTGTCCCCGCTTCGAACTTGTGCGGCACCGCCGCCCAGGTCGAACGCTCGAACGACACCGAGGAGATCATGTCGCCGCCGCCCAGAAACGGCGGCATTTCCTCGAGCAGTTCACGCCGCGCCCACAACACGCCGATGCCGGTCGGGCCATACAGCTTGTGCCCGGTGAACACGTAAAAATCCGCGTCCAGCGCCTGCACGTCCACACGCCGGTGCACAATGGCCTGCGAACCGTCGAACAGAACCTTCGCGCCAACCAGATGCGCCGCCTTCACGATGCGCTCCGCAGGCGTGTAGGTGCCAAGCACGTTCGACATATGGGTAATCGCCACCAACTTCACCTTGCCGTCGGCAAGCTGTGCCGTGAACGAGTCCCAATCCAGTTCCCCCGCCTCGGTCACCCGCGCCACGCGCAGTTCGATGCCGTGCGCGTCGCGCAGCATCTGCCAGGGGATAATGTTGGAGTGATGCTCCATTTCCGAGATCAGCACCGCATCACCCGGCTTCAACACGCCGCGCCCATACGAATGCGCAATCAGGTTGATACCCTCGGTCGAATTGCGCACGAACACGATTTCGCGCCGGTCGGCGGCATTCAGCAAACGGGCCGAGGCATCGCGCGCTTCTTCGTACGCCTCGGTCGCGCGCTCGCTCATCCAGTGGATGCCGCGATGGATGTTGGCGTAGGAGGTCTCCATCGCCCGCACCATCGCATCGATCACCATGCGCGGTTTCTGCGCCGAAGCACCGCTGTCCAGAAACACCAGCGGCTTGCCGTGCACCGTCTGTGCCAGGATCGGAAATTCCCGGCGGATGGCGGCAATATCAAGCATGCGTGGCGCGATGTCGTTCATGCGGCCCGACGCTCCCAGCGTTCGCTCAGGGCATGATCCAGAACGGCCCTGATCGCATCGTCCTTCACTTCGTCCAAAGCTTCGGTCAGAAAGGCACGAATCAGCATGGTACGGGCTTCTTCCGCCGGAACGCCGCGGCTGCGCAGATAGAACATCTGTTCGGCATCCAGCTCGCCAACCGTCGCGCCGTGGCTGCACTTCACGTCGTCGGCATAGATTTCCAACTGCGGTTTGCTGTCGATCTCGGCTTCGGGACTGAGCAGCAGCGCCTGGTTCATCTGATAACCGTCGGTCTTCTGGGCGACGCGGGCAACCTCGATCTTGCCCTGAAACACGCCGTGCGCCTGCCCGCCCAGCACGTTCTTCACCGTCTGACGCGAGGCACAGTCCGGCGCATTGTGGCAGACGATGGTGGTGATGTCGCCATGCTGCTGCCCCCCCAGAATCTGCGCGCCGTTCAGATGCGCGATCGATTCCGGCCCCATCATGCGCATCCGCACCTCGGTGCGCGACAGACGCGCGCCGAGATTCAGGGTGAAGAAATCGTACGTGGCCTTGCTGCCCACCTGCCCCAGCACCGTCGCCAGATGGAATGCCGCTTCCGCATCCTGCTGCAGACGCACATGCGTGAAGTGCCCGCCATCCTCGACCTTTGCCTCGAACACCGGATTATGCAGATACACACCACGCCCGATCGACACATCCAGCAGCGTCAGGCGTGCGCCGGCCGCCACACGAATACGATGGCGCGGATGAAAATCCACGGCGTGCCCGGCGGCATCGGTGCCGAGCGAGATCAGCATCAGCGTGCCTGCATCACCCAGAACGTCGATCTGCGCACCGTCCTGGTTCAGCATCGCGTTCAACGCAACGACCGGCGCATCTTGCGGGATTTCGATACTCGAAGAGTGTGCTGTAGATTCAGCGACCTTAAGCAAGGCCGAGCTTTTCACCGTAGACAGAACGTCGTTCAGACGTCCGTTCACATAGACCAGCCTCGGCACATTCAGTTCCGGCGCACGCCGCAGTAACGCGGCGCCATCGGCCAGCGGCGTTAGCGGCTCGTGAAATGTGGTGTCGGTCAGCGCGCGCAGATTGGTGTAGCGCCATGCTTCCTGGCGCACATGCGGCAGACCCAGCGCACGGAAAAGAAGGGCGGCTTCCTCGCGCGCCCCGGCATCGCCGGGCAACTGTTTTTTCAGCCCTTCGAAGCGGGCCAGAAACACTTCGGTCAGAGAGGCAAGCCGGGCGTTCATGCGGCCGCGTCCATCAGGCCGGCATAGCCATTGGCTTCCAGCTCGCGCGCCAGATCCGGGCCGCCGCTGCGCACGATACGGCCATCGACCATCACGTGCACGATGTCCGGCACGATATGGTCCAGCAGGCGCTGGTAATGCGTGATCACCACCGCCGAGAAATCTGGGCCACGCAGCGCGTTCACGCCTTCACCAACGATGCGCAGCGCATCGATGTCCAGACCGCTGTCCGTTTCGTCGAGGATGGCGATGGTCGGACGCAGAATCGCCATCTGCAGAATCTCGTTGCGCTTCTTCTCACCGCCCGAAAAGCCGACATTCACATTGCGCTTCAACATATCATCCGGCATCGCCAGACGTTTCATTTCCGCGCGCGCCATTTTCAGGAACTGCACCGCGTCCACTTCGGCCTCGCCGCGCGCCTTGCGCTGCGCGTTCAGCGCCGTACGCATGAAATTCGCGTTGCCGACGCCGGGCAGTTCCACCGGATACTGAAACGCCAGGAACATACCGACAGCAGCGCGTTCTTCCGGTTCCATTTCCAGCAGGTTCTTGCCGTTATATGTGGCGGTGCCGCCTGTCACGTCGTAACCGTCGCGCCCCGACAGCACGTAGGACAGCGTGGATTTCCCCGCCCCGTTCGGCCCCATGACCGCGTGTACTTCACCGGGACGCACCGTCAGGTTCACGCCCTTGAGGATCTGCTTGTCGCCGATACCGGCAGTCAGGCCTGCGATTTCCAGCATGCGAATGGCTCCCTTTTACCCGACCGAGCCTTCCAGGCTTACGGCAAGAAGTTTTTGCGCCTCGACGGCGAATTCCATAGGCAGTTCCGCCAGCACTTCGCGGCAGAATCCATTGACGATCAGTCCGACCGCATCTTCCTGCGTCATGCCACGCTGGCGGCAATAGAACAGCTGGTCGTCGGCGATCCGGCTCGTCGTCGCTTCGTGTTCGACCTTGGCGGTCGGGTTGCGGCTTTCGATATAGGGCACGGTATGCGCGCCGCAGGTCTGCCCGATCAGCAGACTGTCGCACTGCGTGAAGTTCCGTGCGTTCTCGGCCTTCGGCAGGATGCGCACCAAACCGCGATAGGTGTTGTTCGACCGGCCCGCCGAAATCCCCTTCGAGACGATGGTGGATTTCGTGTTCTTACCGATATGGATCATCTTGGTGCCGGTATCGGCCTGCTGGCGATTGTTGGTCACCGCAACGCTGTAAAACTCGCCGACCGAGCCTTCGCCCTGCAGAATGCAGGACGGGTATTTCCAGGTGATCGCCGATCCGGTCTCTACCTGCGTCCACGAGATCTTCGAGCGCGCACCACGACAGGCGCCGCGTTTGGTCACGAAGTTGTAGATCCCGCCCTTGCCGTCCGCATCGCCCGGATACCAGTTCTGCACCGTGCTGTATTTGATCGTCGCGTCGGCCATGGCGACCAGTTCGACGACGGCGGCGTGCAACTGGTTTTCGTCGCGCTGCGGCGCGGTACAGCCTTCCAGATACGAGACGTGACTACCCTCTTCCGCGATGATCAGCGTACGTTCGAACTGCCCCGTATTGCGCGCGTTGATGCGGAAATACGTCGACAGCTCCATCGGACAGCGCACCCCCTTCGGGATGAACACGAACGACCCGTCGGTGAACACCGCGCTGTTCAAGGCTGAAAAATAATTATCGCCGATCGGCACCACCGATCCCAGGTATTTCCGCACCAGTTCCGGATGCTCGCGCACCGCTTCGCTGATCGGGCAAAAGATCACCCCGGCCTTGGCCAGCGTTTCGCGAAACGTTGTCGCCACCGATACGCTGTCGAACACCGCGTCCACCGCCACTCCCTCGACACCGGCCAGCGTGGCCCGTTCGGACAGCGGAATACCCAGTTTTTCGTAAGTTTTCAGCAGTTCGGGGTCGACCTCGTCCAGGCTCTTCGGTCCCGGCATCCTCTTCGGCGCGGCGTAGTAATAGATGTCCTGATAGTCGATCGGCGGGTGCGACAGCATCGCCCAGTCGGGCTCTTCCATCGTCTTCCAGGCGCTGTACGCCTTCAGCCGCCATTCCAGCAGCCATTCGGGTTCCTGCTTCTTGGCCGAGATCAGACGGATCGTGTCCTCGGACAGGCCCTTGGGGGCATATTCCATCTCGATCTCGGTCTCGAACCCCCATTTATAGCCCGAGCCGGTCACCGCCTGAACGGTATCGATGGTTTCGTTCGTGCCGACCATATCGCTTACTCCGCAACCACGACCGGTGCGACGGGCACCCGAAAAGCACTCGGCACCGATGCCACTTCCATGTCTTCGAGCGTGATACGGGCCAGCGCACCACGGATCGCATCGTTCACCGGGTCCCAGCGGCCACGCATCGGGCAGGTGTTTTCGGCGTCGCAGCATCCTATGGCACCGTCCACGCAAGCCGTCAGGGCGATCGGTCCTTCCAGCGCGACGATCACGTCCGAGATCGGAATTGCCGCCAGCGGCCGGGCCAGCCGATAGCCGCCCCGCGCGCCGCGCTGGGACAGCACCAGCCCGCCCTGGGTCATCGCCTTCAGCACCTTGGCGACCGTCGGTTCAGGGATGCCGGTAACCGCCGCGATCCCCGGCGACGTCTCGGTCGTCTGGGTCCGCGCCAGCCGCGCGAGCACCACCACCGCGTAGTCGGTCAATTTCGACAGTCTCAACACCCGGATCACTCCAATTGCGAACAGTTCTCAATTAGGACTAACTTAGTCCAGATTAGGAATTGGGACATCGCGCTCCCAACGTCAAGCACCTTCAGCGGCATCAGTGAAAAATAGCCTTCAGCGTGACAGATGAACGCTACAGAGGGGTTCACAGCCCGGCTCTTCGCCCCTAACGTCGTGTATCTTGGTCGAAATTCTGATCGTCCTGATCTTATTCGGAGAAATGGAATGCTAAAAGATAAAGTTGCGGTTGTTACCGGTGCGGGTGGCGGTATCGGCCGTGAAATTGCCGTCGCCATGGCGAAGGCCGGTGCCAAAATCATCATCAACGACATCGGCGTCGATCTCAGCGGTCAGGGCGGTTCGGCGTCTCCGGCACAGCAAACCAAGCAAATCATCGAACAGCACGGCGGTCAGGCGACGATCAACACCGACAGCGTGTCCGACTGGGCCTCGGCGCAGAAGATCATCCAGTGTGCGCTGGATTCGTTCGGGCGTATCGACGTCGTGGTCAACAACGCCGGCATCCTGCGCGACCAGATCTTCCACAAGATGTCGCCGGAAGAATGGATGGCGGTCATCAACGTGCATTTGAACGGTTCGTTCTTCGTCTCGCGCGCCGCGGCGGAAAAATTCCGGGCGCAAAACTCGGGCGCATTCGTGCACATGACGTCGACCTCGGGCCTGATCGGCAATTTCGGGCAGGCCAACTATGCGGCGGCGAAGCTCGGCATTACCGCGCTGTCGAAGTCGATCGCGCTCGACATGAGCCGCTTCGGCGTGCGTTCGAACTGCATCGCGCCGTTCGCGTGGAGCCGCATGACCAGCTCGATCCCCGCGGAAACTCCGGAACAGAAGGCGCGCGTCGCCAAGCTGCAGCAGATGACGCCGGACAAGAACGCGCCGTTGGCGGTGTTCCTTGCCTCTGACGCTGCAAAGGACGTGAGCGGCCAGGTGTTTGCCACGCGTAACAACGAAGTGTTCGTGTTCAACCAGTGCCGCCCGGTGCGCGGCGTGCATAACGCCGAAGGCTGGACGCCGGAAAAGATCGCCGAGATCGCCTATCCGGCCATGAAGGCCAGCATGATGCCGCTGGACCGTTCGCCGGACGTCTTCGCCTGGGATCCGATCTAAAAAATCCACAAACTGCCGGAGCTCTGCTCCGGCAGTTTCGTTTTATAAACCTTAGCTCAGCAGAAACGGCACGCCGGCACGTTCGGCAATCGCCTGCACCTTCGCCAGCAGCCCCGGCCCCACTGGGATGCCCGTTTGCAGGCGTGCCGCTGCCGCAATGCGTTCCGGATCGCCCGGCACCATGACGGGGCGGGCCGGATCGATCGGCGCCGTGGCGCGCAGATCGGCGCAGAAATCATGCACAACCTGCTGAAATTCAAATTTATCCCGGAACACACCCGGATTGATCGCCATGAAGAAATGGCCGATGTCCATATGCCCGGGACGGCGGTCCCGCTCGGGCGTGTCCGAGATCAGCGCGCCGGACAGACCTGCCGCCAGAATCTGCACCATGGCCGCCAGACCATATCCCTTGTGCGATGCCCCGTCCGGCGAACCGCCCAGGGTAGTGATGAACCCGCCGCCATTGGCACACCCCCATTTCGGATCGGTCGACGGCTGCGCCTCGCCGTCCAGCACCCAGCCGGGCGGGCATTCGGTGCCCTCGTTCAGCCTGTTGCGCACGCGGCCCTGCGCGATGGTCGTGGTGGCCATGTCCAGCACGAAAGGCTCGTCGGTTCCGGTCGGCGCGGCGAATGCCCAGGGGTCGGTGCCGAATTTCGCCTGCTTGCCGAACGTCGGCGTGGCACAGCGGTTCGAGGTCGTGGTGCAGCACATGCCGATCATCCCGTGTGCCGTCGCCATCCGCACATACCACTGCATCGCGCCGTGATGAGCGGAGTTGCGCACCGCCACCGCCCCCATGCCGTGCACGTCCGCCTTGCGGATCGCCAGATTCATCGCAAACACGCTGGGCACATAGCCAAGCCCGGCATGCGCATCGACCAGCGCCGTCACCGCGTTCTCGCGCACGATTTCGGGCTCGGCGTTCAAGGTCACCCGCCCGTCCCGCCACAGCTCCTCATACACGGTCAGCATCGACAGACCGTGACTGTCGATGGCGCGCAGGTCGGCATCGGCCATGATCTCGGCGGTGATGCCGGCCTTGCCGGTCTCCATGCCCCACGCTTCGAGAATGCTTCGGATCTGCTGGCGATGAATGGTAAAAGATGCTGGCATGTGACGCTCCCCTTTTGTTCGAGACTTGCGCGCCGGACGACTTCGGGCAAGCATGCGGTATGTCCAATGAAGAGAAAAAAGAACCGCCCGTTCCACGTCATGCTGCATCCCTGATCCTGCTGCGCGAAACCGCGCGTGGCGCAGAGGTGCTGATGGGGATGCGCGGCGCGAAGGCCGCTTTTATGCCCAGCCGTCTGGTTTTCCCCGGCGGCCGTGTTGACGAGGGAGACGAAAACCTGCCCGTTGCGCACGAAATTCCCGCCGTGACCGAGGCACATCTCACCAAGGCGGCGGAGCCCACGTTGGTGCGCGCCCTGCCGCGCACCGCGGTGCGCGAGCTCGAGGAGGAAACCGGTCTGACCCTCGGTCATCCGGCCGATCTGTCGACGCTGGCCTATCTGTGCCGCGCGGTCACGCCGCCGGATCACGCGATTCGCTTCAACGCGCGTTTTCTGGTGGCGCCCGGCGATGCCGCCGGCGGCGTGCTGGAAGGCTCGGGCGAACTCGAGGGCCTGCGCTGGTTCAGCGTCGAGGAAGCGCTGCGCTGGGATCTGGCCCGCATCACCCGCAATGTGATGGAAGAACTGCTGCTCTGGCGCGCTCTGTCCGATGCCGAGCGTAACGCACCGCGCCAGACCCCGTTCTACAACACCTATGGCAGCACCCGCGCCCGCCAGTGGGAATGAAGAATCCGCGCCAGCGAATCGCGGTTGCACACATCGAATCGACAGGACCCCAGAACATGAGCATGGCTTTTTCCAGCGTGCTGCGCCGCGCCAGCGAACCGGTCTGGACGCAGGCCGTAGAACATCGCTTCGTTTCCGAACTGTTTACCGGCACGGTTTCCAACGCGGTCATGAGCCGCTACCTCATCCAGGATCATCGCTTTCTCGACAGTTTCCTGACCCTGCTCGGTGCCGCGATCGCCTCCTCCGACAGTTTCGAGGCACGGCTGCGGTTCGGCCGCTTCACCGGCATGGTATCGGGCGAGGAAAACACCTATTTCCTGCGCGCCTTCCAGACGCTCGGCGTCACGGAACGCCAGCGCGCCGAGGCGCCCGACACCGAACCGACCGCAGGTTTCAAGGCGATCATGCGCGAAGCGGCAGAGACCCGGTCCTATGCCGCGGTGCTTGCCGTGCTGAACGTCGCCGAAGGACTATACCTCGACTGGGCGTCGCGCGCGCCGCGCCCTCTGCCATCTTCTTTCGTGCATGCCGAATGGATCACCCTGCACGACAATCCGGACTTCCGCGCCTTCGTCGCCTTTCTGCGCGCCGAGCTCGACCGTGTCGGCCCGGGTGAAGAAAAAATCGCCCGGGATTTCTTCGTGCGCGCCGTGGCGCTCGAGCTTGCTTTCTTCGACGCCGCCTATGCCTGAGGCGGGGGGATGGTCTTCGGCGCCGTCCGGTACACGCTGGCTGCACGCTTCAGAAATGCATTCACCATCAGGCGCACTGCTTCGTTGAACACTACGCCGATCGCGGCCTGCAGAAGACGACTCCGAAACTCGAAATCGACAAAGAAATCCACCTCGCACCCCTGCGGGTGCGGCTGGAATTTCCAGTGGTTGTTCAGGTAGCGGAAAGGTCCGTTCTCGTAGCGCACATGCACCAGATGCGGGCGTTCCAGCGTCACGCGGCTGGTGAAGGTCTCGCGGAACGGGCCGAAGCCGATGGTCAGATCGGCCAGCAGTTCGGTCTCGGTCTTCGAGCGCATCCGCGCCGCCGCGCACCACGGCAGGAATTGCGGATATTTGCCGACATCGGCAACCAGATCGAACAATTGTTCAGGCGTGAAGCTTACAACGCGCTTTTCTGCATGGGTCGGCATCCGGAAAAACTCAGCGTGCCCGTTCCGCCGTGGCCTGCAGCTTTTGTTCGCGCGCTGCCCGCATCGCCGCAAAATCTGCATCGGCATGATACGACGACCGCGTCAGCGGGCTGGACGCCACCATCAGAAAACCTTTGGCGCGGGCCATGCGCGCGTAATCCTCGAACTCCTCGGGGGTTGCAAACCGCGCCACCGCCGCATGCTTCACGGTCGGCTGCAGGTACTGGCCCAGCGTGATGAAATCGACATCGGCGATGCGCAGATCGTCCATCACCTGCCCGATCTCGGATCTGTCCTCGCCCAGCCCGATCATCAGGCCGGATTTGGTGAAGATCGACGAATCGATCCGCTTGACCTGATCGAGCAGCCGCAGCGACTGGTAATACCGCGCCCCCGGACGAATGCCCGGGTACAGGCGCGGCGTGGTCTCCAGATTATGGTTGAACACATCGGGCTTCGCCGCGACCACGATTTCCAGCGCGCCTTCCTTACGCATGAAGTCGGGTGTCAGGATCTCGATCGTCGTGGCAGGCGACGTGTTGCGCACCGCCGCAATCACCGCCGCGAAATGCGCCGCCCCGCCGTCGTCCAGATCGTCGCGGTCGACCGAGGTGATCACCACATGCCGCAGCCCCAGCTTGGCCACCGCATCGGCCACGCGATTGGGCTCGTCGGCATCCAGCGCATCGGGCATGCCGGTGCGCACGTTGCAGAACGCGCAGGCGCGCGTGCAGATCTCGCCCATGATCATCATGGTGGCATGCCGGTGCGACCAGCACTCGCCGACATTCGGACAGGCGGCTTCCTCGCACACCGTAACCAGCTTGTGTTCCTTCAGCAGGTCGCGGGTTTCGTTGTACACCGGATGGCCGGGCGCCTTCACCCGGATCCAGGCGGGTTTGCGCTGGATCGGGTTGTCGGGCCGGTTCGCCTTTTCGGGGTGACGCGCGACATGAGCGCCGCCCCGGGAATGATCGATCAGAACACGCGTTGACATGGGCTAGAAATGGATCACCCGGCCGTAGGCATCAAGCACTGATTCGTGCATCGCCTCGGACAGGGTCGGGTGCGGGAATACCGTATGCATCAACTCGGCCTCCGTGGTCTCCATCGTTTTGGCGACGACATAACCCTGGATCATCTCGGTCACTTCCGGTCCGGCCATGTGCGCGCCCAGCAATTCGCCGGTCTTGGCGTCGAACACCGTCTTTACCAGACCGTCCGGCTCGCCCAGCGCGATCGCCTTGCCGTTGCCGATAAACGGGAAGCGGCCGACGCGCACCTCGTAGCCCAGTTCCTTCGCCCTGGCCTCGGTCAGTCCGACCGAAGCGACCTGCGGGCGGCAATAGGTGCAGCCCGGAATGTTGCGCACGTCCATCGCATGCGGATGCTTGCCGGCGATGTTCTCGACGCAGATGATCCCTTCGTGCGACGCCTTGTGCGCCAGCCATGGCGCGCCGGCCAGGTCGCCGATCGCATAAACGCCGGCTTCGCCGGTGCGGCCGAATTCGTCCGTCACCACATGGGTGCGGTCGACCTTCACCGCCGTGCCTTCAAGCCCCAGATTTTCGACATTGCCGACGATGCCCACCGCCGAGATCAGGCGTTCCACCGTGATCTCCTGCGTCTTGCCGCCCTGCTCGACCGTCACCGTCACGCTGTCGGCGCTCTTCTTCACGCCCTTCACGTTGGCCGCCGTCAGGATCGTCATGCCCTGCTTTTCGAACTGCTTCTGCGCGAAGGCCGAGATCTCGGCATCCTCTACCGGCATCACGCGGTCCATCATCTCGACGACGGTGACCTTGCTGCCCATGTTCTGGAAGAACGACGCGAATTCGATGCCGATCGCGCCCGAGCCCATCACCAGCAGGGTCTTCGGCACGGCAGGAGCGACCAGCGCCTCCTTGTAGCTCCAGATCAGCTTGCCGTCGGGTTCGATCCCCGGCAGCACGCGCGCCCGCGCGCCGGTGGCCAGAATGATGTGCGGCGCCTTCAGTGTGGCAACCGGTTTGCCATCCTTGCTGACTGCAAGCGTCTGTTTGCCGGCCAGCTTGCCCGTGCCATCGAACACGGTGACCTTGTTCTTCTTCAGCAAGCCCTTCACACCCGCCGAAAGCTGCGCCGCCACGCCGCGCGAACGCTTCACCACCTTGGCAAAGTCGAAACGCGGGTTATCAGCGGCAAAGCCGTACGCATCCAGCGTATGCAGCATGTGGTTGATCTCGGATGCACGCAGCAACGCCTTGGTCGGGATGCAGCCCCAGTTCAGGCAGATCCCGCCCAGATGTTCGCGTTCCACCAGCGCGGTCTTCATGCCGAGCTGCGCGGCGCGGATCGCGGCGACATAGCCGCCCGGCCCGCCGCCGACGACGATCAGATCAAACGATGTATCGCTCATAAGCGCCCCCGGTTACAGCAGCATCGACAGAGGATCTTCGACGATCCCCTTGAACACCTGCAGCCATTCGGCCGCCAGCGCGCCATCGACGATGCGATGATCGACACTGACCGTCACCGTCATCATCGTCGCGATGGCCAGCGCACCGTTCTTCACCACCGGGCGCTGTTCCGCCGCCGACACCGCCAGGATCCCGGCCTGCGGCGGATTGATGATCGCCGCGAATTCCTTCACGCCGAACATCCCCATGTTCGAGATGCTGAACCCGCCACCCTGGAATTCCTCGGGCTTCAGCTTGCCCGTCTTGGCGCGCGCGGCCAGGTCTTTCATCTCGGCACTGATCGTCGATAGCCCCTTCTGATCGGCCTTGCGCACGATCGGCGTGATCAGCCCGTCGGGGATCGATACCGCGACCGAGATATCAACGTCGCTGTACAGCACCGCACCTTCGTCGGTCCAGGTGGCGTTGACCTGCGGCATACGGCGTAGCGCCAGCGCGGTCGCTTTGATGATCAGATCGTTGACGCTGAGCTTGTACGCCCCCGCACCTTCCTTCGGCGCTTTGGCGTTCAGATCGGCGCGCAGCTTCAGCAGCGCATCGAGCTCGACATCGACCGACGCATAGAAATGCGGCACCGTCGCCTTGCTCTCGCTCAGGCGACGGGCAATCACCTTGCGCATGGTGGAGTGCGGCACCAGCGTGTGCGGCGCAGTGATCGACGCGGCCGACAGCGCCGGTGCGGCAGGAGCAGGTGTCGCTACAGGCGCCGCACGCTGCACGGGCGCGGCGGGCGCACCTAACGCGGCTTCGACGTCCACCTTCACGATCCGCCCGTTCGGGCCGGTGCCCTTTAATGTCGCCAGGTCCAGCCCGGCCTGCAGCGCCATGCGGCGCGCCAGCGGCGAGACGAAAATCCGCTCGTCCCCCTTCGCTGTGGCGGATGCGACAGGCGCGGCAACAGCCGGTGCGGGGATCGCCGCCGGGGCCGGAGCCGGTGCGGCAGCGGCCGGCGGTTTGGCAGGCGCGGCAGCGCTGGGCACCGCTTCGCCCTTTTCCACCAGCACGGCGATCGGCGTGTTCACCGCCACGCCCTGCGCGCCGTCACCGACCAGAATTTTGCCCAGAATGCCTTCGTCCACGGCTTCGACTTCCATCGTCGCCTTGTCGGTTTCGATCTCGGCGATCACATCACCGGATTTCACCGTATCGCCTTCCTTCTTCAGCCAGCGCGCCAGCGTGCCCTCGGTCATCGTCGGGGACAGAGCGGGCATCAGAATGTTGGTCGCCATCGTAATTCCTCTCCTGCGCGCGGCTTATTTGTAAGCAGCGGATTTCGCCGCCGCGACGATATGCTCGACACTCGGCAGGGCAAGTTTTTCCAGATTTGCCGCATACGGCATCGGAATATCGAGCCCCGCCACCCGTACCGGCGGTGCATCGAGGTGATCGAAACAGGTCTCGACGATCTGCATGCCGATCTCGGCCCCGATCCCCGCATACGGCCAACCTTCTTCCACGGTCACGATGCGGTTGGTTTTTTTCACGCTGGCAGCGATGGTCTCGGTGTCCAGCGGGCGCAGCGAACGCAGGTTGATCACCTCGGCGCTGATTCCCTGCTCCGCCAGCTTGTCGGCGGCCTTCAACGCGAAATCCACCATGATGCTAAAGGCGGTGATCGTCACGTCGGTGCCGGCGCGCTCGATCTTCGCCTTGCCGATCGGCAGTACAAAAT
Source organism: Acetobacteraceae bacterium (assembly GCA_031555315.1). Classification (GTDB taxonomy): domain Bacteria; phylum Pseudomonadota; class Alphaproteobacteria; order Acetobacterales; family Acetobacteraceae; genus JAVBJV01. Next base: position 66,630 of record JAVBUO010000004.1, read on the forward strand.
CGTCCGCCGTCGGGCATTCATGCGTATGCCCGTAGAGGATTTCGTTTTCCAGGAAGATCACCGGGTTCGGATCGCGGATCGCCGCACGCAGCAGACCCTTGGCATCCGCAGCGCTCCACGGCGCCACCACCTTCAGGCCCGGGCAATGTGCATACCACGACGCATAGCACTGCGAATGCTGCGCCGCGACGCGCGACGCCGCCCCGTTCGGGCCGCGGAAGACGATCGGGCATCCCATCTGCCCGCCCGACATATACAGCGTCTTGGCGGCGGAATTGATGATCTGGTCGATCGCCTGCATCGCGAAGTTGAAGGTCATGAACTCGACGATCGGCCTCAGACCATTGAACGCCGCGCCTACCGCCATCCCGGCGAAACCGTGTTCGGTGATCGGCGTATCGATCACCCGGCGCGGGCCGAATTCGTCCAGCAACCCCTGCGACACTTTATAAGCGCCCTGATACTGCGCGACTTCCTCGCCCAGCAGCAGCACATCCGGATTGGCGCGCATCTCGGCGGCCATCGCGTCGCGCAGCGCTTCGCGCACCGTGATCGGCGCGGTCGGGCCCCAGTCTTTTTCCTCGGCGGCCATGACGGTCTTGGGCGCGGCCGGCGCCGTGGCGGGTGCCGCAGCAACCGGCGCTGGCACAGCCTTCGGGGCGGGCGTGGCTTCGCCGGCATCGCTGCCCAGCACGGCGATCGGTGTGTTCACCGCCACGCCTTCGCTGCCTTCGGGTACCAGGATTTTTCCCAGCACGCCTTCGTCCACGGCCTCGACCTCCATCGTCGCCTTGTCGGTTTCGATCTCGGCAATCACGTCGCCGGATTTCACCATGTCACCTTCTTTTTTCAGCCAGCGCGCCAGTTTACCTTCCGTCATCGTGGGGGAAAGCGCCGGCATCAGAATCTGTGTGGCCATAATGTTCAGCCCTCCACCAGGATGTCAGTCCAAAGTTCGCTCTCGGGCGGTTCCGGCGAATTCTGGGCGAAATCGGCAGCGTCCTGCACGATGGCCTTCACCTCGTCGTCGATCGCTTTCAGCGCCGCCTCGGCCACACCGCCATCCAGCAGCACTTTGCGCACATGGTCGATGCAGTCGTGTGTTTCACGCATCTTCTGCACTTCCTCGCGCGTGCGGTATTTGGCCGGGTCTGACATCGAATGGCCGCGATAACGATAGGTGATCATCTCCAGCAGGAATGGCCCCTTGCCGGCGCGGCAATGGGCAACGGCTTCGTCCCCGGCGGCTTTGACCGCCGCCACGTCCATGCCGTCGACCTGCAGGCTCGGGATGCCCCACGGCGCGCCGTTCTTCGACAGGTCGTGCGAAGCCGAGGAACGGTCCACGCTGGTCCCCATGCCGTATTTGTTATTCTCGATGATGAAGATGGTCGGCAGCTTCAGCAGCGCCGCCAGATTGAAGCTTTCATACACCTGCCCCTGGTTCGACGCGCCATCGCCGAAGTAGGTCAGGCTCACGCGGTCGTTGCCGCGATACCAGTTGGCGAAGGCCAGCCCGTTACCCAGACTGACCTGCGCGCCGACGATCCCGTGCCCGCCGAAGAAGTTCTTCTCGCGCGAGAACATGTGCATCGAGCCGCCCTTGCCCTTGGAATAGCCGCCGATCCGCCCGGTAAGTTCCGCCATCACGCCGCGCGCTTCCATGCCGCACGCCAGCATGTGCCCGTGATCGCGGTACGAGGTGATCACCTGATCGCCCTCGCCGATCGCCATCTGCATGCCGATCACCACGGCTTCCTGGCCGATATACAAATGGCAGAACCCGCCAATCAGCCCCATGCCGTAAAGCTGGCCGGCCTTTTCCTCGAACCGTCGGATCAGCAGCATGTCGCGATAGGCTTTTTGGAGTTGCACCCGGGACATCGGCGGTTCTTTGCCCTTTGTCCGTTTCTTATCAGGTCCTTGCGCCATGGCCGGCTGCTCCATCAAGAAATGATTCCACTCCTGACGTAATGAGGCTGCCTGCCAGTTGCAAGCACTGCTTTTTGAGCTAACTAGTTGTTGTGCAATGCAAAAAAATAAATTAACCTAATTTCGGTTAAGTAGTTGATGCAAGGCATTACACGTTACCAAACCACAAAAATAAACCTGATTTCCCGCGAAAAAGCGTGCAAAAAATCAAAATACTAATATTTTTTAAAATTTTATTTCTATGCCGCAACCACAAAACAGTCTGCCGTGTACGAACAACATTATTCACGCATGCATGATTACACCCGCAAAGGGCAGCGATTCGACGGTGGGGTATTCAGAACAGCCGGTTTCCAGGGCCGTACGGAACGACGATCTCATTCGGGTCGGCCAGATTGAGCATGGCGCGGGCGCGTTCGTCCAGCAGATCGGGGTCCAGCAACGGGCCGCGCAGCCCCGATACACGATGCTCCCACGCATCGCGATCGGCTTCCACCCGCGCGAGGTCGCCACGCATCTCGCCGAGTTGGGTTTCGCGCAGCCGCTGCGTAATGATGCCGCGATCTCCCTGTGTGCCCTGCCAGATGAAATAAGCGGCAAGCATCAGGAAAAAGGTCGGCCATATCATCGCTTTCAGCCGCTGCTTTGCTGCACGTCCGAACGACATTTGTAACGAGCCCCTGTTCTTTACCAAGAGAGCACGATTACTTTCGAAAAGAAAGTTCTGTTTTCTAAAATCGGCAATCTCTTCAGTGTATGTTTTCACTTTCACGCGCCGGCCCCAACGATCCGCCCGCCCTGTGACAAACCGATACATAAAGCCTCAAGAAGGCCTTAATCCGCCCATGATGTAACCGTTCCCGGGTGTTCTTCTGATGCTGCTCTACAAGCCGAACACATGTTCCGGGAAAATATGTTATGAGAAAATTTCTTGCCACCTTGCTAATTATCGGAAGCGCCGCAATTGCAACCGGCGCCCCCGCTCAGGCGGCCAGCCTGCAGCCCGCTCCCGCGTTCCACACGACGATCGACGTTCTGGACGTTCAGTACAGAAGCCACGACCGGCGCCCGGGATGGGAACACAGGCCGTATTATCGCCAGCGCTACGAGCCGCCGCGCCGCTACCATCGGCCGCCGCCGCCGCGCTACTACGGGCGTCAGCATTATCGCCACCACCCGCCGCCGCCGCCCCCTCGCCACCATTATCGCTATCGCTGATCTTGCCTATGAAAAGAGCCGGATTTTCCGGCTCTTTTCATATGCCCGCGCACCGGCCGTCTCGAAGAAGCGGCGTTCGATCTCGATCAGCAGGTCGATACAAGAAAGGCCGGAGTTCGCACCCCGGCCTTTCCCGTTGATTTTACAAAATCTCAGCCACGCAGAATGGTGCGGCCCGCGTAACGCGCTTCGCTGCCCAGTTCGGCCTCGATGCGGATCAGCTGGTTGTACTTCGCCGTGCGGTCGGCGCGCGCCAGACTGCCGGTCTTGATCTGCCCGCAGTTGGTCGCCACCGCCAGATCGGCGATCGTCGCATCTTCGGTCTCGCCCGAACGATGGCTCATCACCGCCGTATAGCCGGCGCGGTGCGCGGTCTGCACGGCTTCCAGCGTTTCGGTCAGCGTGCCGATCTGGTTCACCTTCACCAGGATCGAATTCGCCGTGCCCGCCGCGATGCCGCGGCGCAGGCGTTCGGTGTTGGTCACGAACAGGTCGTCGCCGACCAGTTGCACTTTCTTGCCCAGCGCCTCGGTCAGCAGTTTCCAGCCGTCCCAGTCGTCCTCGGCGCAGCCGTCTTCGATCGAGGCGATCGGGAACTTGTCGCACAGCGCCTTCAGGTAGCCGACCATCCCGGCGGCGTCGAACGTCTTGCCCTCGCCTTCCAGCACATACTTACCGTCCTTGAAAAACTCGGTCGAGGCGCAGTCGAGCGCGAACGTCACATCCTCGCCCGGGCGGTAGCCGGCCTTTTCGCAGGCCTTGCTGATGAAGCTCAGCGCCTCTTCCGCCGACTTCAGGTTCGGCGCGAAACCGCCTTCGTCACCCACGTTGGTGTTATGGCCGGCGGCGTGCAGCGCCTTCTTCAGTTCGGCGAAGATCTCGGCGCCGACGCGCACCGCATCGGCCATCGTGCCCGCCGCAACCGGCTGGACCATGAATTCCTGGATATCGATCGGGTTGTCGGCATGCTTGCCGCCGTTCACGATATTCATCATTGGCACCGGCAACGTGCGCACATAGGCGCCGCCCACATAGCGCCACAGCGGCAGGCCGACCGATTCCGCCGCCGCCTTCGCCACCGCCAGACTGACCGCCAAAGTCGCGTTCGCCCCCAGGCGCGCCTTGTTCGGCGTGCCGTCCAGGTCGATCATGATCTCGTCGATCTTGATCTGCTCGGTCGCGTCCAGACCGCTCAGCGCCTCGAAGATCTCGCCCTCGATGTTGTCGATGGCCTTCAGCACGCCCTTGCCGCCGTAACGCCCCTTGTCGCCGTCGCGCAGTTCCACCGCTTCATGCGCGCCGGTCGAGGCGCCCGACGGCACCGCCGCCCGCCCCATAGCGCCGTCTTCCAGTACCACATCGACTTCAACGGTTGGATTTCCGCGTGAATCCAGAATTTCGCGGGCGACAATATCAGCGATCGTGCTCATGCTCGGGTTCCGTCCGAAAAATGGAAAAGGCCGGGGATGACTAGCACCCCCGGCCTTTGATGACCACCGCCCTCAGGCCGGCGCCGGCAGGGGCTGTCCGTTCAGTTCGGCGTTCAGTTTGTCGCGGTCCAGTTCGCCTTCCCAGCGGCTGACGACGATCGTTGCCACACCGTTGCCGACCAGATTGGTCAGCGCGCGGCATTCGCTCATGAACTTATCGATCCCCAGCAGCACGGCCAGCGCCTGGATCGGAATGTCGGGGATTACCGCCAGCGTCGCCGCCAGCGTCACGAACCCGGCCCCCGTCACCCCCGACGCGCCTTTCGAGGTCAGCATCGCCACGCCGATGATCATCAGTTCATGGCCCAGGGTCAGCGGCGTATTGGTCGCCTGCGCCAGGAACAGGATCGACAGCGTCATGTAGATGTTGGTACCGTCCAGATTGAAGCTGTAACCGGTCGGGATCACCAGCCCGACCACCGATTTCGACGCCCCCAGCTTTTCCATCTTGCGCATCATCTGCGGCAGCACGGTTTCGGACGAAGAGGTGCCCACCACGATCAGCAGTTCGTCCTTGATGTAGGCGATGAACTTGAAGATCGAAAACCCGGACAGCCGCGCCACCAGCCCCAGCACGACCGTCACGAACAGGAAGCTGGTCAGATAGAACAGGGCAACCAGGAAGCCCAGATTCTTCAGGGATTCCAGACCATACTTGCCGATCGTGAACGCCATCGCCCCGAACGCGCCGATCGGCGCCACCTTCACGACGATGCCGATGATCCGGAAGAACAACTGCCCGGCCGTGTCGATCGCATGGGTGATCTTCTGCCCGGCCTCGCCCAGATTGGCCGCCGCCACGCCGGACAGGATCGACACGAACAACACCTGCAGCAGATCGCCCTGTACGAAAGCGCCGAGGAATGCGTTCGGAATGACCGCCAGCAGATGCGCGATGATACTGTCGTCATGTGCGGCCTGTGCGTAGCGCGCCGTCTCGTTCAGCGCGCTGGCGGCCATTTCCGCGGGGTTGATGTTGAAACCGGCCCCCGGCTCCAGCGTGCGCGCAACCACCAGCCCAATCACCAATGCCAGGGTCGAGGCGACTTCGAAATACAGCAGCGCCTTCAGCCCGACCCGGCCGACCTTGCTCAGGTCGCTGACCGAGGCAATGCCATGCACGATGGTGCAGAAGATCACCGGTGCGATCATCATTTTGATCAGCCTGATGAAGCCATCGCCCAGCGGCTTCATCGCCTCGCCGGTCTCGGGATAGTAATGCCCCAGCAGCACGCCGACCACGATCGCGATGATCACCTGGATATAAAGCACTTTGTACCAGGGGCTGGGCTTGGTCTGTTCAATAGATACGCGCGTTCCTACCAAGATTTTTCTCCATCAGGCCTGTATGAAGGCAAAAGTAAGTGCCACACTCGTGGGTTACTTAAAAAGATGGAAAATATCCTATTACGCGATATTTAAAAAAGACTTAGGAAATTTTGTTGCAGTGCAATGTAATACTTATTTTCTCTTTGAGTGTTCGTATACGCTGCAACAAATATTTCTCTGCAATTATCCAGCAGCCGGCCTTTTGTCGGCGATGCCCCGCGTCCGCAGACGGGCCTCAGCCCGCCTTGGCAACCTTGTCGAAAGCCTGCAACCGCACCAGCAGCGCCGGCATGTCGGCCAGCGGGATCATGTTCGGCCCGTCAGACGGCGCCTTGTCCGGATCCGGGTGCGTTTCGATGAACAGCGCCGAAACCCCCACCGCCAGTGCGGCGCGCGCCAGCACCGGCGCGAATTCACGCTGCCCGCCCGACGATCCGCCCTGCCCGCCCGGCTGCTGCACCGAATGGGTGACATCGAACACCACCGGCCAGCCGGTCTGCGCCATCACCGGCAGACCGCGGAAATCGGTGACCAGCGTGTTGTAGCCGAACGAAACGCCACGTTCGGTCAGGAGGATGTTCTTGTTCCCCGTGCTAGCGACCTTGGCGGCGACGTTCGCCATGTCCCACGGGGCCAGGAACTGCCCCTTCTTCACATTGACCGCCTTGCCGGTATTGCCGGCCGCCAGCAGCAGATCGGTCTGGCGGCACAAAAACGCGGGAATCTGCAGGCAGTCCACCGCTTCCGCCGCCGGTTTGCATTGGTCTTCACTGTGGATGTCGGTCAACACCGGCACACCGAGCTTTTCGCGGACCTCGGCCAGCACGGCCAACCCCTTCGCCATGCCCATGCCACGCTGCCCTTTCAGGCTGGTGCGGTTGGCCTTGTCGTACGACGCCTTGAAGATCAAACCGATGCCGAGCTTTCCGGTCATCTCCTTCAGCGCGGTGGCAATCTCGAATGCATGATCGCGGCTCTCCAACTGGCACGGGCCGGCGATCAGCGCGAACGGGCGGTTATTGGCGATCTCGATATCGCCGATCCGTACGAGAGCATTCAGATTAGACAAGACGGGCCTGCCTGACAGCCGCCGCGATGAACGACGCGAACAGCGGATGAGGGTCAAAGGGTTTGGATTTCAGTTCCGGATGATACTGCACACCGATGAACCACGGATGCCCCGGCAGTTCGACGATTTCGGGCAGCACGCCGTCCGGCGACAGGCCGCTGAACAGCAGCCCGGCCGCTTCCAGCCGGTCCTTGTAAGCGATGTTCACTTCATAGCGATGCCGGTGCCGTTCCTCGATCGCCGCTGCGTCCTGATAAACGGCGCGCACCTGCGATCCCTCCTTGAGGACCGCCGTGTAGGCGCCCAGGCGCATCGTACCGCCCAGATCGCCGCCTTCCTGGCGCTGTTCGGTCTGGTTGCCGCGCGTCCATTCGGTCATCAGGCCGATCACCGGCGTATCGCACGGGCCGAATTCGGTGGACGACGCGCCCTTCAACCCGGCCATGTTGCGCGCCGCCTCGATCACCGCCATCTGCATGCCAAGGCAGATACCGAAAAACGGCACCTTGTGTTCGCGCGCGAACCGCACCGCCTCGATCTTGCCTTCCGTACCGCGTTCGCCGAAACCGCCCGGCACCAGAATGCCATGCACGTTTTCCAGCCGGTTCACCGCGTCCGGCTGCTCGAAGATCTGGCTGTCCACCCAGTCGAGCTTTACCCGCACGCGGTTGGCAATGCCGCCGTGCGTCAATGCCTCGGCCAACGACTTGTACGCATCGAGCAGCGTGATGTACTTGCCGACCACCGCGATACGCACCTCGCCTTCCGGGGCGCGCACAGCATCGACGATCTTCTCCCAGCGCGTCAGGTCGGGTTCCTGCTCGAACGGCAGACCGAAATGACGCAGCACCTCGCGATCCATGCCGCCTTCGTGATAGCGCTGCGGCACGGCGTAGATCGTATCCACATCCAAAGCCGCCACCACAGCTTCAGCACGCACGTTGCAGAACAGCGCGATCTTACGGCGTTCGTTTTCGGGGATCGGGCGGTCGCTGCGGCACAGCAGCATGTTCGGCTGAATCCCCAGGCTGAGCAGTTCCTTCACTGAATGCTGGGTCGGCTTGGTCTTCAGCTCGCCGGCCGAGGGGATGTAGGGCAGCAGCGTCAGATGCACGAACATCGTGCGATCGTGCCCCAGATCGTTGCTCAGCTGACGGATCGATTCCAGGAACGGCAGGCTTTCGATATCACCCACCGTACCGCCGATCTCGATCAGCGCGAAATCCACCCCGTCCAGATCGCGCGTCGTCGCGTCCTTGATCGCATCGGTGATATGCGGAATCACCTGCACGGTGCCGCCCAGGTATTCGCCGCGGCGCTCCTTGGCGATTACGTCGGAATAGATCCGCCCCGTCGTCGTGCTGTCGCTGCGGCACGCATGCACGCCGGTGAAGCGTTCGTAGTGCCCGAGATCGAGGTCGGTTTCCGCCCCGTCGTCGGTGACGAACACTTCGCCGTGCTGGTACGGGCTCATCGTGCCGGGGTCGACGTTCAGATACGGGTCCAGCTTGCGCAGGCGCACCGTATAACCACGCGCCTGCAGCAGCGCCCCCAGCGCCGCCGAAGCAATACCCTTACCGAGCGAGGAAACCACGCCGCCAGTAATAAAAATAAACCGCGTCATGGGCCATCACCCTAACGCCACAGGCGCGCGGCGTCACCCCCCGCGTCTGCAGCCCTGTGAAAGCAACACCGAATACGTCCTGCCTCGCGGCGAATCGGATGTTGCGATGATCGAAAAACGACTGTGCTGCGGCCCTGTGGACCGCAGCCGGTTCAGGATTAGTTGGTCGGCACCGATGGTGTCGGTGCAGGTGCCGGTGCCGCCGGCGCCGGTGCAGCGGGAACCCCCGGTTCCGTCGCCGGAGCGCCCGGCACGGCGGGCGCCGATTGCGGCGCGCTGTACATGCTGCGCCCCGCTCCCTGCGTGCCGCGGTTCAGCAGCGCCATGGTCAACGACAGCGCCATGAAAACCGCCGCCAGAATCGCCGTGGCGCGGGTCAGCAGGTTGGCGGTGCCGCGCCCGCTCATGAAACTGCCCATGCCCTGGGATGTTCCGATCCCCAGACCGCCGCCCTCGCTACGCTGGATCAGCACGACGCCGATCAGCGCCAGAGCCACAAACAGATGGATTATGAGCAGAATGTTCATCATGACGGGGCGTACCTAATGGCGTTGAGCCCGAAACGCAAGCCGCAGCGTTGCCTGAGTACGATCGTCACGCAGGCACCGCGCGGCAGATCGCCAGAAAATCCTCGGCCTTCAAGCTGGCGCCGCCAACCAGCGCACCGTCCACGTGCGGCACCGCCAGCAGCTCGCCGGCGTTGGCGGGCTTTACCGAGCCGCCATACAGAATGCGCATCTTCGCCGCCTCGCCCCCGAAACGGGCGTCCAGCGTGCGACGGATGAAGCCGTGCATGCCGGCCACGTCCTGCACGGTCGGCGTCTTGCCGGTGCCGATCGCCCAGACCGGTTCATAGGCAATAATTCCCATAAACCTATCCGGCAGACTGCCCGCCAGTTGCCGCCCGACCACCTGCTCGGCCGCTCCGGCATCGCGCTCGGCCCCGGTTTCACCCACGCAGACCACCGGAATCAGCCCGGCTTCGATTGCCGCTTCGGTCTTGGCGCGCACCATCGCATCGGTTTCGGCATGGTCCGTACGGCGTTCGGAATGACCGACGATCACGTATGTGGCACCGGAATCGCGCAGCATCCGCGCGGCGGTGTCGCCCGTATGCGCGCCCTCGGCCTTCATGTGACAGTCCTGTCCGCCGACCGCGACCGGCACGCCGCGCAGCGCCACCGCCATCGCGTTGACCAGCAGCGCCGGCGGGCAGACCAGCATGTCGCACCCCATGCCCGCCGTGCCGTTGCGCACCGCCAGCGCCCAGGCGGCCGCGCTGTCCTGCGAGCCGAACATCTTCCAGTTACCAGCAACCAATTTGCGCATAGATCGGGCTCCCCACGTTCCCCGACGCCATAGCGGCTGCAGCGCCCCGCGGCAACCGGCGGTTTTTGTTCCATATCTGCCGCCGGGAGCTTCCCTTTTGGCCAATTGCCCGCTACGTACCCCTCCATGCTTACATTCATGCGCCGCATCCTCAGCACGTGGGTTGCCAAACTTCTGTTCGTGCTCCTGATCCTTTCCTTCGGCATGTGGGGAATTGGGGACGTCGTCACAGGACTGCAACGCGGCGACATGGCTGTCGCGCACGTCGCCGGTGACAGCATCGGGATGCCCGAAATGAACCAGGCGCTGCGGAATGCGCGCATCGACATGCAGCGCCGCATGCAGGGGGTAGAGATCACCCCGCAGATCCAGCACATGATGGCCGGCCAGCTTCTGGAACGGATGATCACCGAACGCTCAATCGCCGCAGAAATCCGGCGCATGCACATACAGGTGCCCGACAACGCCCTGCGTAACGAAGCGTTCGCCAACCCGGCCTTCCACGACGCCAGCGGCCGCTTCAGCCCCGACATCTTCGCCGCCCGCCTGCGCAACGCGAACATGACCGAGGCGATGTACACCGCCTCGGTCCGCAGCGAACTGGCCTGGCGGCAAATTCGTGTGCCGATGATCTCGGGCATCAACAGTCCGGACGCGCTGACCTTACCGCTTTACGCGCAACTGGCGGAACGCCGCGCCGCGATGACCGTGCTGCTGCCGTTTGCCAGCGTCCCAGAACCTGCCCTGCCCGACGAGGCCGCACTGCGCCGGTTCCAGGAGAACAACCCCGACAAGTTCTCGGCCCCGGAATACCGCCAGATCAGTCTGGCCGTGATGTCCCCCGCCATCCTGGCCGGCGAGGTCGAGGTCAGCGATGCCGACATTGCCGCCACCTACGAAGCGCATCGCGCGCAGTATGTGATGCCCGAGACGCGCACGGTTTCCATCCTGACCGTGCAGGACGAAGCCAAAGCGCGCGAACTGGCCGCCGCCTGGCGCACCAGCACCGATGCCGCGGCGTTCGAGAAGACGGTTCAGGAGGCAGGCGGCGCGCTCAGCAGCCTGACCGCGGCGCAGGCCCAGTTCCCGATACCCGATCTGGCGCGCGCTGCATTCGCCACCGCCAAAGACCAGGTGACGGACCCGGTACAAAGCCCGCTCGGCTGGCATGTGCTGCGCGTCACCGACATCATGCCCGCCACCACCCGCACACTGGACCAGGTGAAAGACGAAATTCGCCGGTTGCTGGCGCTGGAGCGCGCCACCGATCTGGTGTTCAGCCGCGCCAACAAGGTCGAAGATTCGGTCGGCGGCGGCGCGAGCGTGGCCGAAACCGCGCGCGACAACGGCATTGCGTTTGTCACCGCCACCGTCGACCGCAGCGGAGCCGACCCGCAAGGGCAACAGGTCGATTTGCGGGTGTCCCCGGAAGCGCGCACCGCCCTGCTGACCGAGATCTTCCAGGCCCGCGTGGGCGACGCACCACAAACCCATGAACTGGCCGGCAACACGTTCATCGCCCTGTCGGTCGATGCCAGCACGCCTTCGGCACTGCGCCCGTACGAACAGGTGGCGGAGGCGGTTAAAACCGCCTGGATCGCCGATGCGCGCCGCCGCGCCCAGGAAGAACGCGCCAGCGCGATGATGACGGCCGCCAAGGCGGGCACGCCGCTGGCCACGCTGGCGCACGATGCGCAGGCAGAACTCCGCCCGATCGAACCGGTCGGCCGCGCTGGTGGCGCTGCCGTCATGCCGCAACTGGTTCAGCCGCTGTTCGAACTGAAGCTGAACGACGCGACGATGGTTGAAACGCCAACTGGTTTCATCGTAATGCAGCTGACCGCCATCGTTCCCGCCAACCCGGCGGAAAACGCCCTGCAGGTCGGACAGTTGCGCGACCAGCTATCAACCTCGCTGGCGCAAGATATCGAGGCGCAGTTCGTCGCCGCGCTGCGCACACGCGCCGATGTCAGGATCAACGAGGCAAACTTCAACCGGGCCATTCAGGAGTAACTCTTCCAATGACCGATCGCGCCGCATTCGAAGCAGCTTACGCGCAAGGCAAGGGCTGCGTCGTTTCGGCGCGCACGGTCGCCGATCTGGAAACGCCGGTCTCGGTGTTCCTGAAACTCACTCAGGGGCGCCCGAATTCCTTTCTGCTGGAAAGCGTGGAAGGCGGCGCGGCGGTGGGCCGGTATTCGATCATCGCCATGGCGCCGGACCTGATCTGGCGCTGCCGCAACGGCAAGGCCGAGATCAACACGCATGTCGAGACAGCGCCGCATGCCTTCGTGCCCGCCGATCTGCCTGCGATGGACAGTCTGCGCGCGCTGATCGCCGCCACCCAGATGGACCTGCCGTCCGACCTGCCGCCGATGACCGGCGGGCTGGTCGGCTACATGGGATACGACATGGTCCGGCTGATGGAAAAACTGCCGGACAGCAACCCGGACACGCTGGGCGTTCCCGACGCAGTGTTCGCGCGCCCGACGCTGTTCGCGGTGTTCGACAACGTGAAGGACGAACTGACGCTGGCCGCGCCCGTCTACCCGCGCGCCGGCCGCATGGCCGAGGACGCGTGGCAGCACGCGCAGGCGATCATCGCCGAGGCGAAGGCCGCGCTGAACCGCCCGCTGCCGCACCCCGCCCCGCCTGCCGATCTGCCGCCGATGCCCGAACCGACATCGAACATGTCGCGCGAGGACTACATGGCGGTGGTGGCCAGAACGAAGGAGTACATCGCGGCGGGCGATGCGTTCCAGGTCGTGCCCAGCCACCGGTTCTCGGTGCCGTTCGCACTGCCGCCGTTCGCGCTGTATCGCGCGCTGCGCCGGATCAACCCCGCGCCGTTCCTGTTCTTTCTGGACCTGGGCGGTTATGCGCTGGTCGGCTCGTCGCCCGAGATCCTGGTGCGGCTGCGCCATGGCAAGGTCTCGATCCGCCCGCTGGCCGGCACCCGCCCGCGCGGCGCGACGCACGAACAGGACATGGCGCTGGAAGCCGAGCTGCTGGCCGACCCCAAGGAACGCGCCGAACACCTGATGTTGATCGACCTGGGCCGCAACGATGTCGGCCGGGTGTCGGAACTGGGCACGGTGCAGGTGGTCGAGAGTTTCTCGATCGAGCGTTACAGCCACGTGATGCACATCAGCTCGCACGTCGAGGGCAAGCTGCGCGCCGGGCTGACGGCGCTCGACGCGCTGGAAGCGGGCTTCCCCGCCGGCACGCTGAGCGGCGCGCCGAAAGTGCGCGCGATGGAAATCATCGACGAGATGGAAACCCTGCGGCGGTCATTCTACGCGGGCTGCCTGGGCTATTTCGCGCCCGACGGATCGATGGACACCTGCATCATGCTGCGCACCGCGCTGGTCAAGGACGGCGTGATGCACGTGCAGGCCGGCGCCGGCGTGGTCGCCGATAGCGACCCGGCGGCGGAATACGAGGAAACCAAACAGAAGGCGCGCGCCTTGTTCCGTGCGGCCGAAGAGGCGGTAAGGTTCGCGCGCGGGGACTGAAAGGTCGATTCTGGATGAACCTCACGAAGCTGCAAGCATTCGCGCGCAAATACGGCCGTTCCGCCATCAGGAAGGCCGTGGAGAACGGCAGCCTGTGGATCAGCGCCGACGAGGAAAAACGCCTGTTCGAACGCAGCTGGATCGAGGGCGGCAATGCATGCTTCGACCTGTGCATGCTGCCCGAAAACGCTGTTCCGGATTCCAGCGATGCGTATCTGATCGCCCATGTCGTGGTCGACCGCAACACGGGCCGGCTGGTCCAGGATTGTGTAATCCACCTGCCCCCGCTCTTTATCCCGGACACACAAGCGGCAGAAAACGATGCCGAGGAAGAAGATCGCGCCTGACTGCCAACATCCAGGTCACTATTACCTTCATCCCCTGTACCGCAGCCCCAGCGCGTTCAGCGTCACCGCCAGCGAGCTTGCCATCATCGCCACCGCCGCCACCACAGGTGACAGATAGCCCAGCGCCGCCGCCGGAATGGCCAGCGCGTTGAAGCCGAACGCCAGCGCCAGATTGACCCGCATGGTCAGCGCCGTGCTGCGCGCCAGCCCGATCGCCACCGGCACCAGTTCCGGCTGCGGGCGCAGCAGCGCCACCGGGGCCGCCGCCAGCGCCGCATCGGTACCGCCCGCCATCGCGATGCCCAGATCGGCGGCGGCCAGCGCGGGCGCGTCGTTGATGCCGTCGCCCACGAACGCCACCGGCCCCGGCAGGGCGCGCAGCGTGGCGACTTTCTGGTCCGGTTTCAGGCCGCCGCGCGCCTCGTGCACGCGCAACGCCACCCCCACGTGGTCGGCCACTTTCTGCGTGTCGCCCGACAGGATCACCGTGCGCACGTTCTCGTCCCGCAGCGCCTGGATCGCATCGCGCGCGCCGTCGCGCAAATCGTCGGCCAGCAGGAACAGCGCAATCACCTGATCGTCGCGCGCCAGATAGACCGGTGTGCCGCTCTGTGCCGAAGCCGCGTCGGCCTGTTGCAGAAATTCCTCCGGAATCGCGGCTCCCTGCGCCGCCATCAGCGCCGCGTTGCCCAGCGCGTAGTTCTTCGCGGTCACGCTGCCCGTCACCCCCTGCCCCGGCACTGCCACCAAACGCATCGCCGGGCGCGGGGTGAGCTTTTCCTGCGTCGCCGCCTGCATGATCCCGGCCGATAACGGGTGCCGCCCGCCGACCGACAGCGACGCCGCGATGCCCAACGCCTTTTCTTCACCGAACGTGGCGATCACCCGCGGCGCACCGCGCGTCAGCGTGCCGGTCTTGTCGAACGCCACGGTGGCGATCCGGCGCAGATTTTCGAGCGCCGCCGGATCGCGCACCAGCACGCCGCGCTGCGCCAGCGCCCCCAGTCCGGCTGCCAGCGCCAGCGGCGTGGCGATCCCCAGCGCGCACGGACACGCGACCACCAGCACCGAGACCGCACGCAGCACCGCTGCATCGATCCCCGCCCCCAGCAACAGATTGCCCGCAAACGTCAGCGCCGCGATCGCCAGCACGGCGGGCACGAACCAGCCCGACACGCGATCCGCCAGCGCCTGCGCGGGCGCACGCGCCGCCTGTGCCTTGCGCACGTCGGCGGCAATGCGCGCCACCAGCGTGTCGCCCGCTGTCTGCCGTACCGTGACGACCAGACTGCCCGGCCCGTTGACCGATCCCGCCAGCACCGAAGCGCCAGGGGTTTTGGCAACCGGCAGCGCCTCGCCGGTCACCAGCGATTCATCGACGGCACTCTGTCCCTCGATTACCTCGCCATCGGCGGGCAGCGCCGCGCCCGGCGCGATGCGCACCCGATCGCCCACCGCCAGTTGCATGGCAGGCACGGTTTCGGTGCTGCCGTCTTCCAGCACGCGATCCGCCATGTCGGGCGTCAGCCGCAGCAGCGCCGAAGCCGCATCCGCCGCCCGCCGGCGCGCCGCTGCCTCGAGCGCCTTGCCGGCGCGCAGCAGCACGATGACCAGCACCGCGGCCTCGAACCACACATGCCCGCCCGCGAACCAGTTCCAGACCGACAGCGCGAACGCCGCCGTGGTGCCGATCGACACCAGCAGGTCCATCCCCGGCGCGCGCTGCACCACGCTGCGCCATGCCCCCAGATGGAAGCGCGCACCGCCCACCGCCCAGACCGGCAGCGCCAGCGCGAATTGCAGCCACAGCGGCAGGAAACCGTGCAACCCGCTGAGATGTGCGGCCATTTCGGCCAGAAACGGCACCGCCAGCACGGCGCAGACGACCAGCACCATGCGGTCGCGCCGTTCGGCGGGGGACGCACTGCCCATCAGCCGTGCCCCTGCCCCCGCCGCTTCCAGCAGCACGACGTCGCGCAGCTCGGGCATCGCCTCGACACGCAATACCTCGCCCGCTGGGTCCGGCCGCACCGACAGCACGCCAGCAATGGCCGCCAGCCGCACCGCAGCGCCGGGGGACGCGCCGATCACGTCCACCCCACGCGTTGCGATGCCATATCCGGCGCGGGTCAGCGCCTCGGCAAACGCCGTCAGACCGGCCTGTTCCGGACTGAACTCCACCCGCGCCTCGTTCGCGGCCAGATCGACCCGCACCCCCCGCACCCCCGGCACGGCGGCCAGGGCGCGCTCGACCGTTCCCGCACAGCCGGTACAGTGCATGCCCGAGATGGGTAAAACCTGTGTATTCAAAGAGATGTCGTTCATATCCGCATTTTCGCGCACCCGCCTTCCGAATGGCAGGGGGGAGGATACAAAACGCAAAAAAACGCCCCCTCGCGACGCTCCGACATTGACCCTCTGCCGCAGTGCAGCGCATTTTAGGGGCAACATGATCCTGCTTATCGACAATTACGACAGCTTCACCTGGAACCTGGTCCATTTTCTGGGCGATCTGGGCGCGCGCTGCGATGTTCATCGCAACGACAAGATTACCGTGGAAGAGGCGATGGCCGGCAAGCCGGAAGCCATCGTGCTGTCACCCGGCCCCTGCACCCCCAGGGAAGCGGGCATCTGTCTCGACCTGATCGCCGCGGCGGCCGGGAAGATACCGGTGTTTGGCGTCTGCCTCGGGCATCAGGCGATTGCCCACGCATTCGGGGGCGACGTGGTGCGTGCGCCGGTGCCGATGCACGGCAAGGTCGACAGCATCAGCCATCGCGGCACCGACATTTTCGCGGGTCTGCCCACGCCGTTCAACGCCACGCGCTATCACAGCCTGACGGTGGCGCGCGACACCCTGCCCGCAGTGCTGGAAGCCACCGCCGCCACGCCCGACGGGCTGGTGATGGGCCTGCGCCACAAGACACTGCCGCTGTTCGGCGTGCAGTTTCACCCGGAAAGTATCGCCAGCGAGCATGGGCACCGGATTTTGCAGAACTTTCTCGACATCGCTCACGGCAAGAACGACCGGCAGGCTGGCTGAAACATGGACCTGAAATCCATCATCGCGCGCCTGGCGACGGGCGAGAAACTGACGGAAGCCGACGCCGAAGCCACCTTCGCCATGCTGATGTCGGGCGAGGCAACGCCCGCGCAGATCGCCGGCGTACTGATGGCGATGCGGGTGCGCGGCGAAACCATCCCTGAAATCACCGGCGCGGTGCGCGCCATGCGCGCGCGCATGGCCGCCGTCGAGGCGCCCCCCGGCGCGATCGACGTCTGCGGCACCGGCGGCGACGGCGCGCACACACTGAATGTTTCCACCGCCGTGACCTTTGTCGCCGCCGGCGCGGGCGTGACGGTGGCCAAGCACGGCAACCGCTCGGCATCGTCGAAAACCGGCGGGGCCGATGTGCTGGCCGCGCTGGGCGTCAACGTCGACACGCCGCTCGAGCGCCTGTCCGGCATGCTGCGCACTGCGCGCTGCGCGTTCCTGTTCGCGCCGCGCCATCATGCCGCCACGCGCCACGTTGCCGGACCGCGCACCGAACTCGGCACAAGAACGATCTTCAACCTGCTGGGACCGCTGTCCAATCCGGCCGGCGTTACCCGCCAGCTCAGCGGTGTGTTCGCCGCCGAATGGTGCCGCCCGATGGCCGAAACGCTGGGCCGGCTGGGCAGCGAACATGTGTGGATGGTCCATGGCAGCGGCCTCGACGAACTCACGCTGGCCGGAGAAAGCCACGTCGTGGAACTGCGCCACGGCGCGATCCGCGAATTCACCCTCACGCCCGAAGACGCGGGCCTGGGACGCGCGCCGATCAGCGCCATCCGCGGCGGCGAAGCGGCCGAGAACGCCGCCGCTCTTACCGCTCTGCTGGCCGGTGCGAAAAACGCCTATCGCGACACGGTGCTGCTGAATGCCGCCGCCGCGCTGATCGTGGCCGACAAGGTGACCAATCTGCGCGACGGCGTCGCCATGGCCGCGCATTCGATCGACAGCGGCGCGGCTGCCGAGGCGCTCGAGATTTTACGCAAGGAGGCAGCATGACTGCGACCCGCACC
Organism: Acetobacteraceae bacterium; assembly: GCA_031555315.1. Taxonomy (GTDB): domain Bacteria; phylum Pseudomonadota; class Alphaproteobacteria; order Acetobacterales; family Acetobacteraceae; genus JAVBJV01. The sequence goes on from JAVBUO010000004.1 coordinate 84,548, forward strand.
GACACCCGTGCAGCAGAACTGCTGAATGCCGCCGACAAGACCGATGCGCTGATGCGCATCTGCCAGAACACGCTGGACGAGGTCGAGCAGCGCAAGCACCAGACCTCGCTCGACGAGATCCGCGACCAGGCGCTGGATGCTCCGCCGCCGCGCGGTTTCATCCAGACGCTGGCGCAGCGTGTCGGCCGCGGCACGTATGGGCTGATCGCCGAGATCAAGAAGGCCAGCCCATCCGGCGGGCTGATCCGCCCGGAATTCGACCCCGCCGAACTGGCGCGCGCTTATCAGGCGGGCGGTGCCGCGTGTCTGTCGGTGCTGACCGACGGCGCGTATTTCCAGGGCCATCCCGACCATTTGAAAGCGGCGCGCAACGCCGTGGATCTGCCAGTGCTGCGCAAGGATTTCATCCTCGACCCGTGGCAGATCTACGAGAGCCGCGTGATGGGGGCAGACTGTGTTCTGCTGATCATGGCAGCACTGTCCGACGGACAGGCCGTCGAGCTGGAATCGCTGGCCCGCGCGCTCGACATGGACGTACTGGTCGAAGTGCACGACGCCGCGGAACTGCAGCGCGCGCTGGGGCTGCAGACCCGTCTGATCGGCATCAACAACCGCAATCTCAAGACCTTGAAAACCGATCTGAAAACCACGATCGACCTCGCGCCGCAAATCCCGGTGGACCGGCTGCTGGTGTCCGAGAGCGGCATCCGCACACACGACGACGTGAAGCGCCTGTCCGAGGCCGGCGCTTTCTGCTTCCTGGTCGGTGAAAGCATGCTGCGCCAGCCCGACGTGACCAAGGCTGCGCACAGCCTGCTCGGGCTGGTGGGCTGACCGCGCGATGGGCCAGAAAGGCTTCACGCATTTCGACGCCGCCGGCCATGCGCACATGGTCGATATTTCAGGCAAGGACGTCACGGACCGCAGCGCCACCGCCCGTGCCCGCGTGGTGATGGCGCCGGCAACGCTGGCGCTGATCGTCGAGGGGCGCGCGAAGAAAGGCGATGTGCTGGGGGTGGCGCGCCTGGCCGGGATCATGGCGGCGAAACGCACCGCGGATCTGATCCCGCTGTGCCATCCGCTGCCGATCACCTCGGTCGCCGTCGATCTGGTGCCCAACGCAGCCGAGAACTGCGTCGAGATCACCGCGACCGTCGGCACCACGGGCCGCACCGGCGTCGAGATGGAGGCGCTGACCGCCGCCAGCGTCGCCGCGCTGACGGTGTACGACATGTGCAAATCAGCGGACCGCGCGATGCGTGTGGAAAATCTGCGCGTCACCCATAAATTTGGCGGAAAATCAGGAAATTACGAGGCTGAGTGATGATATCGGTTGAAGGCGCACGGGCGCGTATTCTGGCGCCGCTCAAGCCGGTTGCGGCGGAAACCGTGCCTCTGCCCGATGCCTGGGGACGTGTGCTGGCCACCCCGGTCGTTGCCCGGCGCATGCAGCCGCCCGCCGATGTCTCGGCCATGGACGGCTGGGCCGTGCGCACCGAAGACGCAACCGCCGGTGCGGTCCTGAACATCGCCGGCGAGGCCCCGGCGGGTCACCCGTTCGCGGGTACGGTCGGTGCCGGACAGACCGTGCGCATCTTCACCGGCAGCGTGGTCCCCGACGGCGCCACCGCCGTGGTGATCCAGGAAGACACCACCCGCACGGACAGCGCCGTTACCATCCACACGGCCGCGCAGGCCGGGCGGCACATCCGCCGCGCCGGGCAGGATTTCGCAATCGGCGATGCGGTCGTTCCGACTGGCAAGCGGCTGAATGCACGTGATATCGGGCTGGCCGCCGCTGCCGATCACCCGTGGCTGGCGGTGCATCGCGCGCCGCGCGTCGCCATTCTGGCAACGGGCGACGAGATCGCCCTGCCCGGCGAACCGGTGCCGGCAGGCGGCATCATCTCGTCCAATTCGCACGCGCTGGCGGCGCTGGTGCGCGCAGCCGGCGGTGCGCCGACCGTGCTGCCGATCGCGCCCGACGATCTGGACGCGATTGCCGCCGCATCCGATGCCGCGGCCGGGTTCGATCTGCTGCTCACCAGCGGCGGCGCCAGCGTCGGCGACCACGATCTGGTTCAGAAGGCACTGGCGCAGCGTGGGCTGGAACTGGATTTCTGGAAGATCGCCATGCGCCCCGGCAAACCACTGATCCATGGCCGCCTGCACACGCCAATCGGCGCGGTGCCGCTGATCGGTCTGCCGGGCAACCCGGTTTCGGCCATCGTCTGTGCGGTGCTGTATCTGGTGCCGGCGATCAAACGCCTGTCCGGGCTTGCCGATACGTCGGTCCCCACCAGCCGGGCCGTGCTGGGCGGGGTGGTGCGCGCCAATGACGGACGCATGGATTTCATGCGCGCCAGGCTGGAGAACGGAGTCGTCACTCCGTTCCCGGTGCAGGATTCCGCCATGATGCGTATCCTGGCACAGGCCGATGCCCTGCTGATCCGTCCGCCCCATGCCCCCGCGGCCGGGCTGGGGGACGAGGTCGACATCATCCGGCTGGTAGACCTCGGGGCCTGACGGTTTTTCGTTTGTCATTTTTTGCCGCAATAAACCAGACATGCTTTAAGTCCGAAATCCGCCGCCGGGCGGGGTTCCTCCAGAGGACACATCATTCATGCGCACATCTTTCATCCTTCTGGCCTGTGCCGCCGGCCTGCTGGCCATGGGCGCCGCACAGGCGCAAACAACCCAAGCCCCCAGTGCCGCACAGGCTGCTCAGCAAGAGCGCATGCGGGTCTGCAATGCCGAGGCCGGCAAGCGCAACCTCAGCGGCAACAACCGCCGCAGCTTCATGAGCCAGTGCCTGTCCGGCCGCATGCCCGACGCGCCGGCCGCGGCGGCGCCCGCCACGCAGCAGGACCGCATGCGCGCCTGCAACACCATCGCCGGCCAGCGCAATCTCAGCGGCGACGCCCGCCGCACCTTCATGAGCACCTGTCTGGGCGGCAACTGACGCCCTTGAAGCAGGCCCGGCCCACCCGCCGGGCCCGCGTCTTATCCGGCTTGCTCGGCCGTATACCCTCGGGCAGGCTTGCCGCGTGAAAACGGCAAACGAACCCAAGTCCCCGAACTGGGACGATCTGCGTACATTGCTGGCCGCCCTGCGGGCAGGCACATTCAGTGCAGCCGGACGCATGCTCGGCATCAACGAAACGACCATCGCGCGGCGAATCACCTCGCTCGAGCAAACGCTGAGCGCCCGCCTGTTCGAGCGCACCCCCGACGGCTTGCGCGCCACCGGCATCGCCCAGGCGCTGTTGCCCGAACTCGAGCGGGCCGAGGCCGCCATGCTGGCCGTCACACGCCGCGTGCAGGGCACCGACACGCGGCTGACCGGGTTCGTGCGCATCACTGCGTCTGACGTGCTGGTCACCGAATTCCTGATGAATGGGCTGGATGCCTTTCTTGCCCGCCACCCCGACATCCGCATCGAACTGTTCGGCGGTTACGATGTGCTCGACGTGGCGCGTCAGGAAGCCGATATCGCCATCCGTTCGGTGATGCCGCAGCAGCCGCAACTGGTGCGCCGCTGGCTGGGAGATGTCGCGACTGCCATCTATGCCGCGCCCGATTATCTGGCGCGCCATCCTGCGCCGTCGCCGGAGCATGGTCTGGCCGGCCACGATCTGATCGGCTTTTCGGCATTGCTGACCCCGACACCCGCGATCAACCTGTTCCATGGTATCAGCACCGAAGGCGCACGCTATGTGCTGACCGGCAACAACCTGATCGCCCTGATGCGTGCCGCCGAGAACGGGTTGGGGCTGGTAACCCTGCCCTGCTACATCGCCGATCATCGGGAGGCGCTGGTACGGGTCTGGCCGCAACAACTGTCCAGTTATCCATTATGGGCGGTTTTCCATCGCGACCTGCGCCACACGGCGCGCATTCGCGCCGTGGTCGATCATATCTGCGCATTGTTCGAAACAAACGAGAAACGCTTGAGCGGTCTACTTTGATCTGCGTTAACGCAGGATAATCCTGCGTTAACGCTGGTTGCGCAGCCGGTTGCACGGACTACTCTCCCCTCAAACATCGCGTCATGCGGCAGTAAAGTCGCAGATCAGGGGGGGAGGAAGCTGACCATGCATGCATGGAACCCATTCGGACATTCGTATTTTCGTCCATCGGGAGCGCTGCGCGCATGACTCCGATTCAACCCTTTATCGATTCAGGTTCCGACACATTCGCCCAACGCCACGCGGCAACACTCGACCTGGTGGCCAAGCTGCGTGGACTGGAAGCACGTGCGCGCGAGGCATCGGCCCGCGGCACGGCAAAATGGCCGGACAGCAAGCTGCCGCCGCGCGAACGCGTGGCGCGGCTGCTGGATCCCAACCGTCCGTTTCTGCCGATCGGCACGCTGACCGGCTGGTGCGTGGACGATCCAGACCCCGAAACCTCGATCCCCGGCGGTGGGCAGATCACCGGCATCGGCTATGTGTCGGGCGCGCTCTGCATGGTGGTGGCAACGGACTCCGGCATCGCCGGCGGCGCACTGAGCGAACTGGGCAACCAAAAGTTGCAGCGCTGTCAGGAAATCGCGCTGGAGAACCGCCTGCCCTTCATCCATCTGGTCGAAAGCGCAGGTGCCAACCTGCTGAAATACCGGGTGGAAAAATTCGTGCGCGGTGGCGCGATGTTTCGCAATCTGGCGCTGCTGTCGGCGGCCGGTCTGCCGGTCATCACCGTCGTGCACGGCCCGTCGGCGGCGGGCGGCGCGTATATGCCGGGCCTGTCCGATCACGTCATCATGGTGCGCAACCAGGCGCGCGCCTATCTGGCCGGGCCATCGCTGCTGCGTGCCGCGACCGGCGAAATTACCGACGACGAGGCGCTGGGCGGAGCCGAGATGCACGCGCAGATCTCGGGCCTGTGCGAATATCTGGCCAGCGACGACGCCGATGGGATCGCGCGCGCGCGCGCGGTCATGGCATCGCTCGACTGGCCTGTGGAGGACGTGCCCTCCCCCATGCCGGCACGTCCTCCGCGCCACGATCCAGCCGAACTGGCCGGGGTAATGCCCGAAGATTTCCGCGAACCGGTCGACATGCGCGAAGTGATCGCGCGGCTGGTGGACGACAGCGCCTTCCTGCCCTTCAAGCCCGATTACGGCCAGAATACCGTCTGCGGTCGCGCGCGGCTGGATGGCCACGCGATCGGCATCATCACCAACAACGGGCCACTGGATCCTGCCGGCGCGACCAAAGCCGCGCATTTCATTCAGACCTGCTGTCAGTCGGGCACGCCGATCCTTTATCTGCAGAACACCACCGGCTTCATCGTCGGCCGCGCCAGTGAAGAAGCGGGCATGGTGAAGCACGGCGCAAAGCTGATCCAGGCACTGACCAACGCCACTGTGCCGCAGATCACCCTGATGTGCGGCGCCAGTTTCGGGGCGGGCAATTACGGCATGTGCGGCCGCGCGTTCCGGCCGCGCTTCGTGTTCTCGTGGCCCGGGGCGCGCACCGCGGTGATGGGCGCGGAACAGGCGGCGACCACCATGGAACTGGTGGCGATCGCACAGGCCGAACGGCGCGGCAAGCCGGTCGATACCGAGCGCCTCGCCGCACAGCGCGCCACCATCGTCAGGAACTTCGAAAGCCAGGCCGATGCGTTCACTACATCGGGTCTGCTGCTGGATGACGGCGTGATCGACCCGCGCGACACCCGCACTGTACTGGCTTTCGCCTTTGCCTGCTGTCGCCAAGCTGAACGCACGCGCGTGCGCCCGATGCAGTTCGGCGTCGCGCGCTTATAAGAAAAACGAGGAAACGATGCCCTACACCCAGGAACACCACGCGCTGATGGACACCGTCCGCCGCTTCGTCGAGGAAGAGATCAACCCATACGTCGACGAGTGGGAGGAGGCCGAGGAATTTCCTTCGCACGAGCTGTTCAAGAAGGCCGGGAATCTCGGCTTGTTCGGGATCAACAAGCCGGTCGAATTCGGCGGCAGTGGGCTGGATTTCTCCTACTCTGTCGCAGCGGGGGAAGCGCTCGGTTACATCAAGGCGCAGGGCGTCGGTATGGCGATGGGCGTGCAGAGTGACATGGCGACGCCCGCATTGGCCAATTTCGGCAGCGACGAACTGCGCCGCGAATACCTGGCGCCGGCCATCGCCGGCGATGTCGTGGTGTCGATCGGCGTGTCGGAAGCGGGTGCCGGATCGGACGTTGCGTCGATCAAAACCACAGCGCGCTCGGACGGGGATGATTATATCATCAACGGCAGCAAGATGTGGATCACCAACGGGATGAAATCGGACTGGGTGTGCCTGCTGGCCAACACGTCCGACGGGCCGCAGCATCACAACAAAAGCCTGATCATCGTGCCGCTGAAGGAAAAGCCCGGCGGGCCGGACCGCCCCGGCGTCACCCGCCAGAAAATCCGCAAATTCGGCATGTGGTCCAGCGACACCGCACAGCTGTTCTTCGATGATATGCGCGTGCCGAAGCGCAACCGCATCGGCGAAGAGGGCAAAGGTTTTATCTATCAGATGAAACAGTTTCAGGAAGAACGTCTGAACGGCGCGGCGCGACGCCTGGCGATCGGATTCCTGCTCGATCACACGGCCGATTATCTTCGCAACCGCATAGCGTTCGGCAAGCCGCTGCTCGACAACCAGTTCATTCAGTTCAAGCTGGCCGAACTGAAGACCGATGTCGAATGCCTGCGCGCGCTGACCTATCGCGCGACGAAGCTCTACATCGAAGGCAAGGATGCCAGCGAACTCGCCTCGATGGCAAAGCTGAAGACCGGGCGTCTGGGGCGCGAGGTCGCCGACTGGTGCATGCAGTTCATGGGCGGCATGGGCTATACGTGGGACAACTGGATCAGCCGTCTGTATCGCGACTTTCGCCTGGGCTCGATCGGCGGCGGCGCGGACGAGATCATGCTGCAGATCATCGCGCGGCAAATGGGCCTGGACAGCAAAGGCAAGCGCACATGAGCACACCGTCCCAGGTCAGGATCGATATCCGCCACGACGTCGTGTTCGCCACCATCGACGCACCGGAGACCCGAAATGCGCTGTCACCCGATGTCGTCGCCGGGCTGGTCGAAGCGGCCAACACGGCGCGCACGGCACGCGCGCTGGTGATACATGGCGCGGGCGGTGTGTTTTCGTCCGGCGGGTCGCTGGGGAATTTCCAGCAACGGCTTGAAGCAACACCCGAGGAAGGCGACCCCGTCGCCACGCGTAACCGCCGTTTCGGCGCGCTGCTGGAAACGCTGGCGGCACTACCGGTGCCGGTAATCGCCGCCGTGCAGGGGGCCGCCATGGGTGGAGCCGTCGGGCTGACGGCGATTGCCGATATCGTGATCGCCACGGCGGATGCGCGGTTCGGTCTGCCGGAAACCTCGCTGGGACTGGTGCCCGCACAGATCGGCCCGTTCCTGCTGCCGCGCCTGGGCCTGCCCGCTGCGCGCCGCATGGCGCTGACCGGTGAGCGGATCGGGGCAGAGGAAGCGTTGCGTCTGGGACTGGTGGATCGCATCGTCGCCGACGGTCCTGCCCTGCACCGCAAGCTGACGGAAGAACTCACGCGGCTGCTGGGTAACGGCCCGGCGGCGCTGGTCGCCACCAAGGCGTATCTTGCGCACTGCGCCACACAGCCTGCCTCGGCATCGCTGGATGCAGGCGCGCAGGCTTTTGCCTCCGCAATGCGCAGCGAAGGTCGCGACGGTGTGGCCGCCCGGCGCGAAAAGCGCCTTGCCCCCTGGGCAAAAGCGTTCAGCACCGACGACCTGCCGTTTGCACTGGAAGGAACGGCACAGTGAAACCTTTCAACACGTTGCTGATTGCCAACCGCAGCGAGATTGCCATCCGCGTGATGCGTAGCGCGCGGCAGCTCGGGCTGCGCTGCATCGCCGTATATTCCGATGCCGACGCCACCGCGCCGCACGTCACCGCAGCCGATGCCGCCGTGCGCATCGGCCCCGCCGAAGCGAAAAACAGCTATCTGCGCGCCGACGTCCTCCTCGGCGCCGCCCGGCGCTGCGGGGCCAAGGCCGTGCATCCCGGTTATGGCTTCCTGTCCGAGAACGCCGACTTCGCCCGCGCCGTGACCGAAGCGGGCCTCACCTTCGTCGGCCCCTCGGCCGATGTGATCGCGATGATGGGCGACAAGGCCGCCGCCAAAGGCATTGCCCGGCGCGCCGGTGTGCCGTGTCTGGAAGGTTACGAAGGCGACGATCAGTCGGAAGCGGCGTTCGTCGAAGCGGCCTCAGACATCGGCTTTCCGGTGATGGTCAAGGCCGCGGCGGGCGGCGGCGGGCGCGGAATGCGTCTGGTGCTGAACGAAACCGATCTGCCCGCCGCCATTGCCGTGGCGCGGAACGAGGCGCAGCAGGCTTTCGGTGACGGCCGCCTGCTGCTGGAACCTGCCCTGCTGCGCGCGCGGCACGTCGAAGTGCAGATCCTGGCCGACGCGCACGGCAACATCGTGCATCTGGGCGAGCGCGACTGTTCCGTGCAGCGCCGCCACCAGAAACTGATCGAGGAATCCCCCGCTCTGTCGCCTGAAAAGCGCGACGACATGGGCAGTGCCGCCGTGCGGCTGGCGCGCGAGGTCGGGTATGTCGGCGCGGGTACCGTCGAGTTTCTGCTGGCCGAAGATGGGCGCTTCGTGTTCATGGAAATGAACACCCGCTTACAGGTCGAGCACGCGGTGACTGAGATGCTGACCGGTCTCGATCTGGTCGAATGGCAGTTGCGTATCGCGATGGGGGAAAAGCTTCCCTTCACGCAGGATGACATCCGCCTCGACGGTCACGCGATCGAGGCGCGGCTATGTGCGGAAGACCCGGCGCAGGATTTCGCACCCCAGCACGGTGCAGTGCTGCGCTGGCGTCTGCCTGCGGGGCACGATGTGCGCGTCGATCACGCGCTGACCGAACCGGGAAGTGTCTCGCGCTACTACGACACGATGGTCGCCAAGCTGATCGCCCACGGCCGCACGCGCGACGAGGCACGCCGCAAGCTGGCCGCCGCGCTGGACGCCACGGTGCTGATGGGGCTGCCGAGCAATCGCGCCTTCCTGTCCGCCTGTCTACGACATCCAGAGTTCGCCGCAGGGCCGCCGGACACCGGTTTCCTCGGCCGGCAGATGGGGGCCTTGCTGCCCGGCTCCGCCCCGCAGGACGAAACCATTGCATTGGCTGCCGTGCTGGCGGCCGGCATCACGCATGCCACCCCGCCCAACCCAGGCGGCGGGCCGGGCCGGACGATCGTGCTGACCGCCGAAGACCACACGCACGTCGTCCATCTGACCGCGCAGAACGGCGGCTGGGAGGCGAGCTGGCACAAGGACGAAGTATCGCACCTGCATCACGTGCGTCTGCTGTCGGTAACACCGGATGGCGCGGTGGTGGCGGAACTGGATGGCGTTACCCTGTCCGCGACGCGGATCGATGCGGCGAACGGCCTGCATCTGCACGTCTCCGGCCGCGACTGGCATTTCCGTCAGCCGGATCAGCAGGAGGCTGGCGCTGGCGGCACATCGGACGGCGTGATCCGCGCGCCATTCGCGGCGATGGTCTCGAACATCGCCGTTGCGGCGGGCGCGCGCGTGCAACGCGGTGACACGCTGCTGGTACTCGAAGCGATGAAGGTGCAGGTCCGCATCCCCGCCCCGCACACCGGGGTGGTGGCGGAACTTCCAGCACTGGGGCGGCGCGAAGTTGCGGCAGGTGCGATTCTTGCCATCGTGAAAGAAGAGGAAATGGCCGATGCCTGATTATCTGCGTATCGCCTGCGGCAGCGGTTATTGGGGTGATTCCGCCACCGCCGTGCCGCAATTGCTGCACGTGCCGGGACTGCAGGTGATCGCCTGCGAGTATCTGGCCGAAACCACCATGGCCATCCTGGCCCGTGCGCAGCAAAAAGACCCGGCGCGCGGTTATGCTACGGATTTCGTCGATGTCGTGGTTGCGCGTTATCTGCCCGACATCATGGCCAAGGGTATTCGTCTGGTCACCAACGCAGGTGGGCTGAACCTGCCCGCCTGCCGCGATGCCGTCGCCGCAGCAGCCGCCAAGCACGGGCTGACGCCACGCATCGCCATCGTGCAGGGCGACGACTTGATGCCCCGGGAAGCGGAACTGCGCGCCGCCGGGCTGCTGCCCGCCGATAATGAAGGCAAGGTACTGTCGATCAACGCCTACCTCGGTGCGCGCGCGGTCGCCGCCGCCTTTGCGAGCGGTGCGGATATCGTGATCACCGGGCGCAGTGTGGACAGCGCCCTGGCGCTTGGCCCGCTGGCCGCGCACTTCAACTGGGCGTGGGACGACTGGGACAAGCTGGCGGCAGGCACACTGGCGGGGCATGTGATCGAGTGCGGCGCGCAGGCGACCGGCGGCCTGTTCACCGACTGGGACAAGGTCCCCGACTGGGACCGGATCGGCTATCCGGTGCTCGACGTGTTCGCCGACGGCAGCTTCGAACTGTTCAAACCGGAAGGCACCGGCGGGCTGATTGCCCCGCTGCCGGTGTCGGAACAGATTCTGTACGAAGTGCACAACCCGTCTGCCTATCTGATGCCGGATGTGAACTGCGATTTCTCGCATGTGTCGGTCACACAGGCTGCCCCCGGGCGTGTGCGCGTCAGCGGGGCGCGCGGCCGGCCTCCCGGCCCGCTGCTGAAGGCTACCGGCACACAACGCGGCGGTTTTCAGGTGCAGCTGATGCTGGCCATTCGCGGCATCGACGCTCCTGCCAAGGCACGCCGCACGGCGGATGCGCTGCTGGCCCGCGCGCGGCGGATGATGCAGGATGCAGGGTTCGCCGATTTCAGCGCCACCGAGGTGGAACTGCTGGGCTGTGAATCGCATTACGGTCCGCAGGCGCGTAAACTGCCGACGCGCGAGGTAATTCTGCGCGTTGCGGCGCGTCACGAAAACCCGAAGGCACTGGCCATCCTGCAGCGCGAATGTTCGTCGAGCGGCACATCTTTCGCGCCCGGCACGCGCAGCACCTTCTTCGGTCGTGCCGATATCTCGCCGGTCGTCGAAGCGTTTACTGTCATGCTCGAACGGCGCTGGTGCACGGCGACCGTCACCTGCGGCAACCACACCGAAACCGTGCCCGTCGACCCGCCCGCCACCGCTGCGATACCGCCAGCGTCGGACGATCGCGCTGTGCCTCCCTCTGTCGTGATCGCAAATATGGGTGCGACCGCACCGCTGGTGCAATTCGCTGTCGGCCGCAGCGGCGATAAGGGCGACGACGTCAACATCGGCATCATCGCGCGCGATGCAGACTCGTATCCGTGGCTGCGCAAGGTACTGACCGCCGAGCGTGTCGCCGCGACCTTCGCGCATCTGCTGACCGGCCAGGTCGAGCGCTATGAAGCGCCTGGGCTGTCGGCGTTGAACTTCGTGCTGCGCGGCGCACTGGGTGGTGGCGGTGCGGCCAGTCTGCGCTCGGATCCACTGGGCAAGGCGTTCGCGCAGATATTGCTCGATACGCCAGTGCCGGTACCAACACCGTAAAACCGAAAACCGGCGCAAAAGCCGGGATTTGTGGGGAAACAGACAATGATGATGAAGCGTCGAACACTGTTTGGAACGGCACTGGCCGCCGGCATGGCGCCGGCGGTCCTGCGGGCCGAAGCGCGCTGGCCAAACCGGCCAATCCGCCTGATCGTGCCGTACACACCCGGTGGCGTTGCCGATACCGTCGGACGGCTGGTCGCCAACGGCATGCAGGAAAAGCTCGGCCAGCCGATCGTCGTGGAAAACCGTGGCGGGGCCAATGGCACGATCGGATCCGATGTCGCCGCCAAAAGCACACCGGACGGATACACGTTCCTGCTGGTGGTCTCGGCACACGTCATCAACCCGTGGATCATGCCGCAGATGCCCTACAAGCCGCTCGAGGATCTGCGCGGCGTTTCGATGGTCGCCGACATTCCGATGCTGGCGGTTTCCTCGGCTGCGCTGCCGCCCAAGAACCTGACCGAGTTCATCGCCTATGCCAAAGCAGCGCGTGAACCGGTCCTGTATGCGTCGTCCGGCATCGGTTCGGGCGCGCACCTGGCGACTGAAATGTTCGCGCGTGCCGCCGGAATTCCGCTGCAGCACGTGCCTTACCGTGGCATCGCGCCCGCATTGCCGGATCTGTTCAGCGGCCGTATCGCGCTGATCCTCGACACCATCCAGACCATGCAGACTTACATCGAAGCCGGTCGCCTGTACGGGCTGGGGCTCAGCAGTGATACACGCTGGCCGACTGCCCCCAACCTGCCGACTTTCGCCGAAGCGGGTCTGCCTGGTTTCAAGGCATCGAGCTGGTTCAGCCTGCTGGCCCCGAGCCAGATGCCGAATGCCATCGTCGAGGAAATGTCGCACACGGTGGCGGCTGTGCTTGAGATGCCCGCAACGAAAGAGCGTCTGCACACCTACGGCCTGATTCCCAACAGCACCTCGCCCACCGCGTGCGATACATTCCTGCGCAGCGAATCCGAACGCTGGGGGCGCGTGGCACGTGAAGCGGATATCCGGATCGACGGATGATGGACATGCCGCAGAAACAGAATCCGCTGCCGCTTGCCGGCATTCGCGTGCTCGACATGACCCGTGTCGTCGCCGGCCCGTGGTGCACCCAATTGCTGGGCGACCTGGGCGCCACCGTCTGGAAGGTGGAAAAACCGCAGGGCGGCGATGATACGCGCCATATGGGGCCGCACCTGCAAACCCCGGATGGCGAGGACACGCAGGAATCCGCTTTCTACATGGCGTGCAACCGCAACAAACATTCGCTGGCGATCGATGTGACGACCCCTGAAGGCATCGCGCTGGTCAAGCGGCTGGCCTGCGAGGCCGATATCTTCATCGAGAATTCGAAAGCCGGAAGTCTGGAAAAACTGGGGATCGGCGCGGCACATCTGCGCACGCTGAATCCGCGGCTGATCACCTGTTCGATCACCGGCTTCGGCACCAGCGGCCCGTATAGCAAACGCCCCGCCTACGACTTCATCATGCAGGGCATGTCCGGCCTGATGAGCACGTGCGGCGATCCTGACGGTCCGCCGATGCGCACCGCCATTCCGCTGACCGACATCGCCACCGGCCTGTACGCGACGATCGGCGTGCTGGGCGCACTGTTCCGTCGCCAGACGACCGGCGACGGCGGACATGTCGATACAGCGATGCTGGACGTAGCCGTGGCGCTGAACGGGCATCTGGCGCTCGGCCATCTGCTCACCGGGCGCACACCGGGGCGTGTCGGCAATACCAACCCGGTTGCTGCGCCGAGTTCGGTCTATCGCTGTGCCGACGGTCATATCATCATCGGCTGCGGTAACGACCGCCAGTTCATTGCACTGTGCACCGCGCTGGGCACCCAGGCCCTGCTTGAAGATCCGCGTTTCAAGACCAACGATCTGCGGGTGCATAATCGCGCCGCCATGGATGCGGCGGTCGAGGCTGCCCTGCTGCCCCACCCCGGCGCCCACTGGCTGGCCGCGCTGGAGGCCGCTGGCGTTCCATGCGGCCCGATCAATACCATGCCCGACATGGTGAAGGACCCGCAGGTCGCACATCGCGATCTGATCCTCTGGCGCACGCACGCGACCGGCAGCAAGGTACCGATGCTGCGCAGCCCGCTGCGTCTGGACGGCACCGAAACGCCGCATACCACAGCCCCCATGCTGGGAATGCATACGGATGCCGTATTAGCCGAAGTTCTACATGCCCGGAAAAATGCCGCCGATCTGGTTCCTTCCTGAACCGGCACCCACCTCCGGGGCTTAAGTCCTGGAGGTGGATTTTTTGTAATCAACACGCAGTATTTCATTGACGCAATCACAAGAACCAACATAGAACAAACTTCCATGTTGCTGGTTTGTTCCGGCCAACAAGAAGGGAGTTCTACCCCATGCTGACCCGTAAACAGCATGAATTGCTGACGTTCATCCATACTCATCTGGAACAGACGGGTTATTCCCCTTCTTTCGACGAGATGAAAACGGCCCTGGGGCTACGCTCCAAGTCCGGCATCCACAGGTTGATTTCCGCACTGGAAGAACGTGGTTTTCTGCAGCGCCGTCATCACCGCGCCCGCGCGCTCGAGGTGGTGAAGCTGCCCGAGGTCGCGCCGCCCCGTGCCCCGCTCACCCAGATCGCGCCGGCGGGCGGGTTCACGCCCAATATCATCCAGGGTGATTTCAGCCCGCGTTTGCACGGCAGCCACCTCGCCCCCGAAGCGGCGGCTGTGCGTCTGCCGCTCTACGGCCGCATCGCCGCCGGCATGCCGATCGAGGCGATGAACGATCACGTCACCATGATCGAGATTCCCACCGTCTGGCTGGGGCACGGCGAGCATTACGTGCTGGAAGTCGCCGGCGATTCGATGACCGATGCGGGAATCTTCGACGGCGATCTGGTCGTCATCCGGCGCACCGAGGATATCGAGAACGGGAAGATCGTCGTGGCGTTGATCGAAGAGAGCGAGGTCACGCTGAAGCGCCTGCGCCGCAAAGGCGCGTCGATCGCGCTGGAACCGGCGAACATGAATTACGAGACGCGCATCTATCCCGCCGAGAAGGTACGTGTGCAGGGCGAGATGGTCGCGCTGATGCGTAAATACTGATCGCGCCAAAATGTAGTTACTTGACCGCCGGTCACGCTGGCATTCCTGAAAGAAAAGAGCTGGCGCCGTTTATGTGCCACCTCGGCTATCAGCACACACGCACAGGTACCATCCGCCAGCGCATTCAGGTGATGGCGCATCACGCGGCCGGTAAACGCGGCTGTAACCTGTCGCAGCAACACATTCCCATAGAAAAAGGCACCCTTGCGGGTGCCTTTCTCGATTGGTCAGACCGGATTTCCGATCAGAACGCGATGCGTATACCGCCGTTGACCATCCAGCCGTCGAAGCCGGAGTCGCCCAGATCGGTCTGCCACACCGCATCGCCATACAGCGACAAGCTGCCGGTCAGGGTCGCCGTCACACCGCCGCCCACCTGCAGCGATGTGCCATACTTCCCGGTGGTGAAGGTATTGCTCACCCCCAGGCCGGTCACCGTCACATCAGACCCGTCGAGGAAACCGTGCAGCAGGTTCACCTTCGCATACGGCGTGATCATCTGGCCTTCGCCAAGCTGCAGCGGCAGACCCAGGCGGGCGCCCAGGCGGCCGATCAGCTGCTGCTGCGAACCCAGCGACGCAACCGAACCATCCAGGCTGTTGCGGGTCCGGTCGAAGCTCAGACGCTGATAGACCAACTGCGCCTGCGGTTCGAAGAACAG
>JAVBUO010000051.1:0-5168 GCA_031555315.1 Acetobacteraceae bacterium
GCCACGCCATCCACAAGCGTCCGGGAGAAATTTCCGGCGGCATGAAGCAGCGCGTCGGCATCGCCCGGGCACTGGCGATGAAACCGAAAGTCCTGCTGATGGATGAGCCCTTCGGCGCCCTTGATGCCCTGACCCGCGCCCATCTGCAGGATTCGGTAATGCAGATCCAGCAGGAGCTGAACACCACCATTGTGCTGATCACCCACGACGTGGACGAAGCGGTACTGCTTTCCGATCGGGTGCTGATGATGACTCACGGCCCGGCGGCGACGGTGGGCGAGATCCTCCGCGTCGATCTGCCACGTCCGCGAAACCGGGTGCAACTGGCGGAGGACAGCCGCTATCACCACATGCGTCAGCAGATCCTGCATTTCCTCTACGAAAAACAGCCGAAAGCGGCCTGAGGAGCGGCACCATGCGCCTGGTCATCATTGGAAACGGGTTGGCGGCAACGCGACTGATTGAGTCGCTGACGGACCGCGCGCCTGAGCGCTTCGCCATCACGGTGATCGGCGACGAACGGGTGCCTGCCTACAACCGCATTCAGCTTTCCCCCGTTCTCGGTGGCGAAAAGGCGTTCGCTGCCACCCGGCTGCACGACGAGGCGTGGTATCAGCAGCGTGGTGTGACGGTGTTATGCGGTGAACGGGTACAGGCCGTGGATGTGGCGGCGCGCACGCTGGTGACCGATCGGCGCCAGCTGGCATGGGATGAACTGGTGTTCGCCACCGGATCGCTGCCGTTTGTGCCGCCGATCCCCGGCAGCCGCCTGCCGCATGTCTTTACCTTTCGTACTCTGGATGACGTTAACGCCATTCTGGCGACCCCCGGTCCGGCGGTGGTGCTGGGGGGCGGCGTCCTCGGTGTGGAAGCCGCCGCCGCGTTAAAACTGCATGGTGACAACGTCACGTTAGTCCATCGCGGCGCCTGGCTGATGGAGCAGCAGCTCGACCAGCAGGCCGGGCTGTTGCTGGAGCAGGCCCTTGGCGAACGCGGCATCGGCTGCGAACTGAACGTCGGGATCACGGAGATTGCCGACGGTCACGTCACCCTCAGCAGTGGCCGTTCCCTTGCCGCCACGCGGGTGGTGATGGCCACAGGGGTGATGCCCAACATCGCGCTGGCGCAGGCAAGCAATGTGGCCTGCGGGCGCGGCCTTCGGGTGGATGACCAGATGCGCACGGCATCCGCGGGCGTCAGCGCCATTGGCGAGTGCTGTGAAATCGACGGCCAGACCTGGGGACTGGTCGCTCCGTGTCTGGCCCAGGCGGAGATCCTGGCGGCCCGACTGGCCGGAGAAAACGTCACCCCCTTTGCCCCGACGCAAACCGGGATGCGCCTGAAAGTCACGGGCATTGAGTTGTTCAGCGCCGGGCAGGTTAACGCGCAACAGGACGATGCGGTGTGGACCAGTTGGGATCCGCTGACCCGCCACTATCGCCGCTTATTGATTCGCAACGGCACGCTGGCGGGCGTGCTGCTGATGGGAGAGTGCAGCAGCGCCGCCACGCTCACCGATTTACTGGCAACGTCAGAACCCGCTCAGGCGGACTGGCTGTTCGATCAATTCACGACGCAGCCGCAGGTTGCAGGACAAAACGCGATGACAAAACCTACTCTGGTGGTGGTTGGGCATGGTATGGTCGGCCACCATTTTCTTGAAGACTGCGTAAACCGCAATCTGCATCAGCAATACCAGATCGTGGTCTTCGGTGAAGAGCGCTTCGCCGCCTATGACCGCGTCCATCTTTCAGAATACTTTGCCGGCCGCAGCGCCGACTCCCTGTCGATGGTGGCGGGAGATTTTTTTGCCGAAAACGGCATTGAGCTGCGCCTGTCCCAACAGATTGTCGCCATCGATCGCGACGCCCGGGTGGTACGCACCGCCAGCGGGCATGAAACCCACTGGGACAAACTGGTGCTGGCCACCGGATCCTATCCGTTCGTGCCGCCAGTGCCGGGGCGCGACCTGCCTGGCTGCTTTGTCTATCGCACCCTGGACGATCTCGATAACATCGCTGCCCATGCCAAAGATGCCCGCACCGGGGTGGTGATTGGCGGCGGGCTGCTGGGGCTGGAGGCCGCCAATGCTCTGAAACAGCTGGGGCTGGATACCCATGTGGTGGAATTTGCGCCAAACCTGATGGCGGTACAACTGGATAACGACGGTGCGGCGATGCTGCGCCGCAAAATCGAAGCACTGGGTGTAGGTGTGCACACCAGCAAAGCCACCACGGAGATTGCCGAAACCGACAGCGGCATGGTGTTGCGCTTTGCCGACGGCAGCGAGCTGGCGACCGACATGGTGGTCTTCTCCGCCGGGATCCGCCCACAGGATGCCCTGGCCCGGGAGTGTGGCCTGGTGCTGGGCGAGCGGGGCGGGATTGGCATCGATAACCAGTGCCGCACCTCTGACGCCAGTATCTTCGCCATCGGCGAATGCGCCCTCTGGGAGGGTAAAATTTATGGCCTGGTGGCACCGGGTTATCAGATGGCGCGGGTGGCCGGGGCCGCGCTGGCCGGGGAAGATAACGCCTTCACCGGGGCGGACATGAGCACCAAACTGAAGCTGCTGGGGGTTGATGTGGCGTCGTTCGGTGATGCGCACGGCCGCACCGCGGGGGCCCAGAGCTACCAGTGGACCCATGGCCCGCAGCAGATCTATAAAAAAATCGTGGTCAGTGCTGACGGCAAAACCCTGCTTGGGGGCGTACTGGTGGGTGATGCCAGCGAATACGCCACCCTGGTGCAGATGATGCTCAACGACATCGCCCTGCCAAAAGATCCCGAAACCCTGATCCTCCCCGCGGTTGCCGGCAGTGCGCCGAAAGCGCTGGGCGTGGCGGCGCTGCCGGAGAGCGCGCAGATCTGCTCCTGTCACAACGTCAGCAAGGGCGACATCTGCCAGGCGGTCAGCAACGGCGCGACGGAGATTGGCGCGGTGAAACAGTGCACCAAAGCCGCCACCGGCTGCGGCGGCTGTAGCGCGCTGGTGAAACAGGTGATGGAGTTCCAGCTGGCGGCGCAGGGCGTGGAGGTGAAAAAGGATATCTGCGAACACTTTGCGTACTCGCGTCAGGAGATCTACCACCTGGTGCGCGTCAACCGCATTCACACCTTTGATCAGCTCATCAGCCGTTACGGCCAGGGCCAAGGCTGCGAAATCTGTAAACCGCTGGTGGGCTCTGTGCTGGCCTCCTGCTGGAATGAGTACCTGCTGAAACCGGCGCATCTGCCGCTGCAGGATACCAACGACCGTTACTTTGCCAACATTCAGAAAGATGGCACTTACTCTATCGTGCCGCGCATGGCCGCCGGGGAAGTGACCGCTGACGGGCTGATTGCCATCGGTCAGATTGCCAAACGCTATCAGCTGTACAGCAAAATTACCGGCGGGCAGCGTATCGACCTGTTTGGCGCTCGACTGGAACAGCTGCCGGAGATCTGGCAGCAGTTGATTGACGCCGGGTTTGAAACCGGCCATGCCTACGGTAAATCCCTGCGCACCGTCAAATCCTGTGTTGGCTCCACCTGGTGTCGTTACGGCGTGCAGGACTCTACTGGTCTGGCGGTAACGCTGGAGAATCGCTACAAGGGGCTGCGCGCGCCGCATAAGATCAAGATGGCGGTTTCGGGGTGTACCCGCGAGTGTGCCGAAGCCCAGAGCAAAGACGTAGGGGTGATTGCCACCGACAAGGGCTGGAATCTCTATCTCTGTGGTAACGGCGGCATGAAGCCACGCCATGCGGATCTGTTTGCCAGCGATCTGGATGAGGCCACGCTGCTGCGCTATGTCGACCGCTTCCTGATGTTCTATATCCGTACGGCCGACCGCCTGCAACGTACCAGCACCTGGCGGGACAACCTCGAAGGCGGGCTGGAGTACCTGCGCGAGGTGATCATCGACGACAGCCTCGGCATTGCCGACGAGCTGGAGCAGGAGATGCAGCGCGTGGTGGACACGTATCAGTGCGAATGGCAGACCACGCTGCAGGATCCGGATCGGCTGGCGCAGTTCCGCACCCTCGGCAGTGAGGCAGAACCGGCGACCACCAGACGCTGGCAGGCGGTCTGCTCGGTCAACGAGATCCCCGAACAGGCCGGGATCGGCGCCCGACTGGGCGGGCAGCAGATTGCGCTGTTCCGCTTTGGCAAAGCGATTTACGCCCTGGAAGACCGTGAGCCGGGCGGCAGCGCCAGCGTGTTGTCACGGGGGATCCTCGGTGATGCCGGGGGGGAACCGGTGGTGATCTCGCCCCTGTACAAAACGCGGATCCGCCTGCGCGACGGACGCCAGCTTGATACCGGTGAAGCAGCGGTGCGCGCCTGGCCAGTGAAGGTTGACGGCGACCGGGTGCTGGTGGGGAGCGAAGAACTGGTCATGCGTGCGGAGGCCTCATGAGTGAAACCCGGACGACCTGTCCTTATTGCGGTGTCGGCTGCGGGGTAATTGCCCGGGTCGAGAACGGTGAAGTGAGCGTACGTGGCGATGAGCGCCATCCGGCTAATTTTGGCCGACTGTGCGTGAAAGGATCGGCGTTAGGGGAGACCACCGGGTTGCAGGGGCGACTGCTGCACCCGGAAGTGGACGACCAGCCGGTAAGCTGGGACCAGGCGCTGGACACGGCAGGCACCCGGTTACGCGAGATTATCGAGACTTACGGGCCCCAGGCGGTGGCGTTTTACGCCTCGGGCCAGCTGCTGACAGAGGATTACTACGCCGCCAACAAACTGATGAAGGGGTTTATTGGCGCGGCCAATATCGACACCAACTCCCGGCTCTGTATGTCCTCGGCGGTGGTGGGCTACAAGCGCGCCTTCGGCGAGGACATCGTCCCCTGCAGCTACGAAGATATCGAACACACGGATCTGGTGGTGCTGGTAGGTTCCAACGCCGCCTGGACCCATCCGGTGCTGTATCAGCGGCTGGTGCAGGCGCGCAATCACAACCCGGCAATGAAGATAGTGGTGATTGATCCCAGGCGAACCGCAACCTGCGACATTGCCGACCTGCACCTGGCGCTGACGCCGGGCAGTGATGCCGGGCTGTTTGTCGGCCTGTTGAACGCCATTGATGGCGCAGAAAGCGAGGCGCAGCAACTGGCGCGGGACTGGCCGCTGGAACGGGTGGCGGCGTTTTGCGGCCTGCCTCCTGAAGATGTGGCGAC
>JAVBUO010000022.1:0-76549 GCA_031555315.1 Acetobacteraceae bacterium
TAACGCCATCGAGCGCATGTTCTGCCGGCTCAAGGATTTCAGGCGCATCGCGACGCGTTACGACAGGCTGGCTGCCAACTTTCTCGGTGCCATACACCTCGCAGCAGCTATCAGTTTCTGGTTATGAGTCCGCATCCTAGCGCGACGCGGTCGAATGCGGCGGACAGCAGGGTGGCGATCGCCGCAACCGGAAGGTCGCCACCACATCCGCCGCCAGCGCAGCGGCCAGCCACTCCCCCGTCACCATGACCGCCGACGCCGCTGGAACCGCGGCCTTGTTACCAGATACATTATTACCAGATATATTGTCGTTTCCGGCCGCTGTTCGAAGCTGACTGGTATGTGCATCTGCAATCATCCGAGGATGATGGCATCAGCCTTGCCACGCTGGACGGAAATCCCATAGCCGCATAGCTTGAACCGGGCAGCGTCCGGAAAGCATAAAGCAGTTCATGCATCCGATATTTCCGTCGACGCATGGGGTAGTCGATGCATGAGGTACATGTGATGATCGAAAAGACGTGTGCTCAGGCCGTGCGAAATCAGGTTCTACGTGCTGTGGAAGAGCTAAGCACCGCGCTGATGACTGCTGAAAGTGGCGCCACACCGGAAGGCTGCGCGAAGCTTAAAAAAGGCATCGGGCTGGCGATCGGTCATATCCAGGTGGAGATTCTGGAACCGATCTACGCGGAACACCCGGAACTGGATGACCTGACGCCTCCGCAACAACGTGGGGCCTGATGTGCCGGCCGTCGGGACATCTGGTGCAACGCGCTGATTGATGCCATCAAACCGATCTCGCCCGGTGCGGTATTCGCCACACGGCGCGCTGTCGAAGTGAAGCTGGAACGAATGCCCATCTTCCAGCTTTCATAAAAACACCGTAGCTAACCGCTGTATGATCTGCAGCGACAACCTGAACGATGCCCGAACCTGCAACACCCATTCCCACAAGAACCATGTACGCCTCTCGTTCGACCTGGATCGTCTTTTCCATCATCTGGGCAATACCGAGTGGGATTTTCATGGTCGGCATACTGAGCAACCCGCGGCACTTCGACCGTGGAGCCGTTGGAATGCTGCTTATCATCGCCGCAGCTGCCGTGCTGATCGTCGCATGGATCACCGCCTTCAGGATTCGCATCGACAGTGAGAAACTGTCGTACCGCACGCTCGGCTCCCTGCTGCACGGCGAACGATGGGTACGCTGGGAAGATATCGCATCAGCGGAAATCGCCGCCGGCCCGCCGCGCGGGTTGAAAATCACCGAACGCAACGCGACGGGACCGCTTGTCATCAACCTGAAAGTCTTCGATCGCGCCGACGTCACGGCCCTGCTGGGCATCCTGCGGATACAGGCCCCTCTACGTACCTGCCGGGACGTCTGATCCTGTCGCCTCGCACCACGCGACGAACGGTTTCCACAATGCACGCTCGGCCCGGCTGCCCGCCACCATGCCGATATGTCCGGCGTGCGGCGTAAGCAGCGTTGCATCCGGCAACAGCGCGGCCAGCGGACGCGCGCTTTCCGGCGGCACGATGCGATCGGCCTCGGGCACCGCAACGAAGGCCGGCACGCGCACCGCGCGCGGGTCCACCACCGCGCCGGCCACCCGCCAGCCGCCCTGCACCGGGGCGTTGGCGCCATACCAGCCGGAAATCGTCTCGCGCGCCACCGGCGCGGCCAGCGGCACGCCGTCGTTCAGCCAGTCCTCCAGCGCGACGAACATCCGCGCCCGCGCGCTTGCCGGGTCCAGCCGGGCGAAGCCCGCGTATTTGCGCGCGATACTCCACGGGTCGAGCATCGCGAACAGCACCTGCAGCGCATCGACCGGCAACGTGTCGTTGAACGCCAGCAACGGCTCGAGCAGCGGCAGCATCGCAGCGATCTGCTGTGCGCGTGCCGCATCGCCGGCATGGAAGTCCCACGGGGTCGCCAGCAGCGCCAGGCCGCGCACCAGATCGGGCCGGCGCTGCGCCGCCGCCAGCGCCAACAGCCCGCCCATGCAATAGCCGGCCAGAACCACCGGGCCAGTTGCCGCGATATGCGCCAGCGCGCGTTCCAGCGGCCCGGCGATATAATCGGTTAACGTAAACCGGCGCTCGACCGCGCCGGGCCAGCCCCAGTCCAGCAGCAACGGTCGTATTCCTGCCCCGGCCAGATGGCGCAGCATCGACATCCCCGGCGCCAGGTCGAGCACATAGGCACGGTTGACCAGTGACGGCACGAACAGCACCGCAGGCCCGCTGCCCCCGTAATCCAGCAGCCGGATATTGCCTTCCGACCAGATAACGGGCGGTTCAGGCAGATCGCGTTGCCAGGGATGGCGGCGATAGGCGGCGATCCCGGCGATCAGCGCCCGGTTTTGCCGCGCCACCTCGCGCAATACCGCGGCCGGAAATTGCGTCGTTAGATCACTGTGCGCCCCGATGGCTGCCGCCAGCCGCGCCGCGTCCGGGCTTTTCCAGGTCCGCGAGCCGCTGTTCCAGGTCGGCAATCCGCCGATGGAGACGTTCGACGTCAGCATGGCCAGCCCCAGATGCAGCAGCAGCGGGCGCGGCCCCCGGCGGCGCAAAGGGGCCGGAAAATCCAGCCGCTCCATCACGCGGCACCGATTTCAGCATCGCCGATGCCGCGCCGGCCCACAGCGCCGCCATCGCCTGCCAGCCTTCGATCGCCTCGCGGTCGGCAGCCCAGGCGGCCATTTCGCTCTGCCACATGGCCACCCAGTCGCGCGCCAAGGTATCCAGATCCAGGGCATCGCCCTCTGGTGAAGGGGGAGCCGCTGTTGTATCGCTCATTCGCCATTCATCCTCCAGCACTCCCTTATACAGATTTCTTCCGCAGATGCGAAAACGTGCTAGCGTGAGGAAGTTTTCGACGACCCAAGGAACCGCCCATGCCGTCAACCGCATCTGCCAAAACAGCCCCTCCTCCTCCCGTGGTTGTCAAAAAATACGCAAATAGGCGGTTATATAATACCGAAAGCTCCTGTTACATTACTCTTGAGAACCTTGCCGAAATGATTCGCAACGGGCGCGACTTTGCCGTATACGATGCCAAAACCGGTGACGATATTACCCGTTCCGTTCTGACGCAGATCATCGTCGAGGCCGAGAACAGCGGGCAGCATCTTTTACCGACATCGTTTCTGCGGCAGTTGATCAGCTTTTATGGAGACAGTCTGCAAGGTCTGGTGCCGCCCTATCTCGACAATGCCATGAACAGTTTCGCCCGCCAGCAGGAACAGATGCGGCGCACCCTGCAACAAACGATGGGCGAACTGCTCCCGGTCGGACTCGAGGAACTGGGCCGCAAGAATATGGCGATGTTTGAGCAGGCGATGAATCTGTTCTCGCCTTTCTACCAGCCCCCTTCGCCGGCGGAGGCCGACGATCAAGATGCAGCGGCCCAGGAAACCCCAGAGATCCGCAAACTCAAGGTGCAGATTGAAGAACTGCAGCGTCAAATCGCCAATTTGACCCGAAACCAATAGTCCTGGTTACAAAATACCGGTATTCACAACTATTTGGTTCACGGTAAAATTTTTAAAAATTTTGCCCGCTAAGTGGAACCACTCGCCCTGCACGTCATTCTCTAATTGGAAACTCAAACTGGAGAATGACTATGGCGACAAGTTTTTCTGGCCCTGCCACCGGCACGACTACCCCGTCGGTGACTGGCGCTACGATACAGGGAGGCCAACGGGCGCCGCTGCGTGCCAGTAATGCTGACCGCCATGTCGGCACACGTATCCGTGAACGCCGGATCATGATGGGGCTGTCGCAGCAGCAGCTGGCACGAATGATCGGTGTCACGTATCAGCAGGCGCACAAGTACGAACGCGGCCTCAACCGTATCTCGGCGGGCCGCCTGTACGAAATCGCGCAGGTGCTGAGCGTGCCGGTCAGCTGGTTCTTCGAAGGGCTGGCGGTCGATGTCAGCAAGCAGGAAGCGACCCCGCGCCAGCGCATGTGCCTGGAACTGGCGCGCAACTTCGCCGCGATTGATAACGAAAAGCATCAGGAAGCGCTTAGCCAGATGGCACGCGCACTGGCTGCCCAGGCCGCAGCGGAACGCGGCGAGCAGTCGATCACGGAATAAACAGCGGGTTTCACCGCAAAAAAAAATGGACCACCGACTTGCCGCCCGGGAAAGCTTTCTCCGGGCGGCAGTTTCAGTTTTCCGGTTCAGCCGCCGCGGCCGGCACTTGAACGACAATATTTCTGTTTCACGCTGTACAACCCACGCTATCCTGCCTCCCGACTGACAGGTCAGGGAGACTTCCATATGTTGAAGCGCCGCACGCTGCTGACATCCGCCGCCGTCATCAGCACCTACATATCCACGCGCCCCCGCGCCAACGCGGCCACGCCGCGCAACGTGGTGGTCATGGGCAAGCAGATCGACGACGTCATCACGCTCGACCCACAGGAATCGTTCGAATACACGGGGGCCGAGATCGGCAGCAACGTCTACCAGAAACTGGTGATCGCAGACCCCGCAGCCCCCAGCCGGCTGAACGGCGAACTTGCCGAACGCTGGGAGATCAGCCCCGACGGAAAAACCTATACGTTCCATATACGCCCGGACGCGAAATTCGCTTCGGGCAAGCCCGTCACCGCCGAGGACGCCGCCTTCTCCATCCAGCGTGCTGTGCTGCTCGACAAGGCGCCTGGCTTCATCATTACCCAGTTCGGCCTGACCAAGGACAACGTCGCCGAACGCGTGAAGGCCGTGGATGCACACACGCTGCGCATTGAACTGCCCGAGGCTTTCGCCCCGACCTTCCTGCTTTACTGCCTG
The DNA here is from genome assembly GCA_031555315.1 of Acetobacteraceae bacterium. GTDB lineage: Bacteria > Pseudomonadota > Alphaproteobacteria > Acetobacterales > Acetobacteraceae > JAVBJV01. The sequence goes on from JAVBUO010000022.1 coordinate 4,808, forward strand.
ACCTCGAATGTCGGCAGCATCGTCGAGAAAGCCACCGTGCTGGCCAATCAGAAAGACGGCGATCTGGGCGGCGCCTGGCTGAAAACCAATTCCGCCGGATCGGGCCCGCTCGCGCTGCGCAGCTGGCTGGCCAGCGAAAGCATTTCGCTGGATTTGAACAGAAACTTCACCGGCACCAAACCGGCCTGGAACCGGTGTGTGGTCCGCCACATGCCCGAACCATCGGCGCAGTTGCTGGCCCTGCGCCAGCGCGACATCGATTACGCGCGCAACCTTGGCCCCGACCAGTTGCGCGCCATTGCCGGCAATGCGGAATTCGTGACCGCCCCCACCAAACGCGCCAGCCTGATCTATATCGCGCTGAACCAAAAACACCCGATCCTGTCGCGGCCCGCAGTGCGCCAGGCGATCAAATGGGCGATCAATTACGAAGCGATCGAAAAGAACATTACTGCCAATATCTACCACGCGCATCAGGCTTTCCTGCCGGCCGGCCTGCCCGGCGCACTGACCGACATGCCGTTCAAGAAAGACGTCGCGCGCGCCATGGCGCTGCTGGCGGAAGCCGGCGTTCCGGACGGGTTCGAGATTTCGATGGACCATTTCTCGGGCGCGCCGCAGGGCGACATCGCCCAGGCCATCCAGGCCGATCTGATGGACATCGGCATCAAGGTGAATCTTCTGGGCGGCGAGATGCGCGCCATCATCACCAAGACCCGCGCCCGCACACACGAAATGGCGATGCTGCGCTGGGCATCCGACTATCTCGACCCGAACAGCAACGCGCAGGCCTTCTGTGAAAATACCGACAATTCGGACAGCGCCGCCATCAAGCCGCTGACCTGGCGGTCGTCGTGGCAGGACAAAGAAATCTCGGACATGTCGCTGGCCGCAGTGCGTGAACTGGATGGCGACAAACGCATCGCGATGTACCAGCAACTCCAGCGTCTGCACCGCGACCGTTCGCCGTTCGTCATCCTGCTGCAGGAAATCGAGGTGCCGACATCGCGACGCGGCGTCTCTGGCCTGTATGTGGGCGCAACCTCGGATAGCACACAATACTCCGGCATAATAAAAAGCTGATATCCTAATAGGTTATTTTGCCACGGGGCGTCTTTACGGCGCCCCGTTTCACATGGCATAGCGCCGCACCTCATGAAATATTTTCCGGCGAATTCCCTGGCGGCCGTGTTATCCAGACACCACCTCTTTTTCACAGTCCAGACAGAGCGAGAACACACATGCTGACCCGCCGCGGCCTGATGGCCACCGCCACAGCTGGCGCCGTTTTCACAACGCTGCACGACATCCGCGCGGCGACGCCTGCGGGCGTCGTCGTAATGGGCAAGAACATCGCCGACATGACCAGCCTCGACCCGCACGAAGCGTTCGAGAGCAGCGGCACGGAAATCCTGGTCAGCACCTATCAGCGCCTGATGGGCCCGGCGCCCGACGGTTCCACGGCGATCGCCGGCGATCTGGCCGAGCGCTGGGAAATCGCCCCCGACGGTGTGACCTATACGTTCTGGCTGAAGAAGGACGCGAAGTTCGCCTCGGGCAATCCGGTCACCGCGGAAGACGTGGTGTTTTCCCTGCAGCGCCTGGTGACGATGGGCAAGACCGGGTCGGTGATCGTCACCCAGTTCGGTCTGGTCAAAGACAACGTGGCATCGCTGATCAAGGCCGTCGATACGCACACACTGACCATCACCCTGCCCGAACGCTTCGCGCCGACCTTCCTGCTCTACTGTCTCGGCACCGGCGTGGTCAGCGTGGTCGAGAAAGCCGCGGCGCTGGCCAACCAGAAGGATGGCGATCTGGGCAATGCCTGGCTGAAGCTGAACACCGCCGGGTCCGGTCCCCTGATGCTGCGCGCCTGGCGGGCCAGCGAGAGCGTAACGCTGGACCTCAACCCGCACTACAACGGCCCGAAGCCCGACTGGCGCCGCCTGGTCATCCGCCATCTGGGCGAACCCTCGGCGCAGTTGCTGGCGATCCAGCAGGGCGACATCGACATCGCGCGCGACCTGGGGCCGGATCAGATCCGCACACTGGCCGGAAACCAGGACATCAACGTCGTAAAGTCGAACCGCGCGGCGGTGATGTACATTACGATGAATCAGAATCACCCGATCCTGTCCAAGCCGCAGGTGCTGCAGGCGATCAAATGGGCGGTCGATTACGAAGCGCTGGAGACCAACATCGTCGCCGGCACCTACAAGATCCAGCAATCCTTCCTGCCGCAGGATTTTCCGGCCGCAATCCCCGATCGCCCGTTCAAAAAGGATGTCGCGAAAGCCAGGGCATTGCTGGCCGAGGCCGGGTATCCGCATGGTTTCGAGATCAAGCTCGACCATTATTCGACCGGCCTCTATCCCGACATCGTGCAGGTGATCCAGGCCAATCTGGCCGAGATCGACATCAAGGCAACGCTGCTGAGCGGCGAGCCACGCGCCGTGATCACCAAGAGCCGCGAACGCCGTCACGAAATGGCGATCCTGCAATGGGGCGCCGATTACTTCGACCCCAACACCAACGCGCAGGCATTCTGCGAAAACATCGACAACACCGACGCAACACCCCTGAAGACCCTGGCCTGGCATTCCAGCTGGCAGGACAAGGAAATCTCGGACATGGCGCGCGCCGCAGCACGCGAGCGCGATGCGGACAAACGGATCGAGATGTATGCACAGCTGCAACGCCTGCATCATCAGCGCGCCCCGTTCGCATTCATGCTGCAGCAGATCTGGATCACCGCGACACGCCGGAACATCAGCAATTTCGCGTCGGGTCCGATTTCAAGCCGCACATTCTACCGCACCATCGCCAAGGCATAACGCCCCCAAACAGTGCCCCCTGCCGGCCGCCAAGCCGGCAGGGGAACTTATTATTCTGCAGGAGATTTTCTGCCAGAAAACCTGTATCAGGGGTTTCATCATGCCAACGTATCGTCTTGCGCCGTCCGGCGCCGTCCTTTGCAGGGATTGATCGATGCCTGCACGTCTGCGTTCACTCCTGGGAACACTGTCCACGGTTCCCGTCACACTTCTGGGTCTCGCGCTGGTCACGTTCCTGATCGGGCGCGTGATGCCCATCGACCCGGTGCTGGCCATCGTCGGCGACCGCGCCACGGAAGACGTCATCCAGCGGGTCCGCATCGAACTCGGGCTGGACCAGCCGCTGTATGTGCAGTTCTGGATCTATCTGGGCAAGCTGCTGACCGGCGATCTCGGCCAGTCGGTGATGACCAGCCATACGGTGGTCGAGGACATCGCGCGCTTCTTTCCGGCCACCATCGAACTGGCGACGACGGCGATCGTCATCGCGGCGGCTCTGGGGATCCCGATCGGCGTGCTGGCGGCGGTACGGCAGGGCAGCAGGACCGATCAGGTCATCCGTGTGGTATGTCTGGCCGGGCATTCGCTGCCGGTCTACGTGCTGGGGATGATCAGCCTGATCGTGTTCTACGCAACGCTCAACTGGCTGCCGGGGCCGGGGCGGCAGGGGGTTGCGTATATGGACATGATCCCCACCGTCACCGGGTTTCTGACCATCGACTGCATCATCGAAGGCGACTGGGATGCACTGCGCGATGCGCTCGCCCATCTGGCTCAGCCGGCCTGTGTGCTCGGCTATTACTCGCTCGCCTATATCGCACGCATGACGCGCGCCTTCATGCTGAACGAACTGCGGTCCGAATACATCATCACCGCGCGTGCCAAGGGACTGTCGGCGGCGCGGGTCATCTGGCGGCACGCCTTCGCCAACATCACCGTGCCGCTGATCACCGTGCTGGCACTGACCTATGCGGGGCTGCTGGAAGGCGCGGTGCTGACCGAAATCATCTTCTCGTGGCCGGGGCTCGGCCAGTATCTGACCGTCAGCCTGCTGAATGCCGACATGAACGCCGTGCTCGGCGCCACGCTGGTGATCGGCGCGGTGTATGTGGTGCTCAATCTGCTGGCCGATATTCTCTATCGCCTTCTGGACCCGAGAGTACGGTGAAGACATGGGCATGAACATCCTTTCGCGCCAATGGCTGCTGTCCGACTCCCCCGCCTCGCGCGCCCAGGCGGCCTGGGGACGGCGCTATCAGCTATGGCTGGCTTTCCGGTCGAACCCGCTGGCGTTCGGCGGTTTTCTGGTCATCGCGTTCATGATGCTGGCATCGCTGCTGGCCCCCGTGCTCGCCACCCACGACCCGGCCGCGCAGCTGCTGGAAAACCGCCTGCAACCACCGTCCTGGGCACATCTTCTGGGCACCGACGAACTGGGACGCGACGTCTATTCACGCATTCTGTACGGCGGGCAGATCACGCTGGGCATGGTACTGGTGGTGGTCGCCATCGTCGCGCCCTTCGGGCTGATCGTCGGCGCCGCGGCGGGCTATGCGGGCGGCTGGCTGGATCGCATCCTGATGCGCGTGACCGACGTATTCCTCGCCTTTCCGCGCCTGATCCTGGCGCTGGCCTTCGTGGCGGCCTTAAGGCCGGGCATCACCAGCGCGGTCATCGCCATCGCGCTGACCGCCTGGCCGCCCTACGCGCGCCTCGCCCGCGCCGAAACGCTGACCATCCGCAACGCCGACTATATCGCCGCGGTGCGGCTGAACGGCGCCAGCGCATTCCGCATCGTGCTGCGCCACGTACTGCCGATGTGTCTGGGCAGCCTGGTGGTGCGCATCACGCTCGACATGTCGTCGATCATCCTCACCGCCGCCGGACTGGGGTTTCTGGGTCTCGGCGCGCAAGCACCGATGCCCGAATGGGGCGCGATGATCTCCACCGCGCGCCGCTTCATGCTCGAGGAATGGTGGGTGCCGCTGATCCCGGGCATGGTCATCTTCATCACCGCACTGGCCTTCAACCTGCTGGGCGACGGGCTGCGCGACGTTCTGGACCCGAAGCAGAAATGAACGGCACGTCTCCTCTGGCGGAAATCCGCAATCTGCGCGTCGCGTTCCCTGGGCATGCAGGCCCGGTGCCCGCGGTGCGCGGCGTTTCGTTGCGCATCGGGCGCGAGAAACTGGGCATCGTCGGCGAATCCGGGTCGGGCAAATCGGTTACCGGCCGCGCGCTGATGCGGCTGCTGCCGCCGCAGGCCAAGGTCGAAGCCGACGCGCTGACCTTCGATGGCATCGACGTCGCCCGTGCGTCCGAGAAAACCATGCGCGGGCTGCGCGGCAGACGTATCGGGCTGATCCTGCAGGATCCAAAATTCTCGCTGAACCCGGTAATGACGATCGGCGCGCAAATTGCCGAAGCCTGGGGCGCGCATCGCAAGGCCAACCGGCGCGAAGCACACGACGCCGCCGTCGACCTGCTGGAACAAGTACGTATCCGCGACCCGCACCGCGTCGCGAAATCCCACGCGCACGAAGTGTCGGGCGGCATGGGCCAGCGCGTGATGATCGCGATGATGCTGGCCCCCGACCCCGACCTGTTGATCGCCGACGAACCGACCAGCGCGCTGGATGCTTCGGTACAGGCGGAAATCCTGCGCCTGATCGACGAACTTGTTTCGGCGCGCGGCATGGGGCTGATGTTGATCAGCCACGACCTGCCGCTGGTCTCGCATTTCTGCGACCGGGTGGTGGTGATGTACGCGGGCAAGGTGATGGAGGAACTGGCGGCAAAAGACCTGATGCACGCGCAGCACGCCTATACACGCGGCCTGCTGGACTGCCTGCCGCGGCTCGACGAACCGCGCCGGCGTCTGTCGGTCCTGAAGCGCGACCCGGAGTGGCTGGCATGATCGACGTCGAAAACCTCAACATCAGTTTCAATGACGTACACGTGCTGAAGGACGTATCGTTCAGCGTTACGCACGGCGAAACCTTCGGGCTGGTCGGCGAATCCGGGTCGGGCAAGTCCACGGTGCTACGCGCGCTGTCGGGACTGAACCCGGACTGGACGGGGCGGATCCGCATCGATGGCCGCGCGGTCGGACCGGTGCGCGACAAGGCGTTCTTTCGCAAAGTGCAGATGGTGTTCCAGGACCCGTACGGGTCGCTGCACCCGCGCCAGACCATCGACCGCATCCTGAGCGAACCGCTGCTGGTGCACGGCATCGGCGACATCGACGCCCGCATCGTCCGCGCCCTCGAGGAAGTAGCGTTGCCGCGCACCGCGCGCTTTCGTTTCCCGCATCAGCTGTCGGGCGGGCAGCGCCAGCGCGTGGCGATCGCGCGCGCGCTGATGACCACGCCGTCGATCCTGCTGCTGGACGAGCCGACCAGCGCGCTCGACGTGTCGGTGCAGGCCGAGATCCTCAACCTGCTGGCCGATCTGTCGGAAGCGCACAAACTGACCTGCATTCTGGTCAGTCACAATCTGGCGGTGGTCGCGCATCTGTGCCAGCGCCTGGCGGTGATGCAGGGCGGCCAGATCGTCGAGACCCTGACATCGGACGCCCTGCGCCATGGCGACGCGAAACACTGGCACACCTGCGAACTGGTGGAACTGTCGCGCGATCTGTAATCCGCGGTCATGATCCATGGATGGGCGCGGATCCAGCCAGCGCGAAAAATAACTCCCCGGCAGTCGCAAGATAGAATCCGGGCACTTATATGTTACGGCAATCTCGTCATGCTGCGTTTTTCGGTCACCCCCTGCTGCTGGCCTGGCGGTTTCGAACCCGGCACCCTGCCGCCGCCCGCCGACCCTGAAAGGGCGCTGCTACAGGACGCGCGTTCGTTACACTGTTGCCTTCTTCATCTTCGCATCACCGTATGCCATGTTGCCCGGCCTGTTCCAGGGAAGTTCAGTGGTAGAACGCTCGGCTTGGTACCGAGTGGGCGCCGGTTCGATTCCGGCCCCTGGACCCATTTTTTAATTTATCGATTGAAGACCCATGCCCCACCACGACACCAGCGACGACCATCCCGGTGGCATCGGAACCGGCTATGCGGCGTTTCAACTGGCAAAAGCGCTGACCACACAGGAAATCCACCCCGATCCGCAGGTTCGCGCCCGCGCCGCAGAACGCACCGCGCGCTGGCGGAAAGTGATGATGCACGCGCTGACCGGTACCGCGGAGTACGGATCACGCACGCCGCTGGCAGGTATTCCCGCCTGGGTCACGCTCGAAGTGGCAACCGGCGGATTTGCTACCGGCGAACTTCTGGCTGGCGGACCGCTGAGCGATCACGAACGGCAACTGACGGCCACGCTGCCCGGCATTCGCCCAGGCTATGAGCGGCTGGATCTGAACACCTATTATCTGTCGGATGCCGGGATCGCCGAACTGCAAAACCGTCTCGAGCAGAGCGATTACCGCATCGACGTGCCCGAGGAAGCCGCCCTGCCGACCATCGCCTGGCTGCTGGAGCAACAGCGCGAGGAAGACGCCTGGGCTTTGCTCGAGGTAATCGCGCCGTTCTTCGACCGGCTGCGCTTTCATCCGCCGGCGCGCAAGGCGCACGGCCATGCCGCCGCGGAAGAAGGACTGTATGTGGTCAGCGCCGGACAGGTTGCGGAACGGCTGGCAACCTTGCCCCCACAGCCGCGTATCGCCGCGCAGAAACAGGCCGTCGATGTCCGCCTGCCGCTCTACGACGCTGCGATCGCGCTGTTCCTGCAAACCTGCCGGAACGGCTGGCCCTGCCGGCATTATCCGGCCGGCTGGCAGGAACGGGCCGCCACGCTGTGTACACGTATCAGCACGACCACAATACCACGCGACCCACGCAAGCACCGCGATGCGGAACTGTTCGCACTGCTCGCCCAATGCGCCGCGAATCCACGTGCCCTGACCGGCCGTCAGGTTGGTCGCATTCGCCGGATCGTCGATGATTTCGTGCACCGTCACGGACATCCGGATTCGGAAAGCCACCGACAGCACCGTGCCATGCAGCGTCGCGATGTCGCCGCGCCCAGCTATCACCTGTTCGCCCGGATTGCCGCTCTGCGTCTGAACGATTATCCGCCCGATACCGGCATTGCCGACTTCACGCAGCTGTCGGCGCCGCTCAGCGCCGAGGAAGCCGAAAAATACGCACTGCCCGCCGGCAGCATATTGCCGTGGCCGATCCGCAGACGGCTGGAATGCTGCCAAAGCGGCACGATGGCCAAACTGGTCGCACGCGTGCTGGTCACTTCGGGCGAGGCCATCGCGCGTCTCCTGCCGATGCTGACCGCTAAGATCCACAGCGCACAATTCAACAGTGCAACGGCACGTGGACTGTATGCGGCCACATATCGGGCATTCCGGCGCAGGCGCTCCCTGCTGCTGGTGGACCTTCAGCATCAGGTCACGCTGAACGATCTGTCCTGGGTCGCGGCGCTCGAGAACGACCGCAAATGCGACACGGCCCTAGCCGATCTGGCCCGGCAGACGCTGGCCGAAACTGCGGCATTGACCATCACCGCCTTTCCACAGGCGATCCTGCCCAACAAACTGTTGCAGGAATTCCGCGCTTTGGCCCGGACGGCCAAACTGGATCTGCCGTTCACCGACGAACTTGCCGCCGACATTTTCATGAACGCATTCTCGGGCAAATTCGCCCAGGCTGCCAGGCGCGCGGCATCACTGCTCGGGGACGCGCTGTACGCACGCTACTATGCAATCGACACGGATACTCTCGCGCAGTTGCCCGAAGAGCCGCGCGCCGAAACGTTCGCTCTTTTATGCACGCAGCGCGCCGACGTCAGGCCGAGGCGTCGGTGCCGGTCCCCGGCAGTCAACGGCACGATCATCGAGCAACAGCAGATCCTGACCACCCAGAATCTCGCCCTCCTGTTCGACGACCTCGGGCTCCGGGATCGGCTGCACGCACAACTGCCCGCCATGGCACTCAAGAGCTTCGCGTGGAGCTGCGCATACCAGCAAACAAAATCCAGCACCCACCACGCAAGACTGGTGATGCTCAAGCGGGCCGCCTATGCGTGGCGGCAGATGATATTCTATCTGTCACTGATCGAAGCCTCGGCCCGTGAGACGACCCTCGGCGACATCCGCACACACTTCGACGCGCAGAGTCCCGCTTTCAAAAAACGGTTCCAGCCGGTGATGCTGGGGCTGGACCATGCGGCCGCGGGGCATATCCTGCCGCAACATGGCGCCGCGCCGAACGGCGGACGGGTATTCCTGGGCTGGTCGGCCACACCGCACTGGCTGATGCCACCGGAAACGAGCCTGCAGCCCTGAACTAAAAAGCGCGCCGCGAGCATCACTCGCGGCGCGCAACCCTTTTGGGTTCTCCCTTTTCGGGACGTTTGTTCCCCCTAAACCGGCGGTATGTGCCCGGCACAGGAGAACAGCATGCCAAACCTACGGTAAGGAGCAAGCCCATTTTTTGGGAAAAAATGTCTTCAGGCTTCGCCTTGCGACTTAGCGAAACCGTCATCCCCATCAAAACGTTGAAGTTTTTCTACATGCATCCAAATGTGGCGCGCACTGATCCGGCTCAAAAGTTCGGCTATTTCCTGGCTTGAGTTTTCTTTTACCGCCTGTTTCAGCAGAAAACGGGCCCGGAAATGGTCGACCAGATAGGTCCTGCCCCCCGTCACCGGCCAGACCTGCGCCCCGCGATTCCCGAGCGACTGCAGGGTAAAGGCGCTGCCCTCGGCCAGCCCGCGCAGCGATGTACCCAACGCATCGGTCGCCAGGTCGCTCTCGACATAAACATCCACCCCGACCAGTTCGCGGGTTTTCGGCACAATGTGGTGGGTCTTGTCCGGCCAGGCCGGCAGTTCGAAGCGTTTGTAAGCGCGTGAAGCGGCGAAGCGCGAGGTACGGCCCAGATTGGCGATCACCTGCGCGACATACGCATCGGTGCCGCCCCCCTGCCCTTTGGGGGCGATGTCGCCCGTCAGGTTCCGCCCCTCTTCCAGCGTGACATAGACCGCCTGTTCGATCTTCCGCGCGGTCTCGAAATCGCCCACATGGCGCAGCAGCATCACCGCCGACAACAGCAGCGCCGTGGGATTGGCCAGATTCTTCCCGGCGATCTGCGGGGCCGACCCATGCACCGCCTCGAACATCGCCGCCGCATCGCCAATATTGGCCGACGGCGCCACCCCCAGGCCGCCGACCAGCCCGGCGGCCAGATCGCTCAGGATGTCGCCGTTCATGTTGGTCATCACGACCACATCGAACTGTTCGGGCGTCATCACCATCTGGTGCGCGCAATTGTCTACGATCATGTGAGTCTGGCGGATGTCGGGGTATTCCGGCCCGATGCGCTCGAAGACCCGCTTCAGCGTGCCTTCGGTCATCTTCATGATGTTGGCCTTGGTCGCGCAGGTCAGATCAGCGCGGCCTTCGGCACGGGCCAGCGCGAAGCCCAGCCGCAGGATCCGTTCGCACCCGACGTCCGAGACCAGCTTCAGACACTGGGCCACCCCCGGCGTCTGCATGTATTCGATCCCCGCGTACAGATCCTCGACGTTCTCGCGCACGATCACCATGTCGATGCCGCGCCCCGCATAGGCGGTGTGGATCCCCGGCAGTTCACGGACCGGACGGATGTTGCCGTACATCTCGAAATGCTTGCGCAGGGTGACATTGGCGGATTTCTCGCCATAGCCGACCGGGGTTTCCAGCGGCCCCTTCAGTGCCAGGCCGTTGCGGCCGATCGATTCGAGCGTCTCACGCGGTGCGCCGGTCGGAATGCCCTTCTTGAAAACCTCGGCCCCCGCCTCGGCATCTTCCCAGTCCAGCCGCGCGCCGGCGGCGGCCAGAATACGCTTGGTCGCGCCCATGACTTCGGGGCCGATGCCATCACCGGCAATCGCCGTCACCGTCACACGCGGTGCTGAAAAAGTAGTCCCGGCCATGAACACCCTCCTGTTATAATAAATTTTGCCCTCATATACGGGGCCGACACCGTTTGTCCAAGCCGCAAGCGGGCAGAACAGTCCTGCAAAATGCGCGTAGAAGATCAGCGCCCCGGAGCGTCGCGCACTTGCCAGAACAGCGCCTGACCGAACGGCGCCCAGACCGGCATACGCACCCCGGCCTCGGCGAGTGCGTCGCGCCCCCACTGATTGCAGGTGAAAATCGGACTGTAGCGCCCGGCGGCCTCGTAGAACGCGTCGCTGACACCGTAATGCGCCCCGGCAATCCAGCGCGCCCGTCCGTCCGTTAACGGCACCGCGGCGCGAATCGCTATCGTCAGCCGCCGATATTCCGTTTCCGACAGGCGCAGCCGCGCAGTGCGGATGGGGGGCGGTGCCCAGCGATAGGTGACACGCAGTACCGCGCCACCCAGTCCGGACAGTGCATACAGCGCGCGCCGCACCGTCAGGTCCGCCCAGGTGGGAGTGTGCAGAAAGAACGTGCGCTCGCCCCAGCCGATCTCGACCCACTCCATCCCGGCGGGCAGCGCGCCGGTCAGGGTGTGTTCCGGGGGGAACAGCGCGGTCCAGTCCATTGCCGGGTGCCGGGCGGGCAGCAACAGCGACACATGCACGCCGTTGCTGGTCAGCCAGATTTCGACCCCGTCCTCGCCCGCATCACGCCAATCACGGTTGACGGCCAGCAGCCCCAGCAGCAGCGCCATGCCCATATACAGCACCACGCCGGCGACCAGGCCGATCAGCGCGCGCCGCAGCCAGCGCAGGCCGGCGCGCAGCATCTAGTCCAGCCCGACCAGCCCGCGCGCGAAATCGCGCGCATCGAACGGGCGCAGATCGCCCGCCGCCTCGCCGACGCCCACCGCATGCACGGGCAGCCCGTATTCCTGCGCCAGCGCCACCACGATGCCGCCCTTGGCCGAACCATCCAGCTTGGTGACGATCAGCCCGGTCACGTCGACCATCTCGCGGAACACCTTTACCTGTTGCAGTGCGTTCTGGCCGGTGGTGGCGTCGAGCACCAGCACGGTGTCGTGCGGCACGGCCGCATCCTGCTTCTTCAGCACACGCACCACCTTGCGCAATTCCTCCATCAGCCCCTGCTTGTTGTGCAGACGGCCGGCAGTGTCGATCATCAGCACATCGGCGCCATCTCGCTTCGCACGCAGCAATGCATCGAAGGCCAGACCGGCGGAATCGGCGCCGGGTGCGCCGGCGATCACTTCGGCGCCGGTGCGTTGCCCCCAGACCTGGAGCTGCTCCACCGCGGCGGCGCGGAACGTGTCGCCCGCCACCAGCATCGGTTTCATGCCGTCTTCGCGCAGTTGCAGCGCCAGCTTACCGGTCGTCGTGGTCTTACCAGTGCCGTTCACACCGCACATCAGCACGACATGCGGCGCATGGGCGCGGTTAAACACCAGCGGTCTGGCGACCGGCGCCAGAATGGCGGTGATCTGTTCGGCCAGCGTTTCGCGGATTTCCTCGCTGGTCACTTCCTTGCCGAAGCGCGTGCGGCGGAATTCGGCGACGATGCCCGCAGCCGCCTTCACGCCCAGATCCGCCGCGATCAGCATGTCCTCGAGTTCTTCCAGCGCCGCATCGTCGAGCTTGCGCTTGGTGAACAGGTCGCCGATCCCCTGCGTGATCTTTTGCGTGCTGCGCGACAGGCCCTGTTTCAGCCGCGTGAAAAAACCGCCAAGCGCCATCGATCAGATCTCCACCCACACCCGCATCATGCGATCCGTTCGATACGGCATTTCTGGCACAATGGGTATTCCTGCACGAACGGCAGGATCCGTGTCTTCATCGCCTCGAAGCTCGGGCCATACATATACAGCGCCGTTTCCACGGCCCCCTGCCAGTGACTGGCCACCTGACCGTCGTCGCCCAGCAGCCGGCCGCATTCGTTATAGACGTGATTGACGTCGCAGGCTTGATAGACCTCGTCCGCCAGTTCGGTGCCGTTCAGATACAGCGCCAGCCCTTCATGCACGCCGAAGTCGATACGCCGGGTCTTCTTGTCATGAATCGTCAGATACGACCCTTTCGGGGCCAGCATCACCGACATCGTGCCGATCAGGGTTTCGATCATTTCGTCCGACCCGTCGTCGAGTTCGATCTCGGTGTCGCATTTGTCGACCTCGCCGCCGCGCGCCATCAGCGTACCGCCGCCGATAACACGCACGCCATGGCCGTGCTTCTGCATCACCTCTTCCAGCGTGTCTTCCAGATCGCCGCGATGCATGGGCTGCAGGCGGGCGTTCAGCGTCATCGTGAGCTGCACAGGCTGTTTCTTTTTCAGAAAACCGAACATCTCAAACCGCCACCAGAGCGCCTTCATCGGCTGCGCCAATCCGCACCCGCGCAATCGCCCCCTCGGGCGCGTTCACACCGCGCACCGGCACGAAATGTTCGCTGTGGCCGGCACCGTCGCGCTCGACCAGCACATCGGCCTCTGCGCCGACACGCCCGGCCGCGAACCGCGCCGCATTCGCCGCCCCGGCTTCGCGCAGTGCCGCTGCACGTACACGCCGCACATCGCCCGGCACCTGCGGCATGCGCGCCGCTGGCGTGCCGGGGCGCGCCGAATACGGAAACACGTGCAGGAAGGTCAGATCCGCTTCCCGCACCAACTTCAGCGAATTCTCGAACATCGCCTCGCTCTCGGTCGGGAAGCCGGCGATGATGTCGGCCCCGAACGCGATTCCCGGGCGCAGCGCGCGCGCGCGTTCTACGCAGCGCAGCACGTCGTCGCGCGAATGGCGGCGCTTCATGCGCTTCAGGACCATGTCGTCGCCTGCCTGCACCGACAGATGCAGATGCGGCATCAGCCGTTCCTCGCCGCCAATCAGCCGCCACAGATCGTCGTCGATCTCGGCCGGGTCCAGCGACGACAGACGCAGCCGCTTGAGCTCCGGCACGCAGGCCAGCAGACGCTTGACCATCTGCCCCAGCGTCGGCGTGCCCGGCAGATCCGGACCGTAAGCGGTGATGTCGACGCCGGTCAGCACGACTTCATTGAACCCCTGCGCGACCAGCGCGCGCAGCTGCGTGGCGATCTCGCCCATCGGCACCGAGCGGCTCGGCCCGCGACCGAACGGAATGACGCAGAACGTGCAGCGATGATCGCAGCCCTGCTGCACCTGCAGGAACGCGCGCGCCCGGCCGGCGAATTCGGTGACCAGATGGCCGGCGGTTTCCTTCGCCGCCATGATGTCCGAGACGATGCTCTCGCTGCTCCGCCAGGTCTCGGGCTTCAGCTTGTCGGCGTTGCCCAGCACGCGCACCACGCCGGGCAGCGTCGCCCAGGTCTCGGGCGCGATCTGCGCGGCACAGCCGGTCACCACGATCGGCTTGTCGGGATGGTCGCGATGGGCACGGCGGATCGCCTGGCGCGCCTGGCGCTCGGCCTCGCCGGTCACCGCGCAGGTGTTGACGACGATGATGTCCGCACACCCGGCCTCGTCCGCCAGAGTCTTCATCGCCTCGGACTCCACCGCGTTCAGGCGGCAGCCGAAGGTGACCACATCGACGCTCATCGCGGGTAATCGTCCAGTTCCAGTTCACCGGTGAACGACGTGGCGACCGGACCGGTCATGATCACGTGCCCGTCGTTGCGCCAGGCGATGTGCATATCACCGCCATCGACCTGTACCGTCGCCTCGCGCCCGGTCAGCCCGCGCCGGTGCGCATTGACCAGCGCCGCGCAGGCGCCGGTGCCGCAGGCCAAGGTCAGCCCGGCGCCGCGTTCCCACACCCGCAGGCGGATATGATTGGGTGCCAGCACCTGCGCGAAGCCGACATTGGCGCGCTGCGGAAACAGCGGATCGTGTTCCAGCACCGGGCCGCGGATTTCGGCTTGTGCGGTTGCGATATCCGGCACGAAGAACGTCACATGCGGATTGCCCATCGAACACGCCGCCGGGTCGCCGACCAGCGGCAGGCGCAGCGTGTCCATCTCGCGCGCCAGCGGCACGTCGGTCCAGCCGAGCCGCGCCATACCCATATCGACCGCGACCAGCCCGTCGGCGCGGCGCGTGGCCAGCAGGTCGCCGGCGATCGTGCGTACGGTGATCCGCTCGCGCCCACGCTCGCGCCCGAGAAGATCGGCGACGCAGCGCGTCGCATTGCCGCAAGCGCCGGATTCCGACCCGTCCGGATTGTGAATGCGCATGAACACATCCACGTCGTCGGACGGCTGTTCGAGCGTGATGAACTGATCGCACCCCACCCCGGTCCGCCGGTTCGCCAGGGCGGCAATCCGGGCCGGCGTCAGCCCCAGCGTGCCGGAACGGTCGTCGAACACGACGAAGTCGTTCCCCAGCCCGTGCATTTTCCAGAATTTCGCGCGCATGGCACCCTATATATGGTGCCGCCCCGGCACGGTCCATGTCTGGTGTGACGGACATGGACCGTGCGGGTAACTTATTGCCGGACCGGCCTGTACCCGGCCCCCGGCCGCCAGTTCCGGATCTGGGCATCGATCTGGCTGCGCTGAGGGGGCGGGATCAGTTCGGCCACCTCGCCGCACACCTCGTCTCTGCCGGCGTCACCCCGCCGCGCCTGCGACAGGCCGCACCAGAAATAGCCCTGCGCCACATCCTGCGGCACGCCGCGCCCGGAGATATATCGCCGGCCCAGCGCCAGCTGCGCCAGCGTGGTGCTGGGCCCGTGGTTCCCCATGGCGGCGCGGCGGCACCAGTCCGCCGCCCGTTCGGGGTCCTGCATCTGTTCGTCGTACAGCACCGACAGCGCCATCATGCCGCGCCCGTCGTCATGCGCGGCCACCTGCTGGAACAGCGACTGCGCCTGCTCCAGATTCCGCTCGACCCCCCGGCCCCGCATATACGCGTACCCGAGCTCGAGCTGGGCATCGCCATTCCTCTGGGCAGCCGCCATGCGGCTGAACGCCACCCCATGCTCGATATTGTGCAGAACGATCGTGTAACCGCTGTTGTGCAGCGCCCCCAACTGGGCCTGCGCCGGGGCGTATCCCTGGTCCACCGCCTGCATCAGCCAGGCGATCGCCCGTGCGGAATCCCGCCCGCCGGAACACGGGGTTGGACGGATCGCGTTATTTTCGGGGGCGGAATAAACATGAAACAGCAGATGCTGCGCCTCCGCCCATCCTTCCTCGGCCAGCGGCTGCGCCAGCAGGCACGCCTTGGCGTACTGCCCCTGCTGAAAAGCCACGTTCGCGGTAGCCAATGCACTGTATTTCTGCTGTTCAGCGACCGCCAGATAGATCGTTCCTGCACAGCCGAGGATGACAATCCCCCCGGCCACCCATTTTTTCAGCGCCATAATAACCGCCTGTTGCTATTTGTTTACGCTCAAATACTCCACCTTTGGTAGCGGGTTCTTTTCCCAACGTCAAAACCCCAGAGGCGGAAAGGTTGCGTGCCCGGCCGTCAGCCGCTATATGCCCCGCTTCGTGCGTGCGCGCTGGGCCTGTAGGGCATGCCCAGCCGCCAGACTGACGAACCATAGGAGTAGCAAATGCCCAAGATGAAGACGAAATCCGCCGTCAAAAAGCGGTTCAAAATTACCGCGACCGGCAAGGTCAAGGCCGGCGCCGCCGGCAAGCGCCACTGCCTGGGTAACCGCTCCCCCAAATCCAAGCGCCAGAACCGTCGCACCAACGTGCTGACGCCGATGGACGCGATCACTGTGAAACAGTGGGCTCCCTACGGGCTGTAACGGAAAGGTAATACCCAGATGGCACGCGTAAAACGGGGCGTTACCACCCACGCCCGTCACAAAAAAGTTCTCGAACTGTCCAAAGGCTATGTCGGCCGGTCCTCCACCAACTATCGCATCGCGATGGAACGGATGGAAAAGGCGCTGCGCTATGCGTATCGCGACCGTCGCGTCAAGAAGCGCGAATTCCGCGGCCTGTGGATCCAGCGCATCAACGCCGCCGTGCGCGAACACGGCCTGACCTACAGCCAGTTCATCTGTGGCCTGAAGAAGGCCGGGATCGAGATGGACCGCAAGGTGCTGTCGGCCATCGCGTTCGACGACCCGCAGGCGTTTGCCGCCATCGTGAAGAAGGTGCAGGCCGCCCTGGCCTGATCCGCTTCCCGGCTACTGCGGAAGAAGTGATCTGACAAAGGGGCCGCCCGCGCCATGTGGGCGGCCCTTTCCGTTTTTGCTCCGGAGACCCCGACGGATGTCCGACGACCTGAAGGCCCTGAAGGCCGAAACCGATGCGGCGCTGACCGCCGCCACCGACCTGCGCGCCTGGGACGCCGTGCGCGTCGCCACGCTGGGCAAGAACGGCAGGCTGACCGCCCTGCTGAAAGACCTCGGCAAGGCCACACCGGAAGAACGCAAGGAACGCGGTGCGGCGCTGAATGCGTTGAAGACCGAACTGAACGACGCGATCGAGGCACGCAAGGCGGTGCTGGAAAGCGTCGCGCTGGATGCGAAGCTGGCCGGCGAACGCATGGACGTCACCCTGCCGCCGCGCCCCGAAGCAACGGGTTTCGTGCATCCGATCTCGCGCACCATGGAAGAAATGGCAGCGATCTTCGGCGCGATGGGTTTCAAGATCGCCGAAGGGCCGGACGTGGAAGACGAATGGCGTAATTTCGGCGCGCTGAACATTCCGGCACACCATCCCGCGCGTCAGGACATGGACACCTTCTACATGCCGGAACTGCGCGACGGCAAACGCCTGGTGCTGCGCACCCACACCTCGCCGGTGCAGATCCGCACCATGCTGAGCGAGGAACCGCCGATCCGCGTCATCGTCCCCGGCCGCACCTATCGCGCCGACCACGACGCCACGCACTCGCCGATGTTCCACCAGGTCGAAGGGCTGGTTATCGACCGTGGCATCACACTCGGTCATCTGAAAGGCTGCCTAATCGATTTCCTGCGCAGCTTCTTCGGTATCTCGACGTTGCCGGTACGCTTCCGTTCCAGCTACTTCCCGTTCACCGAACCGTCGATGGAGGTGGATATCGGCTGGAACCGCAAGACCGGCGAACTGGGCGGCGGTGGCGACTGGCTGGAAATCCTCGGCAGCGGCATGGTGCATCCGCGCGTGCTGGCCAATTGCGGCCTGGATGCACGCGAATGGCAGGGCTTTGCGTTCGGCATGGGGATCGAACGGGTGACCATGCTCAAGCACGGCATCCCCGATCTGCGCACCTTCTACGAGAGCGATATCCGCTGGCTGCGTCATTATGGTTTCAACGCATTGGCCCCTGCCATGCTGCACGAGGGAGTTTAAGCGATGAAATTCACCCTCTCGTGGCTGAAGACGCATCTGGAAACGGACGCCGACCTCGCCACCATCGAACGCACCCTGTCGCGCATCGGGCTGGAAGTGGAATCCATCGAGGACCGCGGCGCGGCGCTGGCGCCGTTCACCATCGCGCATGTGGTGGAGGCCGTGCAGCACCCGAACGCCGATCGTCTGCGCGCCTGCAAGGTTGATCCGGGCGACGGCAATCTGGTCTCGGTGGTCTGTGGCGCGCCGAACGCGCGCACCGGCATGAAGGCGGTGTTCGCGCCGCCCGGCGCGTTCGTGCCCGGCACCGGCATCACGCTGAAAGTGGGCGAGATCCGCGGCGTGGCCAGCGCCGGCATGCTGGTGTCGCTGCGCGAACTTGGCCTGGGCGAGGATCACGACGGCATCATCGACCTGCCCGCCGACGCACCGCTCGGCGTGAACTATGCCAAATGGGCGGGGCTGGACGATCCGGTGATCGAGATCGCCGTCACGCCGAACCGCGGCGATGCGCTGTCGGTGCGCGGCATTGCGCGCGATCTGGCGGGCGCCGGGCTGGGCACGTTGAAGCCGTTGCCGGTGCACGACATCAAGCCGGCCTTCCCGTCCAGCATCGTCTGGAAAGTGGAAGACAGCGCGGCGTGCCCGTACGTGATCGGACGCACAGTGCGCGGGGTGAAGAACACCCCCTCGCCGCGCTGGCTGCAGGAACGGCTGCTGGCGATCGGGCTGCGGCCGATCAACGCGCTGGTCGATATCACCAACTTCTTCACCCACGACCTCGGCCGTCCTTCGCACGTGTTCGACGTCAACAAGGTGCAGGGCGACGCACTGACCATGCGGGCGGGCGATGGCGCCGCCTTCGCCGCGCTGAACGGCAAGAGCTATGCCCCCGGCGCGGAAGACCTGGTGATCGCCGACGCGCAAGGGGCCGATTCGATCGCCGGCGTGGTTGGCGGCGAGCGCACCAGCAGCGACGAGAGCACCACCGAGGTGTTCATCGAAATCGCACTGTTCGACCCGGTCCGCGTGGCGACCACCGGGCGGCGTTACGGCATCCACACCGATGCACGGGCGCGCTTCGAACGCGGCATCGACGTGGCGATGATGGCACCAGGGCTGGACGCGATCACCGCGATGATCATCGATCTGTGCGGCGGCGAAGCGTCGGAGGTGGTCAGCGCCGGCACGCCGCCCGACGTGACGCGCGATGCGGCGTTACGGTTCGAACGCATCCGCACGCTGGGTGGCGCCGAGATCGCCGCCGACGATGCCGTCGCCATCCTGAACCGGCTCGGCTTTACCACGAAAGGCCGGACCGTCGATGCCGTGGTCGTCGCGGTACCGTCATGGCGCAACGATATCGCGGCGCCGATTGCGCTCGACCTCGCTCCCACCCTGCCCGCCGACCGTGCCACCCAGGCGCGTGCGGGCTGCGCGGCGGTAGAGGCCGAATGCGATCTGCTCGAGGAAGTGTTGCGCATTTACGGGCTGGACCGCATCGAACCGGTCTCGCTGCCGGCCACCGGCGCGGTGCCCCCCGCCACGCTCACCCCGCGCCAGACGCGCACCGCGCTGGCGCGGCGGGTGATGGCGGCGCGCGGCTTCGCCGAATGCGTGACGTTCTCGTTCACCGAGAAATCGCGCGCCGCGCTGTTCGGCGCCACGCCGGACGGGCTGACGCTCGCCAACCCGATCGCCGCCGACCTCGACCAGTTGCGCCCGACACCGCTGGCCACACTGGCGCAGGCGGCGTCGCGCAATGCGGCGCGCGGCTATGCCCATGTGGCGCTGGCCGAGGTTGGCCCGGCCTGGAGCGATGCCTCGGCCAGCGGACAGGTGGTCGCGGCGGCAGGCATTCGCACCGGCGTGACGCCGCGTTCGTGGATCGCCCCGGCGCGCGGGGTGGATGCGATGGACGTGAAGGCCGACGTCTGGGCGGTGCTCGCCGCGCTGGGCGTGCCGATGGAGGCGCTGATCGTCACCGCCGATGCCCCCGGCTTCTATCACCCGGGCCGCTCGGGGTGCGTGCGTCAGGGCCCGAAGACGGTGCTGGCGACGTTCGGCGAACTGCACCCGCGCGTGCTCGAAGCGCTCGACCTGCCCACCCCGGCAGCGGCGTTCGAGGTCTATCTCGACGCGGTAGCCGACCCGAAGCGCAAGAAAAAAGCGGCGCCCGACCTGCCCGCCTTCCAGCCGCTGCGGCGCGACTTCGCCTTCGTAGTCGAGCGCGACATCACCGCCGAGGCGATCCTGCGCGCAGCGCGCGGCGCAGAGCGCAGCCTGATCGCCGGCGTGTCGCTGTTCGACGTCTACGAGGGCGAGAAGATCGACGCAGGCAAGAAGTCGGTGGCGATCGAGGTCACGCTGCAACCGCGCGAACGCACCCTGACCGATCCCGAGATCGAAGCCGTGTGCGCCAAGGTGATCGCCGCGGTTGCCAAAAGCACCGGCGCAACCTTGCGGGGCTAACCCCCGGTTCCGGAACCGCCCGAACTGCCCGGCCGCACGGACCGGGCAGTTTTTCATTCCGCCCCGAAAACCAAGAGGTCAGAAGTGTTTCACAAGCATTTTAAATAAAATTATTCTGAATACAAATTGAAGATTTTATTGCTCAGTGCATCAATTACATTTCAATTGACTGAAATACAATAATAATTAAAAATACCTCCCTGTAACTTGATAAAAACTGCGTTATCTCAAGGAGGTGACCATGGCACTTACAGGGATTATTATCTGGCTCGTCATCGGCGCCGTTGCCGGCTGGCTGGCTGGCGTCTTGATGAAGGGTTACGGGTTCGGCCTGATCGGCAACATCGTCGTTGGGATCATCGGCGCGTTCATCGGCGGCTGGCTGGCCAGCGTGCTGAACATTTCGCTCGGTGACGGTCTGATCACCTCGATCATCACGGCGACTGTCGGGGCCTGTATCCTGCTGTTCCTGCTGCGCCTGATAAAATAGACACACGCTGGAAGGCTTCCACGGCTCTGGGAGCCTTCCGCATACGGACGAGCATTGGCGCCGCACACCAATCCCCTGGCCCAACAAAGCTGAAGATCGCCCCGATGGGACATTGCATCAATGCACTAATCGGCACGCAGCCCGCACTGGCCGGAATTATTGAAGCGCTTGGCACCCCTCCCCCCACACGCTTGCCGTTTGATCTTTTGATCGTACCGCTGGATCACAACCGGCTCGATCTGCTCGCCGGGCGCTACACGTTGCCGTGCTATGACGGCTTCATCTATTTCGGCCCGAATCTTGCCGAAGGGATCTGTCGCATGGGGAAAGCTGGGCAGTTACTCTATGTCGAAACGGCATACTTTGGCGGCCAAGGCGGTCAGGGAGCCGCAGTCCTCGATGCCGGAAGGTTAATCTGGAAAGACGCGGTGTCCAGCGCAAGAAAAGACACCGCAAAACGTCCGCAGTCGCCGATCAACTATGGGCTTGCCATGCTCGGCGTGAAACGGGCCGGAAAGATCGACGAATTCGACGCCATCGGCCTTAATCGCTTTAGGTCACTGGAGGCTTTGGAGCTGGAAGAGAACGACGACGCGGACTGACGTGCTTCCCTTCCGACCCGGGTTGAACCGGAAGGGTCTCGTTTTCAGGGGTTCTGGGTGGCGAAGGTGTCGCACGCCGCCACGTTGCCCTGTTCCAGCCCCCTGCGGAACCAGCCGACGCGCTGCGCCGAACTGCCGTGCGTGAAGCTCTCGGGCTGCACATAGCCCTGCTGCTGGCGCTGGATATGATCGTCGCCGACCGCCGACGCGGCTTGCAGCCCTTCCTCGATGTCGCCAGGTTCCAGCACCCGCTGGCGGATACGGTTGGCCCAGATGCCGGCCAGACAGTCGGCCTGCAATTCCAGCCGCACGCCGACGCGATTGGCCTCGGTCTCGCTCATCCGCGCGCGCATCGCATCGACGCGCGGGATCACCCCCAGCAGGTTCTGCACATGGTGCCCGACCTCGTGCGCCAGCACATAGGCGGCGGCGAAATCTCCGCCGGCGCCCAGACGGCGCAGCAACTGGTCCATGAAATTCAGATCGATATAGATCCGGTGATCGGCCGGGCAGTAGAATGGCCCGGTCTGCGCCTGCGCATAGCCGCAGCCCGATCGGGTCGACCCCGAAAACAGCACCAGCACCGGTTTTTCATAGGTGCGACCCGAACGCTGGAATTCCGCCGTCCACACGCGTTCGGTCTCGCCCAGCACCTGCGCGATGAAACGCCGTGCCGCGTCGGACTGGCCGCTGGGCTGGCCGCCCTGGCGCTGAGCCGGTTCCTGGAACTGCTGTTGTGGCACATAGGCCTGTTGCTGCGACCCGCCGCCCAGGAACATCGACGGATCGATCCCCAGAAACAGCGCGATCAGAATGATGGCGATCGTGCCGAGACCGCCACCGACCACGAAACGCGGCCGGCCGCCCCCGCCGCCCATGGGCGGAAAGCCGCGTCCGGGGAAGCGGAAACCACCCCCGCCCTCGCGGCGGCGATCCTCGACATTCTCGCTTTCAGGTCCATCCAGGCGCATCGACGTCAATCCTCGGTTACGAAGACGAATCGCGTCTTCCTCGACCGATTGGTATCACAGATCGCCGTCCCGGATGTGATTTTTCAGCTCTGCAGGATCGCCTCGACGATCATCTGCACGTCCAGCGCCTCCTGCAGCGTTGCCAGGTGGTGCAGATCGCCATCGGTCATGCGCTGCACGCCCAGCAACTGGCGCTTCAGGGTCAGCGGGCGCAGACGTTCGTTGGGGATGGCCTGCGGATCGCGCCGCCAACTGCCGTCGGGCAGAAGATATTCCGCGTTCGACCAGTCGACCAGCCGCACCGCCCCGTTCATGCCGTGCAGCTGCCACACACTGCTGTCGTCCTGTTCCGTGGTGCCGACCGAACCGGTCAGCGTGACGGTGACGTTCCCGGCGGTCAGCGTTGCCTGGATGGCGCGCTCGCTGCCGCCGCCCTCGGGCCAGGTAACGCTGGCCGACTGCAGCACCAGCCGGCCCAGCATGCGCCGCGCCAGAAACAGGAAGTGCGAGACCACCTCGCGCGTGAAGCCGCCCTCGGCACGCCCGTCCAGCCAACCGGCCGCGTCGTGCTGCCAGCCGCGCGGCCAGCGCGCGAATGCCACATCGATGGTCAGCGCGCGCGGCGTGCCGATCACCCCCTCGGCGATCCAGCGGCGCATGCGCTCCACGGCGAACGACGATGCGAACGGAAAATTCACCGCCGCCAGCGCCGTGCGATGCCGGGTCACGAACTCCCGCGCCGCAGCCACATCGGTCGCCAGCGGTTTTTCGCACAGCACGGACTTGCCTGCCGCCAGGGCGGCTTCGGCATGTTGCAGATGTGCAGCGGGAGGTGAAGCGATATAGACACAGTCGGCGCCGGCAATCAGCGTCTCGACCTCGGGACTGTGGGGAATATTCGGAAACGTCGCGCTCAGACGCTGCATGGCGGCAACGGAGGGATCCCAGACACCAGAGACAGCAACCGTATCGGCCGCCTGCTCAAGAGCGCTGCGCAGCATGCGCTCGCCCATAATGCCGTAACCGACGATCCCCAGCTTCAGCATGCTCTTCCCCCTCGCGATCCCATGCGCTCAGAAAGCATGGGAAGCGAAAGCAGGGAAGGATTCTTTTCAGACCGTTTTGTCCACGCCGTTTCCGAACAGGACCTCGTCCAGAAACACGGCACGCCGCTTCATAATAACACTGCGGCTGATGCGTGCACGCCGCGTCTTGTTGCGCGATACACGGACGCCCTTTGCTGAAGTTGCCCCCCGCGCTTTGCGATACTGGTCGAGAGAGACGATGTCAGCCATTCCTGATCCCTCCATTCTGCGGACCAAGCAATCCAGATTTTTCCAAAACGGACAAGAAATATATCTTTTCATCGGCATGGAACCGTTTCGAATATGTGTCTGCTTGCTTTATTGTCAGAAAGCAATCATCAACCATTTAGATAAATAAAATCTTAAAACTCGCGTCACACGAAATTCGCCAAGCCCCGCTTCGCATATGAGCATGGCCGAAGGCAGTTTCAAGAGAATTCTATATACGTTTCTGCCGCTGTGTTTTTATCAACGATTGAGCACGCGACCCGCCACAACATCAAGTTTGGCTAACAGCTCCGGAGCGCGTTTTTCAGGCGCGGTGATGATCGCGTGTTCCAGCGCACGATCGCAGCCCACCGGACACACACCGCGTTTCCGCCCGATGCGCGGCACGACGTTCTTCACCAGCGCGCGCGCCTTGTCGGCATTGCCCAGCAGCACTTTCACCACTGCATCCACCGTCACGTGATCATGTTCCGGATGCCAGCAGTCGAAATCGGTGACCATGGCGACGGTCGCATAACAAAGCTCGGCCTCGCGGGCGAGTTTCGCTTCCGGCATGTTGGTCATGCCGATCACACTGGCGCCCCAGCTGCGATACAGCATGCTTTCCGCTTTGGTGGAAAATTGCGGACCTTCCATCACCAGATACGTGCCGCCACGCGTCACGTCGATGCCGATCTCGCGCGACGCTTCCTCGAGCGCATCGCCCAATCGCGCGCACACCGGATACGCGACCGACACATGCGCGACACAACCGGATGTGAAAAATGTCTTGGCGCGCGCGAACGAACGGTCGATGAACTGATCGACGATCACGAAATGCCCGGGCGGCAGATCCTCGCGCAACGAGCCCACGGCCGATAGCGATAGAACATCCGTCACCCCCATGCGCTTGAGCGCATCGATGTTGGCCCGGTAATTCAGTTCGGACGGCGATATGCGATGCCCGCGCCCATGGCGTGGCAGGAACACACAGCGCACGCCATGCAGGCGCCCGCACAACAGTTCGTCGGACGGATCGCCCCACGGGGTCTGCACGCGCCGCCACTGCTTGTCTTCCAGGCCGTCGATGTCATACAGGCCCGATCCGCCCAGAATGCCGATCACCGGTTCGTTCATCGCGTCACCCTCTCAAAATCACATATGGGCTGGATCTGCCACATACCCGGCGTGCCGGAACAGTCCTGTAGGAAAGGCCCAAAACAACGAAGCATGCCGTTGCCGGCATGCTTCGTCGTCATCGTTTTCTAACGCCGATCCGGATCGGATCAGTGCACGTTCGCCCACAGGCGGCGCTTGCCGGCATACAGCACGCAGGACAGGACCAGCAGGAACAGAATGATCTTCCAGCCCATCGCCTTGCGGACTTCCAGTTCCGGCTCTGCCGCCCAGGTCAGAAAGGCCGAAACGTCGCGCGCCATCTGCCGGGCCGTTGCCGGGGTACCGTCGGCATAGACGATCTGATCGTCCATCAGCGGGTTCGCCATGGCGATCTGGTTGCCCGCAAACGTCGCATTGTAATGCATGCCGTCGCCCACCGTCACGCCGGGCGGTGCTTCATGATAGCCCGTCAGCAACGAATAGATGTAATCAGCCCCGCCGTGACGCGCCTTGGTGATCAGCGACAGATCCGGCGGCAACGCACCGTTGTTCGCGGCACGCGCAGCCTGGTCGTTCGGGAAGCGGCGCGGAAACCGGTCCGACGGGCGGCCCGGGCGCATGAACATTTCCCCGTCGTCGTTCGGGCCGTCCTGCACCTCGACGGACGCCGCGACCATCTTTACCTGTTCTTCCGTCAGCCCGATCTCCGTCAGGTTGCGGAACGACAGCAGATGGGCCGAATGACAGGCCGAACATACCTCGTGATACACTTGGAATCCACGCTGCAGCTGGGCGCGGTCATACGTGCCGAACGGGCCGTTGAACGACCAGTTCAGACGTTCCATGTGGGTGCCTTCCGCGGCCTTGGCCGCGAAGGGGGAGATCGCCATGACGGCCATCAGGACATAAGCAGCAATGCGCATCATGCACGCTCCATCGGCTTGGCGACCGCACCGGCAGGCAGCGGTCCGCCCCCGCGTGTCACGGCCTGACTGATGCTTTCCGGCAACGGCCGTGTCGGTTCGAACTTGCTGCACAGCGGCAGGATCACCAGGAAATAGGCAAAGTAATAGGCTGTCGCGATACGCCCGGTGGTCACCCAAGGTTCTTCGGGCATCTGCGAGCCGACATAGCCCAGCACGAAGCAGGTGACGACGAACAGCCAGAAGAAAATGCGGGTCACCGGGCGGAACCGCAGCGAACGCACCTTGCTGCGGTCGAGCCACGGCAGCACGAACAGCACCGCGATCGCGCCGAACATCAGCAGCACGCCGGCCAGCTTGCCCGACATGATGTAATGCAGCCCCCAGGGCAGTTCACCGGGAACCGCGCGCAGAATGGCATAGAACGGCAGGAAGTACCATTCCGGCACGATATGCGCGGGCGTCGACAGCGGGTTGGCCGGAATGTAGTTGTCCGGATGGCCCAGGAAGTTCGGCGCAAAGAACACCAGAATCGCAAACAGGATCAGGTAGAAGCAGATCCCCAGGCTGTCCTTCACCACATAATAGGGGTGGAACGGAATGGTATCGGCCGGGCTTTTCGGTTCGATCCCCAGCGGGTTGTTCGACCCGGTGATATGCAGCGCCACCACATGCAGGAACACCACGCCGACGATCAGGAACGGCAGCAGGTAATGCAGGCTGAAGAAGCGGTTTAACGTCGGGTTGTCGACACTGAAACCGCCCCACAGCCAGATGGCGATGTCCTCGCCTACCCAGGGGATGGCGCTGAACAGGTTGGTGATCACGGTCGCGCCCCAGAAGGACATCTGTCCCCACGGCAGCACATACCCCATGAAGCCGGTGGCCATCATCAGCAGGAAGATCACCACGCCCAGCATCCACAGCAGTTCGCGCGGCCCTTTGAAGGACCCGTAGTACAGGCCGCGGAACATGTGCACGATCACGACGATGAAGAACATCGACGCGCCGTTCATGTGGATATAGCGGATCAGCCAGCCGTAGTTCACGTCGCGCATGATGCGCTCGACGCTGTCGAACGCCATCGTGGCGTGCGGCGTATAGTTCATCACCAGAAAGATTCCGGTAAGGATCATGACGACGAGGTTAACCATCGCCATCCCGCCGAAACTCCAGAAATAGTTGAAGTTTTTCGGCGTCGGGAAAGCCCCGTATTCCTTGTCGATCATCGTGAAGATCGGCAGACGCATGTCGATCCAGCGGATGATCGGGTTCTTGTATTCGCTTTTATGCAGACCGACCATGGATATATGTCCCGGGAGTTTCTCGATCAGCCGATACGGATCTTGGTATCGGTCAGGAATGCGTAGGGCGGCACCGGCAGGTTGTACGGCGCCGGGCCTTTCCGGATGCGGCCGGACGTATCGTAATGGCTACCGTGGCACGGGCAGAACCAGCCGCCGTATTCGCCACGCTGTTCCGTCGGCTTGTTGCCCAGCGGAATGCAGCCCAGATGCGTGCAGACGCCGATCACCACCAACCACTGGCCATGGCCGGTTTTGACCCGTTCGGTGTCTTCCGGAACGTTGACCAGACCGCCGGATAGCCCCGTCTGGGGCACATGGTCGGGCAGGGTGGCGATGTTCACGGCGCGCGCCTCCTGAATCTCGGCAGCGGTGCGATGACGCACGAATGTCGGCTTGCCGCGATACATCACGGTGATGCCCTGGCCTTCCACAATCGGCCCCAGGTCCACTTCCGTGGACGATACGGCCAGCGTGTCTTTCGCGGGGTTCATGCTGTCGATGAACGGCCAGATGAAGGCGCCCGTCCCGACTGCGGCCATGGCGCTGCTCAGCAGCAATAAAAAGTCGCGCTTCGTTGTGCCTTCGGGGGCATGCGCAGATACGGCTTCGGCCATAAGCGTCCTCGATCCTCGGCTTCAGAAACGCCGGCCGCGCTTCCCCACGCTACCGGCACCAAGTCCTGCGCCAGGCGGAATCCCCCCGGCGCGACGCGCAGATACTAGAGGGGGGGGCCTGCAACCGCAACACCACCAGGCTGTGAAATCCCCGGATAATTCACCTATGTTCATTATTGCGGTTGAGTGAGGTCATATCAGACGTTCCACGGCGAGCGGTTGCCTGTATATCGTGTGTATCGCAGAATCCCGCCATGTCAGCCCCCCCTCTGCCCCCGACCTTGCAGGATCAGGCCCGCGCCTGGTTCGAGGATCTGCGCGACCGGTTGTGTTCCGAATTCGAATCGATCGAGGCCGAAGCACAACACCTGCCCGGCCCCGCCGGCCGCTTTGAACGCACCGCGTGGACCCGCCCGGGCGGCGGCGGCGGCGAGATGAGTCTGATGCGCGGACGGGTGTTCGAGAAAGTCGGCGTCAACGTCTCGACCGTGATGGGCGCCTTCAGCCCCGAATTCCGCCCGCAGATTCCGGGAGCTGCCGAGGATCCGCGCTTCTGGGCCACGGGCATCAGTCTGGTCGCACATATGCGCTCGCCGCACGTGCCCGCCGCGCACATGAACACGCGGCTGATCGTCACCACACAGGGCTGGTTCGGCGGCGGCGCCGACCTGACGCCGGTCTTCATGGACGCGCCAGAGACCGCCGAGGACGTCGCCGCCTTTCACGCGGCGCTGCGCCGTGCGTGCGATGCGCACGACCCGGCGTATTATCCTGCCTACAAGGCCTGGTGCGACCGCTACTTCTTCCTGCCACATCGCAACGAGCCGCGCGGGGCGGGCGGCATTTTCTACGACCAGCTGAACAGCGGCGACCCGGCCGCCGATTTCGCCTTCACCCGCGATGTCGGACGCGCGTTTCTGGACGTATACCCGTGCATCGTCCGCCGGCGTCTGCACCGGGCCTGGACGGCGGCGGAACGCGAGCAACTGTTGATCCGCCGGGGGCGGTATGTGGAGTTCAATCTGCTCTACGACCGCGGCACCACATTCGGCCTGAAGACCGGCGGCAACCCCGAAGCCATTCTGATGTCGTTGCCACCCGAGGTGCGCTGGCCGTAAGCGGATGCCGCTCGGGCTTGTCACACAGCTTGAATCAGGTTAATTACAAAAAATAAATCTTTCAGTTAGGTTTAAATTTGATGTGCCGGTTTTCTTTTGCATGCGTTCTGATTTCCTTCGCCTGCCTCGCCACCCCCGCGCTGGCGCAGGTCGCGCCATCGAAGATTCCGCCCGGCTTAGAAGGCGACCCGCTGTGGGCCGATTGCGGGTCGGACAGTTTCAAGCTGATCGTCGCTGCCTGCGGGCAGATCATCGAACGCGGCGAGGCCGAACCGCCACAGAACCGCGCACTAGCCCACAGCAACCGCAGTATCGTCTACCTTTCATACGCCGAACTCGACCAGGCGTTCGAGGACCTGAACACGGCGATCCAATTCGACCCCGCATGCGCGCGCGCCCATGCGCAGCGCGCGAGCGCGCATTCGATGCGCAACGAACACCAGAATACCCTTGATGACGCCGACCGGGCCATCGATCTGTTCCCGAACTACGCCTATGCCTTCCGGCGTCGCGGTCTCGCCCAGTCCGCACTGAACAACCAGCCGGCGGCGCTGGCCGATTACGATCGCGCAATCGAGATAGACCCGGAATATGCCGACGCCTATGCGGATCGCGGCTCACATTACGGGTATTATCTGGGCGACTATCGGCAGGGGCTGGCCGAACTGGACCGCGCCATCCGTCTGGAGCCGGATAACTCAGATCTGTACCGGCTGCGCGGCTGGATGCTCACCAACACGCAAAACTACCGCCGCGCGCTGGTCGAACTGGAACGCGCACTCACCCTGAATCCGTACAATGATGCCGCCTACATGCAACGCGGCCGTGCCTATCGCGGTATGGGCAATCTGGGCGCCGCGATGGCCGATGCCAACAAGGCGATCAGCCTCAATTCGCATAGTACACTTGCTTACGTATTGCGTGCCGATATTCATTTCAGACAACGCAATACCCGGCAGGGACTAGCTGATTTCGACCACGCCATCCGCCTCGACCCGCATAGTACGGACATTTATATCGGTCGTGCCCGCGCCTGGCTGCGCGCCGGCAACCGCCGCGCCGCGCGTGCCGATTACGAAACTGCGGTGCGCATGGACCCCGACAACATCGTCGCCCGGCAAGAACTGCAACGGATGCGCTAGGACAGTCCATTCCCGGAAATACCAGCATGCATTTTCACCGAAGCTTTTCATTCCTCCTGCCCCTCGCCGCCCTGTTTCTGGCCATGCCTGTTCAAGCACAGGCGCCGGCTCCCCCTGCGCCAGACAACGCCCCGCAGGAAGGTTGCCTGCGCAACGTCGGCCCTCTGCCGCAACTGTCGGACATGCTGCAGATCCCGCGTGGCGAGATCACCTTCTTTCGCCCTGGCTACCACGACAACGATCCCACCTGCCGGCTTCCCGTCACCCCCGAACCCACACACGACCTCGAAAGCGCCGACACCGGCAACACGAGCACGTCCTGCCGCACCCGGGCCTACAACAATCGCGCCGCCGCGCGTCTTGCCGCGGGCGACGCGAATGGGGCGGTCGCCGATATGCTCCGTGCTCTCGAAACCGCCCCGCACTGCCTGCAGTGCCACATAAATCTCGGCTGGGCGCTGGCCGGCAAAGGAGATTACACAAACGCCAACGCCGCTTTCGATCACAGCATCAAACTGCAGCCGGCCAATGCCGCTGCATGGACCGCACGCGCCCGCTACTTCTGGCACAACACCCCCCAGTACGAGCGCGCTTTCGCCGACCTCAGCGCCGCCAGCGCCACTTTTGCCGGAAATCGCAACAGCCTCATCGCGCGGGAGCAGGCCGATATCCTGTACGAACGCGCCTTATTACGGCTGACCAGCGGGTACCCACGCGTCTCCACCCGCATCATCCGCGCCTCCACCCGGCTCTGCGAGGACGTTCCCCTGATCTCGCATCATGCCGACCTGAACGCAGCCCTCGGCGACCTCGACAGCGCCATTGCGCTCGGCGGCAACTACCACCCGCGGGCCTACATCCTGCGCAGCCTCGTCCGCCTAGGCCAAGGAGAGATCGCCCTGGCGCGCGCCGACCTGGAAAACGCCGCGCCCCGCTCTGTACAGAACCGGGATGCGGAACTGAACGCGCTCGTGCAGTCCATGCTGTCCTGGTTTCCCGCCCCGGGCGACATCCGGGCGTTCGAACACGGCGATCCAGCGTGGAGAACCTGCCGCGACAGCGACGCCGAAGACAGGCTGGCCGCCTGCACTCGGATCATCGACGATGCCGGGCAGCAGCCGGCACGCATGCGGGCCCGCGCGCTGGTCATGCGCAGCCACATCAACATCGCACAGGGTGAGCACGGCAAGACCCGCGCCGACCTGAACGCCGCCATCGAAGCCGACCCCACGTACGAACCCGCCTATGTATTGCGCTTCCTGCTGTTCATGCAGCAACTGGAAGCGAGAGCGCAAAGCAATGCCGAAACATCCCGCGCTCGTCTGGGCGATATCAGCATCACGCCCGAGACGGAGCTGTTTTTTCCAGATTACGATTTCCTGCAATCGGATACCCGTCTGGACGACGGCCTGCCCGACCTCGACGCGGCGATCCGTCTCGATCCGCACAACTCCATCACACGCGCCCTTCGCGCCGTTGTGCTGATGCGCCGCGGCGATATCGAACGCGCGCGTAGCGATGCCGAGCGCGCTTTCACTCTGGCGCCCAACAACAGGGCGATCCAGCAGATCCACAACAGATTGCACTGAACGCACGACACTGAACCGAACACCGATCAAACACGAATGATTTCATCATGCATTTCATCAGAATCACTCTGCCGCTGACTGCCCTGCTTCTTGCCGCCCCCGTGCATGCCCAGACGCCGCCCGTTGCGGAAGCCCCGCGCGCGGAGACCGGCTGCCTGCGCAACATCGGCCACGTGCCGCGCCTGCTCGATATCTTGCGGCCCATTCGTGGCGGGATCTCCGTTATTTACTCGTCGCCGCCGTTGCATGCACCGCCGACTTGCCCGTTTCCAGATGAACCCGGCCGTGTTTTCGATATCGAAAACACCAACGTCGAAAACGCCGATGCCGAAAATGTCTGCCGCGCCATCGCTTACAATAACCGCAGCGCCGCACACCTTGCTGCGGGCGATGCGGATCGGGCGATCGCCGATCTGCGTCGCGCCATCGCACTCGACCAGATACGTCCCGATCATTACTACGCGAATCTCGGCTGGGCACTGGCCAGCAAGGGATCACAGGCCGAAGCCCTGGCCGCGTTCGATCAGGCTGTCAGACTGAACCCGACGCAATCCCGTCCATGGGTCGAACGCGCCCACTTCCTCTGGCAGAAGACCACGCGCTACGACCTCGCCTTCACCGACCTCAACACGGTCATCACCCTCGTCCGAAACGACTGGTTCTACGTGACCGAACGAACCGAAATCCTGTACGAGCGCGCGTTGCTGCGGCTAATCGCCGGCTATGTAGGTCCGGCCAACAATGCCATCGCACCATGCCTCAGCGTTCCGCTGATCTCTCCACGCGCCGATCTGCAAGCAGGCATCGCCGACCTCGACCGGATCATCTCCCTGCATGCCGACCGCCCCGAGTATGCCAGCCCAGCGAGGGACCCCAATCTTGCCAGAGCGCACACGCTGCGCGGCCTCGTCCGCCTGCGCCAAGGAGAGATCGCCTTGGCACGGACCGACCTGGAAAAAGCCCTGTTCCTTGCCGTCGAAGAGGACAGAGACAGGGAACTGGCGAATAGTGTGCAAGCCATGCTGGACTGGTTTTCCGCACCCGACGCCGCGCCGATGCTTGAAGGTGACGATCCCGTATGGAGGATATGCCTGGACAGATCGGAGGTCACCGTTGAAGACAGAATGGCGGCCTGCACACAGGCCGCCGAAAATGCCGGGCAGCAGACGCCACGCCTGCGGGCGCGGGCGCGGGCGCTGGTCGCGCGCAGTTACATCCACGTCATTCAAGACGATCGCGACAAGGCACATGCCGACCTGAGCGCCGCCATCGCCGCCGACCCCACCTACGAGTTCGCCTACATATTGCGTTTCATGGTGTTCATGAAACAGTTGGAGGCCAGGCTGGAAAGTGGCGCCGAGCTGCCCCGCATCACCCCCGCCCCGGCGCGTATCCTCTGTTGCGATTTCGGGCAATCCGGAATCGAACTGGACGATTTTCTGGGCAGGCTCGATGCCGCTATCTCCATGCGCCATTACACGCCAGGCCCCGACCTGCTGCGCTCAAACGTCAGCCTGGATGCGGGCCTGCCCGACCTTGACGCGGCGCTCCGCCTCGATCCGTATAATCCCAGAACGCTTGCGCTGCGCGCCATCGTGCTGGCACGGCGCGGCGATGTCGAACGTGCGCGCGCCGATATCGACCATGCCGCTGTTTTGGCCCCCAATGCTCCGTTCATCCGTCTGGTCCATGCGCAATTGCACTGAAGAATTATCATGCACCATCAACTTACCCCCCTCCTCGCCGTCTTGCTTCTGGCCATCCCCGCGCAGGCGCAGATGCTGCCGGACAACCGCGTGGAAAGCGCCACATTATGGGACGTCTGCAGATCGCACGACCGGCAGGCTTCGATTCATGCCTGCACGCGGATCATCGACAACAACCGCGAGGCGCCGCGGAATCTGGCCGTGGCCCGCATCACCCGCGCCCGGAGATATTGGTCGCAACCCGAGAACTTCCGGAACAGGGCCGTGGCTGATTGCCACGCCGCCGCCACGCTCAATCCGCAGAACACGGAGATTCTTCTCGAATGCGGCTCGATGCAGCTCCAGCAGCAGCAGTTCGACGCGGCCGTCAGCACCTTTCAGAAGGCCGTCGCCGCCGACCCGAACAACGCGCATGGCCACCATCAACTTGGTATAGCATACATGCGGCGCGGCACATTCCAGGCCGCCATCGCATCACTGAGCCGCGCCATCGAACTCGACCCTAATTATGCAATCCCCTATATGATGCGCGGTCTGGCGTATCTGCGAATGAACGATCGCGCCCGGGCGCTTGCCGACTTTCAGCAGATGCGCCGCACGGACCCGGTATTTCCCTATGCCCCTCCTCTGATCGCCGGCACGCAGTACCTGCTGGCAAACGACCGCGCGCGCGCCCATGCCGCCTTTCAGGAAATCGCTGGATTTCTGCCGGAAGACCCCGACATCCAGTGGTTGCTGCGCGAAACACAATGACGGATGGAAACGGAACAGGAATTCCCTACCCAGGGCCAGATTCTCATCGCGCGAACCCAGCCTACCCGGGATAATCAGTCACTCAGGTTTTGAATAATTTTACCATGCACACTTCCCGACTCGCCTTCATTCTAGCCGCACTGCTTCTGATTTTCTCCGCCCGGGCACAGACACCCGCAGACAATCCCGCGGAAAATGACGCATTGAGGAACACCTGCCCGTCGTGTGATCGGCGAACCTTCATTCAACCCAGTGTGAAGAGTGTCGATAACAAATATGAAACGTCGTCGGATCTTGCCCCGCCCCATACTCTTCGCGCCCAAAGATATCGGTCACAGCCCGAACATATTCCGAACAGAGACGAGGCAGGTCCCCCTGCCACCATCATGCCCGATCCGCAGGATGCCACGACGCCTTACCATTACAACAGGGCGCAACCCAACCGCTGACGCCCTGGTCCGATCGCGGCCGATGACAAGGATATGACTTCGCCCGGAATCGCAAAACCAATCTGACCCGTTCCGCCGGCGATCACGGCTTTCGGCAGCGTGCTTCCTGTCATCCGCCGATTCGGCAGATCTGTGCACAACCGCACCGAACGCGCGGTGCAAGACTGGACATGCCTCGTGTAAAATTATAAATTATGTAGAGATTTAAATATTTTTGTCATGCATATTGTCCGCGCCACCTTTTGCCTGACCACCCTGCTGCTGGTGATGCCTGGCCATGCACAACGCCTGCTGCGCGAGGCGTTGCAGAACGATCCGCTCTGGGTCGCCTGCGCAGCGCCCGATCCGCAAACCGCTCTGCGCGCCTGCACGCAGATCATCGACAATGCCGACACCGATATCAGCGCGCGTGACCGCGCCATAGCGTTCAACAACCGTGGCCTCGCGCATCTGGCACTCGACGCCGCCGACCCGGCGGTCGCCGATCTCCGCCGCGGCATCGAACTTGCCCCGGAATCCGCCACCCATCACAGCAACCTGGGCCGCGCGCTGGCCGAGAGCGGACAACGCACGCACGCCACAACCGCTTTCGACCGCGCCGTCGAGCTGGCCCCCAACGCGCCCAACATCCGGATCGCCCGCGCGCGGTTCTACCGTCAGCCTCCCGCGCAGCACGACCGTGCCTTCGCCGACCTGAACGCCGCGATCGCGGCCGCCCCAGACGATGCCGATGCCGTCTATCAACGCGCGCTGCTGCGGCTGAGCGACGGCTACCCGCCCGCCCCCGCCAACAGCATAACCGGTGGTTCGGTATGCGAGAGCAATCCCCTGATCGCGCCGCAGGCCGACCTCGATGCCGGGCGCGCCGATCTCGACAGGGCCATCGCCCTGGACGCCAGGCATGCCAATGCATACCTGCTGCGCGGCGCCGTGCATCTGCGCCGCGGCGACATCGCAGCGGGATGCGCCGACCTGGAAAAGGCCGCCGCGCTTTCCCCGGAACTGACAAACACCGTACAGTCGATCCTCGTGCAATTGCCCGGCGCCACCCCGCAGGCGCGCAACGACGACGATCCCGTCTGGCGGAAATGCAACGACGACGCCCCCGAACGCGGCATCGCCGCCTGCACGCAGATCATTGAACGCGGCAGCGCCGAAGCGCCACGCTCCCGGGCCCGCGCCCTGACCACACGCGGCAACATCCGCAACACCCAGGGCGAACGCGATGCGGCCTATGTCGACCTCAGCGCCGCCATCGCCGCCGATCCAACCTACGAGCTTGCCTATATGCTGCGCTTCATCGTGTTCATGAACCAGATGGAGGCCCAGCTGGGCGACAGCGCCGGCATTCCCCGCCCCGATCCCGCCACGCCTTATGCTTTCTGCTGCGCCGCCCTGGCATCGGCCGCCCGTCTCGATGCCGGCCTGCCCGACCTCGACGCGGCGATCCGGCTCAACCCCGACAACCATACCACGCGCATGTTCCGCGCCGTCACGCTGGCGCGCCGTGGTGACATCGAACGCGCCCGCGCCGACATCGAACGCGCCGCCGCACTCGCCCCCGATCATACGCTGATCCGCCAGATCCGCGAGGAACTGCGCTGAGCAGCCGCGTCCTGCCTGCCTATTCCGTTTCGCGCAGCGCCCGCACGCGCTGCGCCGCCGGGCGGGTCAGGCAGGCGTTCAGCCAGGTCTTCACCGCCGGCCAGGGTGCCAGGTCGAATCCGTTGAACCAGAGGCTGTACAGCACACAGGCGACGTTCAGATCGGCGGCCATGAAATTCTGACCTAGCAGATAGGGCGTCTGCTCCAGCACGCCCTGCAGCACATCGAGCGCCGCGGCCAAATGCTTTTCGGCTTCTTCCGCCTTCGCCGCGACCCGCTCGCCGACCGGCAGCATCTTGGTGTGCATCACCCAGTCGATGACCGGTTTTTCCGCCTCGGTCGCCACCCACAGCGTCCATTGCAGGGTCCGCGACGCATCGTTGCCGCTGGGCATCAGCGTGTTGGACTTGTTCGCCAGATGCAGGTTGATGGCCAGGCTTTCGAACAGCACCAGATCGCCGTCCTGCAGCACCGGAATCTTCGCATTGGGGTTGATCCGGCGGAACTCGGCCGTCTTCACGCCGTCCTTGTAATCGACCACCACGTTTTCGTACGCGACACCGGCCTCCTCCGCCGCCCAGATGCACCGGAACGCCCGCGAGCGTGGAATGCCATAGATACGGATCATCGGTTTCTCCCCCTCGCAAATGCAAATGACGGACAATTGTCCATCGCAACACCCGAATCTGGCAAATCCCTTATTGGAAAACATGAATGTTGTTCTAATATACGAATAACAATTCAACCTGAGGGGTACACCAAGAATGTTATCACGCCGCACCTTGCTGTTCGCGTCCGCTGCCATGATCGCCAGAACCGCGCGCGCCGAAAGCACCGGCTGGCCTCAGCGCCCGGTCCGTATCGTCGTGCCGTATCCGCCGGGCGGCTCGGCCGATATCCTCACCCGCCTGACCGCCAACGGGCTGGTCGAATATCTGCCGGGCTCGACCTTCGTGATCGACAACCGCCCCGGAGCCGGCGGCAATATCGGTGCGGACTTCGTTGTCCAATCCGCGCCCGATGGATACACGATGCTGTCGGCCGCCATCGGCACTTATGCGATCAACCCGTTTCTGTACGCGCGCATGTCGTACGACCCGGCCAAAGATCTGGCACAAGCGTCGTTGACTTACGAAATGCCGAACGTTGCCATCATATCACCGGCCGTGCCGGTCAATACGCTGACCGAGTTCACCGCCTGGGCCAAAGCCAAGCAGGGCGGCATGGTTTACGGCAGCCCCGGCATCGGCACGTCACCACACATGTCGGTCGTGCTGTACAATCAACGGATGGGCATCACCAATACCACCCATGTCCCATTTCGCGGCGCGGCTGAAACTTTGCCCGCCATGCTGCGTGGCGATGTGCATTTCGCCATCGACAGTCTGCCGTCGTATATCTCGGCCATCCGAGCCGGACAGGTGAAGGCGCTGGCCATCACCTCGGCCGAACGCTGGCCGACCCTGGCCGATGTGCCGACCATGGCGGAATGCGGCGTGAGCGACTGTGTGATCACGTCCTGGACCAACTTCGCGTTCCCGACCGGTACACCGCACCCGATTTTGGACCGGTTCTGTGCCGCGCAGCGCCAGTTGGCCGCCAACGCCGCGCACAGACAACGCCTGCTGGATATCGGCGCGCGTCCGCTGTCCAGTACACCGGCGGAAACCACGGCTTTCTCGGCCCGCGAACGCGCGCGCTGGGAAAGCATCGTCCGGGCTTCCGGCGCGCGTATCGACTGACGAACTTTCCCTATCATGAGGTCAAAACAGCCTCTGGTCAGTATCTCGAGAATCGTTCACGCTGATAGCAATCATAATCCGTGGGGGAATGAAAATGCTGTCTCGCCGCACTTTGCTTGCCTCGTCTGCCACCGCCCTGGCTGCTGCCACCCTGTCCACCGCCCACGCCGCCGACTGGCCCGAGCGTCCGGTACGCGTGATCGTTCCGTACCCGCCGGGCGGATCGACGGACATCCTGACCCGCATCATCGCCGCCAACCTGCAGCAATACCTGCCGGGCAGAGGTGCCTTCGTGATCGAAAACCGCTCGGGCGCCGGCGGCAACATCGGCGCCGACGTCGCCTGCAAGGCAACGCCCGACGGCTACACGCTGCTGTCCGCCACCATCGGCACCTATGCGATCAACCCGTTCCTCTATGCGCGTCTGTCTTACGACGCACAGAAAGATCTGGATCAGGTGTCACTGGTTTACGACATGCCGAACGTCGCCATCGTGCCGACAGCGCTGCCGGTCAACACGCTGGCCGAATTCATCGAATGGGGAAAAAAGCAGCCGAACGGAATCGTTTATGGCAGCCCGGGCGTCGGCACCACGCCGCATCTGTCCGGCGTGCTGTTCTGCCAGCGGACCGGGCTGAACAACACACATATCCCGTTCCGCGGCGCGGCGGAAACCATGCCCGCCATGCTGCGCGGCGACGTGCATTTCGCGATCGACAACCTGTCGTCCTACATCGCGGCGATCCGTGCCGGGCAGTTGAAGGCGCTGGCCATCACCACCGCCGAACGCTGGCCAACCCTGAACACCGTGCCGACCATGAAGGAAGCCGGGATGGACGATTTCGTCGTCACCTCGTGGACCAATTTCGCCTTTCCAACCGGCACGCCACGCCCGATCCAGAACCTGCTGGGACGGGCGCTGGCCGAACTGGCGAAGAACCCGGCGCATCAGCAGCAACTGCTCGAGATCGGCGCTCGCGCCCTGTCGTCGACGCCCGATGAAACCGTCGCATTTTCAAACCGCGAGCGCACGCGCTGGCGCGAAATCGTCCAGGTATCCGGCGCGCGCATGGACTGAATACCCGAGTCAGCCACATCACCACAGACGGACCGCAGAAACCCGCGGTCCGTCTGTGGTCGATTTGCGTGGAATCCGGCATAGTTCGGCTCATTATTCCAAACCAGATCTGAACGCTGTGCCGGCCATGAAGGAAGCCGGGACGAGAGATTTCGGCATCACTTCGTGGGCGGGGTTGTCTGATTTGCCCCATGTGTGGGAAAATGGTTTTACTTTCCTCGCAGATGCATTTCTGGAGCACCTTTTGTGACAGCCGAAACGCAGATACAGGATCCCCCAGCTCCCCGTATCCTGGATCGCACCGATCGCAACATTCTGCGCCTTCTGCAGGCCGATGCTTCGATGCCGCTCTCGGCGATCGCCGAAGCGGTCAGCCTGACACCCACCCCATGCTGGAAACGGATCCGCAAACTTGAACAGGACGGCGTGATCGTCGGCCGCGCAACGCTGCTCGATCCGGCCAAGGTGGGCCTGCCGATCTGCGTGTTCGTCGCCATCGAAACCGCCGATCATTCGACCGAGTGGCTGAACACATTCGCCACCGCCGTCGCCGGCATGCCCGAAATCATGGAAACCTGGCGGATGAGCGGCGATGTCGATTACATGCTCCGCGTCGTGGTGCCGGATATCGCCTCCTACGACGCCTTCTACCGCAAACTGATCGCGGCCGTGCCGCTGCGCAACGTCACCAGCCGGTTTGCGATGGAATGCGTCAAAAGCACAACGGCGCTACCACTTTGATCCCCTGGAAACCAGGACGGCCGACACGTGATATTGTTTCATTATGTTTGATTCCGATATGTTACCTGCCCCCCCGCACGCTTTGACGGGCCGGACCGATCTGTGGGCCGACAGCCTGCTCAAGGACCACGCGTTTCTGCGCCTTGTATGGCGCAACTTTCATACCGTGGAGCCCGGGCGCCTCTATCGCTCCAACCACCCTCTTCCCTGGCAGCTCGCCCGGACGGCGCGCCGTTACGGGCTGAAAACCGTCATCAACCTGCGCGGCAAACGCAACTGTGGATCCGACAGGCTGTCGCGCGAGGCCGTGCGGCAGCTGGGGCTGGTCCAGTTCGATCATAAACTGGAAAGCCGCGGCGCGCCGACCGCCGAAGGCATCCAGGGACTGGCGGACATCTACCGCTCGATGGCCTATCCCGCGCTGATCCACTGCAAGGCGGGCGCGGATCGCGCCGGGCTTGCCGCCGCGCTGTATATAATCCTGCACGGCGGTGACAGTATGGCGGCGCTGCGCCAGCTCAACTGGCGCTATCTGCACTTTCCGCGCAGTCATACCGGCATTCTGGACGCCTTCTTCCTGCGCTACCGCGCCGAGGCCGAAGGGCGGCTGCCGTTCCTCGACTGGGTACACACCGAGTACGACCCGGCAAAGCTGCACGCCGACTTTCGCGCCAATGGACTGTCGGCATTTTTCGTCGACCGCATTCTGCACCGCGAATAAGACGGCGCCATTTTCTCGTGCCGCCACGGTAAACACGGTGCACCGGGTGCTGTCGTCCCTGGGCCAAGCCTGCGCGACATCGACGAACTGGTGCGCCTGATGCGCAGATTTGCCGACGCGCTGAAAGAAGACAAACCAGTCGCCTGAGGCTCAGCCGGCGCGCGAAACGTCGATCCGTCTGCCATCGATGTCGAGATGCCGGCAGATCGCCGCCATCGGACCGCCGTACGTGCATTCGGCCAGAACCGCCAGCGCGTCGGGATACTTGCCCACCAGCATCCGCGACAGCCGCCGGGCGTCTTCGTGCGTCGTCGCCCAGTGATTGGCGAACAGAAGGTTCCAGACACCGTCAGGTATTTCCCTTCTGGCATCGGAAACGGACGCGATATTCCAGACATGGATGTCCGACAGGATGGCCGCCCCCCAAAACCCCGCCACTGTCAGATGGGTCACTCCCGACAACTGCACGACGGTGCTGCCGCCCGATACTTTCCTGATCGTCATACGCAACGATCGCCGGCCGTTCGAGAATTCGAACTCTTCCAGCATGCCGTCGTGAATCCCCACGCCGCCCAGCCGCCCGTCTTCGTCGATACGGCAGGTTTTCCGCTGGTTCATCCTGGCGCGTTAATCCGCAAACGCCTGCATGCGCACCAGTCGCGCATACAACCCGTCCTGCGCGATCAGTTCGGCATGCGTACCCTGTTCCACCATGCGGCCATTTTCCATCGCAACGATCAGGTCGGCCTCGCGCACCGTGGCCAGACGATGCGCGACCACCAGCGTGGTGCGCCCGGCGCGCAGGGTCGTCAGCGCCTCCTGAATCGCCGCCTCGCTCTCGGCATCCAGCGCACTGGTCGCCTCGTCGAGCAACAGGATGCGCGGGTTGCGCAGCAGCGCGCGGGCCAGCGCAACGCGCTGACGCTGCCCGCCCGACAGGCCTTGCCCCGCGGTACCCACCCGGGTCTCTGCGCCCTGCGGCAGGGTCGACACGAAATCCCATGCCGCCGCCGCCCGCAACGCGGCCTCGATCTCGGCCGCGCCGGCACCGGGCCGGCCCATCGCGACGTTCGCCGCCACCGTGTCGTCGAACAACAGCGGGTCCTGCGCGACATAGGCGACCGCATCGCGCAGCGACACCTTGGTCGCCGTACGCACATCCTGCCCGTCGATCAGCACCGCGCCGTCGCTGACATCGTGCAGACGCGGCACCAGCGTCAACGCCGTGGATTTCCCCGCCCCCGACGCCCCGACCAGCGCCACCGTCCGCCCCGGCTCGGCAACGAAGCTCAGCCCGTCCAACCCGACCCGCCCATCCGCGTACACGAACCGCACCTTGCGGAATTCCACCCGCCCGTTGCCGGCTGTCAGATCCTGTGCGCCCGGCGCATCGACAATGCGCGGCGCTTCGTCGAGCACGCTGAACACGCGCGTCAGCCCGGCCAGCCCTTCCTGCAGCGCCGCATTCAGCGAGCCCAGCGCGCGCACCGGCTGTCCGGCCAGCAGCAGCGCGGCGACGAAGCCGGTGAAATTACCGACCGTCCCCTCGCCGAACGAAGCGCGCCACCCGGCAAAACCGATCACCACCGCCACCGCCGTGCCGCCCAGCACCTCGAGCGCCGCGGTCAGCATCGCGCGATTGCGCACCATGCGCATCAGCGTCCTGTAAAGTTCGGCGAACACCGTCGTCGCACGCCGGGTTTCGGTTTCTTCCAGCCGGTAGGCGCGCACGGTGCGCGCCTGCGCAAAACTCTGGGTCAGCAGCGTGGCGGCGCTGCCCATCGTCATCTGCATGTTGCCCGAGGCACGGCGAATGCGCCGGCCCGCCTGCATCACCGGCAGCACCGCCAGCGGATACAAAAGCGCCGCGATCAGCGACAGTTTCCAGTCCAGCCACAGCATCGAACCGATCAACCCGATGATCGTCAGCCCATCGGACACCGCCCCCACCGCCCGCATCAGCGCCTCGCGCACCGTCGCCGCATCGACGGTGAACCGCGACGACAGGGCGGCCGGCGCCTCGCGTTCAACCCGCGACAGGTCGGCCTGGGTCAGGTGTTCGAACATGCCGGTCTGCAGGCCGCGGATCACCTTCAGCACCACGGATTGCAGCATGACATCCTTACCGTACTGGCTGGCGGCCTTCAGCAGGGTGACCAGCACGATCAGCACCGGGATCTGGTACAGGATCCGTGGATCCTTGGCGGCGAACATGTTGAAGGCGTGATCGATCACCACCGGATACAGCGCCGTGGCCCCGGCCGCCGCCGCCGTGCACAGCAGCACCAGCAGCAGCCGGATGCGATACTGAACGATGAATCCATCCCACAAACGCCGCAGCAATGCGTAAGTCGTCGGCTGTAATACAGGAGCAGTCATGACTTGGCGTGTATCAGTTGCGAAGAAATCGCACCAGATCCGCGCGCAATTCTTCGGCCGACGCGACAAAATTGCCATCCCGCCACTGCGCCTCGACCTGCGCCAGCACGCGCCCGACCTCTGGCCCCGGCTGCCCCCCCAGCGCCAGCACGTCGCGCCCTTCCAGCGGAAAAACCGGTACCTGGGCGACCGCGATCGCGGCACGCAGCGCATCCCAGTCGCCGTCCTCGCCCCGCGCCTGCGCCAGCCAGGTCCGTGCACCCAGGTCCGGGCGCGGGTCGTGCCGCCCACCGTCGCTTTGCGCATACAGCGCCTGGCGGATCGTCCGCGGATCTATCTGCGGGATCTCGCCCCGGCACATGCCCGCCAGACGCCCGGCCTCGGCGCGCGACATCCGCCAGCGCGCCGCCAGGGCTTCGATATCGGTACCCGCGCGCAACAACGCCGCCAGCCGCAGCAATGCGCATACCGGCGCCCCCAGCACGACCAGCCGTTCGAAACAGGCCAGCGGCCCGGCCTCGGGCAAGATCGCGTCCAGCACGCCGGTCTCGCGCATCAGCCGCACCGCGGCGCGCGGATCGGGCGCGGCGAGGATACGCTTCACCTCGCTCCACACCCGCTCGGCGGACAGGTGCCGCAAACCTGCCAGCCCCCCGCGGATAGCGGTCATGGCTTCGGCATCCGGCGTGCCGTGCGCGTAGCGCGCATGAAAACGGAAAAACCGCAGGATGCGCAGATAATCCTCGGCGATACGCACCGACGCCTGCCCGACGAAGCGCACCCGCCCGGCGCGCAGATCCTCGGCACCGCCGAACCAGTCGTACACACCGCCGTCGCGGTCCATCGACATCGCATTGATCGTGAAGTCGCGCCGTTCGGCATCCTCGCGCCAGTCGGTGCTGAAGGCGACGGTGGCGCGCCGCCCGTCGGTCGCCACATCGCGGCGCAGCGTCGTCACCTCGAACCCGCGACCGGCGGAGATCGCCGTCACCGTGCCGTGGCCGATCCCGGTCGGCGCCGATTTCAGCCCCGCCGTGCGCAGCGCCGCGATCACGTCCTCGGGCAGGCGCGGCGTCGCCAGATCGACGTCGGCCACCGCCTGCCCGGCCAGCGCATCGCGCACCGCGCCACCGACGATGCGCGCCTCGGGCAGCGCCGCCATCACCGCCTGCAATGCCGGATCGCGCAGGAAATCCGGTGCGGGGATGCGAAAGGTCGGCTGGATCATGCGCCGGCGTTCATCGCGCGCCGGACTGCGCGGGCACCAGAACGCCGTTCTCGATACGGGCGGGAACATAAGACCCGCCGCGCCGGCCGAACCCGTACCACACGGCACAGACCAGAGAAAGAACCACGACCAGCACGGCCAGAAACAGGAACCGCCGCGCCGGCTCCATGCCTGGATGCAGCGCCCGCCACAGCCAAAAGGCACAACACGCCATCAACAGCAGCCAGGCTTCGA
Source organism: Acetobacteraceae bacterium (assembly GCA_031555315.1). Lineage (GTDB taxonomy): Bacteria > Pseudomonadota > Alphaproteobacteria > Acetobacterales > Acetobacteraceae > JAVBJV01. The sequence continues at coordinate 49,119 of JAVBUO010000022.1, forward strand.
ACAGGTACGGCATTACGACCGGTCGCGTAGCACATTCGCCAGGCCGAGCAAAATGGTCGCGGTCGCCCCCCAGATATGTTGTGTCGGATGCGGCCAGACCCAGTATTCACGCCGCGCGCCACGGAACATCGCGCTCTCGCGGCGCGGCGCCGCCGGGTCCAGCACGGTGGACAGCGGCAGTTCGAAAATCTCCTCGACCTCGGCCGGGTTCGGCGCAAGCTCGACATCGGGATCCAGCAGCCCGACCACCGGCGAGACCAGATACCCCGTGCCGGTGATATGATCGGGCAGCCGGCCGACCAGTTCCACGGCGGCACGCGGCAGGGAAACCTCTTCCTCGGCCTCGCGCAGGGCCGTGGCTTCGCAGTCGGCGTCGCCCGGGTCCATCCGCCCGCCCGGAAACGCCACCTGTCCGGCATGCGAATTGAGTGTTCGGGTCCGGCGCGTCAGCAGCACGCCCGGCGACGCATGCAGCACGATCGGCACCAGCACCGCGGCCGGGATCAGTACCGGCGCGTCGCCTGCGTAGGTGTCCAGATCCGGCGCATTGCCCGGCATGGCGATCACCCGTGCCGACGCCTTGGCCAGTTGCGCGCGCAACTGTTCGGGGGTCATGCGCCGGTTTCCCCGAGCGGAAAGAACGCACCGTTGCTCCACACACCGATGATCGCCACGCCGTCGATCGCATCCGGCACGCCCAACGCCACCAGTTCGTAATAGACCGCGCGGCTGATCCGCGCCTCGAGCCCCGGACGCACCGTCACGTACAGCGCCGGCGCGACATCGGGGCCGGCCTGTTCCCTGCGGATCGGATGATCCGGTCCGGCTTCGAAAATATCGTCGCAATTGGTGCGGAAACTGAGCACCTGATCGTGCCCGACGCCGCGCCAGTGCATCTCGACGGCCAGAAACGGCGCATCCTCGACGACGATGCGCCCGCGTTCCGCAGGTGTTTCCAGCACGTAACCGCCATCGGCCTCGCGTTTTAGTACGGATGCGAACAGACAGACCAGTTCCTTACGGCCGATCGGCGAACCCTGATACAGCCAGGTTCCGTCGCGGCGGATGACGAACGGCATATCGCCACAATCCACACGCCGCGGCGCCGGCTTAGCCGCCGTGCGCATACTTGATACCGGATTGTCGCGATGGTCATGCATTTGTCCCATGCTTGTCACCTTCCATCCTGTATTCCCGGCGATGCTGTGTTACACGCTATCGGTCATTACCAACCAGATATAGGGTGCCGGTCCAGCCCTGTTGAGGCCCCAGACGGAGTTTCTTGTCCCATGCTGCTGTCCGAAACCGACGCGATCACTGTTGCCGACCGCCTGAAAGAGCGGATTGCAGCCGTCAGGGGCGCCGTCGGCCAGGTCATCTTCGGGCAGCAGCAGGTGGTCGACGAAACCCTGATCGCCCTGCTGTCGGGCGGGCATGCACTGCTGGTCGGCGTGCCTGGCCTCGGCAAGACCAAACTGGTCGAAACCCTGGGGATCGTACTGGGGCTGAGCACCAAACGCGTACAGTTCACCCCCGACCTGATGCCGGCCGACATCGTCGGCTCCGACGTGCTCGAGGAAGGGGCGGACGGCAAGCGTTCGTTCCGCTTCATTCCCGGCCCGGTGTTCGGGCAGTTGCTGATGGCCGACGAGATCAACCGCGCCAGCCCGCGCACCCAGTCGGCGCTGCTGCAGGCCATGCAGGAAGGTCATGTTACCGTCGGCGGCACCCGGTACGCATTGCCGCAACCGTTCCACGTGCTCGCCACCCAGAACCCGCTCGAACAGGAGGGCACGTATCCGCTGCCCGAAGCGCAGCTCGACCGGTTTCTGCTCGAAGTCACCATCACCTACCCCAATCCGGACGCCGAGCGCGCCATGTTGCTGGCCACCACCGGCGCCAGCGAAACCGTGCCGCAGCCCACCATCACCGCGCAGGATCTGGCCGACACCCAAAAACTGGTCCGCGCGCTGCCGGTGGGGGAAAGCGTTCTGGAAGCCATCCTCAATCTGGTGCGCAGCGGCCGTCCCGAAAGCAGCGACATCGAAACCGTGCGCCGCCACGTCGCCTGGGGGCCGGGGCCGCGCGCCGCACAGGCGCTGATGCTCGCCACACGGGCCCGCGCGCTGCTCGACGGACGCCTCGCCCCTTCGGTCGACGACGTCGCGGCGCTCGCCCATCCGGTGCTGCGCCATCGCATGGCGCTGGGATTTTCGGCGCGCGCCGAAGGGATCGCATTGTCCGGCGTGATCGACGATCTGATCAGCCGCCTGGGATGACCGCGGCGCTGCACACCGCCGAACGTCTGGCCGCCCAGCTACCGCCGCTGCTGGCCGCCGCCCTGCGCGTCGCGCACACGATCGCCCAGGGCGTGCATGGGCGGCGGCGCACCGGGCAGGGCGAAAGCTTTTGGCAGTTCCGCCCGTATCAGACCGGCGACACGCCGAACCGCATCGACTGGCGCCAGACCGCCAAGGGCGATCGCGTTCATGTGCGCGAAACCGAATGGGAAGCCGCGCAGACCGTGTATCTGTGGTGCGATCCTTCGTCCTCGATGCGCTGGCGCTCGCGCCTCGCGCCGCAGGAAAAACGGACACGCGCGCAGATCCTGACGCTGGCGCTGGCCGCGCTGCTGCTGCGCGGCGGCGAGCATGTGCGCCTGCCCGGCACATCGGCGCACGCCTACACGCACCCGCGGATGCTCGACCACATGGCGCACGTCCTCGACACGCAGGACGATGCCGCGCCGGTTTTCGCCGTACCGCGGCATGCCTGCGTGGTGATGATCGGCGACTTTCTCGACCCGGCCGACACCTGGCGCAACGTTTTCACCCACTTCGCCGCGCAATCGGTGCACGGGCATCTGCTGCAGGTGCTCGACCCGGCCGAGGTCTCGCTGCCCTGGAACGGACATGTGCAGTTCTCGGGCCTGGAAGGCGAAGGCACTTACCGCGCGCCGCGCGTCGACGTGCTGCGCCCCGCCTATGCCGACGCACTGGCGGCGCACCGCGATGCGCTGCGCAGCATGACGCGCGACATCGGCTGGTCGTTCGCCACACATCAGACCGACCATGCGCCGGAAACCGCGCTGCTGGCGCTGTATATGGCCATCGCGGCATGAGCGTGCTGGGCATTTCCTTCCTGTCGCCGCTGCTGCTGCTGGCCCTGCCGGCGCTGCCGCTGCTGTGGTTCCTGCTGCGCCTCACGCCGCCGGCGCCGCGCCGGCAGGCCTTTCCCGCCCTGCGCCTGCTGCTGGGGCTGAAAAACGCCGAACAGACGCCGGCCGGCACGCCGTGGTGGCTGCTGGCACTGCGCATGCTGGCGCTGGCGCTGGTCATCCTCGGGCTGGCGCGTCCGGTCTTCGACAACGGCGTCGTTCTGCCCGGCACGGGACCGGTGCTGGCGGTGATCGACAACGGCTGGGCGGCAGCGCGCAACTGGCCGACACGGATCGCCGCGCTCGACGCCCTGCTGCTGCGTGCCGAACGCGACGGCCGGCCGGTCGCGCTGCTGACCACCGCGCGTTCCCCGCGCGACGAAGCGCCGCAGACCCTCGCCCCGATGCCGGCCGCCGAGGCGCGCGCCCGGCTGGCCGCACTGCAACCGTTGCCCTGGACGCCCGAACACGCCGCAGCGGCCGAGGCGCTGCACGGCTGGCAGCATCCGGGCGGCACCGTTCTTTACCTGGCCGATGGCATCCATCACGGCGCCGGGTCCGATGCCTTCGCCGCCGCACTGGCCGCAGCGGGCACGGTCAGCGAACTGCGCGACGACACATCCACCACGCGCATCCTGCTGCCGCCGCGCCTTGAAGCCGGACGGTTGATCGCGCAGGCGGCGCGCACGCCCGCGGCGCGCACCGAGACCATCGCGGTGCTGGCCCGCACCGGCGACGGCCGCACGCTGGCGCGCACCGAGATTCCGCTGGAAACAGGCGCCACGCAGGGCAGCGCCGCCATCGACCTGCCATCCGAGCTGCGCAACCGGCTGCTGCGACTCGACATCGAGAACGAAGCCAGTGCCGGCGCCAGCATCCTGCTCGACGAACGCTGGCGGCGACGCCCGGTGGGGTTGCTCGCCAGTTCCGACGAAAGCGCCGACACGCCGCTGCTCGGCGATCTGTATTACCTGACGCGCGCGCTGGCCCCCACGGCCGAAATCCGCCGCGGGGCGCTGGTGGATCTGCTGGCGCGCGACATCGCCATCATCGTGCTGGCCGACCGCGCGATTCCCGACGGTCCGGAACGCGACCAGTTGACCGCCTGGGTCGAGAAAGGCGGGCTGCTGCTGCGTTTTGCCGGGCCGAACAGCACCGACCTGCACGACCCGCTGCTGCCGGTGCCGCTGCGCCGCGGCGACCGCCAACTGGGCGGCGCGATGTCGTGGTCGCAGCCCGCCCGGCTGGCGCCGTTCCCCGCCGCATCGCCGTTCGCGGGGCTGGCGGTGCCTGGCGATATCCGCATCGAACGCCAGATCCTCGCCCAACCGGTCCCGCTGCTCGGCGAACGCACCTGGGCGGCGCTGGAAGACGGCACGCCGCTGGTCACCAGCGCGGCACGCGGCGCGGGGCAGGTGGTGCTGTTCCACGTCACCGCCAATGCCGACTGGTCGAACCTGCCGCTCTCGGGCCTGTTCGTCGCCATGCTCGAACGGCTGGTGCAGATGGCCGCCGGCGTCGCAGGTAGCGACACCGATACGCTGCTGGCCCCGGCCGCCATGCTGGACGGGTTCGGCCAGTTGACCGCCCCGCCCCCCGCCGCTGTCGGCCTGCGCGCCGACGCGATCGCCAGTACCGAAGCCACACCGCGCCACCCGCCGGGCCTTTACGGGCCCGAGGCGGCGCGCCGGGCGCTGAACCTGACCACCACGCTGCCCCCGCTGCAAACCGCAATGCCGATTACCGGTGCGCAGCAGATCCCCATCGGCACGGCAGCCGGTGAACGCAGCCTCGGTCCGCCTCTGCTGGCAGCTGCGTTTTTACTGCTGCTGGCCGATCTGCTGGTCGCGCTGTCGTTGCGCGGGCTGCTGCTGCGGGCAGCGATGGTGCTGATCGCCTTCTCCGCGCCTGCTGCCCAGGCGCAGGACGTCTCGCCCGCACTGAACACGCACCTTGCCTATGTCGTCACCGGCGACGCCGAGGTCGATACCACGTCACGGGCCGGACTGACGGCGCTGTCCACCTTCGTCAACCAGCGCACCGCCGCCGTGCTGGCGGAACCGCACGGCGTAACCCCGGGGCGCGATCCGCTGGAATTCTATCCGCTGCTCTACTGGCCGCTGACCGCGCAGCAGGCTGCACCGGACGCCAAAACCAGCGAAGCGATCAACCAGTTCATGCGTAACGGCGGCATCGTCCTGTTCGACATGCGTTCGCCGACCGCCGGCGAGGCCGTCCTGCGGCGCGTCACGCAGGGCCTGTCGATCCCGCCGCTCGCCCGGCTGACCGGCGCGCACGTTCTGACCCGCGCCTTCTATCTTCTGTCGCGCTTTCCGGGCCGCTTCGACGACCCCAACGTCTGGGTGGCGCGCGAGGCGGATCGCGAGAACGACAGCATCACGCCGGTGATCATCGGCGCCAACAACTGGGCCGCCGCCTGGGCACTGGGCGAACAGCCGCAGGTTTTCTCCATGTATCGCGCCGGCCCCGACCAGCAGACGCTGGCGATGCGGTTCGGAGCCAATCTGGTGATCTATGCGCTGACCGGAAACTACAAGGGCGACCAGGTGCATCTGCCCGCCCTGATGGAACGGCTGGGCCGATGAACACACTATGACGAACACGACCGCGACCGCCCTGCACCTCGCCCCGCTGCTGCCCGTATGGGGGCTGGCGGTGCTCGGCGCTGCGGCGCTGGCCGTCTGCGTCTGGGCGGCCTGGCGGCGCGCGCGCGGCGCCGTCTGGCGGGCAGCGCTGTTCGCGGTGCTGCTCTTGTGCCTGGGCAATCCGCAGCTGGTGCGCGAGGCCCGCACCCTGCGCCCCGACATCGTGCTGCTGGTCACCGACGAAAGTGCCTCGATGCAGACCGGCGAACGCGCCCGCGATGCCGCCGCGGCGCGTGACGCGCTGGCCGAACGGATCGCCCGGCTGCCCGGCCTGGAACTGCGCAGCATCACCGTCCCGGAAGCCGGCAATGCCGGCACGCGCCTGTTCGACGCAACGGCCCGCGCCCTGGCCGACATTCCGCGCCCCCGCCTGGCCGGCGTGCTGATGCTGACCGACGGGCAGGTGCACGACGCCCCGTCGGCCCCGGATTTCGACGCCCCGCTGCATGTGCTGATCCCGGCGCGCGGCGAGGAAACCGACCGGCAGTTGCGCATCCTCGAAGCGCCGGGTTTCGGCATGGTGGGGCAGGACGTCACCCTACGCGTCATCGCCGAGGATCAGGGACCGGTGGCGCCAGGCGCGCAGCAGACCTCGGCGCGGCTGACCATCCGCCACAACGGCGCGACGGCGCGCACCGAAACCATCCGGCTGGGGCGGGAATACCGGTTCACCCTGCCCGTCACGCATAGCGGCACCAATCTGGTCGACCTGGAGATCGACCCCCTGTCCGGCGAGGTCTCGACGTCGAACAACCGTCAGATCATTTCCATCAACGGCGTGCGCGACCGGTTGCGGGTGTTGCTGGTCTCGGGCGAACCGCATCAGGGCGAACGCACCTGGCGGCGCCTGCTGAAGGCCGATGCCGCGGTCGATCTGGTGCACTTCACCATCCTGCGCCCACCCGAGAAAGACGACCTGACGCCGATGAACGAGCTGTCGCTGATCCCGTTCCCGGTGCGCGAACTGTTCCAGATCAGGCTGCGCGATTTCGATCTGGTGATCTTCGACCGGTTCCAGAATCGCGGGCTGCTGCCGTCCATCTATCTGGAGAACATCGCCGATTATGTGCAGGCGGGCGGCGCGCTGCTGTTCAGCGCCGGGCCGGAGTTCATCGGCGTCGAATCGCTGGCCGGAACGCCGCTGGCGCAGATCCTGCCCGCGCAGCCCGGCGCGATGATCACCGGCGCGTTCCGCCCGCAGATCCCGGCCACCGGGCAGCGCCATCCGGTCACTGCGAACCTGCCCGGCGCACATGCCGATGCCGCGCCATCCTGGGGACCATGGTACCGGCGCATCACGCCACGCAACGTGCGCGGCGACGTGGTGATGACCGACGAACAGAACGTCCCGCTGCTGGTGCTGTCGCACGAAGGACGCGGCCGGGTGGCGATGCTGCTGTCGGACCAGATCTGGCTGTGGAGCCGCGGCCATCAGGGCGGCGGCCCGCAGGCCGAACTGCTGCGCCGGGTCGCCCACTGGCTGATGCGCGAGCCCGAACTGGAAGAGGAAACCCTGGCCGCACGGATCGAGGCCGGGCGGCTGATCGTCGAGCGGCGCAGCCTTTCGACCGCGCCACCGCCCGCGGTCACCGTCACGCCGCCCACCGGGCCGGCCGTAACCCAGCCGCTGACCGCCACGGCTCCCGGTCAGGCGCGACTGGACATGCCCGCCCCCCTGCCCGGCCCCTGGCAGGTGGACGACGGCACGCGCCGGGCCTTCGCCGTCACCGGCAGCGCCAACCCGCCCGAGGCCCGCGACCTGCGCGCCACCGCCACGCGCCTGGCATCCGCCGTGCAGGCCAGCCGGGGCACGATCCGCTTTCTGGGAACGTCCGGCTTGCCGCAGATCCGCAGGACCGCACCCGCCGCCGATGCCGGCGGCGCTGCGTGGATCGGGCTGCGCCAGAACCGCGATTACCTGACGACCGGCCTGTCCGTTTCGGCCTTACTGCCGCCATGGTTGGCTTTTATCTTGATTATCGGTCTGGCCATCACCATCTGGTATCGTGAAAGCCGTTAGTATTTATGACGTTTTGTGTTATTATCCTATCGGAATGACAGCATGATGGACGCCTCTTCTTCAGGCATGCGTCCGACGGAATTACGTGATAGGGGGTAATGGAATTTATGCGAATGTTACTGCTGGCATCTGCTCTGCTGCTGATTCCTCTGGCCGCCCATGCTCAGGTCGGTCCACGCAGCGCGCCGCCTGCACAGGCTGGTGCGCCGGCTGCCCCAGCGCCTTCAGCGGTACCCGGATCTCGCCCCAACCACGCCGCCGCGCCACGCCAGAGCAATGCCGAACTGCGCCCGAACGAAGCGCTGTTCGATGCGATCAATCGCGGCGATCTGGGCGACGCGCGTGGCGCCCTCAATCGCGGTGCACAACTGGACGCACGCAACATTCTGGGGCTGACGCCGCTCGAACTGGCGATCGATCTGGGGCGCAACGACATCGCCTTCCTGCTGCTCAGCATGCGCCAGGGCCACAACGAAGACCGTCGCGCCACGCCGCCGCGCGATGAAGCGCCGCAGCGCGCGACACGCCGCCCCTCGCTGGCCGCGCCGCCGGTTTCGCGTGCTTCCAGCCCGCCCGCAACGCCCGCAACGCCGCGCCTATGGTCGAACGACGGCGGCACGGCGCAGCCAGACGACGGCTTCCTGGGCTTCGATGCAAACCGCCCGGCCGGCGAACGCAACACACGCAACTGATCTTTGGAATACCCCGAACACAACAGGCGCCAAACGGCGCCTGTTGTGCGTTACGATGTGCGGAAAGATGGCCTTTACGGCGTAAAACGCAGGCTGGCACGCACAGCGTTGAAATCGGCCCTGTATGTTTCGAAGTAAGGGCTGCGCGCCTGATAGACGAGCATATGAACAAAGCCGCCGCTGCTCTCGACCTTCACGATGGTCTGCACGACCTCGATCTCTCCCTTGCTGGCCCGGCAGGTGCTTTCCAGCGCGGGCAGCCCGCCCAACGTCGTTTCGACCGTGGGATCGCAGGCGAAGGCAGCCGCGCCCTGCGAAATCACCACCTGGCGCAGCGCGCGTTGCGCTGATTCCATATGCATCGACAGGGTCCATGTCTCGCCGGGCGGGTTCTGTATGCTGGACAGATGAATACTGGCCTGCGGCTGCTGATCCGCGCCCAGACGCGCAGCGCGCTGGTTCGAACCGGGGAAACCGGTTGCGGCAGGATTGCGCATCTCCTGTGCCGTCCAGCCTTCCGGCCACGTCACCTCCAGCGCATCGGCGGCAAGCGCCCCCTGCGTCGAGAGGCCAAGCAGACAGGCGATCGTCAGATACACACTTCTTACAGACAGCATAGCGACTTCCCTATCCGGTTCATTGTGCAAACCGCAGACTGGCACGCACAGCGTTGAAATCGACCAGATGCGTTTCGAAACGATCCCGGTCCATCAAGCCGGTGAGGTTAATGACATGCCCGCGTACATAGGCGAACACAATAATGAACACAGCCTCGCTGCCCCGTATCTTCCCCCTGCATGTGGCTTCCAGCGCCGGCGCGCCGACAAGCGTCCCCCCGGTTGGCGCATCGCACGTGAGGCCGGGCAATCTCCGGCTGACAGTTTCCAGCATAAACTGCATCTCGGCAGGCAGACTGCGCATCGCAGGCACCGAATCCGGCATGTAGAGGAAGGTGATCCTCGCACTCAGTTTTCCTTCTTCCGCAGGAGACACTGCCACTTGGCCCACCCCGCTGACGTTCTCCCTGAACCGCACCGGATCGCTCTGCACTTCCCAGCCCTGCGGCCAGGTCACGTCGATCGCTTCCGCCGCCTGCGCGTGCCCGATCCCGGCGCAGAGCAAACCGATGATCGCAAAACGCATCATTCCTGAAAAAACATCTGTAAATCTCCTGATCCGCTCATCAAAACGGCACGCTGCGGTAAAATCCATTTCACAGCCGCGGCTTTTTCATTGCGCAAGCCGTAGACTGTTACGCACGGCGGTAAAATCCGCCTGATAGGTTTCGAGATGGTCCCGGCTCGTTATGCAGCTGAGCGTCAGCACGTGCTGGCCCGTTTCGCCTACATGGGCAATCGTGACGGTATGGATGATATCGACCCCTCCGGTGGTCTTCCCCCTGCATGTGCTCTCCAGCGCTGGTGCGCCGACAAGCGTCGTTTCGACCGGCGCATCGCAGGTGGCGTTGGTGTAGCCCTGTCTGATGGTTCTCAGCACCGACTGCATTTCGATGCCAGGCAGCTGGCGCGGTCTGGTGGCCGGATTCGGCAGGCTTACGATGGCGATCATCGCACCGAACTGCCCCCCTTCGCCCGTGCGCACCGCCGTCCGGTTCGATCCGCCTGTCCGCGTCGACGCGCTCTGCACTTCCCAGCCCTGTGGCCAGGTCACGTCGATCGCCTCGGCCGCCTGCGCGTGCCCGATCCCCCCGGCACAGAACAAACCGATGATCGCAAAACGCATCATTCCTGAAAAAAACATCTGTAAATCCCCTGGTCCGTTCATCAAAATCGAAACTCCGCCCGCACGACCGTCAAAGCGGCTGTTAAAGCCGCGATCCGTGGGAAAATACGATAAAGTTACATAATATTTATCGTGTTGTCATATTACATTTTGCATGCGGCGCATACCGCCCCGGCCGACAGTCGCCAGCGTTCCGTTACCGGAGCGGAGGTTTTTAAACGCCGCCTCGTGCGCTGCGGCGTCGATAGGCCGCAGCAAAATACAAAATTCCTGCAAAAGGCATGTTTCGGAAACTGGGGCGGGAGGGATCGAACCTCCGAATGGCGGAATCAAAATCCGCTGCCTTACCGCTTGGCTACGCCCCATCCGTTGCGCGGGAGCCTGACATACGGGGTTTAGCCCCCGTGCGTAAAGCCCCCATTGCCGCCCCAGCTCCACCAGCCGGGACGCGCGCAGGCGGCGGCGACACGCGCAGCGGTCTGCGCATCGGCACAGATGCCGAAACAGGTGGCGCCGGAACCGCTCATCCGCGCCAGCAGCACATCGGGCTGGGCGCGCAGCGCGGCCAGCGCATCGTCGACCGGCGGGCACAGCCGGCTGGCCGCGTATTGCAGATCATTTTCCAGTACCGACAGATCGGCGATCATATCCGGCACGCTGGTCCAGCGCGCCGGCAGATTGGCGCGCGGCGAATAACCGATCCTGTGTTCGGCATAGGCGCGAAACACCGCCTGCGTGGGAACCGCCATGCCGGGATTGACCAGCACCAGCCCGAACGGCGGCAGCATCGGGGCGGCGGACAGCACCTCGCCCACCCCTTCCATGCGCGCCGGGACCGAGGCCAGACAGGCCGGCACATCCGCCCCTAGCCGCAGCGCCAGCGTCTGCATTTGCGCGGCCGGCAGCGTCACCCCCCACAATTCCGACAGCGCGCGCAGCGCCGCCGCCGCATCGGCCGAACCGCCGCCGATCCCCGACGCCACCGGCAATGCCTTGTCCAGCACGATGCGCGCCGCCGGCTCCACACCCGCCGCCCTGGCCAGACGCCGCGCCGCCAGCAGGATCAGATTGTCCGCCTCGGCCGCCAGTTGCGCCGCGAACGGCCCTTCGATGTGCAGCGACAGATCATCGGCAGGCGTCACCCGCAGCGTATCGCCGACGCCGGCGAACACACACAGACTGTCGAGCAGGTGATACCCGTCGGCGCGCCGGCCGGTGACATGCAGATAGAGATTGACCTTGGCCGGCGCGAACCCGGACGTGCTCATCTTGGTGCCTCGGGCGGCGGCGGAGGCGGCGGCATCTGCGAGGCCGGCAACCCTTCACGCAGCTTGCGTTCGATCCGCGCCGCATCGATAGGTTCCGGGTTCAGCAGCAGCGCCCGGCGCCACTGGAATTCCGCCTCGCGCCGCCGTCCGCTCGCCCAGTACAGATCGCCCAGATGATCGTTCACCGTCACGTCGCGCGGTTCCAGTTCGATGGCACGTTCCAGAGTCTGCAAACCGCCGCGGATATCGCCCATGCGGAACTGCACCCATCCCAGACTGTCGATGATGTGTCCATCGTTCGGACGCAGTTCGATCGCACGTTCGATCACCCGGCGCGCCTGTTCCAGGTTGACGCCGCGATCCGCCCACGTATAGCCCAGAAAATTCAGGACATAGGGCTGGTTCGGGTTGAGCCGTCGCGCCTGCTGCAGATCCGCCTCGCCGCCGTCTTCCCACAGCCCCGTGACGCTGCCCTTGTCCCACTGCCCCGAACGCTCGCGCACGATGCCGCGGACATAGAACAGTGGCCAGTGGCGCGGCTCGGGCGTGCCGATCTTCCTGATCGCCGCCGAATAGACCGTTTCCGCCTCGATATAGCGCGACTGCACGCGCAGCAGATCCCCCAGTCTGACCAACGGTTCGGTGCGGTCCGGATAATCCTCGACGATGGCGCGCAACGCCCGCTCGGCTTCGGCCTTCTTTCCCATCGCATCCAGAATCTGCGCGCGCCGCATGCGCACCACCGGCAGCAGCATGTCGTTGTCCACCACCATGGACAGCAATGTATCGGCCTGTTCGTACTGCTGTTCGGACGACAGCAGATCGGCAAGGATCAGCCGCGCGGCGGTGAAATCCGGCCGCAGATGCAGCGCCAGACGCAGCATCATCAGCGCCTCGTCGCTGTTGCGCTGCTGGCGCAGCACAGAGCCCAGAGTCATGTAGGCTTCGGCCAGCCCGGCGCTGGCCGACGGAACCGGGCGCACGTTCAGACTGCTGTCGACCTGCTGCGCCATCAGCGCGAAATCGTCGGACATCGCGGCCAGGCTGTCGATGGACCGCCGCGCATTCTGTGGCTGGCCGTTGCGCATATAGAAGCTGGCCAGAATCAGCGCCATCCGCAGATTGGGCTGCGCATCGGCTGCCTCGGCCCGCTGGTAGTTGCGCAGCGCCTCGTTCGGACGGTCGGCCAGATCGGCGATCAGACCGGCATGCAGTGCATGAAAGGCGGTGCCGGAAGCGCCCTCGGACAACGGGCGTAACGTCGCCAGCGCGGCATCGACCTGGCCGCGGCCGAATTGTGCCCAGGCCAGCAGCAACGGCCGCAGCAACGGCAGACTGTTCTCCGGCAGTCCGCGCACCCGTTGCTCGACCCGGTCCCAGCGGTTGTTTCTGGCGTCGTTGGTAATCAGCAGCAACTGCGCGCCGGCCAGATTAGGCAACTGCCGCGCCAGTCCCAACGCCCCCGGCTGACCATCCATCAACGCGGCCAGAAAAGTCTGCTCGCGCAGCAGCGGATTGGCTGGATCGGCGCTCAACGCGCGCGAGAACTGCTTGGCCGCTTCGGTCGTATCGGAAGCGGCGAACGCGGCGCGGCCAGCCAGATAGGCGCCAAACGCCCCGCTCAGCGGCTCGACCGCCGCGCTGCGCCGCACCGATAGAACCGGTGCCGCCCGGGTTTCCGCTCCGGCGCTCTGCACGGTCTGCAACTGCGGCCGTTCAGCCGCGGAGCAGGCCGTCAGGGCGAACAACAGCGAACACGACAAGCGAAATCCGCTGATGCGAAAAGCGATATGCATGGCCCGAACCTAGATCACTTATCACTTCGAAGAAATAGGCCCGGCCCACACGACGGTGGCGGCGCGACGCAGAAACAGAACGTCAGGCCGCCATGGCGCCGGGCATACCCTGCTCACATCCCGCTGGGATAATTCGGCCCGCCCCCACCTTCCGGTGTGGTCCAGTTGATGTTCTGGCGGGGATCTTTGATATCACAGGTTTTGCAGTGCACGCAGTTCTGCGCGTTGATCTGCAGTCGCGGCTGGCCTTCGTCGGCCCCCAGGATTTCGTAGACGCCCGCTGGGCAATACCGGGTTTCCGGGCTGCGGTACAGCTTCCAGTTCACATCGATCGCCACGGCGGGGTCCAGCAGCTTCAGATGCGCGGGCTGATCCTCTTCATGGTTGGTGCTCGACATGAACACCGACGACGAGCGGTCGAAGGTCAGCACGCCATCGGGCTTCGGATAGGCGATCTTCGGTGCAGCCTCGGCCTCCAGCAGGGACTCGTTGTCCGCATGCGCGTGATGGAACGTCCACGGCGCGCGGCCGCGCAGCACATAGGTGTCGATGGCCGAATAGGCCAGTCCGCCCCACATGCCGAACTTCGAGAAACTGGGCCGCACATTGCGCACCCGGGAAAGCTCGTCCCACACCCACGACGCCTTCACCGCCTCCGGATAGGTTTCGAGCACATCGGGTTTGGCACCGGCCAATGCCGCGGCGGCGGCTTCGGCGGCCAGCATGCCGGTCTTCATCGCCAGATGCGTGCCCTTGACCTTCGGCACGTTCAGGAACCCCGCCGTGCAGCCGATCAGCGCGCCGCCCGGAAACGCCAGCGTGGGGATCGACTGCAATCCGCCTTCATTCAGCGCGCGCGCGCCATAGGCCAGACGCTTGCCGCCCTCGAAATACTTGCGGATGCGCGGATGCGTTTTGAAACGCTGCGTTTCCTCGAACGGCGACAGCCACGGATTCTTATAGTCCAGCCCGATCACATAACCGAACGAGACCAGATTCTTGCCCCAGTGATAAATGAACGATCCGCCGTACACATCGGACGAGATCGGCCAGCCGATCGTATGGATGATCGTGCCGGGTTTGTGATTCTCGGCCGGGATCTCCCACAGTTCCTTGATGCCGATCGCATAGGTCTGCGGATCGGCGTGATCGCGCAGGCCGTACTGAGCCGTCAGTTTCTTCGTCAGACTGCCGCGACAGCCTTCGGCGAACAGCGTGTAGGTGGCGCGCAGTTCCATGCCGGGTTGGAAGTTCGGCCCCTGCTCACCCGCTTTGGTGATGCCCATGTCGCCGGTGACCACGCCCTTGACGCGCCCGTCTTCGACGATCACGTCGGCAGCGGCGAAGCCCGGGTAGATTTCCACGCCCAGTTCTTCCGCCTGGGTGCCCAGCCAACGGCACACATCGCCCAGCGAGACGATGTAGTTGCCATGGTTGTGCATCTGCGGCGGGGTGGGCAGACGAATGGCGCTTTTGGCGGTCAGATACAAGAACAGATCATCGGCTGCTTCCGTCAGCAGCGGCGCACCCTTCGCTTTCCAGTCGGGGATCAGTTCGTTCAACGCATGCGGCTCCAGCACCGCACCGGACAATGTATGGGCGCCGACCTCGCTGGCCTTCTCGACCACACAGACGCTGATCTCTGGCGAGACCTGCTTCAGGCGAATCGCAGCCGACAGCCCCGCAGGGCCGGCGCCCACGATCACCACGTCAAACTCCATCGCTTCACGTTCAATCATAACCGGTTCTCCGCTTCCCGGTTCTTGCATACGTTGTATTCGTCTTTTCGCAAAGGCACTTGCGCAATTTTGCCGGCGGCTTCATCCATTCATCTATGGATGCCGGTTATTTGTTACGATTACAGATGGAGTGGGGCGCCGACGAGGCAATTGCCGACGCGCCGCTCGACCGGTTTCTGCTGTCCGCCCAGCCGCGGAAACCGCCAGCCCGAGCGGTGCAGCAGGCCACGGTGCATCCCCTGCCGGCGACACCGGCTACCGCAGCGGAGGCTGCAACCGCCTCGCCCCAGAGCCGCGCCGCGGCGGCGGCCCAGACGGCCCAAACGCTGGACGAGCTGCGCGCCGTGCTGGCCGCATTCGATGGCTGCGCGTTGCGCGACACCGCAACGAATCTGGTGTTCGCCGACGGCAACCATGCCAGCGGCCTGCTGCTGATCGGCGAAGCCCCCGGCGCCGACGAAGACCGCGAAGGCAAACCGTTCGTCGGCGCTTCGGGACGGTTTCTGGACCGCATGCTCGCCTCGGTCGGGTTGGACCGCACGCGGTTCGCGATCACCAACATCCTGCCCTGGCGTCCCCCCGGTAACCGCAACCCGACCGACATGGAGATCGCGCTCTGCCTGCCGTTTCTGCACCGCCAGATCGCCCTGGCACGGCCGAAGCGCATCGTCATGCTGGGTGGCACCGCTGCCAAAGCGCTGACCGGACGCCGCGAGGGCATCACCCGCCTGCGCGGGACCTGGCATCCGCTGAACGTTCCGGGGCTCGACGTCCCCGTTCCGGCGCTGGCCACACTGCACCCGGCCTATCTGCTGCGCACCCCCAGCGCCAAGCGCGACGCCTGGGCCGACCTGCTCGCCCTGCGCCGGGCGCTGGACGAAGATCGGGCATCTGCCTGAGAAACCACAAAATTATATTGATTCGCCGGATGAACCTAAAAAGGCTAGAATTCCCGCAATGGTATCGACTGCGGAATTTTAACCACATTTTCGCCGCGAAACTTGCTTAAGGCTGCCATGGTGTGTAGCGAAACAGGTGCCATGCGAGGAACCGGAACACAGTCCGCCCGCCACGCTTGTTTTGGCGCATTGCTGTTTGGCGCGGCAATACTGGCGGCAAGCGCCCAGAACACCGTAAAAGCCCAGAGCGCGGACGATACGGCGATGGTCGTGCCACGCCCTGGCGGACGCGGCGGGTTCAGCTTGCCGCAGCCCTTGCCACCGTCGGAAGCCACCATCATCGGGCGCGTCTTCGATCTGCAGCGCCAGGGCAAGCTGACGGAAGCCGATGCCGAGATCGCCCGCCTGACCGACAGGCGCCTGCTGGGCCATATTCTGGCCGAGCGTTACCTCGGCCCGCGCTATCGCACCACACCGGCCGATCTGACCAAATGGCTGGACTCTTATGCCTCGCTGCCGCAGGCCCCGGCCCTGTACGCGCTGCTGCGCCAGCGCGCGACGCGCGACGTGCCGCTGCCGGCCCGCCCCGATACCGACATGCTGGAAAGCAGCGCGCCGGTCACCCAACCCGAGGAACGCGACCCGGCCGAGGGCAGTTTCCGGCGCAACGCCACGCTGGACCGCGCGGTGCGCGACCAGATCAAGGAAAATGGCTTCACGCCCGACACCGTGCTGCGGCTGATCGATCAGGCCAGTATTCCCCCGGCCT
This sequence comes from Acetobacteraceae bacterium, assembly GCA_031555315.1. Lineage (GTDB taxonomy): Bacteria > Pseudomonadota > Alphaproteobacteria > Acetobacterales > Acetobacteraceae > JAVBJV01. Next base: position 65,868 of record JAVBUO010000022.1, read on the forward strand.
ATGCGGCATCGCTGAAAGGCGAGGTCGCCCAAGCGCTGTTCATCGCCAACCGCGATGCCGAAGCGCTGCAAGTGGGTGGCACCGCCGCCCAGCAAGCCCGCCGGGATGCCGGTTTCTCCGCCTATGTCGCGGGGCTTGCCGCCTGGCGGCTGGACCGGCTCGACGTCGCGCGGCGGTTCTTCGAAATGGCGGCCCGCAGCGACAGCGCCCCGGCCACCACCCGCGCCGCCGCCGCTTTCTGGGCGGCGCGCAGTAACCTGCGCACCCGCAATCCCGCCGGATACGTCCCCTGGCTGACCCGTGCGGCGCGTGAACCGCGCACGTTCTACGGCATTCTGGCCCGCAAGGCCCTGGGGCTGCCGTCGGCTTATGCCTGGCAGCGCGAACTGCTGGGCGATGCAGACGCCGCCGCGCTGGCGGAAACCGAACACGGCTGGCGCGCCCTGGCGCTGCTTCAGGTCGGCAGAGCCGATCTGGCCGAACTGGAATTCCGCCGCCTGTGGCCGCAGATCCAGGACCGCCCCGCCATCGGCCGGGCCATGCTGATCGTCGCCAACAACGCGGGCCTGACCAGTCTGGCCGCACAGCTCGCCACGCTGATCCAGAACGCCGATGGCCGCTCGCGCGACTTCGCGCGCTTTCCGATCCCGCGCCTGCGCCCGCAGGACGGTTACCGGATCGACCCGGCGTTGCTTTACGGGCTGGTACGCATCGAATCGAACTTCAACGCCAACGCCGTCTCGCCGGTCGGCGCACGCGGGCTGATGCAGGTGATGCCGGTCACGGCCGGTTATGTCGCGGGCGACCCCAGCCTGGCCGGCGCCAACCAGCAGCGCCTGCACGATCCCGCCTTCAATCTGGAAATCGGCCAGCGTTACGTCGCCTATCTGGGGCAGCATCAGGACGTCAACGACGATCTGATCCGCCTGCTGGCCTCGTACAACGCCGGCCCCGGCAATCTGGCACGCTGGAACAACAGCATCGCCGACAAGGGCGACCCGCTGCTGTTCATCGAGGCGATCCCCGCCTCGGAAACGCGTGCCTTCGTGCAGCGCGTACTGACCTATAACTGGATCTACGCTTCACGCCTGCGCCTGCCGGCCCCCTCGCTCGACGAACTGGCGGCCGGCGTGTTCCCGCGCCTGCACCACCCGACGATCCGCGACCTCAATATCCCGGGTTAAGCACATAAATTCCGAGCTAAGCGCATAATCACAAAAGCACTATCAGCGCCGGTAGATATTAACCATTTGTTCTAATTTTGTTCCAAAAAATAACCCTATCTTCTTAGGTATTGAATTTTTTTGGGGATTCTTTTGGGGACTCGTTAAGAATTAGAACAAAATGGGAAACCATTCATTTACTTCGATTCCCCGATGATCCCGGCCTCCAGCCGGCAGGCCTCGTCGTGCATGGTGTCGTAAATCCGGCGCACGACGAGCGGGTCGAGCCCGCATGCCTCGGCCCGCGCACTGACACGCGCGAGCACGGCCTGGAACCGGTTCGGGGTCAGCGGCGCGATGCCGGCCGGCGCTTTCAGGCGCGCCACATCGGCAACCAGCGCAAAACGCTGCGCCAGCAGCGCGACAAGCTGGTCGTCCAGCGCATCGATCTGCTTTCGCAATGGCGCCAGCAGTTCGTTACCTTCACCGATCCCCGTCATCAGCACAGCCTCCGTCACATCTTCACAGAGCTGTTCTACCTGCCGGGCAGCGCCTACCTGCGCAACCCCCAAAAACAGAGCTTACGGATTTAATGGTCAATGGCGCACCTTCATCCTGCCAGCCCGGCAAGATGGAAATGTCGCAGATTCGCCCGCACACGATCGTGCAGCGCATCTGCCGTGCGCCGCAGTTCATGCTGACGATTTCGCCAATCCTCTTCGCGCACACCCAAATAGGACTCGCGCGCTTCAGCTAGAATTGCGCCTTGCCCGGCCGGCAGGCGGGCAGCCGCCCACGCGGCCGCAGCATCCTTGGAGACGAACACCCCGGTCATCGATGTCCGCCACATACGCGCCAGCGTCAGCAGAACATTGCGTGCATCTTCTTGCAGTGTCCCGATCAGGGTCGGCAGAGCATCTTCAATGGCCCGGCGTATATCCGGACATGAAACAGCCGGCAGAAGACTGCCTGCCTGCGGCCCGGTCAGAGGGATGGCGTCCTGTCGTGCTTGCGCCAGCACCAGAGTAAGTTCCGGATCGCAGACGGGCACGGGAATTTCTCCCGCCGCGTATGCGTTTCGCAGCCACTCGCCGTAAATGAATTCACTTCGGGCGGGGTAACGCGATGCGGCAAGATCGGCGCACAAGAAGACGATCAGTTCAAGCGGGCGCCGCCCATCAGGTTCAAAAGGATATCGGCCCGATATCGTCATCAGACTGGCGGCAAGACGTTGCCGAATTCCGGAGGTCATCGGTTGATCGATGACCACGAGCAAATCCACGTCGCTGCGGGGGCGAAGACCACCGGTCACAGCCGAACCATGGAGGTAAACAGCCACCAGCGATTCCGCCAACAGCTCCCGGATGATCGGCAACGCTTTTTCCGCTTCGGAAGGAATGTTCACCGGGCAACTCATGACCATGTTCCCGAGGATGGCATCGCTTTCCGCAGTTCTGCCAGTCCTATTTCCCGGGTGCAAAAAATACGGCGCCCCCGAAACCGGAGGCGCCGTATCGATGCGGTCAACCTGGGTTCAGGCGGCGCGTACGGATTCCAGGAACGCGCCGACCCGCTGGCGCAGTTCGTCCGCCTGCGTGGACAGTTCCTCGGCCCCGCCCAGCACCTGCGCCGCGGCATTGCCCGTCTCGTCCGCCGCCTGGCTGACGACGCCGATGTTCTGCGTCACGCCCATCGTGCCCTGTGCCGCCTGCTGCACGCTGCGCGAGATCTCCTGCGTCGCCACCCCCTGCTCCTCGACCGAAGCCGCGATCCCGGTCGAGATTGCGTTCAGCTGATCGATCAGCCCCTGAATATCGCCGATCGCCGCCACAGCCTGTTCCGTCGCATTGCGCATCTCCTCGATCTGCGCGCCGATCTCGTCGGTCGCACGCGAGGTCTGCATCGCCAGGTTCTTCACCTCGGACGCCACGACCGCAAACCCCTTGCCCGCCTCGCCGGCGCGCGCTGCCTCGATCGTCGCGTTCAGCGCCAGCAGATTGGTCTGCGCCGCGATGTCGTTGATCAGCTTCACCACGTTACCGATCTTCTGACCGGCCTCGACAAGGTTACCCACCGTCGCCGTGGTCTGCGCCGCCCGATCGACCGCACGACCCGCCATGTGCGCGGATTCCTGCACCTGACGGCTGATCTCGGAAACCGACGCGGCGAGTTCCTCGGCCGCCGCGGCGACCGTCTGCACGCTGTTCGATGTCTCCTCCGAGATCGACGCGACCGACATCGCCTGTTCGGACGCCGACTGCGCCACCCCGGTCAGCGATGTCGCCGTCGTGCGCATACCGTCCGCGGCGCGCGCCACCGAGTCCACCACGACGCGCGCATCGCGGTCGAACGCGTCGGTCAGTTCCGACAGCCGCTCGGCGCGCGCCATACGCTCGGCCTGTTCCTTTTCCTGCTGCGCTGCAAGCTCCGCCGTACGGATCAGGTTGGTGCGGAAGAATTCGACCGCGCGCGCCATCACGCCAAGTTCGTCGCCACGGTCCAGCATCGGAACCGTCACGCCCGTGTCGCCGTTGGCCATCGTTTCCACAACGCCGGTCATCTCCTGCACGGGACGCGCGGCAAGCCTGCGAACCAGAACCGTGACCGCCCCGGCCAGCGCCAGCATCGCCAGCACTGCCGCCGCAACCAGCCAGTAGGTGATAAGCCACACCGGCGCTTCGACCTTATCCTGCGGCAGATTGACCATGATCGACCATGGCGCATCGCTCTCGCCGATCCGTACCGGCAGGAAGATGCGCATCACATCGGTATTCAGGCTGCGCGACCATTCCGTTATTTCATACGCCTCGCCACGGCGGACACGCTCGATATTCTGCCCGAAAGCCGCGTTGACCTTGCCGATCGAAACGCCCAATTCCTCGGGCTTCACATACGACGCCCACAAACCGCCGTTGCTGATCAACGATACCGTTCCCGTTTCGAACGGGCGCAACCGGTTCAGGCGTGCATTCAGCGAAATGAGATTCACATCGATCCCAACGACGCCCACCACCCTGGCGTTAATCCGCACCGGCGCCGCCAGACTGACCATCAGCATTCTCGTGCCATTCGCCGTCACACTGAACGGTTCGGACACGAACTCCTTCCCGCTCTGCATCACCCGCTGATAGATATCCTGCTGAACGGCCGTCTCCGCACCGGATGCACGTTCGATGTCCGCAGTGCGGCGGTCGAAACGCGCGGTAAAATGGCCATCAGCCGGAAAACCATTATGCCCGTGAAAATCGGCATCCTTGCCGTCGAACAGGTTGGCGCCGAACATGCTCCACACACTGGTGATATCGGCGTCGCCACGCAGGCCCGAGCGCATCAGCGCCAGGTAGTCGCTACGTTCCATCGTGCCAGAGGCCGACATATCCTGATAGGCATTGGCGACGGCGCGCGCCGTATCGAACCAGCGCTCGAACACGCTGTCGAGCGCCTCGGCCTGCCCTCGGGCCAGCACACGCCCCTCGTCCAGAGAGACCGCAACGATCTCCTTGCGCGACAGACTGGCCGACACAAAGGAGAAAACACTGAAGCACATAACCGAGACCAGAAGAATGGGCAGCAGAATTTTCATCGCCAACGGTAAGCGCGCAAAAAAACCGTTCTTATGCAGCATGATACGGAGAATCCCGACAATATTGAGGTATGCGGCATTATCTCTGGATCAGATTAATAACCTCAAAACCACACACTTAATTTTTTGCTCGAGAATACTTCCTTTCCCGGAAATGTCCCGTCCGGCCGCCGTCCGGGCGCTTGTCTGCGCACGATTCGCTGCTGCTATAGTTGGCGTATGCCGGATTTTTCATTCGAACAGACGGCCGGAGGACGGGTCGCCGGGGTGGACGAAGCCGGGCGCGGCCCCCTGGCCGGGCCGGTAGTCGCCGCAGCGGTGGTTTTTGCCAACGGTGTGCCCGACGCGCTGGCTGCTCGGCTCGACGACAGCAAGAAGCTGACCGCACGGGCGCGCGGGCTGGCGTTCGCCGCATTGCGCGCCTGCCCCGATGTGGAAATCGGCGTCGGAGCCGCCTCGGTCGATGACATCGTGCGCCTCAACATCCTGCATGCCAGCATGCTGGCCATGCAACGCGCCGTGCAGCACCTGCCCCGCCCGCCGGATCTGGCATTGATCGACGGCAACCGGGCGCCCGACCTGTCCTGCCCGACCCAATGCCTGGTCGGCGGCGACGGAAAATCCCTGTCGATCGCCGCGGCTTCAATCGTCGCCAAGGTGCTGCGCGATCGGATCATGGAACGCCTGGCGCCGCGTTATCCCGGCTACGGCTGGGACGCCAATGCGGGCTACCCTACCGCCCGGCACAGAACGGCCCTGCGCAAGCTCGGCCCCACCCCGCATCACCGGCAGACATTCGGGCCGATCCGGCAGTTTTCGTTGGCATTTCGTGATGTTTAAATGCAACAGTCTCGGTATGCAGTGGGTTTTTTCGTGCCACGAGTTGACGTGACATCGGCGCGCCCATCAGTTTACCACACTTAATACGTCTCATAATGCGTCTCAAAAATCCGGATTCCTGTGTTGATCGACGTCGTCCACGAATTGCCGCTTGACCGAATACTGCTGGGCGATTGCGTGCAGATGCTGAGCATGCTGCCGGCGGGGTCGGTTAACTGTGTGTTCGCCGACCCGCCCTACAATCTGCAATTGCGCGGCGAATTGCGCCGCCCCGACGACAGCGTGGTCGATGGCGTGGACGAGGACTGGGACCGGTTCGCCGACTTCAAGGCCTACGACGACTTCACCCGTGCCTGGCTGACCGAATGCCGCCGCGTGCTGCGCAAGGACGGCACGATCTGGGTGATCGGCGCCTATCACAACATCTTCCGCATCGGCGCGATCATGCAGGATCTTGGTTTTTGGATCCTGAACGATGTGGTCTGGCGCAAGGCCAACCCGATGCCGAATTTCCGCGGCCGGCGCTTCACCAATGCGCACGAGACGATGATCTGGGCCAGCCGCCAGCAGGACTCGCGCTATCGTTTCAACTATCAGGCCATGAAGGCGCTGAACGACGACGTGCAGATGCGCTCCGACTGGTGGATCCCGTTATGCACGGGGGATGAACGCATCCGCAACAGCCACGGCCTGAAACTTCACCCCACACAAAAACCGGAAGCATTGCTGCATCGCGTGTTGCTGTCGTCGACCGGGCCTGGCGATGTCGTGCTCGACCCGTTCTTCGGTACCGGCACCACCGGCGCGGTCGCCAAGCGCATGCACCGGCACTTCATCGGTATCGAACGCCACCCCGCCTATGCCGAAGCGGCGCTGGCACGGCTGGCACGCACCCAGCCGGCTCCCGCAAAAGCGATGAACATCGCGCCGTCAAAACGCGAACAGCCACGCATAGCGTTTGGCACACTGGTTGAACGCAGCCTGATCGCGCCAGGCACCGTGCTCTACGACCGCACACAGCGTGTATCCGCAACCGTGACAGCCGACGGGCGCCTGAGCGCCAGCTCCGTGCAGGGGTCGATTCATCAGGTCGGTGCGGCGCTAACCAACGCGCCTTCCTGCAATGGCTGGACATTCTGGCATATCGAACACAACGGCAGGTTGGAACCAATCGACACATTGCGCGTAATTCTACGCAACGAAGGCGTTTAACGCCTAGCCTTTATTAAAACTTGCCTATCTTCAACCGATAAATATTGAAACGGATGCCCCCGCCTGCTTTCCTATCAGGAAAAGCGATAAAGTAGGGATAGTCCATGAACATTCTGACTAACAGCCAGAACAATGCACACCGCAATATCCCAGATAACTATGGTCATAATGCATATTTGACGGACCAGGAATTCACGCATCTGTTGCGGATTTATACGCCAGAATCCCTGTTCGCGCAGGTTGAGCCGCATTTCAAACGCTTGGGTGAGCTGGCTGGCGGCGTTCTGGAAACACTGGCACTGAGCGCGGACAAGAACCCGCCCACCCTGCATCAGCGCACCCGCAACGGCGCAGACGCCGAACGCATCGAAAAGCACCCCAGCTATGTTGTGATGGAGCAATGCGCATTCAGCGAATTCGGTCTGGCCGCCATGTCGCACCGCGAGGGTGTCTTCGATATCGATCATGTACTGCCGCCGATTATAAAATACGGACTGACCTTTCTGTTCGTGCAGGCGGAATTCGGACTGTGCTGTCCGCTCAGCATGACCGACGCGCTGACCCGCACGCTGGTCAAATTCGGATCACAGGAACTGATCGACCGGTATTTTCCCAATCTGACGACACAGACCTTTTCTCAACTGACACAAGGCGCGATGTTCATCACCGAACAGGACGCCGGGTCCGACATCGGCGCCATTACCACCGAAGCGCATCTGGAAAACGGTGAGTGGCGCCTATACGGAGACAAATGGTTCTGCTCGAACGTCGATGCCGATCTGTCGATGGTGCTGGCCCGCCCGGTCGGTGCGCCGTCCGGCACGGCCGGCCTGTCGCTGTTTCTGCTGCCGCGCATCCTGCCCGACGGCACACGCAATGCGTATCGCGTGATTCGCCTGAAGGACAAACTCGGCACCCGCTCGATGGCCAGCGGTGAAATTCTGCTGGACGGCGCGACAGCCTATCTGGTCGGCAAGCCGGAAGACGGCTTCAGGCAGATGACCGACATGATCAATATGTCTCGCCTGTCGAACGGCGTACGCTCGGCCGGTCTGATGCGCCGCGCCGTCAATGAATCGCTGTTTCTCGCCCACAACCGGATAGCCTTCGGCAAGCAACTGGTCGAACTGCCGCTGATGCAGCGGCAGCTGATCAAAATGCTGGTCACGGCGGAACAGGGCCGGACCATGGTGCTGCATACCGCCTGCATCCTGGAACGCGCCGATGCAAATGACGCACAGGCACAGAAGCTGATGCGCATCCTGACGCCACTGATCAAATTCCGCACCTGCCGCGATGCCCGCAAGGTCGCCGGAGACGCCATGGAAGTGCGCGGCGGGTGCGGTTACATCGAGGAGTGGTCCGATGCCCGCGTGCTGCGCGATGCGCATCTTGGATCGATCTGGGAAGGCACCAGTAACATCGTGGCGCTCGACGTCGCGCGCGCCTGCCGGCGAGAAGGCGCACTGGAAATTCTGGTGCAGTATCTGACCCGGCTGCTGAACGAAAGCACGTTGCCCGCCCGCAGCCATACTGCGCTGTCCTCCATTCTTCTGCGTGCCGCCGATATGATGAAAACCGCAGCCACCGAGAGGACGCACGACGCCGATATACGCCGCGCCGCCAGTGCACTGTATCACGCGACATCGGCCGCGCTGATGGCCTGGGAAGCCGGGCGCATCCACATCACCGACCCCGATGCAAACTGGAACCGCCTCGCCCTTGCCCATCTGGTGCTGCAGCACAAACTTCTGCCGGCCGATCCGCTGACTTTCTGCGAAACCGACACAGCCATGCAGACCTCTTTGCTGAACGGCACCAAACTGTCCCTCGGGCAGGCGATGACCAGTTTGCCCGCATGATCGCGCGCATCACCAACAGACGGCCTGCGGAATGAACATCACAACGGACCTCATATCAGGTTCGATATGTCCATCGCCTGCGGCATGCACATGCGGTTATCACGATTCTACCGGCAGCCCCCTAGCGCAGCCGAAGCGGCCGCGCCACCATAACGGAAACCATTTTCCAGAAGGCATTCAATGAAACGTCGCACTGTTCTTGCCGCCACGGCCGCCCTTGCCACTGCACGCCTGTCACGCCCGGCCATCGCCGAAAACACGGCTTCGCGGGTGTTGAAGTATATTCCGGATTCCGACCTGACAATCATCGATCCATTGACCACCACCGCCTACATCACCCGCAATCACGGCCACATGGTATGGGACACACTGTACGGCGTGAACCAGCACATGGAAGCATCACCGCAGATGGCCGCCGGGCATGTGGTCGAGAACGATGGCAAACGCTGGGTTTTCACACTGCGCGACGGGTTGATCTTCCACGATGGCGAAAAAGTCCGCGCACAGGATGCCGTGGCGTCCATCAAGCGCTGGATGCAGCGCGACACGCTGGGGCAAACGCTGGCGCAGCGCCTGAATACCATACGCGCCCTCGACGATCAGAAATTCGAGCTGGTCCTGAACCGCCCGTTCGGCCCGATGCTGGATGCGCTGGCCAAACCATCTGCATATCCGTGTTTCATCATGCCGGAACGTCTGGCCAGCCAACCACCCGAACGTCCGATCACCGAGGCGATCGGTTCCGGTCCGTATCGGTTCATGGCGTCGGAGCGGGTGCCCGGCCGTCTGGTCGTCTATCAGAAATTCAACGGATATGTACCGCGCACCGAAACCTCCAGCGTCACATCGGGTGCCAAGCTGGCCCATTTCGAGCGTATGGAGTGGCATAGTATTTTCGACCCGGCGACCGCCACCGCGGCGTTGCAGACCGGCGAGATCGACTGGTGGGAACAGATATCATCCGACCTTCGCCCGCTTCTGGAACAGCACCGGGATATCGTGGTCGAGCAGGTCGACACCGCTGGAATGGTCGCCCTGATGCGCCCCAATCACCTGCACCCGCCCTTCGATAATCCGGAGGTGCGGCGTGCCCTGTGGCCTGCATTGAACCAGGCCGACTTCATGCACGCGCTGGTCGGTGCCGATCAGAGCATGTGGAAAACCGGCATCGGCTGTTTCCCGGCTGATACGCCTCTGGCATCGGATGCCGGGCTGGATGTGCTGACCAGCCCGCGCGATCTGGAAGCCGCCAAGGCCGCCCTGCGTGCCACCGGTTATCGCAGCACGACCAAGGTCACCATGCTGCATGCCACCAGCACCCCCAGCCATGCCGCCGTGACTCCGGTGGCGATCGATCTGCTGCAGAAAGTCGGTTTCAATGTGGAAGACGTAACGATGGATTTCGGTTCTGTCGTCCAGCGCCGGACCAACCGCAATCCACCCGCCCGCGGCGGCTGGAACGCCATCATCAGCCTGTTCGGCGGCATGGACCTGATGACCCCGGGCAGCAACCTGCTGCTGCGCGCCAACGGCGCCGACGCATGGTTCGGCTGGCCGACATCCGAACGGCTGGAAGCGTTGCGCAATGACTGGCTCGACGCCCCCGACCTCAACGCGCAGAAAGCGATCGCCCGCGACATCCAGATCCAATTTTTTCAGGATGTCCCCTATTACCCGCTAGGCCAGTATTTCACCGCCACCGCGTATCGTAAGGACCTGACCGGCGTGATGCGCGGCATGACACTGCCGCTGAACGTCAAGCGGTCCTGAGTTTCGGTTGCATGCAAAAGGCGCCCCTTGCGGGGGCGCCTTTCTGTTGTGCCGTCCGGTTCCCCGGCTGCGGGTCAGAACGCGTAACGCAGCCCGGCCGAGGCCGTCCAACCACGGAACCCGGCATCGCCAAGCTCCGTCTGCCACGCCGCGTCCGCATACACCGACAGGCCGCCACGCAGCGTCGCCGTCACGCCGCCGCCAACCTCGATCGCAGTGCCGAAGTCGCCCGTCGAGAAACGCTCCGTCCCC